>JAFLTO010000001.1 GCA_022510425.1 Muribaculaceae bacterium
ATACTAAAGATATTCTTGAAAAATTCATGGAGTCAGTGAACAAAGCCATTGATTCTGCAAAAACAGAGCTGACACTTAAAACAGATAAATCAAAAATCACTCTTTCTAACGGAAAAGCTCTTTTAACCGTCTTGAAATGGATAAAACAGAGCTATAGTTCAATTGAAGATAAACAGGCTTTATCCTCTTTTGACAAATCAGACATAGAAAGGATGTTCCCTTTTAATAACGAATCCGATTCTGTTTTGATATGGTATTTTGCAAAGCTCCTGAGATATTTCTTTGACATAAATCCTCAGTTCAAAGGAGACAGCAGAAAATATCAGGGAGTGTCACTCAGTAAATATATGCTTATTTCCTCGTTGATCTATAAACTTGGTCTATCCCGTAATGAAAATTTCTTAATGAGTGATGAAACTTTAAAAGGCTTCTTCAAACAATATAAAAATAAAGAGATAAAAACATTAGGCAATATCTATTTCTATTAGAAAGCTCTTATAATCAGATACTTTGACTCCTGTTGTTCCTTTGAGAATGACAGGATTTCTTGTTTTATACCATTTCATTAGAGGGGAGTAACCAACCACCTCTCGTTTACTCTCTGTGCACAGAAAATGAAAAAAATAATTTTGCAACGTAATCGAAAACAAAATAAGTGCACTTGAAAATCGGTTATACGAGACTTTAAAATTTATTTTTAATACTTTTAAATTTTTTCAGATGAAAAAAAACATGAAAAAGGTTATTGCCAACCTCAATGGCACACAGACAGAAATTATCATCGGTTACTCCATTTATAATATGGAGCGTCCAAAAGACAAAGAAAATCTCACAGCAATAGTTGACAGAGAGAAATTTCTCTCACGCATATTCCACCTCGCAGACCCAAAACCATTTTGGAAAGAAGGAGTGGAACTGAGAGACAGTGAAGGAAATCTCATTGAGGAAGGAACACCAAACGTATATGTTCCATGTGATACAGCTGATACCTATACATGGTTTGAAGTTGAGGGTATGCTCCAAAATGTGGAAATCCACCATTATGAAACATTAGAAGAATACGGCAAAGTAATAGGTAACTCAACTTTACACAGCCGTAAACTCAACAATGTTGAGGCAGTTGGAGTAGCTTCGTTGGCTTCCAATAACGAAACATATAAGGCAGTCCATAGAATTGCTCTAAAGTATAATGTTCCAATGAACACCGCACAGTTGGCTCTTGATGTGAAGCTAAAACAGGCAGACACTATCAAGTTGGCAATGGGTATGGAAGTGAAAGGACTTCCTGAAGTTGGCCGGTCGGTTCAAGACGCTGAAACATTGCTTGACGCAGCTTTATGTGTCTTTACTGAGAAAGAACTCAGAAGCCGTTATATCATAAGTGCCATAAATGAGACACTTAAAAAATATGACATACCTACCGTGGTAGAAGCATTAGAAAAAATCCCTGCTTCCTCAATCACTTCATACCGTATTAGTGATTGCAATGGGAAGACAGCCTGTCTTGCTATGGAACTGACTTTGTTCATAGAAGAACTCAAAGAACGTAAGAAAGCGGCTTGACATAGCTGATTATTAAAACTTCTTGGGCGGTAGATTTTGGAAGGGTGCCCATAATAACAAAAATTTCCAAAGTTTCTACCGCCTGAGAAATTCTCAAAAATCCTAAAATAAAATCAGATTATGCAGACAGTTACGATAGACATACATAAATATGAATGGTTAAGTGAAGCATTAATGCGTCATGGCTATGGTGGTGTGATACCTTCTAATATTATACTTGATAAAACTGTTACAGGATTGGGAGCTACACACTGTGAATTATATGCTCATAGAAATTCCATAATAATAGAGCCTAATGTTCCCGTAATTCTATGTAAACTTGACAATGAAGACTTAAAATTGGAGGGAGTATATGAAAAGGTCACTCCCATGCCATTATCAAAATATTTGACTTCACAAGATATTACTTATAAGAAGATTCTGACAACTCCTGAAAGTTTCTATAAGATTACAAGAGAAGCTTTAAAAACAGGTATTGACATATTCAGTGAAGATTGGTTCTGTCTTTATGATGAATGTGAAAAAATAGTACAAGACCATGATTACCGTCCTTCTATTTCACTTCCAATGCAAGACTTCTTTTCTTTTAAAAGAAAAGCAATGGTGTCTGCAACTCCATTAGAGCCGTCTCACCCAATGTTTGAAACTCAGAATTTTAAAAGGTTGAAGATACTTCCTTCTTATAATTACAGGAAAGACCTCATACTGATTGTTACAAACAGTTTTAAAAGGACTTTGACTGAAAGAATTGCTGAGTTGGCACAGAGTGAATGTATCTGTATTTTCATGAACAAGACTGATAGCATAGAAGCCATAATAGAAGAACTTGGAATGAATGATTATAAAATCTTTTGTTCAGAAAAGAGTGTGAAGAAACTAAATGGCAGAGGTATATCAAATGCCTTTTCACAAATAGATTATCCCCTTGCAAGATATAACTTCTTTACTTGCAGATTTTATTCAGGACTTGATATTACAATATTTCCAATTTTGCCTGACATCATTATGCTTACAGACCTTAGGACAGCCACCTATACAATGATAGACCCTCTAACAGAAGCAATACAGATTCAGGGAAGATTCAGGAAAGGAGATGTTGAAGGAATCACTTATAAATCTTTGACACATATTTCTACGGTCAATCCAAACATGAAATTCTTTTCAAGAGGTGAATTGAATAGAATGGTGGAAAGATACGCAGATACTTATACACATTTAATGGAGGAACATAACACAGAAAAGGATTCTGCAAGAAAGACTGCCATTAATACAGATATGAAGAATCTGAAATATAGAGATCTTTTAAATGATAACGGAACGCTTAATTATTTTGCACTTGATAACCTTTATAATGAAGAAAGAGTAAAGTCTTATTATATGTCTCCTGAGTCTTTATTAAACGCTTACGAAAGTTCCAATTATTTTAATGTTCTATTTATACCACATATTTACACAGTTGGAGAAGATGATATTTTCAGAATAAATCAGTCCAAATTAGCCATAGAGAGAAGGAAACTTATAACAGAAGCTTTGGAACGGATAGAAACAGATTTTAAAAACGGACGTATTGATGAAGCTTCCAAAAGAATATATTTAGAGCCATTGTCAATGATTGACGAAGGTGTATTCGTTATTCAATCTTATAAAAAGATTGGAGCTGACGGATTAAAGAAATGTGGTTATAAAAAGTCTTTGATTGAAGAAGCAATTAAAGGATATGACAAAGAAGAAGCTGAAAAACTAAGATTCAGTCCGCAAGTAATAGATGAAATACAAGCTGAATATGAAATAGGAGTCTATCTCTCAAAGAAAGTGATTCAGGAAAGGCTAAAACAGATATATGCTAAGTATGGAATAAAATATAAAGTCACGCAGACTACTATAACGGATTATTACAGCAAATACAAAGAAAGCAACTCAAAAAAAGACCCTTCTTATAAATTATTACAATTCAGATTCTGACGGTATATTTTTCAAGTCAGGACTATAAAAGAAAAAATTATAAAAATTCTGTCTCAGCTCCATATCCACAAAATATGGAGTTTTTCATTTTTCCATAATATCCACTTCCAATTTAAAAGGAAATAGATCCATGCAATTTTTATCAGTTTTAAAAGCCACGTTCATTATATAAAGGTTAATTATAAAAATCCCCCCTCCCCTTTTGCTAAAATGCCATAATTATATTTTTGATTGAGTTAGGGGCGAATAACTGCACATCACTCTTAATCCCCCTACCACTTCTGAGAGTAAAAATAAAAATTACTAACCTTTAAACATACTGATTTATGGAAAATCTAATTGTTTTCAATTCAGTTGAGCCACAGAGACAAAGTTGGCTCAATGGGTATGCCACAGATGCAGAAGTGCTAACAGATTTTGAGACTACTGTTAAAAAGTCAAGTCCCTTCATTGAAGCAAACACAAAGGAAGTGAATATTTCACACCTTAGAAATGACTGCATAGTTCCCGTTTTCAGTAAAGATAATGAGTTGACTATTTCTCATAATGCCTTTATTGAGACAGTGGAAGAAGCGGTAAACCTGTTTTTCAGCGGAGAAAAGATTGATTCCCCTGATATCCGTGTCTCACACATTATCAAAGGGAGAATCCCTGAAGCTATCCATAAACCTGCAAATCAGCTCTTGGAAAGTGATAAAACAATCTATTACGAAAGAATGATGTTTTGCATGGAAGTTCCAACGATATGGGAGAATGTGAACGGAAACAGGCTTAATCTCACTATTGGTGGAGAAAGAGCCTACAATCACATGAATCTATATTCTAAGAAATCCCCTGAAAAGTTCAAAATTTTCATTGGATTTAAGAATCTTGTTTGCACAAACCTATGTGTCAGCTCAGACGGATATGTGGAACAGCTTGAAGTGTCAAGTATAAATGACCTCAGAATGAAGGTTCTTGAAATGCTTGAACACTACAACCCTGCAAAACATCTTCATCTTATGCAGACTCTTGGAGAGACTTCTATGACTGAACACCAATTCTGTCAGATTCTTGGAAAGATGAGACTTTATCAGGCACTCCCACAGAAGCTACAAAGGGAAATTCCACGTCTCCTTATAACGGACACACAGATAAATGCTGTTGCAAAAGCCTATATAAGCGATGAAAATTTCAGAGCAGAGGGTTCTGAAATAGATATGTGGAGATTCTACAATCTTCTGACAGGAGCTAATAAGAGCAGTTATATCGACAGTTTTCTTGACCGTTCTTATAATGCTACAGAGATTGCTCAAGGAATTAGAGACGCACTTCATGGAGACAGTAGTTATTCTTGGTTTATCAACTGAATTTAGAGGGGAGTATTTTAAAAGGATATTCCCCTTCTTCTTTTAAATACTACAGATTATGAATATTAGTAAAAGAAGTAAAAGAACAGGGTGGATTCTTATAATACTCTTTATAATTGGATTATTCACTTTCCCCTTTGCCACCATAGCAACAGTTTGGATTGGTGCAATTATTTATGATGTATTGACCTGTTAGAAAATGAGAAATTTATCCTTACAATAGCTCCTACTCTAACATTTTTCAGTATATTTGCGACTGATTGGCACAGCCATAGAGTTGGCGAACAGTCAGTCGTAATACTGAAAGGTGTTATTGAAATTATCTTCTCAGTTCAAATCTCGCAAGTTTGAAATCTCTTGAAGATGATTGACAATAGCACCTGCATTGGAAGCTCTATATTCCACCTTATGGGGTGGACTATATAGCAAGACGGTGTGGGAGCTATTGTCTTATTCAAGAGATAGGCAATGCGAGAGCCTGAACTGAGAGTAAGACAATACGAATCCTCACACCTTTCTTTTGTAAAATATTTTAATGCTTCAAAGAGGATTCAGAAGCACTAAAATTTATATGAAATTAATTAAAAATCAATGTGCCTTATTATTATGCATTCTTGTTTTGTCTATCTTTATGAGCAGTTGTAAAGGGAAAAGACATATTAGAATAAATGAGGAAAGTGCCTATTATGTTCATACTATTGGGAAAAATATATTGCTTACAACAAGCTCTTATCCTTATTTTAAATCTGATTCTATAAGTAAATATAAATTTTATTCAGAAGGGGGAGATAAAATTTTTATTGGGGATATTGATAACCAAATTTTCTTCTGTTCTTTGATTTCTGAAGAAAAACCTGCAATCATAAAAAAAGGGATATACACAAGTAAAGGTGTTCATAGAGACAAGGTTTTAATATTTATTTATGAAGATACTTTAGATAATAGTATTACAAAAAATAGAATTTTCGTTGGCACACCACTTTTAGAATCATATAAACATAAAAATAAAGATTTAATTCTCAATTATTTATATGATTTTCCAATGTAAGGATTGATATAATGTATTGATATGAAATTTCCAATTTTTATTTATAAATTTTTTATGAAATCAAATTTAAAATACCTCCTCATATTTTTCATCGGAATTATTGCAATTATTAGTTGTAATAAGAAAAAATCATATTCAATTACAATAGAAGGGAATAATCTTTATATAACAATGCCTTATCCAAGAGTAGGAGTAAGTGGTATTAATAAAAGAGATTGGAAGGATTTTACACTAAATGAGTTAATAGAAGATACCTTCCAAGAGTTAAAAGATTGTTCTAAATCAGGTATTAATACAGTATGGGTGTGTGTTAAACTTGAAAAACCAAAGAAAGATAAATACGGAAATGAAGAAATGACCTACAATAGTCAATTCATTGCAGAAATACCAATTAACGAAGTCAACAAATATAAAGACTATAAATATTTTGATAGAAGTTTCAGGATTAGTGATAATATTAACCGAGCTATAGAAAGGAATAAAAAGGTGTTAGAATTTCCAAGTTTCAGATAAATCTATAAAAAATATCTTTATATGAAAAACTTATTAAAAAGAGTATTGATTAGTACAGCAATCCTTTTCATGCCTATGTTTGCAAGTGCATGGATTCAAGTCAGAGCGACATATAATAATAAAGGATATGCCTCCACTGTTATTGCTACTCCTTCTAATGTTAGCAATAAGACAATCACTTCAATTAAATTTATTATAGTATCAAAACAGATTGGAAGCAGTCCCTTTAATACAAGTGGATATAGTTATGATACCAAAATTATTTCCACCAATATACCACCTTCACAATCAAAGCAAGTTACGATTCCTTTTAATATTAAAGAAGGATATAAGTTTGACGGTGCATTTATAGAACAGGTTAGCTATTCCGACGGAACAATAAAAACTTATGATTAATTAATCTATAAATCAAATATCCTATGGAATTATTTATTTTAATTATTATTGGCATAACTGTTTGGGCTATGTTTTATGCTCCATATAAAAGACATAAGGTACAAAAGGATTGTCCTAAGTGTGGTACAAGATGTAATGCAAGTCCATGGGGAACTTCCTTGCAATATGAAAAAAGATTTAAGTGTCCTAAGTGCGGACATAAATTCAATAATTTTGATTTAAAAATTTAAGGCAAGGCAATAATGTAAAAGATTTATGAAAATATTAATTGATAAGAGCAAAGAACATACTCCTAAGTATGTTGCTAAGACTGTAGGGAACGTAAGGTGTATTTAATAGGTTATGGCTTAACTCCTGAATTAGCATTAGAAGATTTAAGAAGTACAATACAGTCTATCATAGACAAGGAAGCAGGGAATTCAAAGAGTTGGTCTAATGAAATGAAATATCTTTCTGAATACTATGCAGAGGGAGAACTTCATGTATATTTGACAGATAATAGCAACTTTAATCTTCATTTTGAGAATCAACCTGAATCTACTCCAAATACATTGAATATAGTTGTTGAAGCACCAAAAGACAGATTCCAACAATATATGGCATGGTTTCTAAAACAGCCTGAGGATTTAGCTTTAATTACAGGTACAGGTAATTCAACAGAGGAAGCATTAAAAGACCTTCAAGAAACGTTACAATATTATATTAACGGAGATTTCGCTAATGAAACGGAAATGATGTTGGCTAATAAGATAGTTCCGGTTATCCAAAAGTCAAAGTTCAAAGTTTATAAAGCGGTTGAATTTCCTTTTGAATTGAATTTTGATAACATCTTTCTTGATGAGGTCTCTTATTAAGGAATCTCAGTAAGGCTTTTAGATTTTCAAGAATAGATACTCATATAGGAATTTAAATAAAGCTAAGACCCTTCTAAAGTCAAGAAAAGATATATACAACATTTTTTGAAAATTTCTCTATTTATAGGGGTAGTTTGAAAAATGTAGTAGTTTTTTGATAGGTATATTTTTGAAAAATTTTATAGTCTATAGACAGGACTTGAAAAATCTACCTCTTACAAAATTCAAATTTTATAGAATGAGAATCTCACAATTACTCATAATAAGCATTATAGCACTTTCAATAGTCGGTTGTCAATCCAAATCAAAAGAGACAAGTAATAATACTGCTAATAATTTTGTTCAGATTGAAGGAGTAGCTAATGATTCAATAGAAATATTAAGGAATGTGAGAGATACTCTTATTGGTAGATTCAATGGAATAGATATAGATACTCTTATTAGTGAGCCGTTAGATAAGAGAGGGTTTCCAAGACGGAATGAGAATTGGAGAGTTTATAGCAAAAAAGGAACGGTTAAGGATTTAATCATCACCAATACCGTTTCATGTATGCTAAGATATGAGGGAGATTTAGACTTAAACGGAATAGAGGAATTTGGGATAGATCACTTTAAAGACGGAGAATGGTTTGATTATCCTGTCTATACTTATGACAATGGAGAGTGGAAATATATCTATGACCCAACTAATCTAAATTCAAATAACTATGCTGTTGAAAGGTGGAAAACAATGGATAGCATAGTGGAATCCACAGGAAGGAAAGGAGAGATACATTTAAGAGTGGCAGGTTGGGATTTTGAATATTCAACTCCTGTAGATACAGTGGTAAAAGTTGAGTTTTATCCTCTTATTCAAAAAGACGGAGTTTCTATAGATAACCTGTATCAGTATATAGAAGAAAAATCTGATAGAATGTTTGGTAAACCATAAGAACCCTGAAATTATAAGGGATTAAGAGACTAATTTGTCTTTGCTGTTTATCATTTTAATACTAAAAGAACGATTTTGGCTTTAAAATTTGGATAATTCGCTGATTTTAATTACATTATTTCTTAAAAGAAAATATTATGAGACAACTTAAATTAGACCGAAATAAGATTAATTTCAATAATCCTAAATATAATAAAGAAGAAACTCAAATAAAATTAAAGGAATTACAGGAGAAAATTAGTAAGCTCCCTTGCAAAGATGAAGCTATTTGGATAAATATTTTAGAATACATTGAAACGCACCCACGTTTTATTTACTTAGAATGTGATAAGTGTAAACATTGTGGTGGTATGAGAACAAAAATACATCATGAGGAAGAATATAACGGTGATATGGTACATGGTGCTTTTGGCTTTCTTATATTTTGTTCTGATTGTGGAACCCATGAATTTAAAGAAAGACGTTATTATCATTCTATGTAACTGAATATCTACCATAATAAAATAACTTTTATCTCTTTTCAAGATTATAAGACAATTCCGTTTATTACAGTTTTAGAAGTAATTCAGAATCAAATTAAGAAGGTAATTTTTAACTTGATTTATTTTTGAATCTCTTTTTCACACTTTTAATATTACTACTATTAGAGGGGAGTAATTTCCTTTTAAATAATTATTCACCTGACAGATTCTTTAGCTTCTATATCTTTGAACAAAAATTTAAATTATGAAGCTGAATCCAATTTCAGGGAATATGTATAAGTTTATTACTCATACATGGAATCCAATTAAAGGCAAGTGTTTGCATGACTGTGCCTATTGTTATATGAAGACCATGCCATATTCATTAGGTCAAATGAGACTTGATATGGAGGAGCTAAAGGGAAAATTTAATCCTGAGCATTTTATTTTCATAGGTAGTTCCACTGATTTCTGTGCTGACAACGTTCCTTTTGAATGGATAAAGAAGGTTTTTGACTTTTGTTATACCAAAACGAATGGAGGTCTTTTTGATGAAGAATTTGACGATAACAGGACACGGTTTTTGATTCAGACGAAAAATCCAAAACGATTATTGCAATTCAAAGACCATCCTCTTTTTAATCCTAAAAGGAATCAGGTTGTGATATGCACCACTTTGGAAACAAACCGCTTTATTCCGGAAATTATGAAGAATTCTCCTACTCCTTTAGAAAGAGCTGAAAACATGGCTTTGTTAGCTAAGAATGGATTAAAGACTTATGTCACTTTAGAACCGATTATGGATTTTGACAAAGAGGAATTCTTAGAGCTTATAAGAATCTGTAAGCCTGAGCAGGTAAACATAGGGCAAAACACCAATGAAAGTGTTTTCCTTCCACCTCCTACTGAGGAAAAGTTAATTGACTTGATTAAGGAACTTCAAGCCTTCACTAATGTTTTCTTAAAAGATAATATTGATAATCGGTCGGAAGTAATAGAAAAGAGTGGTTTAGCTTTGGAATTATCCCAAGCAGGATTGTAGCTTAATAAACAGGATTCTCTTATTTCACATTTATTACAGTTTTAGTAGTAAGTCAGAATCAGGAAACACTTGAAAAAGATACCTTGATATGAGCTGATTCCTTTTGATTTACTTGCTACGCCCGATAAGAATGATTAAATTTGCTTTAGAGAACAATCACATAGTATTAACCTGAAAACAAGGGTATGTTTTCTCAAATGTTTTAACCGTATCTTTTAATAGTGAGAAAACAATACAAGTCTTGATTTCATAAAGTCCCATAGCTCAGTTGGTTGCATAGAAAAGATGAGCGAAGCGCATCTTTTATATGCCGAAGAGAGCACCTGACTCATAATCAGGGAGTCCTTGGTTCAAGCCCAAGTGGGACCACCACAAAATCAAGCAGTTACTAAATGTAGTGACTGCTTTTTTATTGATTTTAGCATCTGTATAACACCCTTTTCAAAAGAAATATTAATTAAAAGTGTGGAAATATTTACACTTTAATTAATATTTATTCTTGTTTTAAATAAATTTATTAATTTTGCAAAGTAATAGGCCATGAAACATTTATTACTTCATTTGTAATAAAGTCAAACTTATAGAAGGAAACTCGTCTTGACAATTGGGGTCAAATGCAAAATGGATGAAGTGCATGTGCCGCGAGTTTCCTTCTTTTATATGAGGAGGGTCACAAAGTTTTTTATCCTTTCAATCATTGCAAATGCACATATGACCTTTCTTCTTTCTTTTATTAATCAATTTTCTTTATGAATTTTGCCGGATTCCCGGCTACAATTGTATCCGACGGAACATCTTTCGTAACCACAGAACTTGTCCTTACAACCCACCTGCTGCCATCATTAGACAACCATTCTTACCTATAACATTCTTACCGATTTTAACCTCAGGAAATCGTATTTTAACCTCAGGAAATCGTACTCCAGTTATTGGAGCCATAACACGGCTCCCCTCTTCCATTTCAGGAAAAATATTCCTCAGCCGTTCTTCATATTTTATAAATGAAAAGATGACTTATAAAATTCTTGGGTCTACTCCTTCATTTATTTTTTAATGTTTCTAAAGTATTTGTATCTTGGTAAATAAAATCTGTTTCATCATCCTCAGGCCTTTCAAATCCCTGCCAATATTCAGAAAATTGATCTTTAGAAACAATTAAGTCATCGGGACTGTCACCTTTCCTTAATAAAAGGCGTTTCCATAATATTTCTTTGTTAGCAAAACAATAAACAAATACGGGGTTTATATTAACTTCGGCACATAAATTTCGAATTTCATTCCTTACTGACCGTTTACAATTTGTGGCATCCAAAACAACTTTATGACCAGACTTAAGCAGTCTCCGGAGGTTATTCCGAATTTCTTGATTACAAAGAGTAAAAAGTTCTTTTTGTCTCTCTTTAGATAATCCATATAACTCCGCACCTACCTTTTCCCATATTAGACTATCAGTGGAAAGTCTTATGTAGCCTTCTTGCTCAAATTCACGGGCATAAAATGTTTTTCCTGATCCACTGATTCCACACATTATTATGGCCTGTTGGTTTATGTTATATTTATTCATCAGGAGCTACAGGTTCTACAGTTATAAGTTCATAATTGTTACTTCCCAATCCTAATTCTTCAGCATATTCGAGTAGATATGTACCATTTCTCTCTTCAATACGTTCAATAAGGTGAATCTTTCCCTGATCTTTCGATGAATATACTGCATCTATACATGCGCGGTCTAAAGCGACAGGGTCAAGAGAAGCAAAGATGCCAATATCTTCCATTTTAATTGGTTCCGGTTCAGCACAACAGTCACAATCCACCGACAGGTTGTTAGCTACATTTATATAGAGAATTTTATCTCCAACGTGATCAAAAACAGATTCACATGCTTCTGCCATTGATTCCAAAAAATCATTTTGTGGAGGAACATTTTCCCAATCTACAGGCACGTCTCTTGATTTTCCCGCCGTGTGTATCAATGCCTTTCCGGCTGATGATGCGATCCCAATAGCTACGTTTTTCAAAGCACCTCCGAATCCTGCCATCGGATGTCCCTTAAAATGAGATAGAACCATTGTGAAGTTATAGTCAAGATAATTTTTCCCTATATAATTTTCTTTAAGGTGTTTACCTTTTTTTACCGGAAGAGCTACATCACCCTCTGCATCCATTATATCAACTTCAGCGATTGCAGTAAATCCATGTTCAGCTGCTGTTTGAAGATGATCTTGGGAATTCATACGTCTTCCTTCGTAAGCTGTATTACACTCAACAATGGTTCCATCCACCAGATGTACCAGACCTTTAATTACATCAGTGCTTAGATGATTAGGATTGCCAGCTTCTCCGGTTGAAAGTTTTACTGCTACTCTTCCTTTGGCCTCACGACCAAGTGCTTTATAAACTTTTATTAGATTTTCTGCTGTTATACGAGAAATGAAATAAACTTTAGATTTGCTCATTTTGGTTTATTATTTTATTAACCATAAATATAATAAATTCTTCTAACATGGAAAACTTTATGTCGATAAATTCTTTAAATAAATGATTAAGGGATTTTTACAACACAAAGACCAGACTTCCGTTATAGACTTAAGAATTTTCATTTACATTATTCTTTAATTAAAAAAATAATGGTGTCCCTTTTGTGAGACACCATAAAGAAAAGATTAATCTATATTAATTAGTTCATAATTAGTTGTGCCTAATCCTATTTTCTCGGCGTGGTCAATTATATGAGTACCATGTAATTCTTTTATCCTCTCAATCATTGGCCCGGCGTCGTCACCTTCTTTGGATTCATGATTGAACACCATATCTATAGCAGCCTTATCAAGAGCTACGGGATCGGTAGAAGCCAAAATTCCCATATCTAAAAGTCCCGGAGCCGTGGGATGACCATTACAATCACAATCTATTGACATATTGTTCATAACATCTATATACACAATGTCTTTACCGGGCTGTTTAAAATAATTATGTACACCTTGTGCCGCTGAAGCCATAGATTCAATAAATCCGTCTTGATTATCTGTATATTCCCAGAAATGTTCCCAATCTTCAGCGCGGCCGGCTGAGTGGATGTATGTTTTCCCGGCGGTTGAAGCCACTCCGATACTTGCATTTTTCAAGACACCTCCGAAACCTCCCATTTGATGACCTTTGAAATGAGCAAGGTTTACCATAAAGTCATAATTTGGAAGATGTGAACCTACTATATCATATTTTATCCATGTTGTATCGTTTACCGGTATTTTTAAATCTCCCTCAGAATCCAAGATATCAACTTCTGCAATATCCATATAGCCTCTTTCTTTAGCCGCCTTAAGATGAGCTTCGGTAGTATTTCTATTGCCGGCATAAGCAGTATTACTTTCAACTAAAGTACCATTCACTTTAGACACTAAATCCTTAATTAGCTCAGGTTTTAAGTTATAGGATTCGGCAGATTCTCCCGTTGAAATTTTCACAGCCACTTTCCCTTGAGGTGTTACCCCTAATGCCTCATAAATTTTTACAAGAGATTCCGGTGTTATATCTTTTGTAAAGTATACTTTTGCTACCGGAATAGTATCATTCGGCATTTCCTCAGTTTCTTTTGAAGACTGCTTGTTTCCACAAGCAGTCAGTATGACTGAAGCCATTAAAATAAACGATAAATTTCTCTTTTTCATACAGTTTAATTTTTATTAAATAACGCATTCTACTTCTTTTTATTTTGAATCATTAACTTCAAGATAATTATATATATAAGTCCCTTCTACACATGATGTTGTTTCTTATGATTTAGATATAGATTTTATTCAGTCCGATGGAATTTTTTATAAGATTGGGAATTTTGATAAAGAGATGTCCTGTTTCAGTTATTGTATAAATAACCCATGGAATGAAAAATATAGAAATTATTTATGGAAATGTAATAGTATATTGGCAACAATAAACGAGAAAATGCAAAAAATCAAAACTTTATTATTAATATTGTAGAAAATTTATGATTCTAGTAGTTTTAAATATAAAAAATTATATGCTAAGACCATTCATTTTCTCTATCTTATTATTTTTTACTCCAATATTAT
Source organism: Muribaculaceae bacterium (assembly GCA_022510425.1). Lineage (GTDB taxonomy): Bacteria > Bacteroidota > Bacteroidia > Bacteroidales > Muribaculaceae > Lepagella. The sequence goes on from JAFLTO010000001.1 coordinate 14,190, forward strand.
TAGCTCATTCCCTAAAAATTGATACGGAAGCAGGATCTTTCAAAATAGGAGGACAAACTTATATTCTTAATGAAAAGAACTTTCTTCTTACTCCTGATAAATACGAATCACCCTATATTTTTAATGATGCGTTAAAAGCTATAGATGCCATAAACAATAGTGAAGCTTCCAGTATAACCCTTTTTGTCTCGCCTTCTGTTTACTGGCTTGACAATCCTGATGATCCAGCCATTAGATATCCATTTTCAAAAGAGGAAAGCATTCCTTATGCCACTGAAATAATCTGTGATACTCTTTCAATCATAGGTCTAACCAATAATCCTGAAAATGTGGTCTTTGCAGTGAATCGAGGTCAAACCCAAGGAGCTATTGGCAACTATACAATGTTACATTTCAAAGGTAGGAGTCTTCACACCGAAAATATGACATATGGTAACTATTGCAATATCGATCTTGAATATCTATCTGATCCGTCATTGAACCGCCCTAAACGAAATAATGCGATAGTACAGGCCCAACTTGGTATCTGCGATGGCACCGATCGACTTTTTGCTCGTAACTGCAGGTTTCTTAGTCGATTAAATCTTTGTCCCCTCATAGGAGCTCGACGTTCTTTATATAAGGACTGCTATTTTGAATGTACGGATGATGCTCTTTCTGGGTCAGCTGTCTACCTTGACTGCGAATTTACTTTCTACAGTGGTAAACCCTTTTATTCTACTTCACAGACAGGAGCAGTCTTTCTCAATTGTGATATCAATTCTCTAGTAGATGGAATTCAATATATGACTAAAATGCCGGGCATGATTACTTTGATAGATACCCGTTTTAAGGGAAATCCCGATCTTACGTTGCAATGGACACCTTCTATCTCTTCAATACGAAGCTATCAAAGTAATGTTACGCTTAATAATGAACAGGTTAAAATAGACACTAACCGTTCAGAACTTGGGGTAGATATTACAGACTCCAAGATATTAAGTGCATATAAAGTAGTAGATAATGATAGTATCATTTACAATACCCCTAATTTGCTTGGTGGAAATGACGGTTGGGATCCCCTCAATGTTTTGACTTCGATTAAGGAAATAGAGAAAAAGACGAACCAACAGTTGATTTCTTTACCGGTTATGCTTACAATTAATACGACAACAAGACAGCTTGAACCTGTTGGAGACACACTACATCTTACTGTATCACCACGGCTATGGGGTGACTACCCTTTAAAAAATTATAATATAGAGAACTTTCATTGGATTGGTCCCTCTTCTATTAACCTCATCGAGCAAAACAATGATGCTATAGTTATCAGTTCAAATCATTCTCCGGAAGATAAAGAAGAAATCATTTCAGTCAATACATCCGAAGGTTTGGTAGGTGCAACAAAAATAAGAATTCATCCTCTTTTGAAAGATGCTCCCGAATTTAAAGAAAAACCCACTCTTACATTAGATGATTCTATGATCAAGATGCAATATTCTCTCGGTTCAATTAACAATGATGAAAGCTTCATTGTTTGGTATCGTTCTAAAGAAAGAGATGGAAGTGATAGAATTCCTGTCCTTCAAGGAGAAGGAGAAAAAGGGTCCAACTATAAACTGACAAGCGCTGACCAAGGATATTACATATCAGCATCTATTAGTCCCAAGCTATCAGATTCCCATCAGGGACTTCCTGAATTCGTATCTCTCGATTGTGTAATCTCAGAGGAAATTTCAAAATCTTCTCCGGGTAAAGAACACTTTTTATCCACATCTTTTGCAGAAATTCCAATTGTTAAAGGACAATTAGGGAAGCCTGGATTTTGGAATTTTGACAGCTATAAGCCTATTGATACTAAAGATCATGACTGGAAGGCAGATGAAAATTTGAGTTGGTATTATGGAAATGGAACTGATGCCTCCACAGGTGTTGGTCTTGTACAAGCAACAAGGGGAGCACGACTTTCCTATACACCTACTCTTACCGATTGTAAGTCTATGCGCTTATCGCTCATTGCAGAACCATGTAAAGGTCCCGGACAGGGATTTGGAAGTGCCACAGGTCAATATATGGATATTTGCGTTAATTTCGATCCAATCTTACTTAACGGATACGCTTTACGCATTGAAAGAACTCCCAATTATGATAAGGCAGTGACATTCACTCTCGTAGAATACAAAGACGGCCTTGTTACTCCGGTGAGTGAATCAATTGCATCCAATTGCTTCAGAAATCCATGTAATATCTCTTTAGAATTTACGGGAGATTCATTCACGGCTTCAGCATCAACCGAGGCACCTATGGTAGAAACAAGTAATCCGGATATAAAGCCATTTGTAAATTTATACGTTCCAATTGAGCAACCCACTTCCAATAATTCCTTTGTCATACAACATACGGGGACAGTGGGAGCTTCCGCCACGCTTATTAGGGACCTTAAAGTCACATGGGAATAGAAAAAAAAACTTATTCGACCCTTTCCTTTCAAACTCCTTTGACATTTATCATAAGAAACGGAGATCCTCAAAAAAACAGAGATATACAAAAATGTATATCTCTATTAACTTAATCTTCTTGTGTTTATTGAACTAAACAGTCCCACTAAAATTGGAATGATTGTAAATTCTTAGTTTTAAAGATTGGATAGGATCATGTCTACTATTTGTTCAGGAAGCAAATGATTGGCTTGTTCCAATTCTGAGAGTTTGTACCGGTCTACAAACTTCTTTTCCACGCCAAAATTTAGGACTTTCAAACCACTGGTTCCGAGTGTGGAAGCCACTCTCTGTCCGAATCCTCCTTCTATTGATCCATCTTCAATTGTTACAACAATCTTATGTTGCTTATTCAAATTGCCAAGAAGTTCTGTATCAACGCCTGAAATGAACCTTGGATTAATCAAAGTGGCGTTTATTCCTTTAGTAGCCAAGATATCTACAACTTTTCTTGCTTTTATCAAAAAATCACCGACACCGATAATGGCCACATCCTTACCTTCTTTAAGCACTTTAAATTTATTAAGGTCAGAATAATCTTTATCCACCTCATAATCGGCATGCTCGGTAGTATACACCGGCTGTCTTACAGCAACTTTATATTTATCTTGAGAAAGTCCCCATTCAAGCATGGAGTCAAACTCCTCAAGGTTAGCCGGGGCAAGATAAATAATATCCGGTATAGAAGTTATCATTGGAATATCCCAAAAACCAAGGTGAGTTTGATCTTTATTGGCTGCTATACCTGTTTCTGCCACAACCATTAAAGCGGGAGAGGGATCCATTGCCCAATCTTCAATAAGTTGATCGTAGGCTCTTTGCAAGAATGTACCCACAACTGAATATACCACTTTAGCCCCTCCTCTACCGGCTCCGGCCATTACTGCTACACCTGTTTGTTCAGCAATCCCTACATCGATATAATGTTCACCCAACATTTCTCTTTCTTTGGCATTCAAACCGAAACTATCGGGAGTAGCGGAAGATATTGCCAAGAAGGTAGGATATTTTTTTACACTTCTATTTATAAAGTTTTTAAGAACCGTTGTGGAATTGGGGCCCTCATTAACTACAAGAAGATCGCCTGTGGCAATATCATATGGATCTCTATAGTGGAAGGCCTCGCGATATTCTTCAGCGGGAGTATAACCTTCCCCTTTCTGAGTGTTTATATGTATTACAGTCGGTTTCTTAGAATTCTTAACTTTTTGTAAAGCCTCGATCACTTTCTGCACATTATTTCCTTCAGCTACGTATAAATATTCCCAATTGAAAGCTTTAAAAAGATTGTCTGAAGCTGTGCCATTGGTCTCTCTAAGATGTTCCAGGTGCTTATAAATACCTCCGTGATCTTCAGCAATAGCCATTTGATTGTCATTAATTATGCATATTAAGTTGGAATTAAGAGCTCCACCGGCATCCAGACCTTCAAAGGCCTCTCCACCGCTAAGGGCTCCATCTCCAACTAAAGCCACTACATTATAGTTATCTTTCTTCAAATCTCGTGCTTTAGCAAGACCCACACAAAGGCTCAATGCCGGCGAAGTATGTCCGGCCCAAAAAATATCATATTCGGGGCTCTCTACAGGGCTTGTATACTCTCCTACTTTAGAAAAATCTTGCCTGTAAAGATACCCATCAACTCTTCCGGTTAACATTTTATGAGGGAAAGCCTGGTGAGAAACATCATAAACTAATTTATCGATAGGAGCGTCAAAAACATAGTGCATACCTATAATTGTTTCCACTGCCCCTAAATTCGGACCCACGTGCCCTCCTATCTGGGATGTCCTGTTTAAAACTGCTTCTCTCATCTGTGAAGCTATATGTTCCAATTCTTGAAAATTCAATCCTTTAATGTCTTTTGGAGACTTAATATCCTGTAGTTCCATAATCTTTTAATTAATAGTTATATAGATATAACATATTAATTCCTCAATGGTTGAATCATTAGTAATTTTAAGTTCTTTCCTCCAAGCTCTTTCTACTTAAAGAATAATTCTTTATTAACATTGACTCTTTTATCAAAACAATTTTTTTAAGTTGATGTTTTTTTTCTAAATTTGCAATTCATTATTAATTATAAAGAAAACAGAAAAAAGATATAAAGATGAAAAAGTTTTTTTCTATTAACTCTTTGTTGGCACTCGCATTATGTTTAGTGGCAATTTCATGTGGAAAGAACGAAAACCAAGAGGATGCAACAAAAGCAAAGATATCAAGCATAATAGCTAAATCGGATTCATTGCTTCCGAACTACCGATATGTAGACCTTGATTCCATTTTAAGCAACTATAACCTTGCTAAAGATTATAATGAAGAAATGCTTAGAATGCAAAGCAACATGCAGAACGAAGTGAAACGCCATGAAAATTCATTACAATCTTTGGCCACTACAATGCAGAATAAACTTCAAAATAACGGTTATTTAAGTGAAGCATCTCTTCAGGCTGACCAGCAACAATATGCCGATATGCAAAACAAAGCTCAAAGAGCTGTGGCCGCATTACAGAACAATTTTGAAAACACTGCTTTAATGGCACAGAAAACAGTTAACGATTCAATTGAGGCATATATTTTGGAATACAATTTGAAGAAAGGGTATGATGCCATTTTCTTTAAAGCTGCAACTCTTTATATCAACCCTGCTCTCGATATAACCGCAGAAGTAATTGAAGGATTAAATGCTAAATACAACAAAGTGAAGAAATAATTAATAATTTCAAATTTTGAATTGTTATATAGGCAGGAAGGACTCCAATTCACTCCTGCCTTTTTCATTTTATAAGATTAAACTATATGATTGAAGACAATATTATAAATAAAGAAATTAACGAAAGAGCTGTTTTAGTGGGCTTGGTTACATTAAAGCAAGATGAAAATAAGGTGAAAGAATACCTTGACGAATTGGATTTCCTTGCCCAGACAGCAGGAGCTGACCCTGTAAAAAATTTCATCCAGAAACTTGACTACCCCAATCCTCGCACATATGTCGGCAAAGGAAAACTTGAAGAGATAAGACAATATGTAGAAGATAACGAAATCGGTTTGGTAATTTTCGATGATGATCTCTCCACTAAACAAGTTGCTAATATTGAGAATGAATTGAAAGTTAAAATTCTCGATCGTACAAGTTTGATTTTGGATATTTTTGCAAAAAGGGCACAAACAGCTACAGCAAGGACACAAGTGGAACTTGCACAATATCAATATTTACTTCCCAGGCTCACAAGAATGTGGACTCATCTGGAACGTCAAAGAGGAGGTATAGGTATGAGGGGACCGGGAGAAACACAGATTGAGACTGACCGACGTATAATTCTTGATAAAATATCCCGACTTAAAGAAGAATTGAAACATATCGACAGGCAAAAAAGTGTTCAGAGAAAAAACAGAGGAAAACTTACCCGCATAGCTTTAGTGGGTTACACAAATGTAGGTAAGTCAACATTGATGAATCTGTTGAGTAAGAGTGATGTTTTTGCAGAAAATAAACTTTTCGCCACTCTAGACACAACCGTAAGAAAAGTGATTATTGATAATTTGCCTTTCCTTCTAACTGATACTGTCGGATTTATAAGGAAACTTCCTACTCATTTGGTAGATTCCTTTAAGTCAACTTTAGACGAGGTTAGAGAAGCTGATCTGCTTGTACATGTAGTAGATATTTCCCATCCCGGTTTTGAGGAACAAATAGAAGTAGTGAATGAAACCCTGAAACAAGTATGTGGAGAAAAACCAATACCTGTCATAATGGTATTCAACAAGATAGATGCCTTCACTTATAGTCCTAAGGATGAGGATGATCTCACCCCTTTCAAGAAAGAAAATATTCCATTGGAAGCGCTTAGGGAGTCGTGGATGTCTAAAATGGCAAATAATTGTGTTTTTATTTCCGCAAAAGAACATATTAATATTGAAGCATTGAAAAATCTTCTTTATGAAAAAGCGAGGGAAATACATGCGGAACGTTTCCCATATAATGACTTTTTATACCAAAAGTATGACGAAGACGTCGACTATCCGGAATCAAATGAGCAATAATGATTCGAAATTGAGAAATCTTTCTCTTGAAGAAATAGAAAGGTTAAAGGCGCAAGGCTGTACTGCTAATGACTGGAACCTTATTTCTATTTCATCTTGGCTTGATTTGTCAAATATAGTCAACGTATATTTTAAAGGTTATGTCAATATTTACAAGGGAGTGAAGATAAGAAATCTCCCCGGAGGAATTTCAGGTTTAACCATAAAGGAAAATGTTATTATAGAAAATGTGGCTTCTATAGAATGTGAAGAAAGTTCACATTTTGGAGCCGGAACTAAGGTATCAGTTCTTGACGAAACCGGATCTCGCGCCGTGCCTATATACCCCGGGTTATCATCTCAAATAGCCACACTTCTTGCAAGAGAGCCAAAATTATTGCAATATAATTTTAAGTCTTCTCTTAAAGGTTTCATAGATTCTCGTGTCACTTCTGCTGAAATTGGAGAAAATTCTATTATTAAAAATTGCGGAAGCATTAAAAATGTCAGCATAGGTGCAGAAATCACTATTGATGGTGCTTCAAGACTTGAAAACGGTTCAATAATAAATAATGCCGCTCAGGGTAAAAGTTTCACTTACATAGGGAATGGTGTGGATGCTGAAAATTTTATTCTTGAAGACGGAAGATTAGAATCAAAAAGCCATGTATATAATTGTTATATAGGACAAGGTGCAATTTTAGGGAGCGGTTTCGCGGCCCATGATTCCCTTTTCTTTGCCAATTGTGAAATGGAAAATGGTGAGGCCCATTCTTTATTGGCTGGCCCTTATACGGTCAGTATGCATAAAGGTTCTCTTCTGATAGGTTGCCAGACTTCTTTCATGAACGCAGGTTCGGGAACCAATCAAAGTAACCATATGTATAAGATGGGACCCATACATTGGGGAGTTTTGGAACGTGGAGTGAAAACTTCTTCCGGATCCTACCTTATGCTGGGGGCTAGAATAGGTGCATTTTCTTTATTGATGGGACCTCATAAAAATCACCCGGATACTTCTGATTTTCCTTTTTCATATTTGTTTGGAGACGACAGAGGATACACTACTATAGTTCCGGGCCTCATGCTTCGTTCCTGTGGACTATTAAGAGATGAAAAGAAATGGCCATTAAGAGACCGCAGATTAAACAGAAAGCTACCTTTGATAGATCATATTACTTTTGAAGTTCTTAATCCATCAACAGTCGAAACCTTGCTAAATGCTATAGATAATTTAGACAATCTCCTTTCCAAGCCGGCGGAGGACGACTTTTACATACGCTACAAAGGATTAAAAATTACACGTGCAGCAGCTGAAAGAGCGAAATCACTATACACTCTCGCCATTTCTAAATATTTGTATTCAGTGCTTCATAACTTAGAATTCCCTGAAAATGATGGTGGCAGGCCCGATGAATGGGTAGACATAGGGGGACAAGTAATTACACGTCGATATCTACATATGATTTTAAATTCAGAAACCATAAATGAAGCCCAGGCGTTATTTGATGAAGCATTTGAAAAATTTAAAGAGCTTGAATTAAAATGGATTGGACGTCGTTTTGGCAAGTATTGGAGAGAAAGAAAAGATGAAATTAAAAACAATGCCCGTCGATTGGACGAGATAATTGAGGAAGACCGTCAAGATTATCTTGATATGCTGGCACATGAGACGGATATGCTTGCTTTGTGATTAACAGCAAGCTTAATAATATCTTGAAATTTGCAAATTAATGATTTTTAATATAATTTTGCATCCCAAAGGCTAAGGCCTAAAAAATAAGTGAATCATTAACCTAATTTATTAACCCCTTTTAATGAGCGAATCAAAAGTTCAAACCCCTATCGAAGATTTCGATTGGGAAGCCTATGCAAATGGCGAAACAGCAGGTTCGAAGAGCAAAGAAGAGCTTATAAGCACTTACGATGAATCTCTTAAGACTGCTAAAGACAACGAAGTGGTGACTGGTGTCATCAAATCAATTTCAAAAAGAGAAGTAAGAGTAGACATTGGCATGAAGTCTGATGCTATCATTCCTATCTCTGAGTTCCGTTATAATCCAGACCTAAAAGTTGGTGATGAAGTAGAGGTTTATATTGAAAACCTTGAAGACAAAAACGGACAGTTAAAACTTTCTCACAAGAAAGCATGCCAAACACGTAGCTGGGATAGAGTTAACCAGGCTCTTGAAAATGATGAAATAATCAAGGGTTATGTTAAATCACGCACTAAGGGCGGTATGATTGTAGACGTATTTGGTATCGAGGCATTCTTGCCAGGTTCTCAAATCGATGTACGTCCTATTCGCGATTACGATGTGTTTGTTGACAAAACTATGGAATTCAAGGTTGTAAAAATCAACCAAGAATACAAGAACGTAGTTGTATCTCATAAAGCTCTAATAGAAGCTGAACTCGAGGCTCAAAAGAAAGATATAATATCCAAACTTGAAAAAGGCCAGGTTCTCGAAGGTAAAGTTAAGAATATCACACCGTATGGTGTATTCGTTGACCTCGGAGGTGTTGATGGACTCGTGCATATCACGGATCTTTCCTGGGGACGCGTTTCTGACCCTCGTGAAGTAGTTGAGCTTGATCAGGACATAAAGGTTGTTATCCTTGATTTCGATAATGAGAAGAAACGAATTGCACTCGGAGTAAAACAACTTCTCCCCCATCCTTGGGATGCACTTGATCAAAACGTCAAGGTAGGAGACAAGATCACAGGTAAAGTTGTGGTAATGGCTGACTATGGTGCGTTCGTTGAGGTTCAACCGGGTGTTGAAGGTCTCGTACATGTTTCTGAAATGTCTTGGAGCCAGCATCTTCGCAGTGCTCAGGATTTCTTAAAAGTCGGTGACGAAATCGAAGCTGTGGTTTTGACACTCGATCGTGATGACCGTAAGATGAGCCTTGGTATCAAACAACTGAAAAATGATCCATGGGAAAACATTGAAAGCAAATATTCAATCGGTTCACGCCACACTGCAAAGGTGAGAAACTTCACAAACTTCGGTGTTTTCGTGGAAATTGAAGAAGGTGTGGATGGTCTTATCCATATTTCCGATCTCTCATGGACAAAGAAAATCAAACACCCTTCAGAGTTTACACAGGTTGGCAATGAAATAGAAGTTCAAGTGTTGGAAATTGACAAAGATAATCGTCGTCTCTCACTTGGTCACAAGCAACTTGAGGAAAATCCTTGGGATGTATTTGAAACTATCTTTACAGTAGGATCTGTGCATGAAGGCACTATCACTGAATTGATGGATAAAGGCGCTGTGATAGCTCTCGAATATGGTGTGGAAGGTTTTGCAACACCGAAACATCTTGTAAAAGAAGATGGCTCACAAGCTAAACTTGACGAGAAACTTCCTTTTAAAGTGCTTGAATTTAACAAAGACAGCAAGCGTATCATCCTTTCGCATAGCCGTATAGCAGAAGATGCTACTAAAGCTGAGGCTAAGGCTCAAAAAGCTCCGGCTAAGAAAGCAAAGAAAGAAGAGGAACAACCTCAACTAACCCAGAATGTAGAAAAAACTACTCTCGGTGATCTCGACGCTCTTCAAGCACTCAAAGAGCAACTTCAAAAAGAAGGAAAGAAATAATTTTGATCCCTCTAAAATAGAAAATGGAGAAACTTCGGTTTTTCCATTTTTTTTTGTAATTTTACTCTCTATTATCCTCGGATGGTTTTAAAAAATAAAATATCGGCTGTCATTTTGGGTTGTCTATTGCTGACCTCCCCTCTTGCCATTGCTCAAGATCATCAAAACCTTTGGATCGAAGCAAAGTCAATAAGTGGTAATTTCAAAGCAGTCACCACACAACCCGATATAGAGATATTTTCTGCCCCTAACGTCATTATGTTAAAAGTGAATGAAAATGTCGAAGTGAGACTCTTCACCATCTTGGGTAAACTTATCTCTGCTCAGCAACTTGAACCCGGTATTTTTCAGTTTAATATGGACACACATGGCATCTATATTATTAAAACCGACAAAACCTCTTGTAAAATAGCAATTTAATTCTATATAATTAAAAGTTATAAATTAATTCCATGAACACACCCGATTTAAACTGGTCTGATTTGACATTCAGTTACACTCCAACTGACTATAATGTGCGTTGCACCTTTAAAGACGGTAAATGGGGAGACATAGAGGTGACAGATTCTCCATATCTTCAAATGCACATGTCGGCAGTTTGTCTTCATTATGGGCAAGAATCATTCGAAGGGCTTAAGGCTTTTCGTGGAAAAGATGGGAAAATTAGAATTTTCAGAATGGACGAAAATGCTAAAAGATTCATACGTTCTGCAGAAAGAATGCTTATGGCCCCTATGCCCGTTGACTTATTCTGCGAAATGGTTAAGAAAGTGGTAAAACTAAACGAACGGTTCGTACCTCCCTATGGCACAGGAGCATCTCTATATATTCGTCCACTTGAAATTGGCATCACTCCTAAAGTAGGTGTCAGCAGTGCTTCTGAATTTATGGTCATCATGTTTGTAACTCCTGTAGGTCCGTATTTCAAAACAGGTTTTAAACCTATGAAAGTATGTATCACAAGAGATTATGATCGTGTCGCTCCAAAAGGAACAGGATCAATTAAAGTGGGAGGAAACTACGGTGCGTCACTTCTTGCAGGAGAGAAAGCACATGATTTAGGTTACTCAAATATACTTTACCTTGATCCAAAAGAAAAAAAATATATTGACGAATGCGGGGCAGCTAATTTCTTTGGGATTAAAGATAACACTTATGTCACACCGTCAAGCGAGTCTATATTACCTTCAATCACCAATATGAGTCTGCAAGAAATCGCAAAAGATCTTGGTTTGAAAGTTGAGAAAAGAAACATACCTCTGGAGGAGGTAGACACTTTTGAAGAAGCTGGCGCATGTGGCACAGCAGCAGTTATTTCTCCTATAGCAGAAATCGATGATTTAGACACAGGAAAATCTTATATTTTTACAAAGAATAACGAAGCCGGGCCCATATCTACCAAATTATATGAAACAATAAGAGCTATACAATATGGGGAGGCTCCCGACGAACATAATTGGTGTGTAATCGTAGATTGATGAATGGCAAGTGTTGTTGACATAAACTGGCTTTATCATAAATATTATGGTGACAATCCTCAATTAAGGAGGATTGTCACTGTTCATTCTAAACAAGTGGCAAAAAAAGCATTGGAAATCGCAGAAAAAAAGAACTTGCCATTAGATTTTAAAGATATTTATATTGCTGCGATGCTTCACGATATCGGAGTTGTGAAATGTAAGGCCAATGATATTTATGCTTTTGGTGAACTACCCTACCTGCAACACGGAATTGAAGGAAAAAAAATTTTAGAGTCCTATGGTCTTCATAAATTCGCCAATATATGCTTAACACATACAGGAGCCGGCATTACTAAATCAGAAATTAAAAAAAATAGACTCCCTCTTCCGGTAAAAGATATGGTCCCATATACCTTATTGGAAAAACTTATTTGTTATGCAGATAAATTTTTTTCTAAATCCGGGGACCTCACTAAAGAAAAAACATTGGAAGAAGTTATTAATCAAATGAAAAATTACGGAGAGGCTTCTCTAAAAAGATTCATGGAGATGCATGCTCTTTTTAAGGAGGAAGGCAATTAAATATTATTTTTTCACGTTTTATACCTAACTTTGCACTCTAACAGCAATATTCCATTGATTTGAGGCGATTCTTTATATATATATTTGCCTTAGTGGTCCTTGGCATTGCTTTTGCCCAAACTCCGGACTCTCCAGAAACCACTCCTTTTTTTGTAACAGAGCCCGAAGATTCCACAAAAATTCATGCGTTTGTGCCCATAGACTCTTTAACAGTCAATACAGAGATGGGTACGAACCGTAATGACACATTCTATTTTGCATACGACTCTCTGCTTGCCACCACTGATTCAATAATAGAATTACCTTCAGTTACAGGTGATTCCTTAAATCTTGACTCAATAAGAAACGACTCGGTTATTAGCAGACATAGGGCAAGAAATCCGCATTCTTTTGACAAAACCAACTTTGATTCCACTCGTACCACTGTATCAAGAATTAACAGGGAAAAAGTGGATTTGGAAACTGCTGTCACTTTTAGTGCCAAGGATTCTCTAATTATGGAAGGTACCAACAATGCTTTCCTTTTTGGAGAAGGAAATGTAGAATATGGTCAGTTTAAACTAACGGCCCAAGAAATCAGGATGGAACTTGATAAATCTACAGTATATGCAAGGGGTGCTACCGATTCAATTGGAGAACTATTTGGAACGCCGGTATTTAAAGACGGAGGTGAAGAATATGAATCCAAACAAATGACCTATAACTTTAAAACCGAGAGAGGATACATCACTGATGTTATTTCTGAACAAGGGGAAGGCTATCTCACGGGTGGGGCTTCTAAAAAAATGGAAGACGGATCTTTCTTCGTTCAAGACGGGAAGTACACCACCTGCGATGACCATGAACACCCACATTTCTATTTCAATGTCACCAAAGGAAAAATGATTCCAAATAAAAATATTGTCACGGGGCCGGTTTATATGGTGCTTGCGGATGTACCCCTTCCCTTGGCTCTACCTTTTGGATATTTCCCGTTCTCCAAAAGTTATTCAAGCGGTATCATTTTCCCCACTTTTGGAGAAGATTATAACAGAGGCTTCTATCTAAGAGACGGAGGATATTATCTTGCGTTGTCAGATTATGTTGATTTAGCATTAAGAGGAGAAATATACACCAAAGGTTCATGGGGAGTGTCGGGTGCATCCACCTATTCTAAAAGATATAAATTCCGTGGCAATATAAGTTTTTCCTATATAACAACAATTTACGGCGAAAAAGGTAGTCCCGACTATTCTAAACAAAACAATTTCCAGTTTATTTGGAGCCACTCTCAAGATTCAAAAGCCAATCCAAACATGTCGTTCTCGGCCTCCGTTAACTTTGCAACATCAGGATATTCGAGAAATGACCTAAACTCCTACTATAATTCTTCCTTTACTGAAAATACAAAGTCATCTACTGTAAACATGACTTATAGATTCCCCGGTACCAAATGGAGTCTTTCCACCACAGCAAGCATCACACAGAGAACACAAGACTCCACATTAGCCGTTTCCTTTCCAAATCTGAACGTTACTCTGTCGCAAGTGGCTCCTTTTAAAAGAAAGAAATCTGTGGGTGGTGAAAGATGGTATGAAAAAATAAAACTTTCTTATTCCGGTCAGTTTCAGAACTCTCTGACTACCCAACAAGACGTTTTTTTTAAGAAAAGCTTGATAAAAGACTGGCGAAATGGAATGAGACACAGCATGCCGGTTTCTGCAACTTTTTCCCTTTTCAAATACATAAATATTTCTCCTTCAATTTCCATGAACGACAGGATGTACACATCCAAGATACGTCGTCAATGGGACACCCAGGCTTCCAAAGAGGTACAAGACACAACTTATGGTTTTTATAACCTTTTTGATTTCAATGCTTCTATTTCATTGGATACAAAAATATATGGTTTCTGGAAACCATTGAAAATTTTTGGTGACAAAGTGCAAATGATCCGTCATGTTTTGACTCCGACTGTTTCATTTTCTGCTTCCCCCGATTTTTCCGATCCATTCTGGGGAGTGTATGGCACTTACGAATACACAAATTCTGCTGGTCAACTTATGACCCAGAAATACAATTATTTCTCTCATGGTGTTTATGGGTCGCCTGGGCAAGGCAAAACCGGAATGGTTTCAGTTAGTCTGGCCAATAACGTGGAGATGAAGGTAAGAAATGATCAAGACTCTACCGGAACAAAAAAAATATCTTTGATAGAAAATTTTTCTATAAGTCAAAGTTATAATTTTGCAGCCGATTCCATGAATTGGAGTAATATCAATACTTCTATACTTCTGCGACTTGTAAAGAACTTTAATCTTAACCTCTCGGCAACTTGGGATCCTTATACCTATCGTTTAAATTCTTCAGGCAGTCCTGTAAGGGTGAATGTGCCTAGGTGGAAAGCCGGCAAAGGATGGGCGAGACTTTCATCTACAGGTACTTCATTCTCTTATACCTTCAATAATCAAACCTTTAAAAGAAACAAGAACAAGGATTCAAAAAATCCCGACAATGGTTTTGACGATAATGAAGAGGAAGATGCTTTTAATGGTAATATTGATGCAGCAGAAGAAAAACGTCGACGACGACAGGAAGCAAGAGAAGCGGCAGCCTCGGCTGATGCTGATGGTTACGCTAAATGGGAATGCCCTTGGAGTCTGTCGGTCAATTATTCCATTAACTATGGGTATGGGGCATTTGACTACGATAAACTTGAATATAAGGGCAAATGGACTCAAAACCTTTCGTTCTCAGGAAATATACGTCCCACAACGAATTGGAATTTTTCCTTCTCCGCTTCGTATAATTTCGACTTACATAAGCTGGCTTATATGAATTGTACAATATCACGTGATTTGCATTGCTTTACAATGTCAGCTTCTTTTGTTCCGGTTGGACCATATAAATCATATAATTTTCATATTTCGGTAAAATCCTCTTTACTTAAGGATCTTAAATACGATAAACGTTCATCTACACGAAATGGCATCCAATGGTATTAATTACCGGATTAAATCTTTAAATTTTTATTTATATTGCCGAAATTTTTATTTGCATCTGTCATCATAATTAATTAATTTTGTACAAACTTCGGAAAGAATGGCCAAGCCAGAGCTTATCTCCACATTATCAACTTTGTCAAAAAAAATTGACAGTTTGATAGCCACTCAGGAAAAGCTCAAAAACAGGGTTATTGAATTGGAATTCAATAACCTGGAACTGAGAAAACAACATGAAGAGGATCTGAAGTTAATTTCAAAGGCTCAACAAGATATTGATTATTTGACAATGTCGTATAGGCTGGCAGACTCTCCCGAAGCTTTAGTTGAAGCAAGGAATAAAATTTCCAAGCTTATAAGAACCATTGACAGTTGTATTCGATTGATTAGGGAAGATTGAATATGAAAGGTGCTGACAATGTAAGAATGAATATAAATATAGGCGGTGAACTCCTCCAACTTGATGTAAAATTTGATGATCAAACAGAAGTTCGAAATGCCGAAAGAGAGATAAAACTCTATATAGAAAGATTAAGGAATACCTGGAACGATGCTTCCGATAGGAAACTTCTGGCCATGGCAGCTTTCCAATTTGCAAGCTGGTATATTAAACTATCTAATATTCAGAAAAATGCAATTGAAATGATTAACCTTAAATCTAAACAAATAGAAGATTCGGAACAAAATTTATCTTCTGAAGAAGCTTAAAGCTCATTCTACATTAGTTAGACGTCCTGCTATCCATTTTTCATAATCTTTACAATTGTCGATTGTGAAATTGACTTTTGTTTATTTTATTATAAATATTTTCGAGTAATTATATGGAAACAGCTATATGGATTATAATAGCCGCGGGAGCAGCAATCATCGGCTTCATAGTGGCATTGATTGTGGCTAAAAAGAATGCCAAAAGTGCGGCCAACGTTATTATTGAAGAGGCTAAAATGGAAGCCGGTGTCATTAAAGAAAAACAACTCCTCAAGGCAAAAGAAGAAGAATTAAAAATAATTTCAGAAGCTGAAAAATCTGCCAATCAGAAAATGCAAAAAATTCAGGCTTCAGAAAATCGGGCGCGTCAAAAAGAGCTGCAGCTGAATCAGCAACAAAGTGATTTGGCCAAAAGGAAAAATGAACTTGATGCTCGCCAGAATTCAATTGAAAAATTGGAAATTTCCATATCAGCTAAAAGTGAAGAAGCTGAAAATTTAATCAAAAATATCCGCGAAGAACTTGAAAAAGTATCCGGTATTTCGGCGGAGGAAGCTAAAGAAAGACTTGTGGAAAGCCTTAAAGAAGAGGCAAAGACTCAAGCTGCCGGTTACATCAACGATATAATGGATGAGGCAAAACTCACAGCTTCTAAAGAAGCAAAGAAAATAGTGGTGCAATCCATTCAACGTCTCGCAACAGAAGCGGCTGTTGAAAACTCTGTCACTGTTTTTCCTATTGATAACGATGAAATCAAAGGTAGAATTATTGGTAGAGAAGGCAGAAATATCCGAGCTCTTGAAGCAGCTACCGGTATTGAAATTATCGTTGACGACACACCGGAAGCCATCGTGCTGTCCAGTTTTGATCCCGTGAGAAGAGAAATTGCTCGGCTTGCTCTCCATCAACTCGTGGTGGATGGTCGAATCCATCCGGCACGTATAGAAGAAGTGGTGGCAAAAGTAAAACGTCAGGTTGAAGAAGAGATCATTGAAACAGGAAAAAGAACAGCCATAGATCTCGGCATACATGGTCTTCATCCGGAATTGATACGTATGGTGGGGAAAATGAAGTATCGTTCTTCCTACGGTCAAAATTTATTGCAACATTCACGTGAAACTGCCAACTTATGTGCAATTATGGCTTCTGAATTGGGCTTGAATCCAAAGAAAGCTCGTAGAGCGGGTCTTCTTCATGATATAGGTAAAGTGCCTGATGATGAACCGGAGTTGCCGCATGCATTGTTAGGAATGAAACTGGCAGAAAAATTCAAAGAAAAACCTGATATCTGCAATGCCATAGGAGCGCACCATGAGGAAGTGGAGCAAACTTCACTTTTAGCACCAATTGTGCAGGTATGCGATGCAATCTCGGGAGCAAGACCCGGTGCTCGAAGGGAAATTGTGGAAGCTTACATTAAACGGTTGAATGATTTGGAACAAATTGCTCTATCCTACCCCGGAGTTTTAAAAACATATGCAGTGCAAGCAGGCAGGGAACTCCGTGTGATTGTCGGGGCTGACAGAATATCTGATGAAGAGACTGAAAAATTATCTTCTGAAATCGCAAAGAAGATTCAAGATGAAATGACCTACCCCGGACAAGTGAAAATTACCGTAATACGTGAAACCCGTTCCGTTGCATTCGCCAAATAAATTTATTCACTTTTTGTGTTATGGAAGGGTGGTTGAATAATAATTTTATAAACGCTTGTCCTAAATGCTTGAGAAATCACGATTGTCGAAATTGTGGCAGGAGTGAACCCCGAGGAAAATTAACAGCCACTGATTGGCTTGCCGATAAACCCGGTATAGAAGCTAATCAGAAATTAGTGGAAGTTTTATTTAAAAACACACGCGTTGGTTTCTTTGAAAACACTGATAACATTCATATTCAGATCGGTGATCTGATTGTAGTGGATGGCACTCCCGGTTATGATATCGGGAGAGTTAATATGTTGGGGCATTTAGTTAGCCTCCAAATGAAAAAATCAGGATTTAAAGATTTTTCGGAACTCAAATCAGTTCTGAGGTTAGCTACAGAAGAGGATTTGGCTAAATTCGAAGAGGCACGCTCAAGAGAACATTCCACAATGATTAAGGCCCGTTCCATTGCTGAAGAGTTGGGTCTTGCCATGAAAATTGGGGATGTGGAGTTTCAGGGGGATGGTAGTAAAGCAATATTTTACTATATCGCTGATGAACGTGTCGACTTTAGAAAACTAATTCGTATTCTTGCTGAAACCTTCAAAGTAAGGATAGAAATGAAACAAATCGGGGCTCGCCAGGAAGCGGGACGCATTGGAGGAATAGGTCCATGTGGAAGACCTTTATGTTGCTCCTCTTGGATGAATAGATTTGTTTCTGTGGGTACCGGTGCTGCAAGATTGCAAGATCTTTCCATGAATCCTCAAAAACTTGCCGGTCAATGTGGAAAACTCAAATGCTGCCTGAATTTTGAAATTGATGCTTATGCTGAAGCGAATAAGGAGCTTCCTCCTCGTGAAACTCATCTCGAAACTAAAGATAATGTATATTATCTTTTTAAGACCGATATTCTTGGAAGGAAGTTGACTTATTCAACAGACAAACATCTTCCGGCCAATCTTATTACAATTGAAGCAAAAAGAGCTTTGGATATTATAGACCTGAATAAAAAAGGAATTAAACCGGAGTTTCTATCAGACGAGTTACCTTTAGAAACGCCTTCTGAATTCGGTGACATTATAGGACAAGATAGCCTTACTCGGTTTGACAAAAAAAACAATAAAAAGAAAAAGAAAAAGAAACAATCTCAAAACGAACCCGTTCCACAAAACAGTGACGATTCTCAATCCCAAGATATAAACAGAAAGCAAAGACATTTTCATAATAATAAAAATCAAAGAAATAGAAATCAAAATCCTCAATAATAATGAAAAGAATACATACATCATATCTTCTTTTCTTTATTATAAGTAATGTTATATTTTCTTCATGTATCGATATTAATATTAGAGAATCAACTTATGTTGATTTTAATGAAAAAGGTATGACGACACATGAAGAATACACTTTTTATCCTTTTGATGAAATAGACTCTAAATATTCAAAAGGTCTTTTTGATTTATATGTATCTTTGAGGTATACTGAGGCTTGTAAACTGAATTATCTTCCTTTAAAGATTGAATTTGCTTCTCTTGAAAAAGACTCTATTAAGGAAAAATCTTTAAATATTCCACTTTTTGATGACAAGGGTAATTATAAAGGAAAGGGTAATTTAGGGATATATGAATCAGAAGTGATTTTAGAAAATAATCAACCTTTTGAGGAAGGTTTTTTTATATCAATCTCCACTACTGAAACCGACACGGAAGGTATTATTTCTTTAGGAATAATAAGTAAAAAAGTTTTATGAAACTCATCCCTTATAATTTTAAAAACGAGATTTTATTACGAATCAATAAAATAAAATCAATTTTAAAAGATTCTGCCTCTGATGCTATTTTAGTGGCTTCCAATGCTAATATTTATTATACAACAGGAAGATTTTTCCGAGGTTATATATACATTCCGGTTGATAAGGCTCCAATATGGTTTATAATAAAACCAAATGTATATGAGGAAGAAGACGGAATTTTTTATATTAGAAAACCGGAAGATATAAACACGATTCTTAAATCTCAAGGTTATGATACACCTGTTTCAATAGCATTAGAAGAAAACGATCTTTCATATTCTGATGTAATTCGGCTTAAAGCTATATTTCCTGATTCCGTTTTAACTAATGGTTCCCCCCTACTAAAAAAAGCAAGGATGGTTAAAACTGAATGGGAACTCAATGAAATGAAGGAAGATGGATTGCATCAGTCCAAAGTATATGGAGAAGTTAAAGATTGCTATCATCAGGGAATGACTGATCTTGAACTCCAGATTGAAATAGAAAAAAGATTACGTTTGGAGGGATCTTTAGGAGTTTCAAGAGTTTCAGGAAATCTTATGGAGATTAATCTTGGTTCTGTGATAAGCGGCGCTAATGCCGATAATCCAGGCCCCTATGAGTTTACTATGGGAGGAGAAGGGGTTCATCCGGCTCTTCCTGTGGGTGCCAATAATTCTATTATTCTTAAAGGACACACTGTTATGATTGATATGAACGGTGCCTTTAATGGTTATCAATCAGATATGACAAGAGTGTGGAGTTTAGGTGAAACATCTGATCTTGCCTTAAAAGCACATGCTTGTTCCTTAAAAATATTGAGAAAATTAGAAAAGGAAGCTTTACCCGGTGTGCCTGTGAAAGATTTGTATTTCATAGCAATGGAAATTGTTAATGAAGACTCTCTTCAAGAGTTTTTTATGGGTCACAAATCTCAAGTAGGATTTATTGGGCATGGTGTGGGAATTGAACTTAATGAATTGCCTGTTTTAACACCAAAGAGCAAGGATATTTTAGAAGAAAACATGACCATTGCAATCGAACCTAAGTTTGTAATTCCTCAAGTTGGTGCAGTGGGAGTGGAAAATACCTATATCGTTACAAATACCGGGCTTGAAAATATAACTATCTTCCCGGAGGATATTCAGAAGTTTTAGTTTATGGATTTTCTGAAAAAACTTGATGCACCGGTTTTTCATTTGATTGGTGAAACTGCTGACCAACTTGGAAGAGAGGTTTATGTGGTAGGAGGTTTCGTTAGAGACCTGTTTTTAGAGCGACCCTCTAAAGATATTGATTTTGTCACTGTTGGAAGTGGGATTGAACTTGCGTCTGAAGTTGCTAAGAAATTGGGGCATAAAGCTAAACTCACTATTTTCCCTAATTACGGAACCGCTCAAGTTAAATATAAAGACTTAGAGTTAGAGTTTGTCGGAGCCAGAAGGGAATCTTATAATAGAGATTCGAGAAACCCTATTGTTGAAAATGGCACTTTAGAAGAAGATCTAACAAGAAGAGATTTCACGATCAATGCAATGGCTGTATCAATCAATAAGAATAATTATGGTGAACTGCTCGATCCTTTCCATGGTCTTCTCGATTTAAGCAAAGGTATAATTAAGACTCCAACTAATCCGGATGTAACTTTTTCAGACGATCCTCTGAGAATGTTAAGAGCTATTCGTTTTGCCTCTCAGTTAACCATCCCACAAAATCCTGAAGATAAAAAATTAATGCCATGGGAACTCGAAAACTTTAAACTTTCTCCTGAAACTTTTAATGCGATTAAAAGAAATGCTTCCAGAATGGAAATTATAACAAGAGAACGGATTAATACAGAACTTTCAAAAATAATGATGTCTCCCAAACCGTCTGTTGGGTGGAAACTTTTGGATGAAACCGGTCTCCTGCCATATGTTTTCCCATGCTTAATTCCACTTAAGGGTGTGGAAATTGTGGGAGGAAGAGGTCATAAAGATAATTTTCATCACACCATTCAGGTTCTTGATAATGTAGCAGTACGTTCAGATAATGAATGGCTCCGTTGGGCAGCTTTATTCCATGACATAGCCAAACCGGCTACAAAAAAATATGATCCGGTTCTTGGTTGGACTTTCCATAGCCACAATTTTGTGGGGGAAAAGATGGTGCCTGCTATATTCAAGGAAATGAAATTACCTCTGAATGATAAAATGAAATATGTGGCAAAACTCGTAGGCCTGCATATGCGTCCTCAGTCGGTTGGAGAATCGGGTGTTACTGATTCAGGTGTACGTCGCCTTATCACCGAAGCTGGAGAAAACCTTGAAGATTTAATGATTCTTGCAGAATCGGATATCACCTCAAAAAAACCGGAAAAGGTAAGAATTCAATTGGAAGGTTTTAAGAAACTTAGAGAAAGAATTGACCAGATAAATGATGCAGATGCATTAAGAAATTGGAAAAATCCGGTGAACGGAAGAGAAATAATTGAAAAATTAGGGGTGCCCGAAGGTCCTGAAGTAGCTGCTTTGAAGGATATTATCAAAGAAGCTATCTTGGAAGGAAAAATCCCATACGATCATGATGCCGCATGGGAATATCTTATAGACCAAATGAACTTGACAAATCCTTAAAAAATATCGGCAGCCACAAAGGCATCTTCAAAAATTTCAAGTTGATAATTCTCCATATTTCCCGTTATAGTAGCTATATCAAATCTATACTGATATTGTCCTTTTAACCTTTTTATATAGGAATCAGCAGCTCTGATCATTCTTCTCCTTTTATCTGAAGTGATGGTTGCCAAGGGATCTTCATCATCTCCACTTCTTGCCTTAACTTCTATAATAACAATAACATCCTCATTTTGTGCAATGAGATCTATCTCAGTCTTACCAATCCGCCAGTTTCGTTCCAATATAGTATAACCATCTTGTATATAATACTGCGCTGTGATTTCTTCACCAAATTTTCCAAATTCAATTGCCTCTTTTTTCTTGTAATTTTTATCCATCATAAGAGGTTTGTAAATTTCTTATTAATATCTTTAATTCGGGTACAAAGCTAAAAGGCTTTAAATGACATATCAAGTCCTTTTACACTATGTGTCAATGCTCCCACAGATATAAAATCAACACCGGTTTCCCCATAATCTCTTAAGTTCTCTATTGTTATTCCTCCTGACGATTCGGTTTCTTTTTTGCCAGCTACAATCTTTACAGCTTCTTTAGTAAGTTCCGGTGTGAAATTATCAAACATGATTCTATCCACTTCAGGCATTTCAGTGAGTTTCTTTACATCTTCAAGGGTTCTGGCTTCAACCTCTATTTTAAGATTTTTTCCCTTTAGATTACAATAGTCTTTTGCTCTTTTAACCGCCTTTTCAATACCACCGGCAAAATCAATATGATTGTCTTTTATAAGAATCATATCAAATAGGCCTATTCTATGGTTTTCTCCTCCTCCTGTTTTTACAGCTTCTTTTTCTAACAATCGCATTCCGGGTGTAGTCTTTCGGGTATCAAGCACTTTTGTTTTAAGTCCTTTTAGACGGTCTTGATATTTTTTGGTCATTGTAGCCACACCGCTCATTCTTTGCATTATGTTCAACATAGTTCGTTCTGCCATCAACAGAGATCTGACAGAACCCTCAGCAGTAAAAACAATGTCTCCTGGTTTAACTTCCGACCCATCGTTTATTAACACATTAATTTTTATAGACGGATCTATTTTATGTAAGACTTTTCCAGCCATCTCCACTCCGGAAACTACACCTTCCTCCTTAATTAAGAGCTTTGAACGGCCCATTTCCTCTTCAGGAATGGTAGAAAGAGTTGTATGGTCACCGTCTCCTATGTCTTCAGCAAAGGATAAATCCAGCAATTCGTCTATTAATTCTTCGCGTGTTTTCATCTTTTTACTTAAATTTTTACACGTTTTTGCAAAATTAATCAAAATAATTGCTATTTTTTTAAAAAACTTTCCTTTCCCCTTTCACGTTATATTTTTAGATGAATTACAAAAATAATAATAACCATAAACCATTTTACAAATGAATAAATCCGCAGTAGTTGCAATGCTTGCGCTTGCGATCGCTCCTGTTTGTGCCAAAGACCGTCTGACACATAATCCTAAAGTAACAAATGATGAGACTATACTTCATGTCTGGAGTTGGAATTTCCCTACTATCGCTGAAAATATGTCTAAAATAGCAGATTCCGGCTTTACTATGATACAAACTTCTCCGGTTCAAGAAAGTTTTCAACCGGAAGGTGCAGGTAAAAAGATTTTTGATGCCGAGGAAGGCAACTGGTATTACTATTATCAGCCTACTGCCTGGAGTGTGGGCAATTATATTCTGGGCACTAAGGAACAAATGCAGCAGATGCTCGACTCGGCTAATAAATATAATGTTAGAGTGATAGTTGACGTGCTTCCTAATCACACCGCTTTTGATGTGGATGCCGTATCTGATGAATTTGTAAATGCGGTTGGTGGAAGAGATAAACTTTATCATTCCAACGGTCTTCAACCAATTAATGATTATAATGATCGTCTCGAATGTACCCTTTGGGCTTCCGGTGGACTTCCTGATGTTAATACAGAAAACCCGGCTTTCCAAAAATATTATATGCAATTTGTAAATGAACTTCTGGATATGGGTGTTGGTGGGTTCCGTTATGACACTGCTAAACATATAGGCTTACCCTCAGATCCTGTTGATACTGCATCAGGTGTAGTCATTAACGATTTCTGGGATGTTGCAACAGGGCGTAAAGCCGTCGACGGTGTGCAACTGGCAGTCCCTTACGAAGATTTATTTGTCTATGGAGAAGTGCTTCAAGACAGAAATGTTAATGAAGAAGGATATGCTGAATATATGGGTCAAACCGCTTCTTCATATGGTCATGTTCTTCGTGAAGCTCTTGAAAAAGGAAGTGCAAATGGCTATGACCTTAAAAATTGGTATCATTCAAGTGCTCCTGAATATCTCACCACATGGGTAGAAAGTCACGACACTTATGCCAATGCTCATGAATCCGCACATCTCTCAGATGATCAGATTCGCACCGGATGGGTTTTCTTGACAGCTCGTCAAAATGGGATACCTTTATTCTTTAGCCGTCCTATGGGTTCTACCCGTCAAGCATATTGGGGTGACAATGTTTTAGGTGCTCGTGGTAACGATGAGTTCTTCCATCCGGAAGTTGTGGCTGTTAATAATTTCCGTAAAGAAATGTCAGGTCAACCTGAAGATATACAAATAACAGATAATGGCCAAGTATTGGTAGTGAACAGAGGTAAAAAAGGTGCCGCTATCTCTAATATTGCTAATATTGCCAATTTTGTCAATGTTCCGACCGGGCTTCCTAATGGCACTTATAAAGATGAAGTTTACGGAAAAGAGTTT
Organism: Muribaculaceae bacterium; assembly: GCA_022510425.1. Classification (GTDB taxonomy): domain Bacteria; phylum Bacteroidota; class Bacteroidia; order Bacteroidales; family Muribaculaceae; genus Lepagella. The sequence goes on from JAFLTO010000001.1 coordinate 38,838, forward strand.
AAGGTTAAGAATGGTATATTATCAGGTATTGCAGCACCTTTGACCACATATATCCTTAAAAAGAAATAATCTCTTATTTTGGCATATAATTTGTCTTGATAAGAGAGATTGTAATGTAATCATATATAAGTAACCAATAACTTAAATCTAAAATACAATATGAATCTAAAACCACTTGCAGATAGAGTACTTATCAAACCTACTCCTGCAGAAGAAGTCACTATGAGTGGCATAATTATTCCTGATTCTGCCAAAGAAAAACCTTTACGTGGAACTGTACTGGCAGTTGGAAACGGTACAAAGGATGAAGAAATGCATCTTAAAGAAGGTGATCAAGTGCTTTATGGTAAATACGCCGGCACTGAAATAGAATACGAAGGTGATAAATACCTTATCATGCGTCAATCTGATGTATTTGCTGTTATCGGATAACCTTATAATTTTAAATGTAAAAACTAAATTCCAACCAATAAAATGGCAAAAGAAATTAAATTCAATATAAAGGCTCGCGAAGAGCTCAAAAATGGTGTTGATGCTCTTGCTGATGCAGTTAAGGTAACCCTTGGACCAAAAGGTCGTAATGTTATCATTGAAAAGAAATTCGGTGCACCACATATCACTAAAGATGGTGTCACAGTAGCACGCGAAGTTGAACTCGAGGATCCGTTCCAGAATATGGGTGCACAACTTGTTAAAGAAGTTGCCTCAAAAACCGGTGATCAAGCCGGTGACGGAACTACCACTGCCACAGTTCTTGCTCAATCTATAGTAAATGTAGGTCTTAAGAATGTTGCAGCCGGAGCTAACCCGATGGATCTTAAGAGAGGTATAGACAAAGCTGTTTCAGCTGTTGTCGAAGGAATTAAGGCTCAAAGCGAAGAAGTCGGTGATGATCTTGCCAAAATTGAAAACGTTGCCCGCATATCTGCCAATAATGATGAAGAGATCGGTAAACTTATTGCAGAAGCAATGGAACGTGTTAAAAAAGAAGGCGTGATCACTGTAGAAGAAGCAAAAGGCACAGAAACTACTGTTGATGTAGTGGAAGGTATGCAATTCGATCGTGGCTATATTTCACCTTATTTTGTAACAAATGGCGAGAAGATGGAATGTGAAATGGATTCTCCTTACATTCTTCTTTATGATAAGAAAATCTCAAATCTTAAAGATATTCTTCCCGTTTTGGAAACTGTGGCTCAAAGCGGTCGTCCTCTTCTCATCATTGCAGAAGATGTAGACAATGAAGCTTTAGCTACATTAGTAGTTAACCGTATTCGTGGTTCTCTCAAAATTTGTGCAGTTAAGGCTCCAGGTTTCGGCGATCGTCGCAAAGAAATGCTTGAAGATATTGCCATTCTCACAGGTGGAACAGTAATCAGTGAGATTAAAGGTATGCAACTTAACCAAGCAACAATTAATGACCTTGGCACAGCAGAAAAAATAACTGTTAATAAGGATAATACTACTATAGTTAACGGTGCTGGTTCTAAAGAAGCTATTGCCCAAAGAGTAGCTCAAATTAAGAGTCAGATTGAATCTACCACCTCCAACTATGATAAGGAAAAACTTCAGGAACGTCTTGCTAAATTAGCCGGCGGCGTTGCAGTGCTTTATATCGGTGCTGCTTCTGAAGTAGAAATGAAAGAAAAGAAAGATCGCGTAGACGATGCCCTTTCAGCCACTCGTGCTGCCATAGCAGAAGGTATTGTACCCGGTGGTGGTGTAGCTTACATTCGTTGTCTACCTAAACTTGATGAACTCAAGGGCGATAATGATGATGAAAACACAGGTATTGCCATTATTCGCCGCGCTATTGAAGAACCACTCCGTCAAATAGTAGAAAACGCAGGAGTTGAGGGTGCTGTAATTGTTCAAAAAGTTAAAGAAGGTAAAGGCGATTTTGGTTATAATGCTCGCACTGATACTTTTGAAAACTTCTTTGCAACAGGCGTTATTGACCCGGCTAAAGTTACAAGAGTAGCTCTTGAAAATGCTGCTTCAATCGCCGGTATGTTCTTGACTACCGAATGTGTTATCGCTGACAAGAAAGAAGATAATCCTGTTCCTCCGATGGGTGCTCCCGGAATGGGCGGAATGGGTGGCATGATGTAATCCTTACATCTATCTTTTAAAATAAATAGTTTCTAAATATACAAACGGTTGGATTAAATCCAACCGTTTGTATTTTATAAGAACATAGTTCAATTAGTTCTTACTATTATTCTAAATAATAAATTATCGAAGACACTACCCGAATTTTCTTAATATAAGGAGTATATTGATCACGATCTTCAATAGAGAATTGACCTTGTGATGCAGTTTGTATCCTGCCAACTTTGCTGCCTGAATCTTCTGCAAATTTATCGGCTGCTTCTCTTGCGTTTTGGGTAGCTTCTGCTATCATCTCAGGTTTTATAGCATTTAAATCCGTGTATTCATAGATAGTTTGATATTGATAATCACCTGCAACTATTGCAATTCCTTGTTTCAATAGTTCTGCCTGTTTCTTTATAAGTTCATTAATTTTATCCACCTTGGAAGAGGTGACAACTACTACATTTGTTACATTGTATCTGTATGGATTCTGGTTATAGGAATATCGGTCGGCCTGTAAATCTATAACAGCCGGAGGATTTATGGAGATTTCAGAATCTTCTATTCCGTTTTGTTTTAGAAAATCTAATATCACTCGGTTGGTGTTTTCAATATTTGCAAAAATACTGGGTAAATAACTGCCCACTTCCTTACTTACAATAGGCCAAGTAACTTTATTGGCTCTTACTTCTCTTTCACACAAACCTCTTACGGTAACTGTGCGGTTACTATCATGCAGATGTGTCAAGCCATATCTCAAAAATATTCCCAACACAATCAATCCTATGCATACCAAAAAACCTTGGAGGGTCACACTTCCTTTCAATCTATTCATAATTTTATTCCTTCAATTTTGAATCAATAATAATAGTAACTGGTCCATCATTTATAAGTGATACCTTCATATCGGCCCCAAAGATACCTTTTTTTACTTGATCTCCAAGTTTTTCAGATAATAAATCACAAAATTTATTATATAATGGCAATGCATCTTCAGGTCTTGCGGCCCTTATATAACTTGGTCTATTGCCTTTTTTGGTTGAAGCAGTCAAGGTAAATTGACTTATGGCTAAAATTGCGCCATTAATATCCTTTATAGATAAATTCATTACATTTTCTTCATCCGGGAAAATTCTCATATTTATAATTTTATTTGCCAGCCAGTCTGCATCCCCGTCAGAATCTCCGTTCTCAATACCCACAAAAATCAACATCCCTTTTCCTATTTGGGCAATCTTTTCTTTTAAAACTTCTACCGAGGCCTCACAAACTCTTTGTATCACTAATCTCATAAGCAAAAATTATTATAGAAGAAAAACAGGCAAAATTAATGAAAACATAAATCGACTAAAAAATGTTATACTAATAGTTTGTATAAATTATTGAAATAATGGCAAAAGTTACTAAAGAAATGGCCTTGGAATACCATGAAGAGGGTAAGCCGGGCAAAATTGAAATAGTTCCCACAAAACCTTATTCATCGCAACGAGATTTAGCATTAGCTTATTCACCTGGAGTGGCATTCCCGTGCCTGGAAATAGAAAAGGATCCGGAAGATGCCTATCGGTACACAAATAAAGGAAATCTGGTAGGTGTTATCAGTAATGGCACCGCTGTATTAGGACTCGGGGATATAGGTGCATTGGCAGGTAAACCCGTAATGGAAGGTAAAGCGCTATTATTTAAAATATTTGCCGGACTCGATGCATTCGACATTGAAATAAATGAAAAAGACCCGGATAAGGTTATTGAAATTGTAAAAGCTATATCCCCCACTTTCGGTGGAATTAACCTTGAAGATATCAAAGCACCTGAATGTTTCACTATAGAAAAAAGACTCAAGGAAGAATGTGAAATCCCTATAATGCATGATGACCAACACGGCACTGCAATTATATCCGGAGCCGGGTTGCTTAACGCTCTTTTGATTCAAGGGAAAAAAATAAAAGATATAAAATTGGTAGTTAATGGTGCAGGTGCTGCTGCTATTAGCTGCACAAAACTATATGTGGCTCTTGGAGTTGATCCCGAGAATGTGGTGATGTGCGATTCTAAGGGAGTAATAAGGTCGGATAGAGAAGGATTAACAGGCGAAAAGAAAAAATTTGCCACTAAACGAGACCTTCACACATTGTCAGAAGCTATGGTAGATGCCGATGTATTTTTAGGATTAAGTGTAAAAGGAGTTTTGACTCCGGAAATGATTAAGACGATGGCACCCAAACCAATAGTTTTTGCATTGGCAAACCCTGATCCTGAGATAACGTATGAAGAAGCCATAGACTCTCGCCCTGATGTTATAGTTGCCACCGGTAGAAGTGACTATCCAAATCAGATTAACAATGTAATAGGATTTCCTTACATATTCAGAGGAGCATTGGATTGTGGAGCTACCGGTATAAATGAAGAAATGAAAATTGCCGCTGTACATGCAATAGCGGATCTGGCACGTCTGCCGGTACCTGCAGTTGTTGACGAAGCATACGGACGGAACAACATTAAATTTGGAAGAGATTATATTCTCCCAAAACCTTTGGATCCCCGGTTACTACTGTCAGTGGCTCCTGCAGTAGCAGAAGCTGCCGACAAATCAGGAATAGCCAAAAGGCCTATTAAAAATTGGGACGAATATCAAAACAAATTAAGAAGCCTAATGGGAGATGACGGAAAGATGATGCGTCGTCTCGCAGATTTGGCAAGGGAAGACAAACGAAGGGTTGTAATTTGTGAAGGTAATACTGATAACATGCTTCGTGCTGCCGTAAGACTTGCTCATGATGGTGTTTGCCGTCCTGTAGTTTTAGGTAATGAAGAAATGATTGAAAAAAGAGCTAACCGTTTGGGTCTTGACTTGGCAGGCATAGAAATTGTGAATCCTCGCCATGATAGAGAAGAGGTGACTCGTCATAGATATGCTTCTATTTTGGCTACAAAGAAAGGAAGACAAGGATACACCTACGCATTGGCTCTTGAAAAAATGTACGACCGTTCTTATTTCGGTATGATGATGGTTGAAGCAGGCGATGCCGACTCTTGTTTAGTAGCTACTTATTCTGCCGGTGAATCTATTGCCGGGGATATGGCTGATATTATCGGAATTCAAGATGGTTTCAATCATTTCGCAACCATGCATATTCTGAATACAAGAAAGGGAACTTACTTCATAGCAGATACCGCAGTTAATCCTGATGCAGATACGTCAGCCTTGGTTGATATTGCTCGTCTCTGTGACCAGTCTGTCAGATTCTTTGCTCAAGAACCGGTAATGGCTATGCTTTCTTATAGTAATTTCGGTTCTTCAAAAAAGAAAGAGGCGACAATGGTGGCAGATGCAGTGAAAATTCTTCATGAAAAATATCCTGAAATTAAGGTGGATGGAGAAATGCAAGTGGATTTTGCTCTCAATACAAGAAGAAGAGATGAGCGGTATCCTTTCAACTCAATAAAAGGTAAAGAAGTCAATACCTTGATTTTCCCTAATTTGACAGCGGCAAATGTAACCGGCAAATTGATGTTGAGCATGGGTATAGGATCGATAATTGGACCCATACAGATAGGACTTAAAAAACCTGTGTATTTTGTTAATGGTAATGCAAGTGAAAGTGAAATTTATGATATCGTTACCATATCAGCTGTTGAGGCAAGCCTTAAGCATAAATAAAAAAACTATGAATGTATTCAAGGAGTTAATCCAATAGTACTTTCATTTCACAATTTTTGCAATCAAAGTCTAAACGAAATTTGCCTCCATCATATTTCAAATAAAGAGGGAATCTGACTTGTTCAGATTTCTTCTTTTCTTTTTTGCATATCCCAAGTTCACGGAGCAAACAATATCTTGTTGTCATCACGACATCTCCTTTATTAAGGTTTTGAGATATTTCAGCAGCTTTTTCTATTGTTTTCACCCCATGCTCTCTATAAAATTCTTCTGCCAAATGATTAGCTATGTTTTCTCTGTAATCAACATGTTCGTTTGGGAAAACTACCTTTTTCTCATCTCTTCTATATTCGTAGGGATATGTGGATAAATTAGCCGTTTGAAGCAAATTTATCATTTTTCTCTTTATAAGATTCAATTCAGAGATTCTATAAAAACGGTTTGTTTCTATTTTATTAACAAAATTTTTAATTCGATATATTGTATTTCCCAATTTATTAAATATCTCAAAATATTCCATGGGCTTTTGGGCCGGTTCAAATGGCAAATCAAATGGCAAGATCACTTGCACTCCCCTTTCATCTTTAACTTTAATCCTATTATTTTCTAAAGTGAGATCTAAATTAATCTTTCTGATAGCAGTTTCCCCTTTAATCATTTTATCCCATTTTATATCAGAAGTCCTATAAATTTCGGAACCTTTTGGAATAATAACTTTTCTTGCAGGAATTATTTTGCCGTATTCAATTTTATTTACATTGACACCGTTAAAACAACCGTTTTTATCGTAAAAACCGATTCCGTCTCCATTATTTAGATCACTTATTTTCCGTATGTGCTCACCTTGTGATTTAGGAGACAGTAAAGATGCTATTTTTATGGGTTTTCTATTCTCAAGAAAATAAGACGTAAAGCCTCTGTTGAAACTTTTGTCAGCCTTGGGAGAAAATTTTAAACTTACCTCTCCAAAGGAACTTCTTATATATTTATCAGGTGTTTTTCTTACGATCTTATTCAATTGAATATTGTAGAGAGAAGTGATATTTTTTATATATCCCACATCCTTAAGCCTCCCTTCTATTTTAAAAGAACTGACCCCGGCAGCTACTAAATCCTCTAAATTATGATGGGCATTGAAATCTTTTAAGGATAATAAATATTTATTGTCAGAAATCTTTTTCTCGTTAGAATCAATCAAAGAATAGGGCAATCTACAAATTTGGGCACATTCTCCTCTGTTAGCACTTCTTCCTGTCAAGGCAAGACTGGCATGGCATTTTCCGGAATAACTTACACATAATGCCCCATGAACAAATGTTTCAACTGGAACAGTTACTGATGAGGCTATTTCTTTTATTTCATTTAAAGTCAATTCTCGAGCAAGAACCAATTGAGAAAAACCCACATCTTGAAGAAATTTTGCTTTTTCCGGAGTTCGAATGTCACATTGTGTACTGGCATGCAAAGCAATTGGTGGAATTTTCATCCTTAAGATTCCCATATCCTGCACAATTATTGCATCAACTCCAACAGTGTATAGGTCTTTTATTAAGGTTTCAACTTGCCGGATTTCATTCTCAAATATGATTGTATTGACAGTGGCATAGACTTTAGCACGAAATTGATGGGCAAAATCCACAACTCTTTCAATATCTTCTATAGAATTGGATGCTGATTTCCTGGCACCATGCGAAGGTGGTCCAATGTATACGGCATCGGCTCCGTGAAGAATGGCTTGGACGGCACTTTCTGCAGTTGATGCCGGAGAAAGTAATTCCAGTTTTTTTGGAATCATCGCTTCATTATTCTGTCAATATTCCTTTTATCTTCTCGTTCTTTAATACTCTGACGTTTATCGTATTGCTTCTTACCTCGTCCTATTCCTATAACAAGTTTAGCAAATCCTCTTTCATTAATAAATATTCTGATTGGCACTATGGTATACCCCGGTTCATCTGCAGCTTTTGCTATCTTGGATATTTCCTTTTTATTTAATAATAGTTTTCGGTCTCTCTTTACACTATGGTTATTGTAACTACCGTAGAAATATTCAGAAATATGCATGTTCTTAACCCATACCTCCCCGTTTTCAACCATGCAATATGAATCAGCAAGGCTTGCTTTTCCATCACGGATTGATTTAATCTCAGTTCCGGTTAAAACCATTCCTGATGTAAACGTGTCCCCTATCTCATAATTAAAATGAGCCTTTTTGTTTTTTATATTTACCTGCTGAGCTTTCATAATCTTTTCTATTTTTTCAATAGGGTAATATTTCGTTCAATATCCAATCGATGAAGAGAGGCACTCCTATTACAGAAGCTCCACTTATCACAAAAAATTTCATCTCATCCTTTGTCGGGAATTTGAAAAATCTTACTCCTTTAAACATAAGATACAAAGTCCATATCGGTAAAAATATTAAAATTGGCCAAAGCATGGGCAAAATGTTTGTGACTATTGAAAACATAGCCAATGTAGACATGGATATCAATAAATACTCTTTCCCAAATTTTTCCTCAAAAATCTTAAAGATATCTTTTGACAAAATCCAGCTCAATACCATCTGAACGCAAAAATATCCGAAAAAGAAAGCCACAAAAGCTATCACTGCTTGTGTTATTACTTGCTGCAAACTTACGTTGACTGAATAAAAGAATTCCGCAAAATTACTTAAGGCAAGTAATGCTAAAAGGGGATAGAAACATCCAGATTGTAAAGATTCCACACCGATTTGTGAACGGCGCAGGGACTTCCATCCTTGTACCGGATTGAACATTATTTTTAATAAATTTCCAAAAGGAGTTGATTTCTTATTATTTTGTTCCTTTTCCTCAACCTCTTCTTGTCTTTCATGATCTTCATAGGCTGCAAAATTGAGGGGAGATTTTTCGGTCTCCTCTTCTTCTAACATATAATAATTATCATTGTCTTCTGCTGACATAGGATTAGGTGTTTTTATTTAAAAACTAACAAGTTATAATTGTTGAATAATTCCCTTTCAACCATATGTTTCCATTCTTACAATAGTGCTCCTTATATTTCTTGGCCGGGATTTAATTTGGAATTCAAAATTAGTAAAAATATACCTTAATTTAAAATCTTCGAAAATCCACTTTTATCCTTAGAACCTAACTACACAAAAAAAATTGATTGCCTCCCGACAACCAATCTTCAATTAACCTTAAAATCTAATACCATGAAAAACTCAATGCAAAATTAATAAATAATTTATAAAACTATGCTTTATAACATAAAAAATTTGCGTATTTAACTTTATTTAACAGAGAACGGTTATTTAACTGAAAAAATATAATCCTAATTACCTTCATATTATCCACGAATTTTTAATTAAAAAGATTTTAATCTTTCTATTTTTATGTTTTTCTTTTGTAGCGAAATTATTAAATTTGCATTAGCTGATTTTGTTTCTCTATTGCATTAAGACAGAAAAAATTTAAATCTCACATACAATCTAATGAAACTATTTCACTCAATATCCGTTGGATTTTTTCTATTAACTAATATATTTACCTTTGCAGAATCTCCGAGATGGCTTGTGAAACCGGCTATTTCTCCCGATGGAAAGAATATAGCATTTTCCTATAAAGGAGAGATTTTCACAGTGCCCTCTTCAGGTGGCAATGCCTTTCAATTAACTTCCAACAAAGCATATGATTCTAATCCTGTATGGACACCTGACAGTAAAAGGATTGTCTTCCTAAGCGATCGTGAAGGATCAGATGATATATATATCACTTCAGCCAACGGAGGAACTCCAATACGACTCACAACCCACAGTGGGAACGAAACTCCTCTGGCGTTTCTGAATGACTCAACCCTGCTTTTCAATGCATCTATACTTCCGGGAAAAGATTCTTCAAGAGCACCTTTCTTTACTCAAATTTATTCTTTGAACGTAAATAAGCCCGGTAGCAGACCATTGCTTTATCTTTCACTTCCTGTGAATTCTATAAATGTAAATTCTAAGGGAGAGCTTATTTATCAAGACAGGAAAAGTTATGAAGACGTGTTTAGAAAACATGAAAGATCTTCAGGCACTTCAGATATTTGGACTTATTATAAAGGAGAATTCACTCAGTTAACCCATTTTAATGGCTCTGACCAATCACCGGTTTGGGGGAAGGGAGATACTTTCTATTACTTATCTGAGAAAGACGGTACGCTTAATGTTTTTGAATCACAAATAGGCGATGAAACCGAACAACAACTTACTCATTTTGAAAAACATCCGGTGAGAAGCCTATCTGCTTCTAACAATGGTATTCTTGCATTTAGCTGGGATGGTGATATATACACTTTAAAAACCGGAAATCAACCGCAAAAAATAGATATTAACATCAATGCGGATCTTTATGACGGTGATCGTGTAAAAAAATATGTGAACAATGGAGTTTCAAACATCGCAGTTTCGCCGGAAGGCAATGAAATTGCATTGGTGATAAGGGGCGACTTATATGTGACTAATTCGAAATATAAAACCACAAAAAGGATAACCGACTCTCCTTCTCAGGAAAGATCAGTTTCATTCTCTCCTGACGGAAGGTCTTTGGTTTTTGATAGTGATGTAGACGGCATTTGGCAACTTTATATTGCCAAGATTAAAAATGACAACGAAAAAGAATTTGCATATGCCACAGATATTGATATACAGCCCCTCTATTCTTGTGGAACATCAGCAATGCAATCTTTATTCTCACCTGATGGAAAGAAAGTGGCTTTTTTGGAAAATCGGGGAGCAATTCGTGTCATAGACATAGACTCTAAAAAAGTAAATACAGCTCTTGACGGAAAATATAACTATTCTTATTCCGATGGTGACATTGAATTCTCCTGGAGTCCGGATAGTGAATGGCTTTTAACTTCATATATGGGTCCCATGGGATGGAACAATATGGATATTGCTGCTGTGAGAGCTGATGGTAGTGAAGTGGTGGATCTAACTGAAAGCGGTTATAATGATTATCAACCTAAATGGGTATTAGATGGTAAAGCAGTGGCATATGAAACCGCTAAATATGGGATGAAGGCTCATGGTTCATGGGGTAATCAAGACGATATCATGTTAATGGCTTTAGACGGAGACGCCTGGGATCAATTCAATTTCACAGAAGAAGAAACGGATATCTTTGAAAAAGAAAACCAAGAGAACGAAGATGAAAAGGATTCACAAAAAGTTCCTAATAAAAAAGCTTCAAAAACAAAGAAAGGGGAAAAAAAGGTAACAGAAGAGAAAAAAACAAATACCTTGGATTTTGCTAACCGAAGATACCGAACTAAAAGGTTAACCGGCACCTCAGCCAACATAATTGACTTCTTTTTAGCCCCCAAGGGAGATCAACTTTATTACATAGCTCAAAGTCCAGACGGTGAATACAACCTCATGGTATCGAATCTTAAGAAAGGGGATACAGAGGTGTTAGTGCCCGGGACATTCGGAGGTATGGAAGTAGATAAAAAGGGAGAAAACCTTTTCCTTCTTTCTTTCGAGGGTATAAAAAAAGTGTCACTCCCTGACGGGGATGTAAAAATTGTGGAATTTGAGGCACCATATGACCGTCATCCTTCATTGGAACGTCTTTATATCTTCGATCATATGGCCAAACAAGTGGAAGATAAGTTCTACGACCCTAATCTTCATGGTGTAGATTGGAAATATTACACTGATCATTACCGTGAATTCTTACCCTACATTTCTAATAATCGCGATTTTGCAAATCTTTTGAGTGAGACACTTGGAGAACTAAATGCTTCTCACACGGGAGGTCGGGCTTATGGACAAGGAGCTGAACTATCTACAGCCTCTTTGGGAGCATTCTTTGACGAGAACTATACCGATGAAGGTCTGAAAATTGCAGAGATTTTCCCACGAGGTCCTCTCGCCAATAAAAGTGCTGGCGTAAAACCCGGGGATATAATTGTTTCTATAGATGGCGATGAAATCAAAAGTGGACAAGATTATTACCCTCTTTTGGAAGGTAAAGCCGGTAAAAAAGTGAGACTCGGAATTAAAACTTCTGAAGGGGAAAATAAATTTATTAGTGTTCGACCTCTTTCTTCGGGTCAACAATCAGCCATGGCATATCAAAGATGGGTGGAAAGAAATGAACAGATTGTAGATAGTGTGTCAGGTGGAAAGGTAGGTTATGTACATGTGCAAGGAATGGACACACAAAGTTTCCAAAATGTCTACGACCGTCTTTTAGGGAAATATAGAAATTATGATGCGGTTGTGGTTGATACCCGTTTCAATGGAGGTGGTTGGCTACATAATGATCTCGCCATACTGCTAAATGGGAAACAATATGTAACTTTCTCACCCAGAGGAGAAGAAATTGGAATCGAGCCTTTCTCCCAATGGACTAAACCGAGCGTAATGCTAGTGAATGAAGCTAATTACAGTGATGCACATGGGTCACCCTACACTTATCAGACACTTGGAATCGGCGAAGTGGTGGGAGCTCCTGTTCCGGGAACCATGACTGCAGTTTGGTGGGAAAATCAGATTGATCCAAACATTGTATTCGGAATCCCTCAAGTGACAAATATGGCAAATAATGGCACTATATTGGAAAATACACAACTGAATCCCAACGTTATCATATATAATGAGCCGGCAGAAGTTGAATCGGGCAAGGATGCCCAACTTGAAGGAGCTGTGAAAATTCTTCTTGAAAAGATTAACAATTGATAATTTTAATTCCTAATTAGGTCTTTATATTTTCCAATGAATTTTACTCATCTACATGTACATTCCCAATATAGTTTGCTTGACGGAAAGGCTTCGATAAATGAACTTGTGGACAAAGCCATAACCGACGGCATGAAGGGACTTGCACTTACCGATCACGGAAACATGTTCGGAATCAAGGAATTCTTCAATTATGTCAAGAAGAAGAATTCAGGGAAAACTCCTGAGGAAAAATTCAAACCTATACTAGGGTGTGAGATGTATGTGGCAAAAGACAAGATGACCGAAAGAAAAGATAAAAATGATAACGGTTATCATCTCATAGTGCTTGCAAAAAACGAGAAAGGCTATCACAATCTTATCAAACTTGTCAGCAAAGCTTGGACTGATGGTTTTTATTACCATCCACGAACCGATCGTTATGAACTTGAAAAACATAAAGATGGACTGATAATTTGTTCGGCTTGTCTTGGCGGAGAGATACCTCAGCTGATAATGCAGGGAGACAGGACAGGTGCCGAGGAACGAGTGAAATGGTTTAAAGACACATTTGGAGAGGATTTTTATCTGGAGCTTCAACGTCATGAAACATTTAAAGAAAATTCCAACCGTGACGTTTTTCCTGAACAACAAAAGGTTAATGCGGTTCTTCTTGAATTCGCAAAAAAATATAATATTAAAGTGATTGCCACCAACGATGTGCATTTCACTTATGAAGATGATGCAGAGGCTCATGATAGGCTGATATGTGTATCTACCCAAAAGAAATTCAATGAGGCAAGAATGCATTATACTAAGCAGGAATGGCTAAAGTCTCCTAAAGAGATGGAAGAAATTTTTACCGATATTCCTGAAGCAATCAGCAATACACAGGAGATTCTTGACAAAGTTGAATTCTATTCGATCGATCATGGTCCCATTATGCCTGAATTTGATATTCCCGTTGAATTTGGCACTGAGGAAGATTATCGAAAGCAATTCACAGAAGAAGATCTGTTCAATGAATTCACCAGGGATGAAAACGGTAATGTTGTACTTTCTCAGGAAGATGCTGATAAGAAAATCAAGACATTGGGGGGATACGACAAGCTTTACCGTATCAAGTTGGAAGCGGATTATCTTGCAAAATTGACTTGGGAAGGAGCTAAAAGACTTTATGGTGACCCGGTGCCTGAAGATGTGAAAGAAAGAGTACGTTTTGAACTTCACATTATGAAAACAATGGGTTTCCCCGGTTATTTTCTTATCGTTCAAGATTTCATTAATGTTGCAAGGAAGGAACTTGGAGTTAGCGTTGGTCCGGGTCGTGGTTCCGCTGCCGGAAGTGCAGCGGCCTATTGTTTGGGAATAACCCAGATCGACCCTATAAAATATGACCTGCTATTTGAAAGGTTCCTTAATCCCGACCGTATATCTTTGCCTGATATCGATGTTGACTTCGACGACGACGGGCGTTATGCTGTGCTTGATTATGTAACAAAAAAATACGGAGCCGAGAAGGTAGCTCATATTATCACTTACCAAACAATGGCTACAAAAATGGCCATTAAAGACGTTGCAAAAGTTCTCGACCTTCCTCTTCCGGAATCAAATAGGCTTGCACGATTAGTGCCCGACCGTTTGCCCGAAGTAAATGGTAAAGCCACTAAAGTAAATTTTAAAAATTGTCTCGCCTACTGTAAGGATTTTGAAAAAGAAACCAGAAATGAAAATCCTATAGTTAGGGAGGTGATGAAATACGCCCAGCAGTTGGAAGGTAATGTAAGAGGAACCGGTATCCATGCTTGTGGGGTTATAATTGGAAGAGATGACATCACTGACTGGGTGCCCATCTCCATGGCTACAGATGCCGATGGATCTAAGGTAATTTCAACTCAATATGAAGGTAGTGTGATTGAAGAAACGGGTCTCATAAAGATGGATTTCTTGGGCCTTAAAACTCTTTCCATTATAAAAGAAGCCTTGGCAAATATTAAACGCACTCATGGATTTGATCTTGACATTGAGAACATACCACTCGATGATCCTGAAACATTCAAGTTATATTGTGAAGGGAAAACCACTTCTACATTTCAATTCGAATCAGTAGGTATGCAATCTTCCCTAAGGGAATTGAACCCATCAAAATTCGAAGATTTGATAGCCATGAATGCCCTCTATCGTCCGGGTCCTATGGATTATATCCCTTCGTTTGTGAGAAGAAAACATGGAGAGGAACCTATCACATATGATATTCCTATCATGGAGAAATATCTGCATGAAACCTATGGAATCACAGTTTATCAGGAACAGGTGATGCTTTTATCACGACTTCTTGCCAATTTTACTCGAGGAGAGAGTGATATGCTCCGAAAGGCAATGGGTAAAAAGCAGATCGACAAGATGCTTTTGCTCAAAGAAAAATTCATGAGCGAAGGTCAGAAAAACGGTCATCAAGCTGAAGTGTTGGAAAAAATCTGGGGAGATTGGGAGAAATTCGCATCTTATGCATTCAATAAAAGCCATGCTACTTGCTATACATGGGTAGCATATCAGACAGCCTATTTAAAAGCCCACTATCCTGCAGAATATATGGCCGGTGTTTTGAGTAGAAACTTAGGGTCAGGCGACAAGCTCAAAAAAATTATGGATGAATGCATAAGAATGGGTATCAATGTAAAAGGACCTGACGTTAATGAATCTGATGTAAAATTTAGTGTTAATAAGAAAGGGGAAATACGATTTGGTCTCGGTGCGATAAAAGGTGTAGGTGTTAATGCCGTGTCAGCTATTATCAAAGAAAGAGAAAACGGGCCATTCAATGATATTTATGATTTTGTGGAAAGAATTAATCTGAGCAGTTGCAATAGAGGTGCCATAGAGAATTTGGCAATTGCGGGGGCTTTTGATTCTATGGGATATGCACGCGAAGCTTTCGTAGAACCCGTCTATGACTCCACTTTTACAGATGTTTTGGTGAAATATGGCCAGACAATTCAAAATGATAAGAATTCCCTTAATACTTCTCTTTTTGGAGACTTAGAACCAATTGATACCCCGAAACCGGAGTTTCCGACGGTGGCTCCATGGAATCGTCTTAAACTTTTAGAAGAGGAAAAGAAACTTGTCACAATTTATCTGTCTGCCCATCCCTTGGATCCTTATTATATGGAGGTTACTTATGGGTGTTCGTGTAAATGTGGAGAATTTGACGAACTAAAAGAGGCCGGGAATGTTTATACTTTAGGTGGTGTGGTTACCGCTGTAGATATGGGTACAAATCAAAAAGGGAATCCTTGGATGAGCTTTACACTCGAAGATTTTTCTGGTAACTATACATTCAAAGTTTTTGGAAGGGACGTTGCCAATGTGAAAAACCGGGTTCAACCCAATGATTTCATAAGGGTGAAAGCAAGAGTGAGCGAAAGCACATATAGAGCCGGTTTCTTGGATATAAGAATTGAAGATATCCAATATTTGCAGGATTTGTCTGCAACCACAGCCAACGCAGTGAGGATATATCTTGATAGAAATTTCAGCCAAACTGAATTTTATGATCAACTCATGGAATTCAAAGCCTCTGAGCGACCCGGAGATCTTTACCTAAAAATATATGACAAAGAGCGAAATCAAATTATTAACATCCATTCACGTCAAAAATTTCCAATCTCGAAAGATTTAGTCGAGTTCTTGGACGATTGGGGTGTTAAATATGAGGTGTTGAGTAATTAAGATACCTGAGTTTGGAAAATATTATCACAATATAAACTAAATATTATAAACCATAAATTAAAAACCATGGCACAACAATTCACAGATCAAACTGCCCGCGAAGCCATAGAATCGGGTAAAATCGTTGTAATCGACTTTTGGGCAACCTGGTGTGGCCCTTGTATCAAGCTTGGTCCCATAGTGGAAGAGCTCGCTGAAAAATACCCCGATATTACAGTGGGCAAACTCAACATCGACGATAATGATGAAATAGCAAGCGAACAAAGAGTTCGTAATATCCCGACAGTGCTTTTCTTCAAGAATGGTGAACTAAAAGAACGTAGCGTAGGTTTAGTGAGCCTCCAGGTACTTGAAGATAAACTTAATCAAGTTATTGCGGAATAATTATTTCATCCCGGGAACTCGTCCGTATTTTATAAAAGCTTTTTGATAATAAGGGGTGGTCATTTCAGAAAGGATCACCCCTTTGCTTGCAGAGGCATGTACAAACTTACAGCCATCTATCATCACTCCAACATGTGAAATTTGCTTTTTATCTTTTCCAGTGGCAAAAAAAACCAGATCTCCGGGCTTAATTTCTTTTTCTTTTAATTTCTCGCAGAAATCAGCTTGTTGAGCAGAATTTCTTGGAAGTTTGATTTCAGCTATATCTCTATAAAGCACAAGCACCATTCCTGAACAATCCGTTGCAATCCCTTTCTCGCTGTGACCGTATTTGTAGGGTGTACCAACCCATGTAAGGGATTCTTCCACTATTTTTTCTCGCGTTTCGTTATGTTTTCTTTTCTTCTGCCCTCTAACTTCAACTTGTTCTCCAATATAAGCAGAATCATTATCTGTAGTCTTATTTTTATGACTTTTGCATGAAAATATTCCCAATGTCAAAAACAGTGAGAACAGATACATTAAAAGTTTATTTAATAATTTTGGTATCGATTTCAATTTTACTATTATTAGGACTTACAAAATTAATACTTTTATTTTATGGTTCAAAAATTGTAGATAGTTGAATAAAGTCTTGGTTGGGGGATAATAAGAATATGATTAATTTTGTAATTCCTCCTAAAAATATAATTTAAACTTAAATTCTATTCTAAATATGTTTTCCGGAATTGTTGAAGAAGCGATAAAAGTTGTTGGATTAAAACATGAAGACACAAATCTCCATATCACTCTGAAATGTCATTTTTGCGATGAATTAAAAATCGACCAGAGCATCAGCCATAATGGTGTATGTCTAACTGTCGTTTCCTTACCAGGAGACGGCACATATACCGTCACTGCTATAAAGGAAACTCTGGACCGTTCAAATTTAGGCGAACTTCAAATAGGAGATCTTGTCAATATAGAAAGGAGCATGAAAATTGACGGAAGATTAGACGGCCATATAGTGCAAGGACATGTAGATACCACTGCCTTATGCACTAAAGTTGAAAACCTTGATGGCAGCTGGAAATATTCTTTTAAATACGAAATTCCTATAGAAATGGCACGTAAAGGATATATGACTGTTGAAAAAGGATCAGTTGCCGTTAATGGGGTCAGTCTGACTGTGTGTGATTCAGAAAAAGATTCTTTTGCTGTCAATATTATACCTTATACTCATGATCATACCAATTTTTGTGATATAAAGGAAGGAACTAAAGTGAATCTTGAATTCGACATTATAGGGAAGTATCTTGCACGCCTAAATGATTTCAAATGATATGAATGAGCCACTTGAAATTACAGATGCGCCAAAAATTGTAGTTGCTATTGACGGATACTCTTCTTCAGGTAAAAGCACTATGGCCAGAGAACTTGCTAAACGAGTAGGTTATGTTTATGTGGATTCCGGTGCTATGTATCGTGCAGTCACACTTTTCGCTTTAAGAAATGGTTTGATTAATGAAGATGGATTGGTTAATAAAGAAGGTTTGATACCTCACCTTCATAATCTTGAGGTATCTTTTGAACAAAAAACCGGGAAAGATGGTGTTCAACACACTCTGCTTAATGGTGAAGATGTAGAGAAGGAAATTCGTGAAATGAGAGTTAGTAGTCACGTAAGTCCTGTAGCAGTTATTCCTGAGGTAAGAGAAAGAATGGTGCAACTTCAGCAACTGATGGGTAAGAAAAAGGGTATAGTAATGGATGGACGTGACATAGGCACCACTGTTTTCCCGAATGCAGAACTGAAAGTTTTTGTATATGCTGGACTTCATGAGCGAGCCAGACGTCGCTGGAGAGAACTGGCAAATAAAGGAATGGACATTCGTTTTGAAGAAGTTTATTCCAATCTTGAGGAAAGAGACAGAATAGATACCACTCGAGAGGTTTCTCCTTTAATAAAGGCTGAGGATGCCATAGAACTCGATAATGGTGCCGTCACTCATGAAGAACAAATGGAGTGGTTGATAAAGCTTTTCCAAGACACGATTGAAAGAATAGAAAATGAAAGTAGAAGTTGATTCAAATTCCGGATTCTGTTTTGGAGTGGTCACCGCCATCAATAAAGCCGAAGATGAATTGGCTTCCAAGGGACAGCTATATTGCCTCGGAGATATTGTTCATAATGCCCGTGAAGTGGAACGTCTTCAGGATAAAGGTTTGAAAACTATCACCCATTCTGATCTTGATAATTTGAAAAACGTCAAAGTTTTGCTGAGAGCACATGGAGAACCTCCTAAGACTTACGAAACCGCTCATAAAAACAATATAGAAGTTATAGACGCTACATGTCCTGTGGTGCTACAACTTCAACGTAGGATAAAGAAAACGTATGATGAGGGTGTTGAGGAAGAAAAAAAAGGAGGCCAAAAACCGCTTATCGTGATATATGGTAAAAACGGACATGCTGAAGTTAATGGTCTCGTTGGGCAAACTAATGGAGAGGCGGTAGTGATTCAAGATAAAGAAGGTATTGACACACTTGATTTAAGCCGTGATATAATTCTTTATTCCCAGACCACTAAATCCATTGAAGGTTTTAAGGACATTGTCGAAGAGATTGGCAAAAGAAAGAAAGATGGCAAATTCGAATATTATGACACCATTTGCAGACAAGTGGCCAATCGCATGCAGAAAATGAAAGAATTCGCTCAGAGTCATGATGTGATTTTCTTTGTAAGTGGGGCTAAAAGTTCTAACGGCAAAGTGCTTTATGAAATGTGCAAGGGGGTAAATCCAAAAACTTATCTTATATCTGATGAATCGCAATTGGATATGTCTCTTATTAAAGGAGTGGAAAGTGTGGGGGTATGCGGTGCCACCTCTACCCCAACATGGTTGATGGAAAAAGTAGCTACCATAATTCAAAAAAGTACTAATTTTTAACTTTTGACACCTTTCCTATAGACCATAATATTATGCTTGATCCCAGAGATGAATATTACATGAGTCTTGCAATGCGTCAGGCTGAAGAAGCTTTTGATAACGATGAAGTCCCTGTAGGGGCTGTAGTGGTTTGTAATGGTAAAGTGATTGGCACAGGATATAATCAAACAGAAGCTCTAAATGACGTAACAGCTCATGCTGAAATGATAGCATTAACAGCCGCTGCTAACAATTTAGGGGGTAAATATCTTCCTCAATCTACCTTATATGTCACAGTCGAACCATGTATCATGTGTGCCGGAGCATTAGGATGGAGCCAAATTGGAAGAATTGTCTACGGAGCATCTGATCCTAAAAGAGGTTTTACAAAATTTTGTCAAGAAAACCTCTCCCCCCTTCATCCCAAAACAATTGTGACTAAAGGTGTCATGGAGGAAGAAGCATCAGAACTCATGAAAGAGTTTTTCAAAAGAAAAAGATAATATGAAAGAATGGATCGAAGCGATGAGATTACGCACTTTACCGGTGAGTGTTGCGGGGGTCGTGGCAGGCACTGCATGTGCCATATATCATCATGGATTTTCAGTTCTTCCTTTTCTGATATGTCTTTTTTTTGCTATTCTTGCTCAAATAGCTTCCAATTTTGCCAATGAATATTATGACTTTAAGAACGGTCTTGACAAAAAAGGACGTGAAGGCTTTCGAAGAGGAGTAACAGAAGGAGATATTACACCGAAAGCTATGAAGAGAGCTACCTTTATAACTTTAGGTATTGCCTCATGCATAGGTGCAACTCTCATAATTTGGGGTGGCTGGTGGATCATCTTTGTTGGTCTTTTTATTGGTCTTTTTGCCTTGGCATATAGCACAGGTCCTTTTCCTTTGTCCCATAATGGACTCGGAGAAATCGCTGTAATAATTTTCTTTGGATTCGTACCTGTCTTCTTCACGGAATATGTTCAGACAAGGATGCTATATTTTGACAGTACGACTATGTTTACAGGTGCAGCAGTCGGACTTATGGCAGCAAATGTTTTAATAGTTAATAATTATCGTGATATGGACGATGATAAAGCTGTGGGCAAGCGAACATCGGTAGTGATTTTGGGACGCAAAACAATGGGAGCGGTTTATTTCTATGATGGTATTTTGTCTGCTGTCTTTCTGGCCATGGCATCTTCGGCTCTTCCTTTTTGGGTGTCTGCCGGATGGCTTTCATATTTTGCTTTTCATGCAATGCTATGGACCAGATTGACCACACATAGTGGCAAAGATTTAAATGATGTCTTAAAGTGGACATCTATCTTGCTTCTTATAGTGAGTTGCTATCTATTAATAATCTTTTCTACCCTTAAACCTGATACTAATTATAATTTTCTCTTTCCTTAATCAACAAACTTTAGAATGGCTAAAAAACCTGAAATAAAACAAATACTGACTGATGCTACGGGCAAGCTGCCCCCAAGGGATACAGAACTAGAAGAAATAGTATTGGGAACGTGCATGTTGGAAAAAGATGCATATATGAATGTATGCGACATTCTTGTGCCTGATAGTTTTTATGATCCTGTAAATAAAAAAATATTTGAGGCTATCACCACTTTGGGTTTGAATCAAAGGCCAATAGACATGATGACTGTCACCGAGCAGCTACGACGTGACGGAACGCTTGAAGAAGTTGGAGGAGCTGTTCATATTGCAGAGCTTACAGCTCGAGTTTACTCTTCGGCCAACCTTGAATTCCATGCCAGTATAGTGGCACAAAAATATCTTGCCCGAAGACTCATTACTTTTGCAGTTGATGTAGAAACGAAGGCCTACGATGAGAGCAACGATATAGAAGATCTTCTTCAGGATACTGAAAGCCAACTTTTCGATATTTCCCAAAATCAATTAAAAAGGGAGGTGACGCAAATTGACCCGGTGATTAATATGGCCTTGGAGCAAATTCAAAATGCCGCAAATAATGAAAGCGGGCTTTCGGGTCTTCAGACGGGATACAGGGATTTAGATAAAATGACTTCCGGGTGGCAAAATTCCGATCTCATAATAATCGCGGCTCGTCCGGCTATGGGTAAAACGGCCTTTGTTCTATCTATGGCTAAAAATATGGCAGTTGATTATAATGTGCCAATTGCGATTTTCACTCTTGAAATGTCGAATGTGCAATTAATAAAAAGATTGATTAGCAATGTGGCTTCTTTGGAGGGTGAAAAAATAAAGAGCGGAAGGCTTTCTGCTGAAGAAGAAGACAGGTTAAATTCAAGAATAAGGACAGTCTATGGCGCACCTCTTTATTTAGATGAGACCCCGGGATTATCCATAAGCGAATTAAGAACAAAGGCCAGAAGATTGGTAAGAGAAAAGGGAGTAAAAATGATAATGATAGACTATCTTCAGCTCATGAATGCTACCGGCCAGAAACATGGAAGCCGTGAACAGGAGGTTAGCACCATCTCACGTTCTCTTAAAGCATTGGCAAAAGAACTGGATATTCCTATCATAGCCCTTTCTCAATTAAACCGCAGTACCGAAAACAGAGAAGACAAACGTCCGGTACTTTCGGATCTTCGAGAGTCAGGTGCTATAGAACAAGATGCCGACATCGTATGTTTCATTCATCGTCCGGAATATTACACCCGTGCCACTCAAGATGGAGAAGGAAACAATATCAAAGGGTTGGCATATTTGATTGTAGCTAAACATCGTTCAGGTGGTGTTGGCGACGTCAAACTTCATTTTGTATCCAAATTTGCTAAATTCGAGAATTGGGAAGAAGGATACGAAGTTCTACAAGAAACTCTTTCAGAAAACAGGCTGAAAATTGAATCCAGAATGAACAGAAGTGATGATATTCCCGGTGATTTTGGTAATTCATTTGGTTCGCCTAATTCTCCATTACCCGACAATATGATGGCGCAAGGTAATGATGAGGTGCCTTTTTAAGTAGTTTGCAAAAAAAATTTCTTTTTTTTCAAAAAATGAATTAACTTTGTGAACAAGGAACAAGAAAATAATGTTATAATATCAAATAATAATTCAATGGTCATGGAAAGAGACGAAAGACATAAGCATGAAGATCACGACAACGCTGATATGATTGCAAGGTCTATGGAAGCGCAACAAAAAGATAAACAAAGGGAATCCACCCGTAGAATGAATAAACTTTGGATATGGTTAGGAGTCCTATTCTTGGTAGCGATATTGCTCTGGTGGATATTCTCAATAGGTTTCTTCGAAGATACAAGTGGTGTAACTAACTTCGGGAACTGATAAAAAAATATTAAGACCCGGCCATTCATAGTTCTATAAAAGGGCTTTTACACATACGTGGTTACAGGACCGGGACAATAGCCTCCTTTCGTGGAAACACTGAGGGGGCTATACTTTTAATCCCGCCTTTGGCGGGATTAAAAGTATATTAGAAAAGATTCTGTATTTAGAGAAATTTACTTGACAGAACGGACAGCGGCAATAAGGACTTCACTCACTGTTGGATGGCCGAAAATTATATCCTTAAATTCTTTTAGAGTTGTGTTTCTATTCATAAGGTCGGCACATTGCTGAGCCAAGTCGGCTGCTTCAACTCCCATAATGTGGGCACCTATCAGAAGACCGTCTTCCTTTTTGAAAATCAATTTACATATTCCGTCTGTTTCTCCTAAGGCCATGGCTTTACCATTGGCTCTGAAGAATGAAGTTCCAACCATTATTTCCAGTTTCTCTTCCTTACATTGTTCCTCGGTTTTACCCACCATTCCGCATTCGGGAACAGTGAAAACTGCACTGGGGATCAGATCGAATCTAAGTTTATCAGAAACTCCGTTTATCACATTCAGTGCTCTTTCACCCTGAGCTGATGCAACATGAGCCAACATCATTTTTCCATTTACATCGCCGATAGCGAATATTCCCTGTACGTTGGTTTGCATGAATTCGTCTACCGGAATTCCTTTGGGAGAATAATTAACTCCTGCTGCTTCAAGATTCAGGCCCTCAACACGAGGAGTACGACCAACTGCCATTAAAAGATCGCTCGACACTATTTTCTCCTCTTTACCTTTAACTTCATAAACCACCTCTATTTCGTAGAATTCATTCTGACGTATTTCTTTAGCTGAGGCTCCGGTAATTATATTTATACCTTTCTTGGTTAAAGATTGTTTCAGTCTCTTGGCTATATCGGAATCAAATGGAGGTAGGATCTGCTTCATGAATTCAATGACTGTAACCTTTGACCCAAGTTGATGGAAAATTGAAGCGAACTCCATGCCTATCACTCCACCTCCTATAATGGTCAGAGTGGCGGGAATATATTCAAGTTCCAATATTGTCGAAGAGTCCATGACACATTTTAAATCGTGTCCGGGAATCTGAAGGGACTTGGAAACAGATCCTGTTGCTATGATTATTCTGTCACCTTCATATTCTTCTCCATCCGCTATCACTGTTTTCGCATTCTTGAAAACCGCTTTAGAATTTACAACAGTCACTTTCGCTTGAGTGAGTAAGGTTTCAACACCTTTTCTTAGATTTTCCACCACTTCCCTTTTTCTTTCGATCACTTTATTGTAATCTAAGGTGAAGGTAAAATCATCAATACCAAATTTGTCGCCTTCTTTAAAAAGCGAAACTACTTCAGCATTTTTGCAAAGACATTTGGTGGGTATACAACCTTCGTTAAGGCAAGTGCCACCAAGTTTATCTCCATTAAAAAGAATAACGCTTTTACCTTGACGGGCTGCAGTCAAAGCGGTTTCATAACCTCCCGGGCCGGCTCCTATAATCAACAAATCAGCTTTCATGCTTCGTTTTCTTTTAATGCCTTGAATGTAAGAATAGGATTTTTTGCAGCTGTTGTCTCATCGAGTTTACGAACAATAGTGTTGTTCGGGGCATTCTTCACAAGCTCAGGATTCTCTTTAGCTTCTTTCGCTATAGTATGCATCACTGCTATAAATTGATCCAAGGTATCTTTGCTTTCTGTCTCTGTGGGCTCAATCATCATTGATTCATGGAATAGCAATGGGAAATAAATAGTGGGAGCATGGAATCCATAATCAAGCAATCTCTTGGCTACATTCAGAGTGGTGACTTCTGTAGACTTATCTCTTAAACCATCGAACACAAATTCATGTTTACATACACCTTCAATCGGTAGAAGATAATCATCCTTCAGATTTTCCTTAATGTAATTTGCATTCAAGGTTGCCAAAGGTCCCACATTTTTAATATTTTCCTTACCTAAGGTGAGGATATAAGCATAAGCTCTCATCATCACACCAAAGTTACCTAAGAAGGATGAAATATTACCTAAAGCATCTTCATTATTGGATGTTATGTGGAATTTCCCATTTTCATCTTTCACTACCCTTGGATTGGGAAGATGCTTCACAAGATGAGGAGCAACACCCACAGGACCCGAACCCGGACCCCCACCACCGTGAGGTGTCGAGAAGGTTTTATGAAGATTGATATGCATGATATCAAAGCCCATATCACCCGGTCTCACCTTTCCTAAAAGAGGATTGAGATTCGCACCGTCATAGTAAAGCAGACCACCGGCTTCATGCACCAATTTTGCTATTTCTGTTATCTCAGTTTCAAACATACCGAGAGTATTGGGATTAGTCATCATTATACCGGCAACGGTATCGTCAAGAAGAGGTTTGAGATCCTCAACATCAATAGAACCGTTAGGCTTGGATTTTACCTCCACCACCTCTAAACCGGCTACCATAGCTGAAGCGGGATTTGTGCCATGTGCAGAGTCGGGCACTATAACTTTTGTACGTTTATGGTCACCCTTTGCTTCATGATATTTTTTCATGACCATCAGGCCGGTCAATTCACCATGTGCGCCGGCGTAAGGATTCAATGTGAATTCCTTTAAACCTGCCAGCTCCGAAAGCATTTGTTGCAAATTATAATAAAGTTCCAGAGCCCCCTGAACGCTTTCTTCATTTTGCTGTGGATGCAATGAGGTGAATGCAGGAAGTGCACAAAGTTCCTCATTGATCTTAGGATTATACTTCATTGTGCAACTCCCCAAGGGATAAAAACCGGTATCCACACCGAAATTTTTGTTGGAGAGATTAGTGTAATGACGCACTACATCAAGTTCACTCACTTCGGGTAGCTCTGCATCTTTTTCTCTTAAAAGCTCTGCCGGAATTCCTGACAATCCATCAGTGCCATAATTATCCTTAGGTAAAGAATAACCTTGACGTCCCGGTTGGGAAAGTTCGAATATTATTTTATCGTAATTTTTCATATCAAGCTTCAAGCATTAAGTTAACCAGATTATCAATTTCCTCTTTTGAACGCTTTTCGGTAACAGCGAACTCCACTTTATCGTCACCAAGCAAGATGCCACCCATGATTCCGTTTTGCAATAAGCGGTCGTTGATTTTCTTCAAATCCAAATCTGACTTGACAACGAATTCTTTTAGGAAAGGCTTGTCATAGACAGGATGGAATTTACCCGTGGCGATTAATTTGTTGTATAGATAATGGGCCCCGTCGCAACTAAGTTTATTGACCTCTTTCAAACCTTTGTCACCCAGCAATGCAATATAAATAGTTGCATATAGAGCCATCAGACTCTGATTTGAACATATGTTACTTGTGGCTTTTTCTCGGCGGATATGTTGCTCACGTGCTTGAAGTGTCAAGACGAAACCTCTCTTGCCGTCGATATCCTTAGTGGCTCCCACAATACGTCCCGGCATTTTTCTTAGCATAGCTTTGCTACATGAAATAAAACCTAAGTAAGGTCCACCGAAAGAAAGAGGCATGCCTAAAGTCTGACCATCACCACAAGCTACATCAGCTCCCCATTCAGCAGGAGTTTTCAAGACAGCAAGTGTTGAAGGATCGGCATATATGGCGAAAAAAGCCTTAGCTGCATGAATCTTTTCAGCAACCCCGGAAAAATCTTCTATTATACCATACTTATTAGGTGTAGGTAACATAGCTCCGGCCACATCTCCTTTCTCAAGTTCGGTATTCAAAGACTCAAGATCCGTTACTCCATCTTTTTCCGGAATCACTGTGAGATCCACTCCATGGAACTTAGTGTAGGTTTCCACCACTTTTCTAACTTGATCATTGACGGTTGCGGAAATCAACACCCTGTTCTTCTTCCTTGAAGATGCCACAAGCATGAACAATGCCTCTGCCGCCGCAGTTGCTCCGTCATACATAGAAGCATTGGTAGCCTCCATTCCTGTAAGTTCCGAAATCATACTTTGATATTCAAAGATGTATTGAAGTGTACCTTGGGAAATTTCAGGCTGATAGGGAGTGTAAGCAGTATAAAATTCACTTCTTGAAAGTAGATGAGGAATCACAGAAGGAGAATAATGATCGTAAGCTCCCTGACCTCCAAAAATAATCAACTGTTTGTTTTTATCTGCAAGTTCTTTAAAATGATTACGAAGTTCGATTTCCGACATACAAGACGGGATGTCGTAATCCCTTTCTAATATCACTTCAGAAGGAACATCGCTGTAAAGTTCGTCGATATTTTTCACGCCGACTTTATCAAGCATAACTTTTATATCTTCCTCAGAATGAGGCATATATTTATGCGACATGGTATTGTTATTAATAATATGTTATAAGAGTATAATCAAGGTAAAAGGGACGTGTGAAGCCAAATATGCAGCACCACGTCCCTAAAATATCATAATTAGTCCTATTTTATGCTTCGCAAAGTTTTTTGTATGCTTCGGCATCCATCAATTTGTCAAGTTCCGAAGGATCTGAAATCTTAACCTTGATGATCCAGTTACCAAATGCATCTTCATTGATAAGTTCCGGTTTATCAACAAGGGCTTCGTTCACTTCCACCACTTCACCACTTATTGGAGAAATGAGATCGCTCGCCGCCTTTACAGATTCCACTGCTCCGAAATCATCTCCTTGATTTACTTCATCACCCACTTCCGGCATATCTACATAAACGATATTACCGAGCGCATGTTGAGCGTAGTCAGAAATACCTATAGTGGCTATATCACCGTTAAGTTTTACCCATTCGTGGGAATCTGCATATTTACGATCATCTAATACTTTGCTCATTGTATGTTAAATTTTAAGTTTTTATTTTTGAAATAAAGAATCTTCCCTCAAGTTATAATGATTCCTTTTCCCTAATTATTTTTTATAATTTTTGTCGTAGAAACGTTTTTTAACTACAGTAGCCGGGAAGGTTTTCTTACGAATTCTAACTTCCACTTTGGTGCCAAGTTTGTCATAAGGCTTGTCGATCATAGCCATTGCTACGCTCTTGCCTGTAGAAATGGAACGATAGCCGGTAGTTATCTCTCCCACTTGTTTCCCATCAACCTCTACAGGATATCCATGACGTGGAATAGCGTTTCCATCGAGTTCAAGGCCTACTATTCTACGAGCCACTCCTTCAGCCTTTTGTTTTGCAAGCGCTTCTTTTCCGATAAATTCAGGTTTATCCAGTTTAACGAACATACTAAGACTAGCTTCAATGGGAGAAATTTCAGGAGAAAGCTCATCGCCATATAAAGGTAATCCAACTTCAAATCTGAGAGTGTCACGGCAACCAAGACCACAAGGCTGAACCCCTGCTTCCATCAGTTTGTCCCATACTCCTTGAATATAAGAATGGCTACCATAAATCTCAAAACCGTCTTCACCTGTATAACCGGTACGACTCACAATAACATCTTCACCATCAATAGTGAAAACTTTAAAATTATAGAAAGGGATGTCTTTTAATTCTAAACCTAATATTTTTTCGAGTGTTTCTTCGGCTTTTGGTCCCTGCACTGCAACCTCACCATAATAGTCGCTTTCATTAACAACCTTTACATCATAACCCTCGGCATTCTTCTTGATCCATTCCACATCTTTTGCAATGTTGGAGGCATTTATTACAAGAAAATATTCTTGATCATTGACTTTATATACAAGAAGATCGTCGACAGTTCCACCATTTTCATAACACATCATCCCATAAAATATCTGTCCGTCTGGTGCACCTGTGACATCATTGACAAAAATATGACTCACATATTTATATGCGTCGGGACCTGATATTCTAACTTCTCCCATGTGGCTGACATCGAAAACTCCCACATTCTGACGCACTGCATTATGTTCTTCCGTAATACCTTTGTATTGTATAGGCATGTCAAATCCACCGAATGGCGACATCAAAGCTCCTTGTTTTACATGGCGGTCGTGAAGACACGTTTTTATTAGATTTTCTTCCATTATATATTTAAGGTGTTTAATTTTTCAAAATTAGTAAAAGGGTTTAATCTTACCAAATTTATACTTATAATTTTGAAATTTCCGAAACCGGAAATTAGCCTATTTTACGGGAGTAAGTTTAGATTTGGGAAAGGGATTGCTCGAAGGAATCGGGCCGGAGTGCTTTCTTTTTGATTTTTGACCTGTAGGTGTATATCGTTGTGATGGAACAGCGGAGAAATCCGGCTATTTTCTCAGAATCGGTTATGCCTATTCGGATTAATGCAAAGACACGCAGTTCTGTATTCAGCTTTTCCTTAGGTTTAACTTCTATTCGATCTTCAGGTTTTAGAAGTAAATTGAATTTTTCCACAAAATTTGGATAAAGATTCAACACTGCCTCATCGAATTTTGAATAGAACTCGGCAAGAGTTTTATTTTCAATGTTTGAGGAGTCTATTTTTTTTCTTAATGTATCCAAATTGCCTTGAGCTGCGGCGACTTTAAGGGAATGTTGGTATTGCTGTAATGAGGAAATGGCCAAGGAACAATATTCCATAAAAAGCACACCATATTCTTTTTGAATAGCATTTGAATTTTGCAAATCTATATTGGCGGTGCTTAATTCTTTGTTGACATCTGATAGTTTTTGAGATAAAGAGGAGACTTCATCCAGCATTTCCTTAGTCTTGTTGTTAACGGCCCTAACTTTTATAACTTGTTTAAGAGCATAAATAGAAATTAGGATTAATCCTACCGCTAATATGCTGATAAATATTACCAATACAGTGAGGGAATGATTCATTTTTTTCTGCTCAGAGGTATAAGCCTCTCCTATAATGGGGAGCATACGGCTAGACTGGGCATTTCTCATTCTTGCTGAATAGAAATTAGCATCTGCAAAAGATTGACGAAGGTAACGGTCTGCTCTTTCGATATCACCATCTTCATAGCAAATAGTAGCTAATGCTCTTATAGCCATATTTTCTTTGACAGCCCCTTCGATATCTGAGATTACACTTTTCCCAATGTATTTGGTATAATTGTTTCTATCTCCCTTTTGACGATATATGTCGGCCAAAATAGAAGTTAATATAGAATAGTTTCTTTCTCCGCTATGAAATTTTCCCAGATTATCAAGAAGCATTGTCTCTGCTGTGTGGAAATCACCGTTTCTTGCTGCTGAGGCAGCATGATTCACAACATAATTAATTGACTCGGGGGAAGCCACCAATCCTATAGAATCGATATACGTTTCCCTTAAACTGCTATGTCGGAGAGCATATTCGCTATCAGTGGCATATTCACTTTGATATTGATATAAATCGCAATAAGCTGAATAATAATTTTCCAAGAGAATTGAATCCAATTCCTCTTTATTAATATTTTCAAGAATTTCACTTGCCTCACCAAACAGTCCGGCATGTGCAGCAACATCAGCTTTTTTAATTAGCATCCTGTTTTTATATTGCTGATGGGTATCTACGATGGGATTCTTCAGATTCAGATTAATATAAAAAAGTGTGGAATCGCTGTTATACGCTTCATATTCTTCAATGAGCCATTCGGAGAGTTCAAATTTCACTTCATCGGAAGAAGCCTCATGAATTCTTTTTTTGATGTTTTCTATTCTTCCTTCTTTTTCAGAATCATAAAACGCAACATTAGAGATAGCCTCGTCTATATCAGCGAACATTTTTTGCTTTCTGTTTTTATGTTCTGAATTACATGCGGAAAATAAAAGTGCGGATATTATTCCGCAGAACAATATCCGCATATATGATACTTGAAATCTATTCCAGACTGTGGTTATCAATTTCCTTTATTTAGGATGTCTTTAAGAGTGCCCAGACTATTAGATATAGCCGAACCTGAAGAAGTATTAGTGTTTTGAGCAGTCGACACCATTTTCCAACCAATGCATGCCCCATCGTAGCTGTCAAGGATCGACGCTAAAGCAGAAGCCATAGAATTTCCTGTGAATTTAGCCACAGTTGATATTATATCCTTAAGTTTTGAGGCATCAAACATTAGATTAAGGTTATTCCCACTCTTTTCTATATATGCAGTGAACTTACCAAGCTTAATGCCCATAACATTAAAATTGAAATCAAAAGTGCCTTCTGAATCATTTTTCGTTATTGTTCCTTTTAAACTCAATGATTTGATTTTCATAGTGAAATTTGCAGCACTATCCACTGTAAGAACCATATTGTTTAAACCATATTGTTCATAATATGGTTGCAACTTCGAAACTATGGTTGCTGCTCCTGCTATACCACCGGCCTTTTGTAGCAGATTGTCACTCTTGAAAGTCACAGCCGGACCTTGAGCCTGATATTCTCCAATGAGGTCGGACAAGGAAAGATCAGATTTGGTGAAGACACCTTCAATAATGTTGGTGAGAACATTTCCCGAATCAGAGCTTCCATTACCCAGACCGCTGAGAATATTTCCAAGACCTTGGCTATGCATAGAAAGGGTTGAAGCTGAAATTACAGCTCCAACCATTATGGATTTAAGTATTTTCATTATCAATGTTTTTTATTGTTTTTTAGATGTGACCTTTTTTGGGCGTGAAGGTTTAATTTTGCGGAGAATCATCGCTGTGCGAGCAGGCAAATACAGTTGCAACCAGCCTTTCCCTGATGGTTTGTATAACTGATCGGGCTGAGTGAAATGATGCACCTTATCGTCTACAAGGCCATACCCTCCATAACCAAGTGCATCAGAATCGAGAACCACCTCATATTCTCCTTCCGGTGCCAGGAACCCATAACCCTCAAAACTCTTCACAGGATTCCAGTTAAAGACAAAAATCAAGTCACCTCTCATAAAAGCGAGAACCTGGTCGTCGTCTTTCTCCCACAATTTTTCCACAGGGAGAGCTTGGAAATTATACACACTCGAAACAACATCTACCATATCGTTATCGAATGCATTAAGAAAACGGTATTTAAGGTCTTCCCTATCCACCAAATCCCATTGTCGACGTGCATATTTATAACTCCAGCCGTTACCTTCACGCGGGAAATCAATCCATTCAGGGTGACCAAATTCATTACCCATAAAGTTGAGATATCCACCGTTAATGGTTGCAAGAGTGACCAAACGAATCATCTTATGCAGAGCCATTCCTCGTGACACAGTACCATCATTATCACCCGTCATCATATGCCAATACATTTCTTTGTCAATAAGACGGAATATGATAGTCTTGTCACCCACAAGTGCTTGGTCGTGACTTTCACAGTATGATATAGTCTTTTCGTCAGCTCTTCGATTGGTGAGTTCCCAGAAAATAGAAGTTGGATGCCAATCTTCGTCTTTCTTTTCCTTGATCATCTTGATCCAGTAGTCCGGCACTCCCATGGCCATACGGTAGTCGAAACCGATACCACCATCCTCAAACTTAACAGCCAGTCCGGGCATACCACTCATTTCCTCAGCAATTGTCACGGCCTTAGGATTCACCTCGTGAATAAGCAAGTTGGCCAAAGTGAGATAGGTCAAGGCATTTGTGTCTTGATTACCATCGTAATAATCCGCATAGGATCCAAATGCTTTACCTAATCCATGGTCATAATATAGCATGGATGTGACTCCATCGAAACGGAAGCCGTCAAACTTGTATTCTTCAAGCCAATATTTACAATTAGATAAAAGGAAATGAAGCACTGAATTTTTACCGTAATCAAAGAGCAAAGAGTCCCATGCCGGGTGTTCTCGTCGATGGTCGCCATAGAAATAAAGGTCATAGCTACCGTCGAGTCGACCAAGACCTTCAATCTCATTCTTAACAGCATGTGAATGGACAATATCCATAATTACGGCTATACCGAGTTTATGAGCCTCATCGATTAAACGTTTTAAATCATCGGGAGTCCCGAATCTTGAACTCGGAGCGTAGAAACTGCTGACATGATAACCAAAAGAACCATAATACGGATGTTCTTGAATAGCCATAATCTGAATGGCGTTGTAACCATCGGCAGCTATTCTTGGAAGTATCTTTTCTCTAAATTCATCATAAGTGCCTACTCCTTCCGATTCTTGGGCCATTCCTATGTGACATTCGTAGATCAACAAGGGTTTTACATCAGGGGCAAATTTCTTAATCTTAAATTTATATGGTTTTTCGGGAGCGTAAACTTCAGCTGAGAAAATTTTTGTGTCAGGATCCTGAACCACTCTTTTGGCATAAGCCGGAATTCTTTCTCCCTCACCACCTTGCCATTTGACGAACATTTTGAAAAGGTCGCCGTTATGGAGATCATCCTCTTCAAGTTGCAATTGCCAATCCCCATAGTTGATACGGGTCAATTTATATTTATCTTCGAGTTTCCAATCGGAGAAAGTACCGGTTAACCAAATTTCTGTTGCATTTGGTGCAAATTCGCGAAAAATCCATCCTCCTCCGGGTAAATGATGGAGACCATAATATTTATAACCATTGGCGAAATCAGAAAGAGAACCATTGGTAGAAGCTGTGAGTTCTTCAAGTTTCTTCTCCACATCCTGATGACGTCCCTCTATGGCTGATGCATATGGTTCAAGCCATGGGTCGTTTCGCAAAAAAGCAAGTTTCTTCTTCATAATATTTTGTTTTGAAATTTTATCGATAATAGAATGGATTTATATAAATAACGTTTTAACCCTTTTCTATGTTTCCGATATTCAAATATAATGCAAAAAATCTAAACGTTTAGTATTGTTATTAAAATATCGGAGTATCCGTTTCGTTGAATAGAAAAGTAGCGTTTTTTGGGAAGCTTTAGCAGTGATTTTAAATAATTAGACATAATAGCTAGTTATAAGTTGATTTTATTCCATAAAAAAAGTAAATTTGCAAATTCGGAAACGCATTCCTTGATATGATACATTGGATTTTCAACGACATCATAGCTTTTTTTGTATCAATCTTGTTGGCAGGGATTATAATACCCCAGATTCTCTTGATTGCATTCAGAAAAAAACTTTTTGATGAAGTTGACGAGCGAAAAATCCACAAGGGAGTGATTCCGAGATTAGGAGGAATAGCATTTTTCCCCTCGATTCTATTTTCTTTTTTCATAGTTTTAGGTTTCAGCCTTAAATATTATGGATGGGAAACAATTGGTCCGTATATGGACGTATTGGTGCCCTTCTTTTTTATGGTATGTGCCGTTCTTCTTATGTTTCTTGTAGGAATAGCCGACGACCTTATAGGAGTGAGGTATATGGCGAAATTCGCCATACAGATTTTGGCCTCCATTCTTATAGTGTTTTCCGGTCAATACATAGATAATTTTTTCGGATTCCTTTGGATTCATCATGTATATAACTGGATCGGATGGATTGTTACTGCCTTTATGGTAGTGTATGTTGTCAATGCGATAAATCTGATAGATGGAATTGACGGTTTGGCATCAGGTCTAAGCACTGTAGCTTTTGTTTTCTACACTATTATTTTTTATCAGGCAGGACAATACACCTATTCTCTGTTGGCGGCTGCTTCAGCAGGTACACTTATGCCTTTTTTCTACTATAATGTTTTTGGTAATGTCATTAAGCAGAAAAAAATATTCATGGGTGACACCGGGGCCTTGACCACAGGAATGATACTGATTTTCCTTGCAATTGAGATGCTCCACATTGATGATTCAGGTTTGGTTCTTACTTATAATCCTGTAATACTCGGCATATCCCCTTTGCTCCTTCCTTTGTTTGATGTGGTAAGAGTATATTTACACCGTGTAGTTAGACATAAGAATCCATTTTTACCCGATAAAGCCCATATTCATCATAAACTCTTGGCATTAGGTTTGAATCAAAGGATAGCTTTGATAGCGATATTACTTGGATCGATGTTCTTCATTGTGATCAACATGTTCCTGTCAAGTTTCTTGAATCCCACATTTATCATTTTAGGCGATATTTTCTTATACTCTATAACCAACGTTATCCTTTCTAAGACTATACATAAAAGAGAAAAACGTTTGGGTAAAAAACTATGTGACTAAACTTCCTTTATTTTGGAACGTATCCATCTATGTTTGAACCATATGTCCGGTAAAGAACTGGACTATGTAAAAAAAGCATTTGAGGGAAACTGGGTGGTACCCTTAGGACCCGATGTCGATGCTTTTGAAAAATCCCTTGAAAACTTTGTAGACACAAATACGGAAGGCACTTCGGTTTCCAACAGCAAGGTGGTGGCGTTATCTTCCGGAACAGCAGCCCTCCATTTAGCTCTTGTGGGTTGTAATGTGGGACTTGGTGATGAAGTGTTAGTGCAATCATTCACCTTCTGTGCCTCAAGTAATCCCGTAACCTATTTAGGAGCAACACCCGTATTCATAGATTCTGAGCGAGAGACGTGGAATATGGATCCGGAGCTTCTTGCCATAGCCATCGAAGATCGGGTTGTTAAAACCGGCAAGAAACCTAAAGCTATTATACCTGTGGCATTATATGGTATGCCATATCAAATCGAGAAAATAAAGGAGGTTGCAGAGAGATATGAAATACCCCTGATAGAGGATGCTGCCGAAGGCTTCGGTTCACGTTATAAAGGCCGGGTTTTAGGCACTTTCGGCAAATTCGGAGTATTAAGTTTCAATGGAAACAAAATGATCACCACATCAGGTGGAGGTGCGTTGATATGTAGAGATGAAAAAGCAAAGAACGAATTAATGTTTTATGCAACACAGGCTCGGGAGTCATATCCTTATTATCAACATGAAAAGATAGGATACAATTACAGAATGAGTAACATTTGTGCAGCTATTGGCAGAGGGCAAATGACTATCTTGGAAGAACATATCGCACATCATAAATATGTGCAAAAACGATATTGTGAATTATTACAAGACGTACAGGGGATTAAAATGCATCAAGCACCCGTATTATCGTCTGAGGGTGATGATTTAAAGGGGACGTTTGATTCTAACTATTGGTTGTGCACTGCTTTACTTGATCCCTCTTTAAAGATAAGGGGACAGGAAAATGCATATAAATCAATTGTGAAAGGAGCTGTTGGAGGAGCTTCGGGAGTTACTCATGTTGCCACCTCCTCTCATACAGAGCATGAGCCGAATGCTAATGTGGAAGCATTGCGAATTGCTCTTGACCAAGCCAATATTGAAGCTCGGCCTTTGTGGAAACCTATGCATTTACAGCCGGTGTATAAAAAAAATCCGGCTTATGTCAATGGAGTTTCAGAATCACTTTTCAAAGTAGGTATTTGTTTGCCGTCCGGACCATGGGTTACCGACACTCATATCGATTACATTGTTTCCATTATAAAGAATTCCATATTATAAACAATTACTATGAAAATCTTCCGGTTCCTTTTTATATCTATATTTTTTTTCAATCAATTTTTTATTTACGCGCAGAGCCCAAATGAAGAAAGCAATAATAACAATGAAACGGTGGGATTAGTGCTTTCCGGAGGAGGAGCCAAGGGCATAGCGCATATAGGTGTGATTAAAGCATTGGAAGATAACGAAATACCTATTGACTATGTCACCGGCACATCCATGGGAGCAATAGTAGGTTCTTTATACAGTTGCGGATGGAATCCGGATCAAATGCTTGGCTTGATTCTTTCACCCGGTTTCAAAGACTGGAGCAGCGGGACTCTTAACAAAAAATTCGAATACTATGTTTCTATGGATCAGCCTACTCCAAAATGGCTCACGTTGAATCCGGAAAAAAATGACAGCACCAATATTTTCTCACATATTATACCTACATCTCTCATCAACCCCATCCCGATGAATTTAGAGTTTTTGGAGCTTTATTCACCGTACACGGAGCAATGTGGAGAAAACTTTAACAATCTTTTTGTACCGTTCAGATGTGTGACAAGTGATGTTTATCACAAACACAAGATTGTTCTAAAATCGGGGTCTCTGGGTGACGCAGTCAGAGCTTCCATGAGTTTCCCTTTGGTTTTCAAACCTATTAAAATTGATGGAGTGTTGGTGTATGACGGAGGCATTTACGATAATTTCCCGGTTGATGTAATGCAAGAAGATTTTCATCCCGACTTCATAATAGGAGTTTCGGTATCGGCACCTGACGGTAAACCTGAACCGGGTGATATCTATAGCCAACTTGAGGATATGATCATACAAAACAATAACTATGACGTACCAGCTAAAAATGGAGTAAAGATACAGGTGCCCGTTTTAAATTATGGAGTTCTTGACTGGGGAGAAGCAAAAGAGATATATGAAATAGGATATAAAACCGGACTGTCGATGGTAGACTCAATCAAGAAAAGAGTATCGGCTAGAGAGAGCCTGGCTGAGGTGACGAAACGGAGAGAGGAGTTTGCTTCACAAACCCCCGTAGTATCGTTCGACTCAATTGAAGTGACGGGTGCTACCCCATCTCAAACAAAATACCTGAAATTCCTTTTTGAGGGTAAAAGGAAGAAAGGAGAACCTTTCAGACCCATTGGATTGGGACAAGTGAAAGAAGGATATTACCGGGCAGTAGAAGAAGGAAAGCTTTATAATTTACTACCCCAGGCTAAGTTTGGTGAAGACGGTAAAAATGTCTTGCTTCTGGAAGCCACTGTAAAGAGTCCTTGGTCAGTTGGCGTAGGAGGTTGGATATCCAGTTCTACTAACAGTATGCTTTACCTGACTGCAGGGTTTCATACCTTAAGTTTCAACAGTCTGAGCATTGATATTGGAGGTTGGCTGGGACAATCTTATTATGCAGGGCAATTAAGAGCAAAAGTTAATCTCACGTCCTCCACCCCTTCATATCTTGAATTGGAAGGAGTGGTGAGTCGTCAGAAGTACTATAATGATGAAATACTATTTTTTGAGTCTAGTCTACCCTCTTTCATTAATGAGTTTCAAGATTATGTGAAACTAAAATATAAATGGGCAATTGGACATCCGGCCAAAGGGTTTGTAAGTCTTGGATATGGTAAAATCGTTGACACCTATTTCCCACAATTTGAGTCAGACTACTACAGACTTTACAAAGACAAGACAGTCTATAAAGTGGCCACATTCCAAGGAGGTATAGAATTAAACACTCTTAACAATCTTATGTATCCTTCACAAGGTAAAGATTGGTTATTTAAACTAATGTTCAATCATGAAGAGAGCCAGTTAAGAATATATGAAGCCGAGACATTGGATAAATGGCAACATCATTTCGTAGGATCACTTGAACTCCTATGGAAACACTATTTCAATCTGCACAATAATTTCAAATTAGGAGGATTAGTAAACGGAATTTATACTTTCAATAAACTGTATCAGGATTACACCGCCACAATGATGCATTCTCCTGCATTCGCTCCCACACCATCTACTAAAAATTACTTTAATCCGGCATTCCGTTCCCCGAGTTATTTAGCTGCAGGCTTAATACCAATCTGGACACCATTCAATCACGCACAGTTGCGAGGAGATTTCTATGCTTTTTTACCTATACGTTATATCTCACCTGACTATAGTGCCACACCTGATGTTAGTTCATCAACGCCAACTTATTCTGATCCCCAAGTTATAGCTAGATACGATGGTTGGTTTAAGAAACCGCAATATCTTTGCGAACTGGCGGCAGTTTATAATTTCCCATTCTCAAGTATTTCTCTTTATGTGAATTATCTTTCCTCACCCAATAAGGGCTCATGGAATTTCGGAATCAATTTCGGGCTGTTTTTCCAGGCACCCAAACTGATCCGTTAGCAGTTATCAAGACTCCTTCCACTCGAGCCATTTTGAGAAGTTCCTGAGCTTCTTCCACAGTACCAGCCATACAAGCTGTGGCCAATCCATCAGCCTCCATGCAAGTTGGAGCGATTACGGTGGCACTTAAAATCTCTGACTCAACGGGGCGTCCTGTAGTTGGTGAAATAGTGTGTCCAACTTTTCTTCCGTTTTCCTCTCTGAAATTCCTATAATTTCCGGAAGTTGCTATTCCTGCATCCGTTAATTCCAAAATTTCGGCAGCTTCCTTGCCGGACTCGACACCTTCTTGGGGAACATCTATAGCTATACGCCATTTACCTCCCGAAGGGCTGTGGCCACTTAGTGATATTTCACCACCAATTTCTACCATATAATTCGATACTCCGTTTCTTTTAAACATATCACCAACTGCATCACATCCATAACCCTTGGCTATTGCTGAAAAATTAAAATGGACTCTTGGGTCTTCCTTTATAATTGTTCCATCCTGAATTTTTGTTTTGAGAATGCCTACAAAATCCAAAATACTATCAATTGCCAATGTATCTCTTGAAGCCGTATGTCCTATACCGAATCCCCAGGCATCAACCAACGGTGACACAGTAGGATCAAAACGCCCTGAACTTAATTCATTAATTTTGATGGAAGCATTATAAACTTTTATTAAATGAGGGTCAGCCTTTACACGATCTTTGGCATTTAATTCTGATACAAGAGAGTTCTTATCAAACACAGAAAGACTTTTACTAACATCATTCAAAACCGGCAATATGGAATCTTGAAGTTCTTTGGGGCCTTGAAAGGTTACATGATAGACAGTATTCCAAATCATTCCTTCAGCTTTTACAAATGCCTCACTCTTGGAGCAGGCAATTGAAACACAGAAGAACATTATGACACCTCCAATCAGATAATAAAATTTAGCCATGATGTTTATTTTTTTCAAATTTAGTCATTTTCATTAATTTTGCTATTATGAAAGAATCATTTGTTTTTCTCGCTGACGGTTTCGAAGAAATCGAAGCAATCACAGTAATCGACGTTTTACGCCGAGCCGGAATAAACTTACAGACAATATCCATCACCTCTGCGCTTCAAGTGAAGGGAGCCCATGGAGTAACCGTAAATGCAGATCTTCTATTCGATAACACCTTGTTTTCAAATCCTGCTTGGCTGATATTGCCGGGAGGAATGCCCGGTGCCACTAATTTATATGAATTCGGACCTTTACAAGGGTTACTGAAGAATCAGGCAGAATCTGAGCATGGAAGAATAGCTGCCATATGTGCCGCACCGGCAGTTGTTTTAGGACAACTGGGTCTTCTTAAAAAGGAGAAAGCCACCTGTTATCCTGGTTTTGAACATATGATAGAAGGTGCGGAATTAATAGACGAACCGGTTGTGGTTAGTCACAAATTTGTCACCGGTAACGGACCGGCTTATGCCTTACCTTGGGCCTTGACAATTGTTAAGGAAGCACTTGGACAGGAAGCTGCGGCTAAAGTGGCAAGCGGAATGCTTTACTATCCCACTGAATTAAATCCGCAAGACAACTACTTCGGATAAGATGGATTCTTATTTCACTATTGCAAAAGAGGGAACGGGCATCTTTAAGGAAAAGATGAGCAAGTTTCTCTCTTTTGCTGTTTTGGTGGAATCTACAGAGGAAGCCAAGGCTGTCGTGAAAAAATATCAGAACGAATATCATGATGCCCGTCATGTGTGTTGGGCTTATATGCTTGGACCCGATCGACAGGAATGGCAACTCAATGACAACGGCGAACCATCGGGCACTGCTGGCAAACCTATTTTAGGTCAAATCAACAGTTTTGGGCTCACTAATGTAATCGTTGTAGTTGTCAGGTATTTCGGTGGTATAAAATTGGGAACTCCCGGTCTTATAGCAGCATACCGTGAAGCTGCTCGACTTGCACTTGAAGATGGGGGTAAAAAAGAAATCCATAAAACACAAACCATTAAAATAACTTTTCCTTATATTTCTTCTAACGATGTAATGAAAATCATTAAATCGGAAGAAATAATAGTGCAGGACAAAATTTTTGACAATTCGTGTGAAATGACATTATCTTTTCGAGAAGATCATGCTGATCATATCAAGTCACGGCTATCCAATATTTCCGGACTCAGCTTATAATTAGAAATTCTTTTAGAGTTTCTCTATTACTCCCAAATCAAAAACTCGTACTCATGAAATGGATTTTCTTTGATCTTGACGATACACTTTGGAATTTCACAGCAAATTCTGCCGTAGCATTAAGGAAACTATATGAGATATCCCCTATTCTAAAAAAACTTTTCAAAGACATCTCTGAATTTATAAATATCTATCATGATAAAAATCAATTATTGTGGGATCTTTATGCTCAAGGGAAAGTAACGACTAATCAATTGAAAGTGGAGAGGTGGCGGCTCACCTTATCCACCCGACAGTTTGAAGTTTTAACCGCAGTGTGTGAGGAACTCGACAGAAATTATCTTGATATTTTGGCACAAGAGAGCGAAAAGATAGAAGGTGTGGAAGAACTTTTAGAAAAAATCTCAAAAAATTCACTTATAGCCGTTCTTTCAAACGGATTTTCTAAAACCCAATATAAAAAACTGCATTATTCAGGATTGGAGAAATATATCAACCGAGTTATCGTGAGTGAAGAAATCGGGATAAATAAACCAAACAAAAAACTATTTGATTATTCAATATCAGAAACTGGCGCCACACCCCCCTATCTAATGGTCGGAGATCATGCACAAACTGATATCATCGGAGCCATGAAAGCCGGATGGCATGCTATATGGTACAATCCCGAAGGTAAACCGTTTCCTCTTTCAGAGGTAGAGATGCAAACTCAGGGAATAGACAGTCACCTTCTCGTTGGCATTGTTAAAAATATGACTGAATTGTATAAAGCAATTCAAAATTTCTATAAGTGAAAAAAAATCACGATATTTGCAGTGCCAAATCGGCTAAGAAAATAACAGATCAGTCTTGAAAAGACTATCTAAGATATAATAACATTAATAATTAAACAGTTATGCCAAGCGGAAAGAAAAGGAAAGGTCACAAGATGGCCACTCACAAGCGCAAAAAGAGACTGAGAAAGAATCGTCACAAGAAGAAGTGAGGAAGGCTATCGGGAAAATGAGATCACGACTTTTTCCCTAAAGGCCGCAATAATTGGCAGACATAAACAAGGTGGGGAGAAACTTCATCTTTGTTATGTCTGCAAGTTTTTATGTACATAGCCGAATAACTAACGGCTTCTATAACAAACAAAAATGAAAAGCGAATTAGTAGTAGACGTCCAGCAAAAAGAAATCTCCATAGCTCTGCTTGAAGAAAACCGTCTTGTATCCTTACAAAAAGAGAGCAGAAATCAGGCATATGCGGTGGGAGATCTTTACCTTGCTAAGGTGAAGAAAATAATGCCGGGACTTAATGCCGCATTTGTGGATGTGGGCTTCGAAAAAGACGCTTTTCTTCATTATCTTGATCTGGGTCCTCAGTTCAATACATTCAAAGCCTTTCTAAAGGAAGCTCGGGATGATAAAAAAAAGGTGCCGAATATTTCTAAATTCGAGCAGTTGGAAGATATTCCTAAACAAGGTACGATACAAGATGTAATTAAGCCCGGCGATCAACTTTTGGTGCAAATCGCTAAGGAGCCTATATCTTCGAAAGGACCAAGACTTACTACAGAAATTTCATTTACGGGACGTTTTCTTGTTCTAATGCCTTTCGGCGAT
Source organism: Muribaculaceae bacterium (assembly GCA_022510425.1). GTDB lineage: Bacteria > Bacteroidota > Bacteroidia > Bacteroidales > Muribaculaceae > Lepagella. Next base: position 81,034 of record JAFLTO010000001.1, read on the forward strand.
AAAATTTCGGTTTCTCAAAAAATCAAATCCACCGAAGAGAAAGTGCGTTTGCGTCAACTTGTTGGTAGTATCAAACCCAAAGGATACAGCGTTATTATACGCACTTCAGCTGAGAACAAGAAATTTGCCGAACTCAATCAGGAGCTTCGTTCACTTGTAAAAGCCTGGGAAGATTCTATTGTGAAATTCCAACGTAGCCAGCCTCCTATGCTTGTTTATGAGGAAGAGTCAAGAGCTGTAAGCATTATACGCGACATTTTTTCAACTGACTTTGAATATGTTCATGTAAATGACAAGGCTGCCTTTGAACAGATCCAAAGATATGTCGAGCTTATATATCCTGAAAAGAAAGAAGTGGTTAAACTTTATCAAAAGGATACTCCCATTTTTGACCATTTCAACATCACACGCCAAATAAAGAGTTCTTTTGGAAAGACTGTTTCTTTCAAAAGCGGTGCTTATATCATCATAGAACACACGGAAGCATTGCATGTAATAGATGTAAATTCAGGCAACCGAAGTAAGCAAAGCAGCGATCAGGAAACTAACGCTCTTGATGTTAACCTAAAGGCTGCAGATGAAATAGCTCGACAGTTGCGACTGAGAGATATGGGAGGAATTATCGTGATTGATTTCATCGACATGAACAAAGCCGAACATCGGCAGACTCTATATGAGCACATGAAAGAAATAATGAGTCATGACCGTGCACGGCACAATATACTCCCGCTTAGCAAATTCGGGCTAATGCAGATCACGCGCCAAAGGGTCCGTCCTGCTTTGGATGTAACTACAGAGGAATCTTGTCCTTCCTGCTATGGTAAGGGACATATACAACCTTCATTATTATTCACAGATAAACTTGACGAAAAACTAGATTATCTTGTGAATACTCTTCAAGTGAACAGGTTTACAATGTATATCCATCCCTATGTGGAAGCTTATATAAAGAAAGGATTGATATCTATCTTTACCAAATGGCGTAGGAAATACGGTAGACGATTTAAAGTGCTCCCTGATCAATCTCTTGCCTATCTACAGTATAAAGTGATCGACAGTGAGGGAAAAGAGATAGATTTAAAGGAAGAAAGAGATTTCAACAGTAATCAGTCTAAGAGTCATGCCCGTCACAAGGACTCAGATAATGAAGAAAATCAGCCACAATGAATGTGGAGCCTCCGATGAAGATGATATCTTTTTCGGAGGCTTCTCTTTTCGCCTCCTTATAAGCTTCTGCCACGTTAGAATAGATTTTACATGGGATGCCCTTTTCTGTGAATTTCATCCATAGTTTATCCGCTGCAAGGGCTCGTGGTATCTGAGCATTGGTGATATAATATACAGCATCTCGAGGAAGAATATCAAGAATCTTATCGATAGCTTTATCTGCCACAAAACCAATCACTATCCTCAATTTATTGTGAGAACCATCATTTGTAAGTCTATATAACTGATTGAAATTATAAGATAATCCGGCGATATTATGACCCGTGTCTGCTATAACCAGAGGAGATTCTTTTTTTATTATCATCCAACGACCCATCAATCCTGTTTGTTCGCATACTTTCTCAACACCCACTATAATTGCTTCATCGGATATTTCTATCCCTAACTCTCTCAGTTTTTCTAGAGAAGTCAAGACTGTGAGAAGATTCTTTTTCTGATAATCACCCCCCAATGGCAAGTTTATTTTCGACAATAAATTTGATAACTTTGATCGTTCATCATTCTTATCTGCAAAAGTAATATCAGACTTTGTTTCCAGTGCTTTATCCTTGAATACGTTTTCGACTCCTTGTTGCGTTTCTCCGATCACTACGGGGATACCTTTCTTGATAATCCCTGCTTTTTCCCGGGCGATTTCTTCAAGGGTATTTCCTAAAAATTGATTATGATCGTGGGATATATTTGTTATCACAGACAATAAGGGTGAGATAATATTGGTGGAATCAAGTCGTCCACCCATACCTACCTCTATGACTGCATAATCCACATTTTCTTCTGCAAACCAGTTGAATGCCATTATCATGGTGAGTTCGAAGAAAGAAGGATGACCTTCATACCCTGAATTTTTCCAGTTCTCAACAAAGTTAACAACTTTTTCCTTGGGAATCATCTCACCGTTTATACGCATTCTTTCACGGAAATCAACCAGATGAGGAGAGGTGTAAAGACCCGTTTTATAACCTTGAGACTGGAGAACTGAAGCTATCATATGAGAAGTACTTCCCTTTCCGTTCGTACCTCCTATGTGGATTGATTTAAATTTATTATGAGGATTGCCAAAATATTTAGACAACTCTATACTTGTTTCAAGTCCCGGTTTGTAAGCCGGAGCTCCGGTTCTCGAAAACATTGGGAGTTGGCTGAATAAAAAATCCAAAGCTTCTTTATATTTATCTTCTATATTCATTTTTCACTAATAATAAAGTATTAAACCTGTGATACCTGCCAAAACAATAATGAGGATAGGATGAATCTTTAAAACTTGGTTTTTTAGTTTAATTGGGAAATAGGCCAAACAAAATGCGGCAACACATATTCCTATGTTAGTCCAGAGTTGCCAGTTTATTCCTCTCGGATTAAAATTGGGTGCATTCATAAGCATAATTGCTGCTGCTGCAATAAGTCCTACAATAACGGGTCTCAATCCTGAGAATATAGCCTTAATAGCTCCACTTTCACTGTGTTTACGAATGAAATGAGAGCTATAAAGTACTAATATAAAACTTGGGATGACTACCGCCAAGGTAGCTAAACATGACCCAAGGAGTGACCACCCTATACCCGCTAAAGCTGAATCAACTTCTCCGGGAGCTACAAATCCTATATAAGTGGCCGAATTAATTCCGATAGGACCCGGTGTCATCTGAGAAATTGCCACTATATCGGTAAACATTGTCTCTGATATCCATCCGGGGGACACCACTGACTTTTCAACAAGAGAGAGCATTGCATAGCCTCCTCCGAATCCAAATATACCAATCTTGAAGTAAGCCCAGACAAGCTGCCAATAGATGTTCATAGAATAGGGATTGGAGATTAAGGAAAAGTTTTAGGGGTTAGAGTTGTTAACTTTTTGTTTTGGTATCCACCAGACAAAAAAGCCTCCTAAGCCACCCAGCACTATGAAAAAAATAGGGTTTGAGATCAAACCTAAATCCAATGATATCAATAATGCCACTACAAATGGTATCCAGACCGTTTTCCATTGCAGTTTTGCCGCTTTTGCCGAAGTTATAACCGGTGCTATAATCAAGGCGACAACAGCAGGCCTAATTCCCATAAAAATTGCTGAAACAACTCTATTATTCTTGATAATCTCAGGAGTCAGGAAAATTGCGATTGCAAGTATAATCAAGAAAGACGGAAGGATGGTGCCTGCTGCCGCTACAAGGCTACCTTTGGTCCCTCCTATTTTATCCCCGACAGCAGTGGCTATATTAACGGCAAGAATTCCCGGAAGGGACTGTGCCACGGCCAGTAGATCCAGGAATTCTTCTTTTTCAATCCAATGATGTTTATCTACAATTTCTCTTTCGATGATTGAAATCATAGCCCAGCCTCCACCGAAAGTGAAAGCTCCGATCTTGAAAAAAGTCAGAAACAGACTCAGGTATTGTCCCATAAGGTTCAATCTCCTTCAGTCTTGTCAATATTTATGGGTAGTATTTTCTAATTCTTCAGAAGTGAGTTTCTTCTTATCCATCGACCACCATACATAAGCAATGTAACCCAAAACAAATGGTATTACAATTGAAACATAACTCATGGCAATCAAAGTGAATTCTGAAGACGATGCGTTTCTTATAGTCAATGAAGAGGAGGGATCAATCAAGGAAGGATAGAAAGCTGTATTGCCGTAACCAGCCGCCCAGAACAAAGCCACTACAACTAAAAAAGTACCCACACCGGTAAACCATATGCCTTTTGTGAAGTGCTTTGAAAAAATCGATTTTATAAGACCAAACAGCACTAAAATCACTCCGATAACCAATGTCATTCCCGACCACCACATATGAGTGAAGTTATGGAAATATTTGTATGGTTCTTCAGTGGCAGTGACTGTAAGATCATTATTTGTTGTGGCGTCATAACCAGTAGTGGTACAAAGCATAGTAAGGAACCATAAGAAGAATACTACAAAGATGCCGCCATTTACAAGTGCTTTATTCTTTAAGGTGTTAAAGAAATCCTCATCATCAATATTGTTCATCATGTAAAGACATGATTGCATTCGAGCGAGGAACAAAACAGCAACGCCGAGAACCAAATTTTTCCAGTTGAAAATGGCTTCAAACCCGTGTGAATGTGACCATTTTGAGATTACAGGGCTATGTGTATCTAAAAGATTTCCTCTTGTGACGGTAAATTCCGCTCCAAAGAAGAACATTGAAACAGCCACACCTAAAAGAATACAACCCACACAACCATTTATAAACAGGAATGTATCGTAGGTTTTTGTGCCATAAACGTTACCTTGTTTCCCCCTATATTCATAGCTTACAGCTTGTACTATAAAGCTGAACAGTATTAGTATCCAAAGCCAATATGCTCCCCCAAAACTTGTGGAATAAAACAATGGGAAAGAAGCGAAAAAAGCTCCTCCAAACACCACTAAAGTGGTGAAAGTCAATTCCCATTTTCTTCCCATTGAATTAACTATGAGTTCTTTTCTTGCATCTGAACCGGCTGTCAATAGCATAGACTGACCTCCCTGCACAAATAGCAAGAAAACCAAGAGTCCTCCCAATACGGAGATAAGACACCACCAATAATTCTGAAAATGTACTAATTCCATAATAAAGAGTTTTTATCAATGAGCGTAATCAATTTCCAAATCTGTTAAAGACCTCTTCTTTATCTGTTTCACCATAATGTTGACTTCTGCTATAAGCAATATAGTGAAAATGATAGCAAAAAGCCAGAAAGTGAGAATTACTGATCCTGCCTGTATTTCGGAAATGGCAGCTTTCGTAGGCAAGAGGTCTTGTACCGTCCAAGGTTGACGTCCTACTTCAGCTACTGCCCAACCTGCTTCCGAACAAACCCAAATGAAAGGAACAGAAACCATTGCAATCCATTGCAACCATTTCTTATTGGCAAGCCAGTCTTTCCGACTATACACTAAGAAAAGTGCAGCCACGAAGTAAAGCAGAAAATAAGTTCCCAAAAATACCATTATTCTAAATGAAGTAAATGTCAATCCCACCGGAGGGATAGCTTCCTCAACATTGTCGAAATAACCATATCCAAAATATGGATAATATTGACGGAGCTCGGCCTCCGCTTTGAGCATTGCGGCTTCATCATTCTGCGATCTTGCCAAATCATATGCCCTTAGGGCTTCATGGGCAAGTTTACCTTGACGTATTCTTTCTTCGTAGCTTACAGTGTTGATGGTATCTCCGTTTTCATCGATTGTGTAACCCTTGATAATATCAGCAATCCCCGGAACGTAAGCATGAAGATCATGTTTAGCTAAAATTGAAAGACCATAAGGAACTGTGATATCGAAAAGATATTCATCCTCGTCGTTGTTCCAGGTCTTGTTGGGATTTACGATACCGGCAGCAACTATCCCCGCTGATTCATGACCATGATAAAGTCCTTCCATAGCTGCAAGTTTCATGGGCTGATGTTTGGTTACTTCCACCGCAGAACCATCTCCTGTCCACATCGTAAGCAGAAGTCCTATCAGACCGATCCATCCTCCAACTTTTATTGAACGTTCAGCAAATGGTATGTTGCGTTTTTTATACATGAACCAAGCACTGACGCCGATAACAAATACACCGGCAAGCGCCCATCCTGAGAATACAGCGTGTAGATATTTATTAACGGCTATTCCGGAGAAAAGTTCCCAAAAATTGTTCATTACATTTCTCATCTGACCGGGATCGAATTCCATTCCCACAGGATATTGCATCCACGCATTCGCAACCAATATCCAAAGGGCAGAAACTGAGGCACCAAACCATGTCATCCAAGTGGAAACCAGATGGAATTTCTCGCTAACTTTACCCCATCCAAAAAACATCACTGCTACGAATGTAGCCTCGATAAAGAAAGCGACGAGACCCTCAATAGCCAGAGGGGCTCCGAATATGTCACCTACGAACCAGGAATAGTTGCTCCAATTGGTACCGAATTCAAATTCAAGTATAATACCCGTTGCTATACCGATAGCGAAGTTGATACCGAATAAAGTCATCCAGAACTTCGTGGCTGCAAGCCATTTTTCCGATTTTGTCTTCAGATAGATGCTTTCCATTACCGCCACGATAAGGGAAAGCCCTAATGTGAGCGGCACAAAAAGCCAATGGTAAATGGCGGTGAGCGCAAATTGCCATCGCGACCAGTCCACCACTGTCATTAGATCGTCCATGAGTTCTTATGGTTAGTTATGTATTATTGTTTTTGTTTGCTTTTATGTTTTTAGAGAAAATCAAGAACCTCTGTTAGCAAGTTCCTGACGAACATGATCAGCTCTTTCTTCATCAGTGGTATAATCTCGTTGCAAGAGATTGGGGAAAAAAAGCAATTTCATAACCACAAAGAAAAAAAAGAGTTTTACCAGAATTATAATCCATAATGTTTTGCCCACGGTCATACCTTTGAAGCCTTCATAATAAAGGTCCCAAACCCTTTTAGAGAATCCCGTGATATTTGCCATTTCTTGTAAAACAATGTTATCGCAAATTTAATAAATAAATTAATATATCAAAGTCTTTTTCTTAAAGATGTAACTAAACTAAGGGCTTTCGAGGTGTTGGGGGCTTTAAAATTTTTTCTTACCTTTGCTAAATCAAAAACTTTATAAAGATGGCTTTATGGTTTGAATGTAAGGTTCGTTACGAACGCATGACTGAAAATGGTACAGTAAAAAAGGTGAACGAACCCTATCTTGTGGATGCTCTTAGCTTCACAGAAGCAGAATCTCGCATCATAGAAAAAATCACCCCTTACATCTCCGGTGATTTCAGTATTTCCGCCGTAAAGAAAACTAAAATATCAGAGATTTTCTTTGACGATAGTGGTGACAGGTACTATTTGGTGAAAGTTAATTTCATCACTTTAGATGAAAAATCAGGTGTGGAAAAAAAATCTTCAAATTTTATGCTGGTTCAAGCCTCGGATTTCGCAGGAGCCCTCAAGAAATTTGAAGAAGGCATGAAAGGCACTTTGGCCGATTATGAGATAGCTTCTATAACGGAAACTTCCCTTATGGATATCTTTCCTTTCCAACTCGGAGTCATGAAAGCCGGAGAAAATCCACAATAATAACTACGAACATTTTAATGGCAATAGCTGACAACATAAGACTTTTTCATGAATTGGTTCCACCAACTGTGGAAATAGTTGCTGTGAGCAAATTTCATCCTTCAGAAATGATCCTTGAAGCTTATCAGGCCGGGCAACGAGTTTTTGGCGAAAGCAGGGTTCAGGAGTTCATTGAGAAAGAGAAAATCTTGCCCAAAGATATACGATGGCATTTTATCGGACATCTCCAGACAAATAAAGTGAAACCTATAATCGGGAAGACATCTTTGATTGAAAGTGTTGATTCCCAACGTCTACTAAATCTCATCAATAAGGAATCCGAAATAGCCGGGGTAAGGTCAGATGTTCTGCTTCAAGTACATGTAGCTCAAGAAGTGGCAAAATTCGGATTTTATCCGGAAGAACTTTTCGATTTTCTAAACACAGGAGTATATAAGAATTTAAACTCAGTGAGAATCTGTGGTTTAATGGGGATGGCTACTAATACGGATGATGAAACGCGTGTAAAGAAAGATTTCATTCACCTACACGATATTTACAAAAAAATTAAAGAAAACGATGCTTATGATTTGCCGAATTTCACTCGTCTTTCTATGGGAATGAGTGGTGATTGGCAACTCGCAGTAGCTGAAGGTGCAAATATAGTTCGAATAGGTTCGGCCATTTTCGGTGACCGTACTTATTAACTATAAGAAGAATTAGAAAACTAAACAATTAAACACTATAAACCATGTCAACTCAACAAAATCCAAAAGGAAAATTGGTGGCTATCATAGCGATGATGTTTATGTTCGCTATGATCGCATTCGTCACCAATCTCGCAGCTCCAATCGGTACAATCTGGGGTTATCAATTCCAAGGAAACAGTTTCCTCGGAATGCTCGGCAATATGATGAACTTTCTGGCTTATCTCTTTATGGGTATACCGGCTGGTAAACTTCTTTTGAAGATAGGTTACAAAAAGACCACTCTTTGGGCTCTAGCAATCGGAGCAATAGGTATGGCTGTACAATATGCATCAAGCCGATGGGGTGGCGAGGTTCATGTTGCAGAATCCACCGTTACAGTAATGGAAAAAATCAACGGTGCCGAATATCCTGTTGAAAGAACAATGCACATAGCCCTCAATTTTATTATCTATCTTCTTGGTGCATTCATAGCAGGTTTTTGCGTTTGTATGCTTAACACAGTAGTAAACCCTATGCTCAACCTTCTTGGAGGTGGTGGAAACAAGGGTATGCAACTTCTACAGACAGGAGGCACACTTAACTCCCTTTCGGCAACTCTTACTCCTTTCTTGGTAGGTGTACTTATCGGATCATTGACACCTCGCACTCAGCTTAGTGACGTTGATTCCTTACTTTGGATTGCTATAGGTATTTTTATCGCAGCCTTCATTATCATTTATTTCGTAGCCATACCGGAGCCACAGGATGTAGGCAAACAAAAGAATGTGAAGTTTACACATTCACCATGGAATTTCCGCCATACAGTGCTTGGAGTAATAGGTATCTTTATATATGTTGGTATTGAAATTGGTATTCCGGGCACTCTCATGTTCTATCTTTCAGACCAGAAATCATCAGGAGCCGGAATACTTGGTGATGCTTCAACTATTGCCGGAGCAGTTGTGGCCATATATTGGTTATTAATGCTTGTTGGTCGTTTCGTATCCACTTTCATCTCAGGTAAAGTATCAACACGCAACCAACTTTTAGCAGTTTCGGGTGTGGGTGTGATATTGGTAGTAATGGCAATATTTAGCTCTAAGGAATCCCAGATAGGAGTTCCAAATATTATCTACGACCCTGTAGAAAAGACCACATCTACACTCTCAGCAGCCGGAATGCCACAAAACGAGATTCAGAATTTTATTAAGAATCCATCAGAAGATGCTTTAACACCTTATACAGCTACTCAAACTATTCAGACTAAGAATGGTCCGGTGAATAAAACTGTGGTATTAGAATCTGCAAAAGAGCCAAGTGAAGTTGTTTCAGCTCTGGTTAACGCCCCCGGTGTTCCAATTGCAGCTGTTTTCTTAGTATTATGCGGACTTTGTACTTCAGTTATGTGGGGTGGAATCTTTAACTTGGCAGTTGAAGGCCTAGGTAAATACACAGCACAAGCATCCGGCATCTTCATGATGATGGTAGTAGGCGGAGGTGTTATACCACTCTGCCAACAACTTATCGCAGATGCGGTAGGATATATGACAAGTTATTGGCTTATGGTTGGATGTCTTGGTTATATCTTCTTCTATGGACTTTGGGGTTGTATAAATGTAAACAAAGATATCCCGGTTGAAGACACAGATGATAAAAAAGTACTTGAAGAACAAATCCTGAATGCAGAATAACATGAAAAATATACGTTTCTTTCTTCCTCTGCTATTTTTTGCTCTTTTAGCATGCGGAAAAGGTGGCAACACTCCTGTAGATCAAATCGTGATTCTTCTTGACCAAGCCGTTGAAAAGACTCAAAGTATCAATTCTGTGACCCAATTAAATGATGTTCAGAATATAATATCTCCTGAAGATGTTTGGACCATTATAAGGGAGAATGCTGATTATGAACTTAGCAACTCCGATAAAAGCAAGCTCAAGAAAAGTTATGACAAATTAGTGAAAGCAGCTTATGAAAAGAGTTGCGAGTTCATTCCCAACGATGAAATGAAAAAGTTAATGAAAAATCAACTTGACCTCTGGACGGAAGGGATAAAGAAAAACATAGACAATGCCAAAACTTTAGGACAGATACGACCATAAAACCAAGAAATTGAAACGAGGTGCGTAGCTTTAGGGTACGCACCTTATTTTTTAGAGATATTTTTTATTTTGCAGATTAAAAAATATTCTTTAACTTTGCACCGCAAATATGCACGGGGCGTAGCGCAGTCCGGTTAGCGCACCTGCTTTGGGAGCAGGGGGTCGAAGGTTCGAATCCTTTCACCCCGACAAAAGAGAAACAACAGAAAAATCAATATTTTATGGTTTTAAGTGTTGTTTCTCTTTTCTTTTAAGGACATATAAACTTAAAGTTTAGGGATATTGCCAATTTCTTTTCATCTCCATTTTCCTATTATTCTTATAATCACAATTAAGGTTTTTTGATGGCTTAAGAGTCAATTGCCAAAAATTTTCACTGTCGGTTTTTTAGAAGTGGGGTTTTTAGCTCTATAATCTACTCAGTTCTCTATTGAAAGTTGATGAATAAAAATCTTTCGTGTTATTGAAAGAAAAAGCATTATTCTACCCTTATACTAAGTTTCAAAATTAGGATTTTTTCATTAATTTTGGGAAAAAGTTGCCGGCCCATGAGATTCGCTGACATTACCGGACATGAGGAAATAATAGATTCTTTGAAAGGGTTGACCCTATCGGGGAAATTACCACATGCCTTCCTTTTTTCAGGTATTTCAGGAATCGGTAAAATGAGGACAGCCAGAGCCTTCGCACAATTTATCCATTGTAGAAACAAAACAGATGGAGATTCATGTGGTAAATGTCCTTCTTGCCTTCAGCATCAAAAACATAATAATCCGGATCTTCATTTTATATATCCAATCGTAAAGAAAGAGGGAGCGCTTATTTCTAAGGATATGATTGAACCATGGAGGGAGATGATTACTGATTATAGTTATATGCCCCCCGAAAAATGGAATGAATTGATTAAAGCAGGAAATTCACAGCCGGCAATATTTGTTAATGAAAGCGAGGAAATAATCTCAAGAGCGGCATTGTCAGCATATCAAGAGGATTTCAAGATCTTCATAATCTGGCTTCCCGAAAAAATGCGTACTGAAGCCGCAAATAAATTGTTGAAGGTGATAGAAGAACCTTTTGAAGACACGATTTTTATTCTTGTCAGCAATAACGACAACAAGATTCTCCCCACAATTCAATCCCGTACCCAAAGATTCAATTTCAAACCTTTACCGGAAACACAATTAAAATCTTTATTGCTTAAAATGGGTGTGGATTCTGATATTGCAGCAGATGCTGCAAGGATATCGGAAGGGAGCCTTCAGAAGGCTGATGAAATAGCATGTCATCCTGAAGAACTAATTGAATTTTCAAATTTATTTAAAGACATAATGAGAGCTGCCTATGCTCTCAATGCAAAATCTCTAAAACTATTATCTGAAAATGTGGCCGGGTTTGGGAGAGAAAAGATACTGAGGTTACTCGCCTATTTCGGAAGAATGGTGAGAGAGAATTACATCTATAATTTAAATGAATCTTCTTTAGTGATGATGACTCAGGAAGAGATGGAATTTAGTAAAAGATTCGCACCATTTATACATGACGGCAATGTGGAACGGCTTTCAGAAGAAACTTCCAGAGCTGCTCAAGATATAGAAAGAAACGGAAATTCAAAAATCGTCTTGTTTGATTTTTTTCTTTTGCTTTCTCGTCTTGTTCGTATGCCTAAAACCACCATATTACCGGGATTGGAAGAAATATAACAATCAACTAAATAAACCTTAATAACTAAGAATATGAAACCCACTTTGTTTATTCTTGCTGCCGGTATGGGCAGCCGCTATGGTGGTTTGAAACAACTCGACGGCCTTGGCCCGAGTGGAGAAACCATTATGGATTATTCAGTATATGATGCCTTACGCGCAGGTTTTGGCAAAATAGTTTTTGTTATTCGCCATGACTTTGAACAGGAATTCCGTGAAAAAGTGATTTCCAAGTATGAAGGACACATTCCTGTAGAAGTGGTTTTCCAAGATCTAAATGATATACCGGGAGGATATAAACCAAATCCGGAAAGGAAAAAACCTTGGGGCACCAACCATGCAGTATTGATGGGAAAAGATGTAATTAAAGAACCCTTTGCAGTAATTAACGCTGATGACTATTATGGAGCTGAAAGTTTCCGGATATTAGCAGATTTCTTGAAATCAGTGGAAGGGAAGAAAGATTGCTATTGTATGATTGGATTCAATGTAGAGAACACCTTAAGTGAGAACGGTGGAGTGTCTCGCGGTTTATGTGAAGTGAGTGTGGAAGGAGATTTGACCGGAGTAGTGGAATGTCATGGTATACAACGTAAGGAAGGTAGACTTATCCATGAAGTCGACGGCAAAGAAGAATCTTTCCCTGAAGGTGCAGCAGTGTCTATGAATATGTGGGGATTCACACCTGATTACTTCGACTATTCAATGGCATCTTTTCTTAATTTCCTTAAAAAGAATCACGATGAACTGAAGGCAGAATTCTATATACCGACTGTGGTGAACGAACTGATAGAGGCTGGTAAGATCAAACTTAAAGTGCTCCCCACTCCATCAAAATGGTTTGGTGTGACTTATGCTGCTGACAGAGACGCGACGGTTGCTCAATTCCAAAAATTGGTGGACGAGGGTGTTTATCCTAAAAAACTTTTCTAAAATGAAAGAGAAAATATTAGTGACGGGTGGCACAGGATATATTGGTAGCCATACCACTGTGGAATTAATGAATGCAGGTTATGAGGTGGTGATAATCGATAACTTATCGAATAGTAATGAAAAAGTTCTTGACGGTATAGAGAAAATCACCGGTAAACGTCCGGTTTTTGTAAAAGGAGACTGTACAGATCTCAATACCTTGAAAAAATTGTTTGAGGAAAATCCGGGGATAAAAGGAATAATAAACTTTGCTGCCTCTAAAGCAGTGGGAGAAAGTGTTCAAAAACCACTTCTATATTACCGTAACAATCTCAACACTCTTATCAATCTTTTGGAGTGCATGCCTGAATATGGGGTAAAAGGTATCGTGTTCTCTTCTTCTTGTACTGTTTATGGCGAGCCGGACATAAATCCAATAGATGAGAGCGCGCCTATCAAGGCAGCAACTTCTCCTTATGGCAATACAAAGCAAATATCTGAAGAAATTATAGTTGACTATGTAGCAAGCGGAGCTCCCATCAAAAGTATCATATTACGGTACTTCAATCCTATTGGAGCTCATCCATCCGGTTTCATTGGAGAATTACCATTAGGTGTGCCCCAGAACCTTGTCCCGTATTTGACACAGGCAGCAGCAGGTATAAGAAAAGAATTGACTGTGTTTGGAGATGACTACAATACTCCAGATGGAAGTTGTATACGCGACTATATCGATGTGGTAGACCTTGCAAAAGCCCATGTTATCGCTATGGAAAGAATGCTCAACGGTCAAGACCATGACGCAATAGAAATCTTTAACTTGGGGACGGGCAACGGTTTGTCAGTACTTGAACTAATCAATGCTTTTGAATCAGCCACAGGTGTGAAAGTGCCACATAAGATAGGTGAACGCAGAGCCGGAGATATAGAAAAGATTTGGGCGAATCCTTACAAGGCAAACAATGTGCTTGGATGGAAGGCTGAGGCTGACATTAAAGACACTATGAAGAATGCCTGGCAATGGCAATGTAATTGTAAAATCTAATAAAAAAGCTTGGTTAAAACCAAGCTTTTTTATCTTCTAAAACCCTTTCCCATAGCTGCCTGAGCCTGCTTTAGTTGGCCCATCATCTTCATTGGATTTTTCATATTTGAGGCTGCCCGCATCATTTTTCTTGTATCATCAAATTGTTTCAGGAATCGATTGACAGCTTGAATAGAATTACCGGAACCTTTGGCGATTCTTTGTCTACGACTTTGATTTATAATTTCCGGATTATGTCTCTCATAAGGAGTCATGGAATTTATCATTGACTCAATGGAATTAAATGCGCTCTCGTCAATGTCTATATCTTTGATTGCTTTACCTACTCCGGGAATCATCGAAGCCAAGTCTTTCAGATTACCCATTTTCTTGATTTGATGTATCTGATTGAGGAAGTCTTCAAAATCAAATTTATTCTTTTTAATTTTTTGTTGCAGACGTTCTGCCTCTTTCTGATCATAAATTTCTTGTGCACGCTTGGCAAGTTCCACAATGTCACCCATTCCGAGGATACGACTTGCCATGCCTTCAGGATTAAACTCCTGGATATCTTCAAGTTTTTCGCCGGTACCCACAAATTTTATTGGCTTGTCCACAACAGAACGGATGGATAAGGCTGCACCACCTCGTGTGTCACCATCAAGTTTTGTAAGAACAACCCCATTGAAATCAAGACGCTGATTGAATTCTTTTGCAGTGTTAACGGCATCCTGACCCGTCATTGAGTCAACCACGAAAAGTATTTCTTGAGGTTTGACAGCATTCTTGATGGCCTCGATTTCATCCATCATTTCCTTATCTACGGCAAGACGTCCCGCTGTGTCGATAATCACTACGTCATATTGTTTCCTTTTGGCTTCTGCAATGGCATTTTGGGCGATCTGAACCGGGTTTTTATTTTCTTCTTCAGTATAGACGGGGACATCGATCGACTGACCAAGAACTTTTAACTGCTCGATAGCTGCAGGACGATACACATCGGCTGCTACTAACAACGGATGTTTTCCTCTTGAGGATTTAAGCTTTTTAGCGAGTTTCCCTGAAAAGGTGGTCTTTCCTGAACCTTGCAAACCGGACATTAATATAACAACAGGATTTCCATTCAGATGTAAAGGAGCCTCCTGCCCTCCCATCAGGTTTGTAAGCTCTTCATGGACTATTTTCACCATCAACTCTTTAGGGCGCAAAGCATTGATAACATTTTGGCCCAAAGCTTTTTTCTTAACGGTATCAGTGAAATCCTTAGCCACACGATAACTTACATCGGCATCCAATAAGGCTCGCCTGACATCTTTCATTGTCTCGGCTATGTTGATCTCGGTGATCCTTCCTTCTCCTTTCAATATTTTGAAGGATCTTTCAAGTCTTTCTTGTAATGAATTGAACATAATTAAAGTTTATTAGTGGCGGTGTCAGGAAATATTATTGTAGGCTTAAAATTCTTGGCTTCCTCAGGTGTCATTTGAGCATATGATATTATTATAACCACATCGCCGGGTTGCACTCTTCGAGCTGCTGCTCCATTGAGACAAACCACTCCACTACCCTCTTCTCCACCGATGGTGTAAGTATCAAATCTTTCACCGTTATTATTATCTACAATCCAAACTCTTTCACCTTCTAAAATATTCGCAGCTTTTAAAAGAGCCCGGTCTATCGTGACACTACCTATATAATTAAGATTCGCCTGAGTCACTGTGACTCTGTGAATCTTAGATTTCATCATCTCTATCAACATCTTCAAATCAGTTAGGAAGTCGATAAGTTATATTATCTATGAGTCTCACTTCGCCACAATAAACGGTGATGCATCCCACTATCCAGTTTGATTCTTCCCATTCATCCACTGTTTGAAGTGTTCTGGCATCAACTATTTCAAAATATTCCACTTTCATACCGGGGATAGCATCAATTCTTTCCACAACTGTGTCATGAGTGGCCTGCACAGAATGATCTTTACTGTATTCAACGCTATATTTAAGAGTGGCGTAAATTTCCGGAGCAAGTTGTCGTTGTTCCGAGTCAAGCCTTGCATTTCTACTGGATAAGGCTAAGCCATCAGCTGCTCTCTTTATAGGGCATGCAACAATTTCTACATTAAGTCCCTCACTTTTGATTAGATTTCTAACCACTGCAATCTGCTGGAAATCTTTTTCGCCAAAGTATGCTCTATGGGGGTTAACCAATCTAAAAAGAATATCAAGCACTCTTGCAACTCCTTGAAAATGTCCGGGACGATATTTCCCTTCCATCACCTCGGCTACATTGCCGAGCTTATATTCTTTACAATTGTCATTTTCTGCGGGATACATTTCACTTGCTGTTGGAGCAAATACAGCATCTACTCCGGCTGCTGCCAAAAGTTTGAAATCTTCCTCTTCGGTTCGCGGATATTTTTCAAAATCTTCAGCATTATTAAACTGGATGGGATTCACAAAAAGGCTTACCACCACTACTTCGTTCTCTTTTACTGCTTTCTCCACAAGAGACATATGTCCCTCATGCAGTGCACCCATAGTAGGAACAAATCCCACTGAAGCACCCCTGTCTCTCTGACGAACCCTATATTCCGTCATATCATAGAGAGTTCTGATTATTTTCATTTCTTTAAGATTTTACCTCTAAAAGGGCTTTAAATTATACGCAAAATTACTGATTTCTTCATAATTACCCAATGTATGGAAAAAAATCGTTAACTTTGCACATTGATTCTGTTGATAATTATTTCTTCATCAATTTTAACCTTTTTCTAAATAATAATTGATTATCAACAAATTGAGTCATAAAATCTATATAAAAAAGCGATGGCAAAGGAGCGTATTCTTTTTATAAATCAGGAGATCACACCTTATATTTCGGCTAACCCGGTGTCTTCTTTGGGTAAATTTTTACCTGTAAGCATGCAAGACAAAGGATTTGAAGTTAGAACATTTATGCCCAAATTCGGGGCAGTTAATGAAAGACGAAACCAGTTGCATGAAGTGATACGTCTTTCCGGAGTTAATATTAACATAGATGACAACGATCATCCCCTTGTTATAAAGGTGGCTTCTTTGCAACCCTCGAGAATTCAAGTTTATTTTATAGATAACGACGATTATTTTCAGAAACTTGAAACCGATGAAGATGCATCAGGCACAAATCGGGAAGATAATGACGAACGTGCCATTTTCTTTTCCCGGGGGACTATGGAAACTGCAAAAAAATTAAGGTGGGATCCTAAAATCATCCATTGCTCGGGTTGGATCACATCATTGATTCCAATGTATATAAAACGTCTCTATAGTGATGATCTTTCATTTAAAAACAGTAAGATCGTCTATGCCATACAACCGGCTAAAAACATGGCTCCTATTGATCCTAAAATTGTTGCCAAATTAAAAGCTGAAGGTTTTTCTCAAAGGGATTTAAAAAAATACTCAACTGATAAAACAGATGTGAACACTCTTCATAAAATAGGAGTGGATTTTGCTCATGCTGTTATTATTAATGATCCTGAGGTAGATCCGGATTTAATGAAATATATAGAAGAAACCGGTAAACCGATTCTGATGGCCACAGATATGGAACTTGACGCTGATAAATATCTAAATTTTTACAATTCTCTTTAAATTTTTAAGATAATCTCTAAAAGGATAAAGGTAAAATAAAGATACCTGGAATGAAATTAAGTAAATACTCTGGAATATTACTATTAATAGGATTCATCGCGGCTATGACAGCTTGCGAAGACGAAACCACTACTATCGGCAGTTCCATTACCACCGGTGAGGTCACTATAAATGTTGATACATTTTATTTTAATCTACAAGGAAAAGCAGTTCCAATTTCAAGTTTTGATTCTAAAACCGGAAATTTAATGATCGGAAGCATCAATACTTCTGAATATGGATCGCTCAACTGTTCTTTTGTGACACGATTGATGTGTGTTCCTAAACTTGATGTGGCTGATTCTTTGCTAAGTATCGACCGAGTGGATTCATGTAAATTAATTCTTGGAGCAGAGAGGAGTGATATAGTAGGTGACTCACTGGCTCCTCAAAAACTTTCGGTTTATACTTTAACAAAACAATTACCTTCCGATATAAACAATCTTTTCAATCCGGAAGGATACTACGATCCGGCCAATCCTCTGGCATCCAAAAGCTATACTCTCTCTGAAATATCCAGAACTGACTCTGCTTTCTATAATAATTCATTCGTTGACCTAAGTGTGGATCTTCCCGTATCGTTTGGTAAAGAGATTTTTAAAAAATATATAACTGATCCGGAAATATTTCAGTGGCCTCAAACTATGGCTGAGAATTTTTTGCCCGGTCTTTATGTGAAGTCAACATTTGGGAAAGGATGCGTAGCTAATATTGTAAGCGCCTATATTGCGGTTTTTTATTATAATCTGGAAAAAACTACAACTATTCAAGATTCCGACACAATAGTTTCCCAAACCCATGTTGGAAATGTTACCTTCCCCTTCACAGTATCTCCGGAAGTATTAAGCAGCAATAATATCAACTATAAACCGTCACAACCCGTTATAGATAAAAATGCATTAGAGGATGGTCAGGTAGTAATAACTACCCCTGGAGGTTACATATCTTCTTATATCTTTCCGGCGGCCCCTTTGATTGAAAGATATAAGGAAAAGAACTCTCATTTATCAACAGTCAATGAACTCTTTCTTTATATACCGGCTGAGGCCTTTGATTCAAGTTCAGGAATATCTGTAGCAGAAAACCTATTGATGGTGAAGAGTTCGGAATACGAAAATTTCTTCGCTAATAATAAGACTCCGGATAATAAGACTTCCTTCACCGGGGTTTATGACCCAATCAACGAAAGGTATTATTTCACTACTATGCGAAGTTACTTTCTTGATTTGCTGGATAAAGATGAAATAACACAAGAAGATCTTGAATTTACCATAATCCCTGTTGAAATAGAGACAGAAACACAGAGTAGTTATTATTCCAATCCCACCACTTATGTCAAAAAATGTGTTCCTTACACATCTAAGCCTACTATGACTCTTTTAAAGACCGACGAGGCTATGGTGACTTTCTCTTTCTCAACACAAGTGATTGAATAACTAAATGTGGAATCTGGTTATTGCTGTCATATCTCTTCTTTCAAGTATACCCTTAACCATAGAATATCCTGAAACTACTTTGGTTTTCGTTGGGGATGCCATGCAACATCAGGCTCAACTTGACAAAGCATTGGAATTAGGCAACGGGGTTTACGACTATTCCGATTGTTTCGCTTTGATACAACCGGCTATTTCTGAAGCTGATTATGCGGTCTGTAATTTAGAAGTTCCTTTGGGAGGGCCTCCGAATTACTCCGGTTATCCCTGTTTCAGTGCACCTGACTCTTACGCATTTTCATTAAAAGAAGCAGGTTTTGATATGATGCTTACAGCAAATAATCACTGTCTTGACCGTAGAGGAAAGGCGGCTATTCGAACCATCAATGCCTTAGACAGTATGGAATTGGACCATATAGGCACTTATCGATCATTTGAAGAAAGAGATTCTTTGACACCCTTTATAAAAGATATCAATGGTTTTAAAATTGCATTCTTAAATTACACTTATGGAACCAATGGTATACAACCGGATGCTGGAATAGAGGTGGCTTTTATTGATAAAAATAAAATCAAATCAGAAATCAATAAAGCAAAGGAAAGGGGAGCTGAAATCATTGTAGTTGCTATGCATTGGGGAATTGAATATGTTTTACTTGAAACCAATGTACAAGAAGAATTGGCTCAATTTCTGATAGATAATGGAGTAGATATTATAATTGGAGGGCATCCCCATGTGGTGCAGCCAATGAAAGTGGTTCATAATGAAAACGAGGATAAAGATGTTTTAGTGGTATATTCTTTAGGTAATTTCATTTCAAACATGAAAACAGCCGACACCAGAGGCGGAGCTATGGTTTGGGTTACAATCTCTCGCGACAAAAATGGCAATGCTGTCTTCAATAATGCGGAATATGAGTTATTATTTGCTGCCAAACCGGAAGACAAAAAAAATTTCAGGGTAATTCCCGGATGGCTTGAAGATTCAATATCTTCCCTTCAAAAACCACATTGGGAAATTTTTAAAAGAGGAGCTCTAAAAGTATTTGACAACCATAACTTTAATGTTCCTCGTAGAAAATGAACATTGATATAATTTATAATTCTTGAATAAAAATAATTTATTCAACTAAATGATACAGGTTAACAACTTAGGACAACAATTCGGGAAGAGGACCCTCTTTTCTGACGTTAATTTGACTTTTACAAAAGGGAATTGTTATGGAATTATCGGAGCTAACGGAGCAGGTAAATCCACATTAATGAAAATATTATCGGGTGAACTATCTCCTACCTACGGCTCTGTTAATTTCGGTCCGGGAGAGCGTCTCTCTGTTTTAAGCCAAGATCACTTCGAATTCGATGAGATTCCAGTGATTGAAACAGTGCTAAGAGGTCATGATATTTTATGGAAAATAATGCAGGAAAAAGATGCTCTCTATGCAAAACCGGATTTCACTGAAGAAGACGGGATAAAAGCAGCCGAACTTGAAGAAAAATTCGCTGAACTTGAAGGTTGGAATGCGGAAAGTGATGCAGCCGCTCTTTTAAGCGGATTGGGAATCAAGGAAGACAGGCATCATATGCTGATGAAAGACATTAGTGCAAATGAGAAAGTAAGAGTGCTTCTTGCTAAAGCTCTTTTTGGGAATCCTGATAATCTATTGCTTGACGAGCCTACCAACGACCTTGACCTTGAAACTGTGGCTTGGCTGGAAAATTATTTGTCAAATTTTGAAAACACTGTGCTTGTTGTTAGTCACGACCGTCACTTCCTGGATGCCGTGAGTACTCATACTTTGGATATTGATTACAATAAAATATCTTTGTTTGCAGGTAACTATAGCTTCTGGTATCAATCTTCTCAGTTAGCACTTCGACAACAACAGGCAGCCAATAAGAAAGCTGAGGAGAAACGAAAAGAACTCCTTGAATTTATCCAGCGATTCAGTGCCAACGTTGCAAAGAGCAAACAGACCACGAGCCGCAAGAAAATGCTGGAAAAACTTAATGTTGATGAAATCAAGCCTTCCTCTCGCAGATATCCCGGCATAATATTTACACCGGCCCGTGAAGTAGGTAATAAAATTCTTGAAGTTAAAGGACTCAGTGCAAGTATCGATGGGGAACTTTTATTCAAGGACGTCAACTTCCAGATAGAAAAAGGTGACAAAGTGGCCTTCTTGAGCCGAGATCCTCGTGCAATGACAGCCTTATTTGAAATTATAACTGGAAATAGAAAACCGGATAGCGGTAGTTTTGATTGGGGCCAGACAATAACTATGGCCTATCTTCCTTTAGATAACAGTAGTTTTTTTGAAACTGATCTGAATCTCGTGGATTGGCTTTGCCAATATAGCAACGACTCCTCCGAAATTTATCTGAAGGGTTTTTTAGGAAAAATGCTTTTCAGTGGTGAAGAGGTATTAAAAAAAGCCAGTGTGCTTTCAGGAGGAGAAAAAATTCGATGCATGATAGCAAGGATGATGTTGACAGATGCCAACACTTTAGTATTAGATTCTCCAACCAACCATCTTGATCTTGAATCCATTCAAGCCTTCAATAACACCCTTCAAGGTTTTAAAGGCAACATTCTTATGTCGAGCCATGACCATGAATTTATTCAAACCGTTTGCAATAGGATTATTGAACTCACACCCAACGGAATTATTGACAAGATCATGGAATATGACGATTATGTAACCGATGATAAGGTAGCGGCTGCCAGAGAAAGATTATATCCAAAAGTAGAAGCCTAAAATGAAATTGAAAAAGCAGTTATTGTTGTTTATAATGTCTGCAATATGCATTGGTGTATATGCAGACAATTATTCTGTCTCAAAGAAAGAACAGCAACAAATTTTGATTGAAGCTGACAACTGGATCGATGATATGCCCGATGGAATTGACGACCGTCTGTCAGACGCAGTTAATCATGCTTTGCACGGATTTTATTCAGAAATTGAAAGATTTCGAAATTTGGCTGACACAACCGGTATTGATAAATATAAAGTCAAAGTAGAGAATTTTACCGGGGGGAAGCTGGGAGAATTATCCATGAGATTATATTCACCTTTGTCTGATTCCTCAACCCCAATTCTTATATATTTTCACGGAGGGGGCTGGAGTTTGGGATCTCTTGAAACTTCAGATAAATTTTGCAGAGCATTAGCATCTGCCGGAAATGTTAAAATCGTTTCTGTTGATTATCCCTTGGCTCCTGAGAATCCTTATCCTAATGGTTTGAAAGTGTGCATAGAAGCCGTGGATTATATTCTTTCTAAATCAGATGACTGGAAATTTAATCCGGATTTGGTTTCATTAGGGGGTGACGGAGCAGGTGGAAATCTTGCTTTAGAAACTTATGCTAACATAAAAGAAGATAAAAAAATTAAATCTTTGGTTTTATATTATCCTTTGATCAACACATCCGGAACTCTTGACGTAGCATCCAAAAGAGAATATGGAAGGGGATATGGATTTGATTCAAGGTTATGGGAAATTTTTGTCCAGGCATATAAAGGTAAAAGCATTTTAGATTCTATTACATCTCTACCTCCTACCTTAATGATAACAGCAGGAAGAGACATTATAATAGAGGAAGAAAGGCTTTTTTCAAAAGCTTATCCCAATTTAACATATGTTTTATTGGAAGGAGCGGTTCATGGTTTTATAACAGATGGGCATCAGCCCACTGCATTCAATAAGGCAGTGGAAATCACCAATGCATTCCTCTCCCAATAATATAAAATTCCAAGATGACACTCTTAATTAATTAAGAAAGAAATAAAAAATGGCACTCCTTCTAAGAATGCCCATTTTTATTTGGATAGTAAAAAAATCAAACTTGATAATCTACACAAGCCCTATCCTCTTTAAAAGGAGCGATAATAGCCACAGCATCTTGATGTGCGGGATGTGCTGAATAGATAGCTACATCTTCCATACTGTCAGCAGTAGCAGTCAATACTAAATCCCATGATTCTGAGGGATTCATATTTATACCCACATCTATGCTTTTCAATTGAGGAATCTCACAAGGCAATTGGACAAGAGCTTCCATAAATTTTGCAGCCACGTCTTTTCTTTCTTCCAGCGAGCCTTTAAATTTGAACATTACAACGTGCTTGATCATACCGGTAATTTTACATCCTAAAATTTAGCTACAATGAAAAGCCACAACTTCAATTTCAACTTTTGCCTGTTTAGGAAGCTCCTTTACAGCAAACGCAGCACGTGCGGGATAAACTCCTCCGTTAAAATATTCACCATAAACTTCATTCATAGGGCCGAAATAACTCATATCTGCCAAATACACAGTTGATTTTACCACATTTTCAAGAGTAGCACCGGCTTCAGAAAGAATAGCTTTTATATTTTCAAGACTCTGCTTTGTTTGCTCCTTGATATCATCAGGCATCTCTCCGGTGGCTCCGTTAATGGGCAATTGACCGGAAACGTAGATAAAATTACCTGCTTTTACTGCCTGGCTGTAGGGACCTATAGCCCCGGGAGCCTTCTTTGAATTCAGTTCTGTTTTCATGATATTTTTATTTATTTGAGCCGCGACCGGGACTCGAACCCGGGACCTTTTCGTTACGAATGAAATGCTCTACCAACTGAGCTATTGCGGCTGATTTAATAATACGTTCCTAACGTTTTCTTTGCAAATTTAAAGTTTTTTTCTTTTTTCTACAATAAAACACCAAGATTGTATTATAAAAAAATCCGACTCAATTTAATAAGTCGGATTTGATTTCTTATCTAATATATAAAGAATTAATCTTTATTCTTCAATATTATTTTAAATAATGCCCTGACCCATCATAGCATCAGCTACTTTCATGAAACCGGCGATGTTTGCACCTTTCATATAGTTGATATAACCGTCAGGTTGCTTACCATATTCAACGCATGCTGAATGGATATTATTCATAATTTCATGAAGCTTGGCATCAACTTGTTCAGCACTCCATTGGAGGTGTTCGGCATCTTGAGTCATTTCAAGACCCGAAGTAGCTACTCCACCGGCATTGACTGCCTTCCCCGGACAGTAAGTTACTTTTGCAGAAATAAATTCATCAATAGCTTCAGGTGTACAACCCATGTTACTTACCTCAGCACACAAAAGAACTCCATTCTTTATGAGCATCTTTGCGTCTTCGCCGTCAAGTTCATTCTGAGTGGCACAAGGAAGAGCTATGTCCACTTTCTGTTCCCATGGTTTTCTTCCGGGGAAGAAAGTAGAACCGGGGAATTTTTCAGCATAAGGTGCCACGATATCATCTCCTGATGCTCTAAGTTCAAGCATATAGGCGATCTTTTCTTTATCAAGACCGGCGGGATCCAGAATATAACCATCAGGGCCTGATATAGTTATAACTTTTGCTCCAAGTTCAGTGGCTTTTTCAGCTGCACCCCATGCCACATTACCAAAACCGGAAATAGCAATAGTTTTACCCTTGATGTCAAGACCTTTTGTTTTCAAAACATCCTGTACAAAATAAAGAGCACCATAGCCTGTTGCTTCCGGACGGATTCTGGAACCTCCAAAGCTCAGACCCTTACCGGTGAATGTACCAGTATTTTCACGCGCAAGTTTTTTGTACATACCATACATATACCCTACTTCACGGCCTCCTACACCTATATCGCCTGCAGGCACGTCACGGTCAGGACCAAGATTTCTCCATAGTTCAAGAATAAAGGCCTGGCAGAATCTCATGATTTCAGCATCACTCTTTCCTCTTGGGCTAAAATCAGAGCCACCTTTGGCACCACCCATAGGAAGAGTGGTCAGAGCATTTTTGAATGTTTGCTCAAAACCAAGGAACTTGAGAATGGAGAGGTTTACTGATGCATGGAAGCGAATACCTCCTTTGTACGGACCAATGGCATTGTTAAACTGAACACGATAGCCAATGTTGTTCTGGACTTCTCCTTTGTCATCTACCCATGTCACACGGAAAGTAAAGATACGATCCGGTTCTACCATTCTTTCTATTATACGGGCTTTTTCGAATTCGGGATGACGATTATAAACTTCTTCAACTGAGAGAAGAACTTCCTTTACAGCCTGGAGGTATTCTTTTTCACCTGGGTGTTTTGCCTCCAAATCGGTCATGATTTGATTAATGTTCATGTTATTAGATTAGATTTTTTGGTTAGAAGATTGTGCAATTAATTAGTCTTTCAATACTTTACTATATGTTATGCTGCACATTTACTTTCATATTGCAATCAAATATGCTTTACAACATATAGTTCCTTATATGTTTCTCTTGCAAAAATAAAGTTTAATTTGATTCTACCAAAATTTTTTATCGAATTTTTTTCTTAAATTTCAATAAAAAAAGGAACCGATAAAAACCGGTCCCCTTCGAATAATTAGGATTAGGCGTCGAATTGTTTTTCAATAATCATGTTTTGGCTGTGACGCCTATAAGTAAATGCCTAATCCTTATTATCGTTACCTTTTCGTGTTTCGCTCTTTAATTGTAAAACATTCTTTCTTATAAAATGTTTGTTAAACAATGTTAAAAATAAATATTTTGATAAACAACCCATTTTAACTAAATTCGCATATCTTCTTGGAGATCCACTTAATCAACAACATAATCTCACAAGAATAAAAGTATTACCAATATCTTTGAAACTAAATAAGAAATATCGTATCACTCTTGAAGACGAATCCTCTTTAGAAAAAAGGATAGATATTTCCACAACTACATATTGGCTATTAATTGTTTTGATAGGTATTGCTGTTGTCGCCGGAGCTTTCGGTATGTTTATTCTTGCTTATACCCCAATGAAAAGTTATCTGCCGGGCTACTTGAAGGAATCGGAAAGAACTGCAACCGAGGAGCAACACATCAGATTAGATTCGTTATCAAAAGTGTATGAGATAAACGAAGCATATATCTCAAGCATATTAAATGCTCTGAATCCGTCTGAAAAAGAGAATATTGGAACCTTAATTGACCATAAACCCACCCCTCTGTCGTTAGATTCTCTGATTTCAGCAAGTGAAGAAGAAAAGAAATTTATGGAGAATATAAGAGAAAGGGATAAATACAATATAACTTATACTTCACCGGCAGCAGCACAAACTATGATGTTTCAATCTGTTAACAAATCTGCTGTTATTTCAGATAACTCTAAAAATAAATATCAAGTCGAAATTATTTTACCAATAGGAGCTCCAATTTCAACAATTGCAGATGGTAAAGTAATTTCTATTGCATCTTCTCCAAAGGTTTCAGGTGGTTATGAAGTTATTATTCAACACCCTAAAGGTTTCTTGAGTAAAACAAGCCGCCTCTCTAATCTAATGGTGAAACCCGGCGACAGGGTTTCTGCAGGACAAATCATAGCCGGAGGAACCTCTTCTTATGGACAGAAAGAAAATCTTATAACATTTGAACTTTGGCATGACGGCGATCCTTTGATACCTTCGCAATATATCAATTGAGGATCTCTTCAAAACAAGAAATTTTATTTTTTAAAATGAAAAATATAGCCGTTTTAGGTAGCACAGGGAGTATTGGCACCCAAACTTTGGATATTATAGAAGCCCATCCCGACATTTTTAAAGCAAATGTATTAACTGCAAACAAAAATTGGGAACTATTAGCTAAACAGGCGTTAAAATTCCGTCCTTCTTTGGTCGTCATAACAGATGAGTCTTACTATAAAAACCTCAAAGAAGCTCTTAAAGACACCAAAATAAAAGTTGAATGTGGAACAGAAAGTTTAGCTTTGGCGCCTACTCTTGAAGAAGTAGATATAGTAGTCACAGCTTTAGTTGGTTATAGCGGGTTAATACCGACTGTAAATGCAATAAAGAGAGGGAAAACAATTGCTCTCGCCAATAAAGAAACCTTGGTAGTGGCGGGTGAAATTATCACTACTTTAGCAAAGGAAAACAATGTAAATATTTTGCCTGTAGACAGTGAACATTCAGCAATATTTCAATGCCTGAATGGTGAGGAACATAAAAACATGTCAAAAATCCTCTTAACCGCAAGCGGAGGTCCTTTCCGCTCTTTATCAAAAGAAGATTTAAAACACGTCACCGTGAAACAGGCTCTAAATCACCCTAACTGGGATATGGGAGCAAAAGTGACAATTGACTCGGCTTCTATGATGAATAAAGGCTTTGAAATGATTGAGGCCAAATGGTTGTTCAATTGCAATCCTGATGATATAGAAATATTAGTCCACCCTCAAAGTCTCGTTCATTCCATGGTGCAATTCTGCGATGGTTCGGTCAAAGCACAGATTGGAATCCCGGATATGAGAATTCCGATTCAATATGCCTTGTCATATCCGGAACGTCTTAATTCTCCTCAATTTATCTTGGATTGGTCAAAGGTGAATCAATTGACCTTTGAAAAACCGGACATGGAAAAATTCCCTTTGCTAAGACTTGCTTTTGAAGCTATACATAAAGGCGGCAATATGCCTTGTATTCTCAATGCTGCAAATGAAATCGCCAACAAAGCTTTTCTTGATGAAAAAATTTCTTTCACAATGATGTCCTCACTTGTCGAAGCTATTATGACATCTGCACATTTCATTCAAAATCCCTCTTTGGAAGATTTGATAGAAACCAATAAAGAAACAAGGAAATTATCACAAAAATGGATTGAAACACACTGACAATATTAATTTTCACGTTATATTTTGAAGAATCTTTCTATATTAAAAACAACTAATAACCATTTAATATACATTGGATACTTTTCTAATAAAAGCCACACAGCTAATATTGGCATTTGCAATATTGGTAATTATACATGAATTCGGACATTTTCTCTTTGCACGTCTATTCGGAGTGAAAGTAGAAAAATTCTATATTTTCTTTGATCCCTGGACAGAACTTTTCAAATGGAAACCAAAAAAATATATAGGAGGCCTTGGGAAACATAAAAATATCTCCGATCAACCTGATCTAACGCCGGAACAACAGAAAGAGCTTGAAAAAAAATGCGAAGAAGAAGAGGCTAAAGCTATAGCCAACGGAGCTCCTAAGAAAAAGAAATCTTTTTGGGGAAACACAGAATATGGTATCGGATGGCTTCCCCTTGGAGGGTATTGCAAAATAGCCGGTATGATAGATGAATCCATGGATACCGAGCAAATGAAAAAACCACCACAAGACTGGGAATTCCGTTCTAAACCGGCCTGGCAACGACTACTCATCATGATTGCCGGGGTGCTTTTCAATTTTCTTCTTGCAATTTTAATATATGCCGGCATTGTATATGCCACAGGTGAAAAATATGTTCCTTTTCAGGAGGCAAAAATGGGAATGGCATATTCGGGAGAAGCACAAAAGATAGGATTTCACGATGGAGATATCCCTCTTTATGCTGATGGAGAAAGTCTTGAAAATCCCAATGAGGCAAGAATGAAAATGATTCAGGCATCCACTGTCACTGTCCTTAGAAATGGTAAGGATACTATAGACATAAAGATACCCGAAAAATTTATTTTTGCATTAGACAATGAGGCTAAGAGCGACACTGCAGTAATTGCCTTAATGACTTATAGAATCCCTACTCGCATCACCCAGGTTATGCCGGGAGAAGGAGCCGCCAAAGCCGGAATCAAAACCGGAGATGAAATAATAGCTATTGATTCCACAGCAACTCCTTCTCTTGATCGTTTCATGGCCACATTGCAAGGACATGAGAATGCAACTGTGAATTTAACGGTAGTAAGAAAAAACAACGAGGCTAATGACACTCTCATCATACCAGTGGTGCTTTCTGAAAATTCAAAAATGGGAGTCGGCCTTGAAGTAGATCCATCTGCTTTCTATAATTCAAAGGAAATAAAATATTCTCTTCTTCAATCTGTGCCTAAGGGAATCAGTATGGGAACTGACCGCCTTTCATCTTATGCTCAAAGCATGAAACTTGTTTTCACAAAGGAGGGGGCCAAAAGTGTAGGTGGTTTTGGCTCACTTGGGGCCATATTCCCGGAAAAATGGGATTGGATTGCTTTCTGGAATATAGCTGCATTCCTCTCCGTGGCTCTTGCCTTCATGAATATTTTGCCTATCCCGGCTCTTGATGGCGGCCACGTATTATTCCTTCTTTATGAAGTGGTGACCAGAAGAAAACCTTCTGAGAAATTCTTAGAATACGCCCAGATAGTGGGTATGAGTTTGCTGATAATCCTGCTTATATATGCAAACGGAATGGATATTGTAAGGTTGTTTAAGTAATTATCCATCTATGAAAAAGATAGTTCTTAAAAACGGAAAAGAAGAATCGATTCTTCGTCATCATCCTTGGGTTTTTTCGGGAGCGATAGCACACCAAGATCCTGAGATTCAAGAAGGTGATCTTGTGGAAGTTTATTCATCAAGGAATAAAAAACTTGCCACCGGACATTTTCAGATAGGTAGCATATCGGTAAGAATCCTTGAATTCGGAGACAATACAATAAACGATAATTTTTATGAGAATCGTTTGTTATCTGCATTCAACCTTAGGAAATCTTTAAATCTTATAAGGCCTGACAATAATTGTTATCGTCTTGTGCATGGAGAAGGAGATTTTTTACCCGGACTTGTAGTGGATATCTATAGCAATACTGCAGTCATGCAGGCTCATTCTCCTGGTATGCATTATGAACGCATGAAAATAGCTGAAGCTTTGGTTTCTTTATCTGAAGCTGATATAAAGAATGTATATTATAAAAGTGACACCACTCTCCCATTCAAGGCGAATCTCGATCCGGTCAACGATTATATAGTGGGCAAGTATGATGGATCAATAGCCATTGAAAACGGTCTTCACTTCAATATTGACTGGTTGAAAGGTCAAAAAACGGGCTTCTTTATCGATCAACGAGAAAACCGTAAACTTCTGGAGAAATTTTCTCAAGGTAGAAAGGTGTTGAATATGTTTTGCTATACCGGAGGATTCTCAGTCTATGCTATGAGAGGTGGTGCAAAAAAAGTGGTTTCCGTTGATTCTTCATCCAAGGCTATAGAACTTACCGAAGCAAATATAAATTTAAATTTTGCAGAAGACACAAGACACTCGGCAATAGCTGAAGATGCTTTCAAATATCTTGATTCAATTCAAAAAGATGATTTTGATTTGATGATCCTTGACCCTCCCGCTTTTGCGAAACACAGAAATGCCTTGAAAAACGGTCTAATAGGATATCGTAAATTGAATCTAAAGGCTTTTGAAAAAATTAAAAAGGGAGGTATTATTTTCACTTTTTCATGCTCTCAAGTTGTCACAAAAGAAATGTTTCGACTTGCAGTGTTTACTGCCGCATCACAATCGGGAAGGAAAGTCAGGATTCTCCATCAACTCACCCAACCTGCCGACCATCCGGTCGATATCTCCCATCCTGAAGGTGAATACCTAAAAGGACTCGTGCTATATGTAGAATAAATAAAAAAAATATGAAATCTTTAATCGCTGCTATGTTGGCTTCTTCAATCGCTTTATCGGCTTCTGCCGTGGTGGATAAAAACTTCGATTACCATGTTGATCGCTTTGCTGATATTGAGGTACTTCGTTATGAGGTGCCTGAATTCGACCGTTTAACACCTCAGCAAAGAATAATGATATACTATCTCTCTCAAGCCGCTCAAGCGGGGAGAGATATTATATGGGATCAAAACGGCAAATACAACCTTCAAATCCGTAAGCTTCTGGAAAATATATACACAAGTTTTTCTGGTGATAAAAATTCTAAAGATTACAAAGCATTTGAGAAATATATAAAGCAGGTATGGTTCGGAAATGGAATCCATCACCATTATTCTACAGATAAATTCACTCCTGAATTCTCCGAAGATTTCTTTAAAGAACAAGTTGCACTTATTCCTGATGCTTCTCTTCCACTGCAACCCGGTCAAACACGTGAAGAATTAATCTCTATTATAACTCCTGTTATTTTTGATCCAACGGTAATGCCAAAAAGGGTGTTCCAAGATGGTGCATTTGATGTGGTTGTGAACTCAGCTTCAAATCTCTATGGCGAAGGAGTGACACAACAGGAAGTGGAAGATTACTATAACAATCTGAAAGATCCTAACGATCCTGAACCGGTTTCTTACGGTCTTAACTCACGAATTGTTAAGGAAAATGGGGAAATAAAAGAACAGGTTTATCATCTCAACGGTCTATACGGGCCTGCAATTGCAAAAATCATTTATTGGCTTGATATGGCTAAGAGTGTGGCTGAAAATGATGCTCAAAAAGCATATATTACAAAACTTATAGACTATTATATTACTGGTGACCTGAAACTATTTGACGAATATTCTATACTTTGGACCGAAGAAACTGATGGTGATGTTGATTTCGTCAACGGATTTATTGAAAGTTACGGTGATCCCCTTGGAATGACCGGTTCTTGGGAATCTTATGTCAATTTCAAAAATCAGGCATCTACAAAACGAACTGAGACCATTGCGTCCAACGCACAATGGTTTGAAGACAATTCTCCTGTCGACTCTCGTTTCAAAAAAGACAAGGTGAAAGGAGTTTCAGCAAAGGTTATAAATGCTGCAATGCTTGCTGGAGATGCATTTCCTTCCACTGCTATCGGCATTAATTTACCTAATGCAAATTGGATTCGTGCAGCACATGGTTCAAAATCAGTTACACTGGAAAATATTACGGAGGCGTATGATATGGCTTCACATGGAAATGGTTTTAATGAAGAATTTGTGATAGATGCACCCACTTCTCAAATTATGGACGACTATCTTTATATTACAGATATGCTTCATACCGACCTACATGAGTGTCTTGGCCATGCATCAGGACAACTGCTTCCCGGAGTAGACCCTGATGCATTGAAGGAAAACGGTTCTGCTCTCGAAGAAGCACGGGCTGACCTCTTTGCTCTTTATTACCTTCCGGATAATAAATTGATTGAACTTGGCATACTTGATAATCCTGATGCATATAAGGCTGAGTATTACAAATATATGCTTAATGGTCTTATGACACAATTAAACAGGATAGAACCGGGTAAAGATATCGAAGAAGCTCATATGCGAAATCGCCAACTGATTGCAGCGTGGATTCTCGACAATGGGAAAAAAGATAAAGTGGTGGAATTGGTAAAAAAGAATGGCAAAACTTTCATTAAAATAAATGACTACAAGAAAATGAGAAACCTTATCGGCCAACTCCTTGCTGAAATCCAACGTATCAAAAGTGAAGGGGATTATGATGCCGGTGTTGCTCTAATAAATAAATATGCTGTGAAAGTAGATCCTAAACTCCATAAAGAGGTACTTGAGCGATTTGCTTCTCTCGATATTCCTCCCTATCGAGGCTTCATTAATCCGGTTATGGTACCAGTATTAGGAGAAAAGGGAGAAATTGTGGACGTTTCCTTACAATATGGTGAAACTTATCCACAACAAATGCTCCGACTAAGTAAGGATTTCAAAACCTTAGGTTATTGATCATCACTCATCTCCTGTAATTTATCCTTTATCACTTGAAAACTATCACTCTAAATAATATTCTCCCTAATGTTTTCAAAGGAATGGAGGATTCATCTCAAATCTTAGATTCAAGGATTTGGATGGCTCCTCCATTCACGTTCAACAAAGGATGCCGTATATGTATTCAAGCAGAATCAGGAGGTGGTAAATCTTCCCTCTTGAGTTTCATTTATGGTAATAGAGATGATTATCAAGGTGAAATTTTTTTCGATAAGGAAAATATCAGGAATCTTAATATTTCTCAATGGTGTGATATTAGAAGGAACTCAATAGCACTTCTTCCTCAGGATATGGGACTTTTCCCGGAATTGACTACGATAGAAAATATACAACTTAAGAACCGTCTCACTAACTATAAGTCAACAGTTGAGATTGATGAGATGTTAAATCTTCTTGGCATTCTTGAAAAGAAACATGTGCCGACAAGAAAAATGAGTATAGGCCAACAACAACGTGTTGCCATTGTCAGATCTCTTTGTCAGCCTTTCGATTTCCTCTTTCTGGATGAACCCGTGAGCCATTTGGATGAAACTAACAATATAATAGTAGCCAGATTAGTGGAAAGAGAGGCTTCTTTAAAGAATTCCGGAATAATCTCCACCTCTGTGGGTAATCCGCTTCTTCTTGACAATGCAGAATTTATAAACCTATGAAGAAAATAGGCTTAAATACGCTTCTAAAGAAGAATCTTTCTAAAGGGCAGCTTCTCGGCTTTTCCATCGCCAATCTTATTGGCCTCACTGTGATTTTGTCAGGTATTCTATTCTACTGCGATAGCCGTCACCATAGACAAACAACTGACAAATATTTTTCAGATGATTATTTAGTGGTATCTAAAGAGGTAAAGGGTATAAATCTTAATCCCGTTGCTTTTACAGAAGAAGAAATTGATGATATTTCTTCTCAGCCTTGGGTAAAAAAATTAGGAGAATTCACACCTGCCGAATATTCTGTGAGCGCCTCAATCAATATGGGAGGTAAAGGTATGTCGTCCTATCTCTTCTTTGAATCAGTGCCCGATGAATTCTTTGATGTTGTGCCGAGGGATTGGAATTTTGATCCTGAAAATAAATTTGTACCAATAGTTATCAATAAAGATTATCTTGCTCTCTATAATTTTGGCTTCGCTTTACCTCAAGGTCTCCCACAGTTAAGTGAAGAAATGATTGGATCTGTGCCTTTGAAATTATCTATCAATGGTAAGAATGGAACTTTAGAAATGTTTGATGCAAATGTTGTGGGATTCTCTTCAAGATTGAATACCATAGCTGTGCCACAAGATTTCATGAATTGGGCCAATAATAAATTTTCAGGAGATAAACAGCCGGAAATTTCCAGATTGATAATAAAGGTAGACAGACTGAATTCAAACAACTATGAAAAATATCTGGCTGACCATGGTTTAGAAATTGCAGGAGATAAAGAAGGGGATTCAAAAGTTTCGGAGTTTCTTGGTTTGGTTTCCGGAGTGGTTGCGGCAATAGGTTTAGTGATAGCCCTTCTTGCCCTCTTTATCCTCCTTTTGAGTATTTTTTTACTCTTGCAGAAAAGCCGTCCTATGCTACGCAATCTTATTTTGCTTGGCTACTCTCCTTCACAACCAGCTAAATACTACATATCTTTGGTATTAAAGATAAACGCCATTATAACTCTTCTGTCTGTTGGTTTCACCTTTGTCTGCCGATTGATTTGGCATAACACTTTAATCAGTTTGGGTTTGGGCGACGGAAATGTCCTCTTCATGATAGGGGCTGCCCTACTCTATTTTATAATAATCACCCTTATAAATATTATTGTGATCCGTCGTCATCTTTTCTCTATTTGGAAAACTAACTGAATTATTAATCCTTATCTCAAATAAAATTTTGTTAATTTAACATAATTTCGACACATTTTTTATTTTTCCATGTAATAACTTTCCTTTTTTTTCATTGTCTAATTAGAAACGTATAATCCGCTATTGTTTTTTTTTCAATATAGGATTTCCTAACAACATGGTTATGATAAAAAAGAATTTTATGTCATTTTCAGGCGCCTTGCTATTAGGGGCCATGCTCATGACTTCTTGCATGGAATCAAGAGGTAATGAGTCAGAAGTTTTGCCGCTTCAACAACAGAAAGCATACCAAGAACCGGATGAATCTCAATTTATAAGAACTTCTTCACATCCGGCATCATTTGAAACAGATTTCACTGTGGCTGCTGAAAGCACTGTCAATGAAGTGGTTTGTATAAAAAGTTATGCCACTCCCCGTCAAAACCAATATGGAGGAGGGGGATACGATCCTTTCGGAATGTTCGATTTCTTTTTCGGACCACAGGAACGTCAACAAAGGCGTCAGCAACAACAGCAAAGCCGTGAACCCGTACAGACAGGTTTAGGTTCCGGTGTTATTCTCTCAGACGATGGTTACATCGTTACTAACAATCATGTAATTGACGGTGC
Organism: Muribaculaceae bacterium; assembly: GCA_022510425.1. Lineage (GTDB taxonomy): Bacteria > Bacteroidota > Bacteroidia > Bacteroidales > Muribaculaceae > Lepagella. Next base: position 115,773 of record JAFLTO010000001.1, read on the forward strand.
AGAAAAACTGGAAGTACTTCTAAATGATAATTCCACATATGAAGCTACTGTAATCGGTACCGACGAAGCCACTGACTTGGCTCTTATCAAGATTGATGCCTCCGGACTTTCAGCTATTACATTCGGCGACAGTGAAGCAGTAAAAATCGGTGAATGGGTGCTCGCGGTAGGTAACCCTTTCGGATTTAATTCCACTGTCACTGCAGGTATTGTCAGTGCCAAGGCAAGAAGCCTTAACCAGAATTCACGCAATGGTAGAATGGGTATTGAATCTTTCATTCAAACTGATGCAGCCCTTAATCCAGGAAATTCCGGGGGTGCCCTTGTTAATTTAAAAGGAGAACTTATCGGTATTAACTCTGCTATCTATTCAAACACCGGAAGCTATTCAGGTTTCTCTTTTGCAATTCCAACTTCCATAGTAAAGAAAGTGATGGTTGACCTTATGCAATATGGCACAGTCCAGAGAGCCGTTTTAGGATGTTCCGTTACAGAACTTGATGCTAAACTTGCAAAAGAAAAAGACATCACTGCAGTTAAAGCCGGACTTCTTGTAAGAGAGGTAAATGACAGAAGCACAGCAATGGAACTGGGTCTCCAAGAAAATGATGTGATAACTGCTATAAACGGGGTAGAAGTAACAAACTTTGCACAACTCGTGGAGCAACTCAGCAAATATCGTCCCGGTGACCAGATCTCCGTTACTTATTATCGCAATAACAAGAAAGAAACCAAATCAGGCACACTTCGCAATACTCAAGGGAGCACGAATATCACCAAGAAAGGGGAATTCTCTGATATGGGTGTTGCTTTCATGAAGATTGGTGACGACACTAAGAAAAAACTTGGTATTTCAGCCGGTGTCAGTGTAGCGGGAATCAAGAACGGCCCATTTAAAGACGCAGGGGTAAAAGATGGTTTCGTCATCACTGAAATCAACGGCATGTCTGTCAATTCAGTGGATGACGTAGAGAAAATCTACAATCAGATAATGAAGAACGATGATGAAGATAAAGTAATGTTCTTGACGGGTTTATACCCTTCCGGCCGTAAATACTACTATGCTGTAAATCTTCAACCGGAATAAACTTTAGACCCGATTGCTCCAATATTCAGGAGAATCAAAACATTACCTAAGAAAACTTACTAAAAAGACTGACAGGAAGATGATTATATCATTTCCTGTCAGTTTTTTATAAGTTGAGTCCGGAAGATTAGACCTGAAATTGTAATACCTTTCTAAGGTGATCCATGTTCTATCTCCATTTTAAATTGTAAAATAAACAAAGTAGAATTATACTTTTACATGCTATTTATTATACTCACTTTTAAGTTTACGTAAGAAATTATGAAAAGAAATATCGAATTTTACTAAATTTGCAATGGTATAGTTCTCTATATTTCAATATAACTCTAATAAATATGTTATTCTGTTGCAAGGATTTTAAAGGTTGTTATGCTAAATATGAAAACTAATCTACATTATCGTGGATTAACCGATTCACAAGTATCTGAGAGTCGTAAGATACATGGTGTTAATATTCTCACCCCTCCAAAAAAGGATTCTCTTTTAAAAAGATATCTTGAGAAGTTTGGAGATCCCTTGATAATAATCCTTTTGGTTGCAGGGCTTTTATCTCTTGGAATTTCAATTTATGAGATTGCCGTTCTTAAATTAGGTTTCAAAGTTTTCTTCGAGCCAATAGGTATTTTTATTGCGATACTTTTGGCAACCGGCCTAGCATTTATTTTTGAACTGAAGGCTGACAAGGAATTCGCACTCCTTAACCAGGTGAATGATGATGAGCCGGTACAGGTAATCCGTAACGGAAACGCGATTTCTATTCCCAGAAAGGATGTGGTTGTCGGTGATATCGTCATTATAAATACGGGTGAAGAAATCCCGGCGGATGGTGAATTATTGGAAGCCGTCAGTCTCAATATAGATGAGTCTTCTCTCACCGGTGAACCCATGGCACATAAGACAACCAATCCAGATGATTTTGATCATGAGGCCACGTTCCCATCCAATCATGCGATGAAAGGAACAAAGGTGATGGAAGGTCATGGTGTGATGAGAACCATTGCGGTGGGCGACAAGACAGAAAACGGCAAAGTGTTTGAGGCTGCGCAGATTGACGACAGTGTGAAGACACCACTCAATGAACAGCTTGACGGCCTTGGAAATCTAATATCAAAAGCATCCTACGCTTTTGCGGGATTGATTATCGTAGGTCGCCTTTGGATGTATTTTGTAGATATCCAAGGTTTCGAATGGATACCTTTTATTGCTTACCTTCTTCAGAGCATAATGATTGCGGTGACTTTGGTTGTTGTTGCAGTGCCGGAAGGACTTCCGATGGCCGTAACATTGTCTCTTGCATACTCAATGAGAAGAATGCTTAAGACCAATAACCTCGTTCGTAAGATGCATGCCTGCGAGACAATGGGAGCCACTACCGTTATATGTACAGACAAGACAGGAACACTTACCCAGAATCAGATGCAGGTGTATAAGTCTGATTTCTTCGGTAATCCTTCCGATGAAGTTATTTATGAGAGTCTTGCAGTGAATTCAACAGCTCAACTGAATATGACCGGTGAAAAGCCGGAAGTATTGGGAAATCCGACAGAAGGGGCACTTCTTCTATGGCTTAATTCAAGAGGTGTGGATTACAATTACATCCGCAACATGACAACACGCCTTGAAGAGCTGCCATTCTCTACGGAGCGGAAATTCATGGCTACTATTGTCAAGAATTCAGAGGGGAAGAAATATCTTTATGTCAAGGGTGCGCCGGAAATAGTGTTCGCGATGTGCAGCAACACAGAGGGAGTTACCAGACAGGAACTCGACGCACAGTTGAGGGAATATCAAAACATGGCCATGCGTACTCTTGGATTCGCATATGCTGAAGTTACCGATGAGTTTGGAATAATCAAGGATAACAGACTCCATGCAAATAACCTGATTTTCCTGGGGATAATAGCTATTTCTGATCCGGTTCGTGGAGACGTGCCTGATGCAGTTAGAGAAGTTATAGATGCAGGTATCGGAGTTAAGATTGTAACCGGTGATACTCCCGGGACTGCAAAAGAAATAGGACGTCAGATCGGATTGTGGAATGATTCAATTGATACCGATGCCAATATTATTACAGGACCGGAATTTGAGCAGCTTTCAGAGGAACAACTCAAGGAAAGGGTAAAAGAGCTCAAGATTATTGCCAGGGCAAGACCTCTGGATAAGAAAAGGCTGGTTGAAGCATTGCAGGCCGGCAATGAAGTCGTGGCGGTTACCGGAGACGGCACCAATGATGCTCCCGCTCTTAAGAGTGCTCATGTCGGTCTTTCTATGGGTGACGGAACATCGGTGGCAAAAGAAGCCTCTGACATCACCATTGTTGACAATTCATTCTCTTCGATTGGAAGGGCTGTGATGTGGGGTCGCTCCCTTTATCAGAATATCCAGCGATTTATACTATTCCAGATGACTGTGAATGTGGCTGCTTGTTTTGTGGTGCTTTGCGGAGCCTTCATGGGTATGGATTCTCCATTGACGGTGACTCAGATGCTTTGGGTTAACTTGATTATGGATACATTTGCGGCAATGGCTTTAGCTTCACTTCCTCCGTCAAGAAAAGTTATGTTGGAGAAACCAAGATCCAGGGAAGCATTTATCATAAGTCCATCCATGTGGAAATTTATTCTTGGTGTAGGAGGACTGTTCTTTGCTGTATTAATCGGATTTGTATATTATTTCGAGCATACCAATATAACAAGCCTGACAGAATTATGGAGCGTGCCATTCGAGACTAATCCGGGTCCAATGGCTGCAGGTCTGTCACCCTATGAATTATCACTGTTCTTCACAATCTTTGTGTTCCTGCAATTCTGGAATATGTTTAATGCTCGTGCGTATGCAACCGGGAAGTCCGCCTTCCATTTCAAAAATTGTGGAAGCTTCCTTTTGATTGCTCTCATTATCTTTGGAGGTCAGATACTGATCGTGGAACTGGGTCGTGAATTCTTCAATGTAGTTCCTTTGAAGTTCCTTGATTGGGTGATTATAGTAGGTTGCACATCAATCGTTCTTTGGATTGGTGAATTGATCAGATTATTCAAAAAATAAAATTTGTATGTCTTATAGAAAACATAGGAGGAGGTAAAACTCTTTCCTATGTTTTTATTATTTAAGAAGATTATTCTTATAAAGTATAAAAGTATAAAGAATTTGGGTGATAGCCGGAAATCTGAATGGAAGAATTATTCCCTTGACTTGATTTATGAATATCTTATATGATAGAGATTGATAAGTGATTATTTTAACAGAAAAATTACTCATATATGAAAAAGATAGTACTATTATTACTCTTTATTTGCTCAATTTCTTTTTCAAAGGCACAGAAAGTTTTTGATACACATAATGAATCAAGGGCAGATGTCAAAGTTTTTGTGACTGATAAAGATTATCGGGCTGACCTGATTGTCTATACCACTAACACTGAACATAGAGCAAAGGGTAATAAGGGTATATGGTTCATTGAGCATAATGAATCGAGAGCAGACAAAAAAATTTGTTTCGTCAATAACGAGTCAAGAGCTGATCTAAAGGTTTATTTCACTAATACTGAAAGTAGAGCCGGCTGGAAAAATCCTGACAAGAAAAGTCTAATGGAATCTCCCCTACAAAGGCAATGAAAAATTGGTAGACACTGAGCAAATTCCCGAATAATCTTTGCAGAAATAAAGAAATAGCAAAAGAGGAATGGATCGCAAGCAAGGAGCAGAAGGAGGCAGACTACGGAGAGATGGACAGACTCAAGGCAAAGGCGGTAGCTTTGATTACGAGCGGGATGATGCAGATGAGTAAGATCTTTTATTATTTTGATTTTCCTCCCTTTTTAATTCTGCTTTCATCTGCTGTTCAATGAACCGTTTGGAAGGTTTATACGATTTCGCATTTTTCCAGAACATACATGCTATGATAATGAACCAAAGCACCAAAATTATCATAATATGGTTCTGAAAGAATGAGATAATCATAATGGTAGTTTTAAAATATTAACAAGGTATCAAATAAAAAGTTGATATTTGGCGAATCCCAAACTATCGGTCATATTGTCTGTGACAGACGAAGCCTAAAAGAACATAAATGAAGCGAGGAAAAGTTTTAACCGCATCAAAGAATCGGGACAATCCGCCGGGACGCAATTCAGAGCGAAGCAACATTCTGCAACATCAAGACCACGAAAATCCACAAATGTATATACCAAACATAACTAAAAAAACACGCTAATTTTCAGATTGTTGAACTCTGACTATCAGCGTGTTTCTTGGCGGAGTGACCGAGATTCGAACTCGGGATACGCTTTTGGCGTATACACGCTTTCCAGGCGTGCCTCTTCAGCCACTCGAGCATCACTCCTAAATTCTTTGCGAATTTAACGCTTTTATTTGGTTATGCAATAGAATTGAATAAAAATTTTAATTTACACTACGTATGCCGATACATACGAAAAACGATTTTCTTAAAATATTTATTCCCTCCTATTTTATTGAAGGCTTTCAATCATGTTACGACATCCATCTTCAAGAAGATCAAGCACAATTTCAAATCCCTCTGCTCCCTCATAGTATGGATCCGGAACGCTATCATATTGAGGAAATCCCCTAACATAATCTATCATTCTCACAATCTTATTTTCAGCATCAAGTGTTGGAGCCATCGCTTTGAGACTGGAAAAGTTACTATCATCCATTGCAACTATTACGTCAAAATTATCAAAGTCAGAAATCCTTACCTGTCTGCTTCTATGTGTAAGATTGTAACCACGTTGGTATGCATGGACTCTCATACGATGATCCGGTAGATCACCGGCGTGTCCTCCGTAGAGACCTGCCGAATCCAACTCAAATTGATCCTGAAGACCGTTCTTATCAATCATGGATTGCATTATACCTTGAGCTGCAGGAGACCGACATATATTGCCCAGACAGACAAACAGTATCCTTTTTTTCATAATTAATGAAATTAAAAAAGGGGCAATCCTATCCTTTGAGAATCGCCCCTATAATATTTTATTGATGTGCGTCTCTTAAAAGATCGTTGACCGTCTTGACAGGATTGAAAGTAGATAGAGGCACCTCCACCAGAATTGTGTTCCAATCGCTCATGGCTCCATTCCAAAGTCCGGGAAGTTCCAAAGCCTTAATTTCAACTCCCTCTCGGCTCTTTAATGAAATGAAACCTGTGGCCTTATCCACATATTCGGGAAGATTGAATTTTTTGCCATCCCATGATTTTGTGCTCACCACTAAGTCCACGGGATTGAAATGCGTAGCTTCTTTCATCATCTTTTGAGCATCCTTATTTTTCGGATCAATTTGTGTGGATTCTAATATCTGAGGTGACACAGTGCCATCAGGATTATAGGCTAAGAATGGGCCTCCTCCAGGCTCGCCTTCATTCCTTACCATTCCGCATACCCTAAAGGGTCGATTTAATTTCTTATAAATATATTCGGCTTTTTGTTCAGCATTCATCTTGTCAGTGCCATCATGTGAAATACAAAGATTCTTATGCAAGAATTCAAGCATCTCATCCAATTTTTCTTCATCCGGTGTACCTTTAGACAAAATTTTACAATAATTATCAGCCTTTTGTTTGAGCCCTACCAAGACGCCACCTATTATTTTCTTATATTTGACAGTGTCTCCCCTCTTATTATCCGGAACTACATTATCGATATTCTTGATAAAAATCACATCGGCATTGAGATCATTGAGATTTTCAATCAAAGCCCCATGACCACCGGGACGGAAGAAGAGGCTTTCATTTTCCCTATAAGGTGACCCATCAAGATTAGCAGCCACTGTATCAGTGGATGGTTTCTGAATACTTGTGGTTAACACATATTCCACATCATATTCATGTTCTAATTTACCCTTGGCTTCTTCAAATTTCAGGTTTACTAAAGGAATATGGTCTTCACTCACTGTGAAGTGAACATTCACCTTTCCATTCTTTCCTCCGGCATATTGTGCTCCTTCTGAAAGATGCTCCTCGATTGCAGTGCGGACTCCACCTATATATTTATGGAAATTCAACAAAGCTTTTGGCAATTGTCCATAGTTCATCCCCTCTTTCTCAATAAGAGCCTTCACAACATCTTTATATCTCTTTTCTTTTATTAGGCTATCGATACTCTTCCCGTAAAGAGATATGCAAGTTTCATTCAATTTTTCGAAAAAAGCAAACTTTTCAATTTCATTGAAAAACTTCTTCATGAAATCGTTGGAAGGTTTCTCGTCTTTTCCGTTCACAAAAGTGAAAAGATCCTTAAACATACGAGAAGCTGCTCCACTGGCCGGTACCATTTTCATTACTGTCGCACCTGAAGCCAGAAATTCATTCCAAATATTCATGGCTTGATTCTCCATTTTATCGTCGAGAACAAAAATACCATGACCGGGAGTTGCAGCTCCTTCAATTTTAAGATATGGGAAACCCTCATTAAGCATTCTTAGCTCTTCGGCAAGTTGTGCTTCTGTCTTACCCTTTGATTTAAGAATTTCCCTGTCTTTAACAGTGAGTTCCATAGTTGTTGATTTATTTATTATTTTTAGAATTTTGCCTTTGGTTTTCTTCCTCCAGTATTCTTCGGAAAGTATCGATTTTATGAGAACTGATCCAAAGTTCTTTTTCTAATGTCAAAGCCTCTCTTTTTGCAGAATATAAATTCCACGTCTGCGAAATCATATCCTTCTCATCCTTTGGTATTTCAAAATTCTTTTTGACTTTTCCTTGCTCAAGATATTCCAATTTTATCTTGTCTTGATGGTAAGTTGAAATATATTCCGCGATGGTGTCTATTTTTCCTCCGATGAAATAAACCGAGTTGAAGCGTTCATGCCTGAAATTAAAGGCTTGGTCATGGGGCACGACCTCCGAATTAAAACTTCCAACAGAAACCTGATTGAAAGTGGCACCTCCAAGAGTGGCTATCATTTCAAATTTCTCATTCTCGTTTATTCTGGCATAAATTCCCGTAGTGGTGAATGGTAATTTTTTTTGCCATCCCTTCACTAAGTAGTATCCACTCACTTCCCTGGGATTTTTTACAAGTTCAAAATTATCGAGCATTCCACCTATCTTAGTATTCACCAAATCAAGCCGGCTTTGCAATTGTCTTGAACGCTCCTGATAATAATCTATAGAATCCGTAAACCCGGATATCCAATTCTCACGTTCAATCTCAGCATCTGTTTTTTTTATTTTCTTACAGCTAATGCAAGAAAATATAATACAGAAACTAAGAAAAAAATATATGGTTTTTAATTTCATACTCTTTGAACTTGTTTCACACCTTTCACGGTTGTAATCTTTTTTACCAATCCGTTAAGTTTCTTGATATCTTTTACAGCTACTACTAAAACTCCTTGGAAAGTTCCGTCATTACTGTCAACCGAAATATTTCTTAAATTGACACCGTTTTCTTTAGATATTACAGAAGTTATATTTGCAACAATACCGATATCATCTTTTCCGGTAATTTTCAAAGTTGCCGGAAGCATATCTCCGTCTACTCCGCTCCATGTGGCATTGATGATGCGATAAGGATATCTTTCTCTGATATTATTTGCGTTAGGACAATCTTTACGATGAATTTTTACCGTTCCGTCAGAAGATATGAAACCAAAAACCTCATCTCCATAGATAGGGTTACAGCATTTGGCATATTTATAACTTAACCCATTAATACTTTTGTCCCCTATTTTAATAATCTCTTCAGACTCCTCTGAATGTGAGTTATCCTGCAACTGGAAACCCTCGGCCGAAACTCTGGTTGATTCATTTTTTGGTCGTGTTTCATCCAGATATGTTGAGAGGAACTTTCCAGGATCGATTTTACCATCGGCCATATCCGCGAAAAAGTCATTGGCATGTTTATATCCGTTTTTCGCAAGATACTTCATGAAAACAGATTCTTCTATTTCAACTTTTCTGTTTTTTGCTCTTCGGTTGAAAAGCTCTTTTCCTAAGTCGGCCTTGCGGATTGTTTCCTCATTAAGAGTCTGTTTAATTTTGTTTCTTGCCTTAGAGGAAACTACAATATTTAGCCAGTCTTTCTTTGGGGATTGGGTTGTAGAAGTAAGGATTTCAACAGTATCCCCATTAGAAATTTTATAAGTTATCTTACGGTGTTGTCCATTGACAACTCCACCGGTACAATGAGCACCTACATTAGAATGGATCAGAAACGCAAAATCAAGCACTGTTGCTCCGGCAGGCAGTCTGAAAAGATCACCTTTTGGAGTGAATGCAAAGACTTCCTTTCCATACACATCCTTCTTCATATCTTTCATCAGCTGCATTGGACCCGACTCGGCTGTCTCAAGAATGTCTCGTATATTGTTCATCCATTGATCGGAGGAATCGCCTTTCACCCCTTTATATCTCCAATGTGCAGCAAGTCCCTTTTCAGCCACAAGATCCATCCTTTTAGTGCGGAATTGCACCTCCACCCATTTTGAATCAGGTCCCATCACCGTGGCATGAAGACTTTCATACCCATTACTTTTAGGTATAGTGATCCAATCTCTCATACGGGCCGGATTTGCTGTATACATATCGGCCAAAATTGAATAAGCAAGCCAACAATCACTCTTCTCTTTCTCAAGAGGGGTGTCTATAATCACACGTATTGCAAAGAGATCGTAGATGCCGGGTAAATCCACCTTCTGTTTCTTCATCTTGTTCCAAATGGAAGAAATAGATTTGGTACGACCCTTAATATCGAAAGTTATGCCGGCAACCTCCAGTTTTTCCTTCACAGGATCGATGAAAGCCTTTATATATGCGTCTCTTTCTCTTTTTGTTGCGTTTAATTTTTTTGCAATTTGGGTATAGATTTCCCGATTAGTATATTTTAAAGATAAATCTTCAAGTTCGCTTTTAATCTTATATAAACCGAGCCTATGAGCAAGCTGTGCATAAAGATAATTTGCCTCAAAAGCCACATCTCTTACCCAATTGTCGTCAGGATGATTGTTGATCATTCTCATCAGGGCAAGATTCCTAACAATCATTATTATGATAACTCGAATATCATCGGCTAAAGCTAACAAAAGCCCCCGAAAGTTATCCTGGTTTACAACATTGTTTTTGTTAGAAAACCTATCTACCGACTCAAGGCCGGTTAATAATCCTGCAATATCTTCTCCCCATTCTCTCCTTATACTTAAAATATCAGTCAAGCCCTCTTTGAGAAACGGATATAGCCCAATGGCCAACATTATATTTTTGTCGGGCTCCACTGCCTCCGCAAATAAATGGGCCGTGTTTAGAGTCAATAATGCTTCGGAGATATTTTTATCATCATGGGCTAAATTTGAGAGGGTTAGATTTTTGCGTGCAAAGTGCTTAAATTTTTTTGCCTCATCCTCTCTAAATTTACCCTTTAATTCCTTACCTAATTTATGGGCTATAGTGAAATATTCCCTTTTTTCCGTTAATGTGAGTTTATCCTTATTGATTTCACTCATTATAAATTGACTAATTTTAATAGTTAAGTCTTATTAATCTACAAATTTATTAAAAAAGGCTGAATAAATTGTCAATATTTTCTTATGAATGAAAAAATAGTATCATATGCCGCATCTCTCACTTCCTTTCGGCTTAAAATCAAATCATGAAGACCACTGTCTATGGCACATACTTCTCTCTCAGTGCCAAGCTGCACTCCTCTTTTCTGCAACATGAAAGGGTCAAGCACTGCATCGCCAGTTTGAAATTCCGGATTATAGTTGCAACCGTCAATCTTCCTGCTACTATGCATCACCAATATTGGAAGCATAATATTATCCTTATTCTTCATTACCTTCTTTTGTGCACTTTGGATGGCATTTATCCATGATGTAGTCACCGGGGGTGAGTAAATCATTTTCCAATCAGTATTGTATTCCCATTCACCATAGTATTCTTTCAAAAGGCTATAGGCATATCCATCACATTTAGACTGCTTGATTTTATTGTTTTTAAACATCTTACCCCAGAAACTAACAATAGGAATCGCCACATTTCTCATAAAAGAATTGAAATTCCACGCCAAGAATGGCGAATCTGTAACAATTCTGTCAACCGGTGTGTCCAATCCTTTAACAGCACCATAAAGAGCCACTGTCAATCCTCCTGTTGAATGACCCGACAGAGTGATATCTATGTTACCATCTCTTATAATCTGATTCAAGGCAGAATCAATATCATCAAAATATTCTTCTTGGTTTCGAATATTGAAGGGATATTGCCAGGGTTGTCTGCTCCTGCCATACCTTCTTAAATCCACTGCATAGAAATTATATCCGGAATCGACAAACCTCTCTCCCATTTCACTTTGAAAAAAATAGTCATTGAATCCATGTATATACAGATAAGCCTTTCGGGAGCCCTTGGGATCTAATTTTCTTACTATAGTCGATCGGCATGGGCCATCGAAAGCTTCCCCTTGATTCACATATCTTGCCTCGAATCCATCTAAAATATCCGCATGCCATGTAGTGTCGGTAGTAAAAGTCTTCGGGCCTGTGTATTTTTCATTTACATCCCAAGCTTTACAAAACACACATGCAAGCATCAGAAAGAATAAAATAGGAAGCTTTCTCATGATAAGACAGTTTTGGTTAGTACACAAATTTAAATAAAATTTTTAAAATGGCCGTCCGCCACCTCCCATTCCTCGGGGAGGTCCCTGACGTCCCCGGCGACGTTCTCCGGATGGTCTTCCTTCACCTCGCACTTCTCCAGGGGGTGGGCCCATAAATATATCTTCTTCTCCTGTTGGCCCTTTGTTCTTTTTCTTCAATGAATTGAAACTCCAAGTAAGGCTGAAAAGTACATATCTTGTCAGATCATTATATTCCGTATCCACAATGGCATTGGCGGTTACAGATCGCAAAATATTTTTCTTTTGATGGAGTAAATCATAGGCCTTCACTGAAAATGTGAGAGACTTATCACTTAGGAATGAATATGATAGTTGTGCATTCCACAACCACTGATTTATATTATAACCGGTGGTATAACCGGAGTTAGCTGCGAAATTTAAATCTGTTGTTAAATCCAAACCGAATGGAAGATATAATGAGGCATCTGCACTGAATCCATATGAATGAGTCTTGCGATTGTTCTGTTGGGGTAGAGAGTTAATTACGGTATTGAAACTATAATTAGGGTTCAACGATGCTTGGAAAATGTCGGAAGAAAAAGTTATTCCTGCTGAAGGTGAAAGAGTCACATTGTCAGAACGGTTGAAATCTCCGTTTATATAGCCTGGTGTAGAGGCATAACGTGTGTTGAACCTTGCATTAAATCTCCATTTAGTGTTTGAGAAAGGACCTGTGTACATGCCCATAAAGAACAGATTAGTATTGCCATTTACATTAGAATATGTGGTGGTTCTTCCTCCTGTCTCAGAATCGGTTATTGTTCTTGACACGATTGTATTCAATGAATATGAAGCATTAATCATAAGCATCAAAGACTGTTGACGCTCAGCATTAAAATTATTGAAATTAATCCCTATATTTTGTGTGAATGTGGGTTTAAGTTCCGGATTACCTATCTTTATATTCAAAGGATCACTCACATCCGGCACCGGTTGCAATTGAGATATACTCGGCTGGCTGGTACGAGCCCTGTAATTAGCCCTCATGGAACTGTTGTCGCTGAATTTTACTCTTACATTGGCAAAAGGTGAAACGTTCCAAACCCATCTCGTTGGTATATTTCTTGCATCATTGATAAGATCGTGACTGGCTGAACTTGAGGGAGAGAACAATATGCCTGTTTCCAAATTAAGGGTCTTGCTAACTTTTTTATATCCAATCTGCAATTCTTGTGTGAAGAATTTATTTCTAAAACTGTTACTTAAATTCGGATCAAATTCAGCTCCAAAAGGTAAGCCATTGAACCCCAAGTCGAAATCCAAGTTTCCAACTTCAGGCAATGGTAAATTATACGTGAATTGATCCGCATTATTCCATTGATATTTTGTCCGATAGGATAAAGTAATGAAATTTCCTCTTTGAGGATTTCCTAAAGGTTCAATCCATGACAATCTTCCCTCCACTGAATTAGAATAGTTTTTATTGTCAAGATAACGATAAAATTCCTCATCCTCATCATGAAGGAGATAATAGATAATATTGCTCCATGAAAGCGATTTCTGAAGAGTCTTCGAAAAACTATATTGAAGGTTAACACTGAAAGACCTACCAGGCTTTGATGCAAATTTATGATTGAATATAAGATTGCCGCTTGTTTGGTAACTCTTCCCTTTGTTGTTTTGAAAATTGTCATTCTTATTCACCATCGACATCAATGCATCTCCCGCTCTAAGTATGGATGAATCGTTTTTTTCTGAATCTCTAAAATTCATTGAAAATCTTGGACGAAAATCAAGAGTGTTATAATCGTCGATATTCCATTGCAGCCTTAAATCCACATTCAGGTTATGTCCTTTGTCATTATTGTATGAACCGGAATTCTGATAACTGGTAGAATCAGGAAACAGGTATTGAGTAGCAGACTTTTGAGTAACTTTTCTATCTGAATGCGAGTATAAAATATTCCCTCCTATTCTAAAAATTTCTTCATTACCCACATTGAAATTAAGTCCCAATCTTTGGGCCGTAGTTATGCCTCCGTTACCACCGAAATCTCTGAATCTTCCTCGGCCTCGGTCTGTGAATCCATTTTCGTTAATGTTATTGAGACCTCCCAATAAGGTTATTTGGTTACCGTTATGGAAATTGTTAATTACAAAACTGCCATTATATTTGTCATCTATACCGTAACCCGCAGAAATATTACCAAACCAACCGTTGTTCATGTCTTTCTTAACTTTCAGATTTATCACAGTCTCTTCTTCACCATCATCAATACCTGTTAATCTTGCTAAATCACTTTTCCGGTCAATCACCTGTACTTTATCAACCATATTCGAGGGAAGGTTCTTAGTGGCCATCTGTGGGTCGTCTGCAAAAAATTCTTTACCGTCAACTAATATCTTGGAAATAGTTTTGCCGTTTGAAGTGATCGATCCATCGCTCCCTACTTCCACTCCGGGCAGTTTTTTCAAGAGTTGGTCAACTGTTGCATTGGGTGAAGTATGATATGAATCCGCATTAAATTCGATAGTGTCTTGTTTAGCTATCACAGCTGCCCTCACTCCTTTTACTACTGCTTCTTTCAACAGAATGGCATTTTCTCTCAGCGTTATTTTACCAAGATTTAAATTTTCAGAAGAATCAGTGACATTCAACAATTTTGATACTGTTTCCATTCCTGTCATTGAAATCAAAAGCAGGGATTTCCCGGGTTTAACGTTCTCTATATCAAACTCCCCTTCAATATTTGTTGCCTGCAAAGCTATAGTTATTGAGTCAGGAAGACTTTTTATTGTTACAGAGGCACCCGGCAGGGGGGTATCATCTATATCATAAACTAATCCTTTAACGTTGACAGCTTGCGTCTGCAGAACACAAAAAATAGCAATATATAGTGGAAAAATATTTTTTAATGACATTATGTTAGTATTAATTATTATTATGACTTAAATATTTAATAAAAGTTTAAGCACCTTTCATTTATTCAATTTCTCTTTCTTAAATATATTTTGCCTTTCTTAAATAAATAAGGTATATTTGCCCTACAAAATACACAAAAGAAACAATAAAGAACACCAAAACAAAACAACACACCAATACAATGAAAAAACACAATTTCTATGCCGGCCCAAGTATCATGAGCCAGTTCACAATTGAGGAAACAGCCAAAGCTGTGAAAGACTTTGCGGATATGGGTTTATCAATTCTTGAAATATCTCACCGTAGCAAGCAATTCCAAGCAGTGATGGATGAATCAGTGGCTTTGTTCAAAGAACTCCTTGAAATCCCTGAAGGATACAGCGTGCTTTTCTTGGGTGGAGGTGCAAGTCTCCAGTTCGCAATGGTTCCAATGAACATGCTTATACATAAGGCTGCATATCTCGATACCGGTGTTTGGGCTTCAAAAGCTATCAAGGAAGCTAAACTTTTCGGAGAAGTTGATGTGGTGGCATCATCAAAAGACCGCAACTATAATTATATCCCTCGTGATTATACTGTGCCTACCGATGTTGATTATTTCCACTATACCTCCAACAATACTATCTATGGTACAGAAATACGTAAAGATCCCGATGTGCCCGTTAGAATGATTGCAGATATGAGTTCTGACATCTTTAGCCGTCCGGTTGACGTGGCAAAATATGATCTTATATATGGTGGTGCACAGAAGAATCTTGCACCGGCCGGTGTAACTTTCGTTATTGTTAAAGACGACACTCTCGGGAAAGCCGACAGGGTAATCCCAACTATGTTGAATTATGAAACTCATGTAAAGAAAGGTTCAATGTTCAACACTCCTCCGGTGCTTCCAATTTTTTCAGCGCTCCAAACCTTGAAATACTACAAGAAACTGGGTGGAGTAAGAGTTATTGAAAAGATGGATATGGATAAAGCAGAAGTGCTTTACAATGCAATCGATGGTAGCAAGATGTTTATGGCCACAGTTCCAAATCATGAAGACCGTTCCATAATGAATGTTTGTTTCATAATGAAACCGGAGTACAAGGATCTGGAAAAAGACTTCATTGATTTCGCCACTGAAAGAGGTATGATGGGTATCAAGGGTCACCGTGACGTAGGCGGTTTCCGTGCATCGCTCTATAATGCGCTTCCGATGGAGAGTGTTAAGGCTCTTGTTGAAGTAATGAAAGAATTCGAGGCTAAACATTAATCTGGTCAATCACAATGAAAATTCTTGTTTTTACAGAGAAACCTTTCGCACCGGCAGCTGTTAAAGCCATTCAGAATGTAATCGACGCTGCAGGAGCCGATATGAAACTTGTGGAACGTGGAACTCGTCAGGATCTCCTGGATGCAGTAAAAGATGTTGACGGACTAATTATCCGAAGTGATGTTGTTGATGCCGAAGTCATTAATCATGCTCCTAATCTTAAGGTAATCGTTAGAGCCGGAGCAGGCTACGATAATGTTGACCTACAGGCCGCAACTAACCATGGCATATGCGTGATGAACACACCTGGTCAGAATTCCAATGCCGTGGCTGAATTGGTTTTCGGTATGATAGTGATGATGTGCCGCAATAAATACAACGGCACTTCAGGAAGCGAACTTAAAGGAAAGTCTCTCGGAATATATGCCTTCGGACAAGTTGGAAGAAATGTTGCCCGTATTGCCTCAGGCTTCGGAATGGATATCAAGGCTCTTGATGTTTTCGTACCTGATGAAGTAATGATTCAACAAGGAGTTACTCCGGTTCATGATGTAAAGGCTCTATTCTCTGAAAATGATTTCGTTTCGTTACATATCCCGGCCACACCTGAAACTAAAAATTCAATAGGCTACGACCTTGTGGTAAGTATGCCAAAAAACGGTGTACTTGTAAACACTGCAAGAAAAGAAGTTATTGATGAAGATGGTTTGTTGAAAGCACTCGAGGAACGTCAGGATCTTCGATATGTTTCTGATATCAAACCGGCCAAGGCCGAAGAATTTGAAAAGAAATTTGCCGACCGAGTTTTCTTCACACCAAAGAAAATGGGAGCACAGACAGCCGAAGCAAATTTCAATGCCGGAGTTGCTGCAGCAGAACAAGCTATTGCTTATCTCCGAGATGGCTGGAATAAATATCAAGTGAATAAATGATTATAAAAAACGCTACATATAAAATTAGCAGCCCCACTGCAGCCTTATGTCCCGATACCAATGTGCCGGAATATGCTTTCATAGGCAGATCGAATGTTGGGAAATCCTCGCTTATTAATCTACTCACAAAAAAAGGCTTGGCCAAAACATCCCAAAAACCGGGTAAGACCATGCTGATAAATCATTTCGAGATTAATAACGGTGAATTCTATATTGTTGACCTTCCCGGATATGGTTATGCTGCAAGGGGTAAAGAAAAAAGAGATGAATTCTCTGCTATGATTAAGGATTATATCCTTAATCGGCAACAGATGACTCTCTTATTTGTTCTCCTTGACATTCGTCACGATCCTCAGAAAATCGATGTTGAATTCCTTTCATGGCTGGGGGAAAACGGTGTCCCATTTGCAATTGTGTTTACCAAGGCTGACAAACTTGGACCCGTGGCTGCTCAAAAGAAAGTAGACGATTATAAGAATTTTTTAATGAAAGACTGGGAGGAGCTTCCTCCTGTCTTCATCACATCTTCTGAAAACAAAAGAGGAAAAGAAGATCTCCTCGACTATATTGAAAAAATTAATAAGAATATAGGGGAGAGTGAAAAAGACAAAATTAGAGAGCAATAAATACTCTTAAATTTAAGCTTTAAAAAGGTAAAGTTATAGGGAACAGGTCGCTATCGCGATGCTGTTCCTTTATTATTTGCAACATTTGAGCCAATATTTCAGGATTCTCCCCAGCTAAATCTGTGGTTTCGCTTATATCTTCCTTAAGATTATATAGATGGGGTTCGCCCTTTATAACAATAAGTTTCCAATCTCCTTTTCGCACTGCTATTTGATCGGTTTCATGGAATTCCCAATATAGGAAATCTCTTTCGGGCTGATCCTCACCTAAAAGCGTTGGGAGAAAAGAAATTCCATCTGTGCCTGTCTTATCATAAGTTTCGTTGAAATCAACATCAAGCAAATCACATAGAGTCGGCATAAGATCATAAAACACAATCTGACGGTCTGATTCTGTTCCTGATTGAATTTTGTCTTTCCAATAAACTATGTAAGGTATCCTTATACCTCCTTCATAAGTTTGGCGTTTCAAACCGCGAAGTTTACCGTCACGACCGAAAAATTTAGGGTCAGCCCCTCCTTCCTCATGAGGACCGTTATCACTAGTGAAAATGACAATTGTGTTGTCAAGTAAACCGTTTTTTTCCAATTGCTCCATAATTTCACCTACATAAGTATCCAGCCGATTGATCATTGCAGCAAATTGTGCATGAACATTCTTAGTTGCGTTATATCTGGATGCTTTCTGCCCTTTCCAATCGAAGTCTTCATCAAATTTGTTTTCGTAATAGTTTAACAAAGAGTCTTGAGGCTGATACAATTCTGCATGAGGTAAGGTATATGTCAGGAAAGCAGCAAACGGTTGATCCTTTTTTTGTTTTCCTATCCATCTCAATGCTTCCTGATGAATCAAATCTCCGGAATATTGAGAACGCTTGGAATATTCATCACCGAACATTGGATAAGGGATGTTATCTTCTAATATCACTCTCACCACAGCCGTATCACCTTGTTCCGGATAATATTTGTTAAGGAAATTTGGATAGTATAAATGTGCTTGGAATTGACAAATATAACCGAAGAAATCGTCTATGCCTCTTTTATCGGGAGTTGATTCCGAATTCTCATATCCTCCTGCCCATTTTCCGAAAAGAGAAGTAGTGTAACCATTGTCTTTGAGAATTTCAGGTATAATAACACGTTCCGGACTATATGGATGCTGACCGACCCTGGCATATTCTTTATTTACACCATATGTAATAGTGTCGGTTCCTCTCCAGTATTCCTTGTTCCCCCTCACAAGAGTGTGACCTGTATGTTGTCCAGTCATCAAGGAAGCACGGGATGGCGCACTTACGGGACTCCCTGCATAAGCTTGTGTGAACCTTATACCCTTAGAAGCCAGGGAATCGATATTAGGGGTGTTTATAAAGGGTTGTCCATAACAACCTAAATCACCATATCCCAAATCATCAGCCATTATATAGATTAGATTTGGTTTATCAGATGATTCATCAGATTTATCTTCATTATTTGCATAAGCAACAGAAGCCAAAGATATTGTGGTGACCAACGACAGATAGTATTCCTTTTGCATGATTATTTTTATTACACCGGTAAATACAAAACTAAGGAAACTTCCCGAGAAAACCAAATTGGAAAAATTCTTAATCCTTTTCTTTATACAATGAATCGCAGAATTGGAAGTTCTGTCTATAACTTGTAGATAATAGCAATTTTCTTCATAATTTAGAATAGTTAACTTTGCATTCTCAAATAGAAAACTTTGAATCAAATCTCTTTACATATCTACTATCTTCTTCTTACTTGCAGAAAAGTGGAAGTGCCCGGACTGGGCACATTTCAAACCTTGTATGAAAATGCATCTTTTGATACCAATTTCGGAGTGTTTTATCCCTCAAGACGAAGAATAAACTATAATTCAAAATATAGCGAACACTCCCATGCACTTGAAGATTCATTAGTGAGAAAATTAAAAATAAAAGAAGGGGAAGCAAAGGAATTGATCGAGACCTTTGTTACCAAGGTAGGGGAAAAATTAGAGAAAAATAACTTTTGTCGACTTGAAGGGATTGGTTATTTGATTAACAACCGGGGAGATCTCACTCTTAAAGACACTTTCTGGAAAAAGAAAATATAAGAGGCAAGAAAGCCTCCAGACGAATTAAGTTTTTAACTATATTTCAATTTGATTAGACAATGTGAGTTTTCGTGTTTGGGATACCTGGCTGATCATGTTGAGCACTGGTAAAACGTTGGTGTATGCATGAACCAATATCACAAAGTTTAATTCAGTAATCTTATTGTCATAGTCATACTCTACATAAAATGTGGAAAGATGAATATCATTTTCCCTCAAAACTTCTCTGTATGGCTCGATATTGTCAATAATCCCATCCACCGTTATGTTAATAACCTTCGAATCCTGACCGATTTTTTTTCTTTTGCTATATTGTTCGAAGGTGATTAAAGCAATTAAGACAAGGGCTGTTGCAGTAAAAGAAACTATATACATTCCAATACCAACAGCCATCCCTATTATAGCTGTGATCCATATACCGGCAGCGGTTGTGAGACCTTTTACTGTGCCACGCATTTGAATCATGGCACCACCACCAAGAAAACCTATACCTGTTATTACCTGAGCTGCGATTCTTCCGGGATCACCGTTTTTCAGACCTAAATATTCCTGAGGCACGTATATTGAGAGGAGCATAGCCAGACAAGCTCCCATTGATATTAAGGAAAAGGTTCTTATACCAGCAGTTTGTCCTTTCCTCTTTCTTTCTGCTCCAATGACCATACCAAGAAGCATACTTATGATGAGACGAAAAACGCTGTTTGGAAGATTCACTTCCAAAGAGTTTAGATTCTCTATTATGCTCCCGTGCCAGTCAAGAAAGAATTCCCACATATTTTTTGAAATTTACTGCAAAAGTAAACATTTTTGAGAGGGATTATATAATTTTGCAATCTAAAAACTACAAATTATATCTAACCAAATTATGGATCGGAAAATAAAGGCTGCCATCATAGGCTTTGGAAATATCGGGAAATTTACATTAGAAGCATTGCAAGTTTCCGAAGATTTTGAAATTGTCGGAATAGTGAGAAGAAATGCCGAGGAGGGTGCTTCAATAGAGAATATACCTGTAGTACGGAATATTTCAGATCTAAAAGAGGTTGATGTGGCCATTCTATGTTGTCCCTCAAGAGAGGTAGAGAAATATGCTGTTGAAATACTACCAATGGGCATAAATACCGTAGATAGTTTTGATATTCATACGGATATACCTGCAATGAGAAAAAGACTTGATGCGATTGCCAAGAAAGCCGGAAAAGTTTCTGTTATTTCGGCAGGATGGGATCCGGGGACAGATTCAATTGTCAGAGTTTTGATGCAGGGGATGGCACCCAAGGGTATTACCGAAACCAACTTCGGCCCCGGTATGAGTATGGGGCATTCTGTGGCTGTAAAGTCAATTGAAGGAGTTAAAGATGCACTTTCCGTAACAATTCCCAAGGGTCAAAGCCTTCATCGAAGAATGGTTTATGTTGAGGTGCTTCCCGGATATGATTTTACTGAAATAGAAAAGAAAGTGAAAGAAGATCCTTATTTCGTTCACGACGAAACATACGTGTTCCAAGTTGAAAGTGTTGATGAACTTAAAGATATGGGACATGGCGTTAACATGAAAAGGAAAGGAGTGAGCGGAAAGACTCAAAATCAACTTCTCGAGTTCAACATGCGTATTAATAATCCGGCTTTGACAGCGCAGATATTGGTAGGAGCCGCAAGAGCCAGCATGAGATTGACACCAGGCTGCTATACTATGATAGAGATACCGGTTGTGGATTTACTTCCGGGTGACAGGGAAAAATGGATAGCCCTGGTATAACCAATCATTATATCTCTTTGATTCTATATTAGGGGTAACTTAACTGCAAGATAAATCCCATCCAACACTACACGACTCCAAAATGGATTGGTTTATAAAACTTTTATCTCCGGGTAACTTATCTTTAGCCAGCACTGTCTTGCTGTATTCCTTTGTAATTTTCGCAGGAATCCTTCTGGGAAAAATAAAGGTGGCAGGAGTTTCACTTGGAGTAACATTTGTGCTATTCGTGGGAATTCTTTTAGGACATTTCGGATATGCCGTAGAGCCTAACACTTTACACTTTTTAAGGGAATTCGGTCTTATCTTGTTTATTTTCTCTATTGGCATGCAAGTGGGTCCAAGTTTCTTTTCATCTTTCAAACATGGAGGGGTACAGATGAACGGGCTTGCAATGTTAGGAATAGCTCTCAATGTGGGCATAATGCTGACAATCTATTATCTTCAGGGAGGCGAGAACGGTCTTAGCTCAATAAGTGATATGGTTGGCGTGATGTGTGGCGCCATTACTAATACTCCCTCATTAGGTGCAGCTCAGCAAACAGTGCTGCAGGTGGATGCTAATGCTTACAATGTGAGCGAAGCAATGTCGATGGGATATGCGGCTGCCTATCCTCTTGGAGTGGTTGGCATCATATTGACTATGATTGTTATTAAGGCAATATTCAAAGTCAACATAGATAACGAGATAAAAGAAGTGGAAGATGAACGCTCAGCATCTGTAAAAGCTCCTGCAAGGCTCACATTTAAAATCACAAATGAACTTGTGTCCGGATTGTCGATGGTTAGACTACATACCTTGATACCGGGAGACTGGACTTGTTCGAGGATTTTGAAGGCAAATGGAAATATTGTTATCCCCACATCTTCCGATGAAATAGAGATTGATGATAAAGTATTGATAATCTGCGCTAAGGCTGACGCTGAAAAATTCGCAAGATTTTTAGGACAGGAAATTGAGATGGAATGGCCTGTTGATGAAGGGCCTGTCGTTTCAAGAAGAATACTTGTAACCCAGACGAAATATAATGGAGTGAAACTTGGAGAGCTGCATTTACACGCAGCTTACCAGTTGAATGTGACCAGAATTAACCGTTCAGGTGTAGACCTGTTGCCGAGCCCAAACCTGCGTCTTCAAATCGGCGACAGACTCACAGTGGTTGGAAATCTGGATCATATCGATAGATTTGCCACAAGATTGGGTAATTCCATGAAACGTCTTAATGAACCAAATCTTATCACTATGTTCATCGGGATTTTCTTAGGAATATTATTAGGTAGTCTTCCTGTGCAATTTCCGGGCATGTCAGTGCCAATGAAATTAGGTTTGGCCGGTGGGCCACTTGTTGTGGCGATTCTTATTGGTGCCTATGGTCATAAATTTCATTTGGTGACATATACCAATTCTGCCGCCAACCTGCTTTTACGGGAAATAGGAATATGTCTATTCTTGGCCTCTGTGGGTATAGCAGCCGGTAAAGATTTCTTTGCTACTGTTTTTAATTTAAAAGGTGCTCTTTGGGTGGGTTACGGATTCTGTATAACAGTTATTCCGTTAGTGGTGATAGGAATAATCGCAAGAGCAAAATTAAGAATGAACTATCTCTCTATTATAGGTATGATGAGTGGAAGTTACACCGATCCTCCGGCACTGGCATATGGTAACAAGGTAGCGAACAATGACGCTCCGGCGGTGGCCTATTCAACTGTGTATCCGCTCACAATGTTTGCCAGGGTTATAGTGGCTCAAATAATAGTGCTTTGTTTTCTTGAATAATTTATGTAACTTTGCATGCCAATAAGACGGGATCGCGACCTGTCTAATTCATAGAGTCACCAAGTTGCCAATTTGGTGAGTCATAAATAAAAACAAAAACTAACAAAACTGCAGTTAATAATGAAAGCTGATATCCATCCAAAAAATTACCGTGAGGTGGTTTTCAAAGACATGTCAAACGATGAAATTTTCATCACACGTTCCACAGTTAATACTCGTGAAACAATCGAAGTTGACGGTAAAGAGTATCCTCTTGTGAAGCTTGAAATCACATCTTCTTCTCACCCGTTCTTTACTGGCAAACAGAAACTCGTTGACACAGCTGGTCGTGTTGATAAATTCCGCAGCCGTTACGGAAACCGCACAAAGAAATAATTTCATCAGAAAGAAAAAGAATATAAAAGACGGCTTTCAAGCCGTCTTTTATTTAATATTTCTCTAAATTTCCCGTTATTTTTATTAATTTTGCAAGAATTTCATGTTAATAGGAAAATTATGAAAAAATTGTTTATTACTCTGACATTAATTGCCGGGCTGACTGTTCCCACTTTTGCGAACCTTAACGGCAATGGTTTTTATCGTGTCAAGAATTATGGATCATCCCGTTGGGGAGTGCTCGTAGACAATAAAGCAGATGTAGACATGTTTGCCGGCACCGCCGACCTTCATTCACTTGAACTCACAAATGATACCGAAGAGGTTTTATCTGATCCGGGTTCAATAGTATACGTAACTGAACTTTCAAGTAATAAGTATGATGTGGCATCTCAAGGTGTGTCATTAGAAAGTTTGGTTAACGCAACAGTTAGTATACGAGTGAATGGCACAGGCGAGGATAATGAAAACCTTTATATGATATATGGCACTTCTAAGGGTGCGACTAAATATATCGGCGATGCCAATATTATCACTACCCAAAAGTATGGGAAAGCAAGTATAAATGTAACAAATCCCAATTTCAACAAATGGTATGTGTATCCTGTTGATGCTTCTTCCGATAATTATTTTGGCGCTGTGCCTACCGTAACTGCCGGTGGAAACTATTATACCACGCTTTTCACTTCATTTGCCTATAAACCCTATTCAACGGGAGTTAAAGCATATTACATTGCACGCACAGGATATGGAATGGCAGAAATGATTGAGATTACAGGTGCAGTTCCTCCGGGATCACCCGTTATCATCCAATGTGCATCCGAAAACGTTTCTGACAACAGAATGGAAGTTTTGGCACAACAAGATGTTCTTCCATCTAATTCATTGACAGGGGTTTATTTCAACTACTTTGCTTCTTCTGCTTATGAAAACAGAGTGAAATATAACCCTGAGACAATGCGTATTTTAGGTGTTTGCTCAGATGGATCATTAGGTTTTATAAAAGGAAATATCGACTATATACCTGCCAACACTGCATACTTGAAAGTACCGGCTAATTCGGCTCCTGAATTGAAATGTGTCACTCCGGAAGAATACGAAGCCAACCTTCCTCTTGCTCCGGAAAGTTTCAATATAGATGATACATACTTCCTCTATCCACAAGGAGAAAATATCTATTCAGGCACTTTCGAAATACCTGCTAATGAAGATTATTCCGATATCTTGATAAGGTTTAATGCAACTGGAATGGATCCTGAAAGATTTATTGGTGCTTCTGACGAAAACAGCAATGGCAATGTAAATCTCGAAACCAATGGAAATGCCACCCTACCTTTCGCTTATGACAGTCCTTATTATTGGGTTCTCCCCAACTGGCAAGGAGGCACAGTTCAGGTAGTGATCAATCTATTGGAAAAATCAGTGACCTTCTCTACCGATATGGCAGGAGTTGATTCCATCATCGCAGACGGAAATGATTTAACTTTCAATGGAAAAGCTGTAATTTGTGAAAGTGCCAATAAAATCACTTTATATAATTCAGCCGGACAAATAGTTGCATCAGCAAATGGACATATCTTAGATGTAACAGGAATACAGAAAGGTGTTTACGTTGCTACAGCTAATGGAAAATCCATCAAAATAGTACTTTGAAATTATATTTAACCTTATTTATTTTACTGCTCGGTATCTTTGGTCTAAAAGCCATGGATACCGGGCAGCAAATTTTTCGTAATAACGTCAAGACGCTTTCTGTTTATAATCCTGACAATTTTTTAGCTCCTCCGGTGATTAGAATTGGTTCCCACGATAAATTGAACATCAATTTTGATATTATTGGTGATGATTTTGAATATCTTAGATACAAGGTGATTCATTGTAATTCCGATTGGCAACCATCACGATTAATGGAAAGTGAGTATTTAAATGGCTTTAATGAGATTGAAATCGATGACTACGCATTCTCCTCAAATACTTATATTCACTATGTGAATTATAATATTGCTATTCCTAATCCGGAACTTCCCATTATTCATTCGGGAAATTATCTTTTGCAGGTTTATCCCGAATACGAGCCTGACAATATCATTCTTCAAGCCCGTTTTTCTGTCTCTGAACAAATTTCAATGATTAAAGGAGGAATAACGACACGAACAGATCAAGGGACCGACAGTGAATTTCAACAATTATTCCTTAATACCAATATTTCTTCCCTTCGTAATATTAATCCCTATCAGGACTTAATTATCGGAATTACTCAAAACAATCGTCCTGAAACTTTGAGATTTATAAACCATCCCATCCGGGTGGAAGGTGGAAATGTGATTTTTGAACATGCCCCACAATTGATTTTTGAAGCAGGCAATGAATACCGAAGATTTGAAACCGTGAGAACTGATTATCCCGGGATGCATGTTGATTCCGTTAAATTTATGGATGGTATCTGGCATGCTTGGTTGCAACCGGATGCGGCAAGAACCCATAAAGAGTATACTTTTGACAGCACTCAGCATGGAAGATTCAAAATTGATGAATATAATTCCACCGAACCGGATCTATCAGCAGACTATGTAATGGTGCATTTCAGTCTTGACCCTATAGAAAATCAGAAAGGCCTTATTTTTGTTGACGGGGATTTTACCCAACATCAATTTAATGATTCTAATCTTATGCGTTATGATTGGAACGACGGTCTCTACCACGCAGATATACCTTTAAAGCAAGGGAGTTACAACTACCAGTATATTTTACTTCCGGAAAATGGAGGACTTCCATCCTCAAGAAATATCGAGGGGAACAAATATGAAACACAAAATGAATATCTGGTTCAAGTTTTTCTACGATTACCGGGTTCAAGAGGAGACAGATTAATCGGAACTACTGTTTTATAATAATTAGGTATGGTAAAAATAGAGGAAGGTTGGAAGAAAGCTCTTGGAGAAGAATTCGAGAAACCCTATTTTAAAACACTCACCAATAAAGTGAGAGAAGAATATCGAAATCCCAATTATCGTATTTTCCCACCGGGAGGTAAAATTTTCGCAGCTTTCGATGAATGCCCCTATAAGGAAACCAAAGTAGTGATAATAGGACAAGATCCCTATCATGGATATGGACAGGCTAACGGGCTTTCTTTTTCAGTGGCTCCGGGAGTGAAAATGCCTCCTTCATTAGTCAATATTTTTAAAGAAGTTAGTCAAGATACGGGGGCTCCTTTTCCTAAAGACGGGGATTTATCAAGATGGGCAAAACAAGGAGTTTTGTTGTTAAATTCTGCGTTAACTGTAAAAGAAAATTGTGCTGCTTCTCATTCAGGAATTGGCTGGGAAGAATTTACCGATGCCGTTGTAGATAAACTGAATAAAGAAAAAGAGGGTCTTGTGTTTATTTTATGGGGTTCTCATGCAATTAAAAAAGGTGAAAAAATAGACAGAAATAAACATCTTGTCCTAATGTCTGCCCACCCCTCACCTCTTTCAGCTCATCGAGGTTTTTTTGGCAATCATCATTTCTCGAAAGCTAATGATTATTTGGTGAAACATTCCAAATCACCGATTATATGGTAAACTGAAATTTTTTGATTAAATAAGAAGCAATAATTATCTCTTATTTCAATAAAGTTTCCAAAGATTTTTTATTAATCGATGGAAATTTTTTTTGCATGCTCTTAATAATATAATTTAAGGATTCTTGGGGTTTACGGTTATCATATTTCTCTATCAGATCTCCAAATATCATTTCCGGAGTAGAATATCTTGCCACTCCCCAACCGTATCTCTCCCCTTTTTTTGTGAGTTTATATTCAAAATCGCTAATAATTATCCAACCTCCCATTTGAAGTCTTTGCAAAGGAGATTCAAGACTTTTTCTTTTCCCCGGGAAATTAATAACTGTTTGATGATCGGGGAGTTCATCCCATCTTGTTCTAACTTTTTTACCGAAAATCAATTTCTTAAGTTCTGTGGAAGATAAAGAATCATTTTCTCGGATTATTTCCAAAAGCATTTCTTCAGTGCCACCGGTTTTCACGGGATATAAAAATCTTCTAAAGTTTAGGAAATCCGGGAATAAATCTAAAGAAACAAAACCGGCTTTTCTTCTGAAAAATTTTCCATAAGCAGAAGTTCTCTTACGGATTACAGGTCCTTTCCATTCCCAACAACCTTCTTCATAATTTCCTCCAAAAAGCATTCCCGGTGCACACATTTCCTCTACAGACAAGCCATTTATATTATTTGGAAAAAAAGGAAGTAAGCCGAAAGACTTAGCAGCTGTTTCCAGCGTC
The DNA here is from genome assembly GCA_022510425.1 of Muribaculaceae bacterium. Taxonomy (GTDB): domain Bacteria; phylum Bacteroidota; class Bacteroidia; order Bacteroidales; family Muribaculaceae; genus Lepagella. The sequence continues at coordinate 143,469 of JAFLTO010000001.1, forward strand.
TCTCGGCTATCTATGATAAATGATGGTTTCAATGGAAATCCCATTGATCGAAAAAATTCTCTAATTGAAAATCCATCCATATAGTTATCTTAAAGCCAGACCATCACGGAATGCATTACCAACTTTTTCTCCAATTACAAGATATGCATTGTTAACAGGATCAAAAGTGATAGGTTTAAGTTTTGCAGGGTCGATTTTTCCATTTTCATCTAAAACAGATTCGGATGCCGATACATTCACAATTTTTCCTATAAGATTACAGGATTCCGGATCATAGGAAATCAATTCACATTCCATAGTCATAGGCAGTTCATTGATTATCGGAGCATTCACGAATTCTGATTTTGTATCAGTGAACCCTGCTTTTTTAAATTTATTTGGTTCTTTATTTCCGGATACGACACCCACAAAGTCGCAAGCCATCATATGATCTTTGTCAGCTATACTTACGGTAAAGGCTTTAGATTCAAGAATATTTTCCGTAGTTTTATGATTTGCGCTTATACACATCGCTATCTGATCGTCGTAGTGAATGCCACCCCAAGCTACATTCATGGCATTTGGTTTACCATTCTTGTCATAGGCAGCAAGTATGAATACCGGTTGAGGATAACACCAAGGTTTTGATCCAAAATTTTTTCTCATGAGATTTAAACTTTTACTTATAAGTATTATTAATCAGTTCAAATTTAAATAAAAATTCCTTTGATATATATTATAAAGATTGGATTTACAAAAGTTTTAAACTAAATTTGCCTATGGTGTGTTAAGATTACATAAAGAATATTAAACAAATAAATTCATACAGCTATGGGATTTGCAGAAGCAATAAAATCAGGATTGAATAACAGTTTTAATCCGACAGGGCGAGCCTCAAGGAGTCAATTTTGGTGGTATGCCCTTTTCCTCTATATAATCGGAGGCGTTTTAGGATGGTTTGGAGGAGAAGTCCAAATGCAAGGAGTGATTGAACAGACTTGGTTAGGTATAATTTTTGAAGTTATTTCGTTAATTTGTTTCATATCCATATTGTGCGCAAGTATCAGAAGGCTACATGATACCGGTAAATCCGGTTGGAACGTCTTATGGTATTTCTTGCCATTGATTGGATGGATAATTGAAATTGTAATGCTTTGTAAATCTTCACAACCCGGTGACAATCAATATGGTCCTGAACCAAGATGATTTAAATGATTGGAATAAATAATCTGACCGTAGATTTTGGAGCCAAGCCGCTTTTTAACAACATTTCCTTTTCTATCAACGATAATGAAAGATTGGCGTTGGTGGGGAAAAATGGAGCAGGAAAATCTACATTATTAAAAATTATAGCAGGGCTGCAGCAACCAACATCGGGAGCAGTGGCTCTGCCAAATGATATCACAATAGGTTATCTTCCTCAAGAAATGAAAATTGTGGATGATACCTCACTTGTGGAGGAAACTAAGAAAGCTTTTCAAGAAAGGATAAATTCAGAATCCCAGCTTGAAAAATTGCAGAAAGAACTTGAATCGCGCACAGATTATGACTCTGAAGGGTATCTGAAGCTTATATCTAAAACCGACGAACTTAGGCATCTTATCCATAATAAATTTCCGGAAAACATGGATGCCGAAATAGAAAAGACCTTATTAGGGTTAGGTTTCAAAACCGGCGACTTTAACCGTCCTACATCTGAATTTTCCGGAGGCTGGAGAATGAGAATCGAACTGGCCAAAATTCTTTTGCGTAAACCTGATTTGTTATTATTGGATGAACCAACAAATCACTTGGATATAAATTCAATACAATGGTTGGAAGAATTCTTGGTAAATAAGGCAGGCGCAGTCGTCTTGGTAAGCCATGACAGGGCTTTCTTAGATAATGTAACAAAACGCACGGTTGAAATATCCTGTGGGCAAATATATGACTATAAGGTTTCTTATTCGCCTTTTGTAAATCTAAGAAAAGAACGGATTGAACAACAACTTAAGGCTTATGAAAATCAGCAAAAAATGATTGCTGACACAAAAGACTTCATTGAAAGATTCAGATACAAGGCTACAAAGGCTGTTCAAGTGCAAAGCCGAATTAAACAACTGGAAAAAATCATACCAATAGAAATAGACTCTGAAGATACTTCATCAGTGAATTTTAAATTTCCGCCGGCTGAAAGATCTGGAGATTTCCCTCTGATTGTGGAAGAACTTGAAAAATCATTTGGAAATCATACTGTATTTTCCCGCGTAGACCTTATAATTAGAAGAGGTGAAAAAATAGCCTTGGTGGGAAGTAACGGAGAAGGTAAATCCACTTTTGTGAAATGTGTGATGCATGAATTTCCTTTTAAAGGAAATCTGAAAATTGGTCATAATATAAAAATAGGCTATTTTGCCCAGAACCAGGCACAAAAACTTGATACTTCAAAAACTGTGTTTGAAACAGTAGATGATGTAGCTACAGGAGATATCAGAACTCGTCTGAAAGACTTGCTGGCAGCTTTCCTATTCAGGGGAGAAGATATAGACAAGAAAGTGGCAGTTTTGTCAGGCGGAGAGAAGACACGTCTTGCCATGGCTAAATTATTGTTGGAACCGGTGAATTTTCTGATACTTGATGAACCTACCAACCATCTCGACATGCGAACCAAAGATGTGTTGAAAAAGGCCATTAAAGAATTCAATGGTACTGTGATTATAGTCAGTCACGACAGAGATTTCTTAGATGGATTAGTAGATAAGGTTTATGAATTCGGTGGAGGCAAAGTGAGAGAACATTTAGGAGGCATATATGATTATCTTAATAAAAGGAATCAGCAGAAAACTCCCCTTCCTTTAAATTCTTCAACACCTGTGTCGGATGTGATTGAATCAAAACCGGTGAAGAACAGTGGCCTCTCCTATCAACAGAAAAAAGAATTCGAAAGAAATCTTCGGAAAGCTGAGAAAAAAGTGACTGAGTGTGAAAATTTAATGATCAAAATAGAAGAAGATATTTCATCAATTGAAGAAAAATTGTCTAAGGGAGAGATCAGCGATGAGATATTAAAAATTTACGGTGAAAAAAAGAAAGAACTGGAGGAAATCACTGACTCTTGGGACATAGCTCAAACTGAGTTAGATAAATTGAAAGAAGAATATGGGAGATAAACACGGAATAATTTTGGAGGATTTGAATAAAACAGTTTCTCCTAAGGAAGATTTTTATGAGTATGCTTGTGGTGGCTGGATAAAAAACCATCCGATGCCCGACGAATTTTCGAGTTTCGGTCAATTTGATGTGTTGAGAGAAAAATCTCGTAAACAGGTTCAAGATTTGATCTTAAACTTATCTTCCGACCCTGCATCCAAAGAGAAAGGTAGCATAGCACAAAAGATAAGTGACCTCTACAATATGGGCATGGATGCAACTCGGCTTAACAGAGAGGGATCTTCACCAATTCAACCTACTCTCAATGAAATGAAAGAAAGAGTTAAAAAGAATGATCTCACTTCATTGTTGGCATGGCTCCATTTGGGACTTGACAGTGCATTTTTTAGTTCCGGGGTTGGACCAGATCCTGCAGACTCCAATCTTAATATTATGCATATTGGAGAAACCGGAATTGGATTGGGTGATCGAGACTATTATCTCGAAGACAACGAAACCAATAGGAAAATACTGAATGCATATGAAAAATATGTGAAGAAAATTATGCTATTATCCGGCTATGATGAAGAATCGGCCAAAAGAGTATGGGAAGTAGTAATAAAAATTGAAAAGAAGTTAGCAGAGATTAAAATGACAAGAGAAATGAGGAGGAATCCTGTCTTACGTCATAATATTTATTCAGTGGCACAACTTCAAAAAGATTTTGATATCATTGACTGGCCAAGATATTTTAAAGAATTAGGTGTTGAGGAAGTTAAATCTGTTAATGTAAGTTCTGTTTCCTATATGCAGGCATTGCCTGAAATTGTAAAAAATCTTTCTGAAAAAGAGTTGGAAGACTTTTTAGCTTATAATATAATCAGTAATTCATCAGGATTGATGAGTGATGATTTCATAGATGCCAATTTTGAAATGTTCGGCAAAGTGATGAGTGGACAGAAAGAGAAAAAACCGCGGTGGAAACGTGCCATGTCGATTCCTGATTCCATGTTCGGCGAAGCAGTAGGTGAACTATATGTAAAAAAATACTTCCCCAGAGAAAATAAAAAATATATGCTTTCTCTTGTGGAGAATCTGAGAAAATCGCTTGATAAACATATTGAAAATCTTGATTGGATGTCGGACGATACAAAGACAAAAGCGAGGGAGAAACTATCCGTTATGTCGGTAAAAATCGGTTATCCCGATAAATGGAAAGATTATTCAGAAATTGAAATAAATCCTGAAAAGACATATCTGGAAAATGTACAAAAGGCATCAATCTGGTTCACTAAAGACAATTATTCCAAATTCAATAAACCTGTGGATAAAGAGGAATGGCATATGACACCTCAAACTGTGAATGCATATTATAGTCCCATAGTAAATGAAATATGCTTCCCGGCAGGTATTCTTCAGCCACCATTTTTTGATATTTCTGCTGATGATTCTTTAAATTATGGAGCGATAGGTGTGATTATCGGGCATGAGATGACACATGGATTCGACGACCAAGGTAGACAATTTGATAAGGATGGAAATCTCACTGATTGGTGGACAGCTAAAGATGCAGAAAATTTCAATAAACTGGCAGACATTCTTGTAGAACAATTCAACAAAGTGGAAATCGCTCCGGGTGTAAATGCTAACGGAAGATTCACGTTAGGTGAAAATATTGCCGACCAGGGAGGATTGAATGTTTCCTTGACAGCTTATTTAGATACATATCCACAAAAAAGCCAAATCGATGGATTTGATAATCTCCAAAGATTTTTCTTGAGTTATGCAAGATGTTGGGCCGGAAGCATAAGGGAGGAAGAAAAATTAGTGAGAACTAAATCGGATCCTCATTCTCTTGCCAAGAACAGAGTTAATGTCACCCTTAAGAATCTGGATTCCTTTGAAGAATCATTTGATATTAAAGAAGGTGATAAAATGTTCCAACCGGCTGCAGAAAGAGTGATAATATGGTAAAATTATCCTTGAGTAATATCAATTCCTGTATTCTATTTATTGTTAATATTATCTGTTTTTATGTACGGAATTATAGGTAAGAAATTAGGGCACTCGTTTTCAGCAAACTTCTTCAACAAAAAATTTAAAGATGAGGGAATAAATAACAGTTATGAACTATTCCCTTTGCCCACCATCAATGAATTCCCTTCTTTATTGGAACAGAATCCTGATTTAGAAGGTCTTAACGTCACAATTCCTTATAAACAAGAAGTGATAAAATTCCTTGACAGCCTCTCGGAGGAGGCATTGGAAATAGGGGCTGTGAATGTTATTAAATTCACCCAAAATAATGGACTACCTTATCTTATTGGATATAATACCGATAGCATAGGATTCAAGGAGTCACTAATGCCTTTGTTAAATCCGGAAATCAAAAAAGCTTTGATTTTAGGCACCGGAGGTGCTTCAAAAGCAGTGGCTTATGTTTTAAAAAATTTAGGTTTTGAAACAACATTTGTATCTCGGAGTCCTAAAGAGGGTCAATTAGGGTATAATGATTTGAATGAAGAGATAATCAAAGAAAATCGCCTCATAGTTAATACCACTCCTTTAGGAATGTACCCTGAAATTGACTCCTATCCTCCTATTCCATATGAATATCTCACAGATAAAAACATTTGTTACGATGTTGTATATAATCCTGAAGAAACAGAATTCATGAAGAGGTCTAAAGCAAGGGGAGCAACTGTGAAAAACGGAATTGAAATGCTCCATTTGCAGGCAATAGCAGCTTGGGACATATGGTGTAAATGAATCTTAAATTTTTATTCCCACTTTTAGGAGTAGCCCTTGGAATATTTATATCCTCTGAAGTATCCCAAGGATTGGTTATAGGGTGTATTTGTGTATCTTTAGGTATACTCATTTGGTGTGGTTTTACCTTATTTTCAAGATCTCCCTTAAGAACCCTTAAAATGTCTAAATGGCATTTCATATGGATTCTTTTCCTTTTTTTAGGGATAGGAAGTTTGGACTATCATTTTAGAAGTTCACCTTCTTATCCCTTCAATTTAGATGGCGTAAGAGCCATTTATTCCGGAACTATAGATGAAATATCATATCTTTCAGATGGTGATAGGTTTAAAGTAAAAATCACGTCGATCCAAGATTCCAATCATATAACGAGTTGCTCCAATTTGAATTTCCTTGTCAAAACAGACGGATTTGTCGGTTCTAAAGGGGATAAAATATCTTTCAGTGCAACTCCACATAAATTCAAAATCAAGAAGCCCGGAGTGGACTATGAAAAAAAGATGATTCATCAAGGGATTCATTATTATGCGAATGTCCAAGCGGCTAATATTACAAAAACCGGGGAGACAAAGAATTTATTTCGGATTTTTACAGACTGGAGAAACAATCTGATTATTATTCTGGAAAAATCTAAATTGGAGAGGGAGACATCTGAGTTTTTAATATCACTTTTATTAGGAGACAAAAGTTTCCTCTCCTCCGATGTAAAGCAAGCCCTTAATTCTGCAGGTATGGCACATGTGCTGGCCTTAAGCGGGATGCATGTAGCAATTATTCTGTCACTGGTTTTATGGGTTCTGTTCCCTCTATCTTTGATTGGCTATCATAAAACAAGACAAATAATAGCCATTCTTATAATCTGGATCTATGTATTGTTAACCGGCAGTTCACCCTCAACAATAAGAGCTGCAATAATGGCATCTTTAGTGATTGGGGCATATATTTTGGAGAGAAAGAACTCTGCTTTGAATGCTCTGTTGGCTGCCACATTAATAATACTCATAGCAGAACCTTTAGCTCTTTGGAATGTAGGTTTGCAATTAAGTTTCTTATGTGTGGCATCCATAATATTATATGTGAATAAATTAAATCCAATCGAACGGCATACACATCCGAAATTATATGGTTTGACTAATCTAATACTTATTACAATAATTACCAGTGTTTGCACTTGGGTGCTTGTGAGTTATTATTTTGGTTCAGTACCGGTATCTTTCCTTCTTTCAAATACATTGTTGCTTCCATTTCTTCCTCTTTTCGTTGGTAGCGGTTTAATATATTTGTTTCTATTGATAATAGGAATAGATTGGAATATTTTGGCTAAATTTTTAGACTTCTTTAATTCAATTTTCATTGAAGGCATAGAATTTTTAACTTGGAAAGGAGGAGCAATGATAAATGTTCAAGCTCCTCTAATATCCACATTATTATGGATTTTTGGAATTCTTTCTATTGGTTATCTGTTAAACATAGCAAACAAAAAATATAAGATATTTGGCTTCACGTTTTCAGCATTAACTCTCTTATGCTCGTTTTTGCTAATTTTATTATCTCCGGGGGGAAATGATTCAAAAATAAAATTTCAACATAGTTTCACAAAATTGGAGGTTCATCATTCAGATAATGAAGATGTCACAAAATTAGAATTTCCAAGAAATGGAATTTCGAAATCGAAGTTTAGAGATTTAAATATCTTGACGATAGATAACTATATTCATAAGGATTCAGTAAAATCCTTAATTCCAACTGAACTTTCGAAGACTCATTTTCTTTTTGTCGGCTCCGGTGCCGACCCCCGTCAAATTGCAGAATTAGTGAATAGTAGCAATTATTCTAAAATCATTCTTCACACCACAATGGGGAAAAATAAAAAGGCGGAGTTACTCAACCTTGTAAATGAATCTGAATTAGATAAAATTTATTCTTTACGAGAAAATGGATCGCTTGAATTCGATTTATAATGCTCTTTTTTCAGATCCTCTTCCGGAGGAGCTTCTACGAGAGTACTAAAAATATTATTATGGGATATGATTTGACCATCCTCATTAACCTCCTTTTTCAAATGATCTGTTTCCGAAGAGTCATCGAAGCCTTCAAAATGAGATAATTGTCTAATAGCCAATAGCACCATCACCATGCAGGCTAACACTATCATTAGAATTACTATTTGAGTAAATATACCCATAAAAGTTTCGTTGGTTCTTATAATTCCAACACAGGAAACTATAAAAAGTTGAGTATATAATAATAAAAAATTGTAAGTTTATTTTTTTTTAATTATTTTTACTTTTTGAAAAAAATAATCTAAACCATATCAACCTTAAAAACGTTTAAAAGGTATAAGAACTAAAACATCAAAAACTCGAAAACATTAAGTGTTATGAAAAGAACAGCTCTTTTATTGGCATCTTTGGCAGTGGTAGGCTGCGCATGGAGCCAAAATCTAAACAAGGCAGAAGCGAAAGCTCTTCAGAACTTTGCAGCTCAGACCTCAGCCCTTGGTGGCACAAATGGTGATGTGCTTAATTACACAGCCAATAATGTTGCCGGCATGGCAGGTGTGACAATTGAAAACGGTCACGTAACTGCTATTAAATGGAATAAGAAAGACCTTAGCGGAGTTTTGGATCTTTCTAATTTCCCAAATCTTGTTTCAGTTGATGTAAGCGACAATAAACTTATAGGCCTCAACGTAAGTAACGCTCCTCAATTGATTACGTTGAACGCTTCTAAGAATCGTCTCAAAGAAGTATCCCTATCAGGCGTGGATTTACTTCAAGTTCTTGAACTCAATAAGAATAGAATTTCCGAGATCGAACTTGGTGCAATTCCTTTCATTAAGAAAATAAATCTTTCTTCCAACAATCTTGTAGCTCTTGATGTAAGCAATGCAGTAAATCTCGTTTATCTGAATGTTATCAGTAATAATCTTGAGGAGCTAACAGTGACCGGTTGTCAAGCATTAAAGACACTTTACGCAGGCTATAATGACCTTAAAGGCCTCACTCTAAGTGGTCTTGTAAAACTTGAGAATCTTAATGTTCAAGGAAATAAGATTGCAAATCTTTATGTGCAAGACCTTCCTTCTCTTAATACAGTGGCTTGTAACGATAACCACATGACAGGTCTCACTATCAGTGGATGTAATGCACTTAATGATGTATTCGCTCCTTATAACGACCTTACAAACTTCACAGTTAACAATGCTCCCGCATTAGCTTTCGTTAACCTTGAATGGAATGACCTGACAAACCTTTACCTCAACAATCTTAACTTCCTCCAGAGAGTAAACGTAAGCTACAACCAGCTTCAAATGCTTGATGTAAGCTTCGACCCGATGTTGACTTATCTCAATATAAGCAACAACGTAAACCTCACCGATCTAAGAACTATAGGTGATAACGCACTCCGTCAGATTGTAGGAGATTGGACAGGTATTGGTATGACAGAACCGAATGCAATGTGGAATCCGGGTGCAGCAGGTGTTCCTCCTATGGCCGGTGGTCCAGCTGATGACGGTTTGAATCCTCCAATGGATGAATAAGAATTTAACTGAAAATTAATATAAAATCAGGGTTATGGTAATGATTACTATAACCCTGATTTCTAATATAAGTAAAGACATAAAAAAGGAACGAATTGAAATCCGTTCCTTTCGTTTTTAATTAACTTTTATGAAAACAACTGAATTTGGTGACTTGGTGATGTCATCACAACTTCTTGTTGTATCTCTTCATACTCTTTTTCCTCATGATCGGCATCACAACTCTTCACGAGAATTACGATCAGAAAGGCAACCACACAAGCCACTGCAAAAACGAAAAACAGCACAATGCGTTTATCCAGGCCTCCTTTCCTTCCATTATTATTTTCGCTCATATTTTTGTTGATATTTATTTTTCTTTTGCAAAGTTATAGAATTCCTTGCAATTCAAAAATTTTCAATCAAACTTTATGTCTATCTTTATTTGTCAAAGATGCTGCTTTCCTTATCTCCAAGGAAATTCTTCCGGCACCGGTTTACCCTTTACAGTCATTCTTACCAAACTACAGAACGATCTTACCATCTTTTTTACAGGTCCGGGTTCCATACCTAAGACTTTGTAGAGCAATCCGGCATTATTAGGTAATCGAGTGATTCCTGCCGCTAATTTTTTATCTCTATCAATAAAGACATCGGTCTTGTCATAAATTTTGGAAGCCATTTCAGGTGGTGTCATCACTATTATATTGGCAAATACATCGAATTGTCCCATGACACCGAGGTTGCGAGGATGTTCCACCTGAGGATCGATCACAAACTTTTCTCTGAAAAGCTCCTTCCCGTCCGGTCTTTCTCCATGGCTACAAACAGAAAGAATATCATATTCAAAAAGCTCCCCGTCTTCATAGTATTTTCTTCCTCCCATAAAAATTTCGGAATAGAATACTGTAGCTGTTTCAGCAACCACTAAACGAGTATCAGAAATAAATCTTGTGTTTTTACAAGGTATCACCGGTTCCGGCATAAATTCCAAGTAGGCGTTATCCTCAAGAATAATATTCTGCACAAGTCCTGAATAATTATATCTCATTTGTGCAAGTTTGGTAGCCGCACCTGTAGAAACCCATGCATAAGCATCTTTTTTTACTGTGATGTCTTGTCTATATCGGTCACCATCAACATTTGGTCCGCCTGAAGAAAGTATGTAAACACATGGCATTTCCGGCATTTCCTCATCAAAATAAAGTTCTTGCTGCACAATTAAGGGAGCCCTTCTTTCAAGGTCACGCAATATACTTTTCCCTTGTTTATCCAGCTCAAACCCCATTCTAAGATATCCATGTTTACCCGGAGCTCCGACATACATTGCTTCAGGCTCTCGGAGATACCTGCTCATTTCCCTGGCATTATCAAAATCAACAACAGGGGTTGGAAGCTTCTCTTTTTTATATTTTAGCATTTATTTTACCAATTATATATCTACTTACAATCAGGCGTCTATTTCTGTAATTTTTGCCTTATCAAAAAGAGCCATTTTGAAAATAAGATCCACGAGTTCATTAATACCCTCACCGGTCATACAATTAGTGAACACAAAGGGTTTTCCGGGTCGCATGAGCTTGGAATCATGGTCCATCACAGAAAGATCGGCATGAACATATGGTGCTAAATCAGTCTTGTTGATAACAAGAATATCACTTTGAGAGATACCGGGGCCATCTTTGCGCGGAATTTTATCACCGGCAGCCACATCTATAACGTAGATAAAAAAATCAACAAGTGCGGGAGAGAAAGTGAGAGTAAGATTATCGCCACCGCTTTCGATAAGTACGATGTCGGAATCAGGGAATTTAGCCTCCATTTCTTCAACAGCAGCTATATTCATAGAAGGGTCTTCTCTTACAGCAGTATGGGGGCATGCACCGGTTTCAACTCCGATTATTTTGTCTTCTACAAGAATACCTTTCAACGTTTTACGAACGTGTTTTGCATCTTCAGTTGTGACTATATCATTTGTTATGATTAGAACTTTTTGACCAAGTTCCAAAAGTTTTGGTGTTATAGCTTCAATAAGAGCGGTTTTACCGGAACCAACAGGTCCGCCGACACCTATTCTACAAGTTGACATATTGATTATGGGTTGTTGGTTTTTTAAGTTAATTCATAAACATACGCATATTTCCCTTCTCGTGCAAAGAAGCTAATATATCGAGTTCGGGATAGAAAGCGTTCATATCTTTAAGTTCCATCTTTGAAGCTTCCTGATAAAGCCTCTCAATATCCTCTGATAAAGATTCAAGAATTAGTTGGGTGTCATAATGGGAAACTTTTACGCACCTGAGAGCAGCTCCTAATACCATATTAATGACACCATATTGATGGCTGCAGAAAAGATCTTTTTCTGATATTCCTGCAATAGCGAACATAATACCCTGTGCCACAGGGTACATCCCCGGAGTTTCACCATCATTTATTTCTTTAAGCCATTCCTTAACGAAGTTGTCAGAATATAGTCTGACACCAAGTTCAGCCAATTTCTTACCCATTCGGGTAGCCATCAGTCTTGCCTCATCATTCATCTTGAAAGCATAGAGATAGCGGTCTATTTCTTTACATTTTCCGAAATCTCCGGCTTTATAAGCCCTATAGGAATGTATACAAGCCACACCATCGCTATAAGCTGCCTGATGAGATTGAGAACGAGCAAATTCTTTAAGTGTTTTGGCATCCTTAACTATTCCTTCAAACGAGGCGGTTTCCAAACCGTTTGAAAAAGAAAAGGTTCCAACCGGGAATTGTGAATCGGTGAATTGCAACAGGCGCATCACCTTTATCATGTCATTTTGTTCAGACATTGTTTTTAATTAATGATGATGATGTTCGTGATCATGATCATGATGGTCACCATGAGAATGATCATGTTCATGGGAATGCATATGTCCATCGTGTTCATGTTCATGATAATGCACAATATGTCCGTGATCGTGCTCATGAGAATGACTTTCGTGACCAGCACCTCCAAAAAGTCTTCTTATCTCATGTGGGGCTAAATACGGGATGATCTCCACCCCTTTTTGGAAATCATATTTTATGCCCTCGATATGGTGAGTTTCCATAACTGACATCATGACTTTCTTATCAACCGTTAGCGGCACATATACTTTAGTACCTTTAACTACAGCCGGCCAGTGCTGATTACCGATAGCATGACCTAACTCAACACTTATTCTAATGATGTCTTCAGGTTGGGAATCTGCCAATCCACTCAGATCTACAACCAACACAGGACTGAGTTCTATCTTAAGAACTATAGCAGTGTTAGTTTTGGGATCATATTCCACGATGTCTCCATCCACTATTTGAGAATGACGCGCTAATGCAATAGGATATTCCTTACCGCTTGTCCCTTTACCTAAAAATCTTGACTTCTGAGCTGTCCATTGGTCAAGGAAAATATAATCAATTTCAGCACCGGCAAGTTTCTCTTTCCATTCATCGGAAAGATTCATATTGCCAATTACTTCACTAAAAACTTTCATATATAATAAATATAAATAAGACAGGGGGACTAATGCAAATCCCTCTGTCTTAATAATGAGATTATATTTTAAATATAAACATTAGCTGAACCAGTAGAGCTGAGCAAGAGGAAGCTCCTTGGCTGGTGGAACATAAGCGTGAATACCATCAACAGTAACTGCGAATGTTTCTGGATCAACTTCAATTAACGGCATGGCAGTATTGCGAACCATATCATGCTTAGTGATCTGACGTACACCATGAACAGGATAAAGAGTTGATTCAAGACCAAGCTTCTCTTTAAGTCCTGCTTCATAAGAAGCACGTGAAACGAATTGCAGACGAGTTGAAGCAGTTTCCTTACCACAGTATCCAAACATCGGGCGCATAATCTTAGGCTGAGGAGTTGGAAGAGAAGAGTTTGGATCACCCATATTTGCCCAGTTAACCAAACCACCTTTGAGCACCATCTTTGGTTTAGTTCCGAAGAAAGCAGGTTCCCAAAGTACTAAGTCAGCCATTTTGCCCACTGCGATTGAACCTATAACTTCACTGATGCCATAGCAAATAGCGGGATTGAGTGTGATCTGTGCAAGATAACGGAGAACGCGGAAGTTATCATTGCTATCAGAATCTTCAGGTAATTTACCACGCACTTGCTTCATATAAGAAGCCATTTGGAATGTACGCATGAATGATTCACCTACACGGCCCATTGCCTGAGAGTCGGAAGAAACCATAGAGATGATACCGAGATCATGGAATACGTTCTCAGCAGACTGAGTTTCCGGACGAACACGACTTTCAGCAAATGCTACGTCGGAAGGAATAGTCGGGTTAAGGTTGTGGCAAACCATGATCATATCAAACAACTCAGCCTGTGAATTGATACCGAACGGAAGGGTCGGGTTGGTTGATGAAGGAAGTACGTTTGGCAATGAAGCTACCTTCATAAGGTCGGGAGCATGTCCACCACCGGCACCTTCAGTATGATAGGTATGGATAGTACGTCCATCGATAGCTGCAATAGAATCTTCTACATAACCACTTTCATTCAATGTATCTGTGTGGATAGCAACCTGGATGTCATATCTGTCGGCACAAGACATTGCTGTGCGAATAGCAGCCATTGTTGTTCCCCAGTCTTCATGAATTTTAAGACCGCAAGCACCGTTTTCCAACTGATCATTGATATTCTGGGCAACCGAGCAATTACCCTTGGCAAGAAGACCAACATTGATAGGAAGACCTTCACATGCTTTCAACATCTGATGAAGGTTCCAACGTCCGGAAGTAATTGTAGTACCGTTAGTTCCGTCTACAGGTCCTATACCTCCACCTATAAGGGTAGTAATACCGTTAGAAAGACAATTGATAGCTTGTTGCGGAGAAATCATATGAACGTGTCCGTCAATGCCCGCTGCAGTTAGAATCAAATGTTCACCTGAAATAGCGTCGGTGGATGGACCTGTAACGATAGTAGGAGTAACCTTATCCATGACATTTGGGTTACCGGCCTTACCTATACCTGAAATTTTACCGTCCTTGATACCTACGTCAGCTTTAACAACGCCTAACAGTGGGTCGAGGATGGTAACATTGGTAATAACGAGGTCAACACTTCCTGCATCTGAGGTGCATTCGTTTGCAAGACCCATACCGTCGCGGAGGGTTTTACCACCACCATATACCACCTCGTCTCCAAAATAACGAAGGTCTTTTTCGATCTCTACATACAGGTCGGTGTTACCGAGCCTAATCTTATCGCCCACCGTTGGGCCGAAAAGATTATTATATTCTTTTCTTGAAATTGTTGCCATAACTGTGAGTGATTATTATTTTTCTGTTTGAGTGTAACCTGCCTCAGCCTCGTCTTCGCTGATATTTTTGAAACCATATTCTTTAACGCGACGAAGGGCTTCGATATGTTTGGGGTAGAAAGTGGGCTTATCTTCCAGTCCGGCATAACCGTTAACGAGGTCATTGAAACCGATAACACGAGTTTTTCCACCATATTGAACAAGTTCAACTTCTTTTTCTTCACCCGGTTCGAAACGGATAGCCGTAGTGGCGGGTATATTGAGGTGGTATCCAAATGCTTTAGCGCGATCGAATTCCATATAACGGTTTACTTCAAAGAAATGGAAGTGAGAACCTACTTGAACAGGACGGTCACCTGTGTTGTGAACAGTCACTTTCACCGTGCGACGATAAGCGTTATAAGTCACATCTTCGTCTTTCAAGATTACTCCACCCACGGGAACATATTCTGCTGGAGTGAAACCCGGAGTGTTAGGATATGCGATTGGGGGTTGACCCGGAAATATGCCTTGGATTCCGGCATAACTTTCTTCTGCGGGGTTATTATTTTGAGCCATAGTCAAAATTCTTCTTTCGTTAATAATAAAAAACTACTCTCGGGATTACTTAATTGGGTGGTGAATACTTACCAGACGGCTACCGTCAGTAAATACAGCTTCAACCTGAAGAAGAGAAATCATATCTGCAACACCTTCCATCACCTGCTCTTTTGTAAGAACATTAGCGGCGGCGTGCATAACCTCCTCAACGGTTTTTCCTTCTCTTGCCATTTCCAAAGCTGCGCTTGTGATATACGCTACAGACTCCGGATAGTTAAGCTTAAGGCCCTTGTTGAGCCTACGCTCTGCAATCATCCCAATGGTGAGCAGAGTCAGCTTGTCTTGTTCTTTAGGGGTAAAATGCATATTGTTTATTTATTAAGGTTAATTCCTTTTCTTTTAAGGTTATTACTTTGTACCCTTTAATTATATCTCACCACAAATTTAACATTTTTTCCCTAATTTACAATACATAAAGAGATTTTTTTTTGCTTTTATTTAATTTTTATTTCCCGATAATTATTTAATAATAAAAATAAAAGTAAACTTAAGTTCAGAAATCATCTTTACAACTTCTATTCTTCTGAAATTCACTAATAATGTTTTTAAACATAAATAATTATAATAATATTTCAATCATTTCTAACCATAGATTCAGCCGGAGATATCTTGCCTACAAATCGCGAGGGCAACACAAGCACAAGATAGGTCACCAATAACACACCACAGTCAAGCGCTATAACTATCCAACCGGGTAAATAAACTGGAACGAAATCTATATAATATGAATCTGCATCTAATTGGAGAAAATGGTATCTCTCTTGAAAATATAGTATGATAATAATAACAAAGTCTCCGATAAAGAATCCAATCAATGCAATTTTTATGGCAAGATATATGAATATATTCCTGATTTTTGAGGTTGATGCCCCCATTGCCCTCATTAATCCAATAAATTTTTTTCTTTCCAATATAATAATGAGCATCCCCGAAACCAGTGTGACACATCCCACCACCATCATAAGTATAATGATGACAACGACATTTGTGTCGAGAAGACTTAGCCAGCTAAAAAAACCTCTACCCTGGTTAAGCACATTATCAGTGCGATAATATGACTCGGTTTCTCCATAAGCTACCGCTTCATTGAATCTCTGTTGTAGTTTCAATGTATAATCAGGCACTTTGTCGAAGTCATCTGTCTGGATCATTAGATAGGTTCCGGTACTGTCATTCAAGTTACCCAATTGTTTGACCAGATTCATGGAACCAAAAATGAGCACATCGTCATATTGATCAAAATGGGAATTGAAGATACCGGCTATTTCCAATTTTCTAACCCTAATATCGTCAGAGATAAAATATGTTTCTATTTTATCTCCCACGTTCAATTTCAATTGATTAGCAGCGATCCTACTAATCAAGATTTTATTTTTTTGGTCCTCTTCTTCATAGTCCGGCATATCACCATCCTCAAGATTAGAAGCAAGATAATCAGTTGGTTTTTCCCCTTTAAGGCCTCTTAAATACACTCCTTTAAAATCATCCGAGGTCTTTAAGATAGCCGGTATTGCGGCTTGTTCATAATACTCCTTGATAAAAGGGAAACTATCAAGAGTTTCCTTGATGAAGGGAGTTATCGATATGAGATTATCGTCTTCTTCATTCATAGGCATTCTGTATAACGAAATGTGAGCATTAAAGCCCACAACTTTGTCTCGGATCTCCCTTTTGAATCCCAAAACAATCGCAATGGATGCAATCATCACCGAAACTGATATAGCGATAGCTATTATTGCCACGGCAACTGCCGGCGACATTCTTCTGCCTCCATTACCCAAAGACAAACGCCTTGCCAAATAAAGAGGATAATTCATATATGCAAAATTAAAGCAAAAAGAAATAATGTCTAAATCAATAAGAAAATATCACTAAATTTGCACTCAAATAATAAATTTATGGAAGAAAAAATAATCACCGAAGAAGTAGAGAACACCTCAGGAGGACTGAATTTCGTAGAACAAGAAATCAAAAAAGACCTGGAGGAAGGCAAAAACGGAGGAAGACTTAACACCCGTTTTCCACCCGAGCCTAACGGCTATCTCCATATCGGCCATGCAAAAGCAATTATAATGGATTTTGGAAGCGCCGAGAAGTTCGGG
Source organism: Muribaculaceae bacterium (assembly GCA_022510425.1). Classification (GTDB taxonomy): domain Bacteria; phylum Bacteroidota; class Bacteroidia; order Bacteroidales; family Muribaculaceae; genus Lepagella. Next base: position 160,871 of record JAFLTO010000001.1, read on the forward strand.
GGTACATGTAACCTACGCTTTGACGATACCAATCCCCAAAAGGAAGATACAGAATATGTTGACTCAATAATGAGAGACATCAAATGGTTGGGTTATGATTGGGAAGATCGGCTGTATTATGCAAGTGATTATTTTCAAAAGCTTTATGATTTTGCTATCCGACTAATAAAAGAAGGGAAAGCATACGTTGACGAACAAACAAGCGAACAAATTGCCCAACAGAAGGGTACTCCAACGGAGCCGGGAACAAATTCACCTTATCGTGACCGACCAATAGAAGAGAATCTGGATCTTTTCGAGAGGATGAACAAAGGTGAATTTGAAGAGGGTTCGATGGTGCTTCGTGCCAAAATAGATATGGCAAACAGCAATATGCATTTCCGTGATCCTATAATCTATAGAATTATCAAGACGCCTCACTGGAGGACCGGTGACAAATGGAAGGTTTATCCAATGTATGACTTTGCTCACGGTCAAAGTGATTTCTTTGAAGGAGTGACCCACTCCATATGTACATTGGAGTTTGTTCCTCACAGGCCACTTTATGAATATTTCGTGAAAGAGTTGGCAGATGAAAGTTATTGTCCTCGACAGATTGAGTTCAATCGACTCAACCTTACTTATACCGTGATGAGCAAGCGTAAGCTACTTCAATTGGTTAAGGAAGGTCTAGTGAATGGCTGGGACGACCCCCGAATGCCCACTTTATGCGGGCTTCGCAGAAGAGGTTATACCCCTTCAGCGATAAAAGATTTTGTAAACCGTATCGGATATACAAAATATGAAGCTTTAAATCACATTGAATTGCTTGAACATTCAGTGAGGGAGGATTTGAACAAGACTGCTGTACGAGTGAGTGCAGTTGTTAATCCCGTGAAACTGGTTATAACAAATTATCCTGACGGAAAAACTGAAATGATGGAAATGGACAATAATCCGGAAAATCCATCTGAAGGCAAGCATGAGATGCCTTTCTCCAAGGAATTATGGATTGAAAGAGAAGACTTTATGGAGAATCCTCCAAAGAAATTCTTCCGTCTTTCACCCGATAAAGAGGTAAGGCTCAAAGGTGCTTATATTATAAAATGCACCGGTCTCAAGAAAAACGATGCAGGAGAAATAGAAGAAATTTATGCAGAATATGATCCTGATACCAAAAGCGGAATGCCCGGGAGCGATCGTAAAGTGAAAGGCACCCTCCACTGGGTTTCTGCACCAACTGCCGTGGATGTGGAAGTAAGGGATTACGACAGGTTATTCTCAGTAGAAAACCCATCGGCAGAGGAAGGAGATTTCAGAGAGTTGCTTAATCCGGATTCTTTGAAACTGATAAAGGGAGTTAAACTTGAGCCATGGGCAGCTGAACATGCAAAACCGGGAAACCATTTCCAATTCACCCGATTGGGTTATTATACTGTTGATCCTGACAGCACTCCCGGCCATCTTGTATTCAATAAGACCATCGGTCTGAAAGACACTTGGGCAAAAGAAATGAAAAAACTTTAAAAACAAAAGCTGTTAAAATTTGTAAAGATTAAAAAATTCTTTAATTTTGCAGAACTTTTTTACCGGGGGTAACTGGCTTTGACAGCGTGTAGAAACGGTAAGTAAGCATGCAGAGCCTTGATATGTAAGCTCTATAATACCGACATATCGAACTATAATTGGCGAAAATAACAATTACGCTCTCGCTGCCTAACCGAAGCACAGTAAGTTAGCTTTATCGGCGCCAAAGTGGCGCTGACGAGACATCACTCCATTGCCTGGTTCCGAGACGTTTGGATTAAGTGGTGCTAAGAAATTCGGAAATAGAAGAGAGCAAGCCTTGGGTTCTCTTCGAGATTTAAAGGATAAGGGATTGATTGGTAGCTACGAGCCTGTCAATCTTCGAAAATCAACTCGATAGCTAAGCATGTAGAAAGCTTATTGGGTCCGCGTTTGGACGAGGGTTCAAACCCCTCTACCTCCACCAACTGACTAACAATAAAGATTTTGAAAATCTTAATTAATTAGCTAACAAGGATTTATAATGCCACCATAGAAGAACCAATCTATGGTGGTATTTCTATATTTAAGAGTATCTTAAACAAATTTGTGCATTTTTTTTATACAATATGGAAAAAAGAAAATTCTATTATGGGACTCTGCTTTTCGGGAGCCTCTTGATGTTGTCGTCTTGTGTTGACGACAATTACGATCTGGACGACATCGACACCACAACGGCGATTAAGTTCGACAATCTGGTTGTACCGGTGAATCTGGAATCAATTTATCTTGATCAAGTTCTTAAAGTGGATGACGAAGACCCTTCTAATCCTGTGATTATATTTACAGACGGACAGGGAAAACAAAGATATGCTATTAAGAAAGGAGGAGAATTCAAAGCTGAGCCCGTATTCTTGAAATTGTTGGAAGCAACAAGTTATGCATCAGTAAATAGTTTCCCTCTTCCTATAAACGGGAACCAAATCCAAGAAATCACAACGGAATATGAATACTTGATTGGGGCCGGAAAGGTGGATAATTCCATAGTTAGAATTTATAAGATGGGATTAATGAATCCTATGGAAATAAATCTGGAATTTAAATATTCCTCTTCCAACAACATTCCTCAGATTACAAATCTGGTACTTGAGATTCCGGAGTCGTTTACAGCTTATTATAAAGGGGCTGAATTTACAAATGGCGAAGTGGGTGTGGATATAGTCAATGGAGAATTAGATTCACCTATTCTTGTTTATGCAATGGATTTTGGGAACGGTATAGAACCCTCCGGTGAAGCTGGTTCAAAAAGTCTACAATTCAAAGGAAATATAGGTATCAAATCTGGAACAGTGAATTCCTCTGCCGACGGATTAATGGCATCCTTCTCGATGAGCCCTTTCACTGCCAATGAAATTTCAGGTGAAATCAATTATGAAATTGAAACTCCGGAATTCGAAGGGATTTCTCTTGAAGATCTTCCGGATTTCCTCAGAGAGGGTGAAAGTAGCCTGATTATTCAAAATCCACAACTTTACCTGAACTTTGGCAATCCAACAACTGCTGATTTCTATACAAGCCTTATTATAGAACCTATAGGCAATGGAGGAGAAACCCTCACCTTCCCAATGGATGGATTCTCAGAATCAGTGATACTGGCAGCGGATTATTCTTTTCTTCCTTATGTAAATGAGTATCCCGGAGCAATGTATTTGAACAATGAGGAAGTGACTTCTCAATTACCATATATTTTATATGGAGAGGGTCTTCCGGAATACATTAATTTCTCGCTTGGTACATCTTATATCAGAGGAGACGTTCTCAATCTCACCCTTGGAGATGAACTAAACATTGGTGGCAAATACACATTCTTCTCACCTCTGGCATTTGAAGCCTCCTCCAGGATTTTATATCAAAAAACTGAAACAGATTTCTTTGGTGATGATATGGAAGCGGTGAATGTCACCAATCTTGAACTCTCCGCCTTTCCATCAACCAATCTTCCTTTTGATTTGACACTTACGGTTTATCCACTTAATAAAGAAGGCAACCATATTTATTCAAATGGCAAGGAAATATCAGCCTACGGAATCGTGAAAGCAAATGCCAATGGCAGCGAAATACTCGATATAAACCTCTCTACACCTTTTACCGGTCTTGACGGAGTGGAATATAAAGTGTCTGCTATATTTATGGATGATGAGGCTTTAAGTCCTGATCAATTCATTAAATTAGACCATATAAGAGCAAAAGTGACAGGAGAATATGTCACTAAGTTATAATCTAATGTTCCATTTTAAAATTGTAAAATCATGATAAAAAAATATATTCTTTCAGGGGCATTAGTAATAGCAGGCTTATCGTATGCTGCAGCCCAAACAAATGCTTATTCAGGATATTTTCTTGATAATTTCCTTTATCGCCATCAGATGAATCCCGCCTTCGGCAATGATTATGGTTTTGTAGGATTCCCGGGATTAGGCAACCTATCTATTGAAACTCAAGGAACCGTTCATTTGAATAAGATTTTATATCCTTTAAATGGCAAAACAGTTCTATTCACCAATCCTGATCTTACCGACGTAAAGAAATTCGGCAACAGCAATAAGCTGGGAGTAAACGCCAGGGAAAATATCATCAATTTTGGTTTCAAGGCGTTAGGAGGTTACAACACAGTCTCAATTAGTGCTGTGGCCAATTCTAATGTTTCTGCCCCTGGATCTCTTTTGAATATGCTCCGAGAAGGAATTTCTAATAAAACTTATGATATTAAAGACTTTATGGTTTATGCTAATTCCTATGCTGAAATAGCCCTAAACCATTCAAGAGACATACCACAAGTACCCGGTTTGAGAGTAGGTGCCACTTTCAAATTCCTTGTTGGCGCAGCAAGTGCCTATGGAAAATTTAAAAGAGCCAATTTAGAGTTAGGAACAGATTCATGGAATGTAACAAGTGAGGGTGAAGTTTATCTTTCAGGTAAAGGACTTGAATGGGAAACCAAGCTAAATGAAGACGCGGGATGGAATTATGTTTCCGGAGTCAATACTGACAATGTCAGTGGACCAAACGGTTATGGTGCAGCTATCGATCTTGGTGCAACATATAAATGGAGAGATTTTAATTTCTCATTGGCAATCCTTGATCTTGGAGGAATTTCTTGGACTGATACTCAAAAAGCTTCAACTAATGGCATTCAAAATTTCCAAACTGATGATTATACCTTTGAAGTCAATGGAGATGATGACACCTTTGACAAGATGAAAGACCAATTGTCGGCTCTCTACCAGCTGCAAGCGGAATCCGGAAACTACAAAAGGAGCACCATGCAGGGTACCACTATGAATATCGGTGTGGAATATGAACTGCCCTATTATAGAGCATTGACTTTCGGTTTGTTAAATAGAACCAGGATGTGTGGAGGATATACTTGGACAGAATTCCGTCTTTCCGCGAATATAATACCTGTAAAATATATTTCAGCAAGTGCAAACTTAGTTTGCGGCACTTATGGAGTCGGATTTGGATGGCTTTTAAATGTCACCAGTGGAAAAGGATTTAATTTGTTTATCGGTATGGACAGAGTTCCGGGTAAACTATCTAAACAATACGTTCCTTTGAACTCCAACTTCGATTTCAATTTCGGTATAAACTTCCCATTTTAAATGAAGCAGCAATAACAAAGCCGGGATCTTTAAAAGACCCGGTTTTGTTATTGATAAAAATATTTTGTGTTTTATATATTTCCTCCTGTATTTATCACCGGCTGACTCGGCTCATCCGCACACAATACAACTAACAGATTGCTCACCATTGCAGCTTTTCTGTCTTCATCAAGTTCAACGACTCCTTCACTTTTCAATTGGTGTAAAGCCATTTTAACCATGGAAACAGCTCCCTCCACAATCTTCTCTCTTGCAGTAATAATAGCCGAAGCTTGTTGGCGCCTGAGCATCACAGCAGCAATTTCGGGAGCATAGGCCAGATAATTTAATCGTGCTTCCACAACCTCCATTCCGGCTATGGCAAGTCTTTCATTGAGCTTTTGTTCCAAAATCTCATTGATCTCCTCGCCTCCCGATCTCAGGGTCAATTCTTGTGAATGAGCCTCAGTTTCGTCATAGGCAAATTTCCCTGTCACTTCCCTTAATGCGGCATCACTCTGAATCCTTACGAATTTTTCAAGGGCACTGTTACTGACTCCAATATTGCCTGCCCCTTGAGTGTCAATGTCAAAAACAGCCTTATAGGTATCTTTTATTTTCCAAACCAACACCATACCAATAAGTACAGGATTTCCAATTTTGTCGTTGACTTTTATAGGTTCGATATCCATATTCCGAATTCGTAAAGAAAGTTTCTTACGATTCATAAAAGGATTCACCCAAAAATACCCTGTTTTCCTACAAGTGCCTTTATATTTACCAAAGAATATCATCACACGAGCCTGATTAGGCTCCTGAACAAAATAACCTACACACCCAAGAATGAAAACCACTCCAAAAACTGCATCTAATGTTATTGCCAAGCCTGGAACCGGATCCATCAACACTATACTGGATACAATTATAATTGCCGGTACTAATATAAATGTAAAGAATATCATAGCAAACCCATTTATCACAAGGCCTTGATATTCATATTCCCTGTTATTATCTTCTTTTGACATAGCTATGTAGTTTAATTGATATTTTTATCAAATTTAAATATAAATCCTTAATTTATCCTTTTCTTCACTGTTATATTTTTCTTTTTTGACAATATCAAAAGGATTGTTAATTTTGTCGTCTCAAAATAAGAGGAACTATGGAAATCAGGGAAATTGCTGACATTCTTATAGAAAAATTTGGTAATGCATTAACCACTAAAATATCTAACGGGGAATTAAACATCAAAACACTTCTCACAGATTCAAGAAATCATTTCAACTCCGAGGGCACTCTTTTTTTTGCTATTAAAACCCCGGGAGGAAACGATGGTCATAAGTATCTGTCTAAACTTTATGAAAAAGGAGTTAGAAATTTTATTGTAGAATATATCCCTGCAGATTTTCCTCATACAACAGATAGTAATATTATTATTACACCGGATTCAATCGAAGCACTTTCATTAATTGGCAAACAACATTCAAAAAACGCAAAAGAAATTTTAGCTATAACAGGAAGCAGGGGTAAAACTACTGTTAAGGAAATGATCTTTCAGTTGTTAGAACCTGATCACTCAATCTCACGTTCTCCCAGAAGTTTTAATTCAAAAATTGGAGTGCCTCTTTCTCTTTGGCAAATACCTCTTCAAACAGATCTTGCAATCATTGAAGCCGGCATTTCCCAGAAAAACGAAATGAAAAGACTTTCAGATGAAATTTCGCCCGACACTGTTATACTCACCAATATAGGCGAAGCTCACTCTCAAGGGTTTTCATCTATGGAAGAAAAAGCACAGGAAAAGTCGATAATTGCATTTAATCAAAATGTAAAGACCGTTATTTATCCGTTTGACAGTGCCCTTCTCACCGAATCCTTACAATATCTTCCATCAGATAAATCAAGAATCAGATGGTCAACTTCTAATCCGGAAGCTGAATTATTCCTTGAAATCTCAAAGGATGGCTTGAAATATATTTGGACTGACAGACCAAAAGGTTCAAAATTTCCAGGATCTATTACTACACGTTTAGAAAAACCATATGATTTAGAGAATATAGCCTCTGCTTTAGCGTTTATGCTTTCCAGAGGGCTTTCTCCTCTTGACATCGAAAAACGTTTTCTCAATTTTCATCCTATTAGTACCCGTCTAAATGTATCAGATGGTGTCAACGGATGTTCGATAATACTGGATTCCTATACAAGTGACCTATCCTCACTTCTCCCGGCTATAGATTTTACAATGAGAAGAAAGATGCCGTCTCAGACCCTCACACTTATCTTGAGCGACCTTCAACATGAAGTGGGGGACTTAGATCAGACTTATAAGCAAATTTCAAACATAGTAAATGAATGTGGGGTATCAAGATTTATAGGTATAGGGCCGAATTTCCAAAACTATTCAAAACTTTTCCCGGAGAATTCACTCTTCTATAATTCTACTGCTGACTTTCAAAATGAAATCTCTGCTTCAGATTTCAATGATGAAATTATACTTTTGAAAGGTGCGCCTAATTTCAATTTCGAAAATATTTATCAACAACTTGAGGCAAAAAAACATGAAACCGTGCTGGAAGTTAATCTCGATGCTATATTAAGAAATTTCAATTATTTCCGAAGTAAGATACCTTCAGCTACGGGGATAATCGCTATGGTGAAAGCTTCAGGTTACGGTGCAGGAAGTTATGAAATAGCAAAGACGCTTCAGGATGCAGGAGCCGCATATCTGGCTGTAGCAGCCCTTGATGAAGGCATCGACTTAAGAAAAAATGGCATAGGGATGCCTATTATGGTTATGAACCCCAAGTCTGCTAATTATAAGGCATTGTTTAAAAACAACCTTGAACCAGTGATCTATTCCCAATCAATGCTCATGGATCTAATTGAAGAAGCCAAAAAAAATGGAATTGAGGAATGTAAGGTCCATATAAAACTGGATACGGGCATGCACAGAATGGGCTTTGAAGAAAAGGATATTGATAAGTTAAAATCCCAATTATCATCTGTCAGCAATATTAAAGTGATATCTATCTTTTCTCATCTTGCCACAGCCGACTGTCTCGACATGGATGATTACACTCATCTGCAATTGGAAAGATTCGAAAGAATGTCTTCAGATTTGATTAAAGCTTTGAATTATCCAGTGAAAAGACATATCCTGAACTCTGCAGGCATTCTTCGTTTCCCGGAATATCATTACGATTTTGTGAGACTTGGAATAGGTTTATATGGTGCCAATACATTACCACCTCAAATAGAAAAACCTCTTTCAGTTGTGTCCACTCTTCGAAGTGTAATAATCTGCATACGAGAGATTGAAGGTGACGAAGCAGTAGGTTATGGTCGTAAAGGAAAAATCAACGGCAAAATGAAGGTGGCCACAATTCCGATAGGATATGCCGACGGAATGAACCGTCGATTCGGCAACGGGGCTATCAATGTATTAATTAATGGTGAGAAAGTACCAACTATAGGTAATATTTGTATGGATGCCACAATGTTAGACGTCACCAATATAGACTGCAAAGAAGGAGACAGTGTTGAAATCTTCGGAGAAAAAATGAGTGTGCAGACATTAGCTGACACACTCGATACTATACCTTATGAAATTTTAACTTCTGTTTCACCAAGGGTCAAGAGAATTTATTACCGTGAATGATTTTCGTGCAATGCCCTCTTTATTCTTTCCATAACTTCCATGAGTTGCTTTTTTGGCATAGCTACATTCAATCGCATGAATCCTTCTCCTTCATCCCCGAACATAGCTCCATCGTTGAGCGCAACTTTAGCCTTATTAACAAAGAGGTCAACCAATTTTTCCTGACTTAATCCCAGATCTCTGCAATCAAGCCACACTAAAAATGATGCTTCCGGCCGCAAGGCTTTTATCCCGGGAAGTTCTTTTCTACAAAATTCTTCAACCTCCATTATGTTTTTTTCAATATATTGTAACATCTGCTGTCTCCATTCCCGGCCCTCTTTATAAGCGGCACATGTAGCTACATATGAAAACTCGGGAGCTTCGTTTAATTCGTTGGCTTTAAGCCAGCCGTAGAATTTATCTCGAATTTCCGGATTAGGTACAACTGCAAATGAACTTACTATACCGGGAATATTAAAAACTTTAGAAGGTGCACAGAAAGTGATACTATTTTCCCGAGCTTCTTCACTTACTGTGGGAAACGGTACATGTTGGTTACCCCATAAAGCCATATCAGCATGAATCTCATCAGATATGACAAGTATATTTTTTCTTTTGCATATTTTAGCCAAAGTCTCCAACTCCTCCCTCAACCATATACGTCCATCAGGATTATGAGGATTTGACAGTATCAACACTCCGCCTTCTGTTTTGATACCTTCTAATTTTTCAAAATCCATATAGTAATTCCCATCTTTTTCTATCAATGGCATGTTTACCACATTTCGGGAATTCAGTTCAGCTGTGATTCTAAAAGGATGGTAGACCGGAGGCATTATGAAAACATCATCTCCGGGTTTTGTAAATACATTGATAACAAACCCAATACCCTTCACAATACCCGGAATAAAACTAATCCATTCGGAATCTATATTCCAATCATGAAGTTCTTTTTCCCAAGCAATTATCAAAGGACGATATTCATCAGGTTCCACCCCATAACCAAAAATAGGATGTTGCAGTCTTTTCTTTAAGGCTTCAATTATAAAAGGTGGAGTGGCAAAATCCATATCAGCAACCCAAGCCGCCAAAAGATCATCACGACCAAACCTCTCTTTCAACCTGTCTGTTTTGAGTGCACCTGAACCGCGCCTTTCTATCACCTCGTCAAAATTATATTTCATCTCCGGATAGCTTGCTTTAAATCTTCCATTAGGTCATCAGGATCCTCGAGGCCAATAGAAAGTCGAATTGTAGTATCTTTCACATCCATATCTTTCTTCTCCTCGTCAGAGAGCGGTCCGAATATCGTGCTCGAAGGATGAATTGCCAAAGACCTGTTGTCAAATAAATTTGTAGCACGGTGAATTAATTTCAAAGCATTTATAAAGTCATAGCATGCTTCCTTATCCTTTAGATCGAAAGTGATCATAGCACCGGCTGTATCGCCATATAATTCTTTAAACAATTCGTAATTCGGATGACTTTTAAGTCCCGGATAACCAACTGCTTTAACCTCCGGCAATGATTCTAAAAACTCAGCAATCTTCTTTGCTGAAGCTGCCTGCTTTCTGTATCTGGCTTCCAGAGTCTCGAGTCCCAACACTTGCATATAAGCGGCTTGGGGTGTCATATAACCACCCAGATTAAAGACCATTTCTTTTTTAATCCTTTCTGAAATTTCAGGGAAATAACCATAATCTATTATCAAACCTCCTAAACTTGTTGCCCCTCCTGATATATATTTAGTAGAGGAAACAACTTGGAAATCAATTCCATTGGTCTTACCATCAAATTCCGTAAATGGTATGATTGTAGTATCGGCAATCAATGGAATTTGCCATTCTTTTGCAATTTTCCCTAAAGCTCTCGTATCGGCTACTTCTGTTTGAGGATTTGTTACAGTCTCTAAAAATATACAACATGTGTTTTCGTCTACGGCCTGTTTCACTTCATTTAAATTACAAAGATCTACTAAACGGGCTTCAACACCAAATCTTGCCAAAGTTCTTGTCACCAACAAATAAGTGTTACCGAACATATGTCGTGATGAGACAATATTCTTGCCGGCAGAAGCTACACTTATCAACATAGCGCTAATTGCAGCCATACCGGAGGTGAAAGCACTGACTTCTTTTGCTCCGGTTAGATGAATCACTCTTTCCTCGAGGTGCATCACCGTTGGATTCAAAACTCTTGAATAATCCGGCACGATCACCTTGCCACAAAATACATCGCTCATATATGCGGCATCTTCGAATTCATAGGCAAGGCTATTGTAAACCGGTATCTGCAATGCATCCCAGGCGTCTCTTCTCTGGAATGGTGTGTGTATAGCTTTCGTACTCTGCTTCATATATCATTACCAATTATTTTGTGAAATTAGTGTAAAAAAGTAAATTTGCAAAGAAATGGAGTCACAAACAAAATTTTTGACATTCGTTTATCAGGAAGAATTTCCTCTTGAGCGAGGGGGTTATCTGCCGGATATAACAATTGCCTATAATACTTTCGGTCGGCTTAATGAAGAAAGGGATAATTGTATATGGGTATGCCATGCACTCACAGCAAATAGTGATGTTGCAGATTGGTGGCCTAATACGGTAGTTCCTGAAGGATTTCTGGATCCTGATAAATATTTCATAGTTTGTGCAAATATCCTGGGTTCATGCTACGGAACCACAGGACCTTTATCAATAAATCCCGAAACGGGAGAACCCTGGTATGATTCTTTCCCCAAACTTACTATAAGAGATGTTGTGAGAGCTCATATACTCCTTGCTGACCATCTCAAATTAGATTCCATTTTCTCTTTGATTGGTAGTTCGGTTGGAGGATTCCAAGCTATAGAATGGGCAGTGATGCAACCCTGGCGTTTCAGAAGCATTGTGTTTATCGCAACGGCCCCCTATGCTTCTCCATGGACTATCGCGATAGATGAGACTCAAAGAATGTCTATTTTCGCTGACAAAACCTATGGAGAAAAACGTCCCGATGCTGCTAAAGACGGTCTTGCTGCAGCACGAGCAATCGGACTCCTCACCTACCGAGGGGGCAGAGGATACAATCTGACACAACAAGATCACCCTTCAGAAGGTGTCCCCGATTATCATCGTGCCTGTTCATATCAGCGTCATCAAGGAGAAAAACTTATAAAACGTTTTGACGCCTATTCTTATGTCACCATCCTCGACATGTTTGACACTCACAATGTAGGGCGTGGCAGGAATGGGATTGCAGAAGCTCTGAAACATATCACATGTCCCGTGGTGTGTGTGGGTATAACAACTGATATAATTTTCACACCGGAAGAAATGAAAGAGTTGTCAGAAATGATTCCCAATTCTGAATATAGGGAAATAGACTCCGAATTCGGTCATGACGGTTTTCTGGTAGAACACACATTACTGAAAAAAATCATTAACAATTTCTTTTCATCACTCCCCCAACAAAAACAATAACTAACAATCCTGTATGTCTTCAATAAAAGTAGGTCTTTTTGGTCTTGGAACTGTAGGCGAAGGAATCGTCAATGTAATATCAAAAGCTCGTAATGCTGACGCTGAAATAAAACGTATTTGCGTTAGAGATGCTTCCAAACCAAGGAATGTTAATGTTCCAAAGTCAATGATAACAGAAAATCGCTCCGATATATTTGAAGATCCTGAAATAAATCTGATAGTGGAGGTTATCAATGATCCGGAGGCAGCTTTCGAAATCGTTTCGGAAGCCCTTTCAAGAGGCATATCTGTAGTAAGCGGCAGTAAAACTATGATAGCTCGACATCTGCCCGAACTTATTGAGCTGCAACGTAAACATAATGTATCTCTTCTTTATGATGCTTCTTCTTGCGGTTCAATTCCCGTGATAAGGAATCTTGAAGAATATTATGACAACGACTTGCTTCTCGAAGTGAAAGGAATTCTTAATGGTTCTTCAAATTTCATTCTCTCACGCGTTTTCGACCATAACGAAAGTTATGATCAAGCTTTACAAACTGCCATAGACCTTGGTTTTGCCGAAGCAGACCCTTCTTTTGACATTGAAGGTTATGATTCCTTATATAAACTTATCATCATTACGGTGCATGCATTAGGTGTGTATGTGAAACCTAATGATATATTTACCTATGGCATCACCCATATATCAGATTTTGACATTAACTATGCACGTGAAAAAAGAGTGAAGATCAAGCTTGTGGCTCAGGTTGTGAAAATTTCCGATAATCGTTTCACCATGTTTGTTATGCCTGAATTTGTAACAAAATCTCGTTATATCTATAGCGTGGACGATGAATATAACGGTGTGGTGATACGTGGAGAATGTTACGACCGTCAGTTTATGTTCGGTAAAGGGGCCGGATCTCTCCCCACAGCATCTTCCATTCTATCCGACATGGTGGCCCATCATCATGGATATAAGTATGATTACAAAAAAATGGGATATGCAGATGTGCCGCAATACACCACTGATGTGTTATTAAAAGTCTACATTCGTTTTTTGGAAACTCCAATTCTTGAGTCCCTTCCATTCATATCTATTCAAGAACGTTATATATCAAAGTCGAACAATTATATCATCGGTGAAATCAAACTCTGTGATCTTATTTCACATCGTGAAATCCTGGATCATCAGGATGTTTCTCTTATCAATATCTCACGCTTTTTCGAAGACCTTGACCAATGAAAAAACTTTTTTTCATCATATCATTTCTTGTTTTATTATTACCTGCTTATGCTCAAGAGAGCACGGATGCCTTAAATTCGAAGCCCATATTATTAGGCCAATGGCAAACTCCTCAAGTAAACATATCCGGTAAGCTTAAAATGCACGGACTTCCTCTTTCTCCTTCTTTAAAAATTTTCATGCTCAAAGATTCTCTTATAGATATTTCTGTCCGTGCTCCTTTGGTGGGTGAAGCCGGACGGCTCGTCTTGACACCAGATTCGGTTACTTTAGTCAATAAAATGAATAAAATTTATTCAAAAGAAGGTATATCCGATTTTCTCAAATATTATCCAGGAGGCATATCAGATGTACAAGACTTGCTTTTGGCTAATTTCTTCCTTCCCGGTTTCAATCTTGGGGATATTAACCTTGAAGATTTAGTCGACATTTATTACGTAAATGATCAATATAATGTCATCCCTAAAGGAGAGGCAGAAATACCCGGAATAGTCTATGGTTTTATTGTGGATGAATATTTCAATCCTCTCACCTTGGTGGTGCTTCCTGAATCTAATCCGGACATAGAAATAGATGCTTTTTACAACTTCTCCGTACCACGCATTTCTAATGAATTAGAGGGTGATTACTCCATACAACTGATTTATCAAGAAGCTAACAAGGCCTTGAAAATAGATCTTGATCTCAAAAAACCACAGTGGGGAGGAGAATCCCCTAAACCATTAGAAGTTTCAAAAAAATTCCGTCAGGTGTCACTTTCCGATTTTCTTCATAATTTCTAATGCCTGATTCTATACAACTCATATCCAATTTCAAAGAGACAAGGAAATTAATTTCTTTGTTTCTATTGGCTTTGATATTTATCTTTCCTTCTTATTCAAAAACCATCTCCCCTTCGAAACCTAAAACCTCCGCTGAAGCAAAAAAACGTCAAGCTGACACTCAAAAAGAAATCAAACTTACCGAAGAGCAAATTCGACAAAACGAATCTCAGGTGAAACGTTCTCTATCTGAACTTGGTAAAATAGATCAAGAGATAACTTCTACCAACAACAAAATCACAACTTTAAATACCAAAATATCATCTTTGAATACTGAGATTTCTTCTCTTGAAACCGGTATAGCCAACAATGAAAGAGATCTTGAAACTTTACGGGAGGAATATCTAAAGGCAGTAAAAAAAATGAGGGTCACGCGTAAAAACAAATCCACTCTCGCGTTCATTTTTTCATCTAAAAGTGTATCTCAAGCAATGAGACGAATGCGGTATCTGCGTGAATTTTCAACTTGGAGAAACAAAAAAACAGATGAGATCCATGCAAAAACCACTGACCTTAAAAACCAACGAGACGCGTTGGCAAAAGCAAAAGAAGAACAAGCTTCGACTTTAGCTCTTCAAAAGAATAACATGACCCAACTTGCCAAACAACATTCTCAGCAAGAAGCTATTGTTGCCGATCTTAAAAAAAACGGAGCAGCACTGCAGTCACATCTTAAAAAGAAACAGGCTGAAGCAAAAGAACTCGGCAATATCGTTTCACAACTTATCGCTGAAGAGCAACGAAAAGCAGCTGAAGAAGAAACTCGGCGCCGTGAGGCTGAAGCAGCAAGACGTAAAGCAGAGGAAGAAGAAAAACAACGCCTTTTGGCACAAGAAAACAAGACTTCTGAAAACAAGAAAGATTCTAAACCATCTGAATATGCAGAGGCTCGAAAAAGGGCTTCCAGAAAACAAAAATCTCAATCAGAAGTAGTTTCAGAACCAATTGTTACAGGAGATAAATCATTTGCCGAGATGCAAGGAAAACTCCCCTATCCTTCTACAGGATCTTTCTCTATTACATCTCCTTTCGGGCGTCAATATCTTCCCGATTTGCCTGATATTGAATATGACAATCCCGGAATAGATGCCGAAACAGAACCCGGAGCATCAGCAAGAGCTGTATACAAAGGCAAGGTATCAGGAGTATATCTCCTTCCGGGATATAATACTGTAGTGATACTAAATCACGGGAATTACTACACGGTTTATGGTAATATTTCTTCCCCGATGGTCAAAAATGGTGATAGTGTAGAATCAGGTACACTCCTTGGCAAACTTGCCCTTGATGAAGACGATTCCTCACATTCATCGATACATTTCGAGGTATGGAAAAACCGTGAAAAGCTCAATCCCCAAGTTTGGTTGAGATAGCTTCGTAGTGTTTTTGATATTCATCATTTTCATCTCCCTGCTCTTCTGCCAATTCTAAAGCTTTCTTGATATATTCCATTGCTTCCTTATAATCCCCCAATTTATACAAAATCCAAGCGTAAGTATCTAAATAAGTAGGATTATTCTCAACTAATTCCATCGCATGTTTGCTCATCATCTTAGCTTTCTCAAGGTGCATGTCCTCCTCACTCAAAAAGTAAGCATAATTATTGAGTGTCAGTGCATTGTCTGCTAAAAAATAAAGAGAGTTTTCATATTCCTCGAAAGCTTGTTTAGGTTCTCCTTTTTTATAATACAAATCCCCCAACATACAATATAAAGAACTAATCCATACTAAGCCCTCATAATCCAAACTGTCTCTTTTAAGTTTTAAATCATAAGACGGATTAATTTCCTCACCTGATTCCAATCCTTCATCCTTTAAAAGACTTCTAAGAACTTTTTCTCCTTCTTCATAATTTTCCAGCATGGAGGCAGCCATAGCATAAAGATTTTTCAGTTGGCTGCTTGGCTCTAAATGCTCAATTGCACGTTTATAATTTTTTACCGCATCTTCATATTTTTGCTCCGTGAGATCATACGACATTAACATTAACCAATATCTTTCATTGGTGGGATCCATATCAATGGCATAACCTATAGTTTCCAATGCTCCTTCGAAATCCCCTTTAGCAGCTGAATATCTTGCAGACATATCCAAAACATCAGGCTCATGGGGATATTGTTCCATGAGAACTGAAAACAAATGATCTCCTCTTGCTTTATTACCTGATTCCTCAAGAAGTTTCTGCAGATAATCCCCTAAAATTCCCAATTTGTCCTGTAATTCGAACTCCTCTGAAAGAAGAGCCTCATAAATCATATTGTCGAGCATTACACTGTCTCCCATAGCTCTATAATAGTTGGCAAGACTCATCTTTACAGCGCCATTATCAGGGGCTAACCTTTCTGCATCTTTGTAGGCTTTAAATACCGAGTCCATCTTTCCAATGGCCTCATACAAATTCCCTTTTAAAATTCTACTATAGGGATCACGCGGATTAGACGACACCAAAGATTCTACCTCTTGAACTGCACTTAAGGTATCCCGTTCATTCATCATGATAGTGATCTTCCTGAGACTCATTTCATTGCTCTTTCCCTCTATCCCCTCATATCTATTTAAAGTCTCTATGGCCTTGCGTCCATGTCCACTACGCATATATGAATCTGCCAATACACTAAGTAGCTGAGTTTCTGTGGGCATCAGTTCGTATGTTCTTTCATACACTCTTATTGACTCATCGATGGTATCCAACGCTGTTGTCAAATAGCCATAAAGTTGCACTGCATAAACATCCTTGGGATTTTCGTCAACATATTGTTGCATCAGTCTTAAACTTCTTAATAACTCTGCCTCACTTTGCAATGTGTCTGTTCTCACGAACAGTCTTTGATTCCCATAAGTAAAAGCTGCGTCTTTATATTCCGGATCCAACTCATAAGCCTTTTTGAAATACTCATAAGCAGATTCCATATTTTTATTTGCCGCTTCCACACCACCTTGTAAAAAGTAGTATCTTGCCTTTTCCGATTCAATGGCACGGCCTATTAATACCACAAATACTATAAAAGCAAAAAATGCAAAAATTCTCCTCAGTTCTATTTTTTTCACTTACCTCAAACTGCTTAAAACCACTACATTTAAATTTTCTTCTTTCAGGCAGTACCCGTATGCCCGAATCCCCCGTCTTCTCTCTTTGTATGATCCAATTCCTTAGCCGGCTCCCAAGAGACATGTGAATATTTAGTAATAACCATCTGGCAGATCCGTTCTCCGTCGTTCACTGTGAAATCCTCCTGACCAAGATTAATAAGGATAACTCCTATTTCACCCCGATAGTCGGCATCAACCGTACCCGGTGAATTTACTATGGAAATACCATAATTAAGCGCCAAGCCTGATCTTGGTCTTATCTGACATTCATAACCTTGTGGCAATTGAATAAACAGTCCGGTGGGTATCAAAGCCCTTTGCAACGGTTTTAAAACCACGGGGCCCAAGGGAAGGAAAGCTCTTACATCCATTCCGGCAGCCTCAAATGTGCCATATTCAGGCAAATCATGATGACTCTTGTTAATAACCTTTACTTTCACCCTATCCATATTCCTTAGCTCTTGTATTTTGAATTAAAAAAGCCGCCCTTTGGCGGCTCCTGTTAGATTACTCACCCGGATGAATAGCATCATTGGGACAAACCTCAGCACAACTTCCGCAGTCGATGCAAGTGTCAGGATCGATGTGATAGATGTCTCCTTCTGAGATAGCCTCTACCGGGCAAACTGAAATGCATGTACCACATGCAATGCAGTTGTCATTGATTACGTATGCCATAATTCTCTCTTAAATTAGTTTAGTTTATTTAGTTTTTGAGTTCTCTATTAAAAATATGGTTACCACTTGTTTCAATACTTGTTGGAATAACCCGAGAAGTGGTTTTCATCAGCAAATTTATATCTATATTCCCATTTCACCAAATTTATTCCAATTTTATCTTGGTTTACTGATTATTTCCTTGCTGAGCGACAGTGGATGGAGTTGTAGGTTCCGCAGTTCCTCCTTCGGGAGGATTTAACGGCACTCCCTGTTTGTTCAAAAAGAAAGGCCATGGCATACCAAATACATCCGCCGGTGTCTTACCCGGGCAGATATAACCATCGATAATAGTATCTCTGCCACTCGGACTCTCATATGTGTAGAGCCTGAATTTATAAAGCATAACGGCAACATGCTCAAATATCTTACTCTGGATAGCTTCATAGGTTACCCAGTCGCTTGTGGCTGTAAAACAATAAATTTCTAAGGGGATACCATTGGCTGTCTGAGGCAAGGTTCTCACAAATAAAGTATCAGAAGAATCTGCCTTAGCAATATGAACATCCTGCTCAAGCCACATCTTTAAATACGCTCTGAAACAACCTAAATTCGTATCAATGCTTCCGTTTGCCAATCCATCAGGATTACCGGCATCCACAGTTTTTCCCGCTTTCTTTTGTTCAATCTTCTTAGCTATCCAATCTGTCATAATCGGAATCTTAGCGAACTCTGTAAGCATCACCTCATCACATTCCACAACACTATCTGCATCAATCATATAGCTTCGCTGGATTCTTCTTGTATTTGAATTGCTCATACTCATATAATTGGTGAAACCTTGACTTACAAGTGAATAGGGTGGCAACGTAGTGGTTGTCTTATCCCAGTTCAACACTTTGACTGCAGTGAGGGAAACTTCAGTCACAACACCATTTGCATTGGTACCGCTCACTGCAATCCAGTCTCCTTCATGCAAAGAATCGTTCTCACTAAGTTGAACGCCTGCCACAACACCCAAGATACTGTCTCTGAAGACCAACATCAAAACTGCTGCGAAAGCTCCCAATCCTGCCAATAGGCTTCCGGGACTTTTATCTAAAATAATCGCAACGGTAATGATGGCAAAAACGATCCACACTATACCTTTCACGAGTTGCACTAATCCCTTCAAGGGGAGTTTGCGTTTGTTTTCCCTTTGGTCTATCTTGTTCCACATCACATCGGCCAAAACGCATATAGCAACACTCAAAACATAACTTAGATAAACCCATGTCAAACGTGTTAACCAGGAAGACAAGGTAGTTTTGCTGTTTAGGGTAAATTCTATGAGAATGAGGAACACAATTGGAGGCACTATCCTTGCAAATTTTGTAAAGAAATGGTCATCCGTTAAGTAATCATAACTTTTTCCTTTGATTCTTGGTCCAATTACCCTGACAACGCCTAAAATTATTACTTTAAGTAACCAACCCACACCAAATGAAATCAAAAACACTATCACAGCATAAATAGCTGTAAAAAGCGTTGCATCATTATCGGCATGAAAAAGGCCTAGGAACCAATGCACCAGTTCCATCAGCCAATGTGCTATTGTATATGTACCTTGAGTTTCATCGTGTATTCCCACACCGGGTAACACCGGGACTGTTGAGTGGGCTATTTTATCAGCATCTGTTACAAACATAAAATCATATAATACGTTACTACTGTTCAGGTCATCGGCCTTCAAATCATCAATTCCTATCATCTTTTATATCCCTTAACCTTTCATGCCTCCTTTCTGCAAATTTACTAAAAATCCTTAAATTATAATATCCTCTTTTTGCCTTCTGCTCCATTTTCCCTACCTTTGCCATTGGTAAAAAATGAAAGCTAAATCCCGGCTTTCCATAAGGTTTATTGACGATAAAATAGGTCCTCGTTATACAAGCGAGAGATGGAAAAAATTTAAGTAATGCTCAAAAAATTTTATATATCTTCTTTTTTAACGATTTTATTAGCAATCCCGGTGATTGCACAAACTATAACATCACCTTCAGGTGGTAGCGCCAAAGGATCTAAACATTCCCAAATGCACAAAGAGCTTCTTGCAAAGCAACAGACGCATTCGGATGAACAAATCCAACTGGTAGAGCATTACACATTCCTTGATCTTATTGACGATGATCTCGAACCGGAACTGGATATATATAATGAAGGATGGAATTCCAAATCTGTAAATCCATTTAAAGAAGCTGACGTTCCGGATTCACAAATCATAGATGTTACAGGCCACTTTATGCCATGTCCCGGTTTCATTACATCCAATTATGGATATCGCCGTAAGTTCGGTAGAATGCACAAAGGAGTAGACCTGAAAATACAACGTAACGATACAATTTATGCTGCGTTCGATGGTAAAGTAAGACTCACTGCTTATGAACGTAAAGGATATGGATACTATATCATAATACGTCACCCGAATGGTCTGGAAACTGTGTATGGACACCTTAATAAACATTTGGTAAAACCAGATCAGGTGGTACGTGCCGGTGATCCTATAGCTTTAGGTGGTTCAACAGGAAGGTCTACCGGTCCGCATCTTCATTTCGAAACACGTTTTATGGGATACGCCATCAATCCTTGTGCTATATTCGATTTTGAAAACCAGACCACCCATACCGATACCTATACTTTTTCAAAGAAAACGTATACCCAACCCAGATCTTTCTCTCCCGTTAAATCGGACGTAGCTAAAAAATAAAAATATCACTCAAAACGTCTTTTCAAATTAATTTTATGGAACAGACACTCGTACTCCTTAAACCCTCTTGTGTAGAAAGAGGTCTTATCGGCGAAGTTATTAAACGCATAGAACAACGCGGTATCATTATTTCAGCACTCAAAATGATGCAACTTGACGAAAAAATCCTTCGCGAACACTATGCACATCTTGTTGACAAACCATTCTTCCCGAGCCTCGCGGCCTCGATGATGGCTTCTCCGGTTATTGCGATGGTGCTTAAAGGAGTAAAAATTGTGGAAGTTTTTAGAAAAATGACAGGCGTTACCAATGGTAGAAAAGCTGAACCCGGAACATTGAGAGGAGACTTCTGTATGAGTGGTCAAGCTAATATTATTCATGCTTCCGACTCTGTTGAAAACGCAAAAATAGAAATAGAACGTTTCTTCAAGCCTGAAGAAATATTCGATTACAATCCTTGTACCCTTCCCTTCCTTTATGGTGACGGTGAAGCTTAAGCAAAAAATTAAAAAAAATTAAAAAACAAATAAAACCTCTAAATTTATTATTTAGAGGTTTGTTTTTTCTAACGTTTGCTTTCCAGATAAGAAGTCAATATCAATACAGCTGCCATTTCGTCGGCTTTTGCTTTTTCTTGCCGGACTTTCTTCTTAAATCCTCCGGCTACCATTTCTTGATGAGCTATGGTTGAAGTGAATCGTTCATCATACATTTCCACCGGAATATCCGGGAAATTCTTCTTTAGTGTATTCACAAACGGCATTACATATCTCATACTATCACTGGGGTTACCTTTTAGATCTTTTGGTTCTCCCACAATAAATTTTTCTACGTTTTCTTTCTCACAATAATTCTTCAAAAAAGATAGAATATCACAACTTCTAACTGTAGGCAACCCGTTAGCACTTATCTGCAAAATATCTGTGACTGCTATCCCACATCTTTTTCTTCCGTAATCTACTGCCAATAATCTTCCCATTCTGCAAATATAAAAGATAAAACTTATTGTTTGTATAATATTAACAATAATTTTATATGTGGAATCATTTCGATTCTATAATTTTGTAAGAACTAATCATTTGTGTATGAAAAAAATCCTTCCACTTATTTCTTTCATATTTCTTTTATCTTTCATACAATTAAAAGCTGAAGGATTTTATTTCCCTTCAAATTTCAGTGTTGAACAGGTGACAGAACAATCTCCCATGTCAATGCCTGAAGTTTGGAGTTTCAAGGACTGCGTTGACTGGGCAATCGCTAACAATATCGATATACGTCAGTCAATGTTGTCGATTTTACAGGCAGACGAAAATATAGGTCTTGCAAAAGATTCCTACCTTCCATTCGTTGGATTTTCCACAAATCAATCTTTCTCAAATTACCCCTCTCCACAAGAAGGACAGACTACTAATTCTTATAATAGCTCTTATAATATCAGTGCAAATTGGACTGTTTGGGAAGGCAATGCGCGCAAATACCGAGTGGAGTCTGCCAAGTTGGTGAAAATGCAACAGCAACTTTATGGTGATGATGTGGTTAAAAATCTTCAAATAGGTATTCTTCAAGCTTATTTGAATATTCTTTATTCCGCTGAAGCGGTGGATATAGCCCAAAAATCTTTGGAAGTGAGTACTGCCCAAGCAAACCGAACAAAAAGATTGATGGAAACGGGCAGAACTTCAAAAGTGGATTATGCACAGATTGAAAGCCAGAAAGCTCAAGATGAATATAACCTTGTTCAAGCAAAATCTTCCTATGCCTCTTCCAAAGTCACACTGAAGAATTTATTGAACCTCGGTTTAGATTACGATCTTAATATCCGGGAAGTTAATTTTTCCGATTCATTGGTCAACAACCCGATGCCGACAAAAACACAGGTGTTTGAAATTGCGATGGAATGGCTCCCTCAATTCAGAAGCAATGAATTAAATAAAACAATATACGATTACAATATCAAGATTGCAAAATCCACATATTACCCCAGTATTTCACTTACAGGAGGATTGGGTACGGGTTACAATACCGGCTCTAAGTGGGGATGGGGAACACAAATGAAGAATTTCTTCAATGAAAATATCGGGTTAAGCCTTTCCCTGCCTATATATGATGGAAATGCAACTCGCAGAGCGATCAACATAGCAAAACTCCAAGCATTGGAATATGATTTGAATAAAACCCAGTTGCGAAATGAGCTCTCTCAAACTATTGAAAATTTATTTATAGAATTAGACAATTCAAGAGCAAAATATATTTCAGGATTGACTCAACTGGAAGCCACCTCTCTTTCTGCAGAATTAGTCGACCGCCAATTTGAACTCGGATTGGTAAATCCTCTTGAGTTGCTGACAGCTCATAATAATCTTTTAAATGCCAGGCTTGAATTGCTTCAAAGTAAATTTATGGCTATTCTTTCCAGCAAGACCATAGAATATTATGCCACATCTCAAGTTTCTATTCCTTGAAATAATTTCTACTTATGAATAAATACGGATATTTTCTACTTTCTCCAATGTTGGTCTTATGGATGGTATCATGCAGTGAAAAATCCAAAATGGAGATCGAGGATTACGAAGTTAAACCCATTTCCATGTCGGAAGTAGTGACAGCTACAGGCACTATGGAATCAGTCACACAAGTAAATGTGGGAACTCAGGTTACAGGCATTATCGAGCATCTTTATGTTGATTATAACGACACTGTTTCTAAAGGTCAGCTTCTCGCAGAACTTGAAAAGACTCTTCTTGACAGCGATCTTAAAAGCGCAGATGCAAACATGGCGTCAGCTAAGGCGAGTTACGAATATGCTAAATCAAACTATGAACGTGATAAGAAACTGCATGATGAACAACTGATTTCCGATTATGAATTTCAGACTTCACAGAGGGACTATGATGTGGCCAGACTAAGTTATGAAAAGAGTAAAGCCGACCGGGTCAGAGCTGCTAAAAACCTTAATTATGCAGAAATATATTCACCAATTGATGGAATAGTTATTTCCAGGGAAGTTGAGGTGGGTCAAACAGTTGTATCAAGTATGAATGTGGCAGATCTTTATGTAATCGCCGATCTTGACAACATGCAGGTGGTTGGTAATGTTGACGAAGCTGATATAGGCCAAGTGAAATATGGCCAGCACGTAACGTTTACTGTTGATGCATATCCCGATGATATTTTTAATGGTACGGTGACTCAAGTTCGATTGAATCCTACTACCACTTCTAATGTAGTGACCTATGAAGTGATTGTGAATGCACCAAATCCGGAACATAAATTAATCCCCGGTATGACAGCCAACCTTACTATCTACACACTTGAACTTAATGATGTAATTGCAGTGCCATTAAAAGCTCTAAAATTCGAACCTCTTCCACCTGAAGATGAAGAGTCTAATCTACCTCAACCTGAACCTTTAAAAACTCCTGTCGAGCATTCAGTTTGGGTCATTAAAGATAAGAAATTAATTCAAACAGAAGTGGAATTAGGAGTAGCCAACAACATATATCAACAAATAATTTCCGGATTAAGTCCCGGCGAAAAGGTGGCCGTCAATTATCAGGAAATAACTAAAGGTAACATTGGACCAAAACAACAAGATAATCCATTTTTACCAAAACCACCGGGTGCAAACAGAAACAGGGAAAAAGAAAAGAAATAATGCCTAAAGAGATTATCAAAATAGATAACCTGAAACGTTATTTCAAGGTAGGTGACGAAACTGTAAAAGCCTTGAGAGGGGTCTCATTTACTATTTATGAAGGCGAATTCGTAACTATAATGGGAACTTCCGGATCCGGGAAATCCACACTTTTGAACACCCTCGGATGTCTTGATACCCCAACAGCCGGTGATTATTATCTGGACGGTATAAACGTAAGTGGAATGGGTAAGAATGAAAGGGCCAGGATTAGAAACCGTAAAATCGGATTTATTTTCCAGAACTACAATCTCTTGCCCAAGACAACTGCATTGGAAAATGTGGAACTTCCGCTTCTTTACAATTCTGCCATAAGCGCTAAACAGCGTTCAGAAATGGCTGAAAAATGTTTGAGAGAAGTGGGGCTTGGCGATAGACTTTATCACAAAAGCAACCAGATGTCGGGAGGACAACAACAACGTGTTGCCATTGCAAGGGCATTGGTGAATAACCCGGCTATAATTCTCGCCGATGAAGCAACAGGAAATCTTGATACACGCACTTCTTTTTCTATCTTAACCCTTTTCCAAAAGCTTTATAATGAGGGAAAGACTTTAATTTTTGTTACCCATAACCCTGAAATTGCAATGTATTCTTCAAGAAATATTCTTCTAAAAGATGGACGCATCGTTAGTGATGAGTATAACTCCGATATCAAATCTGCTGAAGAAGTATATATTAATCTGCCCGTTGACAATGATTAAATTATGAACATTATCTAATCCCTAAACGTTCTGCTCTCTTCCTTATCCATAAAAAGATATGAATATTAAGAATCTGCTTAAAGTTGCTCTCAAAGCACTTAACAATAACAAGATGAGATGCTTCCTCACAATGTTAGGTGTTATTATTGGGGTTGGTGCAGTGATAGCCATGCTGGCTATAGGTCAAGGGTCTAAGAACTCCATAAAGGCTCAGATTTCAGAAATGGGAAGCAATATGATAATGATATTTCCCGGTGCAGAAAATCGGGGTGGCGTGCGTCAAAGCAGTGACGATATGCAAACTTTAAAACCGGCAGATTATGAAGCTATAGTGAACCAAGCCACAACCGTAGCCAAAATCACTCCAACCGTAAGTAGTTCCGGACAATGGATTTTCGGGAATAACAACTACCCTTCCCAGCTTCAAGGGGTAAATTCTCAATATCTTGATATACGCCAAAGGAGGGTCACACAAGGAGAGATGTTTACTGAAGAAGATGTTAAACGTGCGGCTAAAGTTGCTGTTATAGGTAAAACCTTGGTAGACAATTTATTCCCTGACGGCACAGATCCTGTTGGTAAGGTTGTGAGATTCGGTTCTATTCCAATGACAATAATCGGAGTGTTGGATGAAAAAGGTTATAACACGATGGGACAAGATCAAGATAATATAGCCCTCGCCCCCTACACTACGGTGATGAAACGTGTGCTTGCAACAGATTACTTACAAGGCATTCAAGCATCGGCCGTAGATGAAGAGGAAACTCAAAGGACTATCGCTGAAATAACCGATATTCTTAGGACCCAACATAAACTCAAGGATACGGACGTTGATAATTTCACTATCCGTTCAATGCAGGAACTGGCCGAAATGATATCCTCCACTTCCGCCATGATGACTGTTTTACTGGCAGCAGTGGCCGGTATATCACTATTAGTGGGAGGGATAGGAATTATGAACATAATGATTGTCAGTGTCACAGAGAGAACTCGCGAGATTGGCCTTAGAATGAGCATCGGGGCAAGGGGGAAGGATATCATGATGCAGTTCCTTATCGAGGCGGTAATCATTTCCGTGACAGGAGGTATCTTAGGTATACTTTTAGGTGCGTTTGCTACATGGATGATCAAGGCAATTGCAAACTGGCCTGTGATGATAGAAGCATCTTCGGTGGTGTTGTCGTTTGTTGTATGTACTATTATCGGTATTATATTTGGATTTTATCCGGCAGCTAAGGCTTCCAATCTCGATCCAATAGAGGCAATTCGTTACGAATGATCAATGGGCAGGCTAAAGAAAGAAAATAGAATAGAAACCTCGGCAAAAAGAGAAGCATCTTGCCATAATCTGCAAAAAGTCCTGGTTGCTTTAAGCGGAGGAGCCGATAGTGTAGCCACGGCCTTTTGCTTGAAATCAATAGGTTTGGAAATAATGGCATTGCATTGTAATTTCCATTTAAGAGGTGAAGAGAGCAACCGGGATATGAATTTCGTCAAATCTTTTTGTGAGAATTTCAACATTCCATTGAGAATTAAAGAATTCGATATTAGTCTATATTTGAAATTAAACAAAGGGAATTCCATTGAAATGGCATGTAGAGATCTACGCCATAAATGGTTTAAGGAAGAATTAGCCATGACCGGTTATGATCGGATTGTCACGGGTCATAATGCTGATGATAATATAGAGACTTTGTTCTTAAATTTGTTTAGAGGATCCGGAACTCGTGGACTAAAGGGCATGGAAGTGGATAACGGTATCATTTGGCGACCTCTTCTCTCCTTTTCTCGCAGCGATATTCTGTCATATCTAAAATTTTATGGTCTTTCATTTGTAGTGGATTCTACAAATTTGAAATCCGACTTTAGAAGGAACTTTCTTAGAAACGAAATCATTCCCAAATTGAGAGAAGAATGGAAGGGATTTGATAAAGCCATGCACCATACCATCTCAAATTTGAATTCTGAAAATAAAATTGTTGAATTTTATTTAAAAAAGATTTTATCTGAAAATAACCAAATAATATCAGTAGAACAAATCTTAAATTTCCCGGCCCCATTATTATTAATAAAAAGATTTATTCAACCGGCAGGTCCATACAACACGACCCAGGAAGAGGTTATGGAAGCTATAAAGGCAAACAAGCCTCACATCAGAAAATGGAGGCTGCAAAATGGAGAACTCATATTAAGAAACAAACGGTTATTTATTGAAATGGGTCATGGCGAAAGAAGCTCCTGAAAGACAGAAGGCTTTTACCGCTTCAACTGCCCTATCAATTTTTTCGGGTAATAATTTTTTCTCCTCATCAGTGAATTGTCCTAATACATAATCTACCTGTCTGCCTTGAGCGAATTCACTGCCTACTCCAAACCTTAATCTTGCATAGTTTCTGTTGCCTAAATGTTCTGAAATACTTTTGAGTCCATTGTGACCTCCCTCAGAACCCGACTCCCTTATACGAATTGTTCCAAAAGGCAAAGCGATATCATCTACTAAAATCAATAATTGATTTAATGGTAATTTTTCTTTATTCATCCAATATCTCACAGCCACACCACTCAAATTCATAAATGTGGATGGTTTTAGAATCAAAAGTTCACAATTTTTCACCCTAACTTTAACCATATCCCCATAACGACAGGAAGAAAAGGAAGCTTCAGCATCTTTAGCCAACTTATCAGCAATCATGAATCCAATATTATGGCGCGTCCCAACATAATCCGGGCCAATATTCCCCAATCCTACTATCAAAAACTTTTTCATCTCAATTTCATCTTGTTTATCCCCAGTAAGACTGACAGGGTCATCAGCTTTTGAAGTAATTTTCAAATCTTCCGGCTTTTCTTTACCAAAAAATTTTCTAAAAATTTTAATCATTTTCTTCACTTCCTAAATCATCCTCATCATCATAATCTTCCCAATCAAGGAAGAAAGCATCCATTGCGTTTTCCTCCCTAAATTTAGCAAGTTCTCTCCCTTCTCTCTTGGTTGGTCTCCCCAATCCTTTACTCCTGTCAACAAATCCGGATATTCTTGACATTTCCAATAAATCATATTGTGACTGCGGTGTCAAATTTTCCAAATAATCAGGCACTAATTTTGCGCCCAACCTTCCATTTGGAATCGCCAAGACTTTAAAGGTATATGTGATAGGAGGTTTTCTTACTTCCAATGTCTCCCCGATTTTTATTGTTCTCGAAGGTTTAACGGGAGCTCCATTAATAGTGACTCTACCTTTCTTACAAGCATCTGTAGCTATTGTGCGAGTCTTAAAGACCCTCATACACCATAACCATTTATCTATCCTTTCCTCGTTTTTAGGCATAGGCTCTTCTACTCTTAATTTAACAGGTGTTATTTGTCGCTTGTTCTTTCCAAAAGCAAGACAGGTTTGTTTTGACTATCCAATAATTCAACTTTGTCTCCTTTTAAGGGTTGAGCTTTCATAGCTTCTTCAAGAGCCACCAATAATTGAGTCTCATAATTTTCATCCGGACATAACATCAAGGTTTTTGATATAGCCTGGAATGAAATTGAATTAGCCGATTCCATATTGATTTCAAGAGTTCCGTTTATCACATTGCATCCGGTATTTCCATGCAGTTTTCCCTCTTCTACATCTATCACTAATTTCATCTTAGGAACATCAACCTTTTCTCCGGAAATTTCTTTAACAGCCCAAGTACCATTTAGAAACTGGAAATTCTGATGCATGAGTTCCATTATGGGTTCTTTGTTTTCATTGTATAATGTAAGATTATAATCATCCCCGTTGAGTTCACATTTATAAAATCTGGTTGCATCTAATGCTAAGTTTATTTCCGTGTCTGTTAACCCTTCTTTATGACATAATCTCATAGTGGAGGCCAGATAAGAGAATGTTAAAGTAGAATCCTCCGGATTATATTTATATTCTGCATTTATGACATTGCAGCCATTGTTACCATAAACCTTTCCTTCAGACGGGACAAATTTTATAAAAGGAGCTTTTTCTCCCACCGCAGCATTGCCATTAACGGTTTCAATTGCCCAATCTCCTTTCAACACTCCTTTTGAAATCTCTTGAGAAGTATATACAGCCGATACCGGTTGCACAATATCAGTCCGGTCTGTTGGTAATACGGATTCTTTTTTCACT
Organism: Muribaculaceae bacterium; assembly: GCA_022510425.1. Taxonomy (GTDB): domain Bacteria; phylum Bacteroidota; class Bacteroidia; order Bacteroidales; family Muribaculaceae; genus Lepagella. The sequence continues at coordinate 190,177 of JAFLTO010000001.1, forward strand.
TCCACTGTATTCTCTTCATTTACTGCGGATTTATTCTTTTGAAAAACACTGCAAGACATAAATGTCAGGCCCAATAATCCACAAGTTATTATCTTAATTCCATTCTTTTTCATAATTCTTTTAAGCCTAATTTTGCAAAACAAAGATAAGTATATTCTGTTAAAAAGAAAACTCAAACCTGATAATTTTACCGGGAATTATTCTCCCCTTTGTCCTATATTTTTGTTTACCTATACAATTTTTACTTGTTAAGCAGAGAGAGAGTGGCGATCTTTTAAAAAAATAAGAGGCTGTTGCTTTTGACAATAGCCTCTCGTTTGATCTTAATAACAAGATTATTTAGCAAATTCAATTTTACCGACGATTTTGCGTGACACTCCCGGTTCTTCTTTCGAGCGGACGGAAGGCTGGTGCATGTCGGTCGGGAAATAAAGGAAGAAACGTTTTGGGTCGGCAGGAACATAATCAATAGGTTCGTCTGTCTTATAATTAATCTTATCTTTGACCGCATCATAGTCACCTATAGGAATCACATGATGGGCTAATCCCATAAGTTCGTTACCTACAAAAGTATACTGAAGGTCAATAAAATTTTTGTGAGATTCAATCTTTGTATCTTCGGCAGCCTTGGGTGTATATTCAAGGATGTTAAGCCAAAGACGTCCTTCTTCAAGCACAATTTTTCCGGCCTCGAGAGTGTTAGGATCAGTTTCTGCAAGAAATTTGAAAAGTTTGTCCCAAAGGGGTTTATTAGCCTTATATTGACGAACAAACTCTACAGCATCGATTGACTCATCTGCCACCGCGTCCCATCCATTGGCCCATTCACGGCTATCAATCCATTTACGGGCTTCCTCTTTAGTAATTCCTGTCATAGATTTATGAATTTGCAATGTAAATTGTTGAATAATATATTATCGATTTTTTTGCTATAAATCAAAAAGAGTATATGATGAAAAGTGATAAGTCACCGGTAAAAATCACCGACTCATTTAGAATTATCATTGCAAATATAGAATTATCATTGCTAACCGGAAAATAAGAATAAACAAAAATATTTAAATTAACATGATAACAGTTGTAAAGTTACTGAAATTTTAAAGACTCTCAGGGCGAACCGGAGAGTCTTTTTTTAATTTTCAATAAATTATATGTTGCAGCCGGATTCATCACAACTACATCCTGAACCGGATTCAGAAATGCTTTCTTTACCGTATTTTTCAATAGCGTCAACGAAATCTTCTGTAGAAATAGCACCGGGGATGGCGATGTTGCCAATTATAAAACATGGTACGCTGGTTATACCCAAGTTTTTTGCTACATTTTCATCATTAATTACATCTTCCTTATATTGATCACTGTTCAACATATTTTTAATATCTTCAGCGTCAAGTCCTGCTGCCTTACCTATTTCCGTCAATACTTCAGGATCAGAAAGGTTGAGGTTCTTAGTGAAATTGGCATCAAACAATCCATAATTTAGCTTTTGAACAGTTAAAGAGTCGTAAGCTTGTTCTGCCAATTTCATTAAACGGTGAGCGTCAAATGTATTCGATGGTTTAACTCCTCCAAAATTGAAGTCGATTCCTTCGCCTTTTCCGGCTTTATCTACCATTGCGATTCTTTTTTGAGCGGCTTCCGGAGATAAATTATATTTTGAAGCCAATCTCTCTACTGTGGTTTTATCACTATTTTTAGGTGCATTGGGATCAAGTTGGAAAGACCGGTAAACAAGATTAATCTTTCCTCCTAATCCGGCTTTTGTTATGGCTGAATCCAAACGTTTTTCTCCTATATAGCACCAAGGACATGCAAAGTCACTAAAAATATTAATATTAATCATAATTCTTAAGTTTAAAAAGTTATTAACAAAACAACATTTCAGATTTTGAATAGTTTGAACTTTTCACATAAATTATATGCCAATTAAACCATTTTAAAGGATCCACAATTTTTAGTTGAACTCAATTGATTCTTTTCGAACTGAAATATATTTTTTGAACAACCGGTAAAATAGTCCGCTAACAGCAAGTCCGCATCCCACCGCAAAAACATAAGGAATTTCGAACTCAAAGACAGAATTTGCTATTCCCTGAAAACCTTCTGGAGCAAAAATTATATAAGAAACTGTTACTGCTGTCATGAAAAGAGCCGGAACTAAAGAAATCATGTAATTTTTATTTTGTGAAGCAAGCCAAACAGAGGCAGCCCATAAAGTGAAAACAGCCAAAACTTGGTTACACCATGCAAAGTATCTCCAAAGTGCATCATAAGGGAGCATCATAACAATAAAACAAAGAGCAAAAAGGGGCACTGAAACTGCTAATCTTTTAAGTACGGTTTTTTGGTTAACCTTCATAAAATCGGAAGTTATAAGTCTTGCACTCCTCAAAGCAGTATCTCCGGTTGTTATTGGAGCGGCAACAACTCCAAGAATGGCCAAAATTCCTCCGAATTTTCCAAGCCAACTCTTTGACAAATTGTCAACAAGCACCGCTGGAGAAGCACCTCCCATATATTCTTGAAGATTATCATAGCCACCTGTAAAAGCTATCGCAGCGGCTGCCCATATCAAAGCAACTATTCCTTCTGCTACCATAGCTCCAAAAAAGATAGGACGTGCGTGACTTTCATTTTTCAAACATCGTGCCATCATCGGACTCTGGGTGGCATGGAATCCACTTATCGCACCACAGGCTATTGATACAAACATCATCGGAAAAATGGGATTAGAATAGGTATCAGTTTTATGATTATAGAATTCCTCCCACATTTCAGGCATCATGTTGTGATTGATAAAAAGCATCACGCATATCCCCACAGCCATGAAAAGTAAGGCAAACCCGAAAATTGGATATAATTTCCCGATCAGTTTGTCCACAGGCAGAAGGGTGGCACATATATAATATGCAAAAATTACGATAATCCAGAAAGTGGCATTAAAAGAATCGGGTGTTAACCTGGCCAACAGATCGGCAGGATTATAAACAAATACAGCACCAACCAACAGCATCAACATCACGGAGAATCCTCTCATGACATTCTTTATTTTATCTCCTAATTGTAATCCGACAATTTCAGGTAAAGAGGCTCCATTTTGTCTTAATGACATCAATCCCGACAAATAATCATGCACGGCTCCGGCAAAGACCGTACCGAAAACAATCCAAAGGAAAGCTGCCGGCCCAAACATAACTCCCATTATGGCTCCAAATATGGGTCCCAAGCCGGCTATATTTAAAAATTGAATCAGAAATATCTTCCATGAAGGCAACACTACATAATCCACACCATCCGCATGGGTGTGTACCGGAGTGATCCGAGAAGAATCTTCACCTGCAATCTTGGCAATAACTCGGGAATATATTACATATCCCCCTATCAATAAACAAAGAGATATTACAAATGATATCATTATACAAAATATTAGGACTTATGCAAATTTAATTAATCCCATTGCAATGATAAAATCTATATGAAATAAAAATGATATAATAAAATTATGTTTTTTAATATCTTTTTTGAACATTTATTTGGAATTTTGAAAGCTAAACTTTAATTTTGCAATACATTTTCCACTAATTTAACAAACATATCTACATGAAGACAGCGGAAGTAATGGCAGACCTGAAAAAACGATTTCCTAATGAACCGGAATATCACCAGGCTGTGGAGGAAGTTTTGACTTCAATTGAAGAAGTATATAACCGTAATCCTCAATATGAGGAATATAACCTGATAGAGCGTCTTTGTATTCCTGACAGAATATTTGCCTTTAGAGTATCCTGGCTTGACGATCATGGTAAAGTACGTAACAATATGGGTTATCGTATTCAACACAACAATGCTATCGGGCCTTATAAAGGAGGAATACGTTTTCATTCTTCCGTGAATCTTTCTATCCTGAAATTTCTTGCTTTCGAACAGACTTTTAAGAATTCTTTGACAACCCTTGCTATGGGAGGTGCAAAAGGAGGAAGTGATTTCCAACCAAGGGGTAAAAGCGATAAAGAAATCATGAGATTCTGTCAGGCTTTCATTTCCGAGTTATGGCGTCAGATAGGACCTGACACAGACGTGCCTGCCGGGGATATCGGTGTAGGAGCTCGAGAAGTGGGTTATATGTTCGGATACTATAAAAAGATGGCACAGGAATTTACGGGTACTTTCACCGGTAAAGGTATGACTTTTGGTGGTTCTTTGATGAGACCTGAGGCTACCGGATATGGTAACTGTTACTTCCTTGAATGTATGCTTAAAACAAGAGGAGAAAAAATTGAAGGCAAGAAAGTGGCTATTTCAGGTGCTGGCAATGTAGCATTATACACCGCTCAAAAAATTATGGCCTTGGGAGGTAAAGTGGTATCTCTAAGCGATTCCGGAGGTACAGTGATCGCACCCGAAGGTTTCTCTCAGGAACAATTCGATTATATATTCGAACTAAAGAGCTATGGAGGCAGAATGTATGAAGTGCCAGAACAGTTCCCTGAATTGAAATATTATCCGGGTGAAAGACCATGGAAACTTGTGAAATGTGACATTGCAATGCCAAGTGCCACACAAAACGAGCTTGACGGAAGTGATGCCGAAGCTTTACTTGCCGGAGGATGCTTTGCAGTGAGCGAAGGAGCAAATATGCCCTCTACTCCTGAAGCGGTTAAGAAATTTATCGATGCTAAAATACTTTATGCCCCCGGGAAAGCTGCCAATGCAGGTGGAGTGGCAACATCCGGTTTGGAAATGGCACAGAATTCTCAGAAACTTTCATGGACTGCCGAAGAAGTAGACAATAAATTACGCGGTATAATGGAAAATATCCATGCAAAATGTGTGGAATATGGTAGAGTAAGCCCAGACTTTGTAAATTATGTTAAGGGCGCCAATATAGCCGGATTTATGAAAGTGGCCAATGCAATGATGGCACAAGGTGTTTTATAAATATTCTATTATAAAATAAATCAGGAGGCTCTTATCATCTAAGAGCCTCCTGATTTATTTTATCCATTATAGGATACTGTTTTCCAGATTAGCAACCTTCAGGACGGAGCTTGCGAACTGTTTCGGCAGCACGCCACATTTCGCTTTCTCTAAGTTCTTTCAATTCCTCCTCCAGTTTCTCTCGATAATCTGGCTGACTGTTGGAATCAATAGATTTTTGTGCCTCTATCCCACTTTCCACACTGTCATAAAGTTTTTCCACAACCGGTTTAATTGCATCATGGAACGGAGTCATCCAATCAAGTGCACCTCTTTGAGCTGTTGTGGAACAATTGGCATACATCCAATCCATACCTTTCTTAGCAAATAAGGGCATTAGAGATTGAGTCAATTCCTCTACTGTTTCATTGAAAGCTTCGGAAGGAGTGTGTCCTTTCTCTCTCAACACCTCATACTGAGCCAAGAAAAGACCTTGTATTGCTCCCATTAAAGCTCCTCTCTCTCCGGTTAAGTCACTAACAGCTTCCCTCTTGAAGGTGGTTTCAAAAAGATATCCTGATCCGATGCCTATACCTAATGCCAATGTCCTTTCCAAAGCCTTACCTGTGTAATCTTGATATATAGCAAATGAAGAATTCAAACCTCTGCCCTCCAAAAACATTGTACGAAGTGATGTTCCGGATCCTTTTGGGGCTACCATTATAACGTCTACATCTTTAGGAGGAACTACCCCTGTGCGATCGTTCCAAGTGATAGCAAAGCCATGAGAGAAATAAAGAGCCTTACCTGCAGTGAGATATTTTTTTATTTTTGGCCATACAGCAAGTACTGCAGCATCTGAGAGAAGACACATTATGATGGTGCCCTTTTCGCAAGCCTCTTCAATACTGAAAAGAGTTTCTCCTGGCACCCAACCGTCTTTCACTGCCTTGTCATAGGTTTTTCCTTCACGTTGACCCACTATTACGTTGAATCCGTTATCCCTTAAATTAAGGCTTTGACCAGGTCCTTGAACCCCATATCCTATCACTGCGATTGTTTCATCTTTAAGTACTTCACGAGCTTTCTCCAATGGAAATTCTTCCCGAGTGATTACGGTTTCCTCTACACCGCCAAAATTCATTTTTGCCATAATAATAAAGTTTTAATTGTTTAATTTCTCTTCTTTATCCCTTTGAGAAAGATAAACTGAAACATGCTCTATGGGATCTTTGGTGACACAAACTCTTCCGGAGCGTACAAATTGTCTAAGCCCATATTTTTTTAATTCATTAAAAAGAGCCTCCGTTTCGTCTGTATGTCCTGTTTTCTCAATTACCGTATAATCGGATGTGATTTCCAAGATACGAGCATTATGATGTCTTATAATCTTTTCCAAATCCTCTTCATCCATAAGTTTTTCAGTAGGAACTTTATAGAGTGCCACCTCTTGATGCACTATCTGATCGTCGGTAAAAAGAAACGCCTTTACAACATATATTGCTTTCTCTATCTGTGCAACCACTTTTTCCATTGTTTCTCTATCTGAATACGACAGAATCGTAGTTTTAAATATGCCTGGGATCGCGGTTGTACTTGCAGAAACACTCTCTATGTTTATTGATCTCCTTGTATATACAATTGAAATAAGGTTAAGTATTCCTACCGTATTTTCTGAGAAAACTGCCAGTGTGTATGGTTTTATTTCATTCATAGTTCAAGCACATTCAATTTCTGGGACTCATTCAAGCGTATATTATCTATAGCATCTCCAGGATAAATCATGGGAAAGATATTATTCTCCGGATCTATATTCACATTCAATAAATAAGACCCCGGAGTTTTAATCATTCTTTCAACCGCCGGCGACATTTCTTCTCGCGTTTTAACATTCTCTCCTTGAATTCCGTAGGCCTTTGCAATTTCTATAAAATCCGGATTCAATAATTGAGTGTGGGAATATCGTTTACCAAAGAAGAGTTCTTGCCATTGTCTGACATTACCTAAGAAATTATTGTTTAATATAACAATCTTGACATCAACATTATACTCCATTATGGTGCCCAATTCCTGTAAAGTCATTTGAAAACCCCCGTCGCCACAAAAAAGACATACGGGTCGTTCAGGACACCCTATTTTAGCGCCTATTGCAGCAGGCAACCCGAATCCCATAGTGCCAAGGCCGCCGGAAGTTATAACACTTCTCGGCGATGAGAATTGAAAATATCTCACGGCACTCATTTGATTCTGCCCAACATCGGTCACCAATATGGCATCCGCATCAACTGTATCAGAAACCTTTCTAATCACTTCCGCCATAGTCATTAAGGAATCCGATCCAGGTTTCAATTGATTCTTAATTACCTTTTCATATTCAATCCTTTCACATTTGGAAAATAAATCCATCCACTTCGTATGAGTATTTTGCTTTATGAGCGGAAGCAAGGGTGTTAATGCATCTTTAGCATCAGCATGGATAGTGAGATATGGATTAATGGTTCTACCCATTTCAGAGGCATCTATATCTATATGGATGATCTTAGCATTAGGTGCATATTCAGAAACCTTTCCCACTATACGATCGTCGAATCTCATTCCAACTGCCAGGATTATATCCGCTCTATTGGTTGCGATGTTTGGTCCTATATTCCCGTGCATTCCTAACATACCCTTATTCAAAGGATGTCGTGATGGCAAAACGGAAAGGCCCAACATTGTTGTTGCCACAGGAATATCGCCTTTTTCTGCAATTTCCCCGAGAATCCGTTCCGCATTTGAAACCATAACTCCTCTGCCTGCAAGAATTAGCGGACGTTCTGCGGTATTCAATAAATTTGCTACCTTTTCAATTTCCTTTAATTCGAACTTAGGGCGATGAACGTAAGTGCGGATAAAATTACACTTTTTATATCCTTTCCATTCGATGAGTTCCAACTGAACGTCTCTCGGAAGGTCGATTACTACCGGTCCCGGTCTTCCTGTATTAGCTATAAAAAAAGCTTTCGATATAATATCCGGCAAGTCTTCAGCTTTCTTTACTAATATGCCCCATTTGGATATAGGATTAGTTATGTCTATAAAGTCGGTCTCTTGAAAAGCATCATTTCCCAAAACTTTAGTGCCGACCTGACCGGAAATTACTACCAAAGGTGTTGAATCCATCCTGGCATCAGCTATTCCTGTTACGAGATTCGTGGCACCCGGACCGGAAGTAGCAATAACCACTCCTGTCCTACCGGTTGCTCTCGCACAACCCTCCGCTGCATGTATTGCGCCTTGCTCATGCCTGGTCAGAATATGTTTTATCTTATTTTGATAATGAAACAATTTATCATAAACCGGCATAATGGTGCCTCCCGGATAACCAAACACCAGATCCACTCCTTGGCTTTCAAGGCATCTCATCAGAGCCTCACTACCTGTAATTTTTTCTTCCATATATAATAATGGATTAGTTATAATGGTTTTCTTACTCCTCCTTTGTCAGCTGACATCACCATTGAGGCATATGCCTTCAAGGCATTACTGATATTTCTGTCTCTTCCTTTGGGAGTGAAAGCTTCTTTACCCCTTGATTCTTCCAATTCCCTTCTTTGCTTAAGTTCTTCCTCACTTAGTATAACATCTATAGATCGGTTTGGAATATTTATATCAATTATATCACCGTCTTTTATTAGGGCTATTGGTCCTCCCGCAGCTGCCTCAGGTGAAATATGTCCTATGGATAAACCTGAGGTACCACCTGAAAATCGTCCGTCCGTTATCAAGGCACATTCCTTACCCAAATGTCTCGATTTGATATAACTTGTAGGATAAAGCATTTCCTGCATTCCCGGGCCTCCTTTGGGACCCTCATAAATTATCACCACCACATCTCCGGCTTTAACTTTACCTCCAAGTATTCCATCAACAGCTTCTTCCTGGGAATGGAAAACTTTAGCAGTACCGGTAAACTTAAGTATCTTTTCATCCACCCCCGCCGTTTTCACAACACAGCCATCCGGTGCGATGTTACCTTTCAATACTGCGAGGCCTCCATCCTTTAGATATGCATGTTCCGCATCCCGGATACAACCTTTTTCACGGTCCGTATCAAGTGACTTATAACGGGAAGACTGACTTCCTGCTTTGTTATTAATTTTTCCACCAGGCGCAGTAGACCATAAATCAGCGGCATCCTCTGAGAAATTCTTATCATTCAAAGCATATTTCTGTATGGCTTCTCCTAAAGTGAGGCCATCCACTCTCTTTGTTTCTAAATCAAGAAGACCTTGATTGGCCAGTCCTTGCATAATAGAAAGGATTCCACCGGCTCTGTTGACATCTTGAATATGCCATTTAGAATTTGGAGCCACCTTACAAAGAACCGGCGTTTTTCGTGATAAATGGTCTATATCATCCATATGGAAATCAACTCCGGCTTCATTCGCTACCGCAAGCAAATGAAGAACCGTATTGGTAGACCCTCCCATAGCTATATCAAGACTCATCGCATTAAGCACAGCTTCACGAGTAGCGATATTTTTTGGAAGGACAGATTCATCTCCGTCTTTGTAGTAAGCCATAGTGTTTTTCACTATTTGTCTGGCTGCTCTTCTAAAGAGTTCAAGACGGTTGGTGTGGGATGCTAAAATGGTTCCATTGCCAGGCAAAGATAATCCTAAAGCCTCTGTTAATGAATTCATAGAATTGGCTGTGAACATTCCGGAGCAACATCCGCATGTAGGGCATCCCTTCTGTTCCAATTCAGTCACGGTTTCGTCATCTACACTTTCATCCGCGGCTTCCACCATTATATCTATAAGATCCACATCTCTGTCTCCTATCTTTCCGGCTTCCATAGGTCCTCCCGACACAAAAACAGTGGGTATATTCAATCTCATAGAAGCCATCAACATTCCCGGAGTGATTTTATCACAATTAGAGATACAAATCATGGCATCAGCTTTATGAGCATTGACCATATATTCAATACTATCAGCAATCAAATCGCGAGAAGGCAGGGAATAAAGCATCCCGTCATGGCCCATAGCTATTCCATCATCGATTGCAATAGTATTGAATTCTGCCGCAAAACAACCGGCCTTTTCTATTTCCTCTTTAACCAATTGTCCGATATCATGCAAATGAGTATGACCCGGCACAAATTGAGTGAATGAATTGACAACAGCTATTATTGGTTTTCCAATCTGTTCTTCCTTCATACCGTTGGCTCTCCATAAAGCCCTGGCTCCTGCCATTCGTCTTCCCAAAGTGGAAGCGTCGCTTCTTAATGGAATCTTCATAATCAAAATCAGTTAGCTTTGGAACAATAATCTGCAATCCACTCTCCTACTTCTTCGGTGGTGTATGGTTTTAATTCCTTCTTTTGGATATCAGGAGTTCGGATAGAATTTTCTATTGATGCTTGGACAGCATCTCTCACAATCTTTCCTTCATCTTTGAGACCAAAATGTTCCAGCAACATTGCAGCTGAAAGGATCTGTGCAATCGGATTTGCTATATGCTTACCGGCTGCTTCGGGCCAGGATCCATGAACCGGTTCAAAAAGAGGTGTCTTTTCACCTGTAGAAGCTGAAGGAAGAAGACCCATAGACCCTGTTATTACACTTGCTTCATCTGTGAGAATATCTCCAAACGTATTTTCAGTGACCAAAACATCAAAGAACCTTGGGTCTTGGATTAATCTCATGGATGCATTGTCAACAAACATATAGTCAGTTTTAACTTCAGGATACTCTTTCTCCATTTCTTGGGCAACTTTTCTCCATAGTCTACTTGAAGCCAAAACATTGGCCTTATCAACCACCGTGAGATGTTTATTCCTGTTGAGAGCATATCCATATGCAACCCTTAAAATCCTTTCTATTTCATTGCGAGAATAAACATTGGTATCATATGCTTTATCCACACTTTCGTATTTTTCACCGAAATACATACCACCTGTCAATTCTCTCACACAAACAAAATCTGCACCTTCTATCACCTCTTCCTTTAGAGGACTTCTTTCAAGCAAACTTTTATATGTGGAGATAGGACGAATATTGGCATAGAGCTCTAATGATTTTCTCATTTTCAACAAACCTTGTTCCGGTCTCACTGGAGAAGTAGGGTCGTTATCATAACGAGGATCACCTACAGCAGAAAATAGAATCGCATCACTGTCAAGGCATAATTGCATTGTCTCATTTGGGAAAGGATCCCCCACAGCTTCTATTGCGGCGGCTCCAATTAGCCCTGTCCTGAATATAAATTTATGATTAAATCTTCGTGCTATAGTCTCGAGAACTAAAACTCCCTGAGCCGAGATTTCTGAACCGATGCCATCACCGGGCAACACAGCTATGTTCAATTCCATTTTACTGCTCTTTCTGTTTCAAATTTTTCTATTTCTTTCCTATTCTTCAAAAGGTATTCTATATCATCCAGTCCTTCTAAAAGACATTCCTTCTTAAAGGGATTTATCTCAAATTGTTGTTTTTCTCCTGTAGCTTCATTCGTGATGGTCTGAGATGGTAAATCTATCGTTATTTCTGTCTTGGGATCTTTATTTATGGATTCAAAGAGGGATTCAAGAAATTTTTCGCTTACAACTACAGGCAATACAAAATTATTCAACTCATTATTTTTATGAATATCAGCGAAGAAACTTGAAACCACAGCTTTGAACCCATAATCGGCTATAGCCCAGGCCGCATGTTCACGGCTGGATCCACAACCGAAGTTTTTACCAGCAACTAAAATCGAACCCTTATAAACAGGATTGTTCAACACGAAATCTTTGATTGGTTTATTGTCTGAGTCATACCTCCAATCACGGAAAAGATTTTTTCCAAAACCATCTTTAGTGGTGGATTTCAGAAATCTTGCCGGTATGATTTGATCCGTGTCTACATTCTCAATTGGCAAAGGCACAGCGGTGGATCTTAGAATATTAAATTTCTTTTCCATGATTCATTAATTTACGTGGATCTGTCAAAACACCCGTAATCGCAGTGGCTGCGGCCACTAAAGGACCGGCCAATATAGTTCTCGCTCCTGGACCTTGTCTTCCCTCAAAATTTCTGTTGGACGTTGATACACAAAGTTTACCTTCGGGCACTTTGTCATCATTCATGGCTAGACAAGCTGAGCAACCCGGCTCCCTTAATTCAAATCCGGAATCCTCTAATATCTTATCCAACCCTTCTTCTATAATTTGTTTTCTGACCTGTTGAGAACCGGGCACCAGCCATGCGGTTATATTAGCAGCCTTCTTTTTCCCTTTCACAATAGATGCGAAGGCTCTGAAATCCTCCAACCTTCCATTGGTGCAACTTCCTAAAAAGACGTAATCCACGGGTTCTCCTTCAAGAGATTCTCCCTCTTTGAAACGCATATAATCCAAGGCTTTTAAATATGAAGTCTTTGAAGAAGTTTCTTCGGGAGCAAAGGGTATCTTTTCAGATATTCCGATTCCCATTCCGGGGTTCGTTCCATATGTTATCCGGGGCTCAATATCTCCGGCATAAAAAGTCTCCTCTCTATCAAACACCGCATCCTGATCTGAAGGAAGGGTTTTCCAATATTCCACAACCTTTTCCCATTCTTCTCCCTTTGGAGCATTTGGTTTATCTTTCAAATATCTGAAGGTTACATCATCCGGAGCTATTATACCTCCTCTCGCCCCCATTTCTATCGAAAGATTGCAGAGGGTCATTCTTTGTTCCATATTCAAATCACGGATCGCCTCGCCTGCATATTCCACAAAATAACCTGTTGCCCCTCCGGTACCCAATTTACTTATTATATATAATGCAATATCTTTTGAAGTGACTCCGGACTTCAATTTCCCATCTATGTTTATTCTCATAGATTTTGGTTTTGGTTGAAGCACACATTGAGTAGCCAGCACCATTTCAATTTCGCTTGTTCCAATTCCGAAGGCAATCGCCCCCATTGCACCATGAGTTGAGGTGTGGCTATCACCGCACACTATTGTCATCCCCGGTTGTGTGAAACCTTGTTCCGGACCTATCACATGAATAATTCCGTTCCGGGGATCACATAGAGGGAATATTGTCAATCCAAACTCTTCCGCATTCTTTGATAGAGTTTCAACCGGAATCTTTGAGGTTTCATCCTGTATAGGAAGATGCTGGTTTTTTGTTGGAATATTATGATCCGGAGAACAGATTGTGCGTTCGGGCCTAAATACTTTTAACCCGCGCTTCCTAAGTCCATCGAACGCCTGAGGACTGGTTACCTCATGGCAGTAATGACGGTCGATATATAATTGGTCGGGGCCATCCTGTATCCTTTTCACAACATGGCTGTCCCATACTTTATCAAAAAGAGTTTTCCCCATTATTTCACAAATTTATTTATTGCATCAATGAAAGCCTCACAACTAGCAGCCACAATATCCGTGTTGGCCGAGAAACCATAATAGAGACCTCCATCGTATTCAACTGTCATATGCACTTTTCCTATATCGTTGCTGCCCTTATTGAATGCCTGGATAAGAAATTCTTTTAAAACCATCGTACGTCGGATTATCAATTTCACAGCATTGATAGCCGCATCTACCGGACCATTCCCAGATGAACAGGCCTCGAACTTTTCTCCCGCTATGTCCAATCCAACACTTGCTACGGCATGAACTCCCACACCGCTGGTCACTTGCAAGAAATCAAGCTTTATACGCCTGTTGGCCATATGATGTCTTCCAGCTATCATCATGATGTCATCATCCGTGATCTCCTTTTTACGGTCAGCCAGTTTTAAGAATGATTCATAAGCTTTATCCAATGCTTCTTTGCTCAGTTCAATTCCAAGCACATGCAATCTATGCTTAAGAGCGGCTCTCCCGCTTCTCGCTGTCAGAAGAATTGAGTTTTCATCAAGCCCCACATCCTTAGGATCCATTATTTCATAACTTTCCCTGTTCTTAAGAACCCCATCCTGATGTATACCCGAAGAATGAGCGAAAGCATTTCGCCCCACGATTGCTTTATTAGGCTGTACTGGCATATTCATTAGACTTGACACTTTTCTGCTTATGCCATATATCCGAGTTGAATTGATATTGGTTTCTATACCCAAGTCTTTATGGCATTTGCAAGTCATAACCACTTCCTCAAGAGAAGTGTTGCCAGCTCTTTCTCCAATTCCGTTTATAGTTACTTCTGCCTGTCGTGCGCCGTTTCTGATTGCGGAGATTGTATTGGCTGTAGCCATTCCAAGATCGTTGTGACAATGAACTGCAATCGTTGCCTTTTCAATTCCTTTAACATTCTCCATGAGATATTTGATTTTCTCACCGAATTCCCAAGGAAGACAATAACCGGTGGTGTCAGGGATATTCACCACAGTGGCACCGGCCTTAATCACTGCTTCAACCACCCTGGCCAAATATTCATTATCCGTTCTTCCTGCATCCTCGGCATAAAACTGCACATCCTCCACATATGATTTTGCATATTTCACGCATGCTATTGCCCTTTCCAATATTTCTTTCCGAGTGGAGTTGAATTTATGGCGTATATGATAATCCGAAGTGCCTATCCCGGTGTGAATTCTCTTATGTTTGGCATATTTCAACGCATCAGCAGCCACTCTGATATCCGTTTCCACCGCGCGGGTCAACGCACATATTGTAGGCCATGTCACCGCTTTGGAAATTTCTACTACTGAATTGAAATCGCCCGGGCTTGAAACGGGGAAACCAGCCTCAATCACATCCACCCCCAATATCTCAAGGGATTTGGCTATTTCAATCTTTTCTACTGTATTGAGCTGGCAGCCGGGCACCTGTTCTCCGTCCCTCAGAGTAGTGTCAAATATAAAAAGTCGGTCACTCATGCATTCAATTCTTTCAATATGTCTAATAACATAATCTTTCAACATGCAAATTTAATCAATTATTCTAAATTGAGTTTCATAAATTTGGTTTAAGATGAGTTTTTCTTGTCAAATTGATATTTTAAGGGCTTTTTATCGTTTCTTTTATTAAAGAATTTTTTATGAACGAAATGACATATATAAAATTGTTTTTGAAAATACAATCAAAACCCCAATTTTAACAAAGTTGTCCAAAACTTTTTATATATCTCTGATTCTTAATTTGTTGCTAATTCTTAAAATCAAAAAAGTTTTCCAAAATAATTTTTAACATAATTTATTTGTATATTATTTGTTCTATTTTGGTAAATATATTAATTTCGCACCCGATAAAAACTCAAGAAAAAATATTTCGATGATACATACGGTAGAAAAGAGAGACGGAAGAATCGTCGGTTATAATGAAGAAAAAATCAAAGCTGCAATTCGTAAAGCTATGCTCACCACAGAAATGGGGGAAGATGAATCCCTTATTCAAAAGATATCTGACCGTATCGGCATGAACGGTGAAGAAAGAATGACTGTGGAAGACATTCAAGACCGTGTGGAATTCGAATTAATGAAATCTTCAAGAAAAGATGTAGCAAAAAAATACATAGCTTATCGTGATCAAAGATCTATAGCCAGGAAGGCTAAGACACGCGATATGTTTCTCGAAATTATTAATGCGAAAAACAATGACATCACCCGGGAAAATGCCAACATGAATACTGACTCGCCTGCGGGTATGATGATGAAATTCTCTACAGAAACCACCAAACCCTTTGTAGATGATTATTTATTGTCAAATGAAGTCAAGGATGCAGTAAAAAACAACTATATCCATATTCATGATAAAGACTATTATCCCACTAAAAGTTTGACTTGTGTTCAACACCCGCTTGATAACATTTTGAAAAACGGGTTTGTTGCCGGTCATGGTGAATCCCGACCTGCTAAAAGAATAGAAACAGCAAGTGTGATTGCTTGTATATCCCTTGAAACAGCACAAAACGAAATGCATGGAGGACAGGCAATTCCTGCTTTAGATTTCTACTTGGCTCCTTATGTACGTTCAAGTTATATTGAAGAAATTAAAAATCTTGAGGATCTGACCGGTGAGAATCTTTCTGAACTATATAACATTGAAATCAAAGATTTCATAAAGAGAGATCTCGAGGGTCTAAAAGGAAAAGAAAGAATGATGCAGCATGCCATTAATAAAACAGTGGGCAGAGTGCACCAGTCAATGGAAGCCTTCATCCATAATATGAATACAATTCATTCAAGAGGGGGTAACCAAGTGGTATTCTCATCAGTTAATTATGGCACTGACACATCTGCCGAAGGGAGATGTGTGATAAGGGAATTGTTAAACTCCACATATGAAGGTGTCGGTAATGGAGCCACTGCCATTTTCCCGATTCAGATATGGAAGAAAAAGAGAGGTGTGAGTTATCTTCCTGAAGATCCAAATTACGATTTATATAAACTGGCATGTAAAGTTTCTGCAAGAAGATTCTTCCCAAACTTCCTGAATTTGGATGCAACTTTCAATCAGGATGAAGACTGGAATCCGAATGATCCCAAAAGATACATCCATGAAGTGGCCACCATGGGATGCAGAACTCGGGTTTTTGAAAACAGATTTGGACAGAAAACTTCTATTGGTAGAGGAAATCTTTCATTCACAACCATTAATATTGTGAGATTAGCTCTGGAAGTGATGAATGTAGAAGACAAGCAAAGAAGAGTTGATAAATTTTTTGAAAAACTCGACAATGTTCTTGAAATAACAGCACGACAACTCGATGAACGTTTTCAATTTCAGAAGACCGCATTGGCTAAACAATTCCCGCTTTTGATGAGTTCACTATGGAATAATGCCTCCATGCTAAAGCCTAATGAAACTATTGAAAAAGTAATAAACCAGGGCACACTTGGTATCGGATTTATAGGTTTGGCAGAAACTTTGATAGCTCTCACAGGCAAACATCATGGAGAATCAGAAGAAGCTCAGGAATTGGGTATCAAAATTGTGAGATATATGAGAGATCGAGTTAATGATTTCTCAAACAGGTATGGTCATAATTATTCTGTTCTTGCCACACCGGCCGAAGGATTGTCGGGAAAATTCACTAAAGTAGATCAAAAAGAATTTGGAGAGATTCACGGAGTCACCGACAAGAATTATTATACTAATTCAAATCATATACCTGTATATTTCCATTGTTCGCCCAGGCACAAAGCTAAAATAGAGGCACCTTACCATGATCTTACCCGAGGGGGACATATATTCTACGTTGAAATCGATGGAGATGCCACTCATAATGAAGAAGCAATAATGCAAATAGTTGACCTCATGGACAAATACAATATAGGTTATGGTTCCGTAAATCATAATAGAAACCATTGTCCAAAATGTGGGTATGAGAACGCTCTGAAAGATCAACACAATTGTCCTAAGTGCAATGCAAAATTTGAAACTATCCAAAGAATCACCGGATATCTGGTGGGCACGACGGATAGATGGAATTCCGGTAAACTTGCAGAACTCAACGACAGAATTGTGCATGAAGAATAAAGGATTTGTATGGGACAGAGAAATCTATTCTATAACTAAAGATAGGAGTTTATAACCAAGGAATAATATTAATTGTTTAACCTCTTGAAATATAGAGTAATTGAAATAATAAGAGGAACAACTGTGGACGGTCCGGGATTCCGGACCTCCATTTATTTATCCGGATGCAGTCATCATTGCACCGGGTGTCACAATCCTCAGTCGTGGGAAGAAAATGCCGGGGATGAAAAAACCCTTCAGGGGATACTGAAAATAGTAGAAGAAGAAGATTTCGATGTCACCCTAACAGGTGGAGATCCTCTTTATCATCCTGAAAAATTAAAAAAACTTATTAAAGAACTAAAAAGTAATGGGCGCAATGTCTGGGTTTATACCGGCTATACATGGGAAGAAATTACCGAATCTCCGTTATTAATGTCAGCAATTTCGGAAGCTGATGTAATAGTTGACGGCAGATTTATAGAGGAACTTAAAGACCCCGATTTAACTTTCCGAGGATCCTCTAATCAAAGGATAATAGATATAAAAGAATCGATAAAAAAAGGAACGATAGTGTTGCACCATCGCTCCTGATAGGTCGTCTTAGGGACAGAATTATTATTTTGGCTCTTTTTCCTTGTCTGATTTTGGCTCTTCTAGAGCCTCCTCTTCCTTGGAAGATTCTTCCTTTTGCTCCTCCTCTGTGAATTTGGTGTAACCCTTATCCACAAGCAAATTATACCAGGTAAAAAGTTTTTTCACATCACTGTCGTGCACTCTGTCTTTATCGAAATCAGGAATATATTCTTCAAATTTGGTTTTAAGGCCATCGCTTGAAATTATTTCCTTCACATCCAGTTTCTTTCCATCTTCCTTTGTATAGATGGTATCTAATATTTCTCCCAATGGTTTGTCTTCTGATTCAGTATACATAGCGATATCTCCTAAAGACACCACTCTTTCACGAGCTGAAACGGGAAATCTTTTTCCACTTACAAGGTCTTCAACGATAAGAGTTTTCCCACTATGGGACACGATCTTGAAAAGACCCGGTTTGCCGGTTATTGCCAATATTTCTCTTAACATGATA
This sequence comes from Muribaculaceae bacterium, assembly GCA_022510425.1. GTDB lineage: Bacteria > Bacteroidota > Bacteroidia > Bacteroidales > Muribaculaceae > Lepagella. The sequence continues at coordinate 208,608 of JAFLTO010000001.1, forward strand.
TAGAATATATTTGTTGGTTTGTTAATTTATTTGTCATTTCTAAAACTTCAGGAAGGAGCGAGCAATAGTTGTCATTTTCTAAAACCACAGTTTTTTCAGAATCCAATAATGAAATTTCATGTGTCTGCGATTCCATCCTTTTCTTCACAGAATCTAAATCAGTTGAATCTCTTTGAATCACTCTTTTGATTCTTTCTTCAAGTGGAGCTGTCACTAACCATATTTGATTACAAAGCGACATCAGTCCTCCGGTGGCAATAATAGCTGATTCTATAAAAAAATAACCATCCACCTTCATTCTTTTCTTCTCAATATCAGTTCTCACAGCTTTATGAACAACTCCGTTTACATATAATCTCACATCTTCATGAGAGAAGATTTCTTGTGCAAGTTTTCCACGATTTATTTCGCCATCCTGATAATAGACATCCTCACCGAGCCTATGAATCAGGGCATCTTTAACTTTTGAGTCATTCACCATTATCAGCTTAGCCTCATAATCGCAATCATACACATAGAAACCATTGCATCGTAAAATACGAGAAACAACACTCTTGCCAGCCCCTATTCCTCCTGTGATTCCTATGGTTGTATCCATATTCATTCTTTCACAATAGCATACTCGATACTATCAGTCCTTAGTTTGAGATTTTTCAAACGATCAGGGAATTTACGAGTCTGTACATGCAACTTACCACTATGAGAAGTTGGGATGTCGGCATAGTCCACCACTAATTCGATATTGTTGTCTTCGTCATCGTTGAGACGACTCATAGCTACATAATATTCCACCGGAACTTTTGAAGGGAACAACAATAATTCTTCTTCTTCAGGCACATTTACCGGAGTTATTGTCACCATCGCTTGCCTCATAACCAAAGGTTCAATAGGCACTATCAACTTAACCTTTGATGGCATGGCTCTCGCTCCTTTTATTTTTTTTATCTTTACTTCCATTTCGGTGGTTTCGTAAATATTGCGAAGAGTCACCGGTTCTGTACTCACATAATTGATAGTGTCGAGCACATCTTTGGAACCATAAACATAAACAGAACCGGGCGAGGCTTTAACACTACCTTCAAGAGTTGATCCCGAGGCTGGATATACTTGACAATTTACTAAGATGGGCACCTTTTTCCCCGCATTGGTAGTATAGAGCAATTGAAGGGAATCTAAGGAAACTGAAGTTATCAATGCAGTGCTACCAAATCTTTCCTTTAAAGAGGTGATCAGATCATTGTAAGTATATTTTAGAACACCATCGTTGGAATATTCCTTAAAATCAATATTGATAGTAGGTTTCTTTAGATAGCCGTTCCTCCATAAGTTGGTTCCTTTGTCGCTTACCGCTACATGAATTTTTTCAGGCACATCACTAATAAATGTCACTGAATCAGGTTGATTCACTATTCTTAGATTGACATTGAAATGATCCTGAGCACTGTCATTAAGAGCCAAAATAAACCAGAAGACCGTACTTACACACACAAAAACAAGAAAGAGCATGGCATTTTTAAACCCCGAAGTGTTCTTGAGGTTTTGCCATCTCTCTTTTACGTTGTCATATCGACGGTCTGACACCGTTAATTTATTGTTTCTTTATGGCTTCTTCTTGTTGACCGGCCGGGAATACTGAAGCTTTATCAACTTTTAAAGATACTCCGGGAGCCACTTCCATTAAAATTGTGTTGTCGTTGATTTCCTTGATTTTTCCGTGGATACCACCTGCAGTCACTACGGCATCACCTTTCTGCATAGCCTCACGTGCCTTCTTGATTTCCTTCTGTTTTTTTGATTGTGGACGGATCATAAAGAAATAGAAGATCACAATCATGGCTATGATCATAATCATTCCGCTGAACCCACCACCTGCCGATTCACTTTGTAGCAAGATAGAACTTAATGTATTCATAAATTTATATTATATTTCATTAATCAAATATCCCTAACCCTTTATAACTCATTCTCTAATCCCAAATCCCTTATTTATTAATAACTCCTTCTTCCTTTAATTTAGGTAAAATAGTTGCCAAAAGTCCGTTTACAAATTGCCCGCTTTTTTCAGAACTGTAGCTTTTGGCTATTTCAATGTATTCATTAATACTTGCCTGAAGAGGAATTTCCGGGTAATTGATAATTTCGGCTAGTGCTGTCATGGTGATAATAACATCCATAAAGGCCATCCTGTCAGCTTCCCATTTTTCACTTATCAAAGCCTCTTCGATGTATCTTCTATAGATATCTTTATTTCGGAACACATAATTGAAAAGTTCTGCTCCGAATTTAGCATCTTTACCATTGTCCCCATCCTTATACATAGGCATTATGGCTGTTGAAACTGTTTCCGGATTTTCAAATCTTTTGAATGTTTTCATTACAAAAGATGCCATGATTTCAAGGTCGTCGTTCCAAAATACTGACTTGTCTTCAAGATATTCTAAAAAGTGCTCGTTGTTTAAAATCACATCCACCAAAACATCTTTCCAGAAATCTGAATCTTTTCTTATATCCCTGCCGGTTTCAACCTCATAATTTTTATAAACTTCTGAATCAAGTATAGATTTAAGAAGTAATTCCAACAATTCAGGATCTTCCGCTCTCCAAGATAAGTGGTTTTTTTCTGTGTATTCCTCAAAAGTAGGATTCCTTTCTATCAGTTCAGGAATTTGATTTTGAACAAATCTCATATTAGGATTGAGATCTTCCGGAGTAGCTAAAAATTTCTTCCTGTTCTGTTCCAGTTGGTCCATTCTCAATTGTGTAAGCTCAACCGGTAAATCCAACAGTCTCATATAAAGATCCCGAGCTTTATTCATGCTTGTTTCCAAAGTTTTTAGAGCATCGGAGATATTATCCTTGGATGCATAGAAATTCTTGAAAGTTGCTGACATCATGTCTTTCATTCTTTCTATTCCGGATAATGAATAGCCGGGCAGATTTTTTATGACTTCGTTTAATTTCGGATCAAGTATGATTATATTGTTAAAAACATCTTCCCAAAAATTATCGGTCATAAGACCTTGATCCCTGTTTTTTTCAAATTCCCTGAACAAGAGGCTATTTTTAATAGCTTCTGACAGATGAGCCACTAATGAAGCAAATGGAAAATCCCCATTGGAATATTTTATGGATAAGGATTTCATTCTGTCATCATTTTCTATCTTAAGAATGAATCTCGTTTCTGTCAAGGGATATTTTTTGTTCTTACCCATCACTTGATTCGCCAATTTATCCATAAGATAAATCAAGTCGAGATAGAGACTATAGGCAAATCGTTTTTCCTTGGTGGGTGCGGAGGGTTGAGACTCCAATGAGAAAGGCTTCTCCACCAATAAATATGAATAGAGGAGCTGCACAGTCTTCATCCTTATCAATACCCTGTTAATCATAGTATAGTGAAAAAAGTAAAATGAACAGTTTAACGCTGAAAGCAGGTTTTAATCTTTTTGATTTTAATGCAAAATTAACCAAAAGAAAGTAGGTTACAAAACTCTGCGTTGTCTCACCGCTTCATAAAGTATCACACCACAAGCCACAGAAACATTCAGTGATCCTACTTTTCCTAAAATAGGAATGGCTGCAAGTTCGTCGCATCTTCTTAACACATCAGGTGAAAGACCGGTGTCTTCAGCACCCATGATAATAGCAACGGGCACTTTATAATCTACATCAGTATAATTTTCAGAACTTTTTTCTGATGCGCCAACCACCTTATAACCGTTGTCATGAAGTTTTGCAATACTTTTTACCAGGTCTTTCTCTCGACAAACAGGAATATGAAACAATGCTCCTGCTGAAGATCTTACTGAATCAGAGGTGACCGAGGCGCTTCCTCTTTCCGGAATGACAATAAAATCAGCGCCTGCACATTCAGCACTTCGTGCAATAGCTCCGAAATTCCTTGCATCAGTCACTCCATCAAGTATTACCCCAAGTGGAGTCTTCCCTTCTTCATACAGCGAAACTAACAAATTTTCAAGATTATGATACCTTATAGGACATACAATAGCTATGACGCCCTGATGATTCTTCATCGTTATCCTGTTGAGTTTCTCGTTGGGAACTCTTTGCACCGGCACATCATATTCTTTTGCTTTGGAGAGAACTTCCTTTATAAGTTCACCATTTATCTCTCTTTTTATTAGAATCTTATCGATACTCTCTGAAGCTTCCAAAGCTTCTAAAACCGGCCTGATACCGAATATATAATCTGATTTTTCCAATTTATTTTTATTTATTGTTTGAAGACAATAAAATCCTCGCATTTTCAAGGGCCGCCTCATTTATAGAGGTGCCGGAAATCATCCCTGCTATCTCTTTGATTCTCTCATCAGTTGAAAGCATCTTGATATGAGACACGGTCTTTTCCTTGTCATCATCCTTGTAAACCTTTAATTGTTCGTCACCACTTGCTGCCACTTGAGGAAGATGAGTCACAGCCATCACCTGTATAGTTTTGGACATATCGTGCATCATATTTCCCATTTTATGTGCTATCTCACCGGATACCCCCGTATCTATCTCATCAAAGATTATGGTTGGCAGATTCATGCTTTCAGCCATAATCGATTTAATTCCGAGCATCACTCTGGCTATTTCTCCTCCGGAAGCTATTTCTGATATTGATTGCAATGGATGGTTTTTATTGAAACTGCAAAGAAAAGTCACTGAATCCTGACCTTCTGCAGACATTTTACCTTTCTGAATTTCGACTTGAAATTTAACATTAGGAAGGCCCAATGGCTTGATCTTTTCCATAAGTGTTTCCGAGAATCTTTCCGAAGCTTTAATTCTTGATTCTGACAACACTTCGGCCTTCTCTTTTAACTCCCTTGCAAGATCTTTAAGTAGATGTTCCAACTTTGTCACATCTGTATTGTCACCGGATATGGCTGCTAATTCTTCCTTCAATTGTTGATGAAGATCCACTAATTCTTCTTCGTCTTTCACCTTAAACCTCTTCATCACTTCATAGAGGCTATCTATTCTGGCTTGCACTTTGTCAAGACGAGCCGGATCTGAATCTATTTTACTTCCAAAATTTTCAAGTGTATCGGAGATATCTCGTAATTCAATTTTCAAAGAATCCAATCTTGCAGCTATATCATTTTCACCTGAAGGATCCAGAAGCTCGAAATCTACTCCTTCCAAAATTGCAGTAGCGTTTTGAACCAATTTTATTGCAGAATTCCCACTTCCTCCAATCAAATCCTGGGCTTCATATAAATCCGATTTTATTTTATCTGCATCACCCAACAATTCAGCCTCTCTTTCTAAGGATAACAATTCTCCCTTCTTCGGTTTTAGTTTATCCAGTTGTTCTAAGCGGAAAGTTATGTATTCTTTGTTCTCCTTACCCTTGGCTATCGACTCTTTGATTTTCTTAATACGATTTCTTAATGTCACATATTTATGGAAAACCTCCTTGTATTCTTCAAGTTGTTTATGGTTCTCGCCGTAAGAATCGATTATGGCTAATTGTTCAAGAGGTTTGCTTAGTAAAGAGTTGCTGTGTTGAGAATGTATGTCAAGCAAGCCTTCAGCCACAGAAGTCAATAAAGAAAGATTTACCGGGGTATCATTCACAAACCCACGGCTTTTACCGGAAGTGGAAATTTCACGCCTTATAATCAATTCCTGTGGATCCCATTCAATGTCATTTTCTTCACATATTTTTTCTATGGATGCATCAGGATACGTGAAAATTCCTTCCACCACCATTTTCCTATCCTTACTACCCATAGCCTTGGAATCAGCTCTCGACCCCATCAACAAGGATAGAGCATCAAGCATGATTGACTTTCCGGCACCGGTTTCACCCGTAATAGTGGTAAAACCCTCCAAAAAGTCTATACTCGATTTATCTATCAAGGCATAATTATCTATGCTCAATTTTTTTAGCATTCTCTTTCTTTTTTATCCCTAATCCTTCTACCTCATTCCTATTTCACTTCATCAGGTTTTTTAATTTTCTCAATTCTGCTTCTATCAGTCGGGAAAATGGGCTGAAGAATATCATATACTTTTTCTCTTTCTGTCTGAGGAGCCTGCGAATAAACGTTAACCAACTCATCTAATTTGGAATCTCTGAAAATTGAGAGACCTACAGACATCGGAGATTTATCATATACATCCTTTATCACGGTCATTGTCTCTGTTATGGCCGCTCTTCCTTTATCCGGACTTGTGGCCATTTCATCGAGACCTTTTCTATGATATTGATATATTAAATCCCTAAGTGACGAAGTGTTGCCATCTGTGTAGGCACTTAAAACCGCACTTCTATTTTTTGTATCTTCAAAGGCCCTCCAGCCTATTTCACCGCTGCTTTGGGCTTGTTGCACCACAGTAGCCGCTTTGTCGAAATAAGGTTGCCCTCCCATAGGAGAGAAAGAATCAAAATCAAGAGCTAAAAATAGATATGCGTAATAATCCAATATTCCTTGGAGATTATTTGTCCAAGAATTCTCATTATATATCAAGGGTTCTCCCTCTCGGTAATCGAATTCAATCTTTGTGTCTTTAAAATTGAATAAAGTAGTAGTGTATGTGCTGTTGTAAACGGGTCTTGACAATTGTACCTGCAATTCCCCTTTTATTCTGTCGTTGTCATAACTTTTAACCGTAAGAAAAAATCGGCATTCTATTCTTTCATTGGGCGAAAAAATAGCGTTTGTCCATTTGGTTTCATTGAAGTAATCTGAAATAGCCCCCTGAAGGGTTTCAAAAACACTTTTATTTGTTCCTTCTATTGCGCTTGTATTTACTTCTACAGTACATAACAATTCCTGCGCCCTACTACTAAAAACGCTTACAAAAAATATTAAAAAAAGAAGTATTTTACGTGACATCAGTAAAGTTTTTATTTTCTTTTATAACGTAAAACAGCATCGATTATGTCTTTAGCAACTTCCCTTTTTGTTTTAGGATCATAGTTCTCTATGCTTCCGTCCCTATAAAGGATTTTAATTTTATTGGTATCTTTCATAAATCCGGCTTCCGGATCATTTAAAGAATTCAATACAATAAGATCCAAATTTTTACTTTCGAGTTTCTTTTGAGCGTTTGTAATCTCATTGTCGGTTTCCAATGCGAAACCTATTGTTAATTGATTGTTTTTCTGAGCTCCTAAACAGGAAGCAATGTCCGGATTTCTCTTAAGTCTTATCACCATTTCCTCTGCATTCTCTCTTTTCATCTTTTTCTCCGCTGTTTTTTCAGGAGCATAATCGGCCACAGCGGCGGCAAAAATAGAGATATTGCAATCCGGGAAAAATTTCGTTGCCTTCTCATACATCTCTTGAGCCGAGGTAACATCTATTCTTTTGATCTTGTCAGATTGTGGTGTTTCTAAAGAGACAGGACCTGTTATCAAATAAACTTCCGCCCCTCGATCACTGAGTTCCCTGGCCAATTCGAACCCCATCTTTCCACTTGAATAGTTCCCGATAAACCTGACAGGATCTATGTTTTCATAAGTAGGACCGGCTGTGACTAAAGCTTTTAACCCTTCAAAATCTTGTCTTTTACGGAAGAAATCTTCTATTTCACTGAATATTTCCTGTGGTTCTGCCATCCGTCCCTTTCCCTCGAGTCCACTGGCCAGTTCTCCGCTTCCCGGTGAAACTATTATTACTCCATCTTTTTGAAGTTGATGAATATTTCTTTGAGTCGAGGGATGTTTCCACATATCAAGATCCATGGCCGGAGCTACCATGACATCTTCTTTTGCGGAAAGATAAGTCGTAACTAACATATTATCAGCGATACCGTTTGCCATTTTCCCGATTGTGGAAGCTGTGGCCGGAGCTACTACCATCAAGTCGGCCCATATCCCTAAATCCACATGGCTATGCCATTCTCCTGTATTAGCTGTAAAAAATTCAGACACCACCGGTTTACCACTCAAACTCGAAAATGTAACAGGAGTAACGAATTCTTTGGCTGCAGGAGTCATCACTACTTGTACCTCGGCTCCGGCCTTCACTAATAAACGAAGAAGCATAACCGACTTATATGCCGCTATGCCTCCGGTTATACCCAATACAATATGTTTTCCTTTTAACATTCCTTCATCTTTCCTCTTTAAACTTTCTGCTCCCGTTTATCCTTAATTCCTTACACGTCATCCCTTATCTCTGTTATCCCTCCTTACTGTATTTATATTTCAATTGGCAAAGCACATCTTTCGTGTTTTTAGGAAAATCTCCCTGCATAACCCAATCAAAAAAAGAAGGCTCTTTTTTAAGAACTTCTTTCACAGTTTTACCTTTATGTTTCCCAAAATTGAAAACCGGACGGTCTTGATCATCAAGCACTATTCTTGCAGCAAGGTCTAAATTTTTTCCAATGGTTGAGAATTTTGCAAGAGCTTCCACATCATTCTCCAATTCCACATATTTATCCAACTGTTCCTTAAGCACCTCATAGGTGGCCTGGGTATCTGCCAACGCACTGTGAGCACCCTCAAGTTCTTTTCCGCAATAAAACCTATAAGCCGCTACAAGAGTTCTTTGCTCCATCTTATGGAAAATATTCTGGACATCAATGAAATGTCTTCCCGCAACATCGAAATTTATTCCACAGCGTCCGAATTCTTCCATCAATAGTGGCACATCGAACTTATTGCTGTTATAGCCAGCTATGTCGCAACCCTCGAAAATGGCGTGTAGAGATTTGGCTATCTGTTTGAAAGTGGGTTCATCTTTCACATCCGAGTCTGAAATATGGTGCACCGCAGTCGCTGCTGCCGGAATAGGTATGCCGGGATTTATTCTCCTGCTCTTTTTCTCTTCATGTCCATCCGGGAAAACCTTGATATATGACAATTCTACTATTCTGTCTTGAGTGACATTAGTACCTGTAGTCTCAAGATCAAAGAATATCAAAGGTCTTTTTAAATTAAGTTCCATATTCCAAGTTTATCTTCAACTTCTAAACTCAAAACATTACTCTATCACCTGCATCGGCATCTGTATCGTAGTCAGCTCTGTATTGGGTTCTTGTTCCAACGGTTCAAAAATACCGGGACGAGCAGGATCGGAAAGTTTTATGATAGTTGTATCACCTCCCATATTATTGAGGATTTCAACTGTAAAAGCCGAATTGAATCCGATTGTCATGTCGTTACCTTGATAGTCACACATCACCCTTTCCTCTGCTGAAGTGCCGTAATCTAAATCTTGGGCCGCCAATCTTATCATCCCTTGTTGCATTTCCATTTTCACGAGATTAGATGCTTTACTCGCAAATATAGCAACCCTTCTCATTGCATTCAACATGGATTGACGGTCCACATTCACCACAAAAGGATTGTCGGTAGGTATCACTCTGTTGTAGTTAGGATAATTTCCCTTGATAAATCTGCAGGTGAGTGAGAAATCTCCGAAACTGAACGAAGCACCTTTCTCTCCTATTCTTATATTCACCATATCTTCCTTCCCGATTATACCTTTAAGTATATTGGCGGGTTTAGATGGCATTATGAAACCTCTTTCAAAACCGGGGGCTACTTCCCGTGTGATATATCTCACAAGTTTATGAGTATCACTGGCCACAAACACTATATCGTTCTCATGAATATCCCAATAAATACCCGTCATAATAGGACGAATATTCTCTTGACTAACTGCATATACTGTATTCTCAATGCCTTTAAGAATCACAGAGGCGGGGACACTGAAACCCACAGCCTCCTCTTCTAAACTGTCTCCTTTAGGATATTCGTCCGCATTGATGCCCATGAATTTGAATTGACCATTGAGAAATTGTAGCTCTATTTCTCCTGTTTGTTCGTTGAGAGAAAAATTTACAGGCTGATTGCTGATTTCCTTTGTGATTTCAAGAAGAGTTTTGGCATTGACGGCTATCTGCCCTGTACCATCACAATCTAATACTTCCAATTTTGCTCTCACGGTGTTTTCTTGATCACTACCAGTAATGGTTAATTCGTTGCCGTTAAGTTCAAAAAGGAAATTGTCTAAGATTGTCAAGGCGTTTTTCGAGTTTATCACCTTATTAACTGCTGAAAGTTGCTGTTGAAGCAGTTTGCCGTCTATATTGAATCTCATGGATACCTATTTTTTGTTGTAATCGCAAATTTAATGAAAATCCTCTTACTAAAAAAGAGGTTTATCCCTCTCCTCATTCTCTACTTCATCCATTATTGACCGATAGAGGGAGTATGGTATAAATCTACCTCCCAAATGTTTAAAAGTAGGAGTTTCGAATTGGGTATCTATTAATTTTATCTGTTGGCCATCAATATAGGGATGTTTGCATAATAAAGCCAAACCTACTTGACTTGCAGAAGGTTGCAAAGAAAACATACTCTCTCCCTGGAAAACACCGTTGTGCCAGAAGCCATAGAAACCACCGGCCAACTCCTCCCCTTCCCATACTTCTATACTTTTGGCGTAGCCCAATACATTGAGCTCGATGAAAAGTTTTTCCAATTCGTCACTCAGCCATGAATTGATATTCTCATCTCTTGAATCAATCATTCGGCAATTATGTATCACTCTTGGAAAATCCTTATTTACAGTTATATGGTATTTTTTCTTATTTATTTTATTCCTTAATGAATGACCGATATGAATATCCTCAGGTATAATCACATATCTCTCTTTGGGACAATGCCAAAATGGATCTTCGCAATATTTAAACGGATACCATGGGAAAATTCCCCATTTATAAGCAGAAATTAAAGTTGGAATATCCAGGTGACCACCTATAGCATACAAACCCTGCTCATTCCCATTATTTATATCATATTCCGGATGAGCAAACAGGACTAAAGGGTCCTCAAAAATCCTTCCGTCATTTATATCGCAAATAAGAAAGGGCTTCGATGGTTCATGGGCTTCATAGGTAAAAACAATCAGCTTATCTTGCATAAACAAATCTTTTTATCTTGCAGTTTCACCTCTATTTCACCTCCCTCCTTCAGACTGCCCAAAAGGATTTCCTTCATCAAGAGTCTCTTCAATTCTTGGTGAATGACCCGGTCGAGTTCTCTGGCTCCATATTCTTTGGTGAAACCTTTCTCTAAAAGATACTCTTTTGCATCGTCATTAACTTTTAGAACCACTTTTTTGGAAGCCAATTTCTTTCCCAAATCATTCAATTTTTTATCAAGTATCAGAGAAGCCATTTCTCGAGACATATCGTTGAAAACTACAGTTGCAGAAAGACGGTTGATAAATTCCGGTTTGAATGTTTTTTTCACTTGTTTTAGCATAGCGTCACCTTTTGTGACATTGCTTGCTAAGCCAACATTGGATTGAGCTGCAAATTGAGCTCCGGCATTCGAGGTCATAATCAGCACCACGTTTCTGAAATCGGCTTTGTTTCCTTTATTATCTGTGAGTTTTGCATAATCCATCACTTGAAGGAGAATATTATATATATCCGAATGAGCCTTTTCGATCTCGTCAAGCAGCAATACTGCATTGGGAGTCTTACGTATTGCATCAGTCAACAACCCTCCGTCTTCATAGCCTACATAACCGGCTGGAGAACCAATCAATTTGGCCACCGTGTGTTTTTCTGTGTATTCACTCATGTCAAAGCGTAGCAGTTCCCCACCAAGTTCCTTTGCCAATAGTTTGGCAAGTTCAGTTTTACCCACTCCTGTGGGTCCTACAAACAGCAATGAAGCTATGGGCTTATTCTCCTCTTCCAAACCGGCTTTCGACATCAAGACCGCCTCCGAAACTTCTTTTATGGCTTTGTCTTGACCAAAGAGTTGTTTAGAGATCCTTTCCTCTATATTTACCAAATCTTGCGGATCTTCGTCTTTAATCGCCAAAGATTCCACCTTACATAATTTAGCGAGTACAGCCGAAATTATTTCTTTATCCACAATCTTTTTCTCCCCATTCTTTGCCAATACTTGTTGACCCGCACCGCTTTCATCAAGCAAATCTATTGCCTTATCGGGAAGAAAACGGTCGTTTATATGTTTGGCACTCCCCTTCACAGCAAATTCAATGGCATCATCTGTATATTTAACATTATGAAACTTTTCATAATGCCCTTTGAGTTGTTTGAGTATATTGATAGTTTCCTCTATAGAGGGTTCGAGGATATCGATATTTGAAAAGCGTCTCACAATACTTTTACTCTTTGCAAAATACCTTTTATATTCATCATAAGTTGTGGCACCGATAAATCTGACCTCCCCTGATTCCAAATATGGTTTTAATAAATTTGAGGCATCCATAGATGATTCACCCACAGCTCCTATTCCAACAAGATTATGAATCTCATCGATATAGATTATAGGATTCTTTTCTTTGAGGATACCATCCATAATATTTTTGATTCTTTTCTCAAAGTCACCTCTATATTGTGTGCCTGCAATTAGGCTTCCCAAATCTAATCTGTAAATTTTTGCTTCTTTTAATTTCTCAGGAACTTTTCCTTCCTCAATCATCCTCGCAAGTCCATACACCAAAGCTGTTTTACCTACCCCGGGTTCTCCAATATGTAAGGGATTGTTCTTATCTTTACGGCAAAGCACAGTTATGGTTTTCTCCAATTCTGATTCGCGCCCAATCAATGGATTATGATTATGATAGGTGTCATTAATACAAGACACTAAGTTTCTCCAATTCTGTTTTTTATTATTTTGCTCAAAGGGAGCGTCAAAAATATCATCAAAATTATCTTCGTCGTCTTCTTCTTGAATTGGTTCAATATCCACATCACCCAGAAATGCACTTAAAAAGAAGCCTACATCACCATGTATTGCTTCATTTAATGCAAAGCCGGCTGTTGACTCCTCAAGATTCAAAATGCTTTTTATCAAATGCGATATCTCAATCTTGTCGCTATCCGAAGAAATAACTATACTGTCTGCACGAGCCACCATTTGCTTGAATTGCATTGATGGGAAAGGAGCACTGGCCACTTCACCCGGCATTTTGTCAAGATCTCTTATATAAAGGCTCAGATGGAATTGCAGTTTCAACATCTCTCCTCCTACTACGAGCATAGCGTCTGAGAACTTTTCAAAATCCATAAGTTGCCATAACAAATGTTCGGGGGTCATGAATTCATGTCTGCCCTCCAATGCCAGGTTATATGTCTTTTCCATCAACTCAATCACCTCATCAGAGAGCGGGTTTCTGGTGGTAAGTTCAAAAGGAAGTGTATTATTCATTTAAATTTTTTCTATTGTAATTCTAAGTGGAAATCCCTGGTTTCTGGCAGCATTTGTAGCAATAGAAGCTTTGGAATAAGCAATATCATAAGAATATGTTCCCACAACTGCTTTTCCTTCATGATGCACCTTGAGCATGAGGACGGTGGATTCTCTTAAATCCTTATGGAAAATAATCATGAGCACTTCTGTGACAAAATCCATAGGAGTGAAATCATCATTATGAAACACAACGGCATACTGTCTAGGTATGCCTGTAATATTCCGACTTCTTTCTTTTATGTTATAGTCTTCCCTGGGCATGAACAAATATTGAGGAAAGGTATGGCAATACAAAAATAATACAAAACCGTCCTATGGGACGGTTTTGTATTATAACGCATGTATTAAAGCTAATATTATTCAGCAATAACTTCGAATTCGATTTCTTTAACAACATCCTTATGGAAACGGATAACTGCTTTATATATACCGATTTCCTTAATTGGATCTTTGATTTCGATAATTTTACGATCAACAATATGACCCAGTTTTTCAAGTGCCTCAGCAATCTGGAGTGCATTAACAGAACCAAAGATAGTACCTTTGGAACTTGTCTTGGCACCAATAGTGAGTCTAACATCTTCCAAAGCGGCGGCAGCAGCTTCAGCGTCGCTCTTAATCTTTTCGAGTTTATGGGCACGTTGTTTTTGATCTTCAGCTCTTCTTTTCAAAGCAGCCTCAGAAGCAATGATAGCAAGACCTTGCGGGATGAGATAATTACGGCCATAACCGTCCTTCACCTCCACAACATCATCTTTGTAACCGAGGCTCGGTACGTTTTCTTTAAGAATAATCTTCATTGGTGTTCGGTTTTGAAGGGGTTAATAATTATTTCATCAAGTCGGCAACATAAGGCAGGAGAGCCAAATGGCGTGCTCTTTTCACTGCTTGTGCCACTCTACGTTGGAACTTTAAAGAAGTACCGGTGATACGACGGGGTAGCAATTTACCCTGTTCGTTGAGGAATTTCTTAAGGAATTCCGGATCTTTATAGTCAATATATTTTATACCGCTTCTTTTGAATCGGCAATATTTCTTTTTACGGGTCTCAACCGTCAACGGTGTGAGATATCTGATTTCATTATTTGCTGCCATGGTTTAAGCCTCCTTGTTTTCTGCTTCGGCAGGAGCCTCGGCGGGTTTTTCATTGTTCTTGTTAGCACGAAGGTTTCTACGCTTTTCGGCATATTCCTGTGCATACTTGTCAAGGCGGAATGTAAGGAATCTGATAACTCTTTCATCACGACGGAAGGCTATCTCAAGTTTCTTTACAATTGTGGGTTCTCCCTTGAATTCGAGTAAACAGTAGAATCCTGTGGACTTCTTCTGGATGGGATATGCAAGTTTTTTCAAGCCCCAAAGCTCTTCATTCACAATCTCCGCTCCGTTCTGAACAAGTACGCCCTTGAATTTTTCTACCGCTTCCTTCATCTGATCATCAGACAAAACGGGAGTCAAAATGAAAACGGTTTCGTAACAATTCATAATTTTTAATTTGTTAATTTTGGATGGTTTCTAAGGAAAATTTTAGCTTCTCTCAAAAACCGACTGCAAAATTACATTTTTTTTTCCAAATACCCAAATTTTCGGTTTAATCTGCTCTCTTCCATAACCAATGTCCCCCTCTACCAAACATCAAGATTACCGTACTTGTCATTCCAATTTATTTTCCTTAACTTTAACCCTCTAAAACTTTATAAATCATGAAAAAACACCTATTAATCCCTTTTATTGCTTTAGTCACTCTCCCGGTTTATGCCCAGGAAGTGGAAATCTGGAGCGGTGTTCCGGTTATTCTCGACGCATACGGCCATGCCATATCCCCGGATGGGACCTATTCTACCGGTGAGGCTGTATCCACTGACGGTGCCTGGGCTCGCAACAACGAAACAGGCGAAGTATATTTCTTCCAAAATGCATCTTTTGGCGATGGCAACCATATAACGAAAGATAAAGTTGCGGTAGGAACTGATCAGAGTGTCATGAAAGGAGCTTTCCTACTCCCTTCAGACGCTTCAAATGTGAAGATTGTTCCCTCCCTTCAAAATTATTATGAAAGTTTCATCTACGGTATAAACTGGGATGGCACTCGCATCGTTGGTATCCTTTCTCTTGGTAATGGAGATATGGAGGAAGTCGATCCCGATTTGCAAAGGATGTCTTATTATCCTTTCTACTGTGATGTTGATCCGGAAACCCTCACGGTCTCCGAACCCATCTTCCTTCCTGTCCCCAAAAGAGATTTTTTCGGACTTGTACCTCAGTATTGCACAGCAACATGGATATCGGATGACGGCACCACAGTATTGGGTCAGGTGATTGACAATACGGGAGCTTATATCTATCCTATTATTTATAAGCAGGCATCAAATGGCGAATGGTCTTATTCCCTTCCCTCTGAGAAACTGTTCAATCCAAATGGACTCGAAATCCCAACTTACCCTCAACCGGCTATTAAACAACCCCAGGCTGCCGAATATATCGGGAATCCGGAATTTAAGGCTTTGTTTGAAGAACTTTTAACGGAATATTTAAGTGGAAATTCAACTGTCAATCCTTATCTCATGCTGGATCCGGACACCGCCGGCTCTGACGCCCTTATGACTCAAGAAGAATGGGAGGCTTATTCAAACGATGTGGATGAATATTTACAATATTTCAACACTGTCTACCAACAGGAATTAGATGTTTACTATGATCAATATTCCAAGTTTATAGCACAATCCACAAAATTTCTTCAGTCAAGCATGGCTATGAACCGTGCCGGATCATTGATAGGACAAACTAAACTTGTTACCCGTTTCAGTGGCATCTACCCTATCACTTTTGAGAATCCTATGATCTATGACCTACAAAAGGATACTTGGACCACTTATGGAGGAGATCTTTCAGAACTGGAAATCTCGCAGATTCTTCCCGATGGAACATTAATTGCCGCTTCTCCAAAACCGGGCCCAACTTCTCCTGACCTAACTCCACAACATTCTTATGCCTGCAAACCGAATAGCACAGAGTTTATACCTCTCGAAGATTATATTAAATCTTCAAATCCGGAATTCTATAATTGGTATATGGATTATCTCTATCACGATGTGCCAATCGGATACGAAGATGTTGGAGAAAACGGTGAAGACGGGAATATTGCATATAAAACTATGACTGTTTCCGGACTCGTGGCTGTCAGCGATGATTTCACAGCTCTCTCTGCAGGCGTAGATGGCTGGTCTTGGGACTTTAATGCAGGTCAGTATTTTACATATATATTTACAGGTTTGAAGGCTCCCGACACAGCCGTTGAAAGTCTCAAATCTGAATCTATAACCGGTTATAAGGTCTTTAATTTACAAGGCGTGAAAGTTATGGACACAAAAAATGCCGAATCTCTTAATACTTTAAGACCCGGCATATATATCATAAACGGTAAGAAAGTGGTTATCTGACCGATTTTTCCAGTTTTAGCACTTCATTACCAAGAGCATAGGTTTGCAAACGGAGGTCTTCGATCTCCGTTTCGTTTTCTATTATCTTGGTTTGTAGACTCTTGTTAGTCTTATATTGTTGCCTTAATTGGGAAAGATCCTTTTCTTTTCTTTCAAGTTCAGTGCGTTTGGTGATGTATTGCTTCATTAGGTCTGCGGCCTTTCTGTTCTTGAAATCTGTATATTTAATATAGGTTTTTCCATTACCTAAAGACAATTCGAAATCTTTGGTTGTTTCCCTATTGCCCTCCGAATGGGTATTTATGGTAGGCATCATAGGAGATATTAGCTGGTTTTTGTCATCAGTCCATGTATCTTTGAAAGAAGCCAGCTTTGCAAGTTCGGCAAGGTTCTCGGTATCGTCAGGATAATTTTTTCGAATATCTTCAAGAAGATAAACATAAACATTAACTCTCCCCTCAAATGCATTACGGTCGGTGGCCCACCATCCAAGTCCCGTTTCCTCATCGATTGCAAACATGAAATCATTGTAAGGCGAATTAAAAGGCATACCAAGATTAAGTGGCTGTCGGTATTCACCTGTTAAGGCATCTCTTTGGGCCACAAAAATATCATATCCTCCCATAGACTCCTCCCCATTGTTCGCAAAATATAAGGTTTGGCCATCAGAACTCATAAAAGGGAAAGCATAGTCACCGGATTTTTCGAAATCTCCCTCCAGGGATTCCTTTTCCTCCCAAGTATGGTCAAGGAGAAGTATTTTTTCATGTATTCTTAATTCCCCGTCACTATTTTCTTGAGCATAAAAAAGGTAATCGCCTCCTTCATTAACATATGCCGTTTCATTGTTTCCGTTTCTGTCATTACTCAATAGTGAATAGGGAGCTATTTTACCGGCAGAACTGCTGAGTTTATATGCTTCATAGAACCTGCCGCTTGGGATAGAAATAGAATCTACCACTACAATCTTCTGAACTCTGTCAAAAGCATTCGAGGCAATCTCCAATTCACTTTCCCATATTTCGAATTCATCATCTAATGATTGCTTGGCCTTGGTTTTAAGGCTGCGGTATTCGTCATAGAGATCGGCAGCTTCCTCAAAATCATAATTGTAAAAGGCTTCCCGGCCTCTTTGAAGCACCTCTTCCGGGTCTACTTTCTTTGCTTTAGCCTTGGCCCCAAATGAAACGCCGGAACCTACCATTAAAAACATGAACAAAAAATAAATCGACTTCATTTATCCCTATTACTTGTTGGAATTGCTTATTCAACGCAAATTTATAAAAAATTTCACAATCAAAGGATTTAGAGCCCGTTCACCAAAATATATTAAAAATTATGATAACGGGCTCTAATTGTATATCTAATTACCTGAGAAGACAACCACAGTGTGGTTAAATACTAAAGACCTTATCTGACGATAAATTTTTTGCCATTACGAATATAGATTCCCGGAGCAAGATCTCCTTTAACTTCCAAACCGGTTAGAGTATATGTCTTGTTATCATTCCGGTTTACAGGAATATCGAAGGATATCTGATTGACTCCGGCTGTCTCCTGACCTGACAAGAGAGTACCTCCAAGAAGACAACCTTCCATTATATGTTCCACAAGAGAGTTCATGTATTCCTCGAGGAATGTATAACCGGAATCAGCCAAGTCATTTCCGTCTTCAGAATTTTCCGGATCGAGACCGTTTTCAATTTCCCAATCATCGGGAATTCCATCACCATCGGAATCGATTGGAGCTTCTAAGCTCTCAAGCGTAGGCCAGCCTGTGGAACCGTCGGCATAGACAACTTGGTCCTGTGAATCTATCAAGCCATCAGTAGTGAAAAGGGTTTCTCCGTTTCTACATTCTTCCACAAGCATCTTATCGTAAGCATCGCGATGGAGGCATGCACCCACATATTCCAGAACCCTTTCGTAAGCATCTTCAGCGGAGTGTGTAGTTACCGCTTCAAATTCGATTGGAAGGTCCAGACGGAGTGAATTCTTCACCTCATTGTCTTTTCCCGGATAAACTTTGTCACATTCTGTTGCTGCCATTTGGTTGAACACTCCATTAGCCCAGTTGTCTGCTGTGACATCCGGAAATTCGGAATTAACATTTCCTTCAATATAGAAAGTACCATATTTGTGAACCATAGGCCACCAAGAATTTGTGGAAATTTTTATTTCAGTACCATTGAAGTCAAAAGTAGCGTTCTCCATATCTACCGGACAATAGACATATTCTTTGGTGTCTGGAAGATAAACCCTGATAGTGGGATCTCCGTAGTCAGAGAACTGATAACTGATATGACCGGCCTTGACAGAGGATGTGCCGGGAACTGCATTATGGATTTTAGTGACAAGACCATCTTTATCCACACAATAATCGAAGGTGCGTGCATCTATTTTAGCAATTCGTTTCCCCTTATTGCCACTTGGAGTAGCCTTACCGGGTTTAAAATAATTGTTTACCACATTAACATTCATACCCTCTCCTCCATATATTGCATTACCTCCGTAGTTATAAATAACATTATTCCGGAAATCCATTCGTTCGTCTTTTTGGGTTCCGGGACGCGGACCGAATCGGGGGGTACGTGACCCATGATTAGTCATAAAGTTATGGTGATAGGAAGCTCCTGAACCACCCCAGTTACCTCCATAACCGTGTGATCCTTTGGAATGCCCGGCTCTTACAAGTGAGTGGGAAGCTATACACCATTGTACAGTGAAATTCTTACTGCCATAAACTGAAAGACATTCATCGATTGACCAAGAAACCGAGCAATGGTCAATAATAAGATTCTGACGGTCCATACCCCCGAGCCCGTCTCCTTCATGAGCTCCGGGATTTTCTTTGATAGCTTCGTTACCCAAACGGAATCTTAAGAAACGAATGATTATATTGTTTGCAGAAATTACAAAAGGATAATTGGCCACACAAATACCGTCGCCGGGAGCAGTCTGACCGGCTATAGTGAGATTTCCGTTCGTGATTTTAAGTTCACTCTTAAGCATTATTGTACCGGAAACATCGAAGACTATCGTTCGTGCCCCTCCTTTACGTACAGCCCATCTTAGTGAACCCTCAATGGGGTTATTATTGTCACCGTTATCCTCGAGTGTCGTGACATGATACACATCACCACCACGTCCTCCGGTGACATACTTCCCGAAACCTTCTGCTCCGGGGAAAGCGGGCAACTGCATATCATCAGCTAAAGAATTTATCGTGAAAAGTGATATTATTAGAGCGATTAAAGAAAATCTTTTCATTATTATAAGGTTAATAGTGTTACATTAAGTGAATCAGGAAGTTTCGAATACAAAGGTATAAAAATATATTTAATATACAAAACCTGCTTTTTTGAGGATTATTGCATTCTATGTAGGTTTTCCCAACGCACATTCCATTTGCCATCTTTCGGGAAACCGGGATTAAGCACATCTTTGCAACCATCCCAACCGGCACACATCATAGCTACGCTTGTGAGCAGTGCACCATTTCCGGGTAGATAAAGACGCAGTCGTTTTGGTTCCTGGAAATTATGGCCACTAACCAAATAAGTATTTTTTCCTTTTTGCATAAGGAGAGCCTCCAATGCTATGTCCGGGCGACCAAGCCGTGCAGCCGCCATTGCGACCATACCATAATCCCACCCCCAAGTAGTATCCCAATTCCAGTTTTCCATTACCCATGTAAGAGTTTTATCCATCACATCATCATTATACAACGGAGACTTTGGCAACAAGCCGCAAGCCCCTAACACAGCCGGATGGTCACTTCTTGATTTTTCCAAAAATTCCTCTTTAGAAATCTCCTTGCTTCCTTTCAAATCCGGAGTCTTGTAAGGATCGAATGTATTGGATGTGCTTTTATCTGTGAAAGGTTTCAGAGGGAGTCCTGCAACGTAGATACCTTCAGACTCAGCCAGTGGTGCCAGACGGTTAATAATTTCATCCCAGGTGGCATTCCGTTCCATTCCACGTCGTTCACGCCATTTCTGAGCAGTGGTGAGACCATACCACCAATAAGCCTGTTCGAAAGGATGACCGAAAGAGAAATCTTTAGACATTGACTCCTGCATAGCGGTCTGACCAAACAATTCGATAGGCCCATTTTGGGGAGCGCAGGCCAATGCAAAGTCGGCCATAAATTCAGCCGTAGCCTCCACTCCTTCCCCAAATTTATTGAGAGTTTCGGAATCCGGATTATATCTATACATTTCTTCTGCCAGATATATATAATGGGGCTGCTGCCATGTGAGGAAAGAACCGGTGGTTGAAGGAGCTTCACCTGCATCGGGATCAGTCATTTTCATCCATCTTACACCTTTGAATCCTTGACGTTCCGCAATTTTTTTTGCTTCAGGATAAGCTGTGGTATTGTACCACTCAAGCATCTTCTCCACCATTTGTGGATGGTTCCAAAGAGAGAAATCCACAGCGTGCCACCATATCATTTCGAGATGAGGGCGACCGAACCATGAATTATAAGTCAAGCCTGTTTCTTGCGGCGGGATAGAATTGTCACAATTTATTTTAGTGAGATATTGTGAAAGAACTACTCGACGCTCAAGTTCTTGAGCCCGTGGGTCTGTACATAGAGAGAAATCCACTATACCACCGCTATTCCAAAATGTTGACCAATATCTTAATATAGCTTTGTAGCTTTGATCGAAAGAAAAGCTTGTATCCCCTTTTTGTATTGGATTCTCAGAAAATTCCGCTGAAAAAGAAAGAATGTTATCAGGAGTGGAAAGAGTAAGATAATGATTTTCAGCGGAATCAAGTGCTGCATTGCCTTGCCATTGGATTAGGATAAAATAACTTGTATCATCAAGTTTTCGCTCTATTAAAGCTGAATTTTTATCGGAATGGATTATTTGAGTAGAATGCTTATCGGCCACATTCCAGTTGTTGCCATCATCTGCATGTTGTCCTGAGGGATAGGAAAATCGAAAAGAAACGCGTGCTCGTCCATCTGTTAAAAGATCTGTTTTTATTCGTGAAAAAAGAGCGTCCTTATCTCCTTCAACAGAGGTCAAGACGTTCACTTCTTCATTGTCAGCAATAAATTGGGATTCTATTACACCGTTCCAGAGAAATAGTTCCTGATTTATACCTGTGATATTTTCAATTGGGATTATTTGGCCCGACTCATCGAGAAGTTCGAGGCCGATTGTTGCGAGATTTAGTCTGTGTGGATTTACGCGATAATAATCTGTTGCACTTTTTTTTTTGAACCTTCCTCTTTATACTCTACCGCATATAGAGAATTACGATCATGCAAGTCCATCTCTGCGAGTGTGTCATCATGGGATAGACCCTCTGTATTAGGGAAAGAATGCCACCCCCAGTCACTCATAGTGGTGAGAGGAATGCCATTTGAATAAAAATCCGGATAGCTTTGCAATCCGGTAATATCAACTGTGGCTGCAAAATGACCATTGCCAACCGACAGGGATTCCAATTGGTTGGCAGAGGTCACTTTAGGATCATTGCGTTTCACGACCGCTTTTCGGTCAATAGGTTGTTTTGAGGTATCCGTGTCATAACCAAGCGCTTCCATTTCCAGAGATGCCCATATAAAAGGTCCGACACCTTTAGCATCATTATCACGGATTGGTTCGCTGATATAATATTCGAAAGAACCGTCTCTTCTTCTGTCTTCCTTAACGTGAGGTGCGGCAGCTAAAACCGATTCACTGATCCCCGGGCCAAGACCGGCCACTGCACAGCATGCAGTGAGAGATATGGTGCTGTCCGGGTTCACTTTGATGAAATTGTCTATTATACCTTCGTATGCTTTGATACCAGCATCTCGGTATTTTTCTCCCAGATAGCCTTTACGGAAGGCCTTCAAAAGAGAATAAGCGAACATTGATGAAGCTGTGGATTCAAGATAATTTCCTTCACGTTCAGGTGAATCCATCACTTGATACCAGACTCCGGAATCTTTATCTTGCCAGTTAATCACAGCGTCAAGATCTTTTTCGAGGAGATCGATCACTTCTTGACGACGGGGGTAATCTTCGGGGAGAGCATCAAGCAATTCTATAAGAGCCATTGTGTACCAACCTTGGGCACGTGCCCAGCTATGTTGGGAAAGACCTGTTTCTTTATCACTCCAGAACATATCCCTGTTTTCATCCCATGCATGACGGTTAAGGCCGGTTTTCGGGTCAAGAGTTCGTTCGTAAGTTTTTTTTACTTGGTCTACGGCATCATCCCAAATCTTATAGCTTGTGGCTTCATCGTTTAGCATTGGAGTGGTCAAAGCAGCGAAGGGCAACCCCATGAAAATACCGTCGAGCCACACTTGATAGGAATAGATAGCTTTGTGCCAATACACACCTTCCTTAGTGCGGGGTTGCTCCTGCATCTGCTTCATCAAGGTCTTTATAGCCTCAAGATTTTTTTTTTCCGGCCTTACTTCTTGTAAACGAGTTACGAAGTGGCCGGTTCTGATATTGTCTAAGTTGTAGTCTTCAAGTCGATAACCCCGAATCTTACCATCGGGGTTTATCATAGTATCCGTATACAAGACACAATAATCGAGGATATCCTTGTTTCCGTATTTAAGATATGTGTCAAGCATAGACTCAAGTTCGATTCCCATCACATAGCTCCATTTGGGTTTGTTGCTGAAATCCAGAAGATAACTTTCCGGTACTCTTTTCATTTCAGAAGCTGTCATCCATTCTGAATAATGTTTGAATGGTTTTTCATAAAGACAAAGTGATCCATTGATGTAGTAATCTTTGTAAGTGATGTCTTTGGTTTTACCTGTGATAGAATTACCGTCAGCAACATTGTTAAAGTGGCAATTAATAATGTTAATATCATATACATTGACTGTGGAGTCAAGAGCAATGATCATCACACCATATTTGCTCTTATTGGAAATGATGTTTTCAATTGTGACGTTGCGGACTGTAGGAAGGAAACCGCGGCAGCAAATTTCGTTGGGTTCATAATCAAGATTGATTTTCAAAACAGCTTCCTTGCATTGTCCCACTTCGATGTTTCTGGCATTTATATTTTCGATTATACCACCACGGCAAGTATTAGTTTTGATACGAACTACGCGGTCAAGATTCGGGCTGTCCATCTGACAATTTTCAGCATAGAGGTTACGGCATCCACCGGTGATTTCTGAACCGATTACAACACCACCGTGACCATTTTTCATAACACAATTACGGATAATGATATTTTCGCTTGGTCTGTCCCAAACACGTCCGTCATTGTTACGACCGCTCTTTACTGCGATACAGTCATCACCTGTATTGAATAAACAATTCTCAATAAGCACTCCGTCACAAGATTCTGGATCACATCCATCTCCGTTTGGTCCGTCATTATCGATCTGTACTCCACGAACTGTTATATTTTTGGAAAGAAGAGGATGGATCACCCAGAACGGAGAACGAAGTAATGTTACATCCTGAACAAGCACTCCGTCGCATTGGTTGAAGTTGATTAATTGTGGACGAAGACCATCTTCCGGACCGAAGCGACGTTCATCCATAGGCACGCTCTCTTCTGCCATCTGGAGAAGGCGAGCTCTTGAACCGTTACGTTGACTAATAGTACCTTCTTTCCAGCCATATTTGGGATTTCCGTTCCATTTCCACCATGTGTCGTTAGTACCTCCACCGTCAATAGTACCTTTACCGGTAATAGCTACATCAGTTGCTTGATAAGCATAAATACATGGAGAAAGGTTCCATAGATCAAGGCCTTCCCAACGAGTGGGTACAATAGGGTAAAGTTCCGGCTGGAAAACAAATTCGAGAGTAGCACCTTCTTCTACCACAAGATTCACATTGCTGAGAAGTGTAATGGCACCGGTTTTGTAAAGACCGGCAGGTACTATAACTTTACCGCCTCCCTTTTTTGAACATTCCTGAATAGCCTTGTTGATGGCTTTTTGGTTTTTTTCAGGTTTTGCATTTGGCTTCGCACCATACTTTGTGATGTTGAATTCCGCATCAGGGAAATGCGGTTCACGAATACTTTGTTCAATACGCTTATAGTCTGCATCGTCCCAGTCAGCTTTCGCTATAAACGGAAGAAGCAACACAGCAATTAAAAGAATCGAGTTCTTCATAATGTTTAGGTAAATCAAGTTATATTTAATTTTTAAGTTTATCCACTTCAGATTCCGACAATCCCGTAAGTTTTATAATTGAAGCATTATCAAGACCCATCTTTATGGCAGCCTTTGCAACAGATAATTTTTCTTCAATTCTACCTTCGGTAACACCTTCAGCCCTTCCTTCGGCCCTTCCTTCAGCCCTTCCTTCAGCCCTTCCTTCAGCTAAACCCTTTGCTCTGCCTTCCATAATGGCTGTATCAAGAGCTGCCAACCTGTCTCTCTTTTGTCTTAGGTTTGCTTCATATATTCTACGTTTTTCTTCTTTTAACGCTGCAACTCTACTCACTTTGTCAAGTTGTTTAAGAGCCTTGTCATGTTTGATATCAAAAGGTATTATTTCTAAAGTCGGCATATTCTTAAGTATATAAATCCATTGGTCTAATTTGGTAACACATTCAGCGGCTGTTTTATTGAATTCAGGCATCTGTATGAAATATTCTCTATAATGATTTCCCACAAGTTCTTTTTCATCAAGATCCATGTTGCCGGTTCTGGTAATAAGTTTAGGCTTTAATCCGTAAACATAGAAATCACAAAGGAACACTCCCACTACAGGATAGAGCGGATCATACTTCCATTCAGGTTCTCCTTTTTTTCTTTCTCCTTGTTCGGCAAGAGCACGTGCAATATAATAAATTGCTCTGTTTAAGAAATTGAAATTCTTTTCTTGCTGCATTTCCACTATAAATCTTTTCTTTGATTCTGTTTCACACAGCACGTCGTAAATTATTGTTTTACCCCCTTTTCTTTGACGACTTCTTACCGTAGGACGAAATCTGATTACTTTTATATTGCCAAATAAAGGATCATCTTTCATCAGTTCGTTAAGAAACCCCCGAAGTATTTCCTCAGACTGACCTTCGGTTCCGAAGATAATCTTGAATCCTTCGTCAGTAAAGGGATCAATATAAACCGAATCGATTATTATCCTATTATTTGCCGCCATATATAGAAGTGGTTATTTTACAAAGATATAAAAAATTTTTTTATAATAAAAAATTCGCTTGAAAATGAAATGCCAAAACCGATAATGCTCACTCATTCCCGCTGGTAACACTCCAAGGTTGTCCTTACTTTCCAACTGATATTCACTCGAAATTTAAAAGGAAATCAAGAAGATTAAAAGTTTTAATACCTTTATAGGTATTAGGGAAAGAATCGTTTAAGGTGACTACAAATTTTGGATAATTATCTTTTATCATCTCAAGATTTCCAAATTCTCTTTTTCTTGTCTCATCTCCAATAATTGTCACAGCAACCTGAATATATGCGAACTCGCTATTTTTTTCAGCTATAAAGTCTATTTCGACCCCTTTCACCAACTGACCTGTCTTAACTTTATAGCTATGAATCAAAAGATGGTTAAAAACAGCATTCTCAATCAAACCTGACAAATCATTTGGTTTAAAACCAACAATAGCATTTCTGATACCTAAATCTTCATAATAGTATTTCTCGCCGATTTCTAAAAAACGTTTTCCATCCACATCCCAGCGACGACATGGATTGATAATATAAGCTTCGGATATATATTGGATATAACTTTGAACACCTCCAACACTAATTTGTATTTTTTGAGATTTTAAATAATCGGAAATTCTTTTTGCAGAAAAAATTTGTCCCACATTGTCGGCCAAAAAAAGCATTAATCTTTTCAAGAAATCATTATTACGTATCAAATGTCGAGACACGACATCTCTATAGACAATTGCATTCACGATACCCTCTATGTATTCCAACCATGTAGAACGCTCAGGAAGATTTTTTAAATATGGTAAACCACCATATTGCAAATACCACATTAAAGTATCCTTTGAAGGCAGTAAAGAATGAAAATGTAAAAACTCATTATATGAAAGAGGATGAACCGGTATTTCGATACTTCTCCCTGCCAAACGGGAGGCAATCTCTGCAGAAAGCATTGAAGAGTTGCTACCGGTAATATAAATATCAATATCATCTTGAAGAGCAAATGATCTTATCACCCTGTCAAAATCATTAATTTCCTGCACCTCATCAATGAAAATATAATTTTTCTCCGAAGGTAAGAGTCGGCCTGAGATTTCATCAAAAAGATTCTTAGCATCCTTAATATGAGCAAAGGCAAAATCTTCAAGATTAATGTTTATGATATTGGCATGTGGATTAATTGCCTTAATATAATCAGCAATATACTTTAATATGTAACTTTTGCCTACACGTCTTTGACCGGTTAAAATTTTAATTAAATTTTTTCCTATATAACTTTTAAGTTTCTCTGTATACAGAGGTCGATTAATAATTATTATTTCTTCCATGAATAAAACTTTTTACAAAAATATGAAAAGTTTCATTTATAGACAAAACTTTTTTAAAAGTTCTAATCCATCCCATTAAAAAAGGCGACCAATTGAAATGGTCGCCTTTTTAAGGTTTTTATCAGATGATAAAAGTAAATTATCTGCGGATGAATTTCTTACCGTTCTTGATAACGATGCCTTTGTAGTCATCATTAACTTTCTGACCCATTACATTGTAAACAGGAGCGTTTACGTCATAATTGTCAGCAGCGATTGAACCAACACCAGCGTTGTCAGCAGCAAATACTACTTCAGGAAGTGCATCAGTAGCAGAATAAGTAATAGTAGGCATTTCTTCACCTTCAGTTAAAACTATAACACCGCAACCTGCTTTTGAACCGAGGGCACCGAAATAATATGTATTACCACCTAATACATTGAAAGTCACGAAACCAGTGTTGTCACTTGGGTTAGTTTCCAAACCTACAACTTTCCAAGGGAAGTTAGGTTTAACAAGATCAGTTCCGAGTTCACCACCAGAAGGAACAAAGTAAGAATATTTAAGAGAAGTTTGTTCTTCATCATAATATTCAAGTTCATGACCGGCCATTACATAATCTTCAAAGTTGATGTAGAAATCTTCATCATAAGGAAGAGTATATTGAATCTTTTCAGTACCATTAGTATAACCAAGTGTATAAGACATAGGACCAGTCTGACCTTCCATAACAACATATTGTTTGTTAGGATTCATTTTTGTAAAGACTGTCAACCAACCATCAGCAGCAGGAGTGATTTCAAATACAGCACCGGCAGTGAAACCCTCAGCATAGCTTGTGAAAGTAGGATTAGTGTTACCAGCTGCACCACCTCCGTTAAGTGCTACTTCCAATTCGTTTACTTTTACATTCTTATAATCTCCACAAGGAGCCATAGTATTCCAGCTATCGTCGAAAGCAAGAGCGATAGTACCAGCTTCACCTTCAGCGATTACTACACCAGCTTCATTAGGTACCTTATCACCTGAATAGATACCAGCAGCGTCGAGAGATTCAGTTGTAGCCTGTGTTACCAACTGAGCATTTGCCACCAAACCGAAGATGGCAAGAGAACCAAGAAGTAATGTTTTCTTCATGTTTGTTTGATTAAATTAGTTAATAGATAGTTTAAGTTATTTTTTCGGTGGCAAGGCAAAACCTTGCCACCATAATTATTTTTTTATTGTTTTCTACCCGAGAATGAATAGATAGAAGTAACTTCTTTTCTACCTTCTCTCACCGTTTTAGTGTAGTCCATAGTAGCCACACCATCAGTGCTTACTTTTCCATAGAATGTTGTTCCAAATGGATTAGAGGCAGTATAGTTCCAATAAGTGAATTCACCGGAACTTAAAATTGTGATATTACAAACGGAAGTCTTAGGATCATCAATACCTATATCAATACCTTCGGCAGTTAGGGTCATTACAGAAACATTATTTCCATAATTTTCACTATCGACAGAGAAAGTTATAGTTCCTGAACCGGTTTCAACATCATCAGTACCTTGAATTTCACGAGTCCATTCGCCAACATAGGTGCCAGCTACAAGCTTTTCGGCATTGTCAAGAGGACCTGTAGGAGGCAGTTCATCATCATTATTACATGATGTCAAACAGAACACCAATGCAACACTGAAGAAAATAGATTTATATAATGCTTTCATTGTCATGTATAATTTATTAATAACCGGGATTCTGATCAGTTATGGAAATAGCGGTGTTATTGTCAATCTCAGCCTGTGGAATAGGTCTATACCACTTGATTTCACCTTGAGCATTTGACATATCAGCTACAGTTTTCATGAAACGGCTGAACTCAAGGTTATATCTTACGAGTTGTCTCGTACGACGAAGATCGAAATAACGGTTTCTTTCAGCGTAACATTCACGCGCACGTTCATCAAGAACAAGATCAAGAGGAACGAAAGTAAAGTTCAAACTGGTGGTATATGGAGCTTCATAAGCACCGAAAGATCCAAGTTCCTTCGCTCCCGCTCTTTTTCTTACAGCATTGATATATTTTAGAGAATTAGCCTCGTCACCAGCGAGAAGATAAGCCTCGGCTGCCACAAGATACATTTCACTAACATGTAGCAATGGAATGTCACGATAATCTTGGCTACCTGTTACCGCACCACAGTTAGGGTCATCGTATTTAGTAACCGTTGTACCATTATTCGCAGCTTCACGATAAAATTCATCATAGGGAACGGTAGTAGCAGTAGGCATAGAACCATCAGCTTTGAAGAACCATTGAGTTACTTCAGTACCTGTAATGATGGCTGCGAAGGGTAGGTTTACACCATAAGTATTTGTGGCAAATGATTTTGCCTGACCATTAGCTACAAGTTGACGGATATCAGCTTCAGCTTCTTCCATTGTAGTTTCCGGTGCATAGAATCTTAATGCCACTGGTAAAGTCTTCTGTACATCTTCCGGTTGGTTATACCAAGCCATGTAACCTAATTCCCAATTTGCATTTCCACCATCATCTTTGGGAGCATTATACATAGTGGTCATAAAAGTACCTTCGAAACGGGTGTCACCCTTTTCGAAAAGGCTTGCTGATTTAGCAGAAGCTACATTTGTACCACCGGAACCTGTTCCTTTAAGACCGGATTGAACGCAGTTACCAAAATAAGCTATATAGTTATTCATAAGAGAGTGACCACCGGTAGCTTTATCACCAGGGTAACCATTGCGGTCATATTGAGCAGAGAAGATTTCTTCCTCATTACCTTCGTTCCACCAAGCCCATTTATCAGCAAAGCTCATTGTAAGTTGAATGCCGTTTATTGCTTTTTCAGCCCATTGAGCTGCAAGACGGAAATTGTCAGTGCTTTTAACAGTATAAGTACCTTTAGCTGCATCTACCAGATCGGTATCGAGATCCCAAGCTGCTGCAAGTGCTATCTTAGCTGCAATAGCTGCGACAGCCTGCTTGCTGGCACTTCCGTTATGATCCTGGGCCGGGAGTGGAGAATTATTATAAAGGTCAGTACATTCTTCAAGAAGAATAGGATAAAGCTCATCCAGAGGAACTCTTGGATAATTACGGTTAGCATCCTGAATATACCAGTCTACATAAGGAACGGCACCAAACTGCTGTGTCATGTAATAATAACCGAATACTCTAAGGAATCTACCCTCTGCTACGAGGTCTTCATCACCTTTAATACCACCATAATAAATCATGGCATTGGCTTTATTAATACCACCATCAACATTTTTATAGTAGTTAGCCACATCGTTATTATCAGGAGTAACCTGGAACATAGAGAAAGTACCATCGTCTGCTGCACGAGGATTTATGAACAAATCTGCAGCCTGATCAAGCATTTGTATCTCAGTAGCTATATATCTGATGGCATCATATGCCACAGGACGTAAATCTTCCGGATTACCGGAGAAATAAGTCTCGGCATCTTGAGGATTGGAAAGATTTCTTGGGTCAAGAAAATCCTTACATCCTGTTAAGGAAAGAGTTGCGCCGAGCAATAATATAGAATATAATATTTTTTTCATTTTAAATCCTTTCTTTTATAAAGTAATATGCTTTTTAGAAAGTGATATTTAAACCGAACTCATAAGTGATAGTGCTCGGACCATCATTACTACCGCTTGCATCGGCCCATTCAGGATCGAATCCTTTATATTTAGACCAAACGAACGGATTAGTGACATTAACATATACTCTCAGATTGCTGCAACCAAATTTTTCAGTCAGCTGGGGTGAGAAGTTATATCCAAGAGAGATATGCTGAACCTTCCAGAAAGAAGCATCTGCCACACTACGACCACTGAATTTTGTGTCTGTAGATAGACCAAAGTAAGTACCGGAGGGACCAAGGCCATCGTTACCACCGGCGTTTATAAGAGGCCAACTACCATAGTGAGTTTGGGTTTGATAAACCGGATTAATAAGAGCACCATCTGGTGTCACACCATCAGCATCAAGGAGCATACCTTGTGGGATATAAGTATCCATCATGACTTTACCACGACCACGGTCATGCCAGTCGAATGAGTCACCGGCCATAAAAGGTGAGTAAACTTTATAACCTAACTTGGTGTAGATGGAGAATCCGAAATCAAGTGAACCACCTTTTTTAGGTAGACGATATTGAAGGTTTGAAGTCAAAGAACCGATAAGTTTAGGATTGCTATTGAAAATAACACGGTCTTCTTCATTCCACTTACCATCACCGTTAACGTCGCGGATAATAGGTTGACCTTCCGCCTGTCCGTAGCAAATGTTATAGAAATCACATTCTCTCATCACAGAGCCGGGAACAAGACCTTTATCTCTTGCAATCTGAGTATCTGGTACAGTCATGTTTCGATCGGAAACAATACCATCCCACGCGTAAGCATATACATTATTTACAGGATAACCTACGAAAAGACAACTACCTGCATTACTACCAATAATTTGGTCGGAAACACCATTGATCTGGAGTACCTTGTTGTCATTATGAGACAGATTCAATGTAGTTGTCCAAGTCCAATCACGAGTGTCGATATTAGTTGTAGTTATAGAGAACTCGATACCGGTATTTCTAACAGAACCAACGTTAGTAGTCATGTTACCACCACCTGCCTCGAGAGGAAGCTGAACGTTGTAAAGAAGGTCTTTTGATTTCTTGGTATACCATTCGATAGAACCAACGATTCTGTTGTTGAGGAAACCATAGTCAAGACCGATGTTAAACTCATGAGAAGTTTCCCATTTAAGAGCACGGTTAACTATACCAGAAGGATAGAAACCATCATAGTAGGTGCCTCCGAAAGGATAGAAATAATCAGTGGAACTTAAACCAACCATTGTGGCATAGTTGCCGATACCACGGTTGTTACCGGTTACACCATAGCTGAAACGTAGTTTGAGGTTATTAAGCCACCACTTCTGTAGGAAAGCTTCTTCAGCTATGTTCCAACCGAGAGCGAAAGAGGGGAAACAACCCCATTGATTACCCTTGGCAAACTTTGAAGAACCGTCCCAACGAACTGTTGCCGTGGCGATATATCTGTTTTTCCAGGAATAGTTTGCACGGAATGCAATAGACTGCATACTGTTTTCAGAGAAAGAAGAAGCAACTGTAGCTTCACCGCTTGTACCTGTCTGCATAGCCCACCAGTCAGTACCTTCAATTGGATTAACGGCATCTTGCTGATAGTTTTCTGAATTATTTTTCTGTGCTGAATATAGGAACATAGCGTTGATTGAATTATCTCCGAAAGTGCGGACATAATTCAAAATATTATCCCATACAAAACCATATGAAGTATTATTAACGACTGTGGCTGTCCTTACTTCATCGTCTACCCATGTCTTGCCAGTAGCGGGGTTTGTAAAACCGATATATTGGCCATTACGATAGGATGTATAAGTAGGAGAAATTGTAGATTTAAGAGTAAGGCCCGGGATTATATTCAATTGCAAGTAAATATTACCGAGTAAACGATAAGTCTTACGTTTCTCGACTGAATTTTTCATACGGTCGAGCGGGTTGATGAAGTCTGAGAACTGATTATCATCCGTACCAAGAGTTGTTTTATTACCCGGGAAGTGGATTGTATTTCCTTCTTCGTCAAATGGAATCATATAAGGATTCACGCGATAAGCCTGTTCGATTGCATTGTTAGGAGCATAGGAATTATTGATTTGAGCAGCATAAATATTGAACCCCGCATTGATTACCTTATTAATCCTTGCATTAACAGTACCTTTGAAGGAGTAGTTACTTCTGCTATCTCCTTTGTAAAGGCCCTGTACATTTTCGTAACCAAGACCGAATTGATAATCAACAAATTCACTTGCACCGGAAACAGAAACATAATGGTTCTGTTGATGACCGTCACGGGTAACAAGGCCGGGCCAATAAGTAGTTGCGTTATTTTCAAGCATCTCCTTCATTACATAAGGTGATGTGATATCACTAGCTGTTTTTTGGAGCAGCGCCTGACCTAATCCCATAGCTGAAGGAAGCATACCGAAGGTTGTTTGAGGTTCCCAAGCTGTTTGACCTGCAACCGGTTGAGTAAATTTACCGAAACGATAACGATACCATTGAGGACCATCCATAAAGTCAGGCATACGGGTAGCATGGCTGATACCATAGTAACCATCGTATGAAATTGTTGCCTGAGCACCTTTATGTGCACCAGTTCCGCTCTTAGTTGTTACCAAAACAACGCCGGCGGTTGCGCGTGAACCATAAATAGCTGTAGAAGATGCATCTTTAAGAATGTCGACACGCTCGATATCCTGAGGATTCAAGAATGAGATGTCATTGGTTTCAACACCGTCAACCACATAAAGAGGAGTAACGCTTTGATTGATAGAAGACTTACCACGGATTTCGATAGAGATATCACCGTTGGTACGGCCTGTTTGCTTTGTAATGTTCACACCCGGAACTGAACCTTGAAGGCTCTCCAGCACGGATGCAGAACCTTTAGCATTGATTTGTTGGGCATCGATTGTGGAAACAGAACCTGTGAGGTCAGATTTTTTGATCTGTCCATAACCTACAACAACGAGCTCATCAAGTGCTTTGGAATTTTCAGCCATGGTAACGTCAATCTTTGTACGGCCGTTCACTTTTTCCTCTACAGTGTTGTAACCGATATAAGAGAAAACAAGTTTACCATCGGATGGCACCAATTTTAAAGAATAGTTACCGTCAATGTCAGTTGCGGCACCATTAGTAGTACCCTCAACCATTACTGTAACGCCGATAAGAGGTTCGCCTTCTGTATCGAAGACCGTACCGGAAACATCGATATTCTCGGCAAACACAGGAAGCGCCAAAAAGAGGGCTGCAAGACCCAGAAACCTTTTTCTCATTACTGAAACAGTTCCTGATCTTCGTCCTTTACAGATTAGATTACTTAAGGTCATGATTCATGTGTATGATTAGTTATTAGTTTTGCTTTGATATGTTTATACGGATGAGGAGTTTTTCTGATATTAGTTTTCAGGAATTTAGATTTTCCGTTAATCTGCTATTTAGGTTATTAGATTTGTAATTAGATTGAGTTATCATATTAAATCATACTTACTTCTCTAAACTTTTTGGTTTTCAGATTTTAAAACCACCTTTTTTCAGAGATTAGTGCAAAATTATTAAATCTTTTTATAATTGCAAAAAAAAAATAATTTTTTCGACAATTGGAGGTAATTAGGGGTCTCATTAGCTTTTATCATTCCATATTACCCTAAGGTTAAAGAGTATATACATGGTAAACCCCAACATAAGCATGTTGGGGCTACAGAATCATTATATCATAACTACATCGTAGAGGATGTCAATGATTAATTTTAGGGGTTGATTAGAGTAGAGTTAATGTTTTGAAAGAGGGGGTATCAGAGGAACCTCCATAATATATAAGGTATTCACCGGGCGAGGTTGACATTTCCTCGTTGAGCGGATCATAGGTTTTGAAGGAGTTCTCATCAAGAACGAATTCCACATCTACAGAAGAATTTGCCGGCACATTCACCCTTTTGAAAGCTCTCAAAGTTTTGTTGATGGAACTTGGATCTTCTTTCTTTCTTACATATAATTGCACCACCTCTTCACCATCAATATCGCTATTGTTTGAAATATTTATGACAAAAGGTACTTTGTCTCCTACCTGAGCTGATTCTTGAATAGTAGGTTCCCCATATATGAATTCGGAATAACTTAAACCATACCCGAATGGATATAAAGGTTTTTCCTTCATATATCTATAAGTCCTTCCTGTCATATTATAATCCTCAAAATCCGGAAGTTGGCTATCATTCTTATAGAAAGTTACAGGTAAACGTCCTGCAGGATTATAATCTCCAAACAAAACGTCAGCCACGGCTTGTCCCCCTTCCTGACCGGGATACCAAGCCTGAAGGATAGCATCACAGATAGAATCTTCCGGAGTCAAACCCATAGCAGAACCTGAACAGTTTACAAGAACAATCTTCTTACCTTGATCTTTAAATTGTTTAATCAAATCCCTTTGAACTTGGGGAAGCTCAATTGTTTCACGGTCACCCTTTTTAAACCCGGGGAAATTCACTTTCATTTCTTCACCCTCCAATTTGGGAGAAATGCCGCTAACAAATATTACCGTCTCCACTCCGGAGACATCAAATTCAGGGGCGATTGAATCATTGACAACATGATTACATCCTTGGGCATATTTAATGGTATTATTTTTAGCTCGGATACCATCAAGTATAGAAACAGTATGAGATGGAGTTCCTGAATAATTACCCCATTGCATCACTGTATCAGTTGCGTTAGGACCCATCACCATTATGGCGTTATTGTTTGGTGACAAAGGAAGAATTCCATTGTTTTTCAGAAGCGTCATAGATTTACGAGCTACATCCAAAGCTTTTTGACGGTGACGAGGGGAATCAACCACTGAATAAGGAATCGAATCCCAGCGTGAAGGAGATTCCTCCCCCATTTCTCCCAATTGAAAACGAGCTGTCAATAATCTTGCCACACTTGCATTTATATCCTCTTCGGTAATAAGTCCACGTTCAATGGCTTGCTGAAGGTTTTGAAAGTCGCTACCACATTCAAGATTTGTTCCTGAAATTACAGCATCGGAACTTGCCTCTGCTCCATCTTTGTGAGTTTCATGGTGACCTTCCATATAAAAATCCCGTATCGCAGAACAGTCACTTACCACAATACCGTCAAAGTCCCACATTTCACGCAGGATATGTATCAATAACCTATTGTTACCGCAGCAAGGCTCACCTTCAAACCGGTTATAGGCACACATCACCTGGCCCACTCCTGCGTTCACCAACTCTTCGAAAGCCGGGAGATAAGTACCCCAAAGATATTCAGCGGGTACATCTTTGGCATCGAAACTATGACGATTCCATTCCGGGCCACTATGAACGGCAAAATGTTTGGCACAAGCCAAAGTTTTCAGATTTCCATCAGGATCCTCACCCTGAAGCCCGTTAACTGCCGCAAGGCCCATCAGAGTGGTCAGATAAGGGTCTTCACCATAGGTTTCCTGACCCCTGCCCCAACGGGGGTCCCGGAATATATTAATATTAGGAGTCCAGAACGTCAATCCTTTGTACCTACCGTTATCACCTTCCTTTTGGAATTCATTATATTTGGCCCTTGCTTCATCACTGATTATATCGAATGTCTCTTCAATGAGTATTGGATCAAAAGTAGCCCCCATACCAATTGACTGAGGAAATACAGTAGCTATTCCTGCTCTTCCAACACCATGCAGAGCTTCATTCCACCAGTTATATTCAGGAATTTCCAAACGGGGTACCGGTTTTGAGCGGTCCATCATCAAACCTATCTTTTCATCCAAAGTGAGAAGTTGCACCACAGAATCGGCTTTAGCTTTAGCTATTTCTTTTGCTGTGGGAGGATTGGTAGCTCTCAGTGATAGTATAGCGGCTGACAGTCCAAAAAAAGTGATAAGGAAACGTAACATATCTATAAATCTTAGTTAAAGCAAAGATAGTAAAAAAAATTAGTATTTACGAAAGCTCAATTATGAGGTTAACTTATGAAAGATCCATAGGTTATTTTTGGGATCAAATTAAATCAACCCCGGGCTAAGAACATCTCCAATGTTTCTTGCCCGGGGTCAACATTGTTAGGCTCCGCTTAAATATGTTAGATATAAGAGAGGGCCTCTTTACATTTTGAAGTGATGAAGTCCCAATCCTGAGCCTCTACCTTGTCTTTAGGGAAAAGTTTACTTCCCATACCTACACAGGCAACTCCTGCTTTAAACCAAGCTGTGATATTTTCCTGAGTGGGTTCAACTCCACCGGTAACCATAAGTTTGCTCCAAGGCATAGGAGCCAAGAGACCTTTCACGAATTTCGGTCCGAGAACATCACCCGGGAACACCTTACAAACCTCACAACCGGCTTCCTGAGCGAAACCTATTTCTGAAACACTACCACAACCCGGGATGTAAGGAACCTGACGACGATTACAAATCTTTGCTACTTCAGGATTGAATAGCGGACCTACAACAAAGCAGGCACCAAGTTGCATATATAGAGAAGCAGTGGCAGGATCTACAACCGAGCCTACTCCCATAGCCATTTCCGGACATTCCTTAGCTGCGTATTTAACAACTTCTGCAAAAACTTCATGAGCGAAATCGCCTCGGTTTGTGAATTCGAAAGCTCTGACACCACCTTCATAGCAAGCTTTCACAACCTTTTTAGCAGTCTCTACATCTTTATGATAGAAAACAGGCACCATGGGAGCCTCTTCCATACGATTGAGGACTTGGAGTTTATTGAATTTTGCCATTATTTTAGGGATATAGTATTAAGTATAAGGGATAGGGTTTAGCGCTGTACTCTACCGTTTGCGGAACCACCGGCAAGAGCTTTCACTTCTTCAGCGGAAACGAGGTTAAAGTCTCCCGGTATTGTTTGCTTAAGTGCAGAAGCTGCAACAGCGAACTCAAGGGCTTCTTCCTGATTAGACATTGTCAACAATCCATGGATTAGACCACCGGAGAATGAATCGCCACCACCTACTCGATCAATTATCGGATTAATGTCATAGCGTTTGCTCTGATAGAATTCCTTACCGTTATAAATCATGGCTTTCCAGCCATTATGAGTTGCGGAAAAAGATTCACGAAGAGTAGAAACAACATATTTGAATCCGAATTCCTTCATCATCTGTTGGAAAATACCTTTGTAGCCTTCAGCGTCAGTATTTCCACCCTCTACATCAGCATCCGGTTTGAAACCGAGACATAGTTCTGCATCCTCTTCATTGCCAATACAAACATCCACATATTTCATCAAAGGTTTCATAATGGATATAGCCTTTTCGCTTGTCCATAATTTCTTGCGGAAATTAAGGTCAACCGAAACAGTTACTCCATGACGTTTTGCAGCTTCGCAAGCCAATCTTGTTAGTTCAGCTGCCTTATCAGAGATAGCCGGAGTGATACCGCTCCAATGGAACCAGTCGGCACCTTCCATAATCTTGTCGAAATCGAAATCAGAAGGATCAGCCTCTGCGATAGCTGAATGTGCACGATCGTAAATAACTTTAGAAGGACGCATTGATGCACCTGTTTCACAGTAATAGATACCTACTCTGTCGCCACCTCTTGCAATATGGTCTACATGCACTCCATAGCGACGAAGTGCATTCACGGCTGCCTGACCGATTTCATGTTTCGGCAGTTTACTTACGAAATAAGCTTCATGTCCATAGTTTGCACAGCTTACAGCCACGTTGGCCTCACCGCCTCCCCATATTACATTGAATTTGTCTACTTCTACAAATCTGTAGCATCCCTCAGGGGATAGACGGAGCATAATTTCTCCGAGTGTTATTACTTTGCTCATGTTTATAGTGTTGTTGGTGTTTTTATGTTGATCTTAGATTATTTCCATGAGTTTGACGGCGTCTACATATTTAGCTATACTTTCGGCCACCGCCTTAGCATTCTGCATTGCATGAACCACTGTGGCTTGATTGCCTGATACATCTCCCCCGGCAAATACCCCCTTACGTGTGGTCATGCCATAAGGATTGTCACGAGTCAGCACATACCCTTTTTCATCGACGTCAATCCCATCAGTGGTGGAAACTATACGTGAAGCAGGAACAGATCCTACTGCAAGTATAACATTATCCATTGGCATTACAATTTCACCATCAGGAGTGTTGACAGTTATAGATTTAAGTTTAAATTCATTGTCATCTCTTCCTTCAATATTCACTACTGATGAATTCCAAAGGAATTTCACTCCCTCATTAACCGCGTCGTCGTATTCTGCACGTAGTGCCGCCATTTTCTCAATATCTCGGTGATATATTACAGTGACTTCAGAGGCCCCCATTCTGAGAGAAGTTCTGGCAGCGTCCATGGCAGTGTTACCACAACCAATCACAGCGACCTTATCACCTTCACGAATCACTACTTCTTTACGGGAAATATATCCGTTTTCATATAATCCTACACGACGCAGGAATCGAATACCTTGTCTGACACCCTTATGATTAATACCGGGAATAGCAAGACGTTTAGGCACACCTGTGCCTGTGCCCATAAAAATGGCATCAAATCCTTGATTGAAAAGATCATCTATTGTGAAGTCTTTTCCTATTGTAGTGTTTAGATTTATCTTAACACCGAGATTCTCGATCTTTTTGATTTCTCTGTTCACTACTTCTTTTGGCAGACGATATTGAGGAATACCGAACATGAGAACACCTCCGGCTTCCGGTTCCATCTCAAAAATCTCTACATAGAAACCTTGACGTGAAAGATCTCCTGCGATTGTAAGACCCGCAGGTCCCGAACCAATAACTGCGACTTTACCACGGTTTTTCTCCGGAATGGACTCGTGTCTCCAGCCGGCCTCGGCATCGAAATCTGCAATGAAACGTTCGAGTTTACCTATATGCACCGGATCACCTTTTTTCCCCAGCGCACAGTTTCCTTCACATTGACGTTCGTGTCCGCAGACTCTTCCGCAAACAGCAGGAAGATTACTCCGATTATGGATGATATTCATGGCATTACCAAAGTTTCCTTTGGCAAGTTCTGATATCCAATCGGGTATATCATTACTTATGGGACATCCTTTCTTACAACCCGGAGCTTTACAATGTAGACACCTTTGAGCTTCCTTTATTGCTTCTGAAAGGGTATAAGGTTCGGATACTTCTTCAAAATCTTTCATATAATTACCTCATATCAGTATAAGGGAACTTATCCATGTCACCATAGTCAAGATTTTCACCACCCATTCCCCAGATGAACATGTAGTTTGAAGTTCCGGCAGCAGCATGAATGCTCCATTCCGGACTCATGATAGCTTGTTCGTTGTGCAACCAAACCACTCTTTCTTCCTGAGGTTCACCCATGAGATGGCAAATAGCGTTGCCTTCTGGCACATTGAAATAGAAATAAGCCTCCACTCGACGATCATGAGTATGTGCCGGCATAGTATTCCACACAGATCCGGGCATCAATTCTGTGAGACCCATCTGAAGTTGGCATGGTCCTTCTTCGAGCACGTTATTAACAATCAGCTGATTGATGATACGGTCGTTGCTCTCTTCCATACTACCTGCATGGAAAGAATTTGCCTTTATAGAACCTTTACGACCATCAATGGTAATCAATTGTGTCTTATAATGCTTATGGGCGGGAGTAGAATTTAAATAGAATTTAGCCGGGTTAGAGTCATCTTTTGAACGGAAGATCACTTCCTTATTACCACAACCCACATAGAGGGCATCCTTGAAATTCAATTCATAATCCTTGCCATCAACAGAAATTATACCCGGGCCTCCAATATTTATAGCGCCCAATTCTCTTCTTTCCAGGAAATATTCAGCCTTGAGAGGATCAATAGTTTCAAGCTTTATTGTCTGACCTATTGGCATAACACCTCCAAAGATAACCCGGTCGTACATAGAATATGTGAGATTCACTTTATTGGCTTCCATTACTGTTGGCATAACGAAACGCGAACGAAGCTGGTCGGTGGTATATTCCTTAACGTCATCAGGATGGCAAGCACGTTGAATGGTATAAGTTGTCTGTGCTGTCGCACCGGTCATTGCTAAAGTAGCCATAGCAGCAAAAATTAATTTTTTCATATTTTGTATTGTTTTTATTCCATTGTCTGGAGGGTTGTAGCTCCTTTTTCCACCATCTCTTTCTGATTTTTGAGAATCAGTATTCTATTCCACCACATCAAACCACAAGTGAGCAATACGAGAATACCGGCTCCAATCTCCTTGAGATGTACAGTGCAATGATAAAGCACGAAACTCAAAGGTGAAGAAGAGAAGTCTAAAGCTCCGGCTTGGAATCCTTGTGGAATAGCAACAGAGCCGTCGCCCGTTACCCTGTATACGTCATCGGCGGCAAGGGTGAATGCCGGTGCAATGCTTGTGACCATATATAAACCGGCAATTATGATAATAACACCTACTATGAAAGATTTCACTACACTTCCATTGGTGTAAGGAATTATCAGAACGAAAACATAGAACATTCCTGCAAGAGAGGCCAAAGGAAGGAACTGGTTGCCCGGTAGGATCACAGCCAGAATCAGAGTAACAGGCATCAAAAGCAGAGAAACTACCAGAGTGGCGGGATGTCCGATAACGATCGCCGGACTCATACCGATATTCAAACCATCAGCATTCTTGAATTTTTTTGCTATAAGTTCTCGTGTAGCATCAGATATAGGTTTCAAACCTTCTATAAAGAAAGCAGTAACTCTTGGAATCAGAGCCATTACGGCACCCATCTTTATACCAAGGCCCAAAATATACGGAATCTTATCTACTATTTCAGTAAAGGACGAGCATGTGAAACAACCGATTCCGATTCCAACAAGCACACCTAAAAATAGAGGTTCGCCAAGTATTCCGAATTTCTTTTTCAGACCTTCGGCATCAATTTCAAGTTTCTGCATACCCGGAATTTTGTCGAGTGCCTTGTTTATAGCATAAGCAAACGGAGCAAAACCGGCACAAAAAGGTTGAGGGATAGAAATCCCTTCTGTATCTTTATAGAAATTTTGAAATTTCTTAGCCGTCATGTCGGCAATAACCAAGGTTACAATATAACAAATGATCGCTCCGAAAAAACCCCAAGCCAAAGAATCAGTGGCAAAATAAATCACAGCACCGATAAACGCGAAATGCCAATAATTCCATAGGTCTATATTGACTGTTCGAGTTGTTTTCAGAAAGAGCATCAGTAAGTTTACACCCAGACACACCGGGATTATAAATGCACCAACTGCAGTGTTGTAGGCCACGGCAGCCGCCGCCGGCCAACCCATATCAAACACTTTCAGTTGAAGGTCATAGAGTTTTACGATATCATTAAGAGCAGGACCTAAAGAAGAGGTAAGGAGAGCAGTGACAATAGAAAGGCCGACAAAACCGACGCCAACCTTAAGTCCGGCCATAAGAGCCTTACCTATTTTAATACCAATACAAAGACCGAGCACAGTGAAGATGATAGGCATCATCACCGCTGCTCCGAGTCCTATAATATAAGAAAATACTTGTT
This sequence comes from Muribaculaceae bacterium, assembly GCA_022510425.1. Lineage (GTDB taxonomy): Bacteria > Bacteroidota > Bacteroidia > Bacteroidales > Muribaculaceae > Lepagella. The sequence continues at coordinate 250,801 of JAFLTO010000001.1, forward strand.
CCACTTGTTGATATTACTTATTAGCTTGTTTATCTTGATTAATAGTGAATAATCATGATTAAAATGTAGTTTTAGGGTTGCTTCCCGATATATGCCAGGATTCCGCCATCTACATAAAGGATGTGACCGTTTACAAAGTCGGAGGCTTCAGATGCGAGGAAAACTGCCGGGCCGGCAAGGTCTTCGGGGGTTCCCCATCGTCCTGCAGGTGTTTTTGCGATGATAAATTGATCGAAAGGATGACGGCTACCATCAGGTTGTTTCTCTCTAAGAGGAGCAGTCTGGGGTGTAGCTATGTATCCCGGTCCTATTCCATTGCACTGGATATTATGTTCACCATATTCTGAGCAAATGTTTTTTGTGAGCATCTTCAGACCCCCTTTAGCGGCTGCGTAAGCAGAAACCGTTTCACGTCCCAATTCACTCATCATGGAGCAAATGTTTATAATTTTACCATGGCCTTTCTTAATCATTGAAGGAATTACAGCCTTAGCACATATATAAGGAGCAACAAGATCAATGTCAACTACTTTACGGAAATCCTCCACATCCATATCATGCATGGGGATACGTTTTATGATACCGGCATTGTTCACCAAGATATCAACTCCACCAAGATTTTTCTCTATATCAGCCACCATTTCCCTTACCGCGGTTTCATCGGTTACATCACAGAGATACCCTTTTGCATCGATACCGGCTTCCTTATAATTGTTAACGCCGATATCCATTGATTTCTGTGTACTGCAATTATATGCAATTTTTGCTCCGGCTTCGTGAAGAGCCTTAGCTATTGCAAAACCTATTCCATATACACCACCGGTGACGAGGGCTACTTTACCCTTAAGCGAGAAGTTTACCATATATTTTGTAGTTTTATTTTATTATTTTTATTGTTGGCGGTAATTGTCTTTTATGTATGAGAACCATGAAGCTGCATCTTTGAAACCTTCTTTCTCTCTATTGCCGGATGCTATCACCTTATAAGTGATTTTTCCGTTTTTGTCAGGCTTAAGGAGATATAAATAATTAATTTCATCCTCTTTTGCCTCTATTATATTTTCGGGATTAATTTGAATAGCGAGTCCTACCTCTTCAACGAGATCAGGTTGCTTTTTATTGGGAACATTACTGCCCCAAGATGCGGCTATACCATTTTTTTCAATAAACCCGACATTATCAGTTTCAAGTTTCTGGATACCGGTGGCGAAAACATCATCGGAAGTGTAGCCATCCAATAGAATTTCCACAAACAAGTCTCTTGAGTCCGGTAAAACAGAATAAGTCTGTGACATTTGTATAGGGTGACCATTAAAAATCCAATCCTTATCTACCACTTCAACCGAAGAATTGCTTAACACCGTTTGTGTCCTTGTCGCAACGGTATCTATTGTGACAGGTTGGTCTGTAAATCCTCTAAACGATCCGGCTCCGACTGATTGTCCGGCCCATAGCACATCACAACCATAGCCTTCTTCGAGTTGCTCGGGAGTTGTGTAAAAACCCGTTATATCCAGTTCCAGTTGAGGAGTTTGTTTCACATATAAGTCAAGACTCTGTCTGTTGTCCATATAAATCCTATAAGCCACCCAAGGATTTTCAATCACAGCTCCATGCCCATAAATACTGTTATACATTTCTCGAGTATTGGCATCCCCCGGATAAGTGATGCTTACAATGCGAGGGTGTTTATTATTATGGTCATAAAGCTTGATATATGCGTCAGTCTGTGAAAATACCGTTAGATAGGATAACGTTAAAAGAGCTGCAAAAAGTATATTTTTCATAGCATTTTATGATATACACTACCCCAATTTATGTAATTTTTAGGGTTTAAAACGCAAATATAATAATAAATGTGTTAATAATGGCATAACTATCTTTATATTTGACAATAAGAAACTTTAAAAAGCCGTTTTTCAGTGGTATGATAATGCAAAAAAGCATATTATCGATTCTGATAAGTGTTTTCTCATTCATGACATTGAATGGAGAGAAACGCCCCCATCATTACCTTCCCGATGGTAATTCCGTAGTGTCCCTAAATGGTAAAAACCGGTTTAACAGAGGTCTTTATGGCGCCTATTCCGGTTTCAGAGTTGACTGCTCCGATTATCCTGAATTCGGCATTTATCTCCCGAGGATGGGAGGGAATCTTCTACTGACTCTTCCTGATGGAGATTGCACAGTCTGTTATACACCGGGACGCATGGATTATATTCAGGGTGGTGTAAGCGTGGAAACTCAAGTAGGCCGTGATTTAGACTATGCTCTCTGGGCAATTAAAAACAATAATAAGCATAGAGTTACAATCCCGGTAAGATTCGGAGGAGTGGCTGATAAAAAATTTTCGCGAGAAGGAGATCTCGGTGTTGACGACCCTTCTTGTTTCGATTTAAAGCCGGAGTATTGTGAAGGAAATATTTATACAGTTAATAACGACAAAGTCAGTGTGGAATATGGTATTAAGGAAAGAAAAAAGCTTTCTCTTATTATACCATCTAAAAGTTTTCATATCACTGACCTTCCTTCCTATGAAGGACAAATAGAATTGCAACCGGGAGAACAAAAGATATTAGGATTATTCCCAACTGAAGAAACTCCAAAAATTCCTCTTGACGCACTATTAGAAAATGCTGAAAAAAATCGTAAAGAATTAAGTGATAGAATAAGATTTCAAACTCCGGACCCTTGGATCAATCCTATCGCTGGTGCATTATCAGTAGCTGCTGACGGAATTTGGAGTGGCGAAACATGGTTACACGGGTCGATAGGATGGCGTACTCCTCATTTAGGATGGAGAGGAGCTTATGTAGGGAGTGCTACGGGACAAAAACACAGGGCTTTGACTCATTTCAAAACTTATGCATCCAATCAAATAACAGAAATTCCACAAATTTTTGATCATCCTTGCCAGGATTCTTCTTTAAATTTAGCTAGAGCGGAGAAAAAATGGGGCACACCGATGTATAGCAACGGATACATCTGTCGTAGGCCCGGTAAGAAAGACGAGATGTCACACTATGATATGAACATAGTTTACATTGATGCGATGCTAAGATATTTCAGAGCTACAAGAGATACTGTTGCAATGCGTGAACTTTTCCCGGTTGTAAAAAGACATTTAGAATGGGAAAAACGAAATTTTGATCCCGACGACAATAAACTCTATGACGCCTATTGCTGCATATGGGCCAGTGACGCATTATATTATAGCGGAGGTGAAGTGACTCATTCCTCTGCCTACAACCTTTTTGCAAATAGATTAGCTGCACAGGTAGCTGAAATATTAGGCGAAGATTCTACCCCATACATAAAAGAAGCGGAAGGAATAGCCGCAGCTATCGACAGTGTATTATGGATCCCGGAACGTGGTCACTGGGCCGAATATCGAGAGGCATCATTACATAGACGGTTGCATTCATCAGCTGCACTTTGGACAATTTACCATTCCATAGATTCAGAGATCGCCGATCCGTTCAAAGCTTATGCCGCTACTAAATATATAGACCTTGAAATACCTCACATTCCTATTGAAGGGGAAGGTATAGAGGAGGGTTTATATACACTTTCTACCACCAACTGGAAACCTTATTCCTGGAGTATAAATAATGTGGCTATAGCAGAAGTCATGCATACGGCTCTCGCCTATTGGGAAGCCGGCCGCAATGAGGAAGCCTTTAAACTTATGAAAAGTGTAGCCTACGATAATATGTATCTCGGCTCATCTCCACTTAATTTCGGTCAGATAAGCTATTATGACAAAGCCAGAGGAGAATGTTACAGAGATTTCGCTGATCCGATAGGTGTCTGGAGTCGTGCCCTTACTGAAGGTCTTTTTGGAATACGTCCGGACCTTTTGGCTAAAGAACCTAAAGTGAATCTCATACCTGGCTTTCCGGAGGATTGGAATGAAGCTTCGATTGATTTACCGGACATTTCTTATTCGTACAAACGTGAAAACAACCGCATAATTTATAACATACATAACAAATTCGGACATAATTCCAAGCTGCAACTTATCATTCCAACCAAAGGAATTGAAAAAGTTACTGTTAATGGTGTTTCAGCTCAATGGAAAAATGTTAAGAACTCAATTTCGACTCCAAGAATTGCCATTGATGGAGGAAGTAATCCTTTTCTTGAAATAGAAATAATAGAAAGTGATATTTCGTCTTCTTTACCAACGGGCCAAATACGTAAGGAGGGCCCAGTGAAATTCATAGAAATGAAAAAAGGGGATTTAATTTGGTGGAATGCAGAAATGGATACCGAGTCCCGTTCCTTAATAACAGTGGGAGAAGATTTCACCCATGTAAAGTCAGAATTATGTGAACCCTTAAATCTTGATGGAATCTATAATTCGAATGTGACTGACATTTTCTGTAATGAATATTTGTCACCAAGACCATCAGTCACCACTCTTCAGATTCCAAAACAAGGAATAGGTGAATGGTGTCACCCCACACTAACTGCATTTATTGACGATAGCGGACTTAGGGATATTCTAAAAAAAGAGAGGGGGATCCTGAAGACAGAAATCGGTGTTCCTTTTGCTCTTGCTCATGAAGGACACAATATTGTATATACATCATTATGGGATAATTATCCCGACAGTATAACAATTCCACTTTCCGGCAATGCAAGTCATGTTTATCTTATAATGGCAGGTTCTACCAACCATATGCATAGCGGAATAGAGAATGGTTCACTGCATATTCATTACTCTGACGGTCAAATAGAGTCAACTCCTCTTATAAATCCTATAAATTGGGCACCGATAGAACTTGATTTTTATAATGATGATTATGCCTTTGCTTTGGCTTCGGGGACTCTTCCACCCTATCGTCTTCATCTTAAAAACGGACTAATGAGCCGTTATATCGGTGATGAAATTGGGATAAAAGGAGTAGCAGATAGATTCATTGAAGGGGGTGCAGGGATAGTATTGGATATACCCACTGACCCCGAACGGCAACTTGAATCACTGACACTTGAAACACTTTCGGGAGATGTAGTGATTGGAATAATGGGCATTACCCTTCAAAGAGCATTATAGTTTTTATTTAGTTTGAAAAGTCAATGTCGCCGGGTTAAGGCTGTCACCCTCGATATGTAGAATCACCTGCCCGGGTTCCGGCTTTGAACGAAGAATTGCAACGGCTCTGCCATTAAAAAGAGAACGACAATCACCTATTGATAACTCATTGGAATTAATATCCCCATTGATCACTCCTACTATTTCGGCAGGGCCTGTAACTTTGAACTTTAATTTTTGATTGGCACCGAAATCTCGACGGGATTTATTATCCAAGGCTTCGATGGTAATATGCTGAAGATCTAAGCCATCAGCTTTCCAATCGAGGTTATCTCCTCGGGCAGATAATTTGACGGCTACATCAGAGGTTTCAATTCTATGACGGCTGACGGGGGACGGATCTCCCTTAGTATATGCGATAGCTTCCAAATAACCTTTTTCGAATGCAACACTATCCCATTTTATACGGTTGCGTTCCTTAGCATTTTCAATATTATTGCGTCTACGACCAAAACTCCTCCCATTCAGGACCAACTCAACCTCATCGGCATTGGTAAATGTATACAGATTCAAAATCGAACCGGGTGTATAGTTCCAATGAGATGATTGCGATTCACCTCCTACCACAACATCATTCCATAATCTGCTATCCTCGCCGTCAATCACAGCGATACGAACCAGTGGTTCATCCGGTTTGAAATAGCTTTTAAGAAAATAAGCATTCGGTTTCGGTTCCAAAGAGATGTCAAAAACGCCTTCACTCCATCCTTTTGCAGGCCAGCCTTTAGATTCACCTAAATAATCAATCATTCCCCAATATGCCAATCCAATCACCTTGTCAAGGTCCATTTCAAAAAAATTAGGTCCCATATTGGATGTATTAGCCTCACTCTGATAGAATATCATCCATGGAAATTTTTGGCCGTCACCTGGGAAATACATATACCTGTAATTATAAGCAGCTATGTCAGTTTCCATTACGAGAGGAGCCGGAAGAGAGTCGGTAAATTCATTTCTCCCTCTCGGATGCATGGCAACTGTTACCGGCCGCGACGTGTCATATCGATTTAACAGAGCTTTCTGTAATTTATAAGGAGTAACTCCCCAATCATTATATGTTAAATCAGGAATCAACTGAAGTTCATTTCCCAAACTCCAAAATACAACTGAGGGATGATTGCGGTCACGCCTTACAAATTCAGGCACATTTTCAAGCCATAATTGATTCCAATCCCTTCTCCCTCCGGCATATTTTGTTTGCCATTTGTCATAAAGCTCATCAACAACCAATATACCATATTCATCGCAAAGATCAAGCATAGACTCGCTATATGGGTTATGAGAAGTTCGAATATGATTGAATCCGAATTCCTTTAATAATTTAATGCGTTTTTCAATGGCTTTCGGGTAAGCTGCGGCCCCGAGAGCCCCAAGCGTGTGGTGATTGGCTATCCCTTTAAGCAAAACCTTACCACCGTTGAGTTTCATTCCAAATTCGGGTGAAAATTCCAAGGTGCGGAATCCGAATTTTTCTCTTATTCTATCATAAATTTCTCCATTATCACCCTGTAATGTCAGTTCGATAGTATATAAATAAGGATTTTCCGTATCCCAAAGATCAACATTTTCTAGGGCTATTGAATCAATATGGAATTCACGTATTTTTTGCCTTCGGTTATTTCTCAAGTTTTTTAAATCGCTATATACTTCTTTACCCTCTTTATCTCTAATACTAATGTTAACATTAATAGAGTCCTTCTTTAAAAAAGTGGCAATCTCAGCATCTACTACAACAACAGATTTTTCAGGTGTGGCCACAGGAGTAGTGATTTTGAGAGGGTGACGCACAAAATAATGATTCGGGTCCGTAACGATGATATTAACATCTCGATAAATGCCTCCTCCGGTATACCATCTTGAATTATCAGGCTCTCCGGTAGAAGCCACTACTTCAATCACATTGCTTTCGTTAAGTTTCAAATGTTCAGTTATATCTGACTCGAATCCGAGATAGCCATAATCTGTAGAACCGATAAGATGACCATTTAAGTACACATCCCCCGTAAGAATTATACCCTCAAAATCGAGTAAAATTCTCTTTCCTTCCCAATTTGAATCCGGAACAAATGTCTTCCAGTATCTACCGGTTCCCATTTCCTTGAAGCCTCTGGCACTTAGTCGGCTTTTTATATTAGCCATGGGATTATCAATATCGGGCATTTCGTCAGGAGAAGGTTCCACCCATTCTTGATGAATCTGAAAATCATGAGGCAAATTAATGTCAACCCAAGCAGAAGAATCGGAGGGTAAATCACTGCCTAATGAAAATTGCCAACCGAAATTCATGGGCACAAAAATTCTCACACCGTTATCGTTGCGAAATTTTGCATCACCGAAAACCGGCAGATAGTTTATACAGATTAATATGAAAATAATTAAGGACCGTATACTAACCGTGAAATTCATATTCCATCAATTTATGAATTACCCAGGGACACGACTGCAGGAGCAAGACCTGTGGTTTTTGCAGTTATTTTTATTTCTCCGGAGGATGATGGTTTTTTCACTGAAATTTGATTTTCTCCATTATGTAAAGAAATTTGTTTATATCGCACATTATTTTCTTTTAATGGAACAGAAGCGTTGATCATTTCCGCCGGCTCCTCTATTTCAAAAAAAACTGTTCTGTTATCCTGAAGGCACCTTCTTCCATAGAAATCTGTTATCTCACATTGGATTACAGTTTCATCCGAGTTCCCGTTATAATTAGTTTCTCCGGGCTTTAAAACAGTCAGCTTTATCTGGGCCGGTATACCCGAAGTTACTAAGGAGTATTTTCCGAGTTCTTTCCCTTCAGTGTCATAGCTCACGGCTGTGATTGTACCGGGCTCAAAAATCACATTATCAAAAGTAAATAAATATTTATTTTCATGACGCCCAAAGCCATTGGAAATTCCATTTATGAAAAGTTCAACATTTTCACTATCTGATACTACGTATATAGGATTAATTGAATTGTCGGGATAATTCCAGTGTCCGATGATATATGGCTGATTATCGGGAACGCTATCTTCCGCTAAAGAGTATAGAGAGGTTGAACCAAGCAAAAGACTGCAAATTAGTATTTGGCTATATATTTTCATTTTAATTTCCTTCGGGTTTAGTAATTTCAATAAAAGGACATTCAATCCATTTGAAAGATTCAAAAGAATCCGGTTGAACAGGATTATACTCTTTATAATCGCTGCGCAGATATTGAGTCAATGGAAGGTTGAGCTCCTTCATACCCTCTACTACACATTTTGCAATTTCATAAGCCCCATAAGGATTGAAGTGGGTATTATCTTTCAAATCTTCTTTTTGCCCCGGATAAGTGCCGGCAGGATATTGCACAAAAGCACGTTTGGAATCTTCCACTCCAAGCGTTTTATAAAGTATTCCTGTCATTTCTTGAAGGTCAATAAGTGGCACATTTTCTCTTTGTGCTATAAACTTCATAGCTTCAGGATAATCTTCATGGGAATTGATCAGATTATTTTCATCATCGAAATAACGTCGACGTGTGGGAGTAAGGAATACAGGATAAGCACCGCGAGAACGCACCTCATCTATATATTCTTTAAGTTGATACATATAGAAATAGTATGCTCCTGTGCCGGGTCCTTTCAATTTTTGATCGTTGTGACCAAATTCTATAAACACCCAGTCGCCCGGTCTAACTTCAGAAAGAATTTTCTCCCATCTTCCACGCTCTTTAAAAGTGTCAAGTCGAGCTCCGGATTCTGCATAATTAGCAAAAGAAATACCGGGATTAAACCATCGGGGAATCATCTGGCCCCAGCTTGCATATGGTTCAACATCATAGTCTGTCACTGTGGAATCTCCGCTAAGGAAGACTGTAGGAACGTCATCTACTTTTTCAATTTCAAGATAAGCTAACTGGGGTGCCTCGCCATTAAATTCCAGTGTGAGTTTATTATCCCAATTAAGTTTATTGCGACTGCCCCCTTTGATTGTCTTAACCTCATCGTCTTTCCTTATTTCATTGCTATATTTGTTGACAACAAAGCTACATGTCTTGTATTCTCCTTTTTTAGTAGGAACATTTTCAAAGAAAAGACGTCGCGATTCCCCCCTTAACGTAGTTTCCCCGTCCTTTTTATCATTACCAATTACCGCAGTAACCAAATAATTGCCATCAGGGACATCAACAGAGAAAAAGAAGGGATGATTTTTCCCGGTTAAGGGTACTTCCTGAAAATCATATCCATAGCCCTTTTCGGATGAATAGATATCATTTGGTGTTATTTTAATGGCGTTTCCGGTCTGCTTTCCGTTTTTTGAATCTGTAAAATCAAAACGAAAAGGCTGAGCAGAAGAATTTAGGGCCAAAATGAGCCCGAGAATCAACAAGAACGGTTGTTTCAACATATTTTTAAAGTATTAATTTACAAAAACATTTTCGTGGTAAATATAATATATTTCTGTCATTTTGATGTATTAAAAAATTAAAAAGTGTTTATTGGCTTATCACTTTGAATATGTATTTGGTATTTTTTTTATAATTTTGCAATATTAAGATCTCAATCCCTAATATTTTATCATGAAACAACTTAATAATTCGGATTCTGAAGTAAAAAGAATCAGTCGTCCCACAAAAGTGCTACAATTCGGAGAGGGTAATTTCCTGAGAGCTTTTGTAGATTGGATCCTTGACACAGCAAACGAAAAGGGAGTTATAGACACTTCTGTAGCCGTGGTTTCTCCACGTTTTAAATATAACCCAACTATCCAGAACCTTGAAAAGCAAGATTGCCTGTATAATGTGTGTCTTGAAGGTGTGGAAAACGGGACTCCTAAAAAAGAAACGCGTCTTATCACGGTCATTGACAAGGCTTTTTCACCCAATGAAAATCCGGATTTATATACATCACTAATTGAATCTCCGGAATTGCGATTCGTAGTGTCAAACACTACAGAGCAGGGTATCAAATATGACGACGATGATGCAACTAAACTATGCGCCGCCACTTTCCCGGGAAAAGTTACCGCATTGTTGAATCATCGCTACAAACATTTCAATGGAGACAAGGACAAAGGGCTAATTTTCCTTTGTTGTGAACTAAGTGAAAACAATGCAGCCAGATTAAAGGAATATATTGCTAAGCACGCAGAAAATGCCGGTATGGGTAAGGAATTCTTGGATTGGGTTGATGACTCATGTATATTCTGTGATACTTTAGTAGACCGTATAGTTTCAGGATATTCTGAAGACTCTGTGAAAGAAATTGAAAAGGAAAAAGGATATACCGACAACGCATTAGTGAAAGGAGAGCTTTATCATTTATGGGTGATTGGAGGAGATGGAGCCGAAAAGGTTAAGGAAGAACTACCATTGGACAAAGCCGGGTTAAATGTTTATTTTCTCCCTTCAGTAAAAGAATTCCGCGATAAGAAAGTGAGAATCCTCAATGGTGCCCACACAGGGATGGTGGCTTTGTCTATTCTGGCAGGTAATGACACTGTGTTTGAAGCATTCAGTGATACTGAGATTAATAAGTTTGTAAATCGATTCATAGAAGAAGAAGTGATTCCTGTGATTGATGAGGATCCTGAAGAATTGAAGAAATTTTCTGCTGAGATACTTGAACGCTTCACAAACCCGTATATAAATCATCAACTTAGGTCGATAGCACTCAATTCTTTGTCTAAATGGGAAACACGCAACTATCCTACGTTGAAAGATAATTGGACAAAACAAAACAAGCTTGCCGATCTTTCAGTCTTTACATTGGCAGCACTATTGGCAATGTATGCTCCGGATTCACCATTCACACCTGAGGACAATCCGGAACATGTGAAGTTTATTAAAGATAATTGGAACGACAAAGATCTCAAATCTACTGTTGCGGCCATTTTGGATAGTGATATTTTCACAGTAAATTTTGGGAAAGAGATACCGGGTCTTTTGGAGAAGACAACTGAATATCTCACATCGATACGTAAAGATGGCATCCGGAAGGCTCTTGCTACAGTGTTAGCAAAGTGATTGATGACTCAACCGGAGCCATAAATGAAACATTGGATTCTAACCATAATCATTAGTTTATTAACAGCAGCAATCAATCGTCCCATAGATGTGAAGGCTGACGTTGTGCCTGAACCTACTGACTGGTATCCCATAACAGTTGAAAACAGGCCTTTCGTCAGATGGTGGTGGTTGGGTAGCGCTGTCGACCCGGAAGGTCTTACATATAACCTGGAAGAATTTTCTAAAAAAGGTCTTGGTGGAGTAGAAATCACACCCATATATGGTGTTAAAGGGAATGAAGAGAATGATATCCAATTCCTTTCTCCGGAATGGATGAGAATTCTTGATTATACAATATCAGAAGGGGAACGACTGGGTTTACAAGTTGATATGAATAATGGCACCGGATGGCCTTTTGGGGGTCCCGATGTTGGAACAAAACATGCTGCACGCAAACTTGTTGTAGAGAAATGGAATGTAAAACCGGGAGAGAAATTCTGCGGTAAGATTCTTCCTTCAGATCCAAAACAGAGGGAAGTAGCAACATTGCAGTCAATCATGGCCACCAATGGGGGCACTCGAATTGATTTGACATCAAAGCTTAAAAAGGATACCACTCTTTCATGGAAAGCTCCCAAAGGTGAGGGAGAGTGGATCTTATATGCTTTATTCAGCGGACGTACTTTTCAGAAAGTTAAACGAGCTGCACCGGGTGGAGAAGGTTTTGTTCTCAATCATTATGACAGTGTGGCCGTGAATTCATACCTTGATCGTTTTGATAGAGCATTCTCAACAACTTCCACTCCTTTTCCGGATACCTTCTTCAATGATTCTTTTGAAGTGTATGGATCAGACTGGGCTGATAATATCTTAGAAGAATTTCAAAAAGATCATGGTTATCGTCTTGAAACGTATCTTCCTGAATTTCTTGATATTGACAATCATAATGACACCCGTTCACGGGTAGTTAGAGATTATCGCTACACTTTGGCAAATATGCTACGCAAGAATTTCACAGACGTTTGGTTGGCTCGTAGTCATTCCAATGGCACAAGGGTGAGAAATCAAAGCCATGGTTCTCCAGCCAATATTATTGATCTTTATGCGGCAGTTGATATACCGGAATGTGAATCTTTCGGGCAGACGAAATTTGACATTCCGGGATTGGACAATGATGGTCCATCACGTCAAAGTGACGCAGATCCGGCAGTGCTTAAATTTGCCTCATCAGCGGCTCATCTCACCGGGAAAACATATACTTCAGCCGAGGCATTGACATGGCTTACTGAGCATTTCCGCACTTCGTTATGCCAAACTAAACCCGAGCTTGACCAAATGTTTGTTTCCGGTGTAAACCATGTTTATTTTCATGGGGCTCCTTATTCACCAAAAGATGTTGCTTTCCCGGGGTGGATGTTTTATGCATCAATTAATATGTCACCCACCAACAGTATATGGCAGGATGCCGACTCTCTTTTCAGTTATGTGAGTCGTGTTCAGTCTTTTCTGACAGCAGGTGTGCCTGACAATGATTTTCTCCTATATTTTCCTATTGACGAGATATGGCAACGTCAAGGGGGCAATCCTTTCCTGATGTTTGAAATCCATAAGATGGATGAAAGAATGCCTGATATTAAGGAGGCAGTAAATGCTATTATCAATCTCGGATATGATTTAGATTATATTTCAGATTCATTATTAAATGAAATCACAGTAAGAGGGAACAAACTTTCAGCTAAAGGAGGAGCCAAATATAACGGTATAATTATTCCGCCTGTAAGATATATGCAACATTCCACCTTGCAAAGACTCCTTGAACTTGCAGAAAATGGGGCTACTGTGATTTTTGTGGGAACCCTTCCCTCGGATGTTCCGGGTTTAAGTGATCTCGAAAATCGCAGGAATATATTTAAGTCACTTGTATCTGCTCTTCCACCCATTACAAACAAATCATCTGTACAAAATCGCGGAATGGGAAAGATCATTACCGCTCCTGATTACAATGAGGCTTTAAATGTATCAGGCACAACACCTGAAATGAGCAGGACAGAACATGGACTTTCTATGATACGAAGGTGTAATGAAGCCGGAGGTTTCAATTATTTCATGGCTTTACTGAATAATCGTGAAATTAACGGTTTTGTAAAACTTGCCACACCTGCAGAGGCGGTAGAAATTTTCGATCCATTGACCGGCAAGTCAGGCAAGGCCCAAATATGCAAATCTCCCGATGGAGAAACCCTGGTGAGATTACAACTTAAGCCCGGGCAGTCATTGATATTAAAAACTTTCCCTTTCTCTATCAATACAGAACCATGGGCATATGTAGAATCTAAAGGTGAAGCAAAAATCATTGACCGGGGGTGGAAGATCAATTTTATTAAAAGTGATCCACCCATAACAGGAATATTCGATACTGATTCTCTCTTTTCATGGACTAAGCTCCTCCACTCTGATGCCACAATTAATTTCGGCACAGGAAAATATTCAGTAGAATTTTATCTTGAAGATGTTGAAATGGCAGATGATTGGTGCCTGGATCTTGGGGATGTGAGAGACAGCGCAGACGTGAAAATAAATGGGAAACCTGCAGGCAAAGTATGGAGTCTGCCCTACACTCTTTCAGTGGGTGAATTCCTGCAAAACGGCATTAACTCGTTGGAAATAGAAGTAACTAACATTCAGGCTAACCGTATTGCCGATTATGAACGACGAGGGGTGGACTGGCGCATATTCAAAGATGCCAACATAGCGTCTGTAACCAATGCAAAGGAATTCAACTTCGGCGACTGGCAGGTGTTGCCAGCCGGTCTAAATTCTAAAGTGTGTTTGATTCCTTTGACCTTATCAAAATAATTTGTCAAAAATTCATTATTTGATATGATGAAAAAATTAATATTATTAATATTTGCCTTTTTCTTCTTACAACCGGTTATAGCCGAAAACCAACTGCCCCCGCGACAGGAAACTTTGGAAACATTAATCAAGATTAATGACTTCTATATGAAGAACCACCCCGACCCTCTTCAAAGTATCCCCTATTATTCTCGTAAAAAAGTATATGAGGCAAATTTATGGACTCGTGCCGTCTATTTTGAAGGTCTTATGGCTCTTCATTCAATATATCCTGATAACAAATATTACGATTATGCTTATAAATGGGGAGACGGTTTCAATTGGGGAATGCGCAAAGACGAGACACAAACAAGAAACGCAGATAATTATGCCTGCTCTCAAACTTACATCGATCTTTATCGCCTGACACCCGAGGCTAAAATGCTCACCAAAACAAAGGCCAACGCGAATATGCTTGTAAATACTCCTCAAATAGACGACTGGACTTGGATTGATGCAATTCAGATGGGTATGCCTGTCCTTGCAAAGATGAGTGCTATAACAGGAGATCCTAAATATAATGAAAAAGCCTGGAGGATGTATGAATGGACAAGAGATTCTTTAGCGGGTGGATTATTTAATGAAAAGGAAGGTCTTTGGTGGCGAGACAAGGATTTTGTCCTTCCCTATAAGGAGCCGAATGGGAAGAATTGTTATTGGTCTCGTGGCAACGGATGGGTTGTGGCGGCTTTGGTGAGGGTTTTGCAAGAGCTACCGGAGAATGATCCACATCGTGCGGTTTATATAAATGATTTGAAGACAATGCTGGATGCTGCAATAAAATGTCAGCGTGAAGATGGGTTCTGGAATGTGAGTCTCCATGACGATGGTAATTTTGGAGGGAAGGAAACATCGGGAACAGCTCTATTTTCATATGGCCTTGCATGGGGTATCAATAACGGTATACTCGATCGTGAAAAATATCTTCCTGCTCTGACTAAAGCATGGAATGGGATTGTGAACGAGGCCATACATCCTGATGGTTATATCGGGTATGTACAAGGCACAGGAAAAGAACCTAAAGATGGTCAGCCGGTGTCATATGATTCTAAGCCTGACTTCGATGACTACACAACCGGGTGTGTCCTTTTAGCAGGCTCTGAAATTTATAAGTTATAACATAGTAATCAAAAATCTATTGATGAGACATCTAAGATTATTATCTTTCATAATTCTTTGCTTGATTTGTAATATTATCTGTTTTGCTAAAAAAGAAAAGACAATTGACTTTTGGCCCGATGGAACTGAAATTACAGATTGGTTTCGTGATACAACTCCGTTAGATATTTCGTCTTTAGGCAAACAATATAAGATAAGCGATTTTGGTGTGGTGAATGATGGGAAAGTTCACACAAAGGAATTTCAGACTTTGATTGATAAAGTGGAATCTGAAGGTGGAGGCGTAATAGTAGTTCCCGAGGGCACGTATCTCACCGGAGCATTATTTTTCAAACCGGGAGTGAACCTTCATATTAAGAAAGGAGGAACCCTTATGGGAAGTAGCGACCCCAGCGATTATCCTCTAATTAAGACAAGAATAGAGGGTGAAACTTGTCTATATTTTCCGGCATTGATAAATGCCGACGGAGTAGACGGTTTCTCCATAACCGGAGAAGGAACAATCGATGGCAACGGTTTTACTTATTGGAAACATTTTTGGGATAGACGGAAGTGGAACCCAAAATGTACAAACAAAGATGAACAACGTCCTCGTTTAATTTATGTCTCCAATAGCAAGAACGTCAGGATCGAAGGAGTTAATCTCCAGAATTCGGCATTTTGGACCACCCATATTCACAATAGTGAAAATGTGAAACTTCTATCCTTGCATATCTTTTCACCTGCTGAACCTGTTAAGGCTCCATCCACAGATGCTGTCGACCTCGATGTTGTAAAGAACGTTCTCATAAAGGACTGCTACATGTCGGTAAATGACGATGCAGTGGCAATAAAGGGAGGGAAAGGACCTTTTGCTGATGCTTTCAGAAACTCATATCCTGATGTCGATCTATCCTTATATCCGGAAATTGAAGGTAACGGAGGAAATGAAAACATCCTTATTGAAGATTGTGAATATGGATTCAGTCATGGATGCCTCACATTGGGTTCTGAGAGTGTGTTTAATCATAATATCATTTTACGAAAGATCAAGGTGAAGGACGCAAACAACCTTTTGTGGCTCAAGATGCGTCCGGATACACCCCAACTATATGAATATATTACAGTGGAAGATATAGAAGGGAATGGCAAGAATTTCTTACTTGTGGCGCCTTGGACTCAATTTTACGATCTTAAAGGACGCGAAAATATGCCCATGTCTTATTCCGATCACATAACCATGCGAAACATAAAATTTGACTGTGATAATTTTTTCAATGTAAAGAACCGTGATGATCAGTACCGTCTAAGTAATTTCAATTTTGAAAATCTTGACATTAATGCAAAAGCAGGTGAACTTCATACGGAATACGTTGATAATTTCACAATCAAAAATGTAAATGTCAATTTTATAGATAATTAAAAACTAATATTAACCATCATAACGATCATGAAAGAATTTTTAGACAAAAATTTCCTCCTCGAGACTGAAACAGCTCAGGATCTCTACCACACCAATGCGGAGAAAATGCCTATCATCGACTATCACTGTCATTTGATTCCAAAAATGATAGCTGACGACTACAGATTCAACTCCATCACAGAAATATGGCTTGGCGGAGACCATTACAAATGGCGAGCAATGCGTTCCAACGGAGTGAATGAACACTTCATCACAGGAGATTCCTCAGACTGGGAGAAATTCCAAAAATGGGCTGAGACCGTTCCATACACTTTCCGTAACCCTCTCTACCACTGGACCCATCTGGAGTTGAAGACAGCCTTCGGAATTGACAAACTTCTCAATCCTGAAACTGCTAAAGAAATATTCGATGCTTGCAATGACAAGCTTAAAAACGATCCTGAAATGTCAGCGCGCGGACTAATGCGTCATTATAATGTAAAAGTGGTATGTACCACAGATGATCCCGTAGACTCTTTGGAATATCATAAACAATTGCGCGATAGTGGATTTGAGATTAAAGTTCTCCCCACTTGGCGTCCCGATAAAGCGATGGCAGTGGAAGATCCGAAAGAGTTTATTAATTATCTTGAAAAACTCTCTGAAGTGTCTGGAGTCACTATAAGAAAGTTTGCCGATCTTATCGCGGCTCTTCAGAAACGTCACGATTTCTTTGAAGAGATGGGATGCAGACTTTCAGACCATGGAATCGAGGAATTCTATGCCTCAGATTACACAGATGCTGAAATAGAGAAAATTTTTGACAAGGTGTATGCAGGGAATAAACTTGAGGGTGAAGAAATCCGCAAGTTCAAGTCAGCAATGCTCGTAATATTTGGCGAAATGGATTATGAATCCGGTTGGACTCAGCAATTCCACTACGGTGCAATCCGCAACAACAACACTATAATGTTCAAACGTCTTGGGCCTGATACCGGTTTCGACTCTATAGGTGAATTTGCCACAGCTAAGTCATGTGCAAAATTGCTTGACACATTAAACACACGTGGCAAACTCGCCAAAACCATCCTTTATAACCTTAATTCTGATGCCAACGACATGCTCGCCACAATGCTTGGTAACTTCCAGGATGGCTCGGTGCCGGGCAAACTTCAATTTGGTAGCGGTTGGTGGTTTAACGATCAGCTCGACGGTATGACAAAACAGATGGATTCCCTTTCCAATATGGGTCTTCTTAGCCGTTTTGTGGGTATGTTGACCGACTCTCGTTCCTTCCTTTCTTATCCTCGACATGAATATTTCCGCCGTTGTCTCTGCAACATCCTTGGCAATGATGTAGAAGCCGGAAAGATACCATTTAAAGGTTATGAGGAAAAACGTTTGCGTCAGATGGTGGAGGACATCTGCTACAACAATGCTAAAGATTATTTCAAATTTTAAAAATCTGCTATCTAAAAAGTGATATAACTGAAGATAAATCACAATATGTTAAGACCTGAATCGTTATTTTGATAGCCTTATTTTAACGATTTAGGTCTTAATCCCTTGTTATTATCACGCGAATCTAATATCTTTGCAACTATATAATTGATAAATAAAAACTTACCTAACCCTTTTAATATGGAACTCAATCCCACTGTAGCGGTCAGCACGGCAAAACGCACCAATTGGAGGTGGATGATATGTTCGTTGCTATTTTTCGCCACTACCATTAACTATCTTGACCGTCAGGTGTTATCGCTTACCTGGAAAGACTTTATATCGCCGGAATTTCATTGGACAGATGCTAATTATGGAATGATAACGGCGTTTTTCTCAATTTTTTATGCAGTTATCAGCCTTTTTGCCGGTAAAGTGATCGACTTTCTTGGCACTAAGAAAGGATATCTTGTAGCAATATTTATATGGTCGTTGGCAGCATGTCTTCACGCATTCTGTGGATGGGCTACGATTCATTTGGCCGGTCTCGGTTCTATTGAAGCTCTTTATGACATTCAAGCCGGTTCCGCTTTGGCCCTTTCAGTCGCTTCAATAAGTGTATGGCTTTTCTTGGCTTGTCGTGCTCTGCTTGCAATCGGTGAGTCGGGTAACTTCCCGGCAGCCGTAAAGACTACTGCTCTTTATTTCCCGAAAAAAGACCGTGCTTTCGCCACATCTATCTTTAACGCCGGTGCATCTGTTGGAGCACTTGCTGCCCCATTATGTATACCTGCACTTGCAGAGGCTTACGGATGGGAAATGGCCTTCATTATCATTGGTGCACTCGGTTTCATATGGATGGGTTTTTGGGGCAAATTATATTCTAAGCCTGAAGATTCTAAATATGTTGACAAAGCTGAATTAGCCTATATTCAACAAGATGAAAAGGGAGAATCTGAAGCTGAAATTCATGAAGAAGAAACCAAAACAATCCCATTTTGGCAGTGTTTCAAATACCGTCAGACTTGGGCTTTCGTTGCAGGCAAGACCCTCACTGATGGCGTATGGTGGTTCTTCCTCTTCTGGGCTCCGGCATATTTCTCAGATCAATTCGGATTCACTTCCTATTCTTCAATGGGTCAGGCTTTAATTTTCACACTTTATTTTATAGTAACCGTTCTTTCTATCGGTGGTGGTTATCTGCCGAAGATTTTTGTGGAAAACAAAGGCATGAATCCCTATGCCGGAAGAATGCGTGCAATGCTAATTTTCGCATTTGTGCCAATTTTAGCACTCTTTGCTCAGCCACTTGGGGAATATTCTGTATGGTATCCGGCAATTATTATCGGTTTGGCAGGAGCAGCCCATCAGGCATGGAGCGCCAACCTTTTCTCCACTATCGGTGATATGTTCCCCACCTCTACCGTTGCTTCTATCGTAGGTATTGGTACTATGGCCGGTGGTCTTGGTTCATTTGCCATCAACTGGGGATCAGGACAACTTTTCAGCTTTGCTGAAGGTATGGGTCCGTCATTCCAATTCCTCCAGTTTGCCGGAAAACCTGCTGCCTACATGATCGTTTTCAGTATTTGTGCTGTTGCATATATCCTGGCTTGGGTTATCATGAAGGTGCTTGTGCCAAAATACAAGAAAATTGAAGTCTGAATCTCTTCAGATATCAACTTTATGAATCTCAACTCTATAGTTATGATATCATGAGAAAAATAATATTTTCTTGTCTTTCCCTTTTGTCTGCATTCGGTATGGCAGCTCAAGGTCAATATAGTCCCACGGTTAAAGCTGAAAAGCTTGACCGTGGACTTGTTGCAGTTAAAACCGACAAAGGAGTGTTTCTCTCCTGGCGTTCATTAATAGATGATCCTAATGACTTGACATTTGATATTTATCGTGGTGAAACCAAGATAAACGATTCTCCTGTTAAATCAATTACAAATTTTATAGACATTGATGGCTCAGCAGGAGAGATCTATACCGTGAAAGCGTTACAAAATGGCAACGTCCTTGAAACATCAAATCCTGTCGGTGTATGGGAATTACCATACATGAAGGTTCATCTTGACCGTCCGGCAGGTGGTTCTACACCATCAGATGGAGGTAAAGAGGGGAAAGGATATCAAGACTATACCTATACCCCCGATGATGTATCAGTTGGGGATGTGGACGGAGATGGAGAATGGGAACTTGTGGTGAAATGGTTCCCGTCAAATCAAGCCGACAACTCACAACGCCGTTACACCGGAAACACTATTCTCGACTGCTATGAACTTGACGGGACAAGAAAATGGCGTATAGATCTCGGGCACAATATCCGTTCCGGAAATCACTACACTCAGTTTCTTGTCTACGACTTCGATGGGGATGGCAAAGCCGAGTTAATGTGCAAGACTGCTCCCGGGACAATCGATGGTAATGGGAAAGCCGTATTGATGGGAGATGATAAAGCAGACGATGATTATCGCATAAAATCCGGAGACAATACCGGAGTGGTGATGTCAGGACCGGAATACCTTACAGTTTTTAACGGAGAAACGGGAGCAGAAATATCCACAGTTGCATACAATCCGCCACGCAATATCAGAAGTGACTGGGGAGATAGCTATGGCAATCGTGCCGAACGTTATCTTGCTTGTGTAGCTTATCTCGACGGTCAAAAACCTTCTGGAGTATTTGTACGCGGTTACTACACATATGCTTACGTATGGGCGGTGGATTTTGATGGTAATACAATAACGGAAAAATGGTTGTATGAATCCCCAAAAAATCAGGAACTGTACGGTCAAGGTACACATTCAATCACCGTTGGTGACGTAGATGCTGACGGATGTGATGAAATTATTTTCGGTTCAGCAGCATTAGACCATGATGGTTCTTTCCTTTACAGCACCGGAGGTGGCCATGGAGATGCCCTCCATTTGGCACAAATGATTCCCGGTCGAGAGGGTCTTCAGGTGATGATGCCACATGAAGAAAAGAAAAGCCCTTACAAATATGACACAACTGTGCGAGATGCTGCCACAGGAGAAGTTTTGTATTTCGATCCTCAGTCAGGCAATGATATAGGTCGAGGACTTGCTGCCAATGTTTCTTCTTCATATCCGGGATATGAATGGTGGTCGTCTACTAATACAGTGTGGGGTGGACAAGAAATTATTTCCGGAGCTAAACGGCCTTCTGTTAATTTCAGGGTTTATTGGGACGGTGACTTGCTTGATGAACTTCTGGATGGTGTGACAATTTCCAAACCTAATAATGACTTGTCGAGCATTAACACTTTGCTTAATCTTGGTCAATATAGTAATGCGGCTTCATGCAATACTACAAAAGCAACTCCAAATCTTCAAGCCGACCTGTTCGGAGACTGGCGTGAAGAAATAATCCTACATGACAGAAGTACTGAATCTGACCTATTGATCTTTACCACAACTATCCCATCTGATTATAAGCTACCGTGTCTCATGCAAGACCGACAATATCGACTCGCTGTAGCTTGGCAAAATTGTGCATACAACCAACCTCCTCATCTCTCCTTCAGTCCGGAAGAATATTATAATACCAAAGGATATATTTCTGTAAGTTCAGGATCTTTAAATCAGATTATTTATTCCGGTGATGATATACAGCCAATATTGTTCACGGTAAAGAATGCAAAAGGGATAGAAGTCACAGATTTCCCTGATGGCCTTGTTCTTGATTTCGACGAAAACACTCTTAAAGGCTCTATCTCCGGGAAAATAATTCAATCGGGTGAATATTCCTTCAGATTATCAACTGTTGGGGCTGAAGATGATGAAAACACCTCGATGGAGATAAACATAATAGTTCGTGAGAACTCTTCAATTGAAATAATGGCATATTATCCTTTCGAAGTTGTTGATGACATCACTCCAAATGAAATTGCTTCACAATATGCCTCTCAGGCAAAATCAAATGGGGCATTTTCCGGGACATTTGTAGGAGGCGAAACTGTTGAAGGGAAAGTTGGTAATGCTTTGAAACTTTCGGGAAAATCAGTTTATGTTCAGAATGCATATCAAGAATTAGATATAAATGACAATTCCTTCTCAGTGGAATTCTGGATGAATTCTAACAGTAAGGCTGACACCTATTTATTGTTATATGGATCTATCCAAAGTCCGACAGGTAATTGGTTTGGAGTTGAGCATAAAAATGGTGACACTTTCCGATTCTCTATAGATGATGATGTAACAAAGACTGAAGTGGGTATTACAGATGCCTCTACAAGAGTTTTCGACGGCAACTGGCATCATATTGTTGCGGTACGTGATTTTGAGGCAAAATCACTCACTCTTTATATCGATGGAGAAATAGCTGAAAGTAAAACAGAAGTCGCAACAGGGCCTATTGTTTGTCCGGATGAAAACCTCGTGATAGGTGGTACCGATACCTATAACTTTGACGCTTCTTATAATGGGCTTATTGATGAACTTTATATTTATCGAGGCACTCTTTCCAATTCTAAAGTAAAAGAACATTACGAAGCGTCTGCCGCTCTGCATTCAGTCTATTCATCCGGTAATTCTCGGTTCACGGTGGTTAATGCATTGAGTGGATTCGTTGTTTGTTCTGCTATAGGTGAAAATCGTTATGACATCATAGATTCACTCGACCCGGGAATATATATTCTTGTGGTTGAAAATGGTTCTAAAGTACAGAATTATAAATTCATCAAGAGATAAGCAACAAAAACCAATCAAAGACACTCACAAAAGGTTACGACATAATAATGAAAAGAGTAAATAAGATTCTGATTTCAGCAGTTGCCTTATTGGTATCTCCGGCTATTGCGTTTAGCGATAACTATCTATCAGATGTGTGGCAGCCGGACCTTGGCAACGGGAAATATAAAAATCCTGTAATAAATGCCGATTATTCTGATCCGGATGTTGTCCGTGTTGGGGATGACTATTATATGACATCTTCAAGTTTCTGTGACATTCCGGGTTTGCCAATACTTCATTCCAAAGATCTTGTAAATTGGGAAATCGTAGGTCATGCAATAGCTGAAATGCCTGACTATGCTCAAGCTGCACCCGACCCCAGTCATGGCAATCATGTTTGGGCTCCATCAATAAGATATCATAATGGCGAATTCTATATTTACTACGGTGATCCTGACCTTGGTATTTTCATGACCAAAACCAAAAATCCTGCCGGCCCTTGGGAACCTCTTGTTCATGTTTATAAAGCTAAAGGCGTGATTGATACCTGTCCTTTCTGGGATGAAGATGGAAAAGCTTATATCGCCCATGGATATGCCGGAAGCCGTGCAGGAGTAAAAAGTATTTTGGGTATGATTGAAATGACTCCTGATGGCACTCAGACCATAGGACAAGATAGAGTCATATATGACGGACATATCGAGAATGAAACTATCGAGGGAGCTAAAATGTATAAGCGTGGTGATTGGTATTATATTTTCTCACCTGCCGGTGGTGTTGCAACCGGTTGGCAGGAAGTGCTCCGTTCAAAAAATCCCTGGGGTCCATATGAAGTGAGAAATGTAATGGATCAAGGCTCCACTGATATCAACGGGCCTCACCAAGGTGCATGGATTGACACCCCCGATGGAAACGAAGACTGGTTTATCCATTTCCAGGATAAAGGCCCATATGGGCGTGTGGTACACCTTCAACCTATGACTTGGAACAATGATGGCTGGCCTGTTATTGGAGTTGATCCTGATGGCGATGGAAAAGGTGAACCGGTAAAAGAATACCGAAAACCTAATGTCGGCAGTTCAGTTGCCAAGAATAATCCGGTGGAAAACGATGAATTTGACAATGTAGAACTTGGCAAACAATGGCAATGGAAAGGAAATCCTAATGCCTTGTGGTATTTTTGTGATGCTAATAATTCACAACTGCGTCTTTTCTCACAAAAAACTTCAGAAAGCGGGCGCCTTTACGATGCCTCTAATCTTTTGCTTCAGAAATTCCCTGCTGAAAATTTCACAGCCACGACAAAAGTGGAATTTATGCCTCGTGTGAATAACGGCAAAATTATGCCCGGAGAGAGAGCCGGACTTGTAATTGCCGGATACAATCTCGGCGCAATACAACTTGTGAGCCGAGAAGATGGCATTTATCTTTCTGAAGTAGAAAGCCTTAAATCCAATAAAGGAGGGAAAGAAAACGAAATGGCTTCACTGAAACTCGATGAGAATAAACCTATATATCTTCGTGTCAATGTAAAAATGACCGGTAAAAAACCTACCCAAAAGGAAGATTACAAGTGTGAGGCTATATTTTCTTATAGTTTTGACGGAAAAAAATTCACAACTTTCGGGAAACCGCTTCAAGTTACCGAGGGGCATTGGATCGGAGCCAAAGTGGGATTATTCTGCGTTAGAGATTGGGAAAGCAATGATAGCGGTTGGCTGAACGTTGACTGGTTCAAAATCACAAAATAAGTATAATCATGAAATTGCGTATCACGGCGTTTTTACTTCTTTTTGTCACAACTTTATCCGGGTTATCTGCAGCAGAATGGAAAAGGAACATCTACGTTAATCAAGATGGAACCGGAGACTGTAAGACAATCACGGAGGCTCTTGAAATGATTCGGGCTTATATGGACTACACAGTCACCGTGCATATTGCCAATGGTGTCTACAAAGAGAAAATCGTTATCCCGGCTTGGCTTCATAATGTCAAGTTTATTGGTGAAAATATGGATAGCACCATTATCACCTATAATCATCATGCCAACATAGATAAAATGGGCACTTTCCGCACCTACACTATGAAAGTGGATGCTTGCGATGCAACGTTTGAAAATCTCACCATTGAAAATGACGCACCCCGTTTAGGACAGGCTGTGGCATTGCACACTGAAGGAGACAGACTTATTTTCCGACATTGTCGTTTCCTCGGTAATCAAGACACGATCTTTACAGCGGGAAATTTCAGCAGAGTATATTTTGAGGATTGCTATATTGAAGGAACAACCGACTTTATATTCGGACCGGCCACTGCTTATTTCAAAAACTGTGAAATAGTAGGTAAAGCCAATTCTTTCATTACGGCAGCTTCTACACCCAAAGATGTGAAATATGGATATATATTCGATGGTTGTAAGATAAAAGCTCTCGACGAGGTAGAAAAACTGTACCTTGGGCGCCCCTGGAGACCCTATGCTTATACTGTTTTTATTGACTGTGAACTTCCGGCCCAAATTGTGGCCGAAGGATGGAATAATTGGAGTGATCCGGCCAATGAGCTAACTTCTCGATATGGCGAATATGGCTCCACAGGTCCGGGTGCCAATCCAGCAGCTCGTGTAAGCTGGGCTCGGCAACTCACTCCGGAAGAAGTGACAGAAATAAGAAACCTATCCAATGTATTTGCTGTCGGTTCCGATTGGAATCCACAGGAATAAATTCCAATGAAAAAATCAATAAATGTCTAATACTAAAAGTTAATGAAAGACTTTATCAAGATAAATCCGGCTGATAATGTTGCAGTAGCCATAAATCCTCTTTCCGTTGGGACGAAAGTGACTATTGATGGCAAAGATATTACTCTCATTTCTGATATACCTGCGGGTCATAAGTTTGCACTTATTGATATCCCTCAAGGAGAGAATGTGATTAAATATGGGTTTCCGATTGGTCATACTCGCCATAATGTGAAGCAAGGAGATTTTTTAGATCATAATGATATAAAAACAAATCTTTCAGGCACACTGGATTATTCCGATATCCGTATCGATAATCCGGAGCCCGATTTCCCGGGGAAAGAGGGCAAAGGAAAGGAAGCTTCCTTTTTGGGTTATGAGAGGCCTGACGGACAAGTGGGCATTCGTAATGAAATATGGGTTATCCCTACCGTAGGATGCGTTAATGGAATTGTAAAGCAGATAGTCGACCGTGTGATTGCAGAAACCGGAGCGGAAGGCGTGGACGGGATATTCGGATTTCCTCACAATTTCGGTTGCTCTCAACTTGGCGACGACCATGAAAACACTAAAAAAATTCTTCGTGACATGGTGCATCACCCTAATACCGGCGGTGTACTCATAGTGGGTCTGGGATGTGAAAACAATCAACCTAAAGATTTTGAAAAATATTGTGGCGACTACGATCCTTCTCGAGTGAAATTTATGGTTTGTCAAGAAGTGGAAGGCGATGAAGTGGAATATGGCATCAAACTCTTGAGAGAACTTTATGAAAATGCACGCAATTTTAAACGGAGTGATCAACCTGCCTCCAAATTGCGTATAGGTCTTAAATGTGGTGGTTCCGATGGTTTCTCTGGTATCACAGCCAATCCTTTGCTCGGTGAATTTTCCGATTGGTTATGCAATGTTCAGGGTGGCACAACCGTTCTTACTGAAGTGCCCGAAATGTTTGGAGCCGAGACTATTCTGATGCATAGATGCGCCTCCGACCAACTTTTAGATCAAACAATTTCTCTGATTAATAATTTCAAGGAATATTTCCTAAGCCATGGCGAGCCCGTGGGTGAAAATCCGTCTCCCGGCAATAAAGCCGGAGGTATATCTACACTTGAGGAAAAAGCTTTGGGTTGTACTCAAAAATCCGGGAAGAGCCCTGTTTTCGGTGTTTTGGAATATGGTGAAAGAATTCATAATCATGGTCTTAACCTTCTCTCGGCTCCGGGCAATGATCTCGTGGCAGCGACGGCTTTAGCTGCTTCAGGTTGTCAGATGGTGCTTTTCACAACCGGAAGGGGAACACCTTTCGGCACTTTCGTTCCCACTATCAAGGTTTCCACAAACTCTGGCCTTGCCATGCGTAAACCAAAATGGATCGACTTTAATTCAGGTCGTCTTGTCGAGGATTCTTCTATGCAAGATGTGCTCGCTGATTTTATTTCTTATGTATTAAAAGTGGCATCGGGAGAAAAAGTCAACTCCGAGAAAAGCGGAATACATGAAATTGCCATTTTCAAGAATGGTGTAACATTATAAAAATTTCTAATTGATTGCATAATTTTACCTAACTCTAATATGAAAAGATTCTTAACTCTATTAAGTATTCCCGCCATTATTGCGGGCTCGTATGCTCAAGATCTGGCTCCTGCTTTCCCTGGAGCTGAAGGCCATGGCCGCTACACTCAAGGTGGACGCGGCGACGAAAATAATGTTCCGGAAATTCGTCACGTCACCAATCTTAATGACAAAGGAGAAGGCTCTTTTCGTCAAGCTGTCACCGGCAGCATAAATAAGATAGTTGTTTTTGATGTTGGAGGTTACATTGATCTTGAATCAGATCTCGTGATTGGTGACAATACCACTATCTTGGGTCAAACTGCACCGGGTGATGGTATTACTCTTCGTTACAGGACTATCCGCGAAGGCAGCCAAAATATCATTCGTTTCATCCGGTTCCGCCGTTCTCAGGTGAAAGATGTCAATGATGGTGCTGATGCAACTTGGCAGAGACAGAAATCCAATATAATTCTCGACCATGTTTCAATGTCTTGGAGTATTGACGAAGTAGCTTCATTCTATGATAACAAGAACTTCACAATGCAGTGGTGTACTGTGACGGAAGGTCTTGCTAATCCGGGTCACTCCAAAGGGGCTCACTCTTATGGGGGAATCTGGGGAGGTAAAGACGCTTCTTTCCATCATAACTTTATTGCTCATGTACAGAACAGGGCACCCCGATTCAACGGAGCCCGTTATGCATGGAACGGATTTGACCATGAAAAGTACGCCAATACTGTTGATGCAGAACGTGTTGATTTCCGCAATTGTGTGATGTATAACTGGGGTAATGGAAACGGTTGTTATGGGGGTCCCGGTGGTGGTTACATCAACATGATAAATAACTATTTCAAAGCCGGTCCGGGCACAAAAAATAAAACCCGTGTCACTCAAGTGTCATTTGCCGATTCAAGCAACAGCAGCGGGGTTCCCACAGAACAATTAGGAATGTCTTCTCTCTATTATATCGACGGCAACTACGTTACAGCAGCGGGCGACAAAGCTGAAAATTACGACTGGAACGGTGTGATTTACGATGCTGCGAAGTCGCTTGACGGAGAAAGGTACACACAGGATCCTTACCATATGTATGGCGACAATGTCGAATACGTTGATATAAAAGGAGTGGATTGTGTCAAAATTAAACTTGATGAACCCATAGACGGAGGAGAAATCAGCACTCATTCAGCCACCGAAGCGTATAACAGCGTTCTTAAATATGTAGGTGCAAGCCTTGTTCGCGATGCAGTAGACGTGCGTCTCATGGAAGAATGTACCACCGGCACAGTTACTTATCACGGTGATGTATCAGTACCCGGCACAACAGCTACTTCAGGAACAGAAGGTATCCTTGACTTCATAAACGATCCCGAGGGTGTAGAAGAACCTAAGACTGCAAGTTTCCCGGCTCTAAGAGGGCTTACTCGTCCTGAAGATTTCGATACTGATGGTGATGGAATTCCCGATGAATGGGAAATTAAAAACGGGCTTGATCCCAACGATCCTGATGATGCTGTTGCATTCTCTCTTGACCCACGTGGTTGGTATCGTAACATTGAAGTTTATGCCAATGCTATTGTACAACACATTATGATAGCCCAGAATGAAAATGCTGCTGATGCTTTAGATGATTATTTCCCGGAGCTACAATTCATAACCGGAGTTGATCAAATTAAGGTTGACAAAGCTCCCTCAGCAATTCGTTCAATCGAATATTATTCTCTTGATGGACGTAAGTTGAGAGAACCACAGAAAGGAATCAACGTACGCGTCATCAATTATGAAGACGGGACAAGAAACGCTGACAAAGTAATTAAATAATATCAACGTGTATTTACGCTTTTTCTCTATAATCTGGGCCGTCGTCTGCTTTTTTGTCAGCACGACGGCTCAGGAATATAAATCCTTTGGAGTGGAACGTGAAATGCCGGCATTTCTTGACGACATTAAAAAAGAACTCACCTACCCTATGGCGTGGGGAAACTCCGATATAAAGGATTTCTACGAATGGCGCGATTCTGCCCGAATGGTTTTAAAGGATGCTATGTTGGCTCCTCCACCTGCTCCCGATGATTATAATCCTGAGTTAATCGCCGAAGAAAAAAGAGATGGATACACCGCGAAAAAAATTCGTCTCAATATAAGTAAATACACACGGGCGGATGTGCTTATGCTGGTACCGGATGCCCCGGGTCCGCATCCCGGTATAGTCTTGCTCCACGATCATGGAGGGCATTTTTTCATCGGAAAAGAAAAGATGATTAAACCCTTCGAGGTGGATTCTGCTGTGATTCAGGATGCCGATATGTGGGTAGATCAATGTTACGGAGGGCAATATGTAGGAGATTATCTGGCTTCAAACGGTTACGCCGTTATATCTGCCGATGCAATTTTTTGGGGCGACCGTGGCAGGAAAGAAGGAGTAAACAAAACTAAACTCAGCGAATTTGCCGGCAATCTCATGGGATTGGGACGTTGTCTGAGCGGGATTATGACTCATGAGGATTCTTACCTCACTGATTTTTTCGCGTCTCTACCAGAAATTGATGAAGAGAGGGTTGGTTGTATGGGTTTCTCCATGGGAGCTTATAGGACATGGATGCTTTCTGCATTCACCGACAAAATTAAAACCGGGGCAGCCATTTGTTGGATGACAGTTACAGACAGTCAGTTCTCTTGGGAACACGGCAGAGAAAATGGCGGTTATGCCAACACTCTCCCGTCGATACGGCTTTATATGGATCACCCGCATATTGCTTCCATAGCCTGTCCTAAACCTATGTTGTTCATAAATGGCAGGACTGATAAACTTTTTCATCCTTCAGGGGTGGAAGAATCTTTCAAAGTGATGCATGATGTGTGGAGAAGTCAAAATGCAGACCAACGTCTCTCCACAATGATTTGGGATATGCCTCATTATTGTGGCCCCGAGGTGCAAGAGGAAGTGAAAGGGTTCTTCGATAAATGGCTTTAAAATACTGACATTTTTCCCGTGAGTTTTATTTCTATAAAATTAAAATTATGAAACGTTTTTTGCCTTTATTCCTGGCTATATTTATTTCGCTTTCAGCAACCGCTGAAAACTATCCCTATAGAAGCGATGTCTTATGGGTTACCGTTCCCGACCATGCCGACTGGATCTATGAAGTTGGGGAAAATCCGGAAATAGAGGTGCAATTTTATAAATATGGAATGCCCGTGGATAACGTCACTGTGGATTATGAAATCGGAGGCGACATGATGCCGGCTGATTCTAAAGGTTCTGTTATCCTGAAAAATGGCCGAGCTAAAATAAATACGGGAACAATGGATAAACCCGGATTTCGTGACTGCAGACTCTCAGCCACGGTCGACGGTGTTAAATATAATCATCATATAAAAGTGGGATTCTCTCCCGAAAAAATTGAACCCTGCACTCAGATGCCGGACGATTTCGACGCATTCTGGCAAAAAAACAAGGATGAACTCAATCAAGTTCCTTTGCAATATACAATTCTCCCGGCTCCTCAATATTCAACCGACAAAATGGATTGTTATCTTGTGAAACTTGCCGTCAATAAGCAGGGGCAGTCAATCTACGGATATCTCTCGATGCCTAAAAATGCACAACCGGGATCTTGTCCAATTGTGCTGTGCCCTCCCGGTGCAGGAATAAAGACTATCAAAGAACCATTACGTCATAAATATTACGGGGAAAACGGTTGTCTCAGATTTGAAATGGAAATTCATGGATTGAATCCGGAAATGACCGATGAACAATTCGCAGAAATAAGCAAAGCATTTAATGCCAGGGAGAACGGTTATCTACAGAACGGACTCGACAATAAAGACAACTATTATATGAAGCACGTATATCTGGCTTGTGTGCGTGCAATCGATTTTCTTACTTCCCTTCCCGAATGGGACGGCAAGAATGTTGCCGTGCAAGGTGGAAGCCAAGGCGGAGCTCTTGCCATTACAACTGCAGCCCTTGACCCCAGAGTGAACCTATGCGTGGCAAATCATCCTGCTCTAAGCGATATGGCCGGTTATAAAGCCAATCGGGCAGGTGGATATCCACATTTCTTTAATACTCCCGGCATGGACACTCCGGAGAAATTAGATACAATGGCTTATTATGACGTGGTGAATTTTGCAAGAAGACTTAACGTTCCTGTCTATATGACATGGGGTTATAACGACAATACCTGCCCACCCACCACAAGTTATGCTGTTTATAATGTGATTACCTCTCCCAAAGAAGCTTTGATAACTCCTGTGAATGAACATTGGACGTCTGACGACACTGAAAGAGGCCACTTGGATTGGATACTCAATCATCTTGATAAATAGACTGTAATAATTCCAATTAATATTTTATGCCTGACTTGAAAATGTTATTGTTTTCCTTAAGGTATAATTATGAACAGGCCTTATAAATATTTCATTTATTAGAACAATTTTAAGTAATTTTGCATAAATATTCCCTGATTAAATTACACTACGGGAATAACCTAACTCTCAACAGATTAATTAAAGATGGGTCTTTTCTCTTTTACGCAGGAAATAGCCATGGACCTTGGCACTGCTAATTCTATTATAATACATAATGACAAGATTGTAGTTGACGAACCTTCAGTGGTGGCTATAGAGAATAAAACAGATAAGTTATTGGCTGTAGGCACCCAGGCTCATCAAATGGAAGGTAAGGAACCTCCCGGCATTCGCACAATACGTCCTCTAAGAGATGGAGTTATAGCCGACTTCAACGCTGCCGAACAAATGATTAGAGGCCTTATAAAGATGGTTAGCTCTAAACGCAGATGGTTCTCTCCTTCTTTACGTATGGTGGTTTGCATTCCCTCCGGTTCTACAGAAGTGGAAATACGTGCGGTGCGTGACTCTTCGGAACATGCAGGTGGACGTGATGTCTATATGATCTACGAACCCATGGCTGCTGCGCTCGGTATCGGTCTTGATGTAGAGGCACCGGAAGGAAACATGATTGTGGACATAGGTGGCGGATCTACTGAAATCGCAGTGATCTCTCTTGGCGGTATTGTAAGTAATAAGAGTATCCGAATTGCCGGCAACGATCTCACAGCCGATATCCAGGATCATATGGGTAGAGTGCACAACCTCAAGGTGGGCACTACTATGGCTGAAAAAATTAAAATAAACGTTGGCTCGGCTCTTCCGGTACTTGAAGATGGTCCTGAACCATTTATAGTGTCAGGCCCGAATAAAATGACCTCCCTGCCGATGACTGTACCGGTGACTTACGAGGAGATTTCACATTGCATCGACAAGACAATCTCACGTATGGAAGCCGCAATTCTGGCAGCCCTCGAAGAAACTCCTCCTGAACTTTATGCCGACATCGTCAGAAACGGTATTTACCTCGCAGGCGGTGGAGCGTTGCTCAATGGACTCGCAAAACGGTTCAGCGATAAAATGAAAATCAATTTCAAAGTGGCCGACGATCCTTTACATGCCGTGGCAAAGGGCACAGGCGTTGCGCTTAAGAATATTAATAAATTCTCTTTCCTTATTCGTTAAGGGTTCTTATGCTCCTAACCTACCTCCATTAGGACGAAGTCCACATGAGGAATCTGCTGAATTTCTTTTTAAAGTATGGCACATGGTTCATCTTTGCTTTTTATGTCATTGTGAGCTGTGTCATACTTTTTACATATAATGCTTATCATTCCTCAATTTATTTTAGTTCAGCCAACGCAGTCTCATCTTCTGTTTACGGAGCCTCTTCAGAAATCACCGGTTATTTCAATCTTCGTGAGATAAACCGTGACTTGGAAGAAAACAACGCAAGACTCGAAAATGAAGTCTTGAACCTTCGTCATCAGTTGGCGGAACTTAACACTTTGATCTCAGATTCCCTTGAATTCGATAACTCAAAAGTGAGATATGATTATGTGCCTGCGACTGTCATCAACAACAATGTACGCCACCCTAAGAATTATTTCTCAATAAATAGAGGAAGTAACGATGGCATACGTGTAGGACAAGGTGTGGTTGATCACAATGGAGTAGTAGGAATAGTGAATGTTACGGGAAAGAACACGGCTCGTGTTATTTCACTTCTAAACGAGACTCAGCGTTTCTCTGTGAAAATTAAAAACACTGATTATATAGGTTCTTTAAGCTGGAAAGGCGGAGACCCTTCTGTTGCTTACATGGAAGAAGTGCCTCGTCATACCAAATATCAAGTCGGTGACACCGTGGTAACCAGCGGATACTCCCTATCTTTCCCGGCTAATATACCGGTAGGTGTCATAATGAACCGGATCAAAGGGGCCGACGACAATTTTTTCATCTTGAAAGTCAGATTGACTCCCAATTTCAAGTCTCTTGGCACCGTGAGAGTAATAAAGGATAATTTCAAGGAAAGTTTAGATTCACTAAGCCAACATGATATCCCTTAAGCAATAATCTCTGAATATGACAAACGCTGTAATACGATACTCACTTTTATTCATTATCTGCGTTTTATTACAGGTATTGATTTTTAATCGTATCGCTCTTTTCAATGTAGCGATGCCTGTTATTTTTATATATTTTATTATCAGGCTTCCCATAAATCTTAAATTATCATATGTCTTCACGCTCGCTTTCTTCTTGGGTTTGTGTGTCGACATATTTTCTGATACCCCCGGAGTTAACGCGCTTGCATGCACCTTGATAGCTTCTATTCGAACTCCTATCTACTATGCCTATATGGCTAAGGATGATATCACAAGCAGACTTACACCGGGCATTTCTACCATGGGGTTTATAGACTATAGCAAATATCTGCTCTCCTTTATTGTAATTTACTGTTTTCTGGTTTTTACTATAGAATATTTCAGTTTTGCCGACGTTAAGGGTATAGTGATACTTTCGGCTGCCAGCAGTGCCATAACTTTTGTTATTTTACTTGCAGCCGATTCCCTAATCCCAGTAAAAAGCATTGCATGAGAAAAAATTATCAGCTTGCTAAACGACGTTTTGTTATCGGAGGATTTATAACTCTGGTGGTTATAATCTACCTTTGGCGCCTTTTTTCTCTTCAAGTGGCCGATGAAACTTACAAACAAAATGCCGAAAGCAATGCTTTCTTGAAAAAAACAATCTATCCGGCCCGGGGCCTTATTTATGATCGTGAAGGCAGATTGCTGGTGTTTAACCAACCCGCATACGACATCATGCTTATCCCTAAAGATGTGCATGATATCGACACTGTAGCTTTCTGTGATCTCTTGGGGATTACTCCCAATCAATACAAGGAATTATGGGCTGATATGAAGAATCCCCGTAAAAACCCGGGTTATTCTTCCTACACACCCCAGAAACTCCTGTCGCATATTTCTTTTGAAGATTACGGGAAACTCCAGGAGAAACTTTATATGTTTCCCGGCTTCTATATTCAGACTCGCACTGTCAGAAAATATAATTATCCTTCCGGAGCAAATATCTTGGGTAATATCCGCGAGGTATCTGCTGAAGACGTGAAGCGTGATCAATACTACCGCAGAGGTGATTACACCGGCGACCTTGGAGTGGAAAAGAGTTATGAAGAAGCACTGCGTGGGAAAAAAGGGATGGAAATCCTTATGAGAGATGCTCTGGGTAGAATAAAAGGTAAATATGAAAACGGAGCAAATGATGTGGCTCCGGAATCAGGCAACAATCTCACCCTTGCCATCGATATGGAGCTACAGGCCTATGGTGAGCAACTAATGCAAAACAAAATCGGAGCTATAGTGGCGATAGAACCATCCACCGGAGAAATATTGGCATTGGTGACTGCACCTAACTACGACCCTTCACTTTTGGTGGGTAAAGAGCGTGGAAAGAACTATGCAAACCTTGTGCTTGATCCGTTGAAACCATTGTACGACCGTTCCATCCAAGGGGCTTATCCTCCCGGATCAACATTCAAACCAACCCAGGGATTGATTTTTCTTCAGGAAGGGGTGATTACGGAAGCCACTGCTTTCCCATGCTATCATGGTTATATCAATGGTATAAGGGTCGGTTGTCATGGCCACGGGTCGCCATTGCCACTGAAACCTGCTTTGCAAACATCCTGCAACGGGTATTTCTGCTGGGGATTCAAGAATATGATCGACAAAAAAGGCACTACGCCTTCCGAGCAGCTTGGCAAATGGAAAGATTATCTTGTTGATATGGGATATGGCTACCGTTTGGGCGTTGACCTTCCTCATGAAAGCCGTGGATTTATTCCTAATTCGGAATTCTATTCTAAATCTTTCAGAGGTCCGAAATGGTCGGCAAATTCCATCATTTCCGTTTCCATAGGCCAGGGAGAGGTGCTGGCAACACCTCTTCAGATTGCCAATCTCTGTGCAACTATAGCCAACAGAGGCTATTTCTATACTCCGCATGTGGTGAAGGAAATTGCCGATTCCGCAATCGATGCGAAATATAAAGAGAAACGCGGACCTAATGTAGATAAAAAATATTATGAATCTATAGCCGAAGGTATGAGAATGGCTGTCACCGGCGGCACATGTCGTCTCGCCAATCTTCCCGGTATTGAGGTATGTGGCAAAACCGGAACGGCTCAGAATCCACACGGCAAAGACCATTCGGTATTTATGGGATTTGCGCCTTATCACGATCCCAAGATTGCTGTGGCTGTATATGTGGAGAATGCAGGCTTCGGAGCAACCTATGGAGTGCCCATCGGGAGCCTGATTATGGAAAAATATCTTAAGGGCGAGATTTCACCCGAACGACAATATATCGAAGAAAGAATGCTTGCATCTAATACTATTATAAACAGTGGTGTCAAGAAGCATTGATTCAGATTCTTCTGTGTTCCGAAACATCGATTGGATCACAGTTATCATATATCTCCTGCTTGTGACGGCGGGAGCTATAAGCATTTACGCCGCAAGCTATGATTTCGACAATGCCAGTATTTTCGATTTCTCTGAATTCTCAGGCAAACAACTTAGATGGATAGGCCTTTCTTTGATAATCGGTTTCGTGATACTTTTGACTGATTACAGGATATATGAGGCCTATGCTTATCCGATTTATGGAGTGGTGATTCTTGTGCTCATCGCCACGGTGTTCCTTTCGCCCAATATCAAAGGTTCCCATTCCTGGTTGGTGTTCGGTCCGGTGAGTCTGCAGCCTGCCGAATTCGGCAAATTCGCTACATCTTTGGCTTTGGCTAAACTCTTCGCTTCCTATAATTTCAATCTGAATGCCAAACCAAGCAATTATTTCAGAGCTCTTATCCTTATCTTTCTGCCGGTATGTATCATTCTTTGTCAGAAAGAAACCGGAAGTGCTTTGGTCTACCTTTCTCTGGTTTTCGTGCTATATCGGGAAGGGATGAGCGGCTTCGTTTTGAGTGCTATGTTCCTGGCTGTGCTGTTTTTTGTTCTCGCCGTAAAATTCATGGACCCTTTTGTGATGGGTTTGAGTCTGGGTGAGTTTTCGGTCTTGACATTAATATGCGTGATTTATTGCTTATTGCTGATTTTCTATTGTCGTGATTTTATCATAGCCAGAAATGTCACCATAGGCATGTTGGCAAGCGGTTTTATTGCCCTGATTCTGGAATTCTGTGGAGTGCATGTCAACGGTCTCATTTTTTTTCTTTCTGTTTTGGGTGCCTCTGTTTTATACACTGCTGTGGCAATGCTAAGGCATCACATCAGGAATTTCGTAATTTCTATCGGATTTGTTCTGGTGTCGGTCGGTTTTCTCTTTTCGGTTAACTATGTGTTCGACAAAATACTTCAGCCACATCAACAAACCCGTATACTTGTTCTGTTAGGTATCGAAGAAGATTTAAGAGGAGTAGGCTATAATGTAAATCAGTCAAAGATAGCCATCGGTTCCGGGGGGATTGAAGGCAAGGGATTTCTTAACGGCACTCAGACAAAGTTAAAATATGTTCCGGAACAACACACTGACTTCATTTTCTGCACAATTGGAGAGGAACAAGGATTCATCGGATCCTCCCTTGTTTTAATAGCTTTTCTTGTCTTGATTCTGCGGTTGATTGTTATTGCAGAACGCCAGAAATCCACTTTCTCGAGAGTCTATTGCTACTGTGTGCTTTCCATATTAATTTTCCATGTCTGTATAAATGTCGGAATGGTAATCGGTCTTTGCCCGGTTATAGGCATACCCCTCCCCTTCTTCAGTTACGGTGGTTCTTCTCTTTGGGGTTTCACCATCTTGCTTTTCATTCTGTTACGTCTCGATGCAGCCAGAAAAGAGATACGCGATTAAAAAAATAGCGTCTGTCAAGATAAATTTGCCTCTAATTTGTTATAATAGTAGGGATGGGGGATTGGGTATTAGGGATTAGGTGTGGAACGCCTGCATATGATTAGCCCACGGGTCTTGAGCCGTGGGGATGAGGATGACTATTAAAAAAATAACAACTATAAATAAAATAAAATTATGAACAAGAGAGATTTCAAAAAATATGTGGAAAGCGTAGGTGATTCCGCATTGGCTCAAATGGTAGATGTTACCGAAAGTGTTGATAATGTTGACAAGGCTAAAGTGGCTGATGCTATTGAAAAAGTGATTTCTGCGGTAGCTGCTGCAAAGACTAATGCCGACGTCACTTTCGATAAAGGTGTGAAAGCATTCGATAACATTGTGGCATATTCTAAAGCTAAGAAAGCCTTTTTCAAACAGCTTTTCACCAAAATTAACGAAGACTTCTATAAGGAACTTGATGCAGCTGTGAAAGAATTCAATTCTGCAGTGCCTGAAGAAGTCAAGGCTGAAAACAAGGCTGCTGCCGCTAAATAAGTCTTCTTAAACACTATTTCATGAATCTCTGGGGACTCATACTTAAATGCGCGGGATGGTCGGTTGACATAACTGTGCCTTATCGTGAGAAAACAGTGATTTGTGTAGCCCCTCACACTTCCAACTGGGACTTTATAATGGGCCTTCTGGCCTATAGATCTTTAGGGAGGAAAGCCAATTTTCTCATGAAGAAATTCTGGTTTTTCTTCCCTTTAAAATATCTTATGAAAGCCTTGGGAGGTATTCCTGTGAATACTGAATCTTCACAATCATTGACCTCCGTTATCATCGATGATTTCAAAAAGGCTAAATATTTGAATCTTGCCGTCACTCCCGAAGGCTCAAGAAGTGCTGTCGATAAATGGAGAACCGGGTTTCTAACCATTGCTTATAATGCTCAGGTGCCTATACAATTGGGGGTGATAGACTTTAAAAATAAGAAGGTTCTCATTAAAAAAGAATTTATTCCGTCGGGCAACAATGCCGTCGACTTGTCTGAAATAAGAAAATATTACTCCGATTTTAAAGAAGCTGCTTTATATCCCGATAAATTTATAGCCTGACAAAATGCTCGAAAACAAATTGAAACTCTGTCTCGTGCCCATGGAAATCCTTTGGGGGGACAAAGATAAGAATCTCAAGACTCTTGAGGATTTATTTGAGAAAATACATCCCGAAACTGATTTGGTGGTTCTTCCGGAAACTTTTTCAACCGGATTCCCATCTTCCGACATGCAGAAAAAAATTAAAGATTTTGCAGAGACTAACGATGGCCCCACTCTTTCTCTTCTGAGAAAACTGAGCAAGGAGCATCATCTGGCTATAGCGGGTAGTCTTATTGCTTCAGAAGGAGATGCTTTAGTCAATAGATCTTTCTTTATAGAATCTTCCGGCGATGAATATTTCTCGGCAAAAAAGCATCTTTTCTCTCCCGGAGGTGAGGACAAGATTTTTCAACCGGGCAGTAAACGGCTTTCTGTGAGATATAGGGGGTGGAATATATCCATGGTGGTATGCTACGACCTCAGGTTCCCTGTATGGTGCAGAAA
Source organism: Muribaculaceae bacterium (assembly GCA_022510425.1). Classification (GTDB taxonomy): domain Bacteria; phylum Bacteroidota; class Bacteroidia; order Bacteroidales; family Muribaculaceae; genus Lepagella. The sequence goes on from JAFLTO010000001.1 coordinate 289,536, forward strand.
CCGTAACAATGAATATGATCTTTTGATTGCAATCTCCAACTGGCCTGTCTCCAGGATCGACACTTGGGACACTCTGCTCAAAGCCCGGGCCTTGGAGAATTCAGCATATGTATGTGGCGTGAATTGCCGGGGAATCGATGATCTCGGCGGCGATTACAACGGCAGCTCTCATGTCTTCAATTATAAAGGAAAAGATCTTGCGGTGAATGTAAGTGACGACGGACTCCTTTATGCCGGACTTTCCTTACAAAGGTTGCAACATTTCAGAGACAAATTCCCTTCCTGGAAGGATGCTGACGATTTTCAATTGCTCTGATGGAAGTTTGTGTCTTAAGTGTCGGTAAGATTTCTTCCAAATGGATTCAGGAGGGAATCGATTTATTTGAATCGCGGATATCCCGATATGTGAAATTCTCTTCAGTCATTATTCCTGACGTAAAAAATTCCAAATCAATGCCGTTGGAAAACCTCAAGGAGGAAGAGGGCAAACTTATAGTAGCAAATCTCACATCTTCTGATTTTGTGGTTCTAATGGATGAAAAAGGAAAGGAACACACTTCAAGAGGTTTTGCCGAATGGGTTCAGAAGCAGATGAACACGGGAAGAAAAAGATTGGTGTTGGTTATTGGAGGCCCATACGGATTTTCTCAGGAGGTCTACTCGAGAGCCGATTCAATGATTGCTCTTTCCAAAATGACATTCACCCATGAAATGGCTAAGCTTCTCTTATCTGAACAAATTTATAGGGCTATGACAATCTTGAAAGGAGAGCCTTACCACCATGATTAGTATACCATGCAAAAGACAATAGCTGATATCAAAAAAAATTTTTTCAGTTTGAGAAACGGAATCATTGCTGATTCTTTGAGGAAGTTATATCCAACCGGAAAGATTATTTATGGATTGAATGTACCGCAGTTCATGCAACTGGCAAAAAAATACCCAAAGGATGTCACGCTTGGATTGAATCTTTGGGATGATAAAGGCTGCAGGGAATCAAGATTGTTTTCCCTTTATCTCATCCCTCCCTCAGAATTGGAGAAAGGAAATGCCAAATCTATGCTACTTGATGTGGATAGCACTGAGGAAGCCGAATTCCTGCCTTTCCGACTTCTTCGCCATCTTCCATATGCTCGGGAGTTGTATGAAGAATTGGAAGCTGAACAAATTACTGACCCCTTGCCCTCCTATTGCTTAGGAATGTTCAAAAAGAATTTAGGTCTATAGAGTTAGCGGCCTTCGGCTTTTTATTGCCTTAACAATCCTTTTACTCGTTCTGTTTCCAGTCCCCTTCTTCGGGCATAATCTCCAAGTTGATCCTCCCCAATTTTTCCCACCATAAAATACTTAGCCCCTGCTTTCGAGAAATATAGGCCGCTGATTGATGCCGGAGGATACATCGCACCGTTTTCTGTTAAACTTATACCTATCTCTTCGTATGGCAAAAAATCCTGAGTCTGAAGTATTAAAGTCTGGTCAGGCAACATCGGATATCCCCATGCCGGACGAAGTGAAACACACCAATAATTTTTGGAAACATATTCCTGCAGCCATTCTGCAGAGGCTTCCACAATCCTGTCAGCTAAGGTCTGAAGTATGAGTGACTTGTAATTGTCACCCTGTTCTTCATAATTTTGTGCTAATTTTACAATCTGACGACCGGCTGTAACGGCAAAAAGACCTATATAACTTTCAGAGTTACCTGCCAAATCTGAACAGGATAAGAAATCACTGCCATCTCTTTGTTGCCTCAACATCGGAAAAATCTTTCCGCCTATTGTCAGGTTCTTTTCGTCCCCTTCAGCTTTTTCAAATCTTATCGCAGCTTTGCCATCAAAGCTATGGGAAGATAAGAGAACACTGAGGAATTCATCGGCTATATTATGTAATTCCACGGCTTCAATAGCCTTAGCCTTGTCCTCATCTCCCAGGCTTTCTATTAGTTTCTTTCGATCTTTTTCATCTGAACAATTCAAGACTTCCTCAATAAATTTTCCTGGGATCTTCCATGCAGAGAAGAACATTTTCCAATTGATTAAGTGCACCATTTCTTCCAAGGGAATGTCTATAATCAAGGAAGTGCCGATTTCGCATTTTGGCTTTTCAACCTCAAAATCGTTCCTTTTCTCCTTTCTTACTATGTCAAGTACTTTATCGTATGGTAGGATATCTTCCTTAGTAACTGATTGACTTCGCAACTCTTCATATTTTGACTTTACCTCTCTTAAATATTCATCCTTAAAGGAAGGATTCAAAAGATTGCTCGCTGCAATCGGGTTTTGGGAGGCATCACCCATATGCAAGACAAGCCCTCCATATTCGGGATCTATTTTCAAGACTGTATGTAGAAGTGAGGTGGCAGCTCCTCCCACCATGATGGGGACATCTATCCCGGCTTGCTTCAACAATCGGGCGGTCTCTGACATTTCTCCTAAGGAGGGTGTTATCAAACCTGAAAGACAGATGATGTCCGGTTTCTCCTTAATGGCAACCTCAACTATCTTTTCGCCCGGCACCATGATTCCAAGATCTATAATCTCATAATTGTTGCACGCTAACACTGTGGAAACTATATTTTTACCGATGTCATGAACGTCACCTTTAACAGTGGCTATAAGTATCTTGCCGGCCTTCTTTCCTGTTGCTTCTTTGCGTGAATTTTCAATATGGGGCGTCAATATTTCCACGGCTCTCTTCATCGAACGGGCTGTCTTCACCACCTGAGGCAGAAACATCTTTCCTTCACCAAACATATCCCCCACTCTTTTCATCCCTTCAAGAAGGGGTCCCTCAATTATTTTCACCGGATCCTTCATCTCATCAAGTGCCGTTGCGACATGTGATTCCAGATTCAGTAACTCTCCTTTTATCAGGTCTTCTATCAATACCTCTCTGATGGATATATCACCGGCTTCGACTGCAGGCTTGGCTGTAGCCGTTTTTTTCACGGCTGTCTCCTCATTGGCAAATTCGATAAGTTTCTCTAATGCATCCTCGTTTCTGTCGAAGATCAAATCCTCAATCACTCTCCTGATGTCTTCAGGGATTGATTCATACGGAACATTTTGGGCAGGATTTATTATGGCCATGTCCAGTCCTGCTTTTCTTGCATGATGAAGGAATATCACATGCATATATTCCCTTAATTTATTTTTCCCCCTGAATGCAAATGACAGATTGCTTACACCACCAGAAGTGCGTGTGCCCGGCAAATTCTCTTTTATCCATTTCACCGTGTCGATGAAATCTATGGCATAGCGGGCATGCTCTTTCATACCGGTGCCAATCGTCATTATATTCACATCGAAGATGATATCCTCAGGCGCAAACCCACATTTTTCTGTAAGAAGATGATAGGAGCGTTGGCAAATTTCCACTTTCCTTTCATAAGTATCTGCCTGGCCTCTTTCATCAAAAGCCATTACTACCAAAGCAAATCCAAGTTCCTTTACTCTTCTTGCCCTTTCTATAAATATCTCTTCCCCCTCTTTCAACGATAATGAGTTTACAATGCCCTTTCCCTGGATATTCTTGAGAGCCGACTCTATAACATTCCATTTTGATGAATCAATCATGAAGGGCACTTTCGCTACATCCGGTTCTGCAAGTATATATCTGATGAACTTCACCATCTCTTCTTCGGCATCAAGCATGGCATCGTCCATATTGATGTCGATCACTTGGGCTCCTTTTTTTATCTGTGCTTTCGCTATTTCTGCTGCCTCTTCCAGTTGACCCTCTTTAATCAGTCGCAGGAATTTTGCCGAACCTGCCACGTTGCACCTCTCGCCTATGGTTAGGAATCCCTCTTTCACTGTCAGCATGTCGAGTCCTGACAACCTTAGTGCCTTTTCCTCTGCTTTTGGCTTGCCCGGCGGAAAATCTTTTGCCAACTCTGACAATTCTTTTATAAACTCGGGTGTAGTTCCGCAACAACCACCCACAATATTTATGTATCCTTCATTCAACAAAGACGAGATACTTTCCCTGAATTCCTCCGGCGACACGTCATAAGAGCCGGTTTCATCCGGTAGCCCCGCATTGGGATGACAGGAAGTGAAATGATGGTTGACTGAGTGGATCTTCTTGACATATTCTTTCATTCTGTCAGGCCCGAAACCGCAATTCAATCCTATCACAGCCACATTGTCATAATGACTCACTGAGGTTACAAATGCCTCCAAGGTCTGCCCCGCAAGTATTCTTCCGGCATTGTCGGAAACAGTAGCCGATACAAGTATTGGTATAGGATTGTTCCTCTCCTTCATCACAGAGTTTGAGGCATCCAATGCTGCTTTGAGATTGAGTGTATCGAAAAAGGTCTCACATATCAGGAGGTCAGCTCCTCCTTCTATCAGACCTTCCGCCTGTTGCTTGTAGGCTTCGTAAAGTTCATCATAGGTGATATTCCTTTTCAAAGGGTCAGTGATATCCGGACTCATGGAAGCCGAACGGTTTGTGGGACCCATGGAACCTCCCACAAAATGCAGTCCATCCGGATTCTCTTTTTCAAATTCCTCTATGGCTTTCTTAGCCAATCGTGCTCCATCACGATTAAGTCTTTTCACCAATCCATCCAACTTCTCCAGGCCATAATCTTTCATAGATATGGAATTGGAATTGAATGTGTTGGTGGTGATGATATTGGCACCGGCTTCCAAATAAGCCCTGTGAATCTTTTCTATGGCTGAAGGTTTTGTTAGATTCAAGATATCATTGAACCCTGCTATGGGTTGTGGATGGTTGAGGAATTCTCTGCCACGGAAATCCTCTTCTTTAAATCCATACTTTTGTATCATTGTGCCCAATGCTCCATCGAGCACCAATATCCTTTCCTTCAAAACCTCCCTAAATTCCATCTCTTAATATTTTTTACCTACTCCCCCATCCCCAATCCCCCTATCTTTGCTGTGATGCGAACAGGGTTCGCATATCTATGAAGTTTGCCTTTGCTGTGTGGTGCACGGGGTGCACCAAACATCCCCCAATACCCCAATACCCCATACTTCATCCCTTACTCAGTGGCGGAGCCACTGAATACCTCTTTCGCTATTCTATCCACACTCTCCGCAGCACTCATCGTATAGAAATGAATCCCCGGCGCTCCGTTTTCCAATAGTTCCTTACATTGCTTTATCCCCCACTCTATTCCCACTTCCTTAACTTCACTGTCGGTCTTGCAATCCCTTACCTTTGCCGCCAATTCTTCAGGTATGTCAATCTTGAAGGTTTTGGGAAGAAGCGATAGATGGTGTTTCCTCGAGATTGGCTTGATACCCGGCAATATCGGTACATTGATACCCGTTTCCCTGCATCTCTTCACAAAATCAAAATATTTCTGATTGTCAAAAAACATCTGAGAGATAAGATAATCGGCACCGTTCTCCACCTTCTGCTTCAGGTAATATAAATCAGAATCAAGATTGGGAGCCTCTTCATGTTTTTCCGGGTAACAGGCCATTCCGTATGAGAAAGGTGTCTCGATACCGTCGATCCTGATATCGTTTATTCCAATACCTTTGTTGAAATCATTTATCTGCTTTTGCAGATCCGATGCATGGATATTATGGTTCTCAGGATCAACTTTTTCGGAATTCTTGTTGTCCAAATCTCCGCGTATAAGAAAAAGATTATCTATGCCGAGAAAGTTAAGGTCCAGGAGAGCATATTCGGTCTCCTCCTTTGTGAAACCGGCACAGATGATATGAGGTACAGGTATCAGTCCGTATTTGTTCTGTATGGCGGCTGCCACTGCAACTGTCCCCGGACGTTTCACCACGCTCACTCTCTTATGGGTGCCATCAGGAAGAGGTTTATAGATATATTCGCTATGATGCGAAGTGATGTTAACAAATTTTGGATTGTATTTCGACAACTTGTCGATTATATCGTAAACCTTGTAAATGCTGTTTCCTTTCAATGGAGGCAGTATCTCGATTGAAAAAATCGGCGAGGTCGACTCGTTTATAATGTCTATAATTTTCATTCTAAATGTTTTAACGATGCAAAATTAATCATAATTCCACAAAGAAGTCTTTAACTTAAGCACTTTTACGAAAAATAGATAAAAAATTAGTAATTTCGTGATAAATATGAAATATCCATGAAACAACTTGCCATATTCCTCCTAAGCTCTCCTCTTTTTCTTCACGCAGCAGGTTTTACTGTAAGTCCTACAAAAACTTTATGGTATCAATCCCCGGCTAAAATCTGGGAAGAGACCTTGCCCTTGGGTGATGGTCGCTTAGGTATGATGCCCGACGGAGGTATCGTTGATGAAAAGATTGTTCTCAACGAAATCTCCATGTGGAGCGGAAGCGAGTTTGACTATTCCAATCCCGAAGCTTCAAAGACTTTACCTGAAATCAGGGAACTGCTAAAGCAAGGTAAGAACAAAGAAGCCCAGGAAGTTATGTACGAACATTTCGTTCCAAAAAAAGTTGACGGAGGTGCATATGGAGCTTATCAAATGTTAGGCGACCTTGATATTAAGTACGATTATGGCACCGATGATACCAATCCAGTGGAATATACCAGGGGTTTGGAATTAGACAGCGCTGTTTCCTGGACTAAGTTCACACTCCCCGATGGAATAACTTATACGCGTGAATATTCCGTTCCAAGGGGTCAGGAAGGAATGTTAGTGAGACTCTCAGCCTCCCGACCCGGTAAAATTAATTTTTCATACACTGTTTCACGTCCTGAAAGGGGCAAAGTAACCTCTCCGGCTTTCGGAATACTTCAACTTTCCGGAGAACTGTATAGCGGTCAAGAAAATGCGCCCGGCATGAAATATTGTGCAGAAACAGGTGTAAAAGCTTCCGGCAAAGATTCAAAAATCGAAATGCAAGGTGATTCAGTGATAAAAGTAATTGATGCGGATGAAGCCTGGATCGCTGTCGCTGCTGCCACCTCTTTCTTCTATCCTGAAAATTATGTAGAAGAAACCCGACACAACCTTGACAAAATCCTTTCTAACCCTGATTTGGCTTTCCGGAACGGCAAGGAGGAGCATGCTCGGCTTATGAACCGGGCTGAGGTGACGTTTGAATCTAATGAGAACTCTTTGCTTCCTACCGATCTAAGAATCAAGGCTTTTCAAACTGATGACTCGGACACGGATCTTGCCGCCCTCTATTATAATTATGGCAGGTATCTTCTCATATCTTCCACTCAGGTGGGAGGCTTACCTCCGAATCTTCAAGGACTCTGGGCCAATGGGGTATCAACACCTTGGAACGGCGACTACCACACTAATATCAATGTGCAGATGAATCATTGGCCGGTAGAAGCCGGTAACCTCTCGGAACTTCATCTTCCGTTGGCTGAACTCACGGCAAGAGCCGTGCCTTCCGGTGAACGTTCGGCCAAGGCTTTCTATGGTGATGATGCCGAGGGTTGGGTTATGCATATGATGACTAATGTATGGAATTACACAGAGCCCGGTGAAAATCCTTCCTGGGGTGCTACCAACACCGGGGGTGCTTGGCTTTGCGAACATCTGTGGGACCATTATGACTTCACTGGCGACAGGGAATTTCTCGAAAAATATTATCCCGTGATGAAAGGCGCCGCTCTTTTCTTCTATTCCACAATGATAGAGGAACCCAAAAACGGTTGGCTTGTCACTGCCCCCAGTTCTTCGCCGGAAAATGAATTCTACCTCGATGGTGACCATTCCAATCCGATAAGTGTGTGTATGGCTCCAGCTATGGATACTCAGATTATCAGTGAACTATGGAAAAATGTAATCAAGACGGCACAGATCCTTGAATTGGAAGATGAGGATATCCCGGTACTTGAAGCTGCCTTGCTTAAACTGCCACCTATGCAGATCGACAGTCAAGGAAGACTTATGGAATGGCTCGAGGAATATGAGGAGGTTGACCCTCATCATCGCCATGTGAGTCACTTATATGGCCTCTATCCGGGGTACAGTTTATCACCGGAAAAAACACCGGAACTTATGGATGCGGCAAGAAAGGCTCTTGACGTGAGAGGCGATGAAGGAACAGGTTGGTCAAGAGCCTGGAAGATAAATTTCCATGCGAGACTGCTTGATGGCAATAGGGCTTGGAAAGTTTTCAAAGGACTCTTGCAACCGGCTATTGATGAGGAAACCGGTCGAAGAAGAGCCGGGACTTTCCCTAATCTCTTCTGCTCTCATCCACCATTCCAGATCGACGGCAATTTCGGAGCCACCGCAGGTATCAGTGAAATGCTCGTGCAGAGTCACGACGGATATATCAACTTGCTCCCTTCACTGCCCTCCGCATTGGGAAACGGGAGTCTGAAAGGATTCAAGACAAGAGGCGGCAATGAAATCGATCTTGTTTGGGAAAACGGACTTCCGGTGAATATAAAGATCAAGGGGGGCTATAAGGAAGACGTAACTCTCAAGCTTCCCGATGGCCAACTCATCCCCCTCACCATTCCGACAGGAGAAGTGCTTGAACTTTCCTTCTAAAAGGAAAGGAAACATCCCTGTTTCCTCATAAGGAAAGGAAACTTTCCAGTTTCCTTAAAACGGGAAGTAAACATCCTTGTTTCCTCATCCCTCATCCTTATCCCTTATACCTTACCTATAAAATTCTCTGAATTTTTCTCCCAATTTCAGAGAATTTTCATATATTTGCAGTTGGAAGTGGAAATCCCCAACATCGCTTATGAGTTATTCTAATATAACATATTTACCGAAGGTGCGTCCTATATTATTTTGGGATACAGACTTTTACAAAATAGATTGGGAAAGACAGAAATCCGCAGTTATTAAAAGAATTAAAGAGAGAGGTAACGCAGAGGAAAAAAAAGAAATCGCTAATTTCTACAACATTAACCCCGAGGACACCGTGAATTCATTTACAAAGTAAAATCCCCTTATCCCTTATCCCTCATCCTACCTCGAGACTGGTATTTAGCCACTCCGAGGCTTCCTGTTTCCTTAAAATGTGAATGACTGTTGCCTCTTCCCCCATGATTTTATGTTTATTGAAACATCGATATAATGTTCATCCGGCATATCGTCAGTGTCATCATCAGTTAGATCCGGGAATTGCTTCGGAGAACCGAGATTTTTTATTGATTTTACTTGAATTTCATACCAGTTATTTCTAAGGACTCCATACCGACCGAGATGAGAGTCATTATATAAAGCTATTTTGGTGCTACCATCATCCTTTGTTTTAGTTTGTGTTTCATCCCAAGCAGCCCCTTGGTTATCTGAGAAATGACGGATTCTTACAACATAATTTACCCAACAATTGAAATAATATGCTATCTCTTCCGTTTCTATATCATTTATTCCTATTGCCGGAGCAAGTTGTTTCCACTGGTCTTTGGTTATTTCAGAAGAGACAGAAAGTAATTCATTAATTTTATAATAACCACCCAGTTCTGCTTTATTCCTGTCATTTTTATATTTAGAATTGATATCAAATGTCGCTTCAATTCCCAATTCTTTAGCTTTTGCTTGCAGGGCACGTCTGATATGACTTAAATCCCATAGTTTTAGATTCTTTCCTGTGCCGGTAGTGAAAAATCCGTTTTCATCAAAATCATTACCATTAGGGTTAGACTCAGAATGGATTGCATTTTGCTTGTTGGTATCTTCACGTTTGTTATCATTATTCCATAAATAATCTTTATATTCATTATCGAATTTTAACTGTAGATTTCTTGGTTTATTATCATCACTACCCCACCAATTCATTTTACATCTTATTATGGCTCTTGTGGTTTGTCCTTGAAGCATGTAATTGTAATCCATTGTGTTTTCAAGGCAATATAAGGGACTTCCTACACCATTATTAGGAGGGAGATAGGGAGGTACTCCATCTTTCCCACTCGAAGAAAAATTTCCTTTGGTTTTTTCTTGGTCATAATTTGGATCAATAGCCCAATAGATTTGATCATAAGTTTCATTTTTGGAATGGAATCGGTTGTTTTCTTCATTCATTGACCAAATATTTTTCGCTAATCCCTCTATTTTCTGAACCGGATAGGTTTCAGTGTTTATAACATCTAAAAGTAGATTTGCAAGGTTTATTTGAAATGCTAAATTTTCATTTATTTGCACTATTTTTTTTATTTCCGTAGATTCTGCAATTGTCACTTTAGCGACATTCCTCTGAACAAAGATTTTTGTTTTACATTCATAACTATCATCAAATTCTCCATATTGGATATCATCCGGATTTATTTGGACCAAGGTTGTTGGTGTATAGGGATAGGGATCTTCGGAAGAATGATTTGCTTGTCCTGTGGCGTTAACCATGGTAATTAATTTCTTATGGTGACCTGCTTCCTTATATATATCATATAACAGAGAGATACTTTTATTCATTGTTACATCTTTTTGAGGAGAAGAAGCCCAATCACCAAATGTTTGTTTAATACTTGGAGGAGTTATGTCGAAAGGATTTAAAATCACCAAGGCATAATAGGTGTTATCCTGGTTAAAATCAAAATCTTCTAATTCAATATTTTTATAATAAAGAGATTTGACTACAGGATCCTCATAAATAGCATTTTCTGGTTCAATTGGATTTAGGAGATTCCCGGAACTTACACAAATAGCCGATGCTTCCTGTTTATCTTCAGCTTCCTGGAATATATATATTTTACCATTTAGAACGAACTTTTCAAGGTCTTCATAATCTAATTCTCTATAATTTTGCCCATCAAATGGGTCACTAGAATCTGAAGCTCTGGTGGCTATAATTCCGTCGGAATTACCGCAACTTATCGAAAGGTAAACTTTGCCGGAATTGGTGACAGAGGGAGTTTGTTCCTGCGTAGTTTCAGGAATAAGGTCCGTATCTTTACAAGATATGAATATGAATATCAAGGATATAAAAAGAAGGTATCTCATTTTCATTGGTATGGATATTGGATTAGGAAAATAAATAAGAAGGAGAGTTGATCATATCTATTAGCTTTTAAACTTCAAATATAATCAAAAATCCCCAACAAAACAACTAAAAAGAAGGGAAACTCAACCTTGGAGAGGTTGAAGGAGGGGGATTACCATACGACGTGGATGTCTCTTTTGGCCCATGCCAGAACCCTGATCTCAAGAGAGAAGTATTGATTCTCCGGCGTGTTGGGGATAGGCAGATCATTTACACTACTGATGGATAACTGATAAGTATTGTTGCGTACCACCCCATACTTCATTGGAGCTATTGCACTATCTGTATAATGTTCCGTATCGTTATTATGGGCGATACACCCTACATAGGTTAAGAGATAATAGTAATTACCTTCGTCGGAATTTTTGTCTTCGGTTTCTCCTTCATCAACAGCTGCCGGATCCTCTTCATTTTCTCCCTTTCCTTCTTCTTCATCATCAGAAGAGGAATTATCATTAATGAGCTTATCATCTGAAATTGGAACCGGAGTTAACTCAATCCAACCACCATTGTTGTCTGTGATTTTAATCTTTTTGTCCTCTGAAGCCCCATCCACATTCGTAATTCCGTTTGGGTAATCTTGTTCTGGCTTTGTAGAATATTTGAGTGGTTTATTATCTTTTCCTAATACCACAAAAGTAAAAGCCACACCGGTTGCGTTCTGTTCAAGAAGACTCAATTCTCCCTCTGTATCTGATTCTTCTTGCATAAGAGAAGTTGAGGGTAGCACGTTTTCGGTTACATAATAGAAAGGATGATAACCGTCATCAGAATTTGGTCCATTCTTTACATTTTTGATATCTTCGACATAGACGATACCATCAGTTGAACCATTACCTACTTGATAAGGATAAAACCAATTCTCTTCATTTGTCTCTGATTTCAGACTCAGAGAATTCAAGTAATTATTTCCCTTTTCATGAGCACCATCTTTAAATGTCCAGTCTGAACCGGCAACCCAGTTATAGTCAGATCCCAATCCTTTTTCGACACCAAATATCTCAGCTTCTTTACTTGCATAAGACTTACCATCAGATACTGTTCCCATTGCAGTATGCCTGAAGAGATAGGAAGATGTATTGATGTTGAAGGGTTGGAGATAATAGAGTTGGATCTTGACTCCGTCTGTATTGCTGATTTGATATGTATTATTAGAACCACTTGCATCTTTATATTCCAAACGAGCAACGGCCCTTTCGAGATTAATAGCTTTATTCTTATTAATTTCCCATATGGATTCTCCTTTACCATTGGATTCGAAATTTTCCTGGATAGCCTTTATTATTTCTTTTGGATCTTCACTTGTAGAATTTGGTATTGTTATGGTGACTTCATCATCTGAATTCACAAAAGGCATAATTTTTCCTGACTCCCCGAACTTGCCAATTGGCTTCCCAACTGTTAAATCCTCTTCTAGAGAAGAGATAGAGAAAATAGCGTCTTTTGCATTATCTGTGAATGTGCCAGTACCTTGATATTTAAAATTATGGTTTAAATTAGTTTCAGTAGCGTTAGCGTTACCAACCACTAAAATCTTGTAGGTTTTACCAGCAAGTTTAATTAAATCATTTATATCATTTATTTTGGCCACCAAAGTCTTGGAACCATCGTCTTCTCTTGTTATTCTTTCCCTAGTAACGTTCAATTCCAAAGCAATTTTATAATCATCCTCCACTTTATCTGCATCATCGTTATCTCCCTCATCGGTTTCTGCCTCAGCGGTTTCTTCCTCTTCGGTTTCTTCCTCTTCCGTTTCTTTCTCTTCTTTTGTATTGGTGCAACTAACCAAATAGATTGTTGCTGAATTTAATTCTGATTCCACTTGTGTTCCGGCAATCTCTCCTTCCGAAGAATTCCCTTGTTCATTGGTAGTTGCTCTTGTATAAGCTTCATCAGGAGTAACAACGGTCAGCGTGATATATAATTCCTGGGCCGGCTTTTCAGGTTCTTCGATACAATCGGTTAACTCTTCGTCAACCAATGTGCAGCCGGAGAGAAAAGTAGTTGCAAGTACAATGCACCCCATCCACCTAAGGGAGGTGCGAATAGAAGGTAGTTTATGGATTATGTTTCGTATTAGATTCATGAAATCGAACTCCCGGCTTCAGCCTTTGACTTCAATTTGCAAAAATAGCAAAATTTTACATAAGGTCATAGAAATAAATACGTTTTGCCCAACCAAGGATAGCAATTGTGATATCCATATAAAGCGGTTTGCCGTTATTATCTATGGTGAGGTCTACCTGAAACTCATAGTTACGGTCAAGCAATTCTTGTCCGTCTGCCTGACTCGTGCTGAAGGCATTTGCCAAGTAATCAGAGAAATTGTCTATTTTGACTATTAGTTCTCCTGTCTTGGCATCATACATCTGAAGACTCGACTCATCGTTCACTTGCAGACGGCTCACACCGAAGATCGACTGAACGCCCCATACGTCTCCATCAGCCCTTGTTGCCTCGTTGTAGTTCCTCATCCTCTTGCGGAGACACTGGTACACTAATTCCTGGGCCGGATAGACAGTACCTGTGAAGTCGATGGTGCCGTTTCCATGCGGGAAGTCGATTATCACATGGAAATCATCCTCGCTCATCGTCTCGTTGAAATATGAACCCTTGATGTTTACATCAATCGAGTTCGTGAGTCGCATCATCGGGATGGTGTCTCTCACCACCACGTCAGGCTGTCTTACCGGTGATGGCGTGTAGTCTATCTTCGGGATTGTTATGGTCCTAACCTCGTCTGGTTTTGTACTCCATATTGTGTCGATCATCTGTTGAGGCTGTCCGAAGGCATCTTTGTAGTTCACGATACCGAAGTCATAGTTGCCGTCATTATCTCTATCGAGCTTGATTACGTAATCAGAGATTTTAGACACTCCTTCTATCAGGTCGGTTTTTACAAACCCCGGGGTTTCCAGTGTAGCCGAATAACCTGCATGGTTACCGTTGGCCATCGCAACGAGATGATAGGTATTGCCCGGTTTGAAATCCAGAGTATCGAACACCATGGAGAAATCCACCTCTCCATCCATCTGAATCCTGCGCAGTCCCTGTCTACGGAGGAAGATGGAATCCTGATCGAAGATATATAAATAGACTGAACCAACATGTTCCTTGAAGAGGTCCACATAATCCATGTTGTAGTCATAGATAAAATCAATCTTTGTGAATGTGTTAGGAGCCGGAGCACAAGGATCCAGGTCTTCGTTCACCATTGAGCAACTTAGCAACGAAGTTGCAAGTATAAGGGACAATGTATAAGATATAAGTTTAAAATAGTTCTTTCTTTTGGATTGCATTATCGTTTGGATTAGGAATATAGGTTTACAGCCACTCTGTGACTGTCTGAATGCTGGTATATAGCCACTCCGTGGCTTTTCAAACCATTTATTATTAATCTTTTTTATCTGGTTGGTCAAATTCATTTCTCCGCTTTTTTTATTAGGCGAGCGCGCCTCCTCTCCTAGTTGTAGTCCCCGGTGAAGCAAATCACTCGAAAACCTTAAATTTTATTCACATTAATTAGAAACCCAAATTTCCTGTTTTTAATATGGAATCTAATTCTTCTTTTGATAATAAACCATCAAAATATTTTCTCAATGCAGTTAAAGCTATGTCGGCTTTTATTTTTTTTATCTTCTCCCTCTCTTGTGGATTGTTCATGTGTAAAATAATGGTGTCTTCCTTAAAATATTCGTTTACTTTTAAAAGAATATCGGAATCGATTGAATATATATCTGGAATATTCCCTGATATATAAAGAAATTGGTATCGATTTTCACCTTCCATTACAGTCTGACCTGATAGGGAATAAATTTTGCCACCCGCGTATTCCTTTATCATTGATATATTATTTTTTTGATTTTTGGAGAATAAAACTATCTAAATATCCTATGATTCATCTAAGCTCTTCTTATTTCTTCTTTAGAATCAAAAACCGAAAAATCTTTCAATAAATCGTTGGTCATTTGTGTATGGGATTCATTAACAACATTTATTCGGCTTATATCTATATCATGGAAATTAATGTTATATAATCTTTCATATTCTTCCATTGCGTATGCATCCATCATACCGGCTATATAGTTTATAGAGTTTTTCAACATCTGTGCCCTATATCTTGCGTATTTTAATGGGTCCTTTTCTTGAGTATTCTTGTCTATAATGATTTTCGGTCTGAAATTAGCCGGCATCAATTTACCATTCATGTTGATATTGATATCATTATATGCCAAGAAAAGTGATTTTAAAACAATTTCACCCCGTGTCTCATAAATATGTATCTCATTATCCCTTGTATTGGATTCAAAAACGGTTTTTTTCAGCCTGTCTAAAAATCTATACACATCGGGTTTCAATGTCAGTTCGGGATTTGTTCTGCCTAACACTTCCACATCTCGATAATCAAGACTGTTTACAAACCAATGAGTAAGTTGGGAAGTCAATTTATTAGTGAAAAGTTTAAACTGCACTTCTATATTATCGACATTGGAACTGGTATTGGTTAATGAATCATTCACGATTTTTTCAAAATTCCTCATAACATTCCTGTCTTCCGGAGTATTGGGGGTCTGTTTTCCTAGTAAGAACAATAAGTCGTCTATACTGAATTTTCTAAGTTTCAAACCATCCTCAAGATCATGAACTGCGTATGCAATATCATCTGCAAGCTCAATTATTTGGACATCCAGAGTTCTTTCTTCTCCTAATTTGTCTTCTCCCCCTTTTTGCCTCACCTTCTCCTCCAATGTATCGTAGTCTTCCAAATACATGAACTTCTTGTTACGGGGATCCATAGACTCTCTGTTCACATATTTATTTATTGCGAGTAAAGTGCGGTAAGTTAGGTTAAGTCCTTCATAATCTTCGTTTTTCTTTTCCAAGGACCTAAGGATTCTGAAATTCTGGGCATTCCCTTCAAACCTCATATCGAAAGGCATAGCTATTTCATTCAATACTCTTTCCCCTTTATGTCCAAAAGCAGGATGACCTATGTCATGAGCCAGGGCGGCAGCCTGAATCACCATTAGATCATCATCATACATTCTATGTGGACTTTCCGTTTTTTCTATTTTAAGCGCATTGTCCCCGATAAGAGTAGCCTCTATTTCGATTATCCTTTCTTCACATATATCTGAAAGTGTTTTTGCTATAGATAAAGCTATCTGACCCACTTCTAGACTGTGTGTAAGACGGTTTCTATAAAAGGCTGATGATTTTGTTCCAAGCACCTGCATCTTTCCTTGCAATCTTCTGAAAGATGAAGAATACAGCACTCTTGCATAATCACGTTGGAAGCAGTTTCTTTGGGTAGAATCGGTTTCTTTATGTTCTCTTTCACTCATCAATGGCTGTCTCAAAAGCTCATATTGTTTCCAAAGACCTTTAATCTGGAAATCGTCAAATTCAACCTTTATATTCTTAATAAAATCAAGCATATTTCAATTCAATATTAAGATAAAGTTTCATCCCAGCCGGATGAAAAAGAGTAATCCTTTTCTTTACATTCAATTTGAATCACACTTCGGTCAGGTCGAGGTTGAAAGGTCCTGTCTCTATCGCGTGAAGAATAATCAATATTAATTAATTCCCCGGAAGGTAGAGTCAAGGTATACTCTTCATGAAAGAGATAACCTTTAAGTCTTTTTTCTTCTACTTTTACTGAAGAGGGCAACTGAGGGAGAATAAACATATTTCCTGAGTCCTTACATTCTTTCACCCTTTTCAAAAGTAAATCTATAACCTCATCAAACATGCTTTCAGATATTTTTTTTGGGGGATATAGGGAGAGCAATCTCCCTATATCCGAATTATGCGAATTGATTAGAGGTCATATTGGAATGCACGTTTTGCCCATGCAAGGATCTTTATGGAGATATCCATAAATTGCTTGTCATCTGGATCATCCGGGTCAGTGTCACCTGGCTGAGGAACGATAGGATCACCAAGACCTGTTACGGTATTAATTTGAACTTGATACCAGTTGTTACGCAACAAACCATATCGTCCAAGATGTTTTCCTTCATATTTTGAAATACCAGTTCCATTTGGAATATTTTCATCACCCATTTCTATGTCATCGAAATGGCGAATAGGCATTGCATAATATACTTGACCTTGATAATAATAATCTACAACATAGTCTTCAACTAATTGAGTCAAGTATAAGAAAGCGGCTGATTGCATTGTTTGTTTATTCCAAGTTATTTTAGCTTGTTCTGTAGCTCGGTCATCTCCTTCAGGTACTTGATCTTTTAGATATTGCACATATATTCCTTTCCCATATTCAGTTATGTCAAAGAGATTGGAAAGGTTTATTCCTTTTTGACCAGTTTTATAAAGTTCTTCAGTAGGAGTATCAGTTTTTTTAGCAATCTCTATAACAGCTTCATCATATTGTGTTACTGATCCTTCTCCTGTTCTATTAATCTTATTTCCTTTAAGGAATTTTTCATCTGTAACTTTTTGTCTCCAGTTTTCATGAGCAAAGAATGAAGGTGCTACTGAAGTTTCATAATTATAACCACTTGTTGGAAGGCCGCCTACCCAATAAGTACCTGTAATTACGAACTGTGTAGTCTGGTTTTTAAACATCTGGTTATAATTCATTGTATTTTCCAGACAGTATTCAGCTTTATCCAAGTCTTGTGAAACAGTGCTTTCAATATTAAATTCATCAGCATTAGGAACTGGAGATTTATCTGCATCTGCATTAGGAGTGTATGAGGTTTTATAATTTGGATCCTCAGCCCACCAAACACGATTGAATGGAGTATTGGGTTCATTTGCATAATTAGCACCGTCCATTAAAGTATTAACTGAGATAAAATAATTTTGAGAAGGAATAGTAAAGCCATTATCAAACCATTTTACCCAATCTGTTTTAGAACCAACATAACCCTCAGCAACTTGAACTGGGAAAGTCTTCTTATTTGTATAATTAAGACCCCATTTCTTAAATGCTACAACATCTTGAGTTTCACCAGTTATACCTGCTGGTAATTCTACTTTAAATGCTTTTAAGTCTTTTGACCCATAAGCAGCAATATCTACTTTAGATGCAACTCTTTGGACATAAACAGTTGCTGCAGGGCTAAGATTTGTAGGAGAAGTACCTATTTTTGTTGCATCGATCTTTACAAGAGTTTTAATCCTTGCAGTTTTAGACGCATCATTCGCATCATATAGTTTTGGTGCATTTGTCATAGTGAATCCATTAGTGGCATCACCATAAAGATTTACATTCAATTTTGGATTAGTTTGAGCATCCTCACCAGTGTTTACTTTAGTATCTTCCTGTGGTTTTTTTCTCCATTCTCCAAATGTAGTACTCTTTGGAGTAGCAGGACCTGCAAGATCATTGGGATTCAACACAACAAGTACATAGTAATCTTTTTGAGCAATTCCGTCTAAAGATAAACCTTCGAATTTAGCAACAGCTGTCTTAGAAGATGTCGTTACTTGATTGTTACCATCCTTAATCCAAGCTGTAACATCCAAATTACCTGAAGTTTCATATACATATTCATCTTCATTATCTTTACCTGATCCATCGAATACATACACTGTACCTTTATAAACACGATATTCCTCTTCAACACCATCGTGATCCTCTACTTGTGATACTGCTCTTGAACTGTTAAGACCTGGCATTGAAATACTAAGAGTAGCGTAGGTTTCTTGAGCATTACCCTGATTGTCAACGTTTGGTCCGTCGAGTTTGTCGTTGGAGCAGCTGGCGAGTAGGGCGAGTGCTGCGAACGGCAATCCATACTTGAATAGTTTCATAAAATTTAAAATTTTGGTTAGAAATTAAGTTGTTTATATTTGTTTTTATTTTGCTTCAGAGCATGGTGCTTAGATATTGTTTTCAATGAATGCATAGAGGCATAGTGTATAGCTTTTTGTACTCAAATCTCCTGACAATTAGTATTCTACAAACAATGTTCCGTGATCTATGTACAGTGCATTTATTCACAATCTGAATTTCCAACTGCAAATATATGAAAAAAGAGTAAAAAAACAGGAAAAAATAAAGAGATTTTTTACATGGACAAAATGCAATGACTAAGCAACGACAGGTATGTCCCGGCTCCTTTGCACAGTGAAATTATTTAATGATATTTGTGTAAATTTTGAAACGATGATTCATTGCAAATTCATTTCTTTTGATGCAGGCGAGGGAGACTGCCACATAATCCGACTTTTGGATGGAGATGCCTCATACACTATAATGGTGGACTGCGGAGAGAATGTCTCTGACCATTTTGCCGACGCCGGGAAAATGATAGAACTTGGTAAAGGTGCTCAACGTGAGATAAATGACATCATGCTGACTCGTTATGCTTGTTATCTTACAGCACAAAATGGAGATCCTCGTAAGCCTCAAATAGCATTTGCCCAGAATTATTTTGCCGTTCAGACAAGGCGGGCTGAATTAGTGCAACAAATATTACTGGAATCTGAAAGAGTCCAGGCAAGGGCAAGATTAGCAGCTACTGAAAATACTCTTTCAGGTGTACTATATGAAAGAGGAGTCGATTCTAAAGGATTTGCGATAATAAGGGCGAAAGGAGATAAAGCTCTTTTCAGCCTTGATACTGCAATGATGAAAAGAAGAGTCGGTGCTCCGGAAAAGAGACCTCTTGCCGATTTTCTTTCAACTGTTGCTATCAATGCCAAAGCTTTAGCTGCAGGAATGACCTCTGTTAATGTCCAACATAAGGACCTTAGAGGTCAGGTTGGCATAGAAAAAGAGCATATCGATAATAACAGTGCCGTCCGAGATATGCTTCTTGATCGTGGTATCAGACCGGAAAATCTTCCCGGAGATGAAGATGTAAAAAAAGTAGAACGTCGCCTCAAAGCTGAAGAAAAGAAAATCTTACTTAAGAAAAAGAAATAATTTTAATGAAATATTTCGAGAATTGGATTAAATAACAACTTGAGGAATAGAATAACTCATCATGAACCAATAAGTTTTGGGAATGGAACAAATAGGTATAAACTTTCCTGTTTCCACAAAACGGAAAGGAAACTTTCCAGTTTCCTTAAAACTTCTCCGGAAGCCCGTAGCCTTCCGTTCCTTCTATGTTGTAGTGCAAATTTTGAAGTAACTTTAACATTTATTTAACACCTTAGGGATCGCTATAAAAATTTTATAAGTAATTTTATCGCAGAAAGT
>JAFLTO010000010.1 GCA_022510425.1 Muribaculaceae bacterium
ATGTAACCGCTGCATTACAAAAATACTAAAGACCGATTCTGCTGTAACAGTTGAACCGGTCTTTATAAATCTACAAAAGTACAAATCCCTGAAATCCTTAAAAAGGTGTACTTCAGTTAATGCTTACGGTTCAAGGAGTATGCAAAGCAAAATACCAATGTCATGTTCGTTGCTCCTTCTAATTCTGACTCTAGATCAAACAAAGATTTCTTTCTTCAGTTAAAAGAGTTTTCAGATTTTCAAGCTTTCAAATTCACTAAAACTTCAATTGCATGTTCGATCTATCAACCCTCAAATAAATCCAAATACTGGTTCACGAATATATCTGAGCCGGATAAATGCCGTTCCCTTGATTTCTCTTTTCTGATCCTTCATGACATGGGACAATGGAAGAATTCCAAACAAACTCCTGTCAACAAAATAATCTCTTCAGCATTACCGGTTATCCCTGAGTCCAAAGACTCGGCTGTGATAATGCATGCAGGTCCTCTAAAACGAAATTCATTTTTCCGGGATGAATTCAAAGTGGCAAAAGAAGCTCTTTCTGGATTTACACATATATCTGTTCCATGGTATCACAATCCTTCTAACATATACAGATTCGATTTCCCTGAAGATAAAATAAAATTCTATAACAACCTTATAAAATATAGAAACAGAAAATCTTTCCCTCACTATCCAAATGCAAATGTAAAATATCTGTATTCCCTCTGGCTCAGGGGTCTTCCACTCGAAGCCATATATTGGTATGCTTCCGAAACATCCTTCTATAAATCCCTTGCTATCTTCAACAATCTTTATCCCTCCGGTTGATAGGTATAGGCCTTATAGACTCGAAACTCCAATTATCCTATAGTTTAAGTTTAAAAGATAACACACATCTTGATTCCGGCATTGGTAATTTTGCATACCGTCTTGAAGGTATCGGCGCCCGGGACAGGTATAAAGCCCTGTTTAGGATGGAATCTTCGTCGAGGCCTGAATAGACGCAGTGCAAGAGAGCACGACTGTTGCTAATCTGTCATCAAAAGTTTGCCTTAGATGTGTTTCGCACAGGGTGCGTTCGTCCTAAAGTTTGCCTTAGCTGTGTTTGGCACAGGGTGCGAAATAATTTCAAAGCAAATCTGATTGGCTTACAGATTCATTGACATCGTTGACAAACTGCCGCATGAATCCCTGGGAGGAATCCTGCCTGTTGTATGTTATTCCAACAAGGAAAAAGATTGGATCCATATTCTCCAATTCCTAATAAGCTTCTGCAGGTATTTCGAAAAGGTCAAAAAGATTAACCACAGCTACTCGCTGTCCCACAGGGGTGATTCTGGTGCGTGTCGGGCTCATTAAGTATAGGGCCCCCGAAGCGGTAGGGCTTCCCAACCCTGATAAGGGCGTTAGCTATACAATCTTAATTAATATGTGTTATCTTAAAATTGCACATATTTTCAAAGGCATAGGTTGACATTCTTCTTTGTCATCCCTATGCCCTTTTTATTTCCTCCAATCCCCATCATCCCTAATCCCCAATCCCCCATCCCTAATCCCCCATCATCCCTTATATCCTTCACAACCCGACGTTAAGTTCTAACTTAACACATCCCTCAACCTAATCCCTCAACCCCAATGCCTTTGCAAATGCAATTTGCAAATTTCCCTTAAAGTACATATCTTTGTTTTATGAAAGACTTTATATCACCTCTGTCGGATTTCGGGTTTTATAATCTTTATGGAACTGAACGTGGGAAAGAGAATCTTATTGAATTGCTCAATTCAATTCTCCACGAACGTCTGGGATATGAAAGTATCGTTGACCTCAAACTCAATCCCACTGAAAACAAAGGATTGAATCCGGATCGGAAAACAACACGATATGATGTGCATTGCATCACTGAGAAAGGGCACCGTATCATAGTGGAAATGCAGAACAACTGGCATCAGAACTTCGACAACCGGATTTTCTATTACGGAGTGGAGGCAATCAGCAGGCAGGACAGCCGGCTCGACAGCAACAAGGTTTGGGATTTTTCTATAGATCCTGTGGTGACTATTGCAATATGTAATTTCCATAACAGAAAGTCACCCGACCGTGCGGTTAATTTCTACACTTTCCGTGAAGAGGAAACCAACGAAAGATATGGTAATCAGCTCAGCCTGGTATTTTTGCATTTACCTGCTTTCCCTGATATTGAGGAGGAATGCGAAACTTTTTTGGAAAAGATAATTTACAGCATGAAGAATATGGAAAGTATACAAACAATGGAAAAGATACCTTTCTCCACCGGGGAAGGCGATTTCTTTTCGCGTATAGCAGAAAGGAGCCGTTATAGTGCTTTGGACGAGGATGAACGTCTTGCCTATGACCGGTGGCTAAAACATGAGAATGACAGGCTCCTTGAACTCGAATATGCCCGTAGGGATGCAATAGAAAAGGGTTTAGCTGAAGGAAGAGCTGAAGGTATTACTGAAGGTAAATGGGAAATTGCCAAATCTATGGCTAAGGATGGTCTATCACTTGAAAAAATCAGCCAATACACCTGTATCCCTATAGAAGAACTCAAAACAAAACTTAATTGATTGCTCTCAATCAATTTAATCATATCATGAGGCTCCCCGACAATCTATAAAGTTCTATCCGGAGCCTCTTTTTTATTTCATCCAATCCCTCTCATCCCTCATACTTCATCCCCAATCCCTATTATCCCTAATTCTCTCCTCAGTGGCGGAGCCACTGAATATGGATAACCCATTGGTCGATATGAGCATCGCGAATATCGAGCTGTGGGTATCCGGCCTCGGTATCCACCTCTCCTCAGTGGCGGAGCCACTGAACGGGGGATGGGGATGATGCCCCTTGGATCCTATGGCTCTTCCACTCGCTACGCTCGTTCCGACCCATAGGTTATTCTCATGCAGGCGTTCCACGCCTCATCCCTAATCCCTCATCCCCAATACTTCATCCCCAATACTTTTTTTATTCCCTTTATATTAAACTATTTATCTCTTGCGTTATCTAATAAATTGAACACCATGAATAAACATCTACCTAACAATATCAACATACATAAAATTAAAGATCTTAAGCTTAGCGACATTAAGGCAATGTCGGCTAATATCAAGCATATAAAGCTTAAATGGTATCAATGGGCTATCGTGGTGGTGATTTTTTTATTGATTGCCGGAGGTATTGTATGGATATGCCTTCCCAAACCGGTTGAACCTGAATATCCGGTAGTAGCGATAGAAACAGTTGACACCGATAATGTCAATATTTATGGTGAATATGTGGGAAGAGTAAATGCGCAGCAATTTGTAGAGGTCAGGGCTCGGGTGGAAGGTTACCTTGAAAAAATGCTCTTCGATGAGGGTACCTATGTAGAAAAGGGACAGACTTTATTCATAATCGACCCGCTGCTTTATAAAGCCAACGTGGAAAGTGCTAAAGCTCGCCTCAACAAAGCAAAGGCTCAGGCTTTGAAAGCTGAAAGAGATTTAAACCGTATAAAACCTCTATACGAAGAGAACGCAGCAAGTCAACTCGACCTGGATAATGCAGTAGCGGCCTATGAAACCTCGCATGCCGATGTAGTGATTGGCGAGGCTGATCTTACGCAAGCTGAAATGGTGCTGGGCTACACTTCCGTAAAATCCCCCATTTCAGGTTACATCTCCGAAAGAAACGTGGATATCGGTACTCTGGTTGGTCCCGGTGGTAAGTCTTTGTTGGCAACTGTGGTGAAGACCGACACTGTCAGGATTGATTTCAGTATGACAGCATTAGACTATCTGAGATCAAAAGACCGTAATGTCAATATCGGTAAGAAAGACTCTACGAGAAACTGGGATTCCTATGTGACAGTGACTTTGGCCGACGGCAGGGAATATCCATACAAAGGTTTGGTGGATTTCGCAGATCCGCAGGTCGATCCCCAAACAGGCACTTTCTCTGTCAGAGCTGAGATGCCAAATAAGGACAGGGAACTTTTGCCCGGACAGTTCACAAGGGTCAAGATGCTTCTTGATGTAAGGGAAAATGCCGTAGTGGCCCCTTCGCGTGCTTTGGAAATTGAAAAGGGCGGTGCATACATTTACGTGGTAAGACCCGACAGCGTGGTGGAACGAAGATATGTTGAAATTGGTCCCGAACTCGAAAACACCACTGTCATTGAAAGAGGTTTGGGAAAAGGTGAAAAAATTGTTGTGGAAGGTTTTCATAAACTCAATCCCGGCATGAAGGTGAATCCGGTGGTCTTGTCAAATGATTCAATCGCGGAATAGGAATGAAATCTGATTTCTTTATTGACCGTCCTGTCTTTTCGATTGTCATATCAATTGTGATTGTGATTGTCGGGGTGATCGGTCTTTCGCTTTTGCCGATTGACCAATATCCCGATATCGTGCCTCCTTCGGTCAAAATATCCGCTTCATATCCGGGAGCCGACGCTCAGACTGTAACCCAGGCGGTCGCCACACCTATTGAACAGGAATTGAACGGTTCCCCGGGAATGCTGTATATGGAATCCACGAGTTCAAATTCCGGTGCCTACAATGCATCTGTCACTTTTGACATCGGCACCGACCCCGATATTGCAGCAGTGGAAATTCAGAACAGAGTGAAAAAAGCCGAGGCCCGGTTACCTGCCGAGGTGGTCAAAAATGGTATCTCTGTAGAGAAAGAGGCCTCAAGCAGATTGATGACTATCACTCTGCTTTCAAGCGATCCCAAGTTTGATGAAATATATCTTTCCAACTATTCAACTCTTAATGTCTTGGATATGTTGAGGCGTATCCCGGGGGTAGGCAGTGTCACCAATGTCGGGAGCCGTTATTACGCAATGCAGATTTGGGTACAACCGGATAAACTGGCTGATATGGGTATTACGGTGAAGGACCTTCAAAACGCTCTGCAAGATCAAAACCGCGAATCCGCTGCCGGAGTTTTTGGCCAGGCTCCAATGGAAGGTATCGATGTCACAATCCCTATCACTGCCCGAGGAAGGCTTTCCACTGTGGATGAATTCGAGCAGATTGTGGTGAGAGCGAATCCCGACGGCTCTATAATTAGGCTTAAGGATGTGGCAAGAATTTCACTTGAGGCTCAATCATACAACACCGAAAGCGGTATTAACGGTGAGAATGCCGCAGTGATGAATATTAATCTTTTGCCGGGTGCTAACGCGATAGAGGTTTCAAAGAGGGTGAGGCAGGAGATGAAAGATCTGAGCAAGAATTTCCCGGAGGGTATAACTTTTGACATACCTTTTGATGTCACCACTTATATTTCCGAATCAGTGCATCACGTTTACCGCACTCTCTTCGAAGCTGTAATCTTGGTTATCATAGTGGTGTTCTTCTCTTTGCAAAGCTGGAGAGCCACTGTTATTCCTATGGTGGCGGTTCCTATCTCTTTGATAGGTACTTTCGGCGTGATGCTCCTTTTCGGATTCTCTCTTAATATGCTCACCCTTCTGGGTCTGATTCTTGCCATCGGTATTGTCGTAGACGATGCCATTGTGGTGGTTGAGAATGTCGACAGGGTGATGCGTCAGGAAAAATTGTCGCCACGGGAAGCCACTAAGAAAGCTATGAGTAATTTGGGTGGCGCCTTGGTGGCCATGTCTTTGGTGCTTTGTGCGGTCTTCGTGCCCGTGAGTTTCCTGTCAGGCATCACCGGAATGCTATACCGTCAATTCACTGTCACCATTGTGGTATCGGTGATTATTTCCACTATCGTGGCCTTGACTTTAAGCCCGGTGATGTGTTCTCTGATGTTGCGTCCCGAGACAAAGAAAAAGCATAAGATTTTCAGAAGAATCAATATTTGGCTTGCTAAAGGAAATAAGATTTACGCTAAACTTATTGTTAAATCCCTCACTCGTTCGAAAAGGGTTATCGCAGCTTTCGGTATGATCCTTATCGCTATCTGGCTCTTCAACCGATTCCTGCCCCAAAGCTTTATCCCTCAGGAAGACCAGGGATATTTCACTGTGGAACTGGAGCTTCCGGAAGATGCCACGATTGAAAGAACACGGAAAGTGACTGAGCGGGCTATGGACTTTTTAATAAATGACCCGGATATTGATTATGTGTTGAATGTAACCGGTTCGAGCCCGCGTTTAGGCACATCGCAGGCAAGAAGCCAGCTGACCGTTATCTTGAAACCTTGGGAGGAAAGAAAATCTTCCATGGATAAGATAACAGAAAGAGTGAAGAAGGAATTCTCGCGATATCCTGAAAGTAAAGTTTATCTTTCCCGGCCGGCTGTGATTCCGGGATTAGGAGAGTCGGGTGGCTTTTCATTTGCTTTGGAAGCAAGAGGAGATGCAACTTATGCCGATGTGCAAAAGGCTGCCGACACTCTCATGTATTATGCTCGTCGACGCCCGGAATTGACAAGCATGGCTTCTTCAATGCAGAATGACATTCCGCAGCTGTATTTTGATGTAGACAGAGATAAGGCTCGTCTGCAAGGTGTTCAGATGTCTGATATCTTCACTACCATGAAGACATTCACCGGTTCTGTTTATGTCAATGACTTCAATCTCTTCAACCGTATCTACCGAGTTTATATCCAGGCTGAAGCCCCCTACAGGGCTCGAAAAGAAAATATAGGTCTCTTCTATGTCAAGGGTACCGGCGGAAAAATGATTCCTATATCTTCTTTGGGTAACACTAACTACACTGCAGGTCCGGGTACCATCAAGCGGTTCAATATGTTCACCTCAGCACCTTTCACGGGAGAGGCCGCACATGGTTATAGCTCCGGTCAGGCTATGAACGCTATCGAAGAAATTGTGGAACAACATCTCCCCGACAATATCAGGATTGAATGGAGTGGGCTATCTTACCAGGAAAAACATGCAAGCGGAAAAACCGGTCTCGTTTTGGGTCTGGCGTTCATTTTCGTGTTCCTTTTCCTGGCTGCTCAATATGAAAGCTGGACAATTCCGATTGCAGTGTTGTTGACTTTGCCCATAGCTTGTGTGGGTGCTTATATCGGTATTTGGTTGTTAGGGCTTGAAAACAACATATATTTCCAGATTGGTTTGGTTATGCTTATCGGGCTCGCGGCCCGTAATGCAATCCTTATTGTGGAATTTGCAAAGGAAGAAATGGATAAGGGAAGAGATGTGGTGGGAGCTGCACTCACGGCTGCACATCTTCGATTCCGTCCCATAGTCATGACCTCTTTGGCCTTTATCTTGGGCCTTATACCTTTGGTTATTGCCTCAGGACCCGGTTCTGTGAGCCGTCAGGGTATAGGCACCGGGGTTTTCTTCGGGATGGTAACGGCCATTACTGCCGGTATCATTTTCGTGCCATTCTCTTTCGTCTGGATCTATAGAATCAAAGATTACGTCAAGACAAGAAGAAAGAAATGAAATTAACATATAAATTCCTTATCATTTCAATTGTGGTGGTATTGGCGGGGTGTTCCGGAGTGAAGAATCTCACCAAACCCCAACTTCAGCTTCCCATTTCTCTTGAAGAGGGGGAATCTCTGGATTCGCTAACTATTGCCGACCTGGGATGGTGGGAATTCTATGGAGATGATTATCTGAAAGAGATTATCAACCGTGTGTTGAAGGAAAATAAAAATCTCCTGATAGCTGCTGAAAGGGTAGAGCAGGCAAGGTATCTCTACAAAGTTGATAATGCAAGCCTTTTCCCGGAACTTTCTTTCCGTCTGCCATGGAATCATGAGACCAATCATTATTACAAGGAATTGGACTTGATTGACCCTGAAATCGGTGTAAAGGCCACAATCAATTGGGAAGTGGACCTTTTCGGAAGTCTTCGTTGGAATAAAAAGAAATCCATGGCTCAATACCGGGCTTCATTAGATGAGGAAAGGGCTATGAGAATGGTGCTGGTGGCCGAGACAGCCACAGCTTATTTCAGACTGGTGGCTCTCGATAACGAACTCTCAATCGTGAAATCCACGATGGAAACACGTGAAGAAGGCGTTCGTCTGGCCCGGCTCCGTTTTAACGGGGGCCTTACTTCAGAAACTGTATATCAACAGGCCCAGGTGCAATATGCCACAGCGGCAGCCCTTATCCCTAATCTCGAATATAATATTAAAGTGGCTGAAAATCAACTTCTGCTTTTGATGGGTTCCCTTCCTGATCAAGAAGTGAAAAGATCGTCAGGACTGAAAGACAACTCATTGCCGCAAAGGCTTCCATTGGGCATACCGTCAGCACTGCTGGAACGGCGACCCGATATAAAGGCATCTGAAGAAAAATTGCAGGCCGCAGTGGCAAATGTGGGCTACACTTACGCAAAGCGATTCCCTTCTCTGAATATAGAACTCACCGGGGGTCTTGAAGACAATGATTTCAAGAACCTTTTCCGTTCTCCTTTCAGTTATGTGGCGGAAAATTTTGTAGCTCCTTTATTTGATTTCGGGAAAAGAAAAAACAGATATAAGGCAGCAATAGCCGCTTATAATGAATCCCGATTGGATTATGAGCAAAAGGTGCTGCAAGCTTTCAATGAGGTAGACAACGCTCTCATGCGATATAATTCCGCACGGCGGGCTGTCACCAAAGATACCGAACTTCTCGAGGCTGCCGATAAATATCAGGAACTCACTTGGAAACAATATCGGGGTGGGACTATCAACTATATTGATGTGCTCGATGCTCAACGAAGATATTTCGATGCTCAAATCGCCCGTATGAATGCCATTCGTGATGAACATTTCGCTCTTGTGCAGCTTTATAAAGCTCTGGGCGGTGGCTGGCAATTAGAAAATGAGGAAACTAATTGATGATTATGTAGGTGTAAAACCTATTTTTCGGTATATTTGCCGTGCCTTTCATCAATTGAACATGAGACATTTTTTCACTTCCCTTCTGATATTGGGAGCCTCCATATCTGCTTTGGCTCAGGTGAGTCTGGATTCCTGTAGAAATATGGCTTTAAGAAACAATAAGTTGATCCGTATGGCTCAGGAAAACCTTAAGGGGGCTTCTTCACTTAAAGACGCTGCCAAAGCGGCTTATCTCCCGGGAATTGATTTCACCGGAACATATTTCTACAATCAACGTATCATTAATCTCCTTGGAGAGGATGCCAAACTTCCCACTATGAGTTTCGATCCCTCCACAGGTTCATATCAGTATAATATTGTTAAAGGGCCAGACGGAAAACCTGTTATCAATCCTGAAACCGGCAGCTATATCCCCTCGGA
This sequence comes from Muribaculaceae bacterium, assembly GCA_022510425.1. Classification (GTDB taxonomy): domain Bacteria; phylum Bacteroidota; class Bacteroidia; order Bacteroidales; family Muribaculaceae; genus Lepagella. The sequence continues at coordinate 9,194 of JAFLTO010000010.1, forward strand.
AGTGGCAGTTATCCCCAAGGAGGCTTTAAGCTACGACATTCATAATGTTTTTGCAGGAGCTTTTACTCTGACTCAGCCTGTGTATATGGGCGGTCAGATAAGGGCGCTCAATCAAATTGCCGGTTTCGGCGAAAAAATTACCTCTGCCATGAGCAACAACGTGACTCAAGAAATCATCTATTCCGTTGACGAAGCTTATTGGACTGTGGTGTCTCTCAGAGAAAAGAAAAAACTTGCTGAAAGTTTCGTTGCGCTCACCGATTCACTTTGCAATAATGTAAGAATCATGCTTGAGGAAGGTGTGGCGACTAAAAGCGATCTGCTTTCGGTAGAAGTAAGGGTAAACGAGGCAAATATTGCTTTGGTAAAGGTAGATAACGGCCTCACACTTTCCCGTATGGCTCTTGCTCAGATTTGTGGGTTGCCTCCTAATACTCAAATGGAACTCTCGGATGAGAATCTCCCCCAAGCGACCCCACAATCCTTCGGACGCGATGTGAATATCGAAGATGTATATTCACGTCGTCAAGACCTCGAAATCATTCGCCAGACTATCAACCTCCTCAAAAGTCGGGAGAAGTTATCGTTGTCGGAACTATTGCCTAAAATAGCGGTAGTGGGAGCTTATGAATTCTCAAATCCGAATGTTATCGATGGTTTTAAGAAAAGATTTGGTGGCGGTTTCAGTGTCGGTGCAATGCTGCAGGTTCCTATCTGGCATTGGGGCGGCGATTACAAAAGATATAAGGCTGCAAAATCTAACACCACAGCCCAACGACTCCTTTTGGAGGACCTCGAAGAAAAGGTGCAACTTCAGGTAAGTCAGGCTCAATTTTCTCTCGACGAGGCAGAAAAAACTTTCAAAATGGCGTCCCTTAACTTAAAGAAAGCCGATGAAAATCTTTATCAGGCTCAAATAGGTTTCAAGGAGGGTGTTCTCACCACAAGTGATGTCTTGGCTGCACAGACGGCTTGGCTCGGTGCTAATTCAGAAAAAATCGATGCCGAAATCGGTATAAGACTGGCTAACACATATCTCTCCAAAGTGCTTGGCGATATGCCTTATTGATATATTTTTAATCCGAATGGAAAATTGAATCTTTGAAAATGAAAATTTCTCATTATGGAATCTCATAATACTTCCACCCCTCTCTCCAATCCTCAAAACAATGAAGAAGCTGTGTCGGCCAAAGACCGGATGCTTATTCTCACTATTGTTGTGGTGATCCTTATATTGGCCGGACTCGCTATCCTCGGTTTTCTCGTTATAAAACAAGGTCCCGACACAGTACAAGGGCAGGCCGATGCCACTGAAATTAGAATTTCCGGCAAACTTCCCGGTCGTGTGGAAGAAATTTTTGTAGAGGAAGGCGACAGGGTGAAGAAAGGTGATACCTTGGTTCACATTCATTCCTCTTTGGTAGATGCCCGTTTGGGTCAGGCTGAAGCTATGGAAAGTGCTGCACAGGCTGCCAACGCCAAAGTGGATGCCGGAACACGATCTCAGATTGTTAAAGCTGCTTATGAACTTTGGCAACAGGCTCTTGCGGCTGAAGGTATAGCCAAGAAAACCTACGACCGTATGGAAGCTTTATATGCAAAAGGAGTGATCAGTGAACAGAAACGAGACGAAGCTAAGGCTGCCTATCAGGCTGCTACTGCGGGTGTGGCAGCTGCGGAAAGTCAATATTCTCTTGCAAAGGCAGGTGCTCAAAAAGAAGACAAAGAGGCGGCCGCTGCTATGGTGAATGTGGCTAAAGGGGGAGTAAACGAAGTGACAGCCCTCCTTGAGGACCAATACCTTGTGGCCCCTTACGACGGGGAGATAACGGAGATTTATCCTAATGTTTCTGAGCTTGTGGCAACCGGCGCCCCGATTATGTCGTTGCAGAAAGACGACCATTGGGTGGTGTTCAATGTAAGGGAAACCCTATTAAAGGATATCACCACGGGCACCGTTTTGAAAATTCGTATCCCGGCTTTGGATATTGTGACTGATGCAAAAGTATTCTACATTAAAGATTTGGGCACTTATGCTAACTGGCAGGCCACAAAGTCAACGGGAGATTATGATGCACGCACTTTCCAGGTTAAGGCAAAACCGACTGAAAAGATAGAAAATCTGCGCCCGGGTATGTCAGTAATCCTCGAAAACCATAAATAATACCCAATTCTCCATCCCTCATACCCCAACCCTCATCCCTCATCCCTATTATGAAGGCAATATTCATAAGAAGCGTACTCCAATTGGTGAGAAGACCTATTTATTGGGTCGCTTTCTTCTTATTGCCTTTGTTCTGCTTCATGCTTCTCACAAGCCTTATGCAGGAAGGACTGCCCTCGAAAGTTCCGGCTGCTATGATTGATAAAGATGGTTCTTCTCTTTCACGCAATGTAACCCAAAACCTCGGTGGTATGCAAATGGTTGACCTTAAAGAATCATGCAACAGCTACACTGAAGCGAGGCATCTTATGCAGAAGGGGGATATTTTTGGATTTTTCCTGATACCTGAAAATTTTGAAAGAGACTTGTTGTCGGGCAGAAAACCGGTAATTACTTTCTACACCAATATGACTTATTTCGTGCCTGCTTCAATTCTTTTCAAGACATTTAAAACCACAGCGCTCTATACAAAAGCCGGAGTGGCAATGACTGTTTTGGAATCAGTGGGGGCTTCGCCTCAAGAAGTCACGCCTTTGCTTCTGCCGATTAATATTCAGGCAAGAGGTATCCATAATCCTGGACTGAACTATGCTATATATCTTTGCAATTCTTTTATCCCGGGGGTGTTGGAATTAATGATTTTTTTAGTCACTTGTTTCAGTTTAGGACAGGAAATAAAATACGGCACGTCATCAAAACTTCTTGCTATGGCTAAGGGCTCGATTGTGAAAGCTCTCTTTGCCAAACTCCTTCCACAAACTTTGATATGGATTGTCATAGCAATTTTTATGGAGTCATGGTTGTTCGGTATAAACGGTTATCCGGTTTATGGCTCTTGGTTCTGGCTTACTCTCTCCGAAATAATGTTTGTTTTGGCTTGTCAAGGTTGGGCCCTCTTCTTCTTCGGGGTATTGCCTAATCTTCGACTTTCTTTATCGGTGAGTGCTCTGTTGGGTATCTTGGCCTTCTCGATCGCTGCTTTCTCTTTCCCTGTGCAAAGCATGTATGGGGCTATCAGCATATTCTCTTGGATTTTGCCGGTGCGTTACAACCTGCTCATTTATATCGACCAGGCTCTCAATGGGGTGGATATATATTATTCGAGAATATGGTTTGTTGCATATATCGTTTTCATGATTCTTCCGTTCACCATGCTATGGAGAATTAAACGTGAAATGTTAAAACCGGTCTACGCTCCTTAAAATTTGCGTCTCCATGAACATGTTCAAGCAATTGTTTAAGGTTTATTGCCAGGAATTCAGGCTCGTGATCCGTGATCCCGGCATCATAATATTCTTTCTTTTCCTTCCTTTGGCCTACCCGGTGATATATTCACTCATATATAACCCCGAACTCGTGCGTGAAGTGGCTGTTGTTGTGGTTGACAATGATCGCTCGTCGATAAGCCGTGAGTTAGTGCGAAATTTCGATGCTACCCAGGAAGCATGGGTGATCGGTTATGCCGCTGATCTGGCTGAGGCACGCAGGGCTATGGATAATCATGATTGTTATGCTATACTTGAAATACCCGAGGGTTTCGGAAAACGCATAGACAATAACCAGCAAGGGGAAGCTGTGCTTTATTGTGAAATGAGTCTTTTGCTAAGGTATCGATCTTTACTGGTGGCTTCTACTAATGTGGCGCAGGCTATGGGTGCAGAAATACTTTCCGAGAAAATAGATTTGATTGCTCCTTTGGCTGAAACCATTGTAGACGGTGATCTTATGCCGATAAAGAATATAACGATGGGTAATATTGAAGGAGGTTTCGACTCATTTATTATGCCAGGTGTTCTTATCCTCATTTTGCATCAATGCATAATTCTTGCTTCTGGAATGGCTGGCGGCGCTAAACGGGAACGACCATCTTTAATCGGATACAATTCTTTCAATGAACAACCATCGGTGTTGATGACAATGTTTGGCCAAATGCTTTGCTACATCACCATTCTTATGGTGCCTATAATATATCTTGTTCATTATGTTCCGCTTATGTTCTCCTTCCCGATGGCTGGAAATCTTTTCGAGATACTGATGTTCCTTTTGCCAATGGTGTTGGCTTGTGTGGGTCTCGGTTGGTGTTTCCAAGGGGTAGTATGGGAAAGGGAAGCGGTTTTTGTGCTTTGGGTTGTCACTTCTGTGATTTTCCTTTTCCTGTCCGGACTTACCTGGCCGCGCTATGCTATGCCCGGTTTCTGGAAAGCCATAAGTGATTGTATACCGGCCACATGGGGCATGGAGGGCTTCATTAAGATGAATACCAACGGAGCCTCCTTGGCTCAGGTGAGCAAATGTTATATTAATCTTTGGATCTTGGCGGGAACTTATATGATGGCAGCTTATTGTGTGCAACGATGGGTGGTACGTCCCTCTGTGCTCAAAGGATTCAATGCCTATCCAAAAATCAAATCCGATTCCATATGAATATATCTTGTGGAAAATGATTTTATTGATATTTCGCGATTGCGATATGTTAAAAATTGGAGATAATTATGGTGTGGAATTAACATAACATTGTTAAAAATGTGAGAAAAATATGTTATAAAGCAAAAAAATAACTTGTTTTTTGTTGCAAACTAAAAATATATATTAACTTTGCACCGTTTTTGATAGCAAATATTGTTTTATTATTTTAATTTTTATTTGAGATGAAAAAAGTATTTCTTTCACTTGCAGTTATTTGCAGCGTAGCTCTCGTTAGCTGTGGTGGTAACAAAGCTGAAAAAGAAGAGGCTCAAGAAGAAGCCGCTCCTGTTGAGGAAGTAGTAGCAGACGCAGCTGTTGTATCTGACACACTTGCAAACGATTCAGTTGTTAACGACACTGTTGTTGCTGTAGCTGCTGAAGCAGCTCCTGCTCAGGCTCAATAATGCGACTCTAAGCAAGAAAAAAGACAAAAAGCAAAGATAGCCGGTTTTCTCTATGAGAAGGCCGGTTTTCTTGTATTATATATTATTATGAGTGCGTGTTATCTATTTTTTGATTAATTTTGCATAGTTATGAACAAGACTCAAAAAATTATTATTTTCGGCGGTGCCGGTGCTGTGCTATGCCTTATCGCACTTGTAATTATTCTTATCATTAATAATGCCAGTAGAACTGATCAGGTAAATGAGGCCAGAGCAGAAATGGAAAGCTTGAGGCTTGCCAACGATCGCCTTATGCTAACCAATGAGTTTAATCAACTCAACGCCGATTTCAGTCAATACGAAGACCAGCAGATATATCTCAAAAACGACTCGCTGGTGCAACAATACAATGAAGCTCGATTGAAAGTGGAGGGGCTTTTGGCTGAACTCGATGAGCAGAAGAAAAACAATGCCGCCAATCGTAAAAGAATCAAAGAACTTGAAGGCGAAATTGCAACCCTCAAAGGTATAGTGAAACATTATCTTGAAGAAATCAGGCGTCTCGGAGAAGAAAATGAAGGGCTACGGCAGGAATTGGCTCAATCTAACGAAAGAAATGAAAAACTCTCCACTCAATACACTCAGGCCACAACTCAGAACAAGGAGCTTTCACAAACTGTGAAATTGGCCAAAAAACTTAACATAACCGGTCTTTCTTTCCAGGCTTACAATAAAAAAGGAAAAACCGAAAAGAATATCACTAAAGCAAAACAATTGGGTGTGAGTTTTATTGTGAGTCCTAACAATACGGCGAGTGCCGGAATGAAAGATTTCTACATTCGGATCCTTTCTCCTGAAGGAGCTTTGCTCGGTGGCGACATTTCTTTTGAATTAGACGGAAGCAATGTGGCAGCCACAGCCAAACGCCAGATGGAATACGCTAACGAAGAATTAAGTGTAAGTGTGTATTGGGATGTGAACACCACCCTTACACCTGGAGATTATACCGTGGAGGTGTTTGCCGACGGCTACAGGTTAGCTTCCCGCCATTTCACAATGAAAAAATAATAACAGCAATAACAACACTAACAACCCCAACAATAATATATGAACATCTCTTATAAATGGCTCCGTCGCTTTATAGATTTTGATTTGGATCCTTATCAACTCGCTGCAGTGCTTACTTCTCTGGGCCTCGAATGTGATAATGTAGAAGAAGTAGAGTCAATTCCCGGTGGCCTTAAAGGTATCGTTATCGGTAAGGTCTTGACTTGTGAACCTCACCCGGATTCCGACCATCTTCACGTCACAACCGTCGACTTGGGCAATGAGGTCATTGAAACTATTGTCTGTGGTGCTCCTAATGTAGCTGCCGGTCAAACTGTGGTGGTGGCAACCGTGGGGACGATACTTAAAATGGGGGACAAGGAACTCAAAATCAAGAAATCTAAGATTAGGGGTATAGAGTCTGCCGGGATGATATGTGCTGAAGATGAAATTGGGGTAGGTAAGTCTCACGATGGTATTATTGTTATAGATAAAGAGATTACTCCGGGTACTCCTGCCGCTTCCTATTTCAATGTTGAAAGCGACTATATGCTTGAAGTTGAATTGACTCCAAATCGTGTCGACGCGGCATCTCACCTTGGAGTGGCACGCGATCTGAAAGCTTATCTCTCTTGTAGATTGGCTGAGAAAAATTCATCTGAAATGCCCCCGGAGGTGCGAATACAGTCTGTAGAGGCTTTTGCTCCCGATAAGAATGATGGAGCTATTAAAATACAAGTGGACGACCCCGTCGCTTGTCCTCGTTATTCCGGAGTAACTATTCGTAACGTCAAAGTGCAGGATTCTCCTGAATGGTTGAAAGAACTTCTCATCACGGTGGGTCAACGACCAATCAACAATATAGTTGATATCACCAATTTTATCCTTATGGGGTTGGGACAGCCTCTTCATTGTTTCGACCTTTCTAAAATCAAAGGTGAAAAAATTGTGGTGCGTACATGTCCTTCCGGTACTAAATTCACCACTCTCGACGGTGTTGAACACACCCTCCATGAGAAAGATCTTATGATTTGCGATGCAGAGAAACCGATGTGTATCGCCGGAGTTTTCGGTGGCCTTGATTCAGGTGTCACTGAAGTCACAACATCAGTCTTTATTGAAAGCGCTTATTTCAATCCAACATGGATTCGTAAGACTGCCCGTCGTCACGGCCTTTCAACTGATGCTTCATTCCGTTATGAACGTGGAGCTGATCCTTCTATCACTGTTTATGCCGCTAAACTTGCCGCCCTGTTGGTGCAGGAACTTGCGGGAGGCGAAATATGTGGAGAAGTGGAAGATTTGTATCCATCCCCGATTCTGCCTGCCGAAGTGGATCTTTCACTCCGCTATTGTGAGGACCTTATCGGAAAGAAGATTCCTGAAGATTTGGTTGTTTCCATTTTAAAGGCACTTGATATAAAAGTGGAGAAAGATCAAAATGATTCAGATATATTAAAGCTCCGCATACCCACATACCGAGTGGATGTTACCAGGCCTTGTGATGTGGTGGAGGATATTTTGAGGGTTTACGGATACAACAATGTGGAATTCGGAACAGAGATGCATTATTCTCCTTCTCATCATTCTCCCACCGACACCGATTATGCCTTAAGAGAATTGGTGAGCAATCGGCTTACAGGGGAAGGTTTCATGGAAATAATGAACAATTCTTTAAGTTCAACAGGTTACTACGAGAATAATGAGGAACTTCCGCTCGATTCAACCGTATTGGTAATGAATCCTTTGAGCTCTGATTTGGCTGTGATGCGTGCCACTCTGCTTTATGGCGGTTTGGAATCTATCGCATATAATATTAACCGCAAGGCTGAAAACCTTCGTTTCTACGAATTTGGAAATGTATATACAAAGAAACAAGGTGTGGAATCAACTCCTGAAAATCCGTTGAAACCTTTCTCGGAATGGATGGAGCTTGGCATGTGGCTTACCGGTGATTTTATTTCTCCTTCATGGAACCGCCAGAAAATTGAAGCATCACCTTTTGACCTTAAAGGTATCGTAGAAAATATTTTCCAGGTTTTAGGACTTCCTGAAAATGCTGTTGCTCAGACCCAAGACAGCAGTGTTCTAATGGATGTAAGACTAAATTATACAACTCGTCAAGGGAAACGTATTGGCGAATTAGGTGTTGTCAGTGCAAAAATTCTTAAGAAATTCGGAATCAGTCAACCCGTATTCTTTGCCACCCTGAATTGGACTGAGATAATGAAACTTGTGGCCAACCACAAAGTTACGTATACTCCCCTCCCAAGAACACAACCCGTTAAACGAGATCTCGCTCTCCTTATAGATAAATCCGTTACTTTCGCACATATCGAAGAGATAGTTTATAAGGCTGAAAAAAAACTCCTTAAGAATATCACCCTGTTCGATGTCTATGAAGGGAAGAATCTTCCTGAGGGAAAGAAGAGCTATGGCATAGCTATCACCTTGCAAGATGATGAAAAGACCATGAACGACAAGCAGATCGATGCCGTGATGCAAAAAATAATCAAGGCTCTTGAATCTTCCGGAGCTACTCTGCGTTAAAGATATCTCTAAAAATAATGATGGGAGGAAAAAATCATTCCTCCCATCATTATTTTTTATTTGTCTCTCATAAAAATCTGGATAGGGGTTCCGTGGAAATCCCATTTCTCTCGTATTTTATTCTCCAGAAATCTTCTGTAAGGCTCTTTCACCCATTGGGGGAGATTGCAGAAGAATACGAAAGTGGGTATAATAGATTCCTTCAACATGGTGACATATTTTATTTTCACAAACTTTCCTTTATTAGATGGTGGTGGAGTTTGAGCCACAACTTCCAACATATATGTGTTGAGTTGTGAAGTGGGAATTATACGTTTTCTATTATTCCACACATCCAGTGCAGTTTCAAGCACCTTGAAGATTCTTTGCTTAGTGAGAGCTGATGTAAAAAGAATAGGAAAGTCTGTAAAGGGAGCAAATTTGTTTCTGATAGCTTCTTCATACCTCTTTTGTGCAGTCAGGGAGCGATCTTCTATCAAATCCCACTTATTGACACATACCACAAGTCCTTTCTTATTTCTCTGAATCAAAGAGAATATGTTAGCATCCTGTGCCTCAATGCCTCGTGTGGCATCTATCATCAATATACAAACATCACTTGCCTCAATGGCTCTAATAGATCGGATAACACTATAATATTCTATATCCTCGTTCACCTTGTTTTTCTTTCTGATACCGGCGGTGTCAACGAGATAGAAATCAAAGCCGAATTTATTGTAACGATGATAGATCGAATCCCGGGTTGTGCCGGCTATATCTGTCACAATGTGCCTCTCTTCCCCTATAAAGGCATTTATCAACGAAGACTTACCGGCATTAGGACGACCAACGATAGCGAATTTTGCAACATTATCCTCAGGCTGATCATCGGCTTTGGGTTCCGGCATATCAGCTATAATTTTGTCCAAAAGGTCGCCTGTGCCGCTTCCGTTGGCCGACGATACTTCCACGGGTTCTCCCAGTCCCAGGGAATAAAATTCCGGAATATTGAATCGAGCATCCCCTTTGTCTTCTTTATTTGCTACAAGTATAACCGGTTTCTTTGATCTTCTCAATATCTGGGCAACTTTGTCGTCCAGATCAGTTACTCCGTTTGAAGCATCTACGACGAATAGAATCACATCTGCTTCTTCAATGGCAATCTCTACCTGCTTGTTGATCTCCGATTCAAATACATCATCGGAATTGACAACCCAGCCGCCTGTATCCACGATTGAGAATTCCTGTCCGCACCAATCCACTTTACCGTATTGGCGGTCGCGGGTTGTTCCCGCAGTGTCGTCCACTATCGCTGAACGTGTCTGTGTTAATCTATTAAATAATGTGGATTTCCCTACATTAGGTCGTCCAACTATTGCTACTAACCTTCCCATTTGTAAGTCTAACGTTTAGAGTTTAAAGTTTAATGTTAAGAGATAAGAATAAATCTCCTACTCCATGTAACCGAATGCCTTGAGCTTGTTCTCTCTGTTTCTCCAGTCTTTTTCCACTTTAACGAAAATCTCAAGATACACTCTCTTTCCAAAGAATCTTTCTATATCCTGACGTGCTTCGATTCCTACTTTCTTTATCTTATCGCCTCCTTTACCGATTATAATACCTTTTTGAGTATCGCGCTCTACGTATATCACGGTCATAATATGGATGGAACTTTCTGTCTCTTCAAATTTTTCAACCACCACTTCAGAACTGTAGGGTATTTCCTTCTCATAGTTCAATAGAAGCTTCTCTCTTATAATTTCAGTCACAAAGAATCGTGCAGGCTTGTCGGTAAGGGCATCTTTGCCGAAGAAGGGAAGGGAAACAGGCAGAAGTTCCACAATTCTCTTCATGAGGTTATCTATGTTGAACTTCTCGGTGGCACTTGTAGGGAAAATTTCAGCCTTCGGAAGTCTCTCGTGCCACTTGTCTACCAATTCTTGCAGCTCAGCATCATTTTTCAATAAATCAATTTTATTAATAACCAATAGCACGGGAACATCTTCTTTGCTCACTCTGTCAAGAAAATCCTTGTTCTTTTCAGGATCCTCCACTACATCTGTCACGTAGAGAAGTATATCAGCATCTGTAAGAGCTCCTTCTGAAAAACCCAACATTGATTCCTGGAGCTTATATTTCGGTTTTAAAACTCCCGGGGTGTCTGAAAACACAATCTGATATTCAGGAGTGTTAACTATACCGGTTATCCTGTGGCGTGTAGTTTGTGCTTTTGAAGTTATTATGGAGATTCGCTCGCCAACTAAATCATTCATAAGCGTGGATTTACCCACATTCGGATTCCCTACTATATTTACAAAACCTGCCTTATGGGGTTGTTCAGGTTGTTCCGATAATATTTTTACATCTTCTTCCATAATTTTTGTTTTTAATAAGAGGCAGGAAATAGCTTCCTGCCCTCTGTGCATATCAATTCTTCTATATAATTTTAACACAAAAAAAGAAGAGTGGTTCACGAACCACTCTCATCAGCTTTTTCAGTTTTTTCAACCTTTTCGGCTTTCTCTTTTTCTTTCTTTTCTTTTTCCCTACGTTTTTCCTCCTCTTTGTCTCGTTTGAGTTGTTCTTTAGTCGGTTTGGTATCGAATGCCCATATTAAATACATAGCACCCCAGGTGAAACCTGCACCAAAGGCAGTGAGAAGGATTTTATCCCCTTTCTTAAGACGGTATTTGAAGTCATCAAGACATAAAGGTATGGTAGCAGCCGAAGTATTACCGTATTTTTCGATATCGATCAACACTTTCCGATCATCTATCTTGGTTCTACCTGCCACAGCCTCTATAATCCGGAGGTTAGCCTGATGAGGGACAAGCCAATCCACTTCTTCAATGCTAAGATTGTTGCGTTTCATCACCGAAAGGGTGGATTGGAGCATATCTCTCACGGCATGCTTATACACCACTCTTCCTTCTTGATAAACGAAGTGTTCTTTTGCAGCAACAGTTTCATGTGAAGCGGGTTTGACACTTCCACCGGCTTTCATCACCAGATGTGAGAGCCCTGAACCATCCACATGGAATTCTCCATCCATCACTCCCACCGGTTCGTCGGTAGGCTCTATGAGGACACATGCTGCAGCATCTCCAAATAGTGGACACGTGGCTCTGTCTTCATAATCCACCATGCTTGTCATTTTTTCGGCACACACCACAATGATCTTCTTATAAAGCCCTGCCTGGATGTATGCTCTGGCTGATTGTACTGACACAATAAACCCGGCACAAGCCGCCTGTATATCATATGCATAACAATTTACAAGGCCGCAATTATGAGCAATGATTGAAGCAGTGGATGGAAAACGGTAATCCGGGTTGGATGTGCCGCAGATAAGCAGTTCTATTTCTTCCGGTTTGGTGCCCGTTTCTGCAAGCAGTTTTTCCACAGCTTTTATGCCAAGGAAACTTGAACCTTTACCGGGCTCTTTAAGCACCCTCCTCTCTTTGATACCCACGCGTGTGGTGATCCACTCGTCGTTGGTGTCAACCATTTTTGAGAGCATCTCGTTGTCGAGTATGTCGTCGGGCACGTATGAAGCGATACCGCTTATCTTTGCGTTAAGCATGATGCTTGAATGATTGCTTGTGAATTTAAGCCTTTACTTTGTCGATCACCTGACGGCCACGATAGTATCCACACTCGCCGCAGATTGTGTGCCATACATGCCAAGCTCCACAGTTGGGGCATATTGCTATAGTAGGAATCAAGGCCATATCGTGAGTTCTACGTTTAGCCGTACGGGTATGTGATTGTCTTCGTTTAGGATGTGCCATATCTCTTAATTATTATTATATTCGTATTACTTTGTTATCTATCTTTTATCTCTTATTAATCCTCTTCAACTCCGGCTTCCATATCGGCATCTACATCATCGAGGGCTGCCTCCACTTCTTCATCTCCGGTGGAGTTGGCTCTATTTTTATGTAGTGCTGCAAGCATGGCTCGGTTACATTTACCCATTGGATGTACATGCCTCAAAGGTATAGTCAGCACTATTGTATCATAAAGCATATACGCTACGTTAAGGTAATTGTCGGAATGGGGTATCACCAAAAGATCGTCGCTTTCATCATTGTAGCCATCTCCGTATTTCACAGTTATGTGATATGTGGTGTCAACTTCATGATCTATTGGATCCAAGCAACGGTCGCATGGTATTTTGAGCATCCCTTTGCATGTGAATGTGCAGTCGTAGGTCTCGTTCTTCTTTTCAAGATCCAGATGCACCTTTACATCGCTGCTAATAACGTCGGGATTCTCCATGTTTTTGAAGAATTCAGTGCCGCATTCGAAATCCTGTTCATATTTGCCGTCGCCTAAAGACGCCAGCTGAATCTTATAAGGCGCAAATTTTCCCACTTTTTGAGAATTTTACGGGTTTTTGACTGGTACCTCCGAGGAGAATCGAACTCCTATCTAAAGTTTAGGAAACTTCTATTCTATCCGTTGAACTACAGAGGCATTCTGCATGCTGAATCTTCCCCCTTGAGTGAGGGCTTATGTCAGCGGTGCAAAATTAGACAAAAAATTGTTTCTAACCAAAAAATTATGGATTGCACTCTTATTCACAATTTTTTACTTACCTTTGCCTCAAATCCCTGTGCCATGAAAAAATTTGAAATAAAGGCTTTAATCAAAGAAGTTTCTTTTGACGAGTTAAATGAATTAGACCGCCGGTTAGTAGAAACCGCTAAGGAAGCAACCCGACGTGCTTATGCACCTTTTTCGAAATACAATGTTGGGGCCGCTATTTTACTTGATAACGGAAGAGTGGTGGAGGGTAGCAACCAGGAAAATGCAGCTTATCCTTCCGGATTATGCGCCGAAAGAACTGCCGCGTTCTTTGCTTCATCTTCAAATCCCGGTATCGCATTCAAAAAGATTGCAATAGCTTCATGGATAGATCCCGGATCCGATAGGGATTGGGAAGAGGGGTTCCAGAAACATCCCGTGTCTCCTTGCGGGGGCTGCCGACAGGCTCTTTTGGAATACGAGCATCTATTTGGCGACATAGAGGTGATACTTTATGGTCGCGACAAAGTCTACATTCTTCCTTCTATAAAATCCCTTCTTCCTCTGGCTTTCACCGAATTTTAACTTAAAGAATAAAAGTTAATTTATCACCCGGGAAAGATTTTGAGAAAAATTTTTTAATTAGGAAGGATCATCTATATTTCGAGGAAGAATGTTTCGAGCCAGATAAAGGCCATACCTGCCAAATAGCCGGATAAGGCCATCAAGGAAATTCGCTTCATATACCAACCGAAGGGTATCTTCTCAATTCCCATTGCGACGACACCGGCAGCCGAGCCAATGATAAGCATACTTCCTCCTACACCTGCACAGAATGTTAGTAAGTGCCAGAAGAGACCATCCTGTAAGAAGTAAGATGTATACACCGGATCTAAGGAGGCTTCCACCACAGTCTGATCCACAACCGGATACATGTCCATACAAGCGGCCACCAAGGGTACATTGTCTACTATAGAAGACAGTATACCGATAATGCCATTGATCATGTAAGCATTGTGGAATGTTTCGTTTAGCCACATAGCCAGACTGTTAAGAATTCCGGCTTGACCCAGAGCCGCCACAGCCATAAGGATACCGAGGAAGAAAATGATGGTATCCATATCTATATGATGGATAATCCCGGAAATCCTGCCGTCCATCTTTCCGTCAAGCTTGTTTTTCTTTACAATTATTTCTGTAATCACCCATAACACTCCCAAAGAGAGCAGGATACCGATATAGGGTGCCAGATGAGTCAAAGCCTTGAAAACGGGCACGAACAATAAGCCTAAAACGCCGCAGACAAGGATTATTAAAGAGAGTTTTCGATTATTCACATAAAGGTCGTAACCGGTTCTATATCCAGGGTCAACTACGGCTACTATCGGTTCAGGCTTGATCATCGTGGAGGCGATGATCAATGGCACAATTACAGAAACCACTGACGGTAACAAAAGATTTATAATCAGATTCACTGATGTGACATAATTCTTCATCCAAAGCATGATGGTGGTGATATCGCCGATTGGCGACCAAGCACCTCCGGCATTGGCCGACAAAACGATAACGGACGCAAAAATCCATCTCTCTTTTTGCTCTGAAAGCAATTTCCTCAACATCATCACCATGATGATGGTGGTGGTCATATTGTCGAGTATAGCCGAGAGAAAGAAAGAGATAAACGCAAGCATCCACATGAGCATTCTCTTATTGGAAGCCTTGATATTGTCAACAATGAATCTAAAGCCGCCATATCGGTCTATTAATTCAACTATTGTCATCGCCCCTATAAGGAATACCACTATTTCACAAGTGTCTCCCAATGCTTCCACCATCTCGGTGGAAATCAGCGGGTCGTCACCACACACAGCGTAAACTGCCCACAACAAACCGCACATGATTATGGCTATACTGGCTTTGTTGACGGATAGTATATGTTCTCCGGCAATGAAAAGATATCCTACTACGAATATCGCGATTAAGGCGGCAATCATGACCTTCCTTTATTGGTTTTTAGGTTAGAGGAAAATTATTAAAGGCAAAATTAAGAAATTTACGGGGATAAAGATTAAAATTTTAAGCCAATTTTTAGGGAAGAGTTCTTAGTGAATGCGGCTTATAGCATAGCTTTTGAGATGAGTTCAAAAAATAAAATCAAGAGGGATCCACATCGTAATGAATAACAGAGGATTTCATTTCCGGTGTCTGTGAAATCGAAGTATAAATCTGTCGCAAAATGTCTTTCACTTTTTTCATTGAAACTCCCACTTCCATCTTAAGCATTATACTTTGAATGTAATAGGAAGCGATACGAGACACATAAGGTTTTTCGGGCCCCAAAACTCTATCACCAAAAACTTTTCTAAGCGCCATTGTGAAATCAATTGCCGCCTTGTCACACATTTCAGGATTTTTATTCCTGATAAAGATGTTTATTATTTTGGTGAAGGGAGGATAGGCATATTTCCTTCTCTCTTCTATTTCATTATCATAATATCCTTTGTAATCATGATTCTTGACATGATGGAGCACCTCATGCTTAGGGTTTACAGTTTGTATAAGCACTTTCCCTTTGTCTTGCCGTCTGCCCGCACGTCCTGCCACCTGTTCAAGCATATTGAATGCCCTTTCATTACTACGGAAATCCGGGAAATTAAGAAGGGTGTCGGCATTTATTACCCCCACCGTTGAAACATCTCCGAAATCCAGACCTTTCGACACCATCTGCGTCCCGATCAGAATGTCGGTGTAATGTCGGGCAAAATCTTCGATTATATTCTGATATGCATCCTTATTGCGGGTGGTGTCCAAGTCCATACGTGCCACGTTATATTCCGGGAATTCATCCTTGATTTCTTCAGCAATTCTCTCTGTGCCGTATCCGAATATCTTAAGGCCGTTTTGTCCGCACGCCGGGCATAGAGGTGGAAGAAGAGTGGCATAACCACAATAATGGCATCTAAGCATCCCCAGGTTTTTATGATAGACCATGGATACATCACAATGAGCACATTTGGGAGTCCATCCGCATTGTTCACATATCACTACAGGAGCGAACCCGCGACGGTTCTGAAACAGAATAACCTGACGGTTATCTTTCATGGTGGAAAGAATCCTTTCTCTCAAAGGATATGATAAGGTGCCTTTCACCTCTTTCTTTTTCCTCATCTCCTTCATATCTATAATCTCCACTTCCGGAAGCACAGAGCCCTCATAGCGTTCCATCAATTTCACAAGTCCGTATTTTCCCTCCAAAGCCTTGAAATAGGTTTCTATGGCAGGCGTAGCAGAACCTAAAAGAGATTTAGCTCCATGCATTCGGGCAAGCATAAGGGCTGCATCCCTTGCATTATAGCGTGGATTAGGGTCATATTGCTTAAAGGAAGATTCATGTTCCTCGTCAACCACCACCAACCCTAAATGAGAGAATGGAAGGAATATCGAGGAGCGTACACCTAAGATTACCAGCGGTTCATTAGTTGTGAGAAGGCGCCGCCATATGTCTACTCTCTCAGAATCCGAAAACTTTGAATGGTATACAAGAAGTCGGTTTCCGAACACTTTACGGAGCCTGTCGGAAAGCTGTGTGGTCAGTGATATTTCCGGCACAAGAAACAGAACTTGATTGCCGGCTTCCAGGGCTCTGGCCATTAAATGCATGTAGATTTCCGTCTTGCCGCTACCCGTGACACCATGCAGGAGTTGAATTGATTGATTCTTGAAGCCTTCGTCTATTTCTTTAAGTGTCTTTTTCTGAGGATCAGATAAAACAGGCAGGTGTATTGTGTTATTTCTTTCCTCTTCAGCATCAAACCTATTGATGGTTTTCTTATCTATCTTGAATATTTCTTTATCTACCAGAGCTTTTATCACAGAAGGTGATACCTCAGCCGCATCTGAAAGTTGCTGGCGGGTGATACTCTTAAGTTTTTGTGTGGTATTCATCCATCCTGACAGATCCAGATAGGTAAGCAATGCTTTTTCCTGCATCCTTGATCTTTTTACAAGATCGAAACACTCATGAAGCCTTTCCTGATCGTGTCTTGGAAAGTTTAAACTCACCACAGTGATTTTCTTAGGGCGGTATCGTTCAGCAATCCTTTCATCGATTTCAAGAATACCTGCATCAAGCATTGGCATTACTGTCTTTGCAATATTTTTTATTCCCGATTCGGCTTCAAGCTCATCCATGGTAAGGCGCTTATGGTCTTGCATCACCATGAGCACAAGGGCTTGATGGTCGGTTAATCGGAAAGGATTTGTTTCATCCGGTTCATAATCCGGATTAAGAGTAATCCGTGTTTCGCTTTCAGGCTTCAGACCTGTGGGTATAGCAGCTTTATAAACTTCCCCAGGGGTACAGAGATAATAATCCGATAGCCATTTCCAAAAATTTAGTTGTGGATAACGAAGGATAGGTTCGGGATCTAAAACCGATACTACGGGTTTCACCTCATAACCCATGGGTGCGTTTGTATGAAGGGCCTCCACTATTGCGGTGTAATATTTCTTTTTACCGAATTGCACCAAAACCCTAGAACCTACTTGCACATCATCCTGAAGGTTCTCAGGGATGGAATAAGTGTAGGACGAATAAAGGGGTAGAGGAAGAATTACATCTACGAAACGCTGTATGCTCAAAAGAAATAGGCTAATTGAATAAAGCCGCCTCGCGGTTGGGCTGAATAGTTGTCGAGTTTAATGGTTCTTACCTGATAGCTCACCCCCCAGGAATAACCACCCGAAATTTGGTAATGTTCAAAAAGTTCCACACCTCCGGCTACTTGTATAGCCACATATCCTGTGGGATATTCGATAGCGGGACAATTGTTGGTGCCTAAGGTGAAATTGAAAACCGGTCCGGCATACACCAAAGGAGCAATTATACGTTCAAGCCCGTTTAGACGAGTCCATTTGAACTTAAGATTAATTGGTATTTCAAGAGTATGAAGCCAAACATTTTGGTTCTCGATACCATCGATGCTCCAAATTTTATGATCGCCGAAATTTACATGAGCACCATGCATGTTGTAACGGACACCCAAGTCAACACCGAATCCGATACCGGGTATCATGAGTTCCCCGGCCAATCCGGCATCAAACCCTGTGAGCATTGAAGTTGAAGCTATATCCTGCTTCCAATGGAGAGTTGAGAAGTTGACTCCGGCAGTTGGACCCCAGCGGAATTCCGCCGAGGCACCCAAGACCGTAAGTGTCAATAATAATATAGCAAATAGTTTACGCATGTTCTTTTAGAACAAATAGGCTGCTGTGATAGTCCAGTAATTGTTGTGATATTTCACAGGAACGCTATCGATTATTTTTTCTGCAATGGAGTTCATACCGAAACCATAGGAAGCACCGATTTGAAGATGTCTGGCAAATTCCAGACCCAAACCTATGTTCCAAACAGTCTGGAATGTTTTAGTCTTCATCGCATCGATAGTGTTCTTGTCAAGTTTGAAATCAAACGATGGACCTGTGAAAAGATAAGGGGCCAGAAATTTTCCAACTAATGGCAGGCTGAATTTATATTTCAAATTCAAAGGTATCTGAATGAAATTTCTGTTCTTGGAAATATTTTCCTCAGCATTATTCACGGTGGTAAGTGTAGAGGAATTCATATAGGCATATTGTAGACCAAGGTCGAAACCCAACCCGATAACAGGTGCAATATATTCCATCATCACCCCGCCGGTGAAACCAGCACGGTTATTTTTATTGAAGACAGACATGTCTGCGCTGAGATGATTCACGTTAGTTCCAAGTTTCACACCGAAACGGAGGCCGGCATCTGCCACTCCTATCCCCATAACCGCTACAAGGACTACCGCAATTATTTTCTTGATTGATTTCATAATTATTTAGATATGTTAGAATGCAAAGTTAATAAAAACTTTGAAATGCAATGAAAAATACACATTTTTGCATTTGATTTGTTATAGAAACATAAGTTTATTTTATTGAGTATGGAAGAAAATACACAAAATAATCAAAACGAAGAGACTTTAAAAATCACTGAGAAAGCGATAGAGATGCTTAAGACTGTATTCGATCCGGAGATTCCGGTGAATGTCTATGATTTGGGTTTGATTTATAAGATAGATTATCAACCTGACGATAAGAGTCTTCATGTTGATATGACACTCACTGCCCCTCATTGCCCTATGGCTGATTTCATTATGGAGGATGTGCGTCAGAAGCTTCTTAGTGTTGATGGTCCCGAAAAACTGGATCTCCGTTTGGTTTTTGAACCCGAATGGAATCAAGATATGATGAGTGAAGAGGCAAAATTAGAGTTGGGATACCTGTAGGAAGAGGATATTATAGATTAGGTTAGGAAAAACTGTTATGATAGGAGAGAAGGCTACATATTTTTTAAGCGATCTGCATCTCGGAGCACCTTATATGAAAGATACCCGTGAGAATGAATTGCGTATAGTAGCTTTCCTGGAATCTATAAAAAAGGACGCCGACACCATATATCTCCTTGGTGATATCCTTGATTATTGGTATGAATACAAATATGTGGTGCCTCGGGGTTATGTAAGATTCTTCGGTAAATTAGCAGAACTTGCTGATTCCGGTGTGAATATTATATGGCTCAAAGGCAACCACGACATCTGGATATTCGATTATCTTCCCAATGAATTGGGGATAGAAGTAATCGATGGAAGCATCGTTGAGGATATATACGGAAAGAAATTCTTCCTTAGTCATGGTGACGGTGTTGGAACCCTCGAACCCTCTTTTAAATTCATCAGATCACTTTTCAGAAATAAATTCTGTCAGTGGGCATTTTCCGGAATACATCCGCGCTGGACAGTGCCTTTTGCTTATAGTTGGAGCGCTCACAGTCGTAAAGAAGGGGAGTCCAGAGGGGTTCCCGATGAATCTTTACTAAGAAATATCAGGGAATTTGTAAAAGATTATAAGCGCTCACATCCCGAAATCGATTATTATGTATTCGGCCACATACATGTTCTTAGCCGTGAAGAGATTGAATCGGGTTGCGAGATGATAGTGCTTGGTGAATGGATCCGAACATTCAGTTATGCCCGTTTCTCTTTGGAATCGGGGCTCGAGCTCCTGAAATGGAAATAAATTATGCTTTAAATTTTTGTTCACGTTTGTGTATCATTGGGCCATTAATATCACCTCAGTTCGAAGATGATTGCAAGGGCTATGATAGCTAAAACAGCGATTGAAACAATTATCCAAGTGAGCTTTTTCTTTTTTGAGTTGGTATTATTATCCATATTTATTTCTTTTTGGAAATCCAGTTGGCAAAGTTAAGCAATTAACTATATGTTGTGCAACATATTTGGGGATTTTAATGGAAATTTATTTGGTGGAGGAATTTTTCTGCCTTACCTTTGCAGTGAACCTAAAGACAATCTTTTTTACCTTAAGATTAATTTTACCTGTAGAAACTTATAAAGGAGGGTGCGACCGACGAGGTTATCACCCTTCGTTTTTATTATTTGGTTAAAACTGTATTGATTTGAAAAGATATTCTGCCATAAACCAGTCTTCAGGAGTGTCAAGATCTATGCTTCGTGATGCAGCCATTTCATAAGGCACGATTTTCTTGAATTTCGACATCGGCGATTTATAAAGCGATTCTGGTGTGATTACATATACTGCTCCATTGTATTCCCACACTTTGGGTGCATCTTGTCTTCTTGAGAACTGACCCTCTCCCTTAGAAAGATGAAGAAATCCGTTACTATTCATTTCGAAAAGATTGAAATAGGGATTGGCTTTTGATTCCTTCACGCTCACAGCCATATCGATTCCCGAATTCCATAGCCTAAGGGTGCCTTCTATATCTTCTAACGTGCGGAAAGGGGAAGTGGGTTGCAGAAGCACCACCTTTTCAAATTCAATGCCGCGAATTTTATATTCATCGAGCACATGAAGTATCACAGAATAAGTTGAGGCTGTGTCTGAAGCAAGTTCAGCCGGTCGCATGAAAGGAATTTCTAAATTATGTCTTTCAGCTTCTGCCTTAATATCATTTGAATCAGTGGATACGAAAACAATATCATCAGGTTGTGCACAATTCAAAGCTTGTTTCACAGTTCTGCTCACAAGAGATTCGCCGCAAAAAGGTTTCAGGTTTTTATTTGGAATACCTTTGCTGCCACCTCGTGCAGGAATAAGCCACAGCGTTCTTCGGGATTCCTTTAAATGAGAAGCCATGTCAGTTTATCTGTTGTAGATTCCGGGTTTATATTTGGCAAGGTGTGATGGCTCGCAGATCCAATTGATTGTTTTTTTTAGACCCTCTTCTAAGCTCACTTGTGGAGACCATCCTGTTAGTTCTTTGATTCTTTTATTATCTCCAAGGAGACGGAACACCTCGCTTTTAGAAGGACGTAATCGTTCCGGATCTTTAATCCACTTCACATCTGCATCCATAAGATGAGCGATGGTATTAAACACGTTTTCCATTGAAATTTCTCTGCCGGTGGCAATGTTTATTTCCAACCCAGCAGTATTGGATGCCTGAGCAATATCAATGAATCCCCTGCAAGTATCTGTTACATAATTGAAATCACGAGTAGGAGAGAGGTCTCCCACTTTAATTTCTCTTATTCCCGAAGCAATTTGAGATATAATAGTAGGTATAATGGCCCTTGCACTTTGTCGTGGTCCATAGGTGTTGAAAGGACGTACTACAGTGACATCCAAATTGAAAGCGTTATAGAAACTGAGTGCTAAGGCATCAGCTCCAATTTTAGTGGCTGAATAGGGACTTTGAGGTTGCCTCGGATGCTTTTCGTCTATTGGTACATACCTGGCTGTGCCATACACTTCAGAAGTGGATGTGACGAGCAATTTTTGATGGCCATGCTCCCTGGCCGCCTGACACATATTCAGTGTGCCCTTGATATTGGTGTCGACGTATGAATCAGGAGCTATGTAACTGTATGGTATGGCTATAAGGGCAGCAAGATGGAAAACAGTATCTGCTCCTTCTGTGAATCGGCGGCAGAATTCAGGGTCGCGAACATCTCCGCTCCAGATATCGAGCCCTTTGTGAGGTGCTATTTCTTCGAGCCAACCCCAATTGTTGAAAGAATTGTATTGGGAGAGAGCCCTTACATTGCAATCCCTTGCGAGAAGTGCTTCCACAAGGTGGCTTCCGATAAAACCATCAGCGCCGGTGACAGCTACGTTTTTCATTTAATGAACTGTGTGTCCGATTCTTTGAAAGAATGAAGGTGTCTACGCTTCTTTTCCTCGAAAATTTCAGAAATCTTAAAGAAAATGCCTGTTTCTTCCACGTCTCCGAATTCATGGTTTACCGCGGTTCCAAATACTTTCATCGTATGAGAAAGAGACATGTAAGCATTAACCAATGGAGGGATATTCCTGCCTAAGCTCCGTATGGTCTGGTTAAGAATTTTGTAGTCTTCACGAAAATCCTTTCCTGTGAAAAGCTTTTGTATATGTTCTGATTTGGCATCATTGGGAAGCTCTTCGAGAGGCCACACCAGTTTTTGGTCGTCGTGAAAATATTTATGCAGAAATCCCAGCAATATATCCCTGGCTTCTTTGCCGTAAGAGGGATACATGGTAACTTTTCCAAAGAGATATTTTATTTGTGGATAAAGCACTGTCAATGCTCCGAGACCATCCCAAAGATTATCCAAAACATAAATAGCCTTTGTGTTGGATCGGGTGCTTTGATAGTCTATTGAGACAAAGGATCTGCCGAGCTCAAGGGTATTGGGGAGAAGTTCATTGAGAAATTTTTCGGAAAAACCGAACATATGGGAAGTGGCAATATTGGGGACATTATCCTTGAACTTTATATCCTCCCCTAAAATGAAACGATATCCCCCAACGATTTCTTTATCGTTTGGATCCCACACAATAAGTTGGCGACAAGGAGTTTCCATTGTGTCGAATTCATCGATATCGCACTCTAATCCTGTGCCTCCGCCGGCATCGCGGAATGCGATTTCTCGGAGCCTTCCGATTTCTTTCATGGTGTTGGGAGCGTTAAATGCATCCACCACATAGACTTCATTATCACCTTTATTGGCTTTCCGTAACAATCGTTGCGGAGTCAATTCGCTGATTATTAGGTCTCTATCTATGGGGTCTATGATTTTTTGCATGCTCTTGGCTTATGAAAATCATCGGAATAGGTGCAAATTTAAGAAAAAAACTATATCTCTCAAAAATAGACTTGAGATTAATAGCGTTAAATAATTATATAACCTCTAAAATAATAATAAATGAAAAGAATAGGTGTGGCCATATGGCTGATGATGGCTGTTTTTGTTGCGGTTTATGCTGCCGATAAAACAAAAGGTCAGATTAAATTTGAAGAAACCACATATGATTTCGGCAATATACGAGAAGACGGCGGTAAGGTGTCACATGAATTCACCTTCACCAATGAAGGCAGCGACCCCTTGAAAATCACGAGTGCTAAAGCCGAATGCGGATGCACCACACCGGAATATCCCAAGGAAGAAATCGCCCCGGGAGAAACAGGCATTATCAAAGTGACATATAATCCTTTGGGAAGGCCCGGAGGATTCACAAAAGTTATAACTGTGAGATGTACCGGAAATCCGGGTAAAGTAAATCTAAAAATCAGGGGTACAGTCTTGCCTAAATAAGGGAATTTCACTTTATTTCCTTATTTTTAATTAATTTTGCATTTGATTCGGCATCTTTGAATTGAATATGGAACATCCGGAGAACGATTCCCAATATAAAGGCTTGCAGGTGAATGCCGGGGTAATTTCACAGCCGGTCATCAATCCTTATAAGAACAGAAGAAGGGCTGTTGCTCCTGCTCTGACTGTAAATGATTATGTGGAGGGTATACTTAAAGGTGATGTCAGCATTCTTGGTAGGGCTGTCACTTTAGTGGAAAGTACTGCAGAACAACATCAGTCGGTAGCCCAGGAAGTAATTGAGAAATGCTTGCCTTATTCCGGGAAATCCAGGAGAATTGGCATCACAGGAGTGCCGGGAGCCGGTAAATCAACCTCTATAGATGTTTTTGGACTCCATGTCATCAGAAACGGTGGTAAACTGGCAGTGCTTGCCATCGATCCAAGCAGTGAACGTTCGAAAGGAAGCATCCTTGGTGACAAAACCAGAATGGAAAAACTTTCCCTTGAAAAAGATGCTTTCATTCGTCCTTCCCCTTCTGCCGGTTCATTAGGCGGAGTGGCAAGAAAAACCAGAGAAACAATTGTGCTATGCGAGGCAGCAGGATACGACAATATTTTTGTTGAGACTGTAGGTGTGGGTCAGAGTGAAACCGCCGTTCATTCCATGGTGGATTTTTTCTTGCTTATCCAGCTTGCCGGAACCGGTGATGAACTTCAGGGAATTAAAAGAGGCATCATGGAAATGGCTGATGGTATAGTTATAAACAAAGCAGACGGCGACAATGTGGAAAGAGCAAAACTCGCTGCATCTCAGTTCAGGAATGCATTGTTTCTTTTCCCACCTTCCCCGAGTAAATGGAAACCGGAAGTCATTACCTACAGCGGTTATTATGAATTAGGTATTGATATTGTCTGGGATATGATAGACAGATATTTCGCTTATGTCAAAAAGACCGGTTATTTCGAGAGGAAAAGAAACGAGCAGGCGAAATACTGGATGATGGAAACTATCGATGAGCAGTTAAGAAATCATTTCTATTCTGTTCCTGAAGTTAGGGCACTTTTAGAACAGAAAGAACTCAGGGTGCTCAATAACGAGCAGTCGTCATTCACGGCCGCCAGAGATGTTCTGGAATGCTATTTTAAAAGTTTAAATAAGAAATCAGAATAAGGGATAAAGTAAAGGCAGGAAGAAATTAAGGATTTTCAGGAAATGGCAAATAAACTTTGTGAAATAGTGCCTCGACACGCATTTTCCAGGAAGGATGATGAAGCCTATCGGTTTTGCTGGCGTAAGGAAGGAGAATGGATGAAAACTACCTGGGAAGAATTTAATGCGCAGATTAATGTGGCGGCCCATGCATTGCCACAATTGGGTCTCCTCGAGAAAGACACTATTGCCATTTGTTCGCCTAATACCCCACAGATATTAATAGTGGAATTCGGAGCCTTCAACAATCGCATAGCCGTGATCCCTATCTACTCCTCATCATCGCAAGAACAGTTTGATTTCATCGTAAATAATGGCGGTGCACGGGTATTGTTTGTAGGGGATTCCCATCAATATCCTTTAGCATATAATTATTGGAAAAAACATCCCCAAGACGTAGCCAAAATCATAGTATTTAAAAACGATGGTTTGGAACTTGAAAAAGATGATACTGTTTCTATCTATTGGGATGATTTCGTGAGATTGGGAATGGAGGCCTCAGAAGATGTTAAAAACGAGGTGAAGCGCAGAAGGGAAGAAGGACTTCCGGAAGATATGGCAACCTTGATTTATACATCGGGAACCACCGGGGAACCAAAAGGGGTGGCAATAACCCACTCAAATTATAATGCGGCAATGGCAGCTCATTTGGAACTATTGACCCAGGTTTCAGATAAAGACCTCTCTATGGCTTTTCTGCCTATGAGCCATATCCTTGAAAAGGCCTGGTGTTTCTTCTGTATGACCAAAGGTATCGCCATAGCGATTAATTACGATCCCAGAGTGATCCAAGACACTATCCATAACGTGCATCCCAACATTATGTGCTGCGTGCCCAGGTTTTGGGAAAAGGTATATGCCGGAGTCAAGGAAAAGATCGAGAAGATGGGTAAATTCCAAAGATCTCTGGTGAAAAGAGCAATAAAAATTGGTGAAAGGAGAAATCTGGAATATAAGAGACTCGGAAAGAAAGCTCCCTGGTGGCTTGAAAAGGAATATCAGTTCTGGGATTCAAGAATTTTCAGTAAAGTAAAAAAAGCCATTGGTATACCAAATCCGAATATGTTCCCTACAGCGGGAGCTCCGTTGAGCGACAGGATAGTGGAGTTTATGAGGGCCATCGGTGTGGATGTGGTGATTGGATATGGACTGAGCGAAACCACGGCCACAGTGAGCTTCTATCCCAATGTAGGTTATGAAATCGGAACTGTAGGTGTGCCATTGCCCGGTTTGAAAGTCAGAATAGACAAAAACGGGGAAATATTGGTGAAAGGAGACACTGTCACTCCGGGATATTACAAAAATCCGAAAGCTAACGAACAAGCATTTACCTCCGATGGATATTTCCGCACCGGTGATGCCGGATATTTCACAAGGGATGGGGCATTAGTGCTTACTGAAAGAGTGAAGGATTTGTTCAAGACTTCCAATGGTAAATATATAGCGCCTCAGATGCTTGAAAGCCGACTTGCTGAAAACAAATTTATAGATGAAGCGGCCGTGATAGGCGACCAACGAAAATATGTCACTGCTCTTATAGTTCCCAATCTTTCACAATTAAGAAAATGGGCGCAAAGCAAAGGTATTGAAGATCAAAGTGCCGACAGTCTTGCTAAAAATCCGGAAGCCATAGCTTTTATACAGTCTGAAATAAATAAAGTGCAGGAAGGTGTGGCTGAATACGAGAAGATAAAGAAGATCACCTTGTTGCCACATCATTTTTCCATTATGAATGGTGAGGTGACCAACACCATGAAAGTGAGAAGACCAATCGTGGCAAAACGATATTCCAAAGAAATTGAAGCAATGTATACATCATGATAACGCAGGAACAATATAAGGAAGCCACAGAACGCAAAGATGCTTTAAGGAGATATCTTGATATCGATAATAAAAGGATTGAGGTGGAGGAAGAAGAACTCCGCACCCATGTGGCCGATTTCTGGGACGACCGTGAAAAAGCCGAAGCACAGATGCGTAAAATTAAGGAACTTCATTTCTGGATTGATGAATATGAGGAACTCGAGAAAATGACCGAAGAACTAACTTTGGCATTCGATTTTCTTAAAGAGGAACTTGTGACAGAAGATGAGATAGATGCATTATATGCCAAGCTGATTGATAAGATCGAGAAGTTGGAATTGCGCAACATGCTTCGAAGGGAGGAAGATAAATTAGGAGTTGTTCTGAAAATCAATTCCGGAGCGGGTGGCACAGAGAGTCAGGACTGGGCTCAGATGTTGATGCGGCTTTATCTTAGGTATGCGGAAAAACATGGGTACAAGACATCTGTCGCTCAACTTTTGGAAGGGGATGATGCCGGTATCAAATCAGTCACGATCAATATCGAAGGCGACTATGCCTACGGATTCCTAAAAAGCGAAAACGGAGTGCATAGACTTGTTCGTGTGAGTCCATACAATGCTCAAGGGAAACGTATGACATCTTTTGCATCAGTTTTTGTCACTCCCTTGGTTGATGACACTATTGAAATCAACGTGGAACCGGCAAGAGTCTCTTGGGATACTTTCCGCTCGGGAGGAGCCGGTGGTCAGAATGTGAACAAGGTTGAATCCGGTGTGCGTCTTCGTTATCAGTATAAGGATCCTTACACCGGCGAGGAGGAGGAAATCCTTATTGAAAATACCGAGACACGCGACCAACCCAAGAATAAGGAAAATGCCATGCGTCAGCTCAAGTCAATCCTATATGACAAGGAATTGAAACACCGCATGGAGGAACAGGCCAAAGTGGAGGCGGGTAAGAAAAAAATTGAATGGGGAAGTCAGATACGAAGTTATGTGTTCGACGACCGCCGTGTCAAGGATCATCGAACCAACCATCAGACTTCAGACGTGGGAGGTGTAATGGATGGTGAAATCGATGATTTCATCAAAGCTTATCTAATGGAATTCGCAGCCACAGAAGCATAAGGGAAATGAAGCCGATAGTGTTTTCTACAGATCATAATTATGTGATGCCTACTTGTGTCACGATCCATTCCTTGCTACTTAATGCAAACCCTGGAGTAAATTATGACATCTATATTATTATAGATCCTGATGTTACGGAGGAAGATAAAAATAAATTAAGAAAACAAGTAGAGGTTGATAACAAAGAAAGCGAAATAAACTTTTTAGAGATAGGAGACACATTTGATTCCGGATTCGAGATCAGGGATATTTCAAGGGCTTGCTACAATCGTTTGATGATCCCTTGGCTTTTGCCACAATATGATAAGGTGGTTTATAGCGATGTGGATATAATTTTCACGGGGAATATTTCAGAAGTATATGATACTAATTTAAACGATTCGCTTGTAGCCGGAATTGGTGGCAAGTCATGGACCAAAGGACTTATAAAAAAATACTTGGGTAAAATAGGTGCAGACCCAAGTGAATATATCAACAGCGGTTTTCTCTTAATCAATGCGAAAGCTCAGAGGGAAGAGAACCTGAAGCAAAAATATCTTGATCTTTCTAAGAAGAAATTCATATATCAAGACCAAGATATAATCAATTTAGTTTGTAAAGGAAGGATATCGAAGCTTCCGGAAATTTATAATGTGAATCCGGCCGAATATTATAAATATGCGCCCGGCAAACCAAAAGTGGTGCATTTTTTCGGATTTAAGCCATGGAATCATTTCACCTATAGTTGGATATTATGGTGGAACATATATGATAGTTCCATCGTATATGATGCCAATTATAACCATAAAATAAGCTCTGAAATTCTAAGATGGGATGCTGTGATTGATACAAAGAAAAAGGCGCTAAAACAGAAACTTAGGTTTATGCAGCAATATTTCAAAGCTTAACATGCTATAGAGTTTTATGATAGACTATAGGAAAATATTGGGTACAAGGAAGTTCAGGATGTCAGTCTTGAGTCTATTATCCTGGGTTCCGGACAGATTTATGCTAAGGATCCAATATTTGATGCAGACCGGGGAGAGGCTACATTTAAAAAATCCCATAAAATTCAATGAATTTATCCAATTATATAAGCTCCATTATAAGAATCCTTTGATGCATAAATGTGTCGACAAGTTTGAGGCGAGGGAATTTATAAAGGAGCGTGGATTGGAATCATTTTTGGTACCTCTCATTGGTGTTTATGACTCCGTCGAGGAAATAGATTTCAAAGGATTGCCTGATAAATTTGTAGTAAAGACAACCGACGGAGGCGGCTCTGTAGAAGTTAAGGTAGTTCATGAAAAGGGGAAAGAGGATTTAGAGAAGTTAAGAAAAGAACTACAGGAATGGATGAAATTTCCGAAGCCACGCAAACATATCGGTAGGGAATGGGCCTATGAAAATGACTATCCACGCCGTATTATAATAGAGGAGCTACTTGAAAATAATGATGGTAATCCTGATATCGATGATTTTAAATTCTTTTGTTTCGGGGGAAAGTACAAAGTACTCGAATGGCATAAAGACCGTAATACAAACCACAGTGCCGCTCACTATGATGAGAACCTGAATTTTCTTCCGGAATTTTATACTTACAAAGTGATGCACAAAGACCATCCCTTGCCGGATAATATCGGAGAGATGGTTAAGATAGCAGAAAAATTGTCGGAAGGTTTTCCATTTGTCAGGGTAGATTTATATAATGTGAACGGAAAGATATATTTTGGAGAAATGACTTTCTATCCTGCATCAGGTTATTTCGTCTATCGTCCCGAAGAAATAAATACATGGCTCGGTTCTTTCTTTAAAGATCTTAACCATGAATTCATTGCGCGCCCAAAATAGGCTTTTCAATATCTAAAAAATTTATAATTGATTAATGAAGCTTTAAACCCGTAATTGCGTTCAGTTGTTATATTTATAAAAATATAAAACAGACAATTATGAAAAAAGTAGTTATAATGGGAGCCTCGTCGGGAATGGGTTACGGCGTGGCCGAAGCTTTGGCTTCTCGTGGTGTGAAAGTAGGAATTGCCGCTCGTCACACAGAGTCTATGAAAGCCTTGAAGGACAAATATCCGGAATTTGTAGAATTTGCTCAAATAGATATTACTAAACCCGAAGCAGTTGGGCAACTTAATGATCTTATCGAGGAACTCGGGGGTATGGATATCTATTTCCATGTAGCCGGTGAATATAGCGAAAATCTTTATTTGGATCCTGAAACCGACGTTCAGGTAGCTGCTTGCAACTGTTGCGGTTTTGCCAGAATGATATCCACCGCTTACAGATATTTCCGGACCAACAAGAAGAAAGGGCAGATAGCAGCAATAACTTCGGTTGCTGGAACTCGTGGTATCGGACGTCTGGCTGCTTATTCTTCTTCAAAGAAATTCGGTCAATGGTATCTTGATGCTCTCGAACAAATGAGCAATGCCGAGAAAACAGGCATCACATTCACTGATATACGTCCGGGATGGGTGAGAACACCTTTGGAGAACCCGGATGAAAACTATCCTATGAATATGACTATCGACTATGTAGTTCCCAAGATCATCAAGGCAATAGTAAGGAAATATAGGGTGGCTGTGGTAGACTGGAGATGGAATATTTTCACCGGTGTATGGCGTTCTATACCTCAGGCAGTTTGGGTAAGAATGAATCCAACAATATCTACACCTGATGCTGATTATCCATCAGTAAGACAAATGAAAAAGGAAGTGAAATCGGGAGAAGTAAAATCTGTGGTTTCCTGACCGGAGATTATAATCTTCTTAGTTAAAATTTCCGTAAAGTAATTAGGGACTCATCATTCCGCATGATGAGTTTCTTTTTGTCTAAATACATCACCTCGAATTCCACGGGGTTGGAATATATCCCATATTTGGTGAGATTATACAAACCTTCAGGAGTTTCCACATAAGGGAAATCAAGGTAAATCAAATTATCTTTATATATAAAATTTGCTTCTGACAAAACACCGCCATAATATGAAAGATTACATACATGAAGGTAAAAATTATAATAGAATTGACTGTCGGCAACATTTTCAACTTTTTCTTGATGCTCTATTTCCATGATTTGCCATCGGCCGTCGAGATGTCCGTTGATCGGAGCTTTTTGGCAGCAGACAGCTGTCAATAAACTTAAAACCAAAGAAAGTTTAAAAAAGATATATTTATTAAAAATTTTCACCATTTGATTAATCCGGTTTTCCCTAAAGAAATCATTACACCGAAATTATTGCCCAATAATTTACCGGCATCCCAAGCCAAGGCAGCCTGAGCGAACCAACCTTTCAATTTCTTTTGAGGATGGTAACTCACTTCTATCAGCCCACTAAAATTATTAAGTACATTTTTATAAGGATATCTATAAGTACCCCAGTTTTGACTTATTGTAAACAAGGCTCTCCAGTTTAATTGAGGAATCGGATTTCCTTCCAATCCCAAATGATAAGCTATAAAGCGTGTATTATAAATATAAAGGCGATGATTGGAGTTATAAAGCGGTGAAAGGGCGAGGGGAGTTCCTATTCCCATACCCCAGTTTTGCCATGAGGAAAATAAATAATGATTGTAATAATTATCACCTCCGCTCACTTGTTCCGGTATTTCAGGTGTCCAGTCATGGTTTACTGAACCAGTCTGGTCTTTCATATAAATATATTCCAGTACAAAATTGGAGACAAACGGATTGCGAGGGAGCTCGACTTCTACCCCCCACTGAGCATCTTTCCAGCCGTATTCAAATGTCATTTGTGAATGATCCTCGAAGTAATGTTCAAAATATCCCTTGATACTCCAATCGGCCTGTGGTTTCCATTGAAGGGTGATATAGTACATTCCTACCATATTGCCCTGTACATTGGTTTGTTCTCCATTGGGGGTATCACTTCCTCCGGACAAGGGTATTATCGCCTTTAACCAGTCGATAAATTTTGTAGGCATATGAATCACCTTGCCATCTTTATATATAGTGCCCCCGAACTGAGTGCCCATTTCTATTCCAATATCCACCAATAAAGGGAACTTCTCCTGATTGCCTCCTCTGAGCCATAAGCCACGGGAATTATATAAGATTCCCTCTGATCTTTGGAATTCCGGTGCTACCCATGATTTTTCCCAATTGGAATCAGTGAATTTACCATATGCCAGATAAGCGTTTACCCAGAACCAGTTTTTAGTACCCCAAAAAGGAGCAAATCCAAAAGTGCCAATCCTCAACTGTGGTATTGGCAT
Organism: Muribaculaceae bacterium; assembly: GCA_022510425.1. Taxonomy (GTDB): domain Bacteria; phylum Bacteroidota; class Bacteroidia; order Bacteroidales; family Muribaculaceae; genus Lepagella. The sequence goes on from JAFLTO010000010.1 coordinate 41,328, forward strand.
ATTATTACCGGAGAACAAAAGATTGCCGGATGAAAGACGGGGATTATTATAACTTCCCCACACCTCTTTTGCTCCGGCAAATGCATATAAACTTCGATATTTGATTTCACCATAAAGTTGATGGATATTGAAAGGGGCAGGTACGTTCCACCCTCCCAAGATATCGGCACCGGCTCCCCAGGAAAATCGGGATTCGGAGTTTAGAGGTTTGGTGATTCTTCCTCTCACCCAACCATTGTTTTTCTTTGGAGTGCCGAGCCCTTGACGGTTGCTCACCAGCCAGAAGGGAGTGTAATCGCCACTTGAAAAAGATGAATTCGCTTCCACAGTGTAAGTAAGCGACCTTAAGGAATCCTTAGACTCTTCGGTAGTGGCAACTGCTTGAGGCAATGTGATTGCAATAAGAGCAATCAATATGAAAACTCTTAGTCCATGTTTTGTATGGGCATAGTCAATCACTGGGAAATATAATCGATTATTTTGCAAATTTAATATTAAAAGGGGATAATCCAAATTTTGACCGATGGCTATCGGTTAACAATTTGAGTTTTCACTTAAAAAAGATTATCTTTGCAGTTGGCAAATGGCAAAGATAATAGAACTATAAGGTAGGTTAAAAAAAGATATGAATATAACAAAGATACTCAAAGCCTCTGTGTTGTTTTTGACGTCTGTTTTGATTTTCGGAAGTTGCGGCACTCCTAAAAATGTGTCTTATTTTCAGGATATAGCCACTGAAGAGATAGTGATTCCGTCGACAGGAGGAATTATTATAAGACCAAATGATAAATTAAGTATCACGGTAAAAACCATGGAACCGTCACTTTCGGCTTTGTTCAATCTTCCTGTAGTGACAGAAAGATTCGTAGACAATATGGCCGTTAACTCTACGGCCAGCGGTAATATAAAGAACAACACTGCCACTTCTTCTGCACTCTCTAAATATACCGTTTCTCCACAGGGTACTATAGATTTCCCCGTCTTAGGTGAAATAAAAGTGGCAGGAATGAACAGATTTGAGCTTGCCGGTTTTATAAAGGGTGAACTGATGGGTAGGAATCTGGCTAAAGACCCGGTTGTGACAGTAGAATTCATAAATATGGGTATCTCTATTTTGGGAGAGATAAAAAATCCGGGGCTTTATGACATCAATCAGGATCAGGTTAGCATAATAGAAGCAATATCAATGGCCGGAGATTTGACTATGACAGGCAAGAGAGATAATGTTTCTGTTTTGAGAGAGACTCCTGAAGGAGTGAAAACCTACAGATTGGATCTCACTAATTTTAAAGAACTCTCGCAATCCCCCGCATATTATCTACAACAGGGAGATATAGTATACATAGAACCCAATGATATGAAAAAAAGGGAGTCAACCACGAATGGTAATAATGTCTACAGCACCAGTTTCTGGATTTCAGTGGCTTCTCTTCTTACATCCATCACCACTACTATTGGCGTCTTTGTGTTGAGATAAAGGATCTTATCAGTCATCATCAGTAAGGGAATAAAAATGGAAAATAATTCTAATAACAATAAACAGTCAGAGGAAATCACAAATTTTGAATTTAAAGATTTCTTAAGGTTATGTCTTGATAAGTGGTATTGGTTTGCTATATGTGCTGCCTTTGCTGTAGGTATAGCTCTCTTCTATATATATTATAAACAACCGGAATATAAAAGATATGAGCAGATTCTTATCAGCGATCAAGATTCCGGTAGTGGTATAGGAGACGTGGCCGGGGCATTCTCTTCTTTGGGACTTTTTTCAAAAAATTCCAACGTATTCAATGAGCTCCTCACAATGACATCTCCGGCTGTGCTTTATGAAGTGGCTGATTCATTGCAACTTGATATGAATTATTCCGAGAGAGATGGTTTACGCAAAAAAACTTTGTATGGCACGAATCTGCCTTTCAAGGTTGATATGTTGGACATTGATCGTCAGGGAACCGCTTCATTTAGAATCAAACAATCATCCAACGGGGATATGGAATTTTATAAATTCCAGAGAATCACCCCCGATGGGAAAATAAAATATAAGGATGAGATAAAGGTGCCTGCCGGCACGACAATGGTTCCTACTCCTTTGGGTAACATTAAGATCACACCAAATCCCAGTTATATCCCGGATGGGAAAGACGGTGACAAGGTTATTAATGTTGGAAAAATGGCAATGCAGAACACTGTGGAACTTTATGGACAGAAACTAAGTGGGGACTTGGCTGATGATGATGCCGATATCATAGAACTTTCCATAGAGGACGTTTCAGTTCAACGTGCTGTGGATATCTTGAATTATGTGTTGTTGGTTTACAACCAAAATTGGGTAGATGATAAGAACCGGATCGCGAATGCCACTTCAAAGTTTATTGAGGAACGCCTTGACATTATTCAGAAGGAATTGTCGGAGGTGGATCATTCCATCGCTGCTTATAAAAAGGAAAACGGTATACCTGATGTGCAAGTCCAGTTGCAAACTTCAATGGAATTGGGTTCGAAAATGGAGTCGGATCTGATGCAGACAAGCACTGATTTGAGTATCGCCAAATATATGCAGGAATTCCTAAATAAAAATAATGACATCAACACTGTTTTGCCTGCTAATTTAGGTGTGAGAACCGGAGAACTATCTGTCCAGATTGCTGCTTATAATGAACTTCTGCTGAATCGTAACACTATTGCCAACAATTCTTCTGATGCTAATCCTTTGGTGCAGAGTTATGACAGACAGTTGCGTCAGATGAGAACAGCTATTGAAGCGTCAGTCAATAATAGTATAGCAAATTTGCAGGAGCAAGTGGCTTATATGAGCGATGAAGTCAATAAGATGAATGCCACCATGTCAAGTGCTCCTTCCACCTATCTGCCTCTATTAACTGAAGAGAGACAGCAACAGGTGAAACAGGAACTTTATCTTTTCTTGTTACAAAAGAAAGAGGAAAACGAATTGACTCAAAAGTTCACTTCCGACAATATCAAGATAATCACTCCCCCGATTGGGTCTCTAAAACCGGTTTCTCCACGTAAGGGCTTAATAATAATTGTGTCCTTAATTATCGGGTTTGGTGTGCCAATCATATTGTTGTATTATTTGGATTCAACCAATACAACAGTAAGAACCAAAAAAGATTTCACCGGAGTGCTAATCCCATATATGGGAGAAATACCACAAGTGGGTACAAATTCAAATCTCAAGAAGTTATCAAATAAAAATATTCTGAAAAAGACTTCACGTGATGAACCTCCGATGGTAGTTGTGAGTGATGGAAATCAAGATGCCGTTAATGAAGCTTTCAGAGTGGTGAGAGGTAATATAGACTTCATGTCAAAAAATAGTACCGGCACCAAAGTGATAATGGTCACTTCTATAAATCCGGGTAGCGGAAAAACGTTTATTGCTTATAATCTTGCCTTAAGTTATGGCTTGAAAAACAAGAAGGTCTTGTTGATAGATTGTGATTTACGTCATGGTTCTGTATCACAATTGGTCGGAAACCCTTCAAAAGGAATCACTTCATATCTTGACGGTGCTACAGAGAATTGGAAAGGCTTAGTTGTAAAGAGTAAAGAGAATTCGAATGTAGACGTATTACCTGTGGGCTCTATTCCACCTAATCCGGCAGAACTTATTGAAGAAGATAAATTCCCGGCACTTTTGGAGAAAGCAAGAAAAGATTATGATATCATACTACTGGATTGTCCGCCTGTGAATGTGGTTGTGGATACCCAAATAATAGCCCCTCTTGCCAATGCCACGATCTTTGTTGTTAGAGTGGGTCTGCTTCAAAAGACCTCTATAAAGGAACTGGATGAATTCTATCATGATCAGAAGTTCAATAACATGAGTGTTATCCTTAATGGTATTGAGGCGCCTAAGTAGGAATGGTATATATAATACCTTTAATATTATTCACCATAGGAATAGTCCGCTATGATTATTTGAAAATCAATAGAGGAAAGTTATTCCTTTGGGGAATTATATGTGTCTATTTGATACTTTTGGGTGGTCTTAGATACCAATTGGGAGAAGATACCCATCAATATATCTGGGCATATGATAAGATAAATCCTTTGAATGAATTCAAACCAATAGATTTCCAAAGGTCAAGGTTTGCTCCGGGATTTCTTGTCATTTTTGCATTTTTCAAGATGCTGTCGCCTGAAATCGTGTATTTCCAATTATTTGAGGCAACTGTAGTGAATATAGTGGTTTTCTATTTCTTTTATAAGAATAGTAAAAATATCTACTTTGCCGGTGTTATATATTATTTTTTTCTTTACATATTATTTAATTTTCAAGAACTTAGGGAGGCCATGGCGGTTTCAGTGTTCCTGCTGGCCTGGCCTGCCTTTAAGCAAAATAAATGGGTTATTTGGTATTTGGCTTCTATCCTTGCGTTTTCCATGCATCTATCGGCAATTATAATGTTCCTATTGCCTGTAATCACTTTACCTGGTGTCAGAAACCTGTTCACATTCAGCCCTAAAAAGACTGCTATTATAATAATTGGAATTTTGGTGGTGACTTATGTAATATATCAGAGATTCTTTGTATATATTCAATTGTTAGCTATTTCCGATGCCATGTCGGAAAGGGCACAAGCTTATGGAAGCCATGATTTAGGGGGTGCGCTTTCCAATATAAAAATGGTGCTCGCCACAATTTTTGAATATGCCTTTTATCCTCTTATTGTACTTTATATATTATACAATAATAACAAAAACAAAAAAGAGAATAACTTCAACAAATTGGATGCTTTCGTGCTCTGTAATATATATGTTGTTTTCTTCTCTCTATTTGTGATTGTTGGCGGAAGACTCAAAAATTATTTTTTCCCATTCGTAATCCTTCTTTTGAGTGATTTTATATTTTCCGCAGTGAGAGTAAAAGGGAAGAAATATGCATTCAATATTTTATTCTGGTTTGTTTTCTTTCTTCCGATGTTTGCACTTCATAGTTATAGAGTGCTTTACACAAAAATTAACCGAAGCGGAACCTTAAGAACCTATATGGCTTTATACCCTTATAATTCATATATCTATAGGACTGATGATTATGATCAGGAAAAAACCTATCAAATGATTTTCAGGCCTAATCGAAGAAGATAGATGGAAGGATCTGTTAATAAAAATGAATATGTCCCTTACTAAGATCATATCTTAGATCAGAATTTCTTTCACCCACTTTATGAGCCGGTATTCCTGCCATAACTGAATATGGAGCCACATTTTTAGTGACAATAGAACCTGCACCCACCACGGCACCTTCGCCAATTTTCACTGAATAAAGAACCGTGGACCTTGGACCTAACCAACAATAGTCTTCAATTTCAATGGGACCTCTTTTCCCGGCTTTGCTTCGGAAAAAAGGATCGTTATAATCATGGGAACCGGTCCATAAATTTACAAAATTTCCCAACTGAACATTTCTTCCGATTCTAATATAACCCCTTCTGGCATCCAATACACAGTTATCACCCACGATAGCTCCTTTCTCCAATATCAGATTATAAGTGCCACGTATTTCCGCTCCATAATGAATTTTTGCACCCTTTTCCATTTTCACCAAAAAGACTTTCTTGTAGAGGAAATTGCGAATGGAATGGGAGGGAATATATCCTATTTTAATCAGTATATATCTTTCATAAGATGATAACAGACTTATAAATAAATCTAAGAATCTTATAATTATGGATTTCTTTCCCTGCGTTTGTTCATCCTCTGTTTTTGGCGGCTCTATAGGAGTTGGTGATCGGAGGATTTCCAAATCCTTTTCATAAACCCTCTTGCTTTTCCTCCGCTCACGTTTCAAATGAATAATTATAATTGGAGATAAAAACAATAAAAGAATCCATTTGCAAAGAAATATGAAATATAATACACCTAAGAAAATCCACAAAAGTGCCATTATCTCAAAAATTTTAAGCTATATTAAATTCAAATTTCTTTGAATATTGCCCAGTCAGATTTATCCAATGTTACATTGAAGTCGGTAATTCCTGAATATTGCTGTTGATTGTTTGAAGTGAGATCAATCACTTTTTTATTAGCCAATAATTCAAGAGTTATCTTTTGTTTCTTAGTGACATCACGATTGACAATCACAATATATTTCTCACCATTATTCTCTATCCGGGATACAACCACACCGGCAGCCCCTGTTCTCACCATCGAGAAGGGTCCAATACTTCCGGAAAGTTTATGTGTTCCTTTATAAATTTTATCGCCCGTATGCCTTACTTCTTTGACATCACATTCAAGGAAAACATTATTAAATTTTTTAATCTGATTATTAACCTTCTGGGCAGCATACCAAGCCTTAGATCTCTTACCTTTCAAGTCGACTAAAGCCGATTGGAAATTTTCACCTCCACTTGATTTCCTCATACCGTATGACCAGTATACAATCCCTTGAGCACCATATGCCAATGCATTATAGGCCTGAAACCTAAAGTAAGCTTCTGTGGGAGTGGGTCTGGAATATCCTTCCGTGGTATAAGCTATGCTTTCACAAAAAGTCCAGAATGGCCGATTGTTTTTTTGAGAAACCGAGGAAAAATCTTCCAAATCAGAGTAAAATTGATCATATTCCACTGATGTCTTCTTATTGCGAGTGATGATAGGATAGAAATCATAGGAGAAACAAGCCGGAGTAAACATCTTTTGGAATATTTCTGCATATTCCGACATATTTTTCACTCCCGGAATATTGTTGGATATATTTCCAAATAAATTTACATAAATAAATTTATTAGTATCCTCTTGGAAGAATAATTTATATTGTTGGCTTAATTCGGGCCACGTCCTAAACAAGGGTTCATCCTTTAGGAGCCATCCACCTAAATGAGGATTGTCTTTGAAAGCAGATATGTAAGATTGTCTTACATCTTTGGTAATGAAATTAGGATTTGAAATCAAAAACTTTAAATTCATATCCCCCAACATATTGAAGATATTGTTGAAATATGCTACCGATCCTTGAGATGTGGTGAGATTAAACCCACAATCCACCAATTCTTGAAAAGCCTGCGGTGAAGGTTGCAAACCATCCGGCAGTGGGGAAACAGCCATTATGGTTATTTCACCGGGAGTGGGATTATGGTAGGGTAAATTAGAGCCGCTAATATATTTTTGAGCTGAGGCTGCAAAGACACTTAAAAATATAATTGCACCAATCAATAAATTATTTTTCATTCTTATTAAAAACATATAATAGGTTATAAATCTCCAAGTGCTTTTGAGCTACTGCATTAACATCATACTCTTTTACTGCAATCTGACGTGACTTAATCCCCATTTTCTTTCGTTTGTCGGGATTATTAATCAATTTTCGCAAAGCCTTGGCTATTTCTCCAGGAGAATGAGGATTAACAAGGTACCCATTCTTTTTATTATCCACAGTGTCACGACAACCCACTGAATCTGTGGTAACCAAGGGTAATCCACAGGCCGATGCCTCTATGAGAGATTTGGGCACTCCTTCCCTATAAAAACTCGGGAAACACATTATATCGCTTTGAGACAAAAGTTCCGGGATATCATTCCTATGTCCAAGCCATTTTATGTAGGAACCATCGGTCAATGACTCCATGTCTTCCTTTGACAATGCGTTGGGATTATTTGACAAGTCTCCACAAAGCAGAAATTCTATTTTCCCTTCATATTCAGGACGAAGAATCTCAGCGGCTGCAACCAAATCCTCTACTCCTTTTTCTCTCAACATCCTGGCTGTGAAGATTATTTTTAAAGGATCATTATGTTTCTCTTCTCCAGGAACATATTGTTTTAAATCGACGCCGGAACCTTTAATGAAAAATCGGAAACACTTGTTGGCTATACCATTATCCATAAAAAGCTTTTCGTCATCATGATTTTGGAATATCACAGCTGCATTTTTACGTCTCATACCCACTTTAAGCATCTGCTGGATACCTTTGGAGATAATTTCATTTTTCTCCTCGCCGAAGAGAGTGCCCAAACCACTGACAGCAAACAAAACTCCTTTTGTCTTAATCATTTTAGCAGCCAATCCTCCCCACATCATATTTTTCAAGCCCACTAAGTGAATTATGGCATCCGGATTTTTTTTGAATAGATCCATAAGGAATTTTAAGAGCCTCAGCTCATCTTTAGGATTCATTCCGGTGGGATTGATTGGCAATTCCAGATATTTAAATCCCATTCCTTCTATTTCCTTTCTACGCCCGGTGTTTTTAGTCACTAATGTCACATCCCAACCCTTCTCACGGGCTAACAATGCAATATGTGTGCGATGAGATAGAAAAAATCTATCCTCATTGATTATCAATAAAAGCTTCTTTGACAAAATATATGCGTCTTAAAATAACAAGTAAAGTTAATAAACTTCTTGCATTGACAAAAATTAAGATGAGATTTGATCAATAAATCTAATGACTTTAGCCGGGTTACCCGCAGCTATACAATTATCGGGGAGGTCTTTCACAACCACGCTTCCCGCTCCTATTATAACATTATTACCGATTTTAACATCACCGATAATATTGACATTGGCTCCCAATACAACATTATTACCTATTGTGGCTCTTCTTTCATCTATTTGTCCAATGGTGGTGAGATGAATAAAACTGAAATTGTCCCCTATCTCCTTAGCATTGATAATGGTGGAATAAGGATGAGAAAAAACCACTCCTTTCCCTATCTTACAATTTGGTGAGATTGTAAAGTAGCGGTCACCCGGACGCCACCATCCAATCAAGGCTGAAATTATGGGACCCACTCGATAATAAAAGAGAGTCCTGTAATATCGGTCGTTATGAAGAAGATAAACAAGTGCGGAAAAATCGTTCAGATTTATTTTAATTTTCTTTTTTAATTGTTCTACATCGGACATTATCAATAAATGATACTTTTTTCGTAAAGCCACAATAAGATGTGGAATATACAATAAAATAAATAAATAAGCCTTTAATAACTTCAAGAAATCCCTGAGGCTCTTTTTATTGATTCCCATAATTCAAAAGACTGTTTAAGAACTCAAAATTAACTAAATTTGAGCAAATGACATTATAATCTCATTTTTGCTAATAAACCGATATTTTGGTAAATTTGTCTTTACCAATCAAAAATATGGGAAACATATGAAGATATCCTATATAACTCGACTAAAAAACAAGGAGCAGGTGACTGGAGCTCATTTCTACGATAATCAACTGATAAAAATTGTAGGAGAAGGCACTTCCCATGAAGTCAAGGATCTTTCTTTCAACATAGGGAAGTGGGACAAAAATCTCGCCATAGCCCCTTTTCTCTACATTGGGCAAGCAGCAAAAGAAAAAGACACTGACATATTTGTGTTTAACAGTATCTCTTTCATGCGCTTTATGTTCCTTCCTTTCTTCATAAAATATTTTAAAAAGAAAAAGACTATAGTGATCCATCATCATTTCATGCACCGACAGCTCAAAGGTCTGAGAAGAAAGATTTATAAAACTTTTGAATGGAATTTCTTGAAACAGATGGATAAAATTGTGGTTGCAAGTCCTTATGTTTACGACGACCTTAAAAATATTTTTCCAAAAGAGAAATTAATGTTATTTCAGATTCCCTTTGAAAACAGTCCTTTATATAAGCCTGACCCTATCAAAGGTAATCTTACTTATATGGGCACTATAGAATACAGAAAGGGACTTACTTTTCTTATTCAAGCATTGATTTTATTGAAAAAAAGAGGTAAAGAATATCCCCTCACAATAATTGGTAAAGTGTTTGAACCAGCTTATTATGAAAGGATAAAACAAGAGATTGAGAAGAATAATTTGAATGTAAAATTCACCGGTTTCTTATCGAAAGAAGAAAAGGAAAAGATTTTATCCCAGACCGACGTTTTTGTTTTCCCCTCACTTTTGGAGGGTTATGGAATGGTGCTGGTTGAAGCACAGACATATGGACTTCCCATTGTGTCTTTTGACAATTCCGCTATGCCATATAATGTAAAAAATAATATAAATGGATTTACGGTACCTACCGGAAATGTAGAATTGTTTGCAGACGCTATTGAAAAGACCATTGAAGATCGTGAGCTTAGGAACAGGTTGTCAATCGGAGCCTTAGAAAATCTGAAATCTCAAAATACTTTTCCTCAATTTGAAAAAGAAATTATAGAGGAATTCAATGATTTAAAATTTGGATAAAAAAGTTTTTAACCCGTCAGGCCCGGGACATATTGGGTTTCTTAAAAAATTTTGAAAATTTATTGGTTATCTGCTGTAGGAAGGGATTTTTAAATACAAAGTATTGTACAATAATGGTATAGATACCTGTAATTACTCCACTTACAATTAAATCACACCAATAATTTATATTTAAATTAAAGTATAAAATTGTTAGCAACAGTGCTAATGGGATATAAGCCACTAAGGATTGCAACAATTTGGAAGCTGGGAATTTTCCTTTGATGATTTTATTAAGAGCTATTTGAGATAAAATTAATATTGTAGCCTCAGACGCTACCCAAGCTATGGCTGATCCCACGCTCATTAGTTTTGGTACCAATATAATGTTTAAAGCTACACTCACCGAGGCTCCTATGGAGGCATTGATCATTATGGTCTTATCTTCCTTTAGAGGCATTAAACCTTGGATCACAGTGATCTGAGAGAGGCCTATAATCAACATCATCGGCATGACTATTCTCATGGGAGTTATGGCTCCTTCATATCCGGGTCCGGAAATTAATAAAATTATATCCGGAGCATAGACTATGGTGAAAATGATTACAGGAATTGAAAATGCAAACAATAAATTTGTTGATTTTTGTAGAAGTCCCTTAAATTCATCATGTTTATTCTGAGCCAAAAGTGAGCTCATACGGGGGACTATAACACTGGTGACGCCTGTGAAGAATGCAAGAAGAATAGAATATAATTTAATAGCAGTAGTGTAATAACCTACTTGGGTGTCGTTGGTTGAAAATCCCAAATACACTACAGTGAAGGATGTGCATAATGAAGTGACTACAAAATAGATGCCGATAATGAAGAAAGGTTTTATTAGAACCTTCAGATTGATGCCCTTGAAACTGAATTTGACAAACTTACGTGAATGAACAGTATTTATAATTGCATTGACAGCCACCATCAAGACAGTGAGAAGATAATAGGTGGTGTAGTCATTTGCAGATTGTATGAAAATGAATATAGATATCACATACAGACACTTTACAAAAATAGTTCTATATGTGATATATTTAAAGTCTTCCAATCCTTTATAAAACCATTCGATAAGCATAAAATTTCCGACGAGCCTTATGGCACCATACCACATCATCTGCTGGTTTTCTCTTAATGTGGGTATGGTGTAGGTGCAACAGACAAGTACCCCAAGCACCACAAAAGTAGAAATGGCATTTAATGTGAATAGTGAGCTGAAAGAGTTGGTCAAGGAGATTCCCCTGGCTCGGTCTGCAGCCATTTGACGATTGCCCATCAGATTTATTCCCATCATAGAGACAAGAATAAAATAGTTGATGATATTGTCGATAAAATTACAAAGACCAATATTGGTTACACCTAATACACGGGAAACATAGGGATAGACCAACAACGGGAAAACATAATTCGACGTCGTCAGGATTGAAATAAAAAATACATTCTTTTTAAGACCCATTCTATTATGGTGTGGTGTAATCAATTACATCATCATTTATATCACGATAGTAGCCGGTATGCTTCACTTTAATACCTGCCCCCGAATATATTAACGAATAAGGCTCACATTCTATTTTCTTGTTCACTAAAGTATTTGCAGCTACAGTGCATCTGCTTGGTATTTCAGTATTTTTATAAAACTTACTAAAAGATCCTACCCATACTTCGTCTCCAAACTTGATTTTTCCAAATCCTTTAGCATGTTTTGTGCCGTCTTCAGATTTAAGCGAATGAAAATCAGTGTCGCATAAAAATGACTCCCATCCAAATCTTGCTGTATGCCCTATGGTTATTTCATGATAACAAACCAACTTCATTCCATATGAATTCTTGAAATCATCTCCTAATGTAAGTTTGCCATATTTTCCTATTGAAAGACCGGCATTTGCTCCTATCCCAGCCTTTCCTTGAAAAATTATAGTGCCTTTATTCTCTAAAACTATCCCCTTCCCTTTATAAATTGAAATAATAGGAAATCCAAGGCGTATCATTCCGGTTTTTATGGGGCCTTCTATTATATATTTCCCCTTACCTATCACTTTTGCATGATATAAAATAATGGGAAGCTTTAGAGCCTGTTTGAAGGGTAGATGTTTTAAATTAAAATATATGGAATAGGGCAAAGAATAAAGGATTTTTCCAATGCCTTTTAATTTTGTAAAAGAACTCATCGGATTTTTTTATTAATAGTTCTATTTTTATAACAAAAAAAAACGGAATTAATTATATTTGCGATATCAATTAACCAACCTCATCCTTTCATGATACTAAGATTTAAACTTATATTCCTAGGAGTTCTTTTTTTTAATATGTTTTTACTGTCAAGTTGTGACACTGATGAGCCTATTCCTAATCTTGATGTAGATGATTATCTCAACAATTCTTCGGGGTTTGATGACTCCGACGATGAAAATTCGGGGTTATGTTCTATTTTATTAAGTGACTGTGAGAGCTATGACAGTGTTAACGATAGAATTTGGTATTATAATGTGATTTTACCACCCGGTTATTCGGAAGAAAATGAATATCCTGTGCTTTATCTGCTTCATGGACGTTGGCTTGGCCACGGCTTTTGGGTAGATAAATTAGAAATATGTGAAACAATCGATCCCTATTATAAAAACAATCTATTTGATGTGATAGTAGTGATGCCGGAAGGTTGGGATACCTATTACCTTGATGATTATCATAGCGGTATTAAATATGAATCCTATTTTTGGAATGATTTTGTACCCCTCATAGAAAATAATTATCCAATAAAGAAGGATTACAATTCAAGATATATCGGGGGTATTTCAATGGGTGGATATGGGGCTGCTTATTATACCTTTAAATATGGGATGTTTTCATTCTGTTATAGTGCCAGCAGTCCTTTCGATGGAAATGGCAATCCTTTAAGCCCTCCTGTCTATGATTTTATAGATCTTGAGACTGACGAGTTCCCAAATTTTATTATAGATATCGGTATGGAGGATTTTTTAAGAGAAGTCAATATAGATGCTAATTTGATTCTTGCTTCTTTTGGTATTCCTCATGAATTTATAATCCGTAAGGGAGGTCATGATGCAGTTTTTTGGAAAGGATCTCTTCAAATCTTATTCGATCGTTTGTCATCTTTTATTGCTCAAAATAAAGATTAGGAGCAGGTATTTAGAAATATAAAGACACCGAACTGAAATTAGCTCGGTGTCTAAGTAATCTTTTTCGCTTATTCCGGGCCGGATAACCGGCTATTAAATTTTTCCTATATTTACTTTATTAGTCAGCTGCCTTGCCGTCGCTTCCAAGCACGTTGATGATCTTATGCTTGTAGAGTTTTTCCATCTCGTCGCGAGCCGGGCCCAGATATTTCCTTGGATCGAATTCAGCAGGATTGTCGTTGAATGCCTTACGGATAGCGGCTGTCATAGCAAGACGGCTGTCGGAATCGATGTTGATCTTTGATACATCCATTTTTGCTGCCTTGCGGAGCTCTTCTTCGGGAATGCCGATTGCATCAGGCAATTTACCACCGTTTTCTGCAATAATCTTTACATATTCCTGGGGCACTGATGAAGAACCGTGGAGAACGATCGGGAAACCGGGAAGTTTCTCTTCAACTTTTTCAAGCACGTCGAATGCCAATGGAGGAGGAACCAATAGACCTGTCTTCGGATCACGGGTGCATTGTTCTGGTGTGAACTTATAAGCACCGTGAGAAGTACCGATGGAAATAGCAAGACTGTCTACTCCTGTTCTTGTTACAAAATCTACCACTTCTTCAGGATCAGTGTAAGTGTGATGGTCGGAGCTTACTTCATCTTCCACACCGGCGAGAACACCGAGTTCACCTTCCACTGTGACATCATATTTGTGGGCATAGTCCACTACCTTCTTAGTAAGAGCTACATTCTCTTCATAAGGGAGATGGCTGCCATCAATCATAACTGATGAGAAACCATTGTCGATGCAATCTTTGCAGAGTTCGAAACTGTCACCATGGTCAAGGTGAAGAACTATCTGCGGATGTTCCCAACCTAAAGATTTAGCATATTCCACAGCTCCTTGAGCCATATAGCGTAGAAGAATAGGGTTAGCATAATTGCGGGCACCTTTTGATACTTGGAGTATCACAGGGCTCTTTGTGTCAGCCGCAGCTTTGATTATAGCCTGGAGCTGCTCCATGTTGTTGAAGTTGAATGCCGGGATTGCATAACCTCCGTGCACTGCCTTGGCAAACATTTCCTTGGTGTTGACAAGACCTAATTTCTTATAATCTACCATCTTGTTGTGTTTTGTGCGACTCTGCGCGGTTCATTTATGCAAATATAAAAAAATTGCTTTTTATATGCAATTTTTACTTGATTTTTGAATCCACCATCTTCAGCCCCTAAAACATTATCCCTTATTCCTTATCCTTTATCTTTATCTCTTGAAATAGCTTTTGCGTAATTTATAGTAATCTTTTTTCTTTTGATTCCCTATTAATTTTATTCTTGATGTCAGGAAAAGATTATATATACCATTACAAATCAAATTCCCTGTCTTCGAAAAGTTGCGTCTATAATAAATTTTTCTGCTCTCTTCGAGAAGTCGGGTTTTAAATTCAGACTGGTAGGCTTCCGAACCACTAAATGATTTGCTTTCTAAATGGAGGATTCGTGCAGAAGGCACACTGTAGATTTTAAAGCCGGATTTTCTAATTCTTGCACATAAGTCAGTCTCTTCAAAATACATGAAAAATTCAGGGCTGAAAGAACCGGTTGTTTCCAAAATTGATTTCTTCACCATTAAGTCTGCCCCGGTGATATACCCGACTGACACCGGCTTCGACGTAACATTATAGAAATGTTTTGTTTTGCCATATAGTATTTCTTGAGGCTTATTATTGAATAATTCGTTGATTTCCCATAAAATACCCGGCAAAAACATCTTATAGGAAAGGGTGGGTTGCTCGTTCTCGTCATATAAATTACCACCACAAGCTCCCACATTTTTATGATTGTCTAAAAAATCAGATAGGATTTTGATGGCATTATTAAGTAAGAGGGTGTCAGGATTGAGAAAAAATATATTTCTGCCTTTTGCAATCTTTAAGCCTTCATTATTTGCTCTGCCAAATCCAATATTTTTATTTAATGCGATAAACTTAAATGAAGGAAATAAATTGTCAGGAATAGATTTCTTGATTTTTTCTTCGAAATCCGGTTCCGAGTCATTGTCTACCACAATGACTTCGTATGTTATTTCCCGGGTTTTTTCAATTATGGATGTAACACAATCGCAAATGAGATTGGCCGTCTTATAATTTACTATGATGACACTTACATCCATTTTTCAGTTATGAGTGAAAATTGAAGAACAGCCCTGTGTTTTCGGATTTATACGCCGTAGTAAGAACGGAACCAAGCCACTGTTTGATGAATACCATCTTTCAGGCTCGTGGATGGAGTGAATCCCGTCACTTCAGACAAAGCAGTTGAATCGGCATATGTGCGATATACGTCTCCTGGCTGCATGGGTTGCATGTCTTTTTCAGCCTCCCAGCCGATTTCTTCTTCAATTGTGGAAATGTAATCTATAAGCCGGATCGGATTTTGACTACCTATATTATAAATTCTATAGGGAGCAGAGGAACATGAGGGATCCATATTGTGGGAATCCCAGTTGCTGTCGGCTTGAGGAATTATATGAATTATTTTGGTGATACCTGTCACAATGTCTTCTATATATGTGAAATCACGCCACATATCCCCATGGTTAAACACTTTTATCGGGCGTTTATTCATAATGGCATCTATAAAGAGATGCGGCGACATATCAGGCCGTCCCCAGGGGCCGTAAACTGTGAAGAATCTTAATCCGGTCACCGGTAAGCCGAACACGCATGAATAAGAATGGGCCATCATTTCATTGCTTTTTTTAGTGGCCGCATAAAGGCTCACGGGATGTGCCGTGCCGTCTTTTTCCGAGAAGGGGTTCTTTCCGTTCAATCCATAGACACTTGATGAGGAAGCAAAGACAAGATGTTTTACGCCTGTATTCCTACATCCTTCCAGAATATTGAGAAAACCGTTGATATTATTTTCTATATAAGCTTGAGGATTGGTGATGGAATATCTCACTCCGGGCTGTGCCGCCAGATGCACCACGCAGTCAAATTTCTCTTCCTCAAATATTTTCGATAAAGATTTTTTTTCTTTTATATCAGTGCGTATGAAAGTAAGATTGGACCAGATATCACTCACTACCGGTATATTCCACTCCCTACTTTCATTTCCTATACCGAGCACTTTCAACCTTCCATATTTAAGGTTAGGGTCATAGTAGTCGTTGATATTGTCAATACCCACGACATCATTATCTTCTTTCACAAGTCGCCCTACAACAGCGGAGCCTATAAAACCGGCTGCCCCGGTCACTAATATCTTCATGTCATAGTTACAACTCGCAGAATCGTATCATCTACAATTTTGCGGTTATATTTAATTCAATACAAAAAAATGTGAGTCAATTCCCGCAAAGGAATCACCTCATTCTGTGCAAAGTTATATATTTTATTGTTGTTGTGCAACGATTTTCTTTTTTTGGGGATTGAAGAGGATGGTGACGATACCTCCAATCACCATCACTATAATTGAAACTATCAATACTAATGAGGAACCACCTGCGTGGAGTAACACCGGAATAAAGAAGACACCCAACACTGCTCCCACTTTACCGAGAGAGGCTGCAATACCGCTTCCCAGTCCTCTATCGGCAACCGGATAAACTTTCGGTGGCAAGACAAAAGTGATAAGGTGCGGACCCATATTAAGAAACAACTCAAAAGCCATAAAGGCTATAATGGAGATCCATTTTGCCCAGTGATGATCATAAGCCAACAGAAGTATCAATAAAAACAGTCCACTCAAAAAGAATCCTATCCACTGAATCTTGGCAGCATCCATCTTTTTGATTAGAAATAGACCCAAAATAAATCCCGGAAGTATTATGCAGGATATCCAAAGGGTAATTTCCACAGAGGATGTCACTTTCATTAATGGATCCTCTCCCGCTGAAGTATGTTCAAGTCCCAATGCCAATACCAGAATCGGAAGAAACACTCCGATTCCATAAACTCCTAATCCTTCACAAGCCCAAGGAATACCTGTGAAGATTATGTTTTCCCAATTGCGTTTGAGGAAACCGGGTTTTGTGCCTCCTCCCTGGTGATGCTGAATCTCATCAGGAGTCAGGTCTTCGGTGGTGACGTTGACATTATTGCCCAAAAAATGATGAGCGTCAATCTCTGCCAGTGCAACCTTGCCTCTTTCCAATAGCCATTTAGGACTTTCCCAGAAATAGATTCTTGACACCACCATCACTCCTGAAATGATAATCATGATCCACATCATTCTTGGCCAAAGATCGGCCGAGGTCCAATCCCTTACCATCAAAAAGCAGATGCCGGCTACAAGAATATTGCCGAATGCACTTGCAGCTTTAGCCAATCCAACCATGAAAAACACCCATTTCGTAGGCATTAATTCAGAAATGTAATTAGAATCGAGACTGTATTCTCCCCCTATTCCGAATCCCATAAAGAAAAGACAGATAATAAGGACGGGTAAGGATGGCCAAATCAAAGTGACTACAGCTGACGCACACACAATAGCCGGACAAAGACGGAAGAAAAACAAATAGCCATAACGGTCGGACAATTTTCCTAAAATGGTGGATCCAACCATTATGCCAATAAGATCCATCGCTCCCACCAATCCTTGCATGAATGATGAGAGTTCCGGATGCGCCACCAATTGGTACAAGGGAATGATTACCGAAACGAGAGTAGCAAGCCCGGTACCGATGAGCTGACCCAGCGACGCAACTCCGGTTATGAAGTAATGTCGCCAGGTCAACGGCGCATCATCTATTGTGTAATTCATGGATAAATTTCGTTTGGCTTTAATTAAAGCCCGGGCTGTTCTTATTTGGAAGGAGCCGGTGCAGGTTCAAAGAATCTGTATGCCGGGAAGAGGAAAATCCATGTGGCCACACAGAATGGACCTGTCAATGTCGGGAACCCCATAGGAGTGAAGAACACGTTCATGGCTGCCTGAACAAAGACAGTGGCAATAATGCCGCATAAACACCATATGGCTGCCTTCCATGAGAAGTTACAGAATGTTGCACCAAGAGCAATACCTGTCAAAACAGCAGAGAAACCGTAAAGACCATTTGCGATGTCGACTCCGGGTCCTTGCCAAATTATTGCTATGAAAAGTGAAAGTGCAGATGCGATTGCTGCCCATAGGCAAGCTCTCCAACTGCTCACTGCCAATGCCGCGAGGAAGAAGATTCCGCAAACCCAAGATTTAATGAGGAAAACCTGTGATATTCCTCTCAACCAATATATCACGAGATCACCGAACGCCAGAGATACGTTTTCATCACGGAAATGCTCTATGACTCCTACGTAATCGGAGCTGCTTGCTACTAAATGCGGGAATTCCGGACTCCCCATATCCACCGGAGGGAATCCGCTGAACACACGTGCTGAAAGAAGGAAAATCCATGTGGTTGCCACAAAGGGGAATGTGAACGATGATATTTTCCATCTGCCTAAAATATTATCCATTCCTGATTTTGCAATAGTGGAAAGTGCTGCACAAAGAATCAGACCGATCCACATCCATACTGTAGCACCCAAAAATGTAGGAAACGCGCATCCCACCAAAGCTCCGTTGAATCCCCAAAGTCCTTGAGCACCTCCTTGATCTGGCAATTTAAGGATATATCCGGTCAAAGTGGAAACGAATACACCCGCTATACAGCCCCAGCATACTAAGCCTTGGCCTTCCATATAAGCACCCCAGATAATACCGCAAAGGAAGAGTAATCCGGTCCACATATTGTCTTGGAACATCACCTGGCCTACTCCACGCAGAAGTGTGCGTGGGAATTCTTTAAACGACGGACGTTTCAATGTGTCGTCAACGTCTTGTTTCAGTTCTTGTTGAACGTCTTTTACTTCATCTTTTATATCCATATGTTTAGTTATTATGTTTACTGTCTAAGTTGCAGTGGGTACCGGAGTGGGAGTAGTACCCGAGGTTCCGGTATCAGCAGGTTGAGGATTGGAATCATTTTTGGAATCTGTTGGAGTGTTATCATCATTATCTCCGTCACTCACTTCAGGAGTATTGTAAAACACAGGCCCGTCTATCGACTCTCCCTGCTGTTTGGTTCTTGTAAGAAGGTTGGTTACATACACCGTAAATATCGGGAACATCATCATTCCTAATGCGGCCAGCAACACCGACAATATTCGCCCCACAGGAGTTACAGCCACAATATTAGAGCCGACGGTTGTTGCGTCCATACATGCCCACCAAAGTGCGTCCTGGTAGTCTTTAACCAGAGGATTCACATGATGTTCAAACACGTAGAAGGCCAAAGAAGCGAAATAGATAGTGAAAATGAGAGTGGCGAGATAAGAGATGAAAAGGCCGGTGGCCTTGTTATAGGTAAACCAACTCACCACTATAGACATGGCATAACCACCTCTTATCAATGGTATATAATGCAAAGCATAAGTCACCTGGGGTGAGAAGGTCCATCCATAAAAGGAGATGATGGAGTTATAAGGTATAGAGACTAAAAAGAATATGAAGCGATTGCGTATATAACGCCATTTGTTGTTTGCGAGGAAAAATTCAACGAAGAAATCAAACAGGAATACGATACAAATCCAAAACTGGAATTTAATGAACCTGGGTTCAAGATAGAAAGCTTCATTATCGAATGTGTCGATGGAAATCCTGACCACTAAAAACACAGAAAGAAACAAAATCAGGATATGAAGGAATGCATATACTCCCTTATCCTTTAGGCTTTCTTTTATCTTATGTAGCTGTGTCGTGTTCGGGTTCATGTTTGCGGGAGTTTAAATGCCGTATACTCCGTGCAATTTTCAAAATTACACCCAATTTGTTAAAATCACAATTTAAAATGAAAAAAATAATATCTATACATAGATTTTTAGAATTCCCCCGTGCAGATTCTTTACTAATTATGTATCTGGGAAATGAATGGTTATCAAGAAAAAGGTTTTAACAAATTTTATTAGACGATTTCGAATTGTAAAAGTCTTATTTATTTACCTTTGCACCCTAAGAAAATATATCTCTACATGAAAACAATAAAGAATGAAGAATTTGGGGGCGAGCGTCCGCTTTACGGCTCCCATGACCTTAGACTTGAAAATGTTACCATTCATGCCGGCGAAAGTGCCTTGAAAGAATGTAGCAATATAGAAGCGATTGATTGTAGATTTGAAGGTAAATACCCTTTCTGGGAAACAGACAATTTTAAGATAAAGAATTGTTTATTCACAGAGGGTGGGCGTGCTGCAATTTGGTATTCTCGTAACATGATTATGGAAGACACCTTGGTGGAAGCACCAAAGATGTTCCGTGAAATGGATAAAATGGAAGTGAGGAATGTCACAATTCCCAACGCTCTTGAAACCCTTTGGATGTGTAGGAACGTCACTCTCCGCAAGGTACAGCTGGATAAGGCCGATTATCTTTTCATGCACTCTTCCGACATTGATATAGACGATTATAAGCAGAACGGCAACTATTCGTTCCAATATTGCAAGAATGTGGTGATTCGCAACGCCACAATCTATAGCAAAGATGCTTTCTGGAATACTGACAATGTCACCATCTATGATTCCTATGTCACCGGTGAATATCTGGGGTGGTATTCGAATAACTTACGTCTTGTGAACTGCCGTATCGGCGGTACCCAAGCTTTATGCTATGCTAAAGGATTGATCTTGGAAAACTGCACCTTTGATGAGGATGCCGACCTTTGTTTCGAATATTCCGACGTGCATGCCGAGATTAAAGGAAATGTCACAAGCATCAAAAATCCTACTTCAGGAAAAATAGTTTGTGATAGTGTAGGAGAGATAATACTTGATGAAAATATCAAACAACCGGCCAACTGTGAAATCATAGTAAGAAATCAAAAATAGACTATATCAAGACAACTAACATAGGGGACACACCACAAAAGTAAAAAATTGAACTTCCTTTTCAAAGAAAAGAGGGATTTAGCCACAGTTATACATGGGAAACAGCCTGTGGGGCGAAGGGAACAGCTCCGATTGGCTGTTTCTTTGAGTATTCCGGCTATTGTGGCCCAGATTTCTGCCATCGTGATGCAATACATAGATGCATCGATGGTGGGAAGTCTTGGTGCGCTTCCTGCAGCTTCAATAGGGTTGGTCACCACTTCCACTTGGATTTTTTTTGGCTTGGTGTCTGCTTGTTCTGTAGGGTTTTCAGTTCAGGTGGCTCACCTTCTCGGGGCCGGGAACCCTAAGGGAGCCCGGGAGGTTCTTCGGCAGGCTCTTGTTGCGGCCTTTTTTTATAGTCTGATATTAGCAGCCGTAGGAGTGGCTATCAGTTGGCGTTTACCAGTGTGGCTGGGTGGCGAACCGGCCATCCGTCATAATGCCACACTCTATTTCCTGATTACAGTTGCTGCCATGCCACTGTTTCAATATAGCTACCTGAGTGCCGGAATGTTGAGAAGCAGCGGTAATCTCGTTTTCCCGGGTATTATCGGTACAATCATGTGTGTGCTGGATGTGGTTTTTAATTTTTTTCTTATTTTTCCCACTCGGGAGATACATGTGTTTGGTCACTCAGTCACTATGCCCGGCTTTGGCTTCGGAGTATGGGGGGCTGCTTTGGGAACATCATTGGCTGAAGGGGTCGGAGCTGTCATAATGCTTTGTAAATTGATTTTCTTTTCCAAAGAGATGAGGCTCACAAGCGAGAAAGGTAGTTTCGGCTTAAAACGTGGATGCATGAAGCGTGCCTTCCATATAGGATTTCCGTTAGGCATTGAAAGATTCTTGACCTCAGGTGCACAAGTCATGATAACTATAATAGTTGCCCCCCTGGGGGCAGCTTCCATAGCCGCGAATGCCTTTGCTGTCATTGCAGAGAGTATCTGCTATATGCCCGGGTATGGGATAGGAGACGCCACTACCACTCTTGTGGGACAAAGCATAGGAGCCGGCAGGCAGAAACTCACTCGTCAGTTTGCATGGACCTCAACATGGCTCGGTATGGGAGTTATGACAGCTTTGGGAGCCTTGATGTATGGTATAGCACCATGGATGATGGAGATCATGACCTCAGACCATGAAATTATACACTTGGGGGTGGTTGCTCTACGTACCGAAGCATGGGCCGAACCCATGTATGCAGCTTCGATAGTGGCTTATGGAGCTTTTGTAGGAGCGGGCGACACCTTGATTCCCAGCTTTATGAACCTTGGAAGCATGTGGGGCGTTAGAGTAGTATTAGCGGCTCTCCTGGCTCCTGTGTATGGTTTGCATGGAGTGTGGATAGCAATGGCAATAGAACTCACTTTCCGAGGTATAATTTTCCTTATCCGTCTGAAAAGTGGAGCATGGATGCTACGTATTAACAAATTAAAAGCGATGTGATATGAAATTTGATTTTGATAAGATTGTGGAGCGCCACGACACCAATTCCTATAAGTGGGATAGTCTGGATATGGAAAATGTTATCCCATTATGGGTAGCGGATATGGATTTCAAAACAGCACCTTGTATCATAGAGGCTTTACGGAAACGTGTCGAGCACGGAATTTTCGGATATACACGAGTTCCTGACAAATATTATCAGGCCACTATAGACTGGTTCGCTCGTCGTCATAATTGGAATTTCAATGCATCCGATATAATTTACACAAGTGGCGTTGTCCCTGCAATCTCAGCTATTATTAAGGCATTGACTGTCCCCGGAGACAAAGTTATTATCCAGACACCGGTCTACAATTGTTTCTTCTCGTCTATTCGTAATAATGGTTGTGAGGCATCTGAAAATGAGCTTATTTATAATGGTGACTATTATACCATAGATTTTGATGATCTTGAAAAACGTGCGGCCGATCCAAAGGCCAAGGTTTTGTTACTCTGCAATCCTCATAATCCGTCGGGAAGGGTATGGACATACAATGAGCTTTTCCGAATTTATGATATCTGCAAACAGAATAATGTCACTGTGGTGAGTGATGAAATACACTGTGAACTTGTCTATCCTCCATTTGTCTACATTCCCTTCTGCTCTCTTTCCGAAGAAGTTGCTGCTTGTTCTGTGGCTTGCGTATCGCCAAGTAAGTCTTTCAACATTGCAGGTCTTCAGATTGCCAATATAGTTTGCCATGACGAGGAAATGCGTAAGAAAATCGACAAGGCTATCAATATCAATGAAGTTTGTGATGTGAATCCTTTCGGAGTATTAGCTACAATAGCCGCTTATACAGAAGGAGAACCATGGCTTACAGAGCTTATAGATTATCTACAAAGGAATTATGAATTCCTGGTAAGCTTCTTTGCTGAGAAATTGCCAGACATTCCTGTAGTGAAACTTGAAGGCACCTATCTTGTGTGGATTGATTGCCGTCATCTGGGCATCACATCAGGAGAATTGGAAGAGAAACTGATCCGAGAGGGAGGAGTATGGCTCAATCCCGGAAGTATGTATGGTGATGCCGGCGAAGGTTTCATGCGCATAAACATAGCCTGTCCAAAAGCTCGCCTTGAAGAAGGCCTCAACCGCCTGGCCAAAGTACTTAAAGCCCCCTCTCCACTTCAATAAAAAATACGCTCTCAAAAAAGTTATAATACCTCTATAATTCCATTATATTAAAGTTAATATCTGTTAAATTTATTGGATTTGGCCAAGAATTTTATTAATTTTGTGTTGTAAAACATAATAATGTAACATAAAAATCGAAATGCGGGCCTCAAAAATAAGTTGGAACGCTTTTTGAAAAAGAAAAAATGGAAGCCTAAAATATTGGGAAGTATCAAGGGCTTTCTATAAAAAAGATAGATAACTATCAATATTAGGTAAAAAAGTTTAGGCGTAAGATTGTTTTTTAGGTTATTCGAAGGCTCCGGTGCAATAAATATGCTAATCCTATGAAAATTAGGCACCGGAGCAGGTAAAGAGTCCTAAAGTTTAATTTTTTTGTTTAATCATTCACTTGGTCCTAACAGGTGAAAATAAAATATAATGCAACGATGAAAATGAAGAAGCTTAATAAATTTTTAGGAGTAACCGCAGTGGCTCTATCGGCTCTCGGTCTCGTTTCATGTCAAAATGAATTCGACAACTATGTCAATGGTGGCAAACCCGTCAACGGTGATGTTTCTCTTGTGAAGGCTCCCGATGTGGTAGCATGGTCAGGAAAACAACTCCTAGGTGAATTTGGCAGCTCAATTTCCACAAGAAGTTCAAATGTCAATTGTAATCAATGGGGAGCAGACTGGAACTGTATTCATAATGTTGATGTTGATTTAACTCCGGAAGATATTAACAACATCATCAAGATGTTTGAAATCGGTCACGAAGTTGAGAATACAGTTGTTCTTCCTTGGGAAAACTATTTTGTTCAACAAGTCCACAAAGGTACTGATCAATACTATGCCTACGACCATTGTGAACAAGAAGGTTGTAATCATGTTGTAGCCATTAATCTTCAAGGGTCTAACCAGATGAATCACCTGAAGGCTTACAACTCAACTATCTCTAATGATCATTATGAGCACATCAATAACTTCAACAATGGAGACAACCAAAATACACCCGGTGCTTGTAGTAATGGTGTAATACATAAGGGTACAACTCTTATGCAGAATATGGGAACAGAGGGATTGACCCCAAGCAATCAGTTTGGTTACGATGAATCTTACGGAAGTGATCCTAAATTCTATAACAACTATATCATCCTTCAATATAAAGGTTATTGGTTTGTAGGGTTTGATTATGAAATGCACAAGAATGATCAAAACACTCATAATCACGGAGAAGCTCTGGATATTGAAAGAGATTGGAATTTCACTGACTGGATTGTTAGAATTACTCCAGGCTATCAAAGCGGACAGACAGTTCCTGATCCGGAGGGAACTCCAATAGTTCCGGATCCTTATGATCCAAATAAACCCGGAGGTCCGGAATCCGGTGATGGTGACAACGAGGATAATGACAACGATGATGATGACATAAATACTGATATTGTGGTTGAAAACCGTCATAGCAACGAAGTGGAAGTGAACTATGCTATCCTCGACGAACACGACAAATATGACGTGGCAGATCTTGTGACAAAATTGTCAATCCATGTAAGAAAAGCTACTGATGTTGAAATCATAGTGCCGATTCCCGGTAAGTATTTCGTAGAATCTGACGACCTCTATATATTCACTGACCATGCGAATTTCGTATACAACGATAAGGCTCATACAGTGAACTACAATATCGGCGGCAAGCCAGTGACTTTGACAGTTACCATCACTGAAGAAAATATAAAAGTGTATACCACCGGTATAGACCAGGATGTAATCGACGCTTGTTGGGAAGAAAATAAAGACGGCATCAACTTCGAAGTTTACAACTACTTCCAGACTGCAGAAGTGTTATGGATTGAAGATGTGCCAACCAATATTGTAAGGCCAATCGAGGATATCAATCGTGAGGAACTATTGAGATTGATGAATCAAGCCACAATTAAATTCACAACGGATGATCCGGACTATTTCATCAACGCTTTTGGTGCCAACGATGATAAAACCGATAAACATGATTGGCATGCAACAGTGACTCCTGAAAGTGATCTCTTTGAATTGAGGCTCCCACCAACCACTCACTTGAACGGTACTCCCTACAACTATATTTGGGTGAGAGACGGTGCTGAAGTTGATGATACTCACAAGCATTAAAAATAAACTTTAAAAATATTTAAGAATAGGGATGCTTTTTTGTGTCCCTATTTTTTGTAAATTTGCACTAATTTACCTAATATGGACACGATTGCGGAAATATCTTACTGGTATAATCTCGCTCTGACCTATATTGTCATAGGAGTGACATGGCTCTTCGACCATTTTCGGGATTTCGCCTGGATAATAAAGGTTGCGGCCATTTCTCTTACAGTTTCATTGTGGCTCATTCTGGCAAGCCTTTTCCAGATCTTCAAAAAGGCCTGGAAAAACAGGAAATGGAAAAAAGTGGAAAAGAAGCTAACTGAGAAATATGGGGAGACGATTACCTACGTACTTTCCCCGGAAGCACCCGACAAAATAGGTCGTGATGAGATGCTCGAACTTTTAGATATAGACCCCAACGAAGCCGACCCGAAAAAGCTTCTTAAGGATAAGAGGGAAAAGCTTTGTATGTCGCGTATAATCTATCGTGCCCGTATCTCGGAAGAAGCATCGGTGGAAGGAAGCCGTAATTTGCATGTGCTCTTAGGTATTTTTGGTCTTATAGATTTTCTTGAGGAACTCATAGTGAAAGATAATGACCCTCAGAAAGTGGAATCTCTGTTGATGCTCAGAGCCTTCAAGGCTCCCACCAACCAGTGGGTAGCGAATCAGTTGCTCAACAACAAACGTCACCGTGTGAAACGTTTGGCTATGTATGCCTCAATTCTTAGCAGCAGCAACACCGACTTGGGGTATTTTGAAAGCGAATTTTTCAGCAAGAATTTCTGTATGTATGATGAGATACAACTTGGTTTTGTGTTGCAGCGCAGAAAATCTGCACGAAGGAAAATCCCTAATCTCGCCCATTGGGCTGTGATGCAGGAGGATCCTAAGGCACAGGCCATGTTCGTTAGGATGATGCGTCAATTCAACCAGGCCGAATACAGTTCGGAACTTGAAGATCTATTCCAGCACAACAGTGACTCGGATCTTATCGAGGAAATAGCCAGAACCTGGGGGTATCTTAAATATACTGAAGGGGAGGAACTTATGCGTGATATGCTTCTTACCCAACCTGATGACGGAAAGGTTGCAATTTTGCACGCTTTGACACGTTTAAATACAGGGCAAAGTCTCAACGCTCTTCTTGACGGCTACCGTAACAGTGGAACTCAGCATGTTAAATTCGAGGCTTTGAGATGTATATATTGGTATGGTCCCGAAGGCAGGGCCAAGTTTGAAGAACTTAGAAGAACTGCTACCGAACGCGACAAACCACTTTTTGAATTTTTCGACAATGAACTAACCTTAAAGGATCTTCCTTTAGAGAAGTCTGCGAAATATCACTCCGAATATGGCGATAACCTTTATTCAGTAGTATAGCACCATGTGGGTAATATTATATTACATATTTTCTTACATAGTATTCTTTTACACATTGGGAGCAATGATCTTCCTGGTGTGTCTGGCCGTGGGTAGCTACAGGGCTCAAAAAGCTTTGCTGGTGAATCAGCCTGACGATGACACGATACGCTATACCTTGAAATCGTCGCCAATCACCCCTTCTGTATCCATTATAGCCCCGGCTTACAATGAAGAGAAGACTATTCTGGACAATGTATATTCCCTTCTGGGAATTTATTATCCCAACTATGATATCATCATCGTAAACGACGGAAGTAAGGACAAGACCCTGGAACTCTTGATTGAGGAGTTTAAACTTGTTGAAGTGCCTTTTATCAATCAGAAAAAGGTTACTTCCAAACCCATCAAGGCTGTATACAAATCCACCGACGACAAATTTTCTCAATTGACAGTGGTTGACAAGGAACCGGGTGGACATAAGAGTGACAGTGTGAATGCCGGTTTGAATGTATGTTACTCTAAATATTTTGTCAACACCGATGTAGACTGCATTATCGAGCCCATGGCATTATATCGTATGATGTGGCCGATTATCAACAGTCATGACACTGTGATAGGAGTGGGAGCAACAATGCTGATGCTTAACGGCTGTATCATTGAAGACGGTAGGGTAGTGGAGGCAAAGGTGAGCAATAATCCGCTGCCTGCCTTTCAACAATTGGAATATATGCGAAGTTTCCTTATCGGTAAGATGGGTTGGAGCAGCATAAATACTTTGCCGAATATTTCCGGCGGTTTCGGGCTTTTCGACACCGAGGTGGTGATAAAATCCGGAGGCTACGACCCCGTAAGTTTCGCCGAAGACGTGGATATGTTGTTGCGCATGGTGACATATATGGAGAATTCGGGAAGGAAATTCCGTATCGCACAGATTCCTCGGGTGTGCTGTTGGACCGAAGGTCCCTTCACACCACGTCTCCTGTTCCGTCAAAGAATTAGATGGGCCAGAGGATTGTGTGAAATCGTGTCTAACCATAGAAAGCTCTTCTTTAATTATAAATTCAAGAAGATGGGAGCAATGACACTTCCCTATATCTTCACATATGAATTCATGGCTCCGATAATCGAGGCTACAGGTTTCATATTCATGATATGGCTCGTGCTCATAGACGCCGTGAACTGGAACACAGCTTTCGTGATTTTCGGTATGATCTATTTCTTCTCGCTTTCTCTTACCTTCTTAGTGCTTGTCTACGACTTCCTAAATAAGGCAGTGCATTGGAAGAGCACTTGGAAAGCTTATTTCAAACTGATAATTGCAGGAATCACGGAACCACTCATATTTCATCCCTTCACTACTGTGTGTTCTTTGATAGGATATTTCAATTTCTTGAGAAAGAGTGGCAAGGTATGGAAACCGATGCGGAGGCAAGGTGCCAAGAAGAGGGATTCAGAGAACTCGGAAGATCAGCAAAACAGCGACGCTTCCGAATTGGGTGGCGATATCATAACCCCCATTGTGCCTCAATGACCTAAGTATAAAAATTTTGAAAGTGTCGTTATTCAATAAAAAAATAAATAAAGTTTTCCTGATATTGGTGCTCTTTGCGGGCTTGATATCGGATATGTCTTCCTACGCCGGTAAAAATGAGACGCAGGAAATACACGACAACCGATATTATTCTTCGAGAGCCGATGAACTCGCGAACTCAAATTCGTGGGAAGTAGCCAAATCGGTTATTGACGAGGGACTGAAATATTATCCTGACGATCCGGAGCTAAGATATCAAAACGGACGTTACTATTATTATGCCCAAAACGACCTCCAAAGATCACGTTACAATCTTACACGTGCTCTTCAGGAGAGTGACCATCACTGGGGTGCTCGTCGTCTGCTCATTGATGTGGAAGACGACTCAAAGCATTACTCCAGCGCCATATGCTATATTAATGAACTCTTGGAACAACAGCCTTACGACAGGGACCTCTGGAGAAGAAAAATCGGTCTCTATAGGAAACTCGATAATAAAGTGGAGGCTGATGCAGCTTTGGAACGTCTCGCAAGGATTTATCCCAATGATACTTTGGTGGTGAGAGACCTCAAGAATCTTCAGAGGGAAGACTGGAACAACCGTTTACTCAACACCAATGAACTCAATGAACGCCTCACAAAGCTGGAGGGATGGATTATAGACGAACCCGACAATCCGGACTATTATATCCAGGTGGCCGACATTTACATCCGCAAAGGCGAATATGACAATGCCCTCAATACCGTGAATCGTGGTCTTGCCAACGTGCCTCGAAATGCTCGGCTTGTGCAAAAAGCTGCCACTTTGATGAGTGAACAGGGTCTTTATACCAGAGTCCTTACCTTCTTAAAGGAGAACAGGGTAGGTGGTAAGGTCTATGAAAACGCATTGAGAGATGCCGCTAATGACGCCCGGCTTCGTGACGCTTATGAAATCAATGGTAGACTTTACAGCACTACCGGCGACAAAGAGACTTTGGCATATCTTCTCAACACCTCATTAACCCGCGGTTACTACGACGATGCAATGGGATATCTCAATGAGGCCTATAAACTTGAGGGAAGAACTTCCAATCTTCTAATGAAGGAATATGAGCTTCAGAAGAGGATGGGAAATGACAATGCCGCAAGAAAACTTTTGGTGGAACTCTTCGCCAATAATCCGGATGACGAGGATCTAAGGGACCAATATATCGCCATGCAGCTTCAGCTTGCTAACATAGATTCAGAACAGATGGATTGGGGTGGTGCATACGACCGTCTCACGGATGTGGTGAAATATCTTACTATCGGAAGTGAAGAATGGGTGAATATCGAGGCCCGAAGAATCAATTTCCTTGGAAGGGCCGGACGGTTTGAAGAAGCCCGCAGACTTTATGGCGAGGCAAGTACCGACGATCCTGCAGAGCGCCAGAGATTTGCTTATGCCTATGAAGAATTCATAGCCGCACGCATAAAGTCGCTTATAGAAAATGAAAGATATGAGGAGGCTTTGATTGAAGGAGAGAAATTGCTCGCTACGATTCCCGACAGTGAAACCGGTATCCGTACATGTATCAACATGAGCCAGACGCTTCGTAAGAACGAGCTCTTTTATAAGTATGCAGAAAAGGGATACGAGATGTTTCCCGACCAGCCTTATTTCATCACTAAGGAAGCCATAGCCTTGGAACAGCAAAAGATGTATGCTGATGCGTTGAATCTTCTTAACCCTAAGAAACAGCATCAACTTTACATAACCTCCCAACTCATCGGTCCTTATTCCGGAGTGACTGAAAATTATGCAGTTGCTCTTATGCGCGATAAAAAGCCGAAAGTGGCTTTGGCGAGATTGGACTCAGCTTTGGTTTATGATCCCGACAACCGTGAACTACTTTACTTGAAAGGTTTGGCCTATGAGCAACTAAAAGAATACAAACAGGCCTATCGACTTCAGTTCCGGAATTATAACCCGAGCAATGCTGAGCAAGGAGAATGGTATGAGCATATGCGTTATCTTCACACCAAGAGCCTTTCCAACAGATTCGAAATTTCCTACACAAGTTCATACTATGACACAAGGAGCGAAGAACTCGCCTCTATCGGCCATATGTATTCTGTTGCTTCCCTTTCTTATACCCACATATGGAAAAACACCACTCTTACTTTGGGTGCAAATTATAAAGCCACGGACGGCTTCGAGGATGCTGGCAGATATAAGCAGGGTGGAACAGGTCTTGAAGGTATTGTAGGGCTATCTCAATATATAGGAAGAAACTGGACTTTTGATATCAGTGGTTCTTACGGGAGCAAACAATTCAACAAATTTGGAGGCAATCTGGGTATTACTAAGGTTTTGCCTAAAGGATGGAGCCTTGGTGCCAAGGCATCTTATCGACTCACTCCTCCGATGGTGCTTTATGAAAAAGATAAAGGATGGACTACCAATGAAAAACGTTACAATCTGTTAATGTTAGGCCCCCGGCTATCTAAAGAATGGGAAAAGGTAGGACTGCATCTGAATGTCGACGCCATCGCTCTTGATCTTAAGAACTATTATTACAATGCCAGCCTCAAGGCGAAATTCTTTATAAACGAAGACGGAGTCTCTTCCATCTCTGCCATTGCCGGTGTGGGTTCATTCCCCGAATTGGATTTCTTCGATGAAATGGTGATGAACGGTATCAGCAATATGAACGGTATGGTAGGCGTTGATTTCAACTATCTTTTGACAAAGAATCTTATTCTCGGTGTTGCAGGTAACTGGAACACATATTATAATCCTGATTTTAACAGTGACGGAATTCCGGTAGATTCATATAGGAACATTTACTCCGTCACCGGATATCTACAAGTATGTTTTTAATGATATCCAAATGACCAACTATTCGGTAAATAAAAAATGATTATGATTAATAAGAGAAATATTTTTTTCATATCAGTAGTTTTAGGCATTTTGCTTTCCCCCTCCTGCACTCCGGCACGCCCTGTGGAGCAGGAAACAAACGCATTTGGATACAGGGAGGTCTTTCTTCCCCAAGGAATAGGGAAAAATGCCAAGGATCACGATCTGAATTCTATCGATGTGGATTGGGGAATTTGGGGTCACAATCTGGGAAAGGTGCTTCCCGAAAAACATTCTGAGTCTGTATATGCCAAAGTGAACGAATCGACACTCAAAAGCCAGTATTGTTTTTCCTCCAATCGGTTATACGATTATATCACTCAATACATCGACGACAATTATTCCTCAACCGACCATACACGTTTTTCAATCATACCTAATGACAACGATATAGTGTGTCTATGCGTGAAATGTGTGGCTGCCGGAAACACTGAAGAGGATGCATCGCCTGCTGTTTTCAATATGGTGAAGAAATTGGCATCCCGTTATCCTAACCATCAGTTCTATACCTCCGATTATAGAACCACCCGCGATTTGCCTACCGACAGTCTGCCTCCCAACGCAGGAGTGATGGTGAGTGCCATGCCTTATCCTTTTTCTTTAACACCAAGCACTGCAAAGGACCAATTCCTTACCACTATCGATGACTGGGGTGCAAAAACAGATAATATCTTGATATGGGACTATATCAATAATTTTGACGATTATTTCACTCCTTATCCAAACTTGGGGGTGATGCAAGACCGTCTGAGAAATTACCGTGACCATAATGTCTCTGCAGTATTCCTAAATGGCAGCGGTAGCGACGCAAGTAGTTTCAGTAACTTGAAAACTATTGTTTTTGCCGATCTTCTTAAGAATCCTGACAATAACTGGGAAATACTTCTTGTGGAAAAAGCCAAGGAACTTTATCCCGTGACTGGAGAGACTATAGCCAATTTCATGCTCGCTCAGGAAAAATATGTAAAAGAGAATAACGTATCCTTACCGATGTATGAGGGTGTTGCTGTGGCTGAACGTACTTATTTACCATTGCATTTGTTTTTGAATTTCCATGATTCTCTATTGATGCTCAGGGATAAAACAGTGGATGGTGAGAGGGCTTATATCGACAAATTGCTTCCAAAACTTGCCATGACTCGTTTGGAATTGAAAAGACTTGAAAGAAATTTGAGCGACACGGAACCCTTGCTCGAATCCATGGAGAATCTCAAGAACTTAAAGGTCACCTCCTACAATGAAGCAGGATGGCAAGTGGAAAATTATATAAAAGACTATCGGTTTATGCTTAATCATTATAAGGAGATGGAAGGTAAGAATCTTTTGAAAGGTGAAACACTTGCTGTTCTGACTCCTCTGGATCCCGATTACAGGGATGTTAGCATTTTAACCGACGGACTTTTGGGTATGCCCTCAAATTATCATAACGGTCATCTTATCAACAGCCCGGAGAAAAAAACAGATATTTCTATACCTTATAAACCGGGAGCCACTAAATTAAGAGTGTGGTTGTCTTATATACCCGGTTATAGAATTTACCTTCCTGAAAGTGTTTCTTTGAGTGCTACGGGAATGGATAAAGTGACTGTTAATACTTCTTATCCCAAAGATTATGTGGGTCACTATCCCGTGGAATTCCAATTGCCGTCAACTATTAAGGGACCCCTCACACTTACTTTGGTGAAAGATCCCGAAAAACATTCTATGGCAATCGAGGAAATCGAAATGGAGTAGGAAAAGAACCGGTAAGACCTAATATGACTCCTTTTCGTTGGGAAAATCGCCTGATTTCACATCGGCGATGTAATTTTGCACGGCATTTGTCATAACACCGGCCAGATCGGCATACCTTCTAAGAAATCGTGGTGAAAAACCTTTGTTGATGCCCAGCATATCGTGCATCACGAGCACCTGTCCGTCTACTCCACCGCCGGCTCCTATGCCAATGATGGGGATAGTGAGTTGTTTGGCCACTTGGGATGCGAGTTTTGCCGGTATTTTTTCAAGAACTATTGCGAAGCATCCCACTTCTTCAAGAAGTTTGGCATCTGCTATAAGTTTGTCGGCCTCTTCTTTCTCTTTTGCTCTCACATTGTAAGTGCCGAATTTATTGATGCTTTGTGGTGTCAGTCCTAAATGACCCATCACGGGTATCCCGGCACTCAATATTCTTTCTACAGATTCTTTGATTTCGGCACCTCCCTCAAGTTTCACGGCTTCTGCATGGCTCTCTTTCATGATACGCACAGCTGAGGCCAATGCCTCTTTAGAATTACCCTGATAAGTGCCGAAAGGAAGATCAACCACCACCAGTGCTCTTTTCACACCTTTCATCACTGATTTAGCATGATAAATCATCTGGTCGAGGGTTATAGGGAGAGTAGTGGTATTACCGGCCATTACATTGGAAGCGGAATCACCCACAAGGATCACGTCCATCCCTGCTTCATCTATTATCTTTGCCGATGAATAATCATAGGCCGTCAACATAGAGATTTTCTCTCCTCTATGTTTCATTTCAACGAGCCTCCTCGTGGTCACTTTTCTATTGTTATCAACTGTATTCGTAGACATTTATCTTGAGATTTGCGGGTTCACCTGTTTTTATAGGCAAAATTATTCCAAATTTTGCAGATAATCTAATCTTAAAGTTTTCTTTAGAGAATTTTGTCAATAAGACATTGTTTTTATAAGATACAACTCGTTTAAATTATTGAACAAAAGTAACCAAAATCCCAATGTATCAAATGGAGACTCCTCAAAATATCAATAGTAAAGACTTTATATGTATAAGATGAGGAAAGTTGTTTTTGTCCTCAATTTCTTTTATCTTTGTTGTGAAGAAGAAAAACATGGCGCCGAAAGTTTACTATACTGTTGCTGCCACCGATTTCGACCGGCATTAACAACTATTATCTGATTGAAAATAATCTAAAGTGATATTTTTTATGAAGAAGATATTTTCTCTATTAGCCTTGACATTCACACTTATGGCTTGTACACATCACACTTACACAGTAAGCGAGACAACAAATAATTCCACCCCACGTATAAGGGAGAAAATGCCCGAAATGGTGGGTCCGCAAATTTCAAGCGCAGTGCCGGATGCCACGGCATTCCGAATGAGCGGTGATTATGCTCACAATGTGGCCGTGACCTTGAATTCAAACGGAGAGCTTCTATATTTCCCCGCACCATCAGATATCACAGCCGATTCAGAACCCGTGGAACTGGTTGACGGTTGGTGGCTCAACAACCAGGGCCTTGGCCCTAATTCCGTATTCACCAAATATACCTTTGCGGAATATGCCTCGTTGCCTGCCACTCCCTCTATCGAGCAACTGAAACTTTCAATCATTCCCGGAGCTAAAGTCACCGGCTTTATGGAGCTCCCATATAAAATTGGAGAGGCAAACGACAATTTAGAGGCAGTTAAGGATTTCGTAAAATCCCACTAACAACGCCGTCAGAAATACAACAATAACGCTATATGGATAAAAAGAAAGTTCCTGTTCTTTTGCTCACAGGATATTTAGGCAGTGGGAAAACAACTCTGTTAAACAGAATACTCACCAACCGTGAAGGAATAAAGTTCGCGGTGGTTGTGAATGATATAGGTGAGGTTAACATAGATGCTTCATTGATTGCCAAAGGAGGTATTGTAAGTTCAAAAGATGATTCACTTGTGGCTCTCCAGAACGGGTGTATCTGTTGTACTCTTCAAAATGATCTGATGCAACAGGTTTCCGATCTAATGAACCAGAATTTCGATTATATAGTGATTGAGGCAAGCGGAATATGTGAGCCGGAACCTATTGCAAGGACTCTGTGTTCTATGCCCTTGATGGCTCCCGATCTCACAAAGAATGCCGAACCAAGGCTTGATGCTATTGTCACTGTGGTTGATGCATTACGTCTTCAAAGCGAATTTGATAACGGTGATAAACTCAAAAGCAACAAAATTGAGGAAGAAGATATTGAAAACCTTGTGATTCAACAGATTGAATTCTGCAATATAGTACTCTTGAATAAGAAATCGGAAGTAACTAAAGAAGAACTCCATCAGATAAGAGATGTTGTCAAAGCCCTTCAACCGAAAGCGGAAATTATCGAGTGTGATTATTGTGATGTCGACCTTGATAAACTTCTTGATACTCATCTTTTCGATTATGAAAAAACGGTGACCTCAGCCACCTGGATTCAGGAAATCGAAAAACCGCTCGATGAGATAGAAGAAGAGGAGCATCATCACCATGACCATGACCACGATCATGACCATGAGCACGATCATGACCACGATGAAGAGGATCACGATCATTCCGATTGCGATCATGAACATGGAGTATGCCATCATCATCACCACCATCACCATCATCATGACGGCGGTGAAACTGAGGAATATGGAATTGGCACTTTCGTATATTATCGTCGTGCTCCTTTCGACATCAATAAATTTGACTGGTTCGTTGGGAAAAAATGGCCCGCAAGTGTCATAAGGGCTAAAGGTATCTGTTATTTTTCCGATCAAAAAGATATGTCATATCTTTTTGAACAGGCTGGAGTGCAGAAGAAACTCACCGAAGCCGGAAAATGGTATGCCACAGCTCCAAAGGAAGAACTTCAGGAACTTATGGCGCGTGAACCCGGCCTCATGAAGGACTGGGATCCGGTGTATGGCGACAGAATGCAGAAGATAGTATTCATAGGCAAGAACATGGATCGTAAAGAGATTACCGAATTGCTCGATTCTTGCACAGAAAAAGAATAATTGTGCCGCACAAATAAGGAGAAGGTGTGTATTTTTGACTAAAATTCAAGCAGATAGTAATTTTTATGTTGGAAAACGTAGAAATTAGTTTTAAATTTGTTGAAAAATAACTCATATGGAAAAATACATGACAGAATTGTCTGAAAAGACTATTGGGGAATGGCTTGAATATTGGGCAAAAGAAGCTCCCGACAGGGAGTATATCGTTTTCTCTGACAGGGATCTGAGATGGACCTACAAAGTGTTTAACGACAGAGTGGATCGCCTTGCAAAGGGGCTGATGACTATCGGTGTGAAAAAAGGTACACATGTCGGAATATGGGCAAGCAATGTTCCCGATTGGGTCACAATGTTTTTTGCTTGTTCCAAAATCGGAGCGATATCCATAACTGTCAATACCAACTTCAAAAAATATGAAGCTGAAGACCTTATGCGAAAATCTGATATGGAGGTTTTGTGCATTATAGATCATGAAAAGGATAATAATATCCTTGACATGACTTATAAGATACTGCCGGAGTTAAAATATCAGGAGAGAGATAAACTTCACAGCTCAAAATTGCCATATATGAAAGCTGTGATACATTTGGGCACCGAGCCTCATCGCGGAATGTACACAGTATATGAGCTCATGACAATGGGTTGGGCGGTGCCCGATATCGATTATCAAAGAGCAAAAGAGGATTGCAATTGTTATGACGCAATCAACATACAATACACCAGCGGCACCACCGGCTTCCCGAAGGGCGCGACACTCAGTCATTTCGGCATCTGCAACAACGGTTATCTCACGGGAGTGCATCTTAATTTCACTAAAGACACCCGCTTATGTGTTTGTGTGCCATTGTTCCATTGTTTCGGATTGGTGTTGGGCGTGTTAAACTGTGTGGTTCATGGTTGCACAATGGTTATTGTGGAAAGGTTTGATCCTCTATTAGTGCTTGCATGCATACATAAGGAAAAATGCACATCTCTCTACGGAGTCCCGACAATGTATATCAGCATGCTGAATCATCCTATGTTCGATATCTTTAATCTCACGAGCCTTCATGCCGGCATCATGGCCGGAGCGTTATGTCCCGTGCCCTTGATGCAAGAGGTGGAGAAGAAGATGCACATGATTGTGACGAGTGAATACGGACTAACGGAGGCTTCGCCGGGTATGACCCAGAGTCGTTGGGACGATCCCGAGGAAGTGAGATTCCACACCGTAGGTCATGAATTTGAGCATTGTGAAGTAAAGGTGCTCGATCCTGATGGCAATGAATGTGCTGTAGGAGTGGAAGGCGAGATGTGTAATAAAGGCTATAACAATATGCTGGGATATTATAACGATCCGGAGGCAACGGCCCAGTTAATAGATAAGAACGGATGGCTCCATTCAGGCGATCTGGGATATAAAGATGAAAACGGCAACTTCAGGATAACGGGAAGAATCAAAGACATGATTATCCGTGGAGGAGAAAACATCTATCCGAGCGAGATCGAAACCTTCCTTCAGACTATGCCCGAGGTGAAGATTGCACAGGTGATCGGTGTTCCGTCAAAGAAATATGGTGAGAACGTGGGTGCCTTTATTATGCTCAACGACGGTTGCAAGCTTCATGAATCGGATGTGAAGGATTATTGCAAAGACCAGATAGCGAGATATAAAATACCCAAATATATATTCTTCGTGGATGAATTCCCCCTCACCGGCAGCGGCAAGATTCAAAAGTTCAAACTGCGGGAACAGGCGGTGGAAATTTTGAAAAAGCAAGATATAGAGAATAACTGATAATCTTAGCCTTTTAAACTTTACACTTTGAACTTTCAACTTTTATCATTAACTTTGCAGCCAATTGTGGCACATCCATAAAAGCATCCGGGAAAGATGCGCCCGGAAGCGATATGAGAATTGTGATGGAAGCCATCATTAATCGTTAACTTATCACACATAAAATAAGCCATGTCAAAGGTTTGTCAAATCACAGGCAAGAAAGCTTCAGTGGGCAATAACGTGTCACACTCAAAGAGGCGCACCAAAAGAAAATTTGAGGTGAACCTCCACAAGAAGAAGTTCTATTGGGTTGAGCAGGATATGTGGATTGAGCTCATAGTATCAGCCAAGGCTCTGCGCACCATCAACAAAATCGGCCTTAACGCCGCTCTCAAAAGAGCCGAAAAAGAGGGTAACCTCGATTTCAGAAACATTAATATTATCTCACTTTAATTCATAGACCACAATGGCAAAGAAAGCTAAAGGAAATAGGGTGCAGGTAATTTTGGAATGCACCGAGCATAAAGCAAGCGGTATGCCTGGTATGTCTCGCTACATCACCACCAAGAACCGTAAGAATACAACCGGTCGTCTTGAGCTCAAGAAATACAATCCCATCCTCAAAAAGATGACCATTCATAAAGAAATTAAATAAGCTTTAAACCATGGCAAAGAAAACCGTGGCGTCTCTTCAGAAAGGTGAAGGCCGCACATACAGCAAGATAATCAAAATGGAAAGGTCTCCTAAAACCGGAGCTTATGTCTTCAAAGAGGAGATGGTGCCTAACGATGCAGTGCAAGCTGCTTTGAAATAATAGTAGAAAAATTTACTTATATAAAAAGAGCCGAAGTCATTCGGCTCTTTTATTATGTTATTTTTGTTGAGGCGTTAATCGTCGTTGACTTCTTCCTGCACCACGTAGCTGTTGCGAAGCAGATTGATCAGCATCACCATGCCATGATTCGTGGCGCTTTCAATCACTGAGTTGCGGTCGCCCCGGAAATGCAGGCATTCGCTCACTACAGTGTCTCGGTATTTCACTGCTATCCACACGGTGCCAACCGGTTTCAGCGGCGTACCCCCGTCAGGCCCGGCGATACCCGAAGTGGCTATGGCACAATCGCTACGCATTAATTCCGCCACACCGTTAACCATCTCTTCCACCACTTCCTTGCTCACGGCTCCGTTGGCTGATATGTCACTTCTGTTCACTCCCAGCACCCTGGCTTTTACATCGTTGGAATAACTTACAACGCTACCTAAGAAATAGGCTGACGAACCGGGCACTTGGGTTATTCGGTGGGCCAGATTACCCCCGGTGCAGCTTTCCGCACAAGCCACTGTCAGTTCCCTTTCATGCAGCAAGCCTCCCAATACTTCGGCCACGGTCTTGTCTTCCATTGCCACAACATCGCTAGTGAATATACTGTTGAGATTGTTGTGATAGCGGTTCATCTGGAAGCGTAATAGCTCCACTCCCGTATTCATGCCCGTGAGTGTGATATTGGTGACCAAATGAGTATTCTCTACCGTGATTTTTACAAATTCCGGCAGTTGTGCCTCGAAATGGCGTATCACCTTGGAAAGCTCCTGGCGTGTGTAACCATAAATCACAACATGACGTGTCTCGGTGTAGCAATCCCCGATTTTTGCCATATTGTCTTGTGAGATGTCTTTTGTTTTGTCTGTATTTTTTTTCATCGTCATATCGTAACTCGGGAATAGGGGGGTGAATCAAGCGGACAAAAATCCTTATCGAGATATTTAAAATAACCAGCGGCAGCCACCATCGCGGCATTGTCGGTAGTGAAGGCTCTTTCAGGAATCCAGGCTTTGACGCCTTTTCTTTCACAGAAATCCTCCACTGCTTTTCTCACGCCGCTGTTGGCGGATACTCCTCCCCCGATGGCTATATGTTTCACCGGATGATCTTTCAAGGCCTTCTCCAACTTGTCCATAAGTATTTCGATGATTGTGGCCTGCAGGGATGCAGCAAGATCAGCTTTATTTTTTTCTATGAATTCAGGGTCTTTTTTCAACTCGTCTCTTAACGTATAAAGGAAGGAGGTTTTAAGACCACTGAAAGAATAATCATAACCCGGAATACGGGGTTTTGCAAATTTGAATTTTTTGGGATCACCTTCGGCTGCCAGTCTGTCGATGTGCGGGCCACCCGGATAGGGAAGTCCCATCAGTTTAGCACATTTGTCGAAAGCCTCTCCGGCTGCATCATCAATAGTCTTGCCCAAGATTTCCATATCTGAGAATGACCGGGCCAACACTATCTGCGAGTTTCCACCAGACACCAGCAGACACATAAACGGGAATTCAGGCACTTTGTCTTCCGGAGTCTTCTGTATGAAGTGGGAGAGCACATGGGCATGAAGGTGGTTCACATCTACGAGAGGAATGTCTAATGCTATGGCAAGTCCTTTGGCAAAAGAAGTTCCCACCAATAAAGAGCCTAATAACCCGGGGCCTCTGGTGAAGGCTATGGCAGAGAGGTCTTGCTTTGAGATGCCGGCCTGCCGCAAAGCCTCGGAAACCACGGGCACAATGTTGGCCTGGTGAGCTCTCGAGGCAAGCTCGGGCACCACTCCTCCATAGTTTTCGTGCACCTTTTGACTTGCTATGACGTTGCTCAACAAGATGCCGTTTTTTATAACAGCTGCAGAGGTGTCGTCGCACGAAGATTCTATTCCAAGAATATAATTGACCATCCGAAAAAATCAGGCTACAAAGTTAATCCATTTTCACTTTTTCTCAAAATAGTGTATTTATAAAGAAATGATAGTAAATTTGCATTATAATCCCACAACTTACCTAATTCTTGAAACCCGGAGTCATATTCAACGGTATATATAAGACAGTCAGGAGCATACTTTTTTCCGTGACATTGTTTGTTGTGGGTATTGTTGTGATTGCCTATATACTCCTTTCGGTTCCGGTATGCACCAACGCCATTAAAGAGAGGGGAGTGGCCGAGCTGGCAAAATTTATCGGAAGCCGTGTAGAAATAGATAACCTCACAGTTTATCCCTTTAATGAGGTGAGAATTGAGGGACTCGAAGTATATGACCTCCGGAATCGTAAATGTCTGGAAATTAAAAAAATAGGAGCCGGATTCTCGCTATGGAGACTGGTGTGGGAAGGACGGATAGAAATCACATATGGCGAAATCTTAGGATTAAATGCACATATTGTGCAGGAAGAAAAAGATTCTGCTTTGAATATCAATTTTATAATTGACGCTTTTTCAAGCCCTGATAAAAACAAAGAGAAGAAACCCTTTGAGCTGGCTCTTAGAAATGTAGTGCTCAGAAAAAGTGGCGTCACTTTCAGTCGACCTTGGTTGGACAACCGGAAAATCGGAGAATTGGACCTCTCAAAACTGAATGTGGAAGATCTTGCTGCCGATATTGCCTTTCCCAAAATCAATGAGAAAGAAATTGAAGTGGACTTAAGACGTCTTTCCCTAAAGATGCCCGGTGTCATTGATTTAAAAAGACTGGGACTTAGAGGGAATTTTGGCAATGAAGGCTTTTTTGTGAAAAATTTCATCCTCGAGTTTCCCAATTCGAGAATACATATCCCGGAGGCGAATCTTCCTTTGGCAGAGGGAAGTTCTATACAAGAAATTTTAAAGAAAGAGAAACATGTATTGGAAATTAACAACAGTTATATC
This sequence comes from Muribaculaceae bacterium, assembly GCA_022510425.1. GTDB lineage: Bacteria > Bacteroidota > Bacteroidia > Bacteroidales > Muribaculaceae > Lepagella. Next base: position 83,292 of record JAFLTO010000010.1, read on the forward strand.
ACTCCGGCTGATTTCGCCTTTTTAAGTCCTGTTTTGACTGATTTCTCAGAGCCTTTATTCTTGGATATCAATGCCGAAGGAAATATAGAAAGCATCGGGCTCAGCACTTTTACATTCGGTAATCCCGAAGTCTTAACCCTGAGTATGAAGGGCGGCATAGAGGGCTTCTCCAATCTGAAAGAGACACAGGGGGATATTTCTGATCTTGAGCTCTACATAAATTCCACAACCTTTCAGCGCCTCTCTTCATCGATTCCGGGTTTGACAGAAAGGTTGAAAGATGTGCTGGTTAATTTAGGGGATCTGCAAGTGGCAGGGGATTTTTCGGGTTCCGGATTTAATAATTCTTTGAAAGGTAATATCGGTATTTCCTCTGATTTGTTCGTCATTTCATTGGAAGGAGGAATTGAAAATCCAAAATCCGGTTATTATAAGGGAGAAGGAGAGCTGAACATAGAAAATCTTCGGTTGCAGGAACTTTTGCCAAATGTGGCTGTCGGCAACATCAATGCCAATTTGATAGCCGAAGGGGAGTTAGACGGCACTAACCCTCAGGGATCGTTGAGTCTTGTGGTGGATGATTTTGAATATAAGGGTAAATATTATGAAGGATTCTCGATAAATGTCGATAAAATTTCCGAATTAATTTCCGGAGATATCTTCATCCATAATGACATAGCCGATTTAGAGGCAAATTTTCAAGGAGACATAGAGAGCGAAGAAAAAAATGTGGCACTGGAAATGAATATAGAACGCCTCGACTTGTCGGAATTGATAGACATGAAGGCTTATGAAAATTATACCATTTCCGGAGAAATAAACCTTAACGGGGAGGCCACAGGCATAGATTATGTCACCGGTGAGATGGCATTAAATAATTTTTTATTTGTTTCGCCTGACAATAAGAAAAAACTAAGATTAAATCAGCTCACTCTTAAAGGGGAGGTGGCCGACAGTATTCACAGTTTGAATCTGAAAAGCGATTGGATAGATTTTAGGGCAGAAGGTCCTTATAAATTAAAGACGCTTCCTCACCAGTTGAAGGGGCTTGCGGAAAGTGTGTTCCCGGTATTGATCCCGGCCGAAAAGGAGAGGGAGAGATATCATGAATTTGCCTCTGATATGGAATTTGATGTGGTGATAAAGAAAAACAACGCTCTTCCCGAATTCTTTAATCTTCCTTTCCGACTTCTCGTACCGGTGACTCTAAACGGATCGATTGACGGGAGTTCCAATTCGGCATATCTTAATCTTGATGTGCCTTACCTCCAGCAGGGGAAAGACAAACTTATTTACAATACGAAATTCATAGCCAACGTGTATGGAGATGTCGGGGAACTTGATGCACTGATAGAGACAACTCTGCCGGTGAAAAAAGGTGATCTGGCCCTTAATGTCAATTTATTCGGAAGAAACAATTCCCTTACCACCGATATCCATTGGATAAACACAGAAAATTCCGATTTCAAAGGTCACTTGTCGTTGGATACCGATTTCACAAAAAATGAGTTGACTTTGAATCCTGAAATAAATTTGGAAATAAAACCCTCAGTCTTGCAGATGGGTACCACTCAATGGAATGTATCGAAAAGCCATATCAGTTATTCCGACAAGAAAATTGAGGTGGAAGGTCTCCGGATTTGGCACGACCGGCAGTTTGTGGAGATACAGGGCATAGCCTCACCGGAATATTCCGATGCCGTGACAGTGAAGCTAGCCGACATTGATGTTGATTATGTATTTGATATGCTACAGATCAACTATGTCACCTTCGGAGGCACCGCCATGGGAGAGGTGGCAGGCCGTGCTTTGTTGAGCGGTGATCCAATTGCAGAAACTGAATCGATTATAATAAAAGATTTCTCTTACAACGGCTGTAAGTTGGGCACATGCCTTGCATCAAGCAAATGGAACAATGAACAAAAAGAGATAGAGATATCGGCCGATATTTCAAAAGACGGGGTAAGGAGAGTCTACGGCTCCGGAGGTATCTGGCTGGGAAGGGATTCTCTTTGCTTCAATATTGAGGCTACAAAGGTTCCTGTGGATTTCGTGCAGCCGTTTATGGCTGTATTTTCTTCGCATGTAGGAGGCTATGCAACGGGTGATGTTAAACTTTTCGGCACGTTCCATGACATAGATATGACCGGGAAGATTTTTGCTGATTCCGTGGCCGTGAAATTAGATTACACCAATACTGTCTATCATGGGTCGGACTCCGTTTTCTTGAATCCGGGGAAGATAGAGATACCTCACTTCGAACTCTTCGACAAGAACGGAAATTCAGCGATGCTGACAGGAGAATTGACCCACAGATATTTTCATGATCCTTATTTCACGTTCCGTTTATCGGATGCCAAGGATTTCCTTTGCTACGACACTTCTTCCGAATTCAATCCCGATTGGTATGGTGTTTTATATGGCAACGGCTCGGCATTTATCAAAGGAGAACCGGGTTTGGTTGATATCTCAGCCGATATGACAATAACGGGGAATTCCACCTTCACTTTTGTCTTGAACGACACCGAATATGCCAACGACTACGAGTTTCTCACGTTCACTGACCGACGTAAGGAAGAGGCAAAACAGGATGCTCCTCTCACTGTGTCGGATTTCAAGGAAATGTTGAAAAAAAGAATTGCCGACGACAATGCCTCGCTCTCCCGTTTTGGAATAGACATAAGGGCCACCGTCACACCTCAAGTGCTTTTCACTTTGGTGATGGACCCGGCAGCCGGCGACAAAATCACAGCCAGAGGCAAGGGAGCGATGCAGGTGAAATATGAGAGCGACGTTGATGAAATGATGATGTATGGTAAATATGAAATCGATGAAGGTAATTATAATTTCTCTCTCCAGGATATAATCTTGCGCGATTTTAAAATCAAGGAAGGGAGCTATATAGCCTTTAACGGTAATCCTTTGGCAGCTGACCTTGATATAAGCGCCACATATCGTGTAAACACTAATCTTTCAGACCTCGACAAGAGTTTCTCCACCGACAGGGATCTGAACCGGACCAATGTACCGGTGGATGCTGTGCTTTCCGTGACAGGAGATATGACTTCGCCCGACATCACATTCGATATAGAGCTTCCCACCCTTACCCAGGATGTGGAAAGAAAAGTGAAAAGCATCATTTCCACCGACGATATGATGAACCGACAGATAATATATCTTCTTGCCTTGAATAGATTTTACACCCCGGAATACATGGGCTCCACGGGCAACGGAGGAGAATTGGCTGCCGTGGCCTCTTCCACCATCTCTTCACAGTTGTCGAATATCTTGGGGCAGCTCACGGATAAATTTTCCGTATCTCCTTCTATCAGAAGCGACAAGGGCGACTTCTCGGATATTGAAGTTGACGTGGCTCTTTCTTCAAAATTATTGAACAACAGGTTGCTAATCAACGGTAATTTCGGATATCGCGACAGGAGCAATTCGAGCACCACTTTTGTCGGTGATTTCGATGTGGAATATCTTTTAAGCAAAAACGGCAACATAAGATTGAAGGCATATAACCATTTTAACGATCAAAATTATTATCTTCGTGAAGCGTTAACCACACAGGGACTTGGTGTGGTGTATCGCAAAGACTTTGACAACTGGTTTACTTTCCTCAAGAAAAGGGCTAAAAAAGCAGAAGAGACAGAAGAAAAAGAAGCAGATGGAACTGAAAATTAATTCATTGTTGGAGCGGATCGGGATAAGCCGGAATTCCGTAGTAGGCCTTGCGTTGAGCGGTGGAGGCGCCAAGGGTTTTTCGCATATCGGTGTTTTGATGGCTTTCGATAGATACGGCATCAAGCCCGACATTATGTCGGGGGTGTCTGCCGGCTCCATTGCGAGTGTGCTTTATGCCGCAGGTTTGACTCCCAATGATATTATAAAATGTTTCACCGATGCTTCCAAATTCGGTGACTTCACTGAATGGGCCATACCGAAGGAAGGGTTCATGAAACTCGACAGGTTCGGTAAACTTCTTGAAGAATGGCTGCCGGTGAAATATCTCGAGCAACTGAATATTCCCACAGTGGTATGTGCCACAGATCTTGATCATGGTAAATCGGTGGGGTGGAGCAAAGGGGAGATAGTGCCCAGGGTGATAGCCTCCTGCAGCGTGCCCATAGTTTTCAATCCCAAGAAAATAAACGGCGTGCAATATGTGGATGGGGGTGTGTTGAGAAATCTTCCTGCATGGGCTATACGTCCCTATTGCAAAACCTTGTATGGATGTAATTGCTCACCCTTGAAATGTTCTCCCACGGGAGGAGCCAAAACCTTGATCGACATTGCATATAGGAGCTATCATTTGATGAATAAAGCCAATGTGCCCCAGGATATAAGGCTTTGTGACCACGTGATACAGGTGAATGAAGTTTCCCATGTTTCCATCTTCGATCTCTCTGCCCTGCAGAAAGGAGTTATGGCAGGCTATGAGGCAGCCATGAAAGTGCTCGACCAACAAAAATAAGACACCAACAATAAAAACACTAACAACACTAACAACACCAACAAAATCATCCATGGAAAAACTAATAATCTACCAGCTGTTCCCGAGGATTTTTTCTAACCCTACGGAAAATTGTGTACCCTGGGGCCCTCTCCAGAGAAACGGGAGCGGTAAATTCAATGATTTCACTCCCTCACTTTTGGCTGGAATAAGAGATCTCGGTGTTAATTGTGTCTGGATGACAGGTGTGATTGAACACGCCACAAAAACAGACTTTTCAAAATATGGCATACGTCCCGACAATCCCAATGTGGTGAAGGGTGAGGCCGGTTCGCCTTATGCAATAAAGGATTACTACGATGTGGATCCCGCTTTGGCTGTTAAAGTGGAAAAACGTATGGATGAATTTGAGGCTTTGGTGAAAAGAGTCCATATGGCAGGCTTGAAAATGATCATAGATTTCGTGCCCAATCACACGGCACGCGAATATCATTCAGATATGGCTCCCGCCGGTATTGAGGATTTCGGCAAGCACGACAATATCCATATGAATTTCGAGAAAGACAATAATTATTACTATATTTCGAATCAGCAGTTTTATCCTGATTTCGACCTTGGAGCGGAAGGCGAGAAACCATATGTGGAATTTCCCGCCAAGGCCACAGGCAATGACTGTTTCACGGCTTTCTGTGGGAGGAATGACTGGTATGAAACAGTGAAATTGAACTACGGGCATGATTATAATGACCACTCGGATCATTTTGACCCCATCCCCGACACTTGGATGAAAATGCTCCATATCCTTCGCTATTGGTGCTCGAAAGGTATCGACGGATTCAGATGCGACATGGTGTTCATGGTGCCTCTTCCTTTCTGGCATTGGGCTATTCCTCAGGTGAAGGAAACATATCCGGATATTATCTTTATCGGTGAAATTTACGATGTTTCGCAATATAGGCCCTTCCTGGATTATGGATGTTTCGATTATTTATATGATAAGGTGAACCTATATGACACACTTGTAGGCATTGAAACGAAAGGATGGTCGGCTGCACAGCTCACGGGTTGCTGGCAGACTGTTGACGGTATAGGCGACCGTATGCTCAATTTCCTGGAGAACCACGATGAGGTCAGGTTCGCCTCAAAAGCCTATGCCAACGATTCCATGAGGGTGGTGCCCTCTTTAGTGGTGAGTGCCATGATCTCCAAGGGTCCTTTCCTGATATATTATGGACAGGAATTGGGCGAGAAGGGTGATGAAAACGAAGGCTTCGCCGGAGATAACGACCGCACCACAATCTTTGACTACTGGAGCCTATCCTCTTTGAGAAGATGGATCAACGGCGGAAACTGGGGTGACACTTTATTGACTCCCCATGAACGCTTCCTGAGGAATCTTTATAAAAAAGTGCTCACTCTCTGTAATCAGAGAAAGGCCATAAGGGAAGGCGATTTCTTCGACTTGATGTATGTGAATCTCAGGCAACCGGGATTCAATCCTCACAGACATTTTGCGTTCCTGCGATATAAGGGCGACGACATTTTGCTTATAGTAGTGAACTTTGCCCATGAATCTGCCACTATTCAGGTGAATATACCGTCCATCGCGTTTCAGATGGCCAAGCTTCCGGTAGGCACAGTCACCACCACCGACCTCCTTTGGGACAAGCCTTATAAAGTGAGTCTGGCCCCCGATCATGTCTCATCAATTTTTGTGGGAGCGGCAGATGCAGTGATTCTTCCGTTGGGTAAGTCAAATAAAAAACCTAATTTTGCATAGGATATAGACCAATCCAACAACCAAACAACAAAAGAAATAACAACACAACCAACGTTAACAACGTTAACCCAAAACGATGAGTAATTATCTCCCCCCTATCAAGGTGTTTGCAGGCACCAAGAGCCTTTATTTGGGTGAATCCATCTGCAAGGAACTCGGCATAGAGCTCGGCAAAATGAAAATTGAAAAGTTTGCCGACGGAGAGTTCGAAATCTCTTTTGAGGAATCAATCCGTGGCGCTGAAGTCTATTTGGTACAGTCCACCTTCCCGAATTCCGACAATCTTATGGAATTGCTCCTGATGATTGATGCAGCCAAAAGAGCCTCTGCGGCCACAATTGTGGCTGTAATCCCTTATTTCGGCTGGGCACGCCAGGACCGTAAGGATAAACCAAGGGTGTCAATCGCCGCTAAACTTGTTGCCGACCTTTTAAGCGTGGCCGGCATAGACCGTCTGGTGACCATGGATCTCCATGCGGATCAGATTCAAGGATTCTTCGATGTGCCGGTTGACCATCTGTATGCATCATCGATTTTCATACCATATATCAAGAGCTTGCATTTAGAAGATCTCGTTATAGCGTCGCCTGATGTGGGCGGAGCCAAGAGAGCTAATTCCTACGCCAAATATTTCGACGTGCCTCTGGTGCTTTGCCATAAGCAAAGGGCAAAGGCCAATGTGGTGGAGAAAATGACCGTTATCGGCGATGTGGAGGGCAAGAATGTGGTTCTTATTGACGACATAAGCGACACTGCAGGCACTATCACTAAGGCGGCCGACCTCCTTCTCGAAAAAGGAGCTAAATCTGTAAGGGCTCTCTGTAGCCATGCCCTTATGAGCGGTCCTGCAACTCAAAGAGTGCTCGATTCAGGTCTCAATGAGATTATTTTCACCGATTCTATCCCATATGGTGTGGAGAATCATAAGGCTGTGGTGCTTCCTGTGGCCAAGCTCTTTGCCGACACCATACGTCGTATCCACAACAATCAATCTATCTCCTCTCAATATCTCTTCAAATAATTCTAAGTTATGAAAAAAATCTTATTGTTGTCGTTAGGGGTTTTGGCAATTGCCGGAACAGGCAGTGCCGAGCATCTCAAAAGTTTAAACAAGGATGGCGTGAGCCCGACAGTGAAACCCGGAGAAGATTTCTATGAATATGTAAATGCCGGATGGATTGAGGCTAATCCTCTCACTCCGGAATATTCTCGCTACGGACAGTTTAATGTTCTCACCGATTCCAGCAATAATCGTGTGAAACGCATAGTAACAAATCTTGGCAACACAAATCCTCAGAAAGGCACCAATGCGTTCCTTATCTCCACTCTCTATGAGGCTGGTATGGATTCAGTGAGAAGAAATCAGGAAGGAGCAGCCCCAATCAAACCTATACTTGCTAAAATTGAGAATGCAAAACCGGAGGAAATGGGCGAGCTCTTCCTTTGGATGCATAAGAACTACAGTTCTCCTTTCGTTAATGTAGGCCATCAGGAAGACCTTGCAAACAGTAATGTTTATGCTATGTATATCGATGGTCCGGGCCTTGGATTGGGAGACCGTGACTATTATCTGAAAGACGACAAGAGGAATAAGGAAGTGCGTGAGGCATATATGAAACTCATCGAAAAACAGATGATGAATGCCGGTTATTCCAAAAAAGATGCCAAGAGAATCGTCAATAATGTGATGAAGATCGAGAATCTTATCGCAGATTCCACATGGACTCGTGAGGAAAGCCGCAACATAGCAGCCATGTATAATCCCCGCAGCCTCGACCAGGTGAAAGAGGCTTATCCTAATTTCCCTTGGGATACTTTCTTCGTAGAAACCATGGGCTTCGATACTCCCGAACAGTTCATAGTTACTACTCTCAACACTGTGCAGCAGGGGAATGACCTCTACGGCTCTTTGACCGACCGTGAGAAGAAAGATTATTATTTGTGGAGTATTGTTAGAGGAGCAGCTCCATTCCTCAGTGATAATTTCAGCGACACTGCTTTTGAATTCAACAAGGTGATGAGCGGTGTGCAGGAACAGCAACCACGTTGGAAGAAAGTGCTCGGTGTGACTGAAGGCAGCCTTGGAGAGGCTATCGGAGAACTTTATGTGGAGGAGTATTTCCCGCAGAGTTCCAAAGATTATATGATAGGGCTTGTTGAGAATCTTCGAGTGGCACTCGGCAAACACATCATCAATCTCCCTTGGATGAGCGACGACACCAAGGTGGCAGCCATGAAAAAACTCAATTCTTTCAAAGTAAAGATCGGATATCCCGACAAATGGAAAGATTATTCTGAAATGGAACTCGACCCCTCTTTGTCTTACTATGACAATATCCACAACGCGCAGATGTGGAGTCAGAAAAAATATCTTGAAAAATGGGGCAAACCGGTTGACAAATCAGAATGGCACATGACTCCTCAGACCATCAATGCCTACTATAATCCTATGGCCAACGAGATCGTGTTCCCTGCCGGTATTCTTCAGGCTCCGTTCTTCGATCCTAATGCAAGCGATGCGGAAAATTATGGTGGTATCGGTGTGGTTATCGGTCACGAACTCACTCACGGATTCGACGATCAGGGTTCTCAGTTTGATCCCGATGGAAATATGGTGAACTGGTGGACAGCTGAAGACAAGGAAGCTTTCGATGCTCTCACCCAGGGTCTTGCAGATCAATATAGCGCTGTGGAGGTTCTTCCGGGTCTTTTCGCCAACGGTCAATACACTCTCGGTGAAAACATCGCTGATCAGGGTGGTTTGAGAATAGCCTACACTGCTTTCAAGGATTCTCAAAAGAAGAAAGGTGTAGACATCACTTCTGAAGAAGCAAAGATCGACGGTCTTGATCCGTCACAGGTGTTCTACATGAACTTTGCCAACCTTTGGGCCAATAACATCCGCGACGAGGAAATAAGACGTCTAACAGTGGGCGACGTTCACTCACTCGGCAAGAACCGTGTGAACGTGTCACTGAAGAACATCGCACCGTTCTACGAGGCATTCGGGATCACAGAAACCGATCCTATGTATATCCCGGTAGAACAACAGGTAATCATCTGGTAAAAACTCAACACACCCCGGAGGGGTTTGGTGCGCCCCGTGCACCACACAGCTGAGGCAATCTATCTAATTACTTGGGTTAGATTGCCTTAGTTGTTGTGGAACCGGGGTTTCCACAGCCCCGGCAATCGGATTAGGTTGCCTTAGTTGTTGTGGAACCGGGGGTTCCACAAAAAGATTCCATAGTAGCAATCTTCTCTGCGATTTCATTAAGCTTCATAAAAACCTGCCTCCCTGATTTCCCGATAGATATCTTCGGTGCTATTATTAGCCTTCTTCCCTCACCGCATAAATTGAATTCATGATCCGCCGGCTTGAATTTCTCGCCGAAACTCATGCCCTCTATCCTTATAATCTTTCCTCCCATATCCTCGGCCCTTTCCTTGATGAATTTTTCCACAGGATGAATAAACGGTGAAACCAGAACACCACCTTCCGCCACATGTTCCAGACACTCATCTATCAATTTCTCATTCTCCTCCGCCGTATTCCTTCTATGACCCCTCACCAGCATCTTGAATGGATTTTCCAATAAGAAATGATTCCCATAAGCCTCAAATTCCTCCCCATCGATTTCTATTATATCCTTCCTCTCAAAATATTTCGGGAATTGAAACCTAATAGCCAACCGATGTGGATTCAATCGAATGTAATTTACAATTATATCAAAATTCCTTCCGGCATAAACAATCTTGTCCGTGTAATTCTCCTCAAATATATCTGAGGATAAAATGTTTTGGCGAAAATAAACAGATGCCTCCTTGGAAATATTGGATTTTAGGATAGCGATCATTTTACCAAGATGCTTATCAGAGCGGTCCTTAACCCATAGGAATATATGCACATGGTCGGGCATCACTTTATATTGATTTATCTGAAGAACCGGAAATAACTTTGGAAGATCATAAATATTGCCGCTTATAATTTTCCCAAGCTTTGTTCTCTCGATATCGGCGCAGCCCGGCTGATTATATGGGATCAAGGCATCGCCAATGACATTCCCATAAAATGGACAATTGGGAGCTTTTCTCAAAATGATATGATAATGGCATGATGAAAAATAATCATGATCTTTCTTCCGCCGAGTGTATTTATGAATGAGCTCTTGATTATATTTCATAATAAATAAAAAGGATAAAAGCTATGTTTCGGCAGACAAATTGAGATTGGTGCACCCTGTGCTGACACAGCATAAAATCTCTGATGCTTGTGCAAAAATAAAGAAGATTTTGCCATTAATAAATAAAATTCAATCTGGTTGCATGTTTTATGCATAAGATTATCCCAATCATCTCCCCTTCTTAATCGAAATAAGATTTTATGCAGCAGATATCCCAATCATCTCCCTTTCTTAATCGAAATAAGATTTTATGCAGTGGTGGGACCGGGGGTTCCGCAAAAAGATTCCATAATATTTCTATGCAGTCGTTACGGTTCATATAGATTCAATATAATTCACAAAAGTATTGGAAATTAATATATTTTCCAAATCAAAGAAGCCTTTAATCAGAAATTAGATTTAGGAGGGTAGGCATTCCTGTCTATCTATACGAAAATAGTTAAAAATGTTCCTCCATGGAATGGCGGATATATTAACCCCCGGCAAAGGGTTGATAAGCCCTTGCCAGGGGTAAAGGGGGTTATGATTCTGACAATTAGTTAGCGTTCCTGAAAGGATTGACTGTTTCTAAGGTATTTCCGGGTGATGCGAATTCATAATACCAATAATTGCCTAATTTACCATTACGGAAATAATGGTTTCCTTTTCCATTGGTTCCATTATTATAGAAAGGCCACTGACTACCATTTTCGTTTGGCATATCGGAAGAATCAACTGAACCGGTCACGTGGTTAGCAGTGTAAATCCAGTTGAAAGGAGAACCATTGAAATGAGTACCTTGATATGGCAATCTGAAATTATTACATTGAATTGCTAGATTTTTATCATTGTAATTTAGATTTCTCCACATTAAGGGTGTTCCTTTAACATTTACCACTTCTACAGTATTGATTGTGTTTTCGAATAGAGATGTGCCTCTATTGTTTGTAGCATGATAATCACCCCAAATCCAAACATAGCAATCACCATAGTAAGGATTACCCTCAGCTGTATTATTGAAGGCATTGATATAGAAATCGGGATAAAACTTATTTTCTATATCTGGATTTTGCCAATCGAAATTAACCATTGAACGGCTAAGATATTCAAACTGAAGATCCTTGAAAGTGATTTCAGCATATTTACCTGTGGTGTACATATTTCCACGGTTATAATAGTTATAAACCTCAAAGTTGATACCATCACCGAAGTGTTCACGACAATAACTGATCACTTTTTCATCGATTCCACTTGTCCTAACTCTGATGTAACCACCTGATTTCATTAGAGATTGTTCTCCAGTTATAGAATTGGTGTACCAAACCGTAGCTTCAGGAGTCATTTCATCATCCTTAGCTGCTACATATGTGATTATCAAATCTACCGGTTGGTCACCAACTACATATGAAAGAATATGTTCTTCACCGTCGAATTGGTGGTCGCCTGCATTCGGGTCGCTGCCGTAAGCGCCATCTGTGTAATGGTCGTTAAGGATATAGAGGTCATCCTGGTCGCAATAGATAGATTCCGGTACCGGAATTATGACTTCTACATCATGTGGATAACGAACGTGGATTGAAAGTTTGCTAACGAGATCAGCGATTCCGTATTTAGCCCTTGCATCCGGCAATGTATGGATATCATTCAAAGAAAGATTGATTTCCACCTCATTGTTATTATATTTGTTGGTTCCGTTGCCACTGCCCGGCAAGTAACCATTGTTGCCATTCTCCGGATTGCAAGGTGAACCCGGTTCGCACTTTCCGCAAATTTGACCCGGATGAGCTGCGTCCTTACATTCCGGACATGTATCATCAGTAGGATTACAAATTGTACCTTGGTCACATTTCTCACAATTTCCGGTATGTTTTTCATGAGGACAAAGTGGGCAATCGTCAACTATATTGTCACCGCAATTAGGGCATGAGCAATTGTCTTCTGTGCATTCGCAATCGTCACCACATTTACAGTTTTCACCGCATTTACAATTGTCTGTTGGAAGATTCGAAGGGTCTTCATCTCCTGTTACATTTGGACCAGCATCCATTCCATTTGCTGGGATAAGTTTTATTACCCAATCATTATATTTTTGATCACCATCTAAAAAATTTAAAATACCATTATCTTCTTTATATGTGCGATAGTCGAAACATAAATAACAGTAAGTCTTACCTTCATATTTTATATAATAAAATTCGTAAGCATCATATCTTCTTGGTTTTTCATCTGGATAAGAATCCGTATAAGATGGATTGTTAACTGGTACATTAACAACCAATGCACGTGGTCCTGATGTACCATTATAATCACCAAATTCATCAACTTCAGGATCTACACCAAATGCTAAATTATTCATTTTCGTTCCACCTACTTCATTAGCAGTATGATGAATGGATCCATTTTGAATATATTCAAACGTATATGATACTAAACTGGAACCTACATTTTGAATAAAATAAGTTGTCAACGAACATTCTTTGCTTCCCTCATCAGGATGATCCTCCAAATATCTTAGAATATAAGCTTTTTCAGCATTACTAACTAATTCTCCATTATCTGTTGTTTGGGGTGCATTTTCCCAATAAGAAGCTATTTCAGGATGTTTACTTACAAAATTTGTGGATCCATCAGTAATCTTGAAATAATTTTCATTAGTCTGAAGAGCTCTTGTGGAGGGGTTGTAGGCTCCGGTGAAGGAGTTGCCAAAAGTTTGATTACCTGACCAGACCACAGCATCGGGAGCCACTATGGGACTTAACCTGCCATTGTTAAGGTCACCGTTGGCACCGGGTTCGTTCAGGTCGTTGGTACAGGAAACGAATGCACCGGCGGCTATCGCGGTCAGTGCGAAACCAAATAAACGTTTAGTTAGTTTCATTGCAATAATTTATATATTACTATTAAGTTAATTTTCAATTAATTCGTTAAAATCTTTCTGCTGTCAGGTTAATTTGAAAGTAATAGAATCAATGTCTTAGATGTTTTTCATTTAAGGTTATGCAAATATATAATATCCTTTTGTATCTCAAAGTTTTCCGAACTAAATTTAACAATAATTAACAAGTACGATTTTAATTTAGGAGGGTAGGATTTGTTGGGAATGCCTTTCCTGGCTAACCAAGAATTTTGGAGGACAGGGAAGTCCTCCTAATATCAAAAAGGATTGGCAAAACGCCAATCCTTTTTATATTGATAGAAATTATTTACTTGAATTAATTATTTCCATCAGAACCACTACCAGTAGTTTCATTACCATCAGTTCCATTACCATCAGTTCCATTAGCGCCAGGTGTTGATGGTGCAGGAGCCGGAGCTACCCAAGGAGTATCACCTTCTTCTCTTTTAATATCACCGTCTTTAGCATTCGGGAATGCAGTTTTGTTCAGATATACATGGTTTAGGCTGTGGTCACCTAAAGTTGGAGCCCAGAAATTACCATTTGTTGGAACTACCCAGCAGTCGCGATAGTAATAATCTGTCTCAACTTCACCATCTTCATTTTTAGAATTATATTTGATAACATCACCTGTGAAAGCGTTGATGTAATAATCGGGATAAACAGTAACTGTTCTTCCTCCTTCAGTTTCTTCTTCAACTTTATTACCAGCTGCGTCTACATTATATGAGTAACCTGTAAATTCTACTTCAGAGTTGTTCAATACTTCAAGAAGTTTAGGAACAGTATATGCAGCATATGAACCGGTAGCATATTGGTTAGCGCGGTTGTAATAGTTGTAAACATCGAAGTTGATGCCGTCACCATAGTTCCAACGACAGTAATCGATAAGTTCTTGAGAAACACCTTCTGTCCAAACTCTGATACTACCTTCATCAACTGTTTTTCCATTTTCTTCAACTGCAGGGAGGAATTGGATATTAAGAGTAACAGTTGTATTCAATAGGTCTGCATCATTTTCTTCATATAATCCTGTTGCTTCATTCAAATCAACGGTCTTATATGCACCATTTTCTACTTTATAAGTTGCTTTATTCAACGAACCATCATATTTGAATCCTTCGCTTCTTTCGTTGTAGATATAGAGGTCATCCTGGTCGCAATAATATTTAGCGGGGACAGGGATAGTCACGTCTACGTCTGTGTTGCTACGAACATGGATTGAGAGGTGGCTTACGAGATCCTCGAGATCGTATTTAGTTTCACCGTTAGCATTGTAATGCACATTCTGAAGCGCGAGGTTGATTTCAACTTCGTCGTTTTCATATTTAAGAGTACCTTTTGATTCTTCTTCATTAATTGCTTTTGTACCTGTGAAAACAACGTTGTCAGAAGATATTACAAGGTCGGGATCCTGAGGGAGCACTACGGTAGGAAGAGACACTTCCGGTTCGGGAGACACAACAGGTTCGCTGTCCACTTTGTTGTCGCAGGATGCGAGGCCGGCAACGGCTGCAAAGCTGAGACCGATTCCGAAAAATTTGTTAATGCGTTTCATATCCTTATAAGTTAGTAAATGTTAATGTGGCGTATTTACAAAGATTATGCAAAATTAATAAATAATTAACTCATTACCAAAAGAATTTTAAATTAAAATTATAAAAAATTCAATTAATGTAGAGATATATCAGATGTTTATAATAGGTTTGTCTGTCTCCGGATATCAAAAAGGATTGGCAATTTCGCCAATCCTTTTTGATTTATTGCAGTTTTAGGTTTAATCTGAACTTGCTGGAGCCCAATTCCAAGTTGTGACGTCTCCGAATTTATAGAATTGCCATGGGCTTTCTATAAATGGCCACTGGGTATCAGTTGGCATATCATCGGAATCCACGCCTCCTACATCTTTATTGGTATATATCCAGTTGAGGTCGCTGCCATTGTAGTGTTCTCCCTGATAAGGATTAGCAAATTCTGCTCTTTGGGTATTGTCGCCCCAAGTCACCTCAGTGTTACTTCCGCTGATAACACCACCGTTTTGTAGATAAACTCCGTCAATATTTGCACGGCTGTCACCGAGAATCCAGTTGTAGCAGTCGCCCTTCACTGGCAAGAGATTAACCTTATTGAAGGCATTTATGTAATAATCAGGCAATATTTTGGTTCCTGCTTCATTCCAGTCGAAGTTGACAAATGAGTGACTCAGATAATTGTACTGCAGAGTTTCATAAGATATTTCAGCATACTTACCGGTGGTGTACTGAGTACCGCGGTTGTAGTAATTGTAAACCTCGAAGTTGATACCGTCACCGTAATAATCTTTGAGGAAGTCTATAAGTTCCTTGCAGATACCTTCGGTATAAACTCTGATATAACCACCTGCTACAATATCTTTATTATCTTTATCTTTTACAATCTTTTCCTGATTAGTTAATTTATCTAAAGCACCTGCAGGTACGAATTCTACTCCGAGCTTAACAGTCCAAGATACATTTTTATTTTGTTCAGTGATATTTCCATTTTCATCTTTGACATAACCACCGATAACGTAAGTGATTTCGTTCTTTTCGCCACCATATACCCAGTTAGGTTCGCCTTCTTCATTGACATAATGGTCTTTGAGGATATAGAGGTCATCCTGGTCGCAGTAGATACTTTGAGGAACAGGGATTATGACTTCTACATCGTGTGGATAACGAACGTGCATGGAGAGTTTGCTTACGAGGTCTGCCACGTCATATTTCTGGCTACCGTTAGGCAGTGTGTGAATATCAAGCAGAGAGAGATTGATTTCCACTTCGTTTCCAACAGGTTTCTTAGTCGGATCAGAGCTTTCTGAATCATCGGGTACGCAAGGATCATGATATCCGTCAGCAGGTCCACCTTCGGCACATTCAGGACAATCGTCGGATGGTCCGGGATGGTCATGACCGCAATTGTCGCAAACCTTATCACCAGGTGTTGGTGTTGGATCAGTTCCTTCCGGTTCTTTATAGCAACCGTCACCCGGTTTTGTACATTGATCGCAAGTTCCTACTTCATCGTTGTCGTTAGGTCCATGATGTGGGTGTTTACAACGGTCACATTTACTATCTCCTTCTCCAGGGATGTTAGGCATCACTTCATCAGGTTCAACAGTGACAAGAATTTTGTCCGTTGTAAAAACCACATCCTGATAATCAAAGTCAGTACTATCTTCAATTCCTAAATAAGTTCTTTTAGTTGGATTATTTTCATCATCTGAATTGTCAAAAAGAACGGCTCTAATTTTTGTTTTCTGATCGAGCTGAGCAACCCAGTTCACAGTTATATAACTTTCTTGATTTTCTGTTGAGCTCGAAAAAGCTCTTGTTTTTTGCATCGTATTACCTGGATTACTAGGATCATCAGTTGGATAATAATGAACGTCATTTTCCCAATAGAATCCAAACTTATATCCTGCTTTAACTCTAATTTCTCTTCCAGTTGCACTAGTTTGCCAATATTTTTGTCCCCAATCGCCAAATCTAAGCGCAGACCAAACATATTCCTCTATGATCTGGATAGTACCCTGGTCATCATAATAGAACATACCAATATCATGAGGACTACCACTCTGACCAAAGACTGGATAAATTTTGAAAACTAAATCTTCATCAGGGGATGCAGCAAAAAACAAGAAATTAAAATCTACATTTAGCAAATTACCGTGTTCTTCAGGTAATCTATCGTCAATATAAGCTTGTTCATGCTCATTGATCACTTTTCGACCATCATCTCCGTCGACTGTTTTAACTATATTATCTCCTAAGTCTTTCCAAGCTATGATTTCATTTCCGTTATCGTATCCCTCAGGGATTGCTCTTGTTTTTGGAACGTAGGAGTTGGCTGTGATGTCGGAAGCGTAACCCGTGGAACGGGTACCGTCGAAGGAGTTTCCGAAAGTCTGATCGCCTGACCAGACAATAACATCGGGGGACGTCACAGGACTCAAGACACTCAAATCTCCTTTTCCTGAGTTGGGCGTGTACTTGAAGTCGTTTGTACAAGATACGAACGCGCCGGCAGTGAGGGCTGTCAGTGCGACTCCAAATAAATGTTTAGTCAGTTTCATTGCAAATTATATGCTTAATTGTTTGTTTTTCAATTCAGTTAAGGTAGTCGCGAAATCGTTTCGTAATTATAGGTAAGTTTTTCAAAGTATTAGGATCGAGTTTCGGTTGTGCAAATATATATCAAAGATATAAATATAAAACAGGTTTAACACTATTTAACAATAAAATAATATTTATAATAGATTTCTCTTAGAAAAAGATATGATAATCAAAACTTTATAGCTGGATATTAAGAAAGCGGCATTTAAAGAAACACCGCTTTCCTGGATTATGGTAATTCTTCAACGGAATTTATTCAAACGGGAATGAACCTGGCATCGGAGTATATGTAGGCTCTTCTGGATCTGCACTTCCCGTCACGCCCTTGTGAGTGAATATCCAGTTGTATTTCGAACTGTTATAGTGAGTACCCTTATAGGCGTTATGGAAGAAGCTTCTTTCATTTTCATCCCTAAAATCACTATCTTCTGTAGAGAACCAATTGGTGGTTAGATCACGGCTATATTCATATTCTATATTATCATTATAGAAATTATCATGATCGGCACGGTCATCACCGAAGATCCACACATAGCAATCTTTTTCATTTATATCCCCGTCACCTGTCGCAGCATCCTTATCAAGTTCGTTGAAGGCCATGATATAGTAAGCCGGATAGATACGATCTTTCATCAATTCTTCCCAGTCGAAGTTTATCATCGAATGATTGAGATATCCTTGCAATTCATCGGCTTTTATTTCGGGATATTTACCGGTGGTGTATTTAGTGCCACGGTTGTAATAATTGAAGATTTCGAAGTTGATACCGTCACCGAAGTTCTTATATAAATAAGCGATTACTTCTTCATTGATACCCTTAGTGTAAACGCGGATGAAACCGGTTTTCTTAGTAATGATATCATCATTGTCAGGAGCAACAAACTCAACATGGAGCTCTACATTTTGACCATTGATATTATAAACTACATTATGGTACTCGCCATCATAAGCCCAGTTAGGTTCACCATTTGTGTCATAGTGATCTTTCAGGATATAGAGGTCATCCTGGTCGCAATAGATATTAGCGGGAACCGGGAGTATAACTTCCACGTCTCTGGGGTAACGAACATGGATAGAAAGTTTTGTTACAAGGTCGGTTATATCATATTTGTCATGTTCATCGAGGATAGAGAGATTCACTTCCACTTCACTTTGCTGATTCTTATCTTTAACATTGGGAGAATCCTTGGTGGTGCAATCGATGTCTTTACCGTTTTCCTCACATTCAGGACAAGGGCCTTCATGCACTGGATGTCCGCAATCGTCAACGTCACAAACCGGGAAGAAAGGAGCAAGTCTTGCCAATAGAGGACTATTATTGGTGGGAGTCTCCGGAATTTCAGGTTCTGTTACTTCAGGAAGGGGAGCAGTCTTTGTGAGCTTTATGATGCGATTCCAGTAATTATTTCCGAACCAGTCGTTAGAACCTCTGTCACTGCCATTATTGAAATTATAGCCTCCTCTCATATGGTAAATAGCTACATAAACTTCATCATTTTTACCATCCAAAATTAGAACTTTATAAGTGAAATACCCCCCTCCTGTATAATCATTCCCCATTTCAGTAAAAGCCCTGGAGGGATATGAATTAAAACTCATATCAACAATGGGGTATTTTCTAACAGTGAAATATGAACCTTGCAATTGCTCGGAATCGGGGATTGTAATCTTATTGGGACTATTTTGATATTCATTTTCACTTATCTCAAATCTATCAACAGTAGATTTCCAAATAGCAAGATTTTGAATCTTTTCGTCATTCTTAAAGACGTCTGAGAGTATTACTGCTTCAGCATCAGTCCAAAGATTACTGTTAGCTACTTCTTGAACAAAATAGTCTGTCCAACCGTCAAGAATCCTCCAATCCGAAATTTCATCTATTTCAGTAAGGTTGTGTACTCCATAAGAAGAGGCCTCAGATGGATAATAATATTTATCATTTCCATTAATCCTTTCATATCGATATTCATAACATTTCATAATGTTTTTAACTTTCTCTATTTCTGCCTGTGTGATAGGAGCCGGGGCATCCGTTTCTTCGGCACGAGTACCATAAACGCCGTTATTGAGGGACTGGGTACCTGACCAGGCGTTTACTTTGGGTGTTTTGACAGGGCTGAACAGGGAATTTCCTGCAGGATCATTTCCGGAGGGTTCCTTGCTGAAGTCGTTGCTACAGGAGGCAAGACCCCACGTGAGCAAAGCCATAGCACTAAATCTAATTAGTTTTTTCATACGTTTAATTATTAAATTATGAGATTTTGGTTAATCGTTTATAGCAGCGATAAAGAAAATCGTTTCGTGATTAGGTAGGTTATAAAAGTACTATGGTTTCAATGATTTGCCACAAAATTAATTCATTATCTGAATATTAAGATGCCATTAACAATATTTAACAATAAAATTTTATCATATCTATGGGTATGATATTTTAAATCTTGGACCGAACTAATACACAAAGAAAGCGGTGTTAACATTTAACACCGCTTTCTTGATTATGGTAATTCTTCAATAGAATTTATTGGAAAGGAAATTCTGCAGGCATTGCATCTTCTTTCGGCTCAACACTTCCTGTAACACTCTTGTTGGTAAATATCCAGTTGTATTTCGAACTGTTATAATGCGTTCCCTTATAAGCATTGTAGAAGTGACTTCTTTCGTTATTCTCCTTGATATCTTTCTCATTGGAAGAGAACCAATTGGTGGTTAGATTACGACTGTAACTATAAATTGCGTCGGTGTTATAGAAACCATCAGGGTAATTATCATTTGAAGGGTTAGCACGGTCATCACCGAAGATCCACACATAGCAATCTTTTTCATTTATATCCCCGTCACCTGTGGCAGCATCCTTATCAAGTTCGTTGAATGCCATGATATAGAAATTAGGATACTTACGATCTGCCATCAATTCTTCCCAGTCGAAGTTTATCATCGAATGGTTGAGATATCCTTGCAAGGCCTCTATACCTATTTTGGCATAATTACCGGTGGTGTACATATTGCCACGATTGTAATAGTTGTAAACCTCGAAGTTGATACCGTCGCCGAAGTTCTTATTTAAATAAGCGATTACGTCTTCGTTGATACCAACGGTGTAAACGCGGATGAAACCGGTCTTCTGAGCAGTGATATAATCATTGGCAGGAGCAACAAACTCTACATGAAGTTCTACAGTGTTACCATCGATGTCATAAACTACATTATGGTATTCGCCATCATAAGCCCAGTTAGGTTCACCGTTAGTGTCATAGTGATCTTTCAGGATATAGAGGTCATCCTGGTCGCAATAGATATTAGCGGGAACCGGGAGGATAACTTCCACATCACGCGGGTAACGAACATGGATAGAGAGTTTGCTTACCAAGTCATTGATATCATATTTGGAGTGGGTATCAAGAATGGAGAGGTTGACTTCCACTTCATTTTGGGGTTTATTAAGGTTACCCGGAGTGGATGGGGTAGATGGAGAACCTTGGGTTGTATTACTTCCAAGTACATTATTACTATCATCTAAAGCAACTATTTCGCCATCAGTGCATTCCGATTCATTTTCCAAACTTTCGCATTCACCACACTTCCCCGGATCATTTTGGCTTGTAGCTACATGAATGAATTTACCTTGCAAATTATCCCATATCACCCCATGACCACATTTTTCGCAAACTGCTGGATGACAAACTGTACCTGGCTCACATTCATCACATTTTTCATTGTCATGCTTTTCGTGAGGACAGTTCGGTTTCGGACATGTTTCTGGATTTTGAGTTGAACCTGTTACACCGCCAGGGTTATCAGAATTAGTACCCTTAGGATAAGCCGGAGTTATTCTAACGATCCAGTCAGTGAAGTTCCAATCCCTTTCGATGTCAAGACCTTCTCCATGATTATGAGTAGTCTGGTCATTCTTATGAGCTTCATAGTCAAAACCTACATAATAATAACCCTTATACTCAACAATTAAGTAATTGTTATAATATTTTGGAGATGATCCCCATGTTTCGTGGAAACCAAATTGCTTGTCAGGATCGATTTCTGAAGTAGGCATACCGGTCATGAGAGTGGTTTGATAATGCTTTTCTCCACATCCACATTCGCTCGGATCTTTGTTATCATTAGTCCCGTTATTGAAATTATTTACATGTTCATACATTGTCTCATTAAATTGGTGTCTACCATAAATATCCCAATCATTCTCTAAAATGTTATTGAATGCTAATAAGAGATCCATATGACCAGAACCGAGTTCCGTTTGATCATTTTTATGGTCACAATCTTCCCCATTACATCTATCCATTGTATGGTAGGTGTCTGTTCCTTTGAAGATCTGTTGAACGTAATAGTTTTCGAAAGGAATAACTACAGTATTTTTAACAGGATTACCCGGTGACAATAATTCTTTCAATTCAGCCAATTCTTCGGGTAAAAGATCTTCAGCAGGTCTTGGAGGGCAATCCCATCTTTGGTCCCACATATTGGCATTCATGTCAGTTCCTCTTGTGATCACATCTGAGGATGAAAGGGTCTGCTCACCTGACCATGCATAGACTTCAGGGGTCTTGACCATTTTAAGAGATGAGAGGTCGTCCTTTTTAAAACCGGACTCAGAAAATTCGTTGGTACAAGACACCAAAGCGCCGGCTGTGATGGCCGTAAGTACCACTCCGAATAAATGCTTAGTAAGTTTCATTGCAAATTATTTGCTTAAAAAGTTGGTTTTCAATTAGTTTAGGTAGTTGCGAAATCGTTTCGTAATATCAAGTTTTTAGTCTTGAAAGTATTAGGATAGATATTCGAATGCAAATATATATCATGGAAGGGAAAGAAAAAAAATTTTTTGGAAAAAATTTTTTTTAGGGATGGGGGGAATAGGGATGAGGTATGAAGTATGAGGGATTAGGTGTGCAGTGGCTCCGCCACTGAGGAGGGGAGGATACCGAGTCCGGATACCCACAGCTCGATATTCGCGATGCTCATATCGACCAATGGGTTAACACTATTCAGTGGCTCCGCCACTGAGGAGGGGGATAGGGGATTGGGGAAATTTTATTAATTTTGCACCCGTGGGGGCCGTTCGGATGGCGGAAAGGGAGAAATATCAGAAACTATGCACTGTGCTCTATGCACTATGCACTTATAATCAACAATATATATGGATTTTATTGAAGAATTGAAATGGCGAGGTATGATTCATACCGTGATGCCGGGCACCGAGGAGGAGTTGAAAAAGGGTATGACCACAGCTTACCTCGGGATTGACCCTACGGCCGACTCGTTGCATATAGGTCACCTTTGCGGAGTGATGATGCTCAAGCATTTCCAGAGATGCGGCCACAAACCCCTGGCCCTCGTGGGTGGCGCCACAGGTATGATCGGCGACCCCTCGGGCAAGAGTGCCGAGAGGAATCTTCTCGACGAGGCCACTTTGCGTCACAACCAGGAAGCCATCAAGAAACAGTTGGCACGATTCCTCGATTTCGAGTCGGATGCTCCCAACAAGGCGGAATTGGTAAACAATTACGACTGGACCAAGGATGTGACATTCCTGGATTTTGCCCGCGATATCGGCAAGCATATCACAGTTAATTATATGATGGCCAAGGATTCCGTGCAGAAACGTCTCAACGGCGAGGCCCGTGACGGACTCTCGTTCACTGAATTCACATATCAGCTGCTCCAGGGATTCGACTTCCTGCATCTTTATCAAGACAAGAACTGCAAGTTGCAGTTGGGCGGCAGCGACCAGTGGGGCAACATCACCACCGGTACGGAACTTATCCGCAGGAAGACAGGCGGTGAGGCCTATGCTTTGACATGTCCGCTTATCACCAAACCCGACGGTACCAAATTCGGCAAGACAGAGAGCGGCAACGTGTGGCTCGACGCTCGCTATACTTCTCCCTACAAGTTCTATCAGTTCTGGTTGAACGTGAGTGATGAAGAGGCTGCGAAATACCTTAAGATCTTCACCACACTCACCAAGGAAGAGATCGAAGCCTTGGAAGCCGAACACGCTCAGAATCCCGGGGCTCGACCCATGCAGAAGAAACTGGCTGAGGAAGTGACGGTGATGGTTCACGGCCGGGAAGAATATGACAAGGCTTTGGAAGCGAGCCGTATACTGTTCGGCAACGCCACCGACGAAGCCCTGAAGAACCTTGACGAGAAGACTTTCCTCGAGGTGTTTGAAGGAGTGCCAACGTTCCAAGTGGATAACGAGGAACTGAAAGCCGGTATACCGTTGTTGGATTTCTTGGCTGTGAAGACGCAGGTGTTCCCCTCGAAAGGAGAGGCCCGGAAGATGGTGCAGCAAGGAGGCGTGAGCATCAACAAGAAGAAGGTGACTGACCCGAATGCGAATGTTGGGGCTGAAGATCTTCTCAACAACAAATATCTCTTGGTGCAGAAAGGGAAGAAGAATTATTTTTTGGTCAAAAATTAGGGATATAAGAAAAAGCCGCTTGAAAAAAGCGGCTTTTCTTGTATAAGGAGGAAACCTCCTTTTATATTAGAGTTTCGGACCTGCTGCCACGAGTTTCTTGCCTGCCTCGTTGTATTCGAACTTCTTGAAGTTCTTGATGAACATGCCTGCAAGTTTTTCGGCTTTCACCTTCCAGTCTTCCGGATTAGCGTAAGTGTCGCGCGGATCGAGGATCTTAGGATCTACGCCAGGGAGTTCGGTAGGCACTGTGAAGTCGAAGATAGGTATAGTCTTGGTAGGAGCCTTGAGGATAGCGCCGTCGAGGATTGCGTCGATGATGCCGCGGGTATCCTTGATGGAGATACGCTTGCCGCTGCCGTTCCAGCCTGTATTCACCAAGTAAGCCTTGGCACCGCTCTTCTTCATCTTCTTAACGAGTTCTTCAGCATATTTTGTCGGGTGGAGTTCGAGGAACGCCTGGCCGAAGCAAGCTGAGAAAGTAGGAGTAGGTTCAGTGATACCACGTTCAGTACCTGCGAGTTTGCTTGTGAAACCGCTGAGGAAGTAGTATTGAGTCTGTTGGTCGTCAAGAATAGACACCGGAGGAAGCACACCGAAAGCGTCGGCTGAAAGGAAGATCACGTTCTTAGCGTCGGGACCTGCGGAAACGGGTTCCACGATACTTTCGATATGGTTGATAGGATAAGAAACGCGAGTGTTTTCAGTCACGCTCTTGTCTGTGAAGTCGATCTTGCCGTCTTTGTCAACAGTCACGTTTTCAAGAAGCGCGTTCTTGCGGATTGCGTTGTAGATATCAGGTTCGCTATCTTTGTCGAGGTTGATAACCTTGGCATAGCAACCGCCTTCATAGTTGAACACACCGTTGTCGTCCCAGCCGTGTTCGTCGTCACCGATGAGGAGACGTTTCGGGTCGGTGGAAAGAGTAGTCTTACCTGTACCTGAGAGGCCGAAGAAGATAGCAGTGTTCTTGCCTTCCTTGTCGGTGTTGGCAGAGCAGTGCATGGAAGCGATACCCTTCAAGGGGAGGTAGTAGTTCATCATAGAGAACATACCTTTCTTCATTTCGCCGCCATACCAAGTGTTGATGATCACCTGTTCCTTAGAAGTGGTGTTGAACACGACTGCAGTTTCAGAGTTGAGGCCAAGTTCCTTATAGTTAGTGAGTTTAGCCTTAGAAGCGTTGTAAACGATGAAGTCGGGTTCAAAGTTTTCGAGTTCTTCGGCAGTAGGAGCGATAAACATGTTTGTTACGAAGTGAGCCTGCCAAGCCACTTCCATGATGAAACGCACGGCCATGCGGGTGTCGGCGTTAGTACCGCAGAAACGGTCAACCACATAAAGTTTCTTTCCTGAAAGTTCTTTAACGGCCACTTCCTTGATTTCTTTCCAAGCCTCTTCAGTCACGGGCTTGTTGTCGTTTGGATATTCTTCGGAAGTCCACCACACGTTGTCTTTAGAGTTGGTGTCGAGCACGATGAATTTGTCCTTAGGGCTACGGCCGGTGTAAACGCCTGTCATCACGTTAACGGCGCCGAGTTCGGTAACGGTACCTTTTTCAAAGCCTTCGAGAGATGGGTCAGTCTCGGCTTTGTAGAGCTCTTCGTAAGAAGGGTTGTAGATTACTTCCTTGACATCTTTGATGCCATACTTTGAAAGATCAATGTTTTTAGCCATTTGTTTTTGATTTATGGATTTGTTTTTTTGTTTTTGTTTCGTCTCTATCCCCGGGCTGCGAACCTCTCCGAGGTATCTTGACCGGGGTTAATCATATTAGTCTCTCCGAGACTTTGGTCCTCTCCGAGGACTCTTACAGGCCCCTTTCAGGGAGAGAGGAGGAGGTTCGGACATTTCTCACTGCAAAGATAACAAATTTAGAGTATTAGTTGTTTACGGGAAATCATCTTTCCATTGGAATTTGTGGTTCTTTAACAAAAATTCTAATTTAAAGGAGTTTTTTCGGAAACAAGAATGGATGGGGGGTTCGGAAACAGGAATGTTTCCGTTCCTGTTTTTTTCGGAAACAGGAATGTTTCCGTTCCTAAACTTTTCCGTTCCTATTTGTATTCAATGGATATTCCTTGTAGATTTTCTCCGGAAGCCAGTATGCCTTTGACTTCGGCCCTGAAAAAGCGGAAACGGGACGAAGGGAAAGCCAACACGGCTCCTCCTTTTCTTTCAGAAATTTTCCACCATGTGAGCATGTCATAGCTGCCATAGAAACTGAAGGTAAGGTTTTCCGGTGTGAAATTTCCGCGAAGATAAGCCCTCACCAACCGTTTGAATTCCCCGGCCTTGGTAAGTTTTAGCGGACGGGTGGAAAGTGAGATTTCACGGTCCATGCCTTGGATGATTAGTTCTTGTCCTTCTTTTAATGTCACGGTATTATTGGGTAACGGTTGGGGTTCGTTTATAAAACTTAGTGGTGACCATTTGTCTTTCAGATCAACCTCGCTCAAAGGTACCGAAGCAATCCTAATCATATGCAGGCGTTCCACGCCTAATTCCTTATCCTTAGTGGCGGAGCCACTCGACATCGTTAACCCATTGGTCGATATGAGCATCGCGAATATCGAGCTGTGGGTATCTCCCATCCCTGTTCCGCCCAAATTCGCTTTCCAGGCCAATGTGAGGGTGTCTGTGCATATCCTCTTGGTGGTTATTTCCCCGCTGTTGAGGTCGAGACACTCGCAGGAGTTGTCGGTGGTGACATGTTTGTAGGGCAGGAAAGCCTTGAAAGTATTGTAAGAATAGAGAGGTTCACTTACGAAAATATCCAGCGACTCTATGATGCCTACCCAATCTCTGAGCACTTCCGGCGCTCTCATCCTGAAATATAACGAACAGACTGCAGCCGCGATCTTGAACTCCAGTTCCGTGGCATTTATGTCACCGTCGGTAGCCACCAATGGCACTTCGCTATTGGGAGTAAGCAATACTGGTCGGGTAGGGGAGAGGTGGTAGCCTTCGTAGGTTTTCCAGGCAGCCATCACATAGAAAGGTGATACGAAGAGTCCTTGGTTGGCTGCCTCCGACTGGAATTGCGAGAGCAGCTGGGCACCCAAGGATGTCCAGTATTCCATGGAGGGATCGGAGGCTATGAGGGTTTTCATAGGATATTGGTCGGGATGTAGATGCCAGCCTGGCAAACGGTCTCTCACGATAGCGAAATCGATATCGGGAGTGATGAGGCTGCCTGATGAAGGATAGGGTATAAGTGATGTTATTTCGCCGTCTTTGCATGAGAAGTCGGAAGCTGAGGAGGGCGATCTGAAAGGAAGGTCTATTGTCATAGAGTAGTTAGGTATTAGGTGTTGGGTATGGGGGATGAGGTATGAGGGATTAGGCGTGGAACGCCTGCATATGATTAGCCCACGGGTCTTGAGCCGTGGGTATTTATATTAAGTTGGCGGTCGCGGAGGGAGGAGTCGCGGATGAAGGTTTCGAAAGTCTCGAGCACGTCAGCCAATGAATAGAGTGCATTGGTGGTCTGACTGTTGTAGAGTGCACCGCTGACGTTGCCGCCGGTGGTGTTACCCTGCAGGATACCGTTGACGCCACTGACATCCTCGAGCATCTTCAGCTGAATCTCCAAGAGTTCGGAGATACCAAGGTTCGACATGTTTCCGCTCACCTGTTTGGGTTCGGGACATGCAGGGTCGGGCCGGTAGACTATCACACCGTTGAACCTGCTCCACTGGTCGGCCACAGTCTGCAGATTCCCGGGATCGACAGCCCCTTCCGGAATAAGAAGCACCCCCTTTGCAGAGGCTCGTATCACCCAGTCGTATAGAGTGATAAGTCGGTTGGTGTAGCGTTGCTGGTCGATCATGTCACCCACGAAACTGTGGATTTCCCCGTCGATATAGGGATAGCACTTCAGGATGAATGGGTGACTGCGGTGTATATAAGGCGAGTCACCTTGGGCAAGAATCGACCCGTCGTCGCTTATGAAATAGTAGCGCCACACCTCATGGAGCATCCATTTCTTGGGCAGTCCGGAGGCTTTCCCCTCGGCTTCGGAAACTCTTCTTATGTAACCCCTTTCCCGGTTGTGGAGCACATATCCTGGAATCACTTCCTTACGCCATACCTCTGTGATATTCAGTTTTTTGATGCCGCCTTCGAATAATTTACGGGCGGTTTCAAATTGCTTGCGGTTTTTCACAAAGGCTCGGCACCAGTCGTGGAAATCTGCTTGGTGCACCTGTCCTATCAGGTTGATGTCCCAGCCGCGTGTGTCACGACTGTCGGTATTGAAGAAGAAACTTCCCGGAGAAACGATTTCTGTCCACACCCCGGGGATCCCGTCCCGAAGGCCTAAACGTTTGCGATGCACGGCCATGCCGGAGATGAGGAATTCCTCCATTGTACGGCTGAAGAGCTCGTGGAGAGAATTTTTGGAAGCTGTCACACTAATATCGTCGGAGTAATATTTGTTCATTATTTCGGGAAGACGCTGTCGAAACACCCCGAGCACGTTTCTGACGATACGGCGTATAAGGTTGTTTTTGAGGGGGATGTTGCCCTCACGGAGTATGTATTCATATTCGGTGACACGACGTCCGTCCACCTCGATCATGTCGTTCCATTGTCGGCCGAAAGTGTAGTCTCGGCAACGGTTTCTTTTTCTTCTGAAATCTGAGAGCCTGTCCCAGGATTCACGTGCTTGTGTTAACATAGGTTTTATTGTTTTAGTGCATGGAACATAGAGCATAGTGCATAGTTTTTGAGATTGCTTTCTTTTCTGCCAAACTTTTATCCAAAGCTGTGTACTGTGTACTGTGCACTATGCTCTTAATTTAAAAGGTGGCATAGCCTCCCCGTCGCGGATTGTAGGGATCGTCGGAAACGAGTACCCGTTTCGGCAGGGGCATCTCATTGAAACTGATGTGCAGACCGATGGCCCGGGTCATCAGCAGGTCGTCGTGTTTACCGCTGAGAGCGCCGTAGCTGCCGTTCTGACGTTGCTCGTAGGTGAGGAATTCGTCAAGACAGAGGGGGTCTCTCTCTATGTAAAGGCCTTCCCTCACCACTTTCACCAGGTTGGCTATGATAAGCGGCTTTGTGGCTATGTTGGTGTGGAATCCGTATTTCACGGGTCTCCCCTGTCTGATGTCTTCGGGTTTGGCCCTTCGGCAATAGAGGTTCTTGTATGCTTTTCTTATCTGGTTGAGCAGGAAATGCGACTGGTCGCCCTCCACACTTCTGTCGCTGTCGTGAGTTTCGAGAGTGTTACTTTCGATCACGAGCAGCGAATTGTCGTAGAAAGCTGCAATCCTTGCGGCATTCCAGGCGAGCAGGTCGAAATCAGTGTGGCCACGCCATTGAGCCACTACTTCCGGTCCCT
>JAFLTO010000011.1 GCA_022510425.1 Muribaculaceae bacterium
CTTGTTTTGTCTGTCCGGCTGTCTCTCTGTATATCTAAAGGAATTTTTTCAAAGACGGGTAAGCTCATTGTTCTTACCTTGTTCCTTTGTCTAACGCTGCTCGTGGCCTCAGCCTTCGTCCCCGGGGTCTCAAACCCCCGGCTCCGGTTATCTTCGGCCACTTGTCCTGTGGCATCATGTCATTGTCCTCTGTGCTGCCGGTGTCGCGGAGCTTTCAACTTCCGTCTGTTTGCGACAGCGGTTGCAAAATTACTGAATCCATACCCCGGTTTGCAAGTGTTTTAATGTCCGGGACACAAGTTTCAGCCCCTAATCGGTGTTAACCAGCTGATTACTTGCGAAATCAAAATTTGTTAAAAAATATTTATGAATATTAATTTGGGGGATGGGGTATTAGGGATGGGGTATTGGTGGAAGATATGCGAACCCCGTTCGCATCACACCAAAAAAGCAAATTTTTAGAGTGTTTGTTAAGTTGAGGGATTAGGGATTAAGGATGAGGGGTAAAAAAAGGGACGCATATCACTACGCATCTCTTTTTTCCAATGTATCACGAAACTCATCGGAATACATTGATGGTCCTAATCCTAATTTTAACTATTAATCCATAACTTTACTAATGCAACAATAAAATTATCAATGAAACGATTAATTGGTCTTATGAGAAGAATTTATTGTCAATCATAATATAGCACCCGACGGGGTGCTGTGGCACAAAATTAATGACAAATATTAATTTGCCAAAATATTTTGCTATTAATTTGGAAATTAAAGTATTTTTTTTGCTAATCAAGTTTATTTTGCAGCCAATTTAATTCCTCGAGATGAGGATAAGTCCGTTCCAAGAGCACCGGAACAATAGATACTATTCCGTTAGCCAGACACCATTCATCAGTGTCCTCATTTTGAGGTTCTTCATTGATGAAATTTCCGGCCAACCAATAGAACGGTCTATGAGCCGGATCAAAATATTCCTCATATCGGTCGTTCCATCGGCCACGACAGCCTCTTACCACCCTCATTTCCTTGTAGCAAGATACATGAGCGGGCATATTGACATTGAGGCAAACTCCCAGGGGCAATCCTTTCTCAAGGACAGATCTCACCAACTTATCCACAACAGGCATACAGGGAGAAAATTCTGCATCCTCATCATGGCTTGTAAGCGAGAATCCTATGGAAGGGATGCCGTAGGCACATCCTTCAAATGCGGCCCCCATAGTGCCTGAATAAACTACGTTGATTGCTGCGTTGCTGCCATGATTGATTCCGGAGACCACTATATCAGGCTTACGGGAGAGAAGATTGTCTACAGCCATTTTTATACAATCCACAGGCGTGCCACTGACCTTATACATGGCAGCTCCATGAAAATCTTCGAGTTTTTTGACACGTAGCGGGCTATTGACAGTGAGCGCCATACCCATACCCGATTGGGGGCTTTCGGGACAGACGCAAACCACATCGCCAATATGTTGAAGGCATTTTATCAACTCATGCACCCCCTTAGCGGAGATGCCATCATCATTACTTACCAATATCAAAGGGCTGGACATATTATTTTTTCTTGTTAAATAAATATCTATCAATAATAACATTGCGGTGAGAACCCGGGAAACTGAAACCCTTGTCCGGTCCCTTCACCGCGGTATAATTCTTCTTCATTTTCCTGAAATCACGATGGGCTTTTAATATGGCACGGGCATTCCCAAAATCAAGCTTGGCGAGAAACATGAAGAATGCAAGCGAATCTACCAACCTTCTCAAAAACAGTTTTCTATTCCGAGAATCAGAAGGTAGGTTCTTATAAAGCAACAACAGATTATTTCGGAAATTGAGGTAAGTTTTTTTAGGATCGCCTTGATTAAGAGAGGCCCCTCCTACATGAAAAACCTGTGAATCAGAGATGACACAAACCCGGAAGCCGGCAATCAACATACGGCAACAAAGATCGATCTCCTCCATATGAGCAAAGAAGAGAGGGTCGAGACCTCCTAAATCAAGATAGATATCTGTTCTCACCCCCAGAGCTGCCCCTGAAGCCCAACATACATCCACCGGGGGGCCGTCGTATTGACCTTCATCCTTTTCCACTCTATCGAAAAGCCGACCACGGCAATAGGGGTAACCTAAGGAATCGAGATAACCGCCTGCAGCACCGGCATATTCAAAATACTCCTTATTAATAAATGACTTGATTTTGGGTTGAACGGCAGCTACATCAGGATGTGATTCGAGGAAATCCAAGATAGGCATCCACCAACCTTCAGAGACCTCCACATCACTATTGAGAAGGACAGTATAGGGATATCGTGTCTTTTCTATGGCCCTGTTGTAACCTTCGGCGAAGCCATAATTTTTTTCAAACTCTATGACTTTAATGTGAGGGAAATTAGCCTTTATCCATGCCACAGATTGATCTGAAGAACCATTGTCGGCAACAATAACATCCACTTGCGGACCCATAGTGAACTCAACACAAGCGGGGAGGAACTTTTGGAGTAAATCCAAGCCATTCCAATTAAGAATAATCACCGCAAGTTTTTTCCCGCCTTTCTCCATATCAAATTCCTCATAAAATCAATTTCCGACATGAGTTGCAAGAGCCAAGTCAGAGCTTCCGGGTTTTAATGACAATATTTCCACCTGCGACACCTTATTAATAAGCTTGTGATTAAGAGGGGCCTCGATACGAATGTAGTTATCTGTGAGACCGTGCATAGCATCGGTTCCTGAGGGTTTTTCCCACAATACCTTCCTTATAGAACCAATATTGCTTTCTATGAAATCAACAGTTTTTTTCTCAGAGAGCTCATTAAGGAGATTCACACGGTTATAGCGTTGCTGACGCGGAACAGACTCACCGAGCATCAGGGCCTTTGTGCCCTGTCGTTCAGAATAAGGGAAGGCATGGAACTTTTGCACATTGAGAGCCTTAGCGAACTCATAACTTTTAAACCATTCCACTTCCGTTTCGCCTCTTGCTCCGGCTATGATATCCACTCCTATGAACGCATGTGGCATCAGAGCACGTATTTTATCAATACGAGATGCAAAGAGAGCAGTGTCGTAACGGCGGTTCATGAGTTTAAGCACCTTATCCGAGCCGGACTGCAGAGGAATGTGGAAATGAGGCATAAAAGCCCTTGCCTCGTGAGCTATCCAATCTATCATCTCGTCAGTGAGCAGATTAGGTTCAATAGAAGAGATGCGATAACGCTCAATACCCTCTACATTGTCGAGAGCTTTAATAAGAGAGAAGAAATCTTCATCATGATCTTTTCCGAAAGTGCCGATATTGACTCCCGTAATGACAATTTCCTTCCCTCCTTTCCGAGCCACCTCCCCGGCCATCTCGAGCATAGATGCAATGGAACCGGAACGTGATCGGCCGCGAGCGAAAGGTATGGTGCAATAAGTGCAGAAATAATCACAACCGTCTTGCACCTTTAGGAAATAGCGAGTTCGATCGCCCCGCTCACATGAAGGAATGAATTCAGAAATAGAAAGCGATGGAGTTACCGCCACTTCCTTCCCATTGTTTTGGAGCCAAGCATCCAGGAACTGAGAAATCCGGAGTTTTTCATTTGAGCCTAACACCATTACCACCCCGGGTAATTGAGCCACCTCCTGGGGTTTCAGTTGCGCATAGCAACCTGTGACAATTATTGCAGCCTCGGGGAACTTAGCATTAAGACTTCTAATCAACTGTCGGCCTTTTTTATCTGCATTAGCAGTGACCGAACAAGTATTTACGATGCATAAGTCCGGTGTTTGGGATTCTGTGGCCTTGCCTATGCCCTTATTCTCAAGCATTGCAGCAATGGAAGCAGTCTCAGAGAAATTGAGTTTGCAGCCAAGAGTGTGATATGAAGCTTTAAGGGGCATAGGGGTCGGATATAGTCTTTAGGGTTTAGGGTTCAAGTCAGAAGGGTATAATTAGTGAAATTTAAGTGCAAATTTAGACAAAAAAGAATAAAAATGACTTTTCGGAGTTAATAATAAGAATAAAAGTTATTAAATACTTGACAACGGGGGTCTTGAATTATTAACTTTGCAACAATAATCCGAAAAGCCGCCACTCAGGAGTGAGTGGGAGCGCGCAAGGTAGCCTTGTCTGAATGAAAGGAGAGGGAGACGTAAAAATATCATATTGGGCCGCTCATCTCACCACGACGGTGAGCGTGACCCTTGTTTTGTTGCTTGCCGGCATCATCACTTTCATCACTCTTAGCGGAGAAAAAGAGAGCCGGAACATCCGGGAACGCCTTGAGGTGAGCATTGTGATGAACGACAGTGTGAGCGACGCATATGCTAATCTGTTTGCTCAAAAGATAAGCACGTTGCCATATGCTCTTGAAGCCGGGTATGTGGGTAAAGAGCAAGCCTTAAAAGACTGGCAGGAGGAAACCGGTGAAGATCTGGAAACACTTTTCGGAGTGAATCCGTTATCCCCCGAAGTATATTTTCGAGTAAAGGCGGGTTATTCCTCTCCGGACTCATTGAGGAATATCCAGGCCCAATTGTCGAAAGTGGCGGGAGTGAGCGAAGTAGTCATGCCTGATTCCGAGATGGTGGAGGCAATGAATGCCAACATCCAGAGCCTTGCCATTATTTTGGGAATAGTGGCCTTGGTGATGATAGTGATATCATTTGTGCTGATAAACAACACCGTGCACTTAACCATTTATGCAAGAAGATTCACGATACACACTATGCAATTGGTTGGAGCCACCAACGGCTTCATCCGGCGTCCCTTCATACTCAACAACATGACGGCAGGGCTTTTAGCCGGGCTCTTGGCTTCGGGTATACTTGCCATAGCTTTGTCAGCGGCACCCCATGCCGGATACAACGATGTGGCCCATTATATCAGCTGGGGCTTGTTTGCGTGTGTAGCCGGCGGGATGGTAATTACAGGACCGCTCATATGTTCGCTGGCTGCGGCATTGGCTACATCGAAATACCTTAGGAAAGATTATGATGAGTTGGTCAGGGGATAAGGAATAAGGGAATGAATTAATTAATTATGTTGTAAAATGGCATTGAAAATAAAAGAGGAGACTAAGAAAGATCCCATGAGTTTTGAGAAGACAAGTGAGAAAGACCGACCTTTTTCACCTTTGAACTTCTGGTTGATGGGAGGATGTGCGATATTAATATTTTTGGGATATTTATTTATGAGTGGAGGCGGAAGCAGCGAACCCGATGGTTTCAATCCCGAGATATTCAGCACGAGAAGAATAGTGGTCGGACCCTTGTTATCCTTTTTAGGTTTTTTATTAATGGCTTTCGCCATCATATGTCCGCCTTACAAGTGGAATTTTAAAAGAGGCAAGAAGAAAATAGAAAATTGAAATCAGCAATCAGATGGAATGGTTTGATGCACTGATATTAGGTATAGTGCAAGGACTGGCAGAATATCTGCCGATAAGTTCGAGCGGACATTTGGAAATCTTCAGAGAGATATTGGGTATAGACATCCCCTCTGATAAGATATTGCAATTCGACATCATACTCCATGCTGCCACCGTGTGTTCCACGATAGTGGTTTTATGGCCGATGTTTTCCAAGCTCTTGATTTCATTCCTTGGGTTCAAGAGGAATGCAGAATTCTGGATGGTTTGGAAAATAGTGCTTTCATGTGTGCCCATAGCCATCGTGGGTTTGTTTCTGAAAGATTATGTGGAAGACTTTTTCGGCGGCAGCCTTCTACTCGTAGGAATCTGTCTGATAGTGACAGCGGCATTGCTTGCCTTTGCCCATTTCACCGACAAGACTCCCCAAGGGGCCATGATACCGGCTGAAAAAGGCAGGGAGATCAGCTGGGGCGACGCATTGATCATCGGTTGTGCGCAAGCCATAGCCGTGCTTCCGGGTTTAAGTCGTTCCGGCACCACCATCGCAACGGGCATAATGCTTGGCGACAAGCGTTCGAAAGTGGCCTATTTTTCTTTCCTGATGGTGATAATACCGATCTTGGGCGAGGCTTTGCTTGACCTTAAAGAATTAGTGATGACCCCCTCTCAACAAGGAGATGACGGAGTGGGAGTGATAACCCTGTTGGTAGGGTTCTTCTCATCGTTCCTGGTGGGATGTTGCGCATGTAAATGGATGATCGAACTTGTAAAGAAAGGCAAGCTTGTATGGTTTTCCATCTATTGCGTAGTAATGGGAATAGTCTGTATATTGTGGAGATAATATGGATTTTATCAGCGGAGAAATAATAGCGATCGACAAGCCTCTCGGTTGGACTTCATTTGATGCAGTGAAACGCCTGCGAGGAGCGATACAGAAACGACTACACTTGAAGAAATTCAAAGTGGGCCATGCCGGTACACTTGATCCCCTTGCGACAGGAGTGCTGATAGTGTGCACTGGAAGAGCCACTCGTAAGATAGAAGACTATCAAAGCGGAGAGAAAGAATATGTTGCTACTGTGGAGTTAGGAGCAACCACTCCGAGTTATGATTTGGAAACGGAAATAGATGCGTATTATCCCACCGAACATATCACAGAGGAAATGGCGAAAGAAGCCTTGAATGGATTCAGAGGAAACATCATGCAGGTGCCACCGGTGTATTCTGCCGTTAAAGTAGACGGGAAGCGTGCATACAAATACGCAAGGCACGGGAAAGACCTTGAACTAAAGGCGAAACCCATAACCATAAAAGAGATAGAATTTTTGGGATTAGAAGGGAATCTATTGAGATTCAGAGTGGTGTGTGGCAAAGGCACATATATAAGATCACTTGCAAGAGATTTAGGAGAAGCATTAAAAAGCGGGGCCCATTTGAAAGAGTTGAGGCGTACGCGAGTGGGGAATATAAGTGTTGCAGAGTGCTTGAAAATAGAGGAAGCCGTGGAAAAAATAACAAATTGCGAACTTACATTTCCGGAAAATTATTATTTGGCCGAACAACCCAAGGAAGAATAGCCCGTAAAATATTTATAAATAAACATGAAACTATCACAATTTAAATTTAAACTGCCAGACAATCTTATAGCGCAGTATCCATCAGAAAACCGGGACGAATGTCGTCTTATGGTTCTTGACAGCAAGACGGGAGAAATAACACACAGAGTGTTTAAAGACATAATAGATTATTTTGAAGCCGGCGACGTAATGATCTTCAACGATACGAAAGTGTTTCCGGCAAGGCTCTACGGCAACAAGGAAAAGACGGGAGCGAGAATAGAAGTTTTCCTTCTCAGGGAACTTAACATTGAGAACAAATTTTGGGATGTGCTTGTGGAACCCGCCCGCAAGATCCGAATAGGAAACAAACTATATTTCGGGGATGACGACTCTATGGTGGCAGAGGTGATCGATAACACCACAGCAAGAGGGAGGACACTAAGATTCCTCTATGACGGGCCTCATGATGAATTCAAGGATACACTCTATGCCTTAGGAGAGACGCCCCTTCCGGAATACATCACACGTCCTGTTGAAGAATGGGATGCGGAAAGATATCAAAGCATCTTTGCGAAAAACGAAGGAGCAGTGATGGCTCCGGCTGCTGCACTCCACTTCAGCCGTGAGTTGATGAAGAGACTTGAGATAAAAGGAATTGAGCGTGGCTTCCTGACTCTTCACAGTGGTCAAGGCAATTTCAAAGACATTGATGTCGAAGACCTCACCAAGCATAGAATGGACAGTGAGGAAATGATAGTGGACGAGGAATTGGTTGACATGGTGAACGAGGCCAAAGACAATGACCACAATGTATGCGCTGTAGGCACCAGTGTACTAAGGGCTGTTGCAACAGCAGTATGTATGAACGGACATCTGATGACTTATGAGGGGTGGACCAACAAATTCATCTTCCCGCCCTACGATTTCACGGTATGCAATTCCATGGTGTCGAATTTCCATCTGCCGTTGAGCACAATGCTGATGATGGTGGCAGCTTTCGGAGGATATGACAATGTGATGAACGCTTATGAAGTGGCTGTGAAAGAAAAATACCAGTTTGGTGCTTACGGCGACGCAATGTTGATATTGCGTTAGAATTCGGAGAAGAATTTGGGTTTGAAAACAAGGCCCACGCGGAGCATGGAT
Source organism: Muribaculaceae bacterium (assembly GCA_022510425.1). GTDB lineage: Bacteria > Bacteroidota > Bacteroidia > Bacteroidales > Muribaculaceae > Lepagella. Next base: position 8,066 of record JAFLTO010000011.1, read on the forward strand.
CTGAACTGATTATAATGCAGGAGGTCTTCGCCGTAACCATTATAGTATTGTGCGAAAAGATTGATATTGGTTTTTTTACTGATCAACCAGGAGACTTCCCAAATTGTATTGAAATCAAGTTTGAAATTTCCGCGTTTCACCCAAGTGACGCCGAAAGTGAACTTCTTATTTGGGGTGGTGAGAACCACCCCACTTTGATATATACCGCAGTATTTGGTTATATCCTTATTGTTTTCACCGTCTATGATAGGTATCCAGAATTTTGCATGCACCATCAGCCACGCGTCAATCATAGCCATACCCGAAACTGAGACACGATTCCAGCTTCTTGAGGCTTCGCCGTCGCGGCCATTGCTTTCATGTTCAAGAATAAGGCTGAGTTTGCCCACATACCTGCCCTGATTGAAAAATGGTTTTGTCCATCCTATGGCCGGATTGAAATTAATGTCGCCCATAGGTAAAGATTCCTGAAAGACATTCCAGAAAGCTTTCTGAGTGTATGACAAGAAGAGGAAGGAATTCCAGGGGAGTGTGGCATTCGTGAGCCGGATTGCAAAGGAGATCTGAAACTTGACATCAGAATTGTAGGCCGTGGGAACAGCGGGCACCTTGGTACCTACAATGAAATAGGTGTCTTTGTAGAGCCCGAAAAATGGGCCATAGTCGAGTTCTTTTTTCAGGGAGTCAGTGAATTCCCTTTGGTTTCTCACCGGGACGAGCTGGGCATAAGATTTTTGCTCTCCCAATAAAGCCGATAATATCGAGATTAAACAGACTACAATATTTATCTTATAAATTCTCATCAACCGGCTTTGTCTTCTTTATTATTTCTTAGGGATATTGTGTATGGAGTCTTTTCCTCCGCGTTTGGTCTGATCTAAATTTGAATAGACAGTATTTTCGAGTTGCCGGAATTTAGCCATCACATCATAGCGCATATCATCCAAGATAGCCCTGATTGGCGAGATGAAAGGTTGGAAATTTGTATTCTTTTCCGGGGAGAAGACTCTTAGAGCCTTCCTCTCACATTTAATCTCAAGTTTTTTACCCATTTGCATAGGTTCTCCATCGAGATGCACAGGCCCTTTCTCAGTTCGAATTATAGTGAGAGAAGGGACCCTGAAAGTGCCTATGCCCCTATTCTTATCCAACATACCGGTGAACATGTCCATGCTCATCAAAAGTGTATTGAAAGGATTGTCGGCATGCACCACTGTAATATCCAAAAGACCATCAGTCAATTTAGCTTTGGGACCGATGTAAGCATTATTACCATATTGAGGAGCATTGCAGACAGCTATAAGCAAAGCTTTTTCAGTGATCATCTTGCCATTGATGATTATGGCATAAGGCTGGCTTCTGTAATTAAGGAATTCGCGGAAAGCGCTTCTGATATAAGTCACTCTTCCTCTTTTTTTCATAGTGGCGAATTTTTCACTCACAGCGGCATCGAAACCTATACCAAATGTGCAATAGAATGGATGACCGTTAACAATTCCTCTGTCACAATTGAGCACGTGTCCCTCCTCGATTAATTTGAGAGCCGCGAAAGTGTCTTGAGGCACACCTACAGAGCGAGCCAGACCATTGCCTGATCCAAAGGGGAGAATGCCCAAGGTGCATTTGGAGAAAGCCAGAGCATTGGCTGCCTCATTGACAGTGCCGTCGCCACCGGCAGTAATGACCATATCAAATCCGTTGTCTACAGCTTCCCTTGCCATGTTGAAAGCATCGCCACCCGCTTTGGTCTCCTTCACCACCACCTCCGTCTTCAAATTGGAGAGATGGTTTTTCACAGCGGCAGCCAACCCATGTTTGGAACGAGTGCCGGAAATAGGATTGATAATCAGCAAAGCTTTCTTCTTATCCATAATTTTTAATGCGGCTGTAAAGATACTTAAAATTTGCGAAAGCGGCTAAAATCAACTAATTTTGCATATTGTGAAAATCCATCGAGAGGGCACAAATATACTGATACTTTTGTTTTTGGTGCTCGGGGCGGTAAACGTTCCGATCTGGTTGTTTATGCCACCTTACACACTGCCCATCATCTTCACATCCATCTCTGTCGTAGCTTATATTTTTGTATTTAATTTCTTCCGGAGCCCTAAAAGAAAATATCAAGGCGAGCGAAAAAATATGGTAGTAAGTTCGGTCGACGGCAAGGTTGTGGCAATAGAAAGAGTGAGGGAGAATGAGTACATTAAAGAAGATTCTATAATGCTGTCGGTTTTTATGTCTCCTTTCAATGTTCATGCCAACTGGTATCCTGTGGATGGTACCGTGGAATATGTAAGGCATCACAGGGGAAGATTTCTTGCAGCCTACCTTCCGAAAGCGAGCGAAGAGAACGAACGGAGCACCGTGGGAATAGTCACTGACACAGGAAGGAAAATAACAGTGAGACAGGTAGCGGGAGCCATGGCCAGAAGAATCGTCACTTACGCCCGTAGAGGCATGCGATCTTCAATCGACGGACATTTAGGTTTCATAAAGTTTGGTTCAAGAGTTGACCTTTATCTGCCTACCGATACAGAAATACTTGTAAAAATGCAACAGAAAGTGAAAGGCGGCGTGACTCCTGTTGCTCACTTTCCTGAGAATTAACTGATAAGGGGGCAAGGGATAAGGGAAGATTTGATTAAATTATGGGTACAAATGAATAGACTTATAAGAAATATACCTAATTGCATCACAGCTCTGAATCTTGGAGCCGGATGTCTCTCAATCATCGCAGCCTCTCATGGCACTTCTGAATTCTGGGGGTTACTGGGTTTTCAGTGGGCCTTTCTCTTTATGGCAATGGCTGCTGTGGCTGATTTTCTTGATGGTTTTGCCGCACGCTTGCTAAAGGCATATTCTGATTTAGGAAAGGAGCTTGATTCCTTATGCGATCTTGTGTCATTCGGAGTGGCTCCGGGATTGACCCTTTTCTTTCTTCTGCAAGACATAGGAATAGACCGTTGGCTTTGTTGGACTACGCTTCTCATACCTGTTTGCGCGGCCTTTAGATTGGCTCGGTTTAATCTTGACAGCCGCCAGACTACCTCCTTTATCGGCCTTCCCGTTCCGGCGAATGCTATTTTCTGGATAGGATATGCACAATTAATGTTTGAAGGCGTGCAGTTTCTATCTCTATGGTATGTTTTCATTTGTTTCCTAATCGTGGAATGTTGGCTCATGAATTCTAATTTGCCAATGTTCTCTTTAAAAATGAAAAACTTTTCCTTTAAAGAGAATTGGGCGCGATATCTTTTGGTATTGGCAGCAGGTTTATTCTGCTTCACACTTGGAGCCGGAGGCCTCTTCTGGCTGATTGTATTCTATGTATTTTTGGGTATCGTGTTCAAACCGCGTACATCTGATATAAAATGAGAGGGTTGGGAATTTTAATCCTTATAGTAGTCTTCTTTTGGTTGATTTGGCCGATGATATCACGCTGGCTGAAGCGTAAGGCTATGGAAAGAGCAGAAGACTATATGAGGCAATCCATGGGCATGCCTCCCCGAGACAAAAAGAAAAGGGCTCGCAATGAAGGCTCCTCCACACAAAATCAGGATACATATTATTACCAAAGGCAACGCAGGAACCCTTTCAGGGAGGACAGGAGTAATGAGCCCTTGATTCCAAAGGAATATGCCGAGGATGTGGAATTCACGGAAACAAAAGACTATTCTACCACTGAAACAAGGAATAATAGCGGGGGAAAAACAGAAACCTACCATGAAACCCAAGTCTCGGATGCGGAGTGGACTGAAATTAAAAAATCTCGTAGTAAATAGCACAGCGAAAATCATTTTTCTTGCTGTCACGATTGCCGCATTGGTTTTCTTTCTTGTGGCGAGCAACAGACTTGTGAAGCAATTGGCAACCCAGGAGAGGGAAAGAATGGATATCTGGGCACAGGCCACCCAACGACTGGCCCAGGCAGATATAGATACAGATATTGATTTTCTTCTTTCCATTATCAGCCAAAACAATTCCATACCTGTGCTTGTGACTGATTCAGATTACAATATATTGGACTTCAGAAACTTCGATCTGCCAGAAGCATCAGAAGATAACGCCCCTTCTTTTGAACAATTATCCACAACCAACCAGGATTTTCTAACCACACGCCTACGTCAAGCCACAGCTAACCAACCTTTGGATAAGTTATCTCAACATGACTCCCATTTTATCAAGGTGGAAGTGTATTACAACTATCCCCAATATATCTATTACGAAGACTCCATACTTTTGAAACGGTTGAGCTGGTATCCTTATGTTCAACTGATTGTGATGATAGTGTTAGCGCTCATTATCTACAGTGCGCTGATATATACCAAAAATGCTGAACAGAACCGTTTATGGGCCGGACTTTCCAAGGAAACGGCACATCAATTGGGTACACCCATATCCTCTTTAATGGCTTGGAATGAATATCTTGATTCCATGGGCACCGACAAGGACATTACAAAGGAGATGAATAAGGATATCAACCGGCTCTCGGTGATAGCCGACCGTTTCTCAAAGATCGGTTCAATACCGGAACTTCAGCTTGATTATCTTAATTCCACAGTTGAGAAATCTTTAGGATATATGTCATCAAGAATATCGGGGAAAGTGAAATTGAATCTGAATTTTGCTCACGACGATATGGGAGTGATGATTTCGGAACCACTTTTTGAATGGGTGATGGAGAACCTGACCAAGAATGCAGTGGACGCGATGGAAGGTGAAGGAGAAATCACAATAACTACCGGTAAAGATAAGAACAAAGTTTGGGTTGAGGTAAAGGATACCGGAAAGGGAATCCCACGTAAGAATTTTAAGAAAGTCTTTGCACCGGGGTTCACAACCAAAAAAAGAGGATGGGGACTTGGCCTCACTCTTGTGAAACGAATAATCGAAGAATATCATAAAGGAAAAATCTTTGTTAAAGAATCCGAAGTTGGCAAAGGAACAACTTTTAGAATCGAACTACCCCTTCCCTAACTCCAATATTCAATAATCTGAACAGTAAGTAAATAGTTCTAAGGTTTTGAAAATTCAAGTTTTTACAATATTTTTGCAATAGAAATGTTGCCGGATACACATAGACTCCGGCAATGACGCAGATATGAGATTTCCACACCCCTTTCTTCGATTCCTTCCGGTCATAACCGGAATTTTTATGCTTTTTTCATCCCAAAAAGCATTTGCCGACCTTTCTCAAAATGATGCTCTCTTGAGGGAAAAGTCTCTGATGGCAGCATCCACCAACACCGACAGCATCAAGATTCTTTTGGATGTCTACAACCTTAGCGATAAAAACTATCGTAATAAAGTAAGAAAACAGTTAATCAATCTTGCATCCCAATCGTCCAATCATGAATTGATCGGAGACGTGATCAATGAGCTTGCTTCCTCCACCGATGATACAAAGGATCTGAACAGATTGATAATCATGTCGGAAAATCTTCCGGAAGAAGAAGGAAAGGAAACATTGCAGACTGTGTTACAAATGGAACAAGCCAAGTCTGAAGCTCACACCATTGTAGACAGTCAGCTCAAAGAGCAGTTGGCAGAATACAAAAGACAGGGTATAAGCTTTACAGGTGATCCTTATAAAGAAATTCAAAATATTTTCCGGACAATGGTATACCTCGGAGCTTCTTCACAAGGACCCATGTATTTCGAATGTATAAAAAGATTGGAAGGTCTTGTGGAGAATCTCCCTGAAAAAGACTATGCCATCAAAAATCTATTCTATACTAACGCAGCTTTATTCTACACAAGGAACAAGGATTATGCAAAGGCCATAGAATTCGACCGGAAACTGATCGACCAGCTCAATCATATGCGGGCACTGTATCAGAAACAAGGGAAAAATGTTCACGATCTTGACTATTTCTACTATGTCAGCTATCGTAGAATGCTTCGCAATTTCAGAGGTTTGACACCCGAAGAATTAGAAGATGTGTGGGAAAAATGTGTAGAATTGGCACAAATAAACGATGAGGCGGCAGAGGCATTCGGAAACGGAGGATTAGCCAAGTCTTATTATTACTATGCAAAAGGAGAATATAAAGAGGCTGCCCCTGAACTTAAGAAGGCTCTTGCAGACCCTGATATCAGTGATTTCAGAAAACAAGAGCTCTTAGGATTACTCGCTTACTCCCTACGACAAACCGGAGATAAAGAGGGAGAACTAAAAGCGTTGAGAGAGTATTCCCAAATGGCAATTGATGACAGGACTCATCGACGTGAGGATATGTATCGTGAGTTGGAACTTAGAAATTCCGTCAATCAGGTGCTCGCGGATGAACTAAAACAACAAGAGCAACAGAGAGAGCAAAACCGGGTAATGCGAAAAACTTCCATTACTTTGGTTTATGTGCTTGCCGTGATTCTGATTTTCCTTTGCGGTGCATATTTCAGATTAAGAAATAAAGCGAAGGAATTGGAAATCAAGAATGGCAAGCTTCGTAGAAACATTGAATATATTTTCGATGATGGTGTGCCAAAAGGCTCAAAGGATCTTCGACATCAGAAGAATCGATTGAAAGGATAAAAGTGTGGCCCGTAGCCTACAAATATTGAAGGGCTTGCAGTGTGGTGGAAAAGATGTTTAGGTTTAGGTTTAAGTTGAAATAGAGAAATGGAAAAACAAAATCAAGATACTACAGTTTATAATCATCAAGAAATAGAGAAGCGTTGGCAACAATTCTGGAAAGATAATAAAACATATAAAGTGACCGAGAATCCCTCGAAAGAGAAATTCTATGTGCTTGATATGTTTCCATATCCTTCCGGTGCCGGGTTACATGTAGGCCATCCTTTGGGCTATATAGCAAGCGACATTTATTCTCGCTATAAACGTCAGCAAGGCTTCAATGTGCTTCATCCGATGGGATACGATGCCTACGGACTACCGGCAGAACAATATGCCATCCAGACCGGACAACATCCCGAAAAAACGACGATGGAGAATATCGCTCGCTACCGTCAACAATTGGATAAAATAGGCTTCTCATTCGATTGGGACCGAGAGGTGCGTACCTGTGACCCTGAATTTTATAAATGGACACAATGGGCATTCCTCCAGATGTTTAATTCTTACTACGACACAAAGGAACAGAAGGCCAAACCAATCTCAGATTTGGTGAAACATTTCGAGAAAGATGGTTCAAAAGGCATCCATGCTGCAGAAACGAAACCTCTTTCATTCACGGCAGACGAATGGAAAAGATATTCGGAAAAGGAGAAAGCCGAGATATTGATGAATTACCGAATCGCCTATCAAGGAGAAAGCATGGTCAACTGGTGTGAAGCCTTAGGCACAGTTCTCGCCAACGATGAAGTGAGTGAAGGAGTGAGTGTGCGTGGTGGATATCCGGTGGAACAGAAGGTGATGACTCAATGGTTGCTTCGGGTGTCGGCCTATGCCCAGAGATTGCTCGAAGGCCTTGATAATCTTCAATGGTCGGATTCCTTGAAGGAAACTCAAAAAAACTGGATAGGAAGAAGCGAGGGTGCAGAAATGAAATTCCCTGTTGTAGGTAAAGATTTGGAACTTGAGATATTCACCACACGTGCCGACACTGCTTTCGGTGTGACATTTATGGTGCTTGCTCCCGAGTCTAAATATGTGGATGTACTGGTCACTCCCCAACAAAGAGAGGAAGTGGACAACTATCTTGAAGCGGTAGCCAAAAAAACCGAGCGAGAACGCCAGATAGATAAGAAAGTGAGCGGAGTGTTTACGGGAAGTTATGCCAAAAATCCTATTTCAGGAAAAGAAATTCCTATCTGGATTAGCGACTATGTTTTGGCAGGATATGGCACCGGAGCCATTATGGCCGTGCCGGCCCACGATTCACGTGACTATGCTTTCGCAAAGCATTTCAACCTACCTATTCTTCCTCTAATCGAAGGCGCAGACGTGAGTGAAGAGAGCTTCGATGCTAAGGAGGGAAAGATGATTAATTCGTCTAATGATAAACTTAACCTCAATGGCCTTTCTGTGAAAGAAGCAATCGCTGCCACAAAGAAATTTATTGAACAGGAAGGTATTGGTAAGGTAAAAGTAAATTACCGACTCCGTGACGCTATATTCTCACGCCAAAGATACTGGGGCGAACCTTTCCCGATATATTACAAAGATGGAATGGCTTGTGCAATGGATGTGAAAGACCTACCGTTACAGCTTCCGGAAGTTGATTCTTATTTACCAACCGCAAATGGAGAGCCACCGCTTGGAAGAGCAAAAAACTGGAAAACTCCGGAAGGATATTCTATAGAACTTTGCACTATGCCCGGTTTTGCCGGCTCAAGCGCCTATTATCTCCGCTATATGGATCCTCACAATGATAAAGCCCTGGTGAGCAAAGAAGCCGACCGGTATTGGAAAGATGTGGATCTTTATGTAGGTGGGGCAGAACATGCCACCGGTCACTTGATTTATTCTCGGTTCTGGAACAAATTCCTTCACGACATAGACGTTGTGGAGATGGATGAACCTTACCGCAAATTGGTTAACCAAGGGATGATTCAAGGTAGAAGTAATTTTGTGTATAGGATCAAGGATACTAATACATTTGTGAGCAAGGGCCTCAAAGACCAGTATGAAGTCACTCCTATCAGGGTGGATATTAATCTGGTGGATAATGATGTGTTAGACACGGAAGCATTCAAAAAATGGCGTCCGGAATATGAAAATGCAGAATTTATTCTTGACAACGGGAAGTATGTATGCGGATATGCCGTAGAGAAGATGTCTAAATCCATGTATAATGTGGTGAATCCCGATGATATCGTTGAGAAATATGGAGCCGACACTCTAAGACTATATGAAATGTTCTTAGGTCCGTTGGAACAATCCAAACCATGGGATACAAACGGTATAGACGGATCCAATCGTTTCCTGAAGAAACTTTGGGGTCAATTCCACAAAGCACTCGATGCAGAACAAAAACCGATGACTCCGGAGGAACTCAAGACCATGCATAAACTAATCAAGAAAGTGACTCAGGATATCGAAGGATTTTCCTTTAACACCTCAGTCTCGGCTTTCATGGTGGCCTTAAATGAGCTTTCTTCGCAGAAATCCACCAACAAGGAGGCGATGGATATTTTCACCCGATTGCTTGCTCCTTTTGCTCCTCATATTGCGGAGGAATTCTGGCATAAATTAGGTCACGAGGGCAGTGTGGTAGATTCAGAATGGCCGAAGCATAATGAAGAATACCTCAAGGAAGATATGGTGAAATATCCGGTAAGTTTCAACGGAAAGACAAGGTTTATGCTTGATGTCCCTGCCGACATGTCGAAAGAAGAGGTGGAGAAAATGGCTCTCTCTTCTCCTGAGGCTTCTAAATGGCTCGAAGGAAAATCCTTGCAAAAGGTGATTGTAGTGCCCGGCAGAATAGTTAATGTGGTTGTAAAATAAAATAAGTTATATAATCTGAGATAGCTATCATTGCTGATATAGCTTTGATAGCTATTTTTAGTTTACAATAAGCACCTTTAAAATCCGTTCTATCAGTGATGGAAAAGTGTATCCCTGAAATAGTGTTTGCCACAAATAACCCTCATAAATTAGAGGAGGCACGGGCAATTTTGTCCGGGAAAGTGAAAGTATTGTCGTTGGCTGACATCAATTGCCATGACGAAATTCCGGAAACCGCTGATACTTTGGAAGGAAATGCCCTGATCAAAGCACATTGGGTGAAAGATAGATATGGGTTTGATTGTTTCGCCGACGACACCGGTCTGATGGTCGAGGCTCTTCATGGTGCTCCCGGTGTCTACAGCGCACGATTTGCAGGAGAGCATTGTTCGCCTGATGATAATATTGCCCTTTTGCTCGACAAACTTAAAGAGGAAATAAACCGCGAAGCCAGATTCGTAACCGTAGTGGCCTTGATATTTGAGGGTAAGGAATACCTGTTTGAAGGAGAAGTGAAAGGCAGGATTGCAAATGAACATTGCGGTAAATCCGGTTTTGGCTACGATCCTGTGTTTATACCTGAAAATTCTTCACTATCCTTCGCGGAAATGGCTCCTGAAGATAAAAACGCAATATCCCATAGAGGAAGGGCGATGACTCAATTCGCAGATTTCCTTGATAATAGATAACAATGTTTTGTCGCAATCAATAGATATATGAAAAAAATATTTTCCCTAATCCTTATGTTCACTTTCGTCTTCAATGCCATGAAGGCGGATGATTCCAATTGGAAACTGCATCCTATTTTCGACGAGGAGGTTTCTCATGTGATAGAAACACCAAATCTGGTGTATTTCACATCACGAAACTTAATGGAAAACAAAACTACCGAAAGCTATTTCTCCCTCTTTCGCTATGATAAGAAAGGAGAGGAACTTATGCCTTTATCCTCGTCCAATATCCTTAATGATAACAGCATCAGAGACGTTATTTATAATCCAAAAAAAGGTTACTTGGCTGTAATCTATAAGAATTATAATATCGATCTGCTTTACAATGATGGAAAAGTCGTTAATATTCCCTATTATAAACAGGCCAGTTTGAGCGAATCAAAGGGTGTGCATTCACTTTCGATAGATCCTGACAACGACCGTCTTTATTTAGCGACCGAGTTTGGCTACGTTGCCATCAACGACAAGAAAGCGGAGATCGCGGAAAGTAGAATGTACAATGATGCGTTGCAGTCATTTGCACGCTTGGGTGATACCTATTTGGCAGTGAATGGAAACAGAGTGATCGGTGCTAAAGTGAATGACCCGCGCCTTTCTATCGATCAATATGAAATTTTAGCTGAACTCGAAAATGAGGCTGTGATTTATCCTTTGAGCAACACATTGGCAATATTGTTGGAGGGGGATACTAAAAACCTTAGCGTTAAGAAGCTTACATTGAAAGACAATGAAGTCAAGATAGACGATATCTTTACAAAATATATTTATAATGCAGAATATAATACTTCCGGTTTACTTTTAGGGACGGGCGACACTCTATATCAATTCAAACCGGATGGTTCATATGAATCAATAAAGCGACCTGAGGGCTACCAAAACTCAGCCGTGGGATCAGAAAATATGAGCGAAGTTTGGAACGGATTGAAACGTAAAGGGCTATCAAGCATAAAGCGTTCAGGAGAGCAATGGAGCCTTACGAGAGATTGGATGCTTCCCAACGCTCCTGCACCTTATGCATCCACCTCATTTGCTAATCATCCTGACAAAGGTTTACTGATGTTAGACTATGGGTTGCTTCAATCCACCACTTCACTTTACGACAGATCTCCCTTGCAATTGAGTGGATACAAACAGGGGAGATGGACAAACTATGCTCCCGCATATACAAATCCTGACAGAACAACTATTATGACTGCTTCCAATGGTTTTGTAATTGATCCGGACAATAATTCATACGTCTACATAACTTCTTATCATAATGGAATCTTAAGGCTCAATTTAAATGACCCGAATGACATCTTACATCTCTCGCATCCCACGGATGCCGATGCAAAAAATGATGGTTTTGTGGAACTAAAACCTTTTCCCACAACCAACGCAAGTTACGTGAATATGCCTGAGCCACATTTTGATAAACAAGGGAACCTGTGGATTTATTATCCTGATTGGGATGACCAGGCGGATCCAAATCCACATTATTATTGTTGGACAGCCGCTGACAGGAAAGCCACAACTTCGGCAAGCAATATCAAATTACCACAACCTGTGGAATTTAGGGTCAGTTTCCCGCTTTCCAACCTTTCATTTTCACTTCCATTGTTAAAAACCGGCAAAGGACTTATTGTGCAAAGTGCCGGACAATATTCAGATCTCCTTGTTCTTCTTGACACCAATGGTACACCTACCGATACGAGCGATGACAAGACCTATCTTATGAACAAATTCACAGATTCTGATGGTAATTCTGTAGAAGTGAGAAATATCAGGTATATTTGGGAAGATCCCTCCACAGGATATGTTTGGGTGGGTCATTATAACGGTCTCTTTTATTTCGTGCCGTCGCAAGTGGTACAAGGAAATCATCAGATCTATAAAGTAAAAGTCCCTAGAAACGATGGCACCAACTTGGCTGATTATTTATTGGAAGGTGTAATGGTGAACCATATAACCGCCGACGGAGAAGGAAGGAAATGGTTCTCTACTGCAGGTGGAGGTATTGTATGCACCTCTTCCGACGGCAGGGAAATTATAGAAGAATTCACCACCTCCAACAGCCCTCTTCCGGATGATGCTGTCTATGCGGTGGGTTATAATTCCGCTTCAAATTCCCTGATGATCTCAACAGCTCAAGGTTATGCGGAATATAGTCTACCCGTAAGTCAGGCTTCATCCACCAAAGAAGATATCAAAGCTTATCCCAATCCCGTAAGACCTGAATATTCAGGATATGTCACCATAACCGACATACCTACCGGCTCATTTGTAAAGATTGTGGATTCAGGCGGCAACTTAGTTAAGGAATTGGGTATAGTCACCGGGTTTAATATACTTTGGGACATCTCCGACTCTAACTTCAATAGAGTGAAAAGCGGAGTATACCATATAATGGTGTCTCCAAGCGATGAAACCAGCTCCTACTCTACTGTGGGTAAAATATTGGTAATAAGCTAATAACTTACAATAATGGGAAAGAATAAGCTGAAAAAATTCGCAGAGATCGAGCAACTCGAATGTGTATTGCAATACCCTCGCGAAAAACTTTTGGCTGAAGGTTTCCCATACAAAGGAAAATGGAACACTGAAGTTTTTGCAAAAAAAGCACCTATAGTGCTTGAATTAGGTTGCGGAAAAGGCGAATATACTGTAGGACTGGCTAAAAATGATCCGTCCAAGAATTTCATCGGTATAGATATCAAGGGTGCCAGGATATGGACAGGAGCCAAAGATGTGGCAGCCTCCGGGATAACTAACGCAAAGTTTCTTCGTACGGAAATTGAGAACCTTTCATGCATATTCGCTCCCGGAGAGATTGATGAGATATGGATCACATTCCCGGATCCTCAGATGCAAAAACCACGCAAACGCCTTACATCCACAGGTTTTCTTCAAAAATATTCCGACATTTTAAAGCCTGGAGGAATAGTGCATCTCAAGACTGATTCCCCTTTTCTTTACGAATACACTCGAAGACTTGTGAAAAAAAACAATCTGGAAATTCTTGAGAACACCACCGACCTTTATGGCTCCGGAAATGCCGATCCTGTAAAGTCGATAAAGACTTTCTATGAAACCCAATGGCTTTCAAGAGGCATGAATATCAAATTGATTTCTTTTATTCTTCAGCCGGGTTTGACATTGGAAGAACCCGAAAGTGACGATATTCCAAGAGATGATTATCGTGCATACCCACGTCACACACCTAACTCTAAACCTTAAACTCTAAACTTTAACCGTCTATGACACCACAACAGATACTCGAAGCATTATCCACAGTTAGATATCCCGGCAACGGAAAACCTCTCACCGAAAATAAAATGGTGGAAGATATCCGAATTGACGGAAATGAAGTGCATTTTACACTTTTGTTTGAAAAACCCACTGATCCATTTGTGAAAAGTGTGGTGAGAATGGCAGAGACTGCTATTGAACAAAAGTTTGGTAAAGAAATAAAGGTTAAAGGAAATATAGATTTGAAATTCCTGCATGAGGGGGCTCAGGCGCCGGCACCAAGACCGGTATTGCCGGGAGTGAAAAACATAATAGGCATTTCATCGGGTAAAGGAGGAGTAGGGAAATCTACAGTCGCAGCAAATGTTGCAATCGCCTTGGCCGCAAAAGGCTACAAAGTAGGTCTTCTTGATGCCGATATTTTCGGTCCTTCAATGCCTCGTATGTTTGGCGTTGAAGATGAACCTATATATATGATCAACCGTGACGGTAAAGATTGGATAGAACCGATAGAGAAATATGGAGTCAAGATGCTCAGCATTGGTTTCTTGGTTGCGAAAGAAAGTGCGGTATTGTGGAGGGGAAGTATGGCGAGCAATGCATTGAGACAATTAATAACCGATGCCTGGTGGGGTGAATTAGACTATTTTATCATTGATATGCCACCCGGTACAAGTGACATACACCTCACCTTGGTTCAAACCTTACCAATCACCGGAGTGGTAATTGTCACTACTCCTCAGGAAGTGGCATTGGCTGATGCAAGAAAAGGAGTTGCCATGTTTCAAGAAGATAAAATCAACGTTCCCGTGTTGGGGATAGTTGAGAATATGTCATGGTTTACTCCCGAGGAACATCCTGACGAGAAATATTATATTTTCGGGAAAGGCGGAGGAGCGGACCTTGCTCAGAAATTAGGTGTCAAACTATTGGTTCAAATACCTTTGGTGGCAGGAATTTGCGATGATGTTGATAATGGCAAGCCTACTTCTTCGTCTCTTTCAGCAAAGGAACTCACAGGAGATGAAAGCATAAGAAACCAAGATGCTGTAGCTTTTGGTCTTCTTGCCGACAGCATAGTAGCTCAATGTGATGAAAGAAACCGTACCCTCCCCCCTACACAGAAAGTGGAAGTGAAATAAAACTGTACCCGCGGTTAGGTCATAACACCACCTCTGGGTATATTACATGAATTATTTTGAGTTCATGATTTCGGAGGCACGTTTGAATGTATTCATGATGCGAGTGGGGCGAGCATTTTGGAAAGCTCCCAAAGCATATCCGTGTTTATTTCCGTAGAAATCAGTGGTTTGAAACATCTCCGGAGCCCAATAGAAGACTCCTGTGCATGCGCCATCTACATCGTTGATAACCAAATCAAACAATTGATTCAAGATGGCTTCTCCTTCTTCGGGTTTTTCAGATTCCACACCAACTTCAGTAATCATAATTTCACTGCCGTATTTGGCTTTGAGTCTTCTGATATTTTCTGCCGCATCCCTCAATGTTGAATCGGCATCCGGTTCTCTTCCTGCGTCCATTGCCCAATAAGGATAAACACTCATTCCGATTATATCCCATTGAGAATTATTTTCTTTCAATCCGTCAAAAATATAATTGTAAACTTCATTGTCAAATCCATTGTCAATATGCACAATCACTTTTGCATCAGGATAAATTTCCTTCACGGCGTCATAACCGGCTTGTGACAATTCAGCATAATTCTTGAAATTGCCTTGGGAAATTTGACCCATAGGCCACAACATACCGTCACGTGTTTCATTACCTACTTGCACCCATTTCACATTTATGCCATTGTCTTTCAAAAGTTGTAGAGTTTCTTTGGTGTGGTCAGCAAGTGCCTCTTTCATCTTAGACAGATCATAGTCAGCCCATGCCGCCGGAATGTTCTGTTTCCCCGGATCAGCCCACCAGTCGGAATAATGAAAATCTATCATTATTTCCATTCCCAGATCCTTTGCTCTTCGGGCCATTGTAAGCACATCTTCCTTTGAGCTCCAACCATCTTTAGGATTAACCCAGACACGTAATCTCACGGCATCCATTCCATAATCCTTCATGAGTTGGGTGTTTTCAGTTACTTTTCCCGTGGTGTCAGCGGAAAATATACCTCGAGCCTCATCGGAAGTCGTACCACTAATATCGCCCCCTAACCAAAGATGACTCGGTCGTTTGGCTTCAATATTCAATACATTTAAAAGAAGAAGAAATAATAAACTAAGTCCTATTTTTTTCATAATCTTGAATGGAATTGTTGATATTACCCTTCAAAAATACGCAAAAACATTCTTTTTTACAAACTATTGAATACAAACAAAAAGTCCCCAAATTTTAAATTTGAGGAACCCTTATGGAAATAAATCGGGAAGATTTATCAGTCGGCTTTAATCATAGGCACTGAAGCCTCTTCTTGAGGTTGAAGCACTCGGATCCAATCTATCTCAAAAACAGCAGGAAGTTCGGAATCATCAATAGGTCCTTCCCAAGTTCCTTCTCCACCCAAAGATTGGCTTAGGATTAAATAGAAAGGATGATTGAATGGCCATTGATAAGCTCCCTCTTCGCCTTCAAGATGTAAATTGGGATATTCAAGATAAGATTGTCCATTGACTGTGTAAGTAATTTTATCTGCAGTCCATTCCACACCATAAATATTCCAGTCATCCTTATTTATACTCACCGTCTTTTGAGCCACGGGGTCATCTTTATGACCCAAATCGTCGGCATACCAAGAATGTACGGTTTCATATATGATATCTTCCTTATTCAGATGCTCCATAATATCAATTTCACCGCTTTTTGGCCATTGTTCAGCAGGGGGTGAAGGCATCATCCAGATACCGGTGTGACCTCCCATAGGCATTTCAACAAATCTTGCCCTACATTGCACTTCACCATGTTCAAAATCGAATTTACCTCGGGTTTCAATACCACCTGTCAGATACTCTCCATCTTTCAGTTCTCCTATGAGATATAAGGAACCGTCTTTGGTGTAGGCTTGGTCATAAGAACCGGATAAATAACGTGCCCAATCTGCTGAAGTTTTTTCACATAGCACCCATTTATCCGGATCAGGAATACCGGTAGAGTTCACGAAATCATCTTCAAAGATTATTTCCTTTCCATTGGTGGAAGGGGCATCGGTGTAACCCGACACTTCCGATATTTCCGTGGCAGGATCATCGCTTTGCTGGGGGAAAACATCTACATCGGTTAAATCATCTGAAGAGAACGTATCTTTGTTGGAACAACCGACACTGACAGTTGATAACAATAATGTAAATAAAGATAAAGTGAAGTAATGTCTTTTCATAAGTAAAAAAATTTTATAGTGGTTAATATCCTATAAAATAGTAACATATAATCTCCTTATAAAGTTCAGTGCGGGATTTTACTAAATACGAAGACTCAAATATAAGAAATAATAAAGATCAGGGGATAAAGCAAGATATGTTGTTTCCACCTTTTGGTGATGAAAGGGAAGGATTATATTTGATATGTTTCCATGAATTATCCGTTTTCCAAAATTTTTACTAAATTCGTTGGAGAATTTATTGGCAGACTTTAAAGGAAAGCCCAGAGTCTTTCAGGATTTTTTAACGTTAAGTTCAAAAGCGATTTTTATTTTAGTCTTGAAGTTGAAAGCTATAAATAAAAGCATATGGAATTGAGGCACGAAAAGCTCACCAGATACATTGCGCCGCTTCGTGAGGGAGGGTCGTTACCGGCATTGGGAGAAGCCAGTGACGGTTTTCGATATGCGGTTAAATTAAAAGGAGCCGGACATGGCACCAAATCTCTGATTTCCGAACTTATTGGTGGTATGGTGGCTAAAGCATTCAAATTCAAGGTGCCTGAGAATGTGCTTTTGGATTTAAGTCATTTGTTCGGTATAACAGAACCGGATCAAGAAATACAGGATTTGTTGAGAAAATCGGAAGGTATCAATGTCGGTTTACATTTCTTGGAAGGTGCATTTACCTTTGATCCGGCAGTCAATGCTATTGACAATCTCACCGCCTCCAAAATTGTGTGGATGGATGCTTTCCTGGTTAATGTGGACCGTACTCGTCAGAATCCCAACATGATGATCTGGAACCGTGAATTATGGTTGATTGATCATGGTGCATCTCTTTATTTCCATCATTCCGGAAGAGATCCTGAAGAGGCATCGTTAGATCCATTTCCTTATATCAAAAGTCATGCCCTATTGCCTATAGCCGATAGGCTCGAGGAGGCAGACCGATTAATGAAACAGGCCATAACTCCACGGACTCTCCAAAAAATTGTGGATATGATACCCGATGAATGGCTGGAAGAGGAAGGGATGACTCAAACTATAGCCGAGAAAAGAGAGGGATATAAAACTTTCCTGACAAAACGTTTGGCCAATTCACGGGTCTTTGTGGATAAGGCCATCGAGGAAAGAAACAAGCTTATCAATGCAAAATAAAGTTTCGGGGTAAATAAAATTATGGCTGCACCTGACGATAAGTTGTATGAATATGCCGTGATAAGGTATGTCCCAAAAGTAGACAGAGAGGAATTTGTCAACATCGGGCTCATAATGATGAACAAACGTCATAAATGGCTTAAAGCATTGGTACTTCTTGACGAAGACAGGATCAAGGCACTGTATCCGAAGGCTGATCTGGAATGTCTGAAAAATCAAAGCAGGCTATTCGAGATGAAAGACGTGCCGGCCAAAGACCTGCCAACAGAAGAAAAATACCGTTGGCTAACTGCAGTGAAAAGTGCGAGCCTGCAGGTATCCCAGTCGCATCCGGGATTGTTGAATACCGATAAAGAGGCTATTGAATATTCCATGGAAAAGGAATTTGAACGCTTATTTGCCTTATTGATATTATGATAAATATGAAACCAAACTTTATAAACACTGATCTGTTATTCCCTTCCACAACAAAACCCCGTTTGCACGGGGTTTTATTTTCTTATCGTCTTCCTTTCCTGGAAGATTTCTTTTCAGATTTCTTCTGTGACTTATGTTGAGATTTCTTTTTAGCGGCAATTGAAGTCTCCTCTTTTTTAAGTTTTTTCTTTTCAGCAAGAGAAATATTTGGATTGCCTTCGTCGAGGACCAGGGCGAAATCCAGTTGTTTCTTTTCGAGGTCAGCCCGAGCCACTTGCACTCTCACAATATCACCGAGTGTGTATTTATTATGATATTTGCGACCTGTGAGACAAAAATTCTTTTCATCGAAATCGTAATAATCATCTGCGAGATCTCTCACCGGAACCAACCCTTCGCATTTATTCTCGTCAAGTTCCACATAGAAACCCCATTCAGTCACAGCAGAGATAACGCCCTCATACACCTCTCCAAGTTTATCTTGCATAAATTCTACCTGCTTATACCTGATAGAAGCACGCTCGGCATTGGCTGCCAATTGTTCCATTTCGGATGAGTGCTTGCATTGGTCTTCCAATTTTAATTTGTCGACGCTTCTGCCACCCTCTGCATACTTTGCAAGAAGGCGATGTACCATCATATCAGGATAACGCCGTATAGGGGATGTAAAGTGGGTATAATAAGGCACTGCAAGACCATAGTGACCTATATTTTCAGTAGTATACATAGCTTTCGCCATACTTCTTATTGCAAGTATGGAAAGCATATTCTCTTCTCCTCGGCCTTTCACGTCCTTCAAAAGTCTGTTGATGCCCTTGTTAACATCTTTGGGTGATCCCTCTGTCTTAACCTTGAATCCGAAACGTGCCGCAATCTGTGAGAAATTGGAAATTTTTTCAGGATCCGGATTGTCATGCACGCGGTAGACAAATGTCTTTGCTTTCTTACCTTTCGGGACTTTACCAATATGTTCTGCCACAGTGATATTGGCCAACAACATGAATTCTTCTATAAGTTTGTTTGCATCCTTTGATTCCTTAAAGAACACACTTATCGGCTTTCCGTCTTTGTCAATCTCAAACCTCACCTCTGCCCTATCGAATTCCAAGGCTCCATTGTCATAACGACGCTTTCGAAGTTCCTTTGCGAGTTTATCAAGTGTCAGTATCTCCTCTTTGAACTCCCCTTCACCTGTTTCAATTATCTGTTGGGCTTCTTCATATGTGAAACGTCTGTCAGATTTGATCACTGTCCTCACAATACGGCTATTTATAACATTTGCCTTGTCATCCATTTCAAAAATGGTGGAATAGGTCAATTTCTCTTCATTCGGACGCAAAGAACAGATACCATTAGACAGATGCTCCGGAAGCATCGGAATTGTTCTATCCACAAGATAAACACTTGTGGCTCTTTGCTTCGCCTCTTTCTCGATTATAGATGTCGGTGTGACATAATGCGTCACATCCGCTATATGCACCCCCACTTCCCAATGTCCGTTTTTCATCTTTCGGATAGAAAGGGCGTCATCGAAGTCTTTAGCGTCACGTGGGTCGATTGTGAATGTAGTAACTCCTCGGAAATCCTCACGTTTTGCGATTTCCTGCGGAGTGATTCCTGCATCTATATCATTAGCAGCCTTTTCAACATTTGACGGATATTTATAAGGGAGACCGAATTCTGCAAGTATTGCATGCATTTCTGCAGTATTCTCGCCTTTGGTGCCAAGAATATCCACCACTTCCCCTTTAGGGTTCATTTCCTCGTCACGCCATTGGGTGATCCGGGCTATGGCTTTATCTCCTGTTTTGCCTCCTTTAAGTTTTGAACGCGGGATTATAATATCGGCAGCCAAGAATTTGGAATCTGTCACCAGCGATGCATAGTTCTTTTCGACATTGAGGGTGCCGATGAACACCTGTTCTTTTGGTTCCACTATTTCAATCACTCTTGCCTCGGGTTCCTGGCCTCTTCTATTGGCAGAGATTTCAACTCTCACTTTGTCGCCGTTAAGTGCATGGCGTGAATTTCTTTCAGCCACAAGAATAATCTCATCATCTATCATCACACCATTTTTACCATTGCTGCGACGGACGAAGGTTCCGATATTCTGTGTACCTCGATTGCTCATGGCTTTATATTTACCGATACCGACTTCCTGAATCACTTCGGCAGCTGCCAGTGCATCAAGAATATTGATCACATCCATTCTGTTGGAAGGATGAGTGGCATTTATAGCGAAGGCAATCTGTTTATAATTGAATGACTGTTTGTTTTCTTTCTCAAGAAAATTTAATATAAGTCTTTCTAAATCAGCCTTTTTAATTCTTGGGGCTGTTTCTTTCTTAGCTTTGATTCCCATATTCTAACCTTAATGTTTTCAAACTTGCATATAAATATGTAGAGACCATTAAAATCCCTTTTTATAGTATAACACACATATATATGTTAAAAGTTTAAAAAATCTACAAATATAATTTCAAGGCCCTGTTTTGGAAACAACAACTTTGTATTTATAAACTTGTATTTAACAATAAAGAATTTTCAACCTTGTAAAATTTGGGCCCCAGGGAAATATATCTAAGATAAAAATTCATCAGTTAAGAAAAGCACTTATTAAGTTAAGTACCGGGAAAAATGTGAGAACTTATCCATTTCTTAAAGAATGGCTTTGAGTGTAGTTAAAGTATTTCTTAGGTTCAAGAACGAAAATGGTCAAATACGACTTTCGCTTTTGATTGTCCTATAACTTCAGCAAGTTGTTCAAGAGATGCCTCTTTGATTTTTTTGAGACTTTTGAACTTGAGCATCAAGGACTTAACTGACTTCTCCCCTATTCCTTTTATATTATCCAGCTCGCTGGCTATCTGGCCCTTTGACCGACGGTCGCGATGATGTGTAATTCCGAAACGGTGAGCTTCGTCACGCAGCGCCTGGATAACCTGCAGGCTACGGCTTTTCTTGTCGATATAAAGAGGATACTGGTCGCCAGGATAATAAATTTCTTCAAGACGTTTTGCAATACCCACAAGTGCTACTTTTCCACGAATACCCATTTCATCGAAAGCCTCCACAGCTGCACTAAGCTGGCCTTTACCGCCATCCACCACAACCAACTGGGGCAACTCCTCTCCTTCGGAAATCATACGAGAATAACGTCGATGGAGCACTTCTTTCATCGAGGCAAAATCATCGGGACCTTCAACTGTCTTTATAATGAAATGCCGGTAATCTTTCTTTGAAGGCTTGCCATTTCTAAACACCACACAACTGGAGACAGGGTTGGAGCCTTGAATATTGGAGTTGTCGAAACATTCTATATGACGAGGTTGCACATCAAGACGGAAATCTTTCTTCATCTGTTCCATTAGTTTCTCTACACCTTTCTCAGGATCGAGTTTTTCAGCCATCTTCTCCTTGTCAGTCATATATTGTCTGACATTTTTCATTCCCACATCCAGAATCTTTTTCTTATCGCCTCGTTTAGGCACGGTAAATGAGACTCCTTCGAATTGGACATCAGGTTCGAAAGGAACTATTATTTCTGAAAAATTTCTTTCAAACCTTCTGCTAATCTCAGCTATTGCGAGTGATAGGATCTCTTCCTTGGTTTCTGCGAGTTTTCGCCGGAACTCCATATTGAGACTTTGCACTACGGCTCCATGATGCAGATGCATAAAATTCACATAAGCCGCATCCCCATTCTCCTCATAAGCAAACATGTCAGCATCCCCTTCCGGAGAAGCAATCACAGTTTTGGAATTATATTTCTTTACATTCTCATATTTTTCTTTTACCTCCTGGGCCTCTTCAAACTTCCACTCCTCGCTTAGACGGTTCATTTCCTCTTTCAGATAGTTTTCTAAAAGTATCGTTTCACCGTTTAAAATTTGTTTGATTTTAGAAATATATTTTCCGTATTGTTCGGGATTTACGAAACCTCTACAAGGTCCTGTGCATTTCTTGATATGGTAGTCGAGACAGAGACGGTATTTCCCTTGGGCAATCTTCTTGTCTTCCAAATTATGGATACAACTTCTCAAAGGGAAGACATCCCGGATCAATTGCAACATCATCCTGGCATTCTGCACACTGCTATAAGGCCCATAGTATTTGGCTTCAAGACCTTTCTCACGGGTCATGAAAACTCTGGGATAAAGCTCTTTGGTCACTACAATCCAAGGATAAGATTTATCATCCTTGAGTAGCACATTGAAATGTGGTTTATAGGCCTTTATCATTGCATTCTCCAAATGCAATGCGTCTTCCTCGGAGGTCACAACTATAAACCTAAGATCCACAATACTTCTTACAAGCAAATTGGTTCGGACGGAATCGTGCCTGCGATTGAAATAGGAGGATACCCTTCTTTTTAATCTTTTTGCCTTCCCTACATAAATCACATTTCCTCTTTTATCGAGGTAGATATACACACCGGGAGCCTCCGGAAGATTAAGAATTTTTTCACGAAGATGTTCGCCGGGATGATTTCCAGCAATGTCCTCCGGAGTACGATCAGGTTTAATTTCTATTCCAAATTTTCCGCTTTCATCGATATTTCTCCCTACTCCTGCTAAAAGGTGCTCGATTGAATTTTTCACCTCTTCCGGTTTAGCGACAAATGATAAAGGATTATCCCCTGAAGACATCAAATCAATCAGGGGTTTTTGATTCTCGAATGCATCAGCTACAGAAGGGGTAAATTCTTCAGCCATTATAAAATTATACCGATGAATAGGGAAATAAAAATTTCAATAAACAAGCAAAGAAGTTATCTCGCAATCCTTAGGGAACTTACTTCTCCCTTCGAGACAGGAGAGTTCCACAATAAAATTAATATAAATTTTCTTAGGGTTCATACTTTTCACTAAGTCATAGCAAGCAAGCATGGTTCCACCTGTAGCGAGCAAATCATCATGAAGCACCACCACGTCATCAGGACCTATTGCATCACTATGGAGTTCAATCATATCTACTCCATACTCCTTTGCAAAAGCCTTCTTAACAGTTACGGCAGGCAATTTACCCGGTTTTCTCGCCGGAACAAACCCGGCACCAAGTTCGAAAGCAAGAATACTACCTCCGATAAACCCACGAGATTCAATCCCCACAACCTTTGTAACGCCCTTCCCCACATAAAGATTTTTCAACTCTTCTCCCATCACATGCAATGCTTCCGGATTCTTTATCATGGTTGTAAGATCTCGAAACATTATGCCCTTAGTGGGAAAGTCGGGCACATCACGGATAAGGGCTTTCAATTCTTCGGTTTTCATTTTTTGATATTGTTTTTGTTATAGTATATTCCTATTTGAAATTGTTCCACGTGGAACATGTATAATTATTTGAATTTTATTTTATTATCTGTGAAGAATGATAAGGAGAATATTGATGTCTGCCGGTGACACTCCGGGTATCCTTGATGCCTGGCCTATAGTGGCTGGTCTAATTTTCTGTAGCTTTTGGCGTGCTTCCGTTGATAACGACGTCAATGCTGTATAGTCTATGTTGTCTGGTAATTTCACGTATTCCAGTCGCAAAGATTTTTCAGCCAATTCTCGTTCACGAAGAATATATCCTCCATATTTGATGAGGATCTCTGCAGACTCGATTATTTCATTTCTTCTTTTAGATTCTATCGTATCAAGATAATTTTCCACATCCGGGAGTTCACACAATTTATTAAAGTCTAATTGTGGTCGCTTCAGAAGCTCTGTTAAACGTATGGAAGAGGTGATTGGAGATGTATTATTCTTTTCAAGAAAAGCATTGACTTCAGGTGAAACTTTAACTAAATAATCGTCACACCATTTGATCAACTCATCTCGTTGTCGTTTCTTTTCAATCATCGCATGATAGCGTGCATCATCTGCAAGTCCTATTTCGTGACCGATAGGAGTAAGACGCATATCTGCATCATCTTGCCTTAGAAGAATTCTATATTCTGCCCGTGAAGTAAACATACGATATGGCTCATCTACTCCTTTCATAACCAAGTCATCTATAAGTACCCCTATGTAGGCTTGGTCACGTTGTAGTATCAAGGGCGGTTGATCTTTAACTGATAAAGCTGCATTTATACCTGCAATCAGTCCTTGAGCTGCGGCTTCTTCATAACCCGTAGTGCCATTAACCTGGCCTGCAAAATATAATCCTGACACTAATTTTGTCTGCAAGTCATGTGTCAGTTGTGTAGGGTCAAAATAATCATATTCGATGGCATAACCTGGACGGTAGAACTGTACGTTATTCAAAGCCGGTGTTTTACTTAAAGCCTCTAATTGGATTTCCCAAGGGAATGAACTTGAAAATCCGTTGACATAATATTCATTTGTGTCCTCACCTTCCGGTTCAAGGAAAAGTTGATGACTCTCTTTGTCAGGAAAAGTAACAATCTTTGTCTCGATACTTGGACAATAGCGTGGCCCCGTACTGTTTATCTGACCATTATATAACGGTGACCGCTCAAGGTTATTTCTAAAGATGTCATGAGCTTCCGGTGTAGTATGCACAATAAAACAACTTCTTGGATTAAGAATACGATTGACATCCGGAAGAAAAGAGAATTTATGGAAATCTCTTTTTATAAGTTTCATTAAAGGGCCGGCGACATTATTTACATTTTCTCCTGCCACTTCAACGATATCATCTCCATCTTGGCGCTGGGTTAGTGAAAAATCTATGGATCGGCCATCGATTCTCGCGGGTGTACCGGTCTTCAGTCGTAAAACCTCAAAACCTAAAGATGCGAGTTGATCAGACAGTCCTACTGAATTACTTTCTGATATTCTTCCACCCGGAATTTTAACTTCTCCGAAATGCATCATTCCATTAAGAAACGTTCCGGCTGTTAAAATAACTTTTTTGGCTTTAAATTTAAATCCTAAAGATGTGTTTACACCTGTTACATTAGTTTTATTCTCAACTTTATTGAAATCAAAGGACATGACCATGTCTTGAAATAATTCAAGATTTGGTGTAGTTTCGAGAATATGCCGCCAAAAATTACTGAATTTTTCTCTATCAGATTGGCAACGTGGAGACCATACGGCAGGTCCTTTAGAACGATTGAGCATTCTGAATTGAACGGCGGTTAAATCAGCTACAATGCCCATTTGCCCTCCTAAGGCATCAATCTCCCTTACGATTTGTCCTTTGGCAATACCCCCGACAGCAGGATTGCATGACATTTGAGCAACTCGATTAAGATCGGCTGTGATCAAAAGAGTTGACACTCCTAATCTTGCGGAAGCAACAGCAGCCTCACAGCCGGCGTGACCTCCTCCCACTACTATTACATCGAAATCAAATTTCATATCCCCTATTATTATTCCAAAGTTCTAAAGCTTTGTTTTCATTCGCTTCCATGATTTCTCTTTCACCGGGCCCTTTGTCATCGATACCACATAGATGAAGAAGTCCATGGACTATCACTCGCAAAAGTTCAGACAGATAAGGTTCATTAATTTCCTCTGCATTGCTTTTCACAGTGTCAAGAGATATGAAAATATCGCCTCCCACTCTATCTCGTCGCGAATAATCGAAAGTGATAATGTCGGTGTAATAATCATGATGAAGGAATTTGCGATTCACCTTCAAAATTTCTTCATCATCGCAGAAAAGGTAGTTGAGATTGCCGATATGTTTTTGATAATTTGCTGCAACCTCATTAAGCCATATCTCTACTTTGACAAAATTGAGGACCGGGACATCAACATTTTTGAATTCGAAGGAAATCATAAGAACTCGCTTTATGCAAATTTACAAAAAAGCCTCTTATTATTGAAATTCTTTGGTTTTTAGAGAATGAACAATCAAAAAGAGGAATCAAGGATTTTTCCGGAAACAAAATCAATAAGTTTATATCCTGACATATTACACTGATAGACTGCAACTTAACTGATTTTTATTACAATTTAAAGGCTGTGAGATTTTAAAATTAATTGTAATCCGAGCAATTAGTCGTCAATTTCTTTTTATCAAACAAAAAAATTCCTGAAAATTTTATTTTATTGATGAACCAATTAAATTATTGCTTTGTTATAATATCAGAAAAACGTTTCATGATGTTAGGTTAGTTTGAAAGTATTATAAAAAATGACGGACGATGTGAATCGTCCGTTTTTTTTATACCGTATAACTAAAGTTACAATAACCTTTATCACAGAGCCAGGTTATCCTTTTGTAAATCCAACTTTATCTTTTTCAGTTATCTTTCTTATTACTTTGCATGGATTACCTGCGGCAACCACCCCTGATGGTATGTCATGAGTAACTACACTTCCGGCTCCAATCACAGTATCGTCACCAATTGTCACACCACTTAAAATTGTGGACCCACCACCAATCCATACTCTGTCACCAATAATGATCGGTTCCGGAATCAAGGCTCCGTTTATTCTTTCTTCGGAGTCGAGGGAATGATTTGCAGAATACATGCTTACGTTAGGTCCTATAAGAGTGTTGTTCCCTATAATTATCTGACCACAATCAAGTAAAGTACAGCCAAAGTTAATATACAGGTCATTCCCAAGAGTTATATTTTTCCCGAATTCACAAGTGAAATTAGGCTCCATATAAACCCTCTCTCCTACCTTTTTGAATAATTTCTTCATAATCTCCTGACGTTTCTCGCTTTCATCGTCAGTGGTGAGATTAAACTCCTTGAAAAGTTTTTTTGCTTCTACTCTTCTATTAAATAAATCTGCGTCAAAATCATCATAAATCTGATGGTTTTGCATTTTATCCCATTCTGTCATAAAACTTCTAAAATATTAAAAATCAATTTATTCAATGCAAAGCCTCTTAACCCTGGCGCTATATGATTGGTTTTTAAACCATAATTTATAAACGCATACTATTAAAAACTAAAGTAATTCTGTTAATTTTTCTATAGATTGAGGTGGAGTGCTCCAGGAAGTTACAAATCTAACTTTCGATTCGATTTGACCCGGGGAACCCCAATATTCGAATGACACCTCCTTTCTTATTTTTTCGATCACTGAGTTCGGAAGAATAAAAAATTGTTGATTTGTAGGTGAATCTATAAACTGAGCAAAGCCCTTTTTAATTAATACTTCTTTAAGTTGCATCGCCAACTCCACACCATACTTTCCAATTCTATTGTATAAGTTATTACTGAACAAAGTTGCAAATTGTATTCCTAATAATCTGCCTTTGGCCAGCAATCCACCATGGAGTTTCATAAATGACACAAACCTTGGTAATAATTCAGGAAATCGTGTCACAATAGCTTCTCCGAAAAGTGTGCCACATTTTGTGCCCCCTATATAAAACACATCGCAAAGATGAGCTATTTCTTTCAGACAAAGATCACCGCCTTGAGCGTTTAAACCATATGCCATTCTTGCACCATCAATATATAATGGCAAGTTGAATTCACTGCAAGTTTTATAAATATCTTTTAATTCTTTTTTAGAATAAACCGTACCCAATTCAGTAGGGAAAGAGATATAAACCATACCGGGTTTCACCATATGCTCATGAGTATCATCGGCATAAAAATCTTCAAGATAGCTTCTGATCTGCAACGCACTGATTTTTCCTTCATTATTTTGAAGAGTAAGAATCTTATGCCCCCAAGCTTCAACAGCCCCGGCTTCATGAACGTTGATATGTGAAGTGTCAGCCGCCAAAACTCCTTCATTCCTGTTTAATAATCGGTCGATAACCGTAGCATTAGTCTGTGTGCCTCCGACCATGAAAAAACATTCTCCCTCATCTAATCCACATGTATCTAAAATTAATTTTTTGGCTCTACACGTGAAATCATCTTCCCCATAACCGGGAGTGTGAAGCATATTAGTCTCATTGAGGGCCTCCATCACCTCAGGATGGGCACCAGCCATATAATCAGTGTCTAAATAAATCATTTTAAACAGTTTTAGAATTCTTATAAAAGTATTTCCATCCGATTATCGATAAAATCACCACAGCAGCAAGAATCCAAGGATAGAAAAGATATCTCCATGGTGCAGTCACAGCTATTCCTGCCAAGGAGGTTGCAAGAAGAGTCTGTGCCCCATAAGGTATCAAACATTGCACTATGCAGGAAGAAGTATCTAATAAAGATGCACTGCGTCTTGGAGAAATTCCATATTTATCAGATATGTTTTTTGATATTGATCCGACAGTAAGGATTGCTACAGTGTTGTTGGCAGTGCATAGGTTTACAATACCAACCAACAGAGCTATGATAGATTGTGCTCCCCTGACTCCATTGATACCTTTAGATAAAAAACATAATAATGCATCAATACCACCTGCAGCCTTAATAAGTCCCAACATTCCGGCTGCCATAAGGGTAATGATTATAAGATTCCCCATGCCATCAATGCCTGCTCCCATGAACCCAAGGATATCAAAAATATCAAATCCTTCAGATAAAGCAAATATGAAAGCCAGGATGATCCCACTGACCAGTGTTATTGTGACATTCACTCCTGAAATTGCCAGTATAATGACAGCCAGATATGGTATCACTAACCATGGATTGGCGGGTATTTCATTAGAAGATTGAGGAAGAGGAAAATCCCCGAATATATAAATAGCAAGTGTTATTAACGCAGCCGGCAACACCAATAAAAAGTTGGCCTTGAATTTATCGCTCATATTGCAACCCTGGGTTCGAGTAGCAGCAATTGTTGTGTCGGAAATAAATGAGAGATTATCGCCAAAAAAAGAACCTCCCAAAACTATTGCTACGAAAAACGGAATATCACCGTGGATAGTGGATGCATAACTAACAGCCAAAGGCACCAAAGCAACAACAGTTCCAACAGAAGAGCCTATAGCCATTGAAATAAAACAAGCTGCCATAAAAAGTCCCGGCATAACAAATGTAGAGGGCAATTGATTGATGGTCAAAGCTACTGTAGCTTCCACTGCACCTGTCTTGTCAGCAAGGGTGGCGAAACATCCGGCAAGAATAAATATCCACACCATGTATAGCACATTTGAGTTGCCAGCCTCTTTGACAAAAGCCTCTATCCTTTCAGCAAAAGGCACTTCAATATACACCATGAGTGCCCACAAAGAGGCTACCAACAAAGCTACTGTAAGTGGAATCTTATAAAAATCACCGATTATTAATGAAATCAACACATAGAGGCCTAAGAAAACTATCAAAGGACTCAATGCCAATAAATTTTTTGTGGAATTCCTGAGGGGCTTAATACTCACACCGCAAAATTAATAAAAATAAAAAAAACGGACGATATCACATCGGCCGTTACTTTTTATAATACTTTCAAACTAACCTAACATCATGAAACGATTTTCTGATAATATAACATTCTTATGGTTTTATTGGTTCATTAAGATTTTTGTTTTTTTTGAAGGTTTATTATAAATTTGTCACTATGAAGAGAATAAGTTAAAACCCGATTCCTCTGTGACACGATAATCCAATCAGGATAACAAGATGACTGATATATTGACTCCCGAGCAACGAATCAGCAGCATGGCTCCAGTGAAAAGGAAGAAAACTTCATTTAAAGGCCGCTGATGAAAATTTGCCGATCCATTCAATGTCTTCAAGAACAGAAACGTCTTCTTCAGATTGAATATGAAGAAGAGAAGGCTTCTTTCACCAAAATCACTGAGCAGCAGGGAGTAGAAAAACTCAAATCCCGCGGTAATGCTTGGACTGAAATTTCAGTTGTGCGCACATTCTATAATTCTCTTAACCAACGTGTCATTGAAATTCAAAGACCGGGATCCGAAGATGATGAAGACCATAATTTCGAGTATGGTCGGCCGGTTATGTTCTTTAATCTCTCTTCCGGATTCAATTCTTCTTTCAGACCATTGTTCAAAGGGGAAGTCAATTACGTTGACGGCAACAGAATGGTAGTTGTCATTCCGGAAGATGCAGATGTATCTTTA
Source organism: Muribaculaceae bacterium (assembly GCA_022510425.1). Taxonomy (GTDB): domain Bacteria; phylum Bacteroidota; class Bacteroidia; order Bacteroidales; family Muribaculaceae; genus Lepagella. The sequence continues at coordinate 38,235 of JAFLTO010000011.1, forward strand.
TTGTCTGATTCACGTTATAGCGGCGTGATTCTTTCTTTCGATGAAACATCCTATTGCGCTATGTTTGATGCCATTGATTATACAATCAATGCCAAAGGCCGTATGGCTGAACTTAGAGAACTCATTTATTCAGGGAAGAAACCGGAGAATCTGAACTTGGCGCCTATGCGGTTTCCCTACTTGAACAAGGATCAGGAAGAAGCAGTCAATAATGTTTTGGAAGCAAAAGATATAGCCATCGTTCATGGACCTCCGGGAACCGGGAAGACCACGACTCTGGTGGAAGCCATATATGAGACATTAAGGAGAGAACCGCAGGTGCTTGTTTGTGCTCAGAGCAATATGGCTGTCGACTGGATATCGGAGAAACTCGTAGACCGCGGATTGAATGTACTTAGGATCGGGAATCCAAGTCGTGTCAACGACAAAATGCTTTCTTTCACTTATGAGAAAAGATTCGAGAGTCACCCGGTTTATTCCGATTTATGGGGAATAAGGAAGACAATAAGGCAGTTATATAAAGACAGGAACAAGACTGATTCCTGGCATCAGAAGATAGAAAGACTTAAAAGCAAGGCCACTGAACTTGAAATTAGAATAAACAATGAACTTTTCAGTCATGCTCATGTGATTGCTTCAACCCTTGTTGGGAGCTCAAGCCGGTTACTACAGGGCATGAAATTCTCCACACTTTTCATTGATGAAGGATCACAAGCTTTGGAAGCGGCAACCTTGATTCCTATCCGCAAAGCCGGCAGAATAATTTTAGCCGGTGACCATTTTCAGTTGCCACCTACGGTGAAATCTTATGAAGCCATGAAAGGAGGCCTCGGAAAATCTCTGATGGAAAAAATAGTGAAGAATCATCCCGAATGCGTGAAATTGCTCACCACTCAATACCGGATGCATAAGGATATCATGGAATTCTCAAGCCGCTGGTTCTATGAGGGGAAAATGATGGCTGCTCCAGAAGTAAAATTTCGTGGCATTTTGGATTTCGACACTCCAATAGAATGGATTGACACATCCAACCCAACTATTTTGGGATTAAATGTAGATTCAAATGAAGATGCAAATGCATTCTCAGAGAAAGTAACAGGAAATTTTGGTAAAATAAACAAGGATGAAGCTCTCCTTACCCTCTCTACTCTACTAAATTATTTAGAAAAGATAGGTATTAACCGAGTAATCGAGGAGCGGCTGGACATCGGTATAATTTCGCCATATCGTGCTCAGATTCAGTATCTCCGACACCTTATCAAACGTACACCCTTCTTCAAACCTCTCAGAAAACTTATATCGGTAAACACAGTCGATGGCTTTCAAGGACAAGAACGTGACATCATCGTTATTTCCATGGTAAGAAGTAATGAAGAAAGACAAATCGGATTTCTTAGAGATCTCCGAAGAATGAATGTTGCAATGACACGTGCAAGAATGAAACTCATTATAATCGGCAACAGCAAAACACTTTCTTCAAATCCCTTCTATTCCGAATTATATAACTATATCAAATCTTTAAATTCAAATAACTGAATCTGCAGAACTTTCATAATTAAGGATAAGGAAAATGCCGAACCGGAGTCTTGACATAAGGAAATATGTGGCGATTATCTCAATAATCATCTTATTGGTGATGACGGTGCTTGACGTTTCTTTGGTGAATGTGGCACTCCCGGTGATCGGAAATGAATTCAATGTTTCAGAATCCTCCACAGTATGGCTGGTCACCATATATCAGTTAATAATAGTGATGCTTTTACTTCCTCTTGCATCGATAGGCGACCAATTTAGCTATAGAAGAAATTTTATAATAGGATTGGTGGTATTCACCATAGGTTCGGGCTTATGCGCGATGTCACAGAATTTCACTTTTCTACTTATATCACGAGGTATCCAAGCCATTGGGGGTGCGGGAGTAATGAGCGTCAATGTAGCTCTCACAAGAATTATCTATCCTCGGAACATTCTGGGAAGAGGTCTTGCCCTTAATGCCATGTTTATATCAATAGCCACGGCAGCCGGACCAAGTTTGGCAGGATGGATTATGTCTATATCCACATGGCATTGGCTTTTTCTTATTAATCTTCCTTTCGGGATATTAGCTTTTTTCATTGGAATCAAAACTTTACCTCCTAATCCCAATCCGCCTGCCAATCCTCATTTAGACTGGCAAGGAAGTTTTCTGAATGTTCTCTTTTTCGGCATGTTGTTTTATTCCTTGGGCAATATCACTGACCCCGGATTATTTTATATATGTCTTGCTATGTTGGCTGTTGCATTGTTAGTAGGCTTCTTCTATGTTAGAAAAGAATTCAGGAGCCAAAGGCCGATGTTTCCTATAGATTTATTCCGGATTAGGCTCTATTCTACGAGTATATTGACTTCCACAAGTTCTTTTATAGCACAGAATCTAACGATGATAGCTCTCCCCTTTTTGTTTCTTTCGGTATTAAAATTTTCGGAATTAAACACGGGCTTGGTGATGACTCCATGGCCCTTGGCCACTATGATTGTATCCCCTTTAGCAGCACGATGGATTGAAAAACATAATGCTGCGTTTACGGCTGCATTCGGAATGCTCATTTTTATGACCGGCCTTATCACTCTTGTTTTCGTGCCAATAGAAGCAAATGAATGGGATATAATCTGGAGAATGGCTCTTTGTGGAATTGGATTCGGATTTTTCCAGACTCCCAACAACATCGTGATGGTGATGGCCACCCCGGTAGAAAGAACAGGAGCAGCCGGAGGCATGCAGAGCACGGCTCGCCTTACAGGTCAGACTTTCGGTTCCACTTTAGTAAGTATAATTTTTGCCTTAATCGTTTCTGTTAAATTGTCGGTGACAGTATGCCTGTGGATAGCATTATTTTTTGCCATAATAGCCTGTATCTTCAGTATCGACCGAGGGAAACAGATAATCAAACGCCATGTCACACTTGAATCTTAACTGTTCAACCGCCCATTTCATCGAAACTACATTCCCATTACAGACCGTGTATCAGAAAATGACGTAAGGATAAATGTTTTATTCCATCATAATCCGAGCTATCGTTATATGGATCAAGAGAAATAACATATTTGGGATAGTTGTTATGAATTAATTTTAGATTCCCGAATTCTCGCTCTCTGGTTTCCTCTGATGCTAAAAGATAAGTCACCTGTATATAATGAGGTTCTTCTCCCTTTTTTTGAGCTATAAAATCTACCTCTTTGCCGGATAACTGGCCAACCGTGATATTATAACCTTGAAACACCAGTTCATTATAAACTATATTTTCAATCTGTTTTTCTATATCGAAAGCGCGGTTGTTTTGTATAAGTGTATTTCTGATTCCGATATCCTGAAAATAATATTTCTCATTGTTTTCAAACAACCTTTTTCCATGAATGTCATATCTGGGAACTTTTCGAATAATAAAACTTTCGCTTAAATATCTGAGATAATTTAATATGACACCTACTGATACAGGATTTGAATTAGACTTCATATATTTGGCAATATTGGATGCTGAAATGAGTTTACCGGTATTATCAGCCAAATAATTTATCAGATTTTGAAGAAATGCAACATTCCGGATATCATTCCTTAGTATCACGTCTTTCATCAGAACTGTGTTGAGCACATCGTTCTGATACTCGATAACATCATTATCATTAAGCCCTATTTTCATTAATCCGGGGAGACCGCCGCTCCTCATAAATTTTTTCAAAGATTCATCTGAATCCTCAACATTGTGAAATATAAGAAATTCTTTATAATTCAATGACTGGATATAAATTTCTTTGTATCGGCCGCCTATCAAAGTGCTTAATTCACTGCTTAATATCTTTGAATTAGAACCGGTGACCACAATTTCAACATCTTCTTCCTCATACCAGCTGCGAAGAGATTTTTCAAACCCTTCTATATCTTGTATTTCATCAATCAATATAATGTTTCGTTTTCCAGATACTTTTTTATTATCAATATATTGATTAAGATCTTCATATTTTTTTATTTCATCATATTCTTTTTTCTCTTTATCTATAAAGATTATATTATAGCCTCGGTTGTGGATATATTTTTCTCTTACCAAACGAAGCAAGTAGCTCTTCCCCACTCGTCTTTGACCGGTTAATATAATAATTGTATTCCGGTTGAACCAATTCTCTATCTTGTCAATATAAAAAGGTCGAGGTATGATTTTCATTGTTTATAAGTTACAAATTTATGCAAATATACAAATTTATCACTTATAAACGATAAAATCTTCTACGGAGGTGCAACTTAAAACACCAACTCCTTCGGCTTTAAAATCAATTCTCAAGGTTGTAGATAACTTTTTGAGAAATTAAATTGCTGTTTAAGAAATTAAACTGCAATTTTTTGCTAATTTTACAACCCCAAAAAAGAACTATGGAATCAACTGCAACCGCTCCCCTGCCTTATCATGTCCCGGCTCTGCTGCCCGAAGCTATGGAATTACTTGACATAAAGCCGGATGGAACTTACATTGACGCCACTTTCGGAGGCGGGGGACATTCTCGTGCCATAATCAAATTATTAGGTGAAAAAGGTCGTCTATTCTCTTTCGATAGAGACTTGGATGCTTATGTCAACCGAATAGATGACGAGAGATTTACTTTCGTACATGGCAATTTCCGACACATTGAAAATTTCATGAGATTTTACGGTGTTGAAAAGGTGGATGGGATTCTGGCAGACTTTGGTGTGAGCTTTCATCATTTTGATACTCCTGAACGTGGTTTTTCTTTTCGACATGAAGCTCCTTTGGATATGAGGATGAATCAAAAAGCAGAAAAGACGGCCTCAGAACTTCTTGCGGAGGCAGATGAATCTAAACTCACCGGCATATTCCGTTCATATGCTGACTTAAAGAAACCGGGAGCTGTGGTGAAGGCAATTTTAAATTCAAGGGAGCTCTCCCCTATCCTGACAACTTATCAACTTTCTGAAGCAGTGAAGGGTGCTCTTGATCCCAGGCAGGAAAAAAAGGAAATGGCTCAGGTGTTCCAGGCATTAAGAATTGCAGTGAACCATGAGGCTGAAGACCTGAAACTATTCTTGAACTCTACATTAAAAGTGTTAAAGCCGGGAGGAAGATTGGTGACCCTCACCTATCATTCAATGGAAGACAGGATGGTGAAGAATTTCATGAAGACCGGAAATATCGAAGGGAAAGAAATAAAAGATTTTTATGGGAATTTAGCAACTAAATGGAAACTATTGACCCGTAAACCTTTAGAGGCAAGCACTGAGGAAGTGGGACGAAATCCACGGTCCAGAAGTGCAAGATTGCGGGCGGCGGAATTATTATAATTAAAATTCACTAATCCTAATGAAATTAAAATCTAAGAAAAAGAAAGAAGATATTAAAGAACCGCCAAAGAAGAGCAAGAAAGGGTTGAAGGGAGTGCCCCGTGATTTAATGAACGACGTGCGCTACGGGCGAAGCCTTTCGCTTGAATTCTTCCGACAGAATGCCTGGTTGATTATGATCTTCATAGTGGCTATAATCGCCTTGATGGGGCTTCGATATAAGACAAAGACCAAGATGGAAGAGATAAAACAACTCACGGTTGAATTGCAGAGAGCCCAGAGCAGCAAGCTCCAAGAGAAAGCGGCTTATATGTCGCTGATACGGGAAGCGGAAATGAAAAAACTGGTGGACGAAAAGGGTTTGGGCCTACAATTTCAGGAATACCCTCCCTATGAACTTACATTGGAAGATTAACCGGATTTAACGATTTATAAATACTAATTACTTTTAACTTTAAAACCTTAAACTTTAAACATTAAACCTTTGGATGGCAACCAGACAAACAGTTAATTTAAGATATGCAATTGTCACATTAGTGTTTGTGGCGTTTGGAATCGCACTTGCCGTGAAACTGTTTCATACCACTGTGGTGGAAGCTCCTGCATGGAATGAAAGGGCTCGGAAAGAATTGTCGAAGACTTCGGTGATTGCTCCGGAGCGTGGCAATCTTTTGGCTTCAAACGGGAATATTCTCGCTTGCAATCTAAAGGTTTATGATATAAAACTTGATTTAAGGCATAACAAAGTGCTCTCTCAGAATCCTATCCCTTGGGCAAAAATCGATAGTCTTGCAGATTCCCTGGATTATTACTTCCCGCGAGTAACCAACCTCAGACAACATCCCGATACATTCGCAAAATATTCCTGGCACACCCGTCTTAAAAAAGAATTTGAAAAGGAACCCAACAAACGTCCGCGCGCTTTGAGAATTGCTCGCAAAAAAACCTTGGAAGATTTCGCTATGGTAAGGAATTTCCCATATCTGAAAGATTTCAAGGGTGCCGGATTTAGAATTCCTGTTTACAAAGAAGAGAGAAACGTGAGGATTTATCCCTATGGAAGGATGGCTTTCAGAAGTATCGGTAGAGTTAATGAAAATGCTGAGACAGGCGAATTTCATGGATATTCAGGTCTTGAAAAAGACCTTGATTCACTCCTCTATGGCATTCCCGGTGAGGCCAAGAAAGTGGCCTTGACCTCAGGACTTTCCAACTGGGTGTCGCAACCAGCAGTGAGAGGATTTGATATTCTCACCACTATAGATATCGATATGCAGGACATGCTTGAAGAGGAGCTTCTTCATATATGTCAAGAATCGGGAGCAGAATGGGGCACCGCCATATTGATGGAAGTGGAGACCGGAGAAATAAAAGCCATCTCAAATATTGAATTGCTTGACAATGGCACATATGGAGAAGCCTTGAACCGTGCAGTCCTACCTTTCGAACCGGGTTCCGTCATGAAGCCCATCTCTTTAATGATAGCCTTCGAGGATGGATTGGTGAAAAGCGTGAACGACAGAATAGACTGTTCTCCTTTCCAGCGCACTTCCGATCCCCATGCCCCTACCATCAAAGACATGAAACAAGTGATTGAAATGTCGTCGAACACCGGTATAGCTCGTGTGATATTCCGGGGATATGCCAATGACCCTTCCACATTCCACGACAGATTAAGTTCCATTGGATTTTTCGAACCCATGCACAGCGGTATTGCCGGAGAATGTACGCCAAGAATCAGGAAACTTCTTCCCAAGGATTCCAAGGGCAACAACATCACTATGACCGCAAGACATCTTGACCTTGCACGACAGGCCTACGGATATAACACTGAAATCCCCCCGTTGTATACTCTTTCGATCTACAATGCCATAGCCAACGGGGGGAAATATGTCAGACCACACTTAGTGAGGTCGCTCATTGATGAAGAAGGCAGGGATTCGTTGCTTCCTATCAGTTACATCAGAGAGAGAATATGTTCGGAAGAAACCGCCTCGAAGGTGAGACAATGTATCCACCAGGTGGTGTGGGGAGAACATGGCACAGCCCGGGCTGTTCAAGACAAACGTGTGGAAGTGGCGGGAAAGACCGGAACTGCTTATCCTGTGGAACACGGACAATATAACACGGCTAAAAGGCGCTATGCCTTCGCCGGATTCTTTCCTTATTCCAATCCCAAATATTCTTGTATGGCTTTAGTGTTAGGGCCTTCCGGCACAAGTGCCAACCGCACCTCAGGCCAGGTAGTGAAGAACATGGCTCTAAAAATGTTCTCCCGCGGTATGCTTAACAACAAAAGCACTTACACCGACCAAAAGAGTGGAAGCGTACCCGTTTTCATGGCATCAGAGAAATTCCAGCCTTCAGATATCGATAGCCATCTTGGCATTTCAAACCACAAAAGAGTGCAGACACCGGCAGAGATGCCCAGCGGCACAGTGCCGGACGTAAGGGGTCTTGACGCACCCACAGCCGTAAAACTTTTGGAACAACGTGGCATAGATGTGGCTCTGAAAGGCACCGGCCGCGTCGTGGCCCAGTCTCTTCCTGAGGGTAGTGTGATAAAACCGGGAACCTCTATAACCTTAAGCCTAAAGATATGACGACCAAACTAAACCATCTTCTTGCCGACATAGATGTATTGGAAATAATCGGCGACACCGACAAAAACATAAGTTCTCTTGAAAGCGACTCAAGAAAAGCTGAGAAAGACGGTATTTTCGTAGCAGTGAAAGGGGTGACAACCGACGGACACAAGTACATTCCGGTGGTGACCAGCGCCAATGTCGGGGCTGTGGTGTGTGAGGAAATGCCTTCCACATTAGACAAGGGGGTGACATATATCAGGGTGGCTGACTCGGCCAAAGCATTAGGAGAGTTGGCTTCAGCATGGTTCGGACATCCCTCACGCCATCTCACTTTAGTGGGTGTGACAGGAACGAACGGGAAGACCACAACCGCTACCCTACTCTATGAAATGGCAAGACTTGAAGGATATAAGGCAGGGTTGCTCTCCACTGTATGCAACTATATCGGAGAGAAGAAAGTACCATCCACTCATACCACCCCGGATCCCATAAGTTTGAACAGATTACTGGCAGAGATGGTGAATGAGGGGTGTGACTATGCATTTATGGAGGTGTCTTCACACTCTACAGCCCAAAAGCGTGTGGCGGGTTTGAATTTCGCCGGAGGTATTTTCTCTAATCTTACACGCGACCATTTGGATTATCACGGCACGGTAGACAATTATATGAGAGCCAAGAAAGCCTTTTTCGATATGCTTGATAAAGATGCTTTCGCTTTGATAAACGAAGACGATAAGTCAGGAAGGTTCATGGTGCAGAACACAAAGGCAAAGGTTTACACCTATTCTTTGAGGACAGACGCCGATTTCAGAGGGAAAGTGCTGGAAACAAGACTTGACGGCACACTCCTGTCACTCAATGGTCATGAAGTGGAGGTTATGTTCACCGGCCGATTCAATGCATATAATCTCACAGCCGTGTATGGAGCCTCGATACTTTGTGGGTTCAATCCTGAAGAAGTGCTTGTGAATATGAGCAAACTTGTGCCTGTGGCGGGTCGTTTCCAACCTTTCCTTTCGCCGCAAGGAGTGGCCGCTATTGTAGACTATGCTCACACACCCGATGCATTGATCAACGTGCTTGACACTATCCGGGATATAGTGGGGTCAAAGGGTAAGGTCATCACAGTGGTTGGTGCCGGAGGTAACAGAGATAGCGGGAAACGCCCAATTATGGCTCAGGAAGCAGCCTGCAGAAGCGACATTCTGATTCTCACAAGTGACAATCCAAGGTTTGAAGACCCTGAAGAAATAATCTCACAGATGGCTGCGGGACTCAGCAAGGAGGAACTAAAACGCACTGAACAGATTATCGACCGTCGGGAAGCAATTAAACGGGCCGTGGAGATTGCGGAGCCCGGTACCGTTATATTGGTGGCGGGTAAGGGACATGAACCCTATCAAGAAGTGAAAGGCGTACGCAATCATTTTGACGATGCCGAAGAAGTCAAGGCAGCACTAAATCTCATCCCCTAAACCTTATCACTTATACTTTAAAAAGTGTTATACTATTTATTTCAGACCATACAGGATTATGATATCCCCGGAGGGAGACTGGTGGACTACATCACCTTCAGGGCCGGGGCTTCTTTCACCTTGGCAATGCTTATAGCATTGATATTCGGAAGAAGTATCATCACAAGATTACAAAGAATGCAGGTGGGAGAAGTGATCCGTAACTTAGGGCTTGAGGGTCAGATGAGCAAGAAAGGCACTCCCACTATGGGTGGAGTAATCATTATTCTTTCAATCCTGATACCTTGCTTTCTGATCGGCAATCTCTCCAACATCTACATGATACTGATGATTGTGGCCACATTATGGATGGGAGCGATAGGATTTTTGGATGATTATAGGAAACTGAAATATCACAATAAAGACGGACTGAAAGGAAAGTATAAAGTTACAGGGCAGGTAGGTCTTGGTCTTTTGGTAGGTATCACCATGTGGCTCTCACCCAATATCGTGATGAGTGAGAATATGGAGATGGAAAGCCAGAAAGGTGATGAGTTGATAGAAATAGTGCATAAGGGCACGATGGAAAAGACACCTCAGACCACCATCCCTTTCTTTAAGAACAACAACTTCAACTATGAATGGCTCACTGACTGGATTGAGGATGAGAACGCAGCCCAGACTATGGGATGGCTCGTTTTCGTATTTGTTGTGATAGTGGCGGTCACTGCAGTTAGCAATGGAGCAAATCTGACTGACGGTCTTGACGGGTTGTGTGCAGGAACTTCTGCCATTATTGGTGTTGCATTGGCTATCATGGCTTATTTAGGTGGTAATATCATTTATGCCGGTTATCTCAATATAATGTATATACCGGGGAGTGAGGAATTGGTGGTATATGCCGCAGCTTTTATAGGTGCCTTGGTAGGTTTCTTATGGTATAATGCTTTCCCTGCACAGGTGTTTATGGGTGACACCGGTAGTCTAACCTTAGGGGGAATTTTAGCTGTTTTTGCAATTCTTATACGAAAAGAATTGCTGATACCCCTCCTTTGTCTCATTTTCTTTTTGGAAGACTTGTCAGTGATGCTTCAGGTGGGATACTTTAAAATCACCAAAAGGAAATATGGAGAAGGAAGAAGAATATTCAAGATGACACCCCTTCACCATCATTTCCAGAAGGCCGGCGACCCTAATATACAGAGCATAATAAATTTCCCTGCGGCTCCTATCCCGGAATCAAAGATTGTGACAAGATTCTGGATTGTAGGAATTCTTTTGGCTACTTTGACTTTCGTGACCTTGAAAGTTCGATGAGAATAAGGCAGAAGCGATAAAGGATTTGGGATAAGAGATCAAAGATAGAAGATTAGGGCGAATAGTGAATGGATATGGAAGAAAGAATGAATAAAAGAGAGAAACTGGTAGTATTGGGCGGCGGTGAGAGTGGCGTAGGTTCCGCCGTGCTTGGCAAAGATAAGGAACTGGAGGTGTTTCTATCCGATTTTGGGACACTTTCCGATTCCTATAGGAAAGTCCTGGAAGAAGAAAATATAGAATATGAGGAAGGGAAACATACGGAAGAAAAAATTCTGAATGCTGATATAGTTGTTAAAAGTCCGGGTATTCCTCCCACTGCACCCATAGTGAAAAAGCTTGTGGAGAAAGGAATTCCTGTGATTTCAGAAATCGAATTCGCAGCCGCTTACACTAATTCAAAAATGGTGTGCATAACCGGCTCTAACGGAAAGACCACCACTACCCTGCTCACCTATCATATCCTTAAGAAAGCGGGTATAGATGTCGGGCTCGCGGGAAATGTCGGCAAGAGTCTGGCCCTTCAAGTGGCGCGTGATCCCCATGCCATTTATGTGATAGAACTTTCAAGTTTCCAATTGGAAAACATGTATAAGTTTAAAGCCAATATTGCTGTAATCCTTAATATCACTCCGGATCACCTTGACCGCTACGAATATAAGATGGAGAATTATGCTGCAGCAAAATTCCGTATCCTGCAAAACCAAACCAAGGATGACTTTTTCATTTATTGGCAGGACGACCCCATGATAATTCAACAGATACAGAATGTTCAAGGGGAGGCTTTGCGACTCCCATTCGGTATTGATAAAGAAGAAGACACTGCGGCTTATCTTGATAATGGAATAGTGAGATTTTCAACCCCTATGGATGTATGGGAAATACCTCGTGACAAGATATCCTTGCCGGGATTGCATAACCTTTACAATTCCATGGCAGCGGGACTTTCCGCCACGGCTTTGAATATACGCAAAGAATGTATAAGAGAAGCTTTGGAAGATTTTGAGGCAGTGGAACACAGATTGGAATATGTGGCCACTATCGACGGCGTGAGATATGTCAACGACTCCAAGGCAACGAATGTGAATTCAACCTGGTATGCACTTGAAAGCATGAATACTCCCGTGGTACTGATCTTGGGTGGCAAAGACAAAGGAAACGATTACTCGGAAATAGAAGAATTAGTGAAATCAAAGGTGAAAGCAATTGTGTGTATGGGCCTTCACAATGAAAAACTGATTGATTATTTCAGTGGGAAAGTGCCCGAGATACGGGATACACATTCACTTGAAGATGCCATTAAGGCATGTAGAGAATTATCTGCAGAAGGTGACACAGTGTTGCTCTCCCCTTGCTGTGCAAGTTTTGACCTCTTTACAAGCTATGAAGACCGAGGCCGCAAATTTAAAGATGCAGTGAGCGCATTTGCTCCAATATCCTAATTAACAATAATAAATCTAAACCACACCAACAACACCCACTCCAACAATGGCAGAAAGTATAATCATCAGAGAAACGATCGACGGCCAAGAAGTGAAGGCCAAGAAACCTACAGCAGCATCAAGTTTCCAGCCTCGTAGAGCCGACCCATATATCTGGGGAATCTACATCGCATTATTGGTGGTTTCAATTATTGAATTATTTTCGGCTTCGAGTTCGGAAGTTTCCGCATCCAATGTTTACATGCCTTTGATAAGACATGGAATGTTTCTTGTGGGAGGGTTTGGCTTAGTGATACTACTCCAAAATGTTCATTATAAGAATATTAGCCATTTTGCCATGGTCATGGCTATTATATCTTTGGGTTTGTTGTTGTTTTCTAATTTCTTTGGGATAGAAATCAATGGTGCGCAGCGTGCAATTAAGATTGCAGGCTTTACCATTCAGCCTGCAGAGATAGTGAAATACACAGTTGTGATTCTTCTTGCACGTATTCTTGGAAGAGAGCAGAAAGGTGGTGGCATCTCCACCAAAGGTGTGATATATTCCGCTCTGGTGGCTGTAGTTTTTGCTGCCTGTCTTTGGAAAAACGGACTGACTAATACCCTTCTACTCTTCATGGTGAGTGTGGCTATGTTTCTTATAGGAGGAATGAAATGGAAACAGTTCTTTTTAGTGATGGTGCTATATGGAGTGTGTGGCGGAGCTTTATATCTTTTAAAATATCAGGATGAGAATGATGAGTTTGATAGAATATCGCAAGACACGACTATAGTTAAAACCGATGACAGGACAAGCACCCATAAAGGAAGAATAGCACGATTTATAGCAGGGGTTAATCCCGACGATGATATTGATGATTACAATCGTCAGGTGGTGTTTTCCAAGATAGCACAGGCAAACGGGGGAGTTTTCGGTCAGGGACCGGGTAACTCTCGTGAAAGTGCTCGTCTTCCCCTGGCTTTCTCGGATTATATTTATTCCATTATAGTTGAAGATACAGGTTTGGTGGGAGGAATAGCCTTGCTCATTTTGTATCTAATGTTATTGGCAAGGGCCGGAAGAATAGCCTATCGGTGCAGGCTTGCGATTCCAAGTTTCATGATAATGGGATGTGCTGTTTTGATAGTATTACAAGCTCTCGTGCATATGGCAATTGTGACCGGACTATTCCCCGTGAGCGGACAACCTTTGCCTTTTATTTCCAAAGGAGGAACCTCTGTATTGGTAATGTCAGCCGCTATTGGCACCATGCTGTCGGTGAGTAGATTCGCTGTCACCACCAGCGATGTCAAACAAATCAAGGCTGAACTTAAAGAACTTCCCAAGGATATGCAAGCCACTAATTTCTCCAATTATGAAAACCCTTCAACAAGATGAAAGAAAAGACAGAAACTCCAGGAGGAGCACAAGGTAAACAAAGACCCAGAGTATTGGTGAGCGGTGGTGGTACGGGTGGCCATATCTTCCCGGCTCTATCCATTGCCGATGAACTACGCAGACGACTTGATGCTGAAATTTTATTCGTTGGGGCATCCGGACGTATGGAGATGACCAGAGTGCCGGAAGCAGGGTATAAAATTATAGGACTGCCGGTTGCTGGGTTCGACAGAAAACGGATTTGGAGAAATTTTAAGGTCATTGCCAAGTTACTCTCAAGTATGACAATGGCTAAAAAGATTATTAAAGATTTTAATCCGCAAATAGTTGTTGGAGTGGGTGGATATGCATCGGGGCCCGTGCTCAAAGAAGCCCAAAAGCGAAGAATACCAACTCTTATCCAGGAACAGAATTCTTATGCCGGAGTGACAAATAAATTATTGGCTAAGAAGGCAGATTCAATTTGTGTGGCCTACGATGACATGGATCGTTTTTTTCCTGCCGAGAAAATCGTGAAAACCGGAAATCCCATCCGTAAAAAATTGTTGGAAAAATCATTGACACGCAAGGAAGCGTTGGAATCATTCGGACTATCGCCGGACAAGAAGACTCTTTTGGTGGTTGGAGGAAGTCTGGGAGCTCTTACAATAAACGAAAGTCTGGAAAAGGGCATAAAGGATATTGTCTCAAAAGGCATTCAGGTGATCTGGCAAACGGGGAAAAATTTTGACAACAGAGGTCCTGAAGCTTGTAAGGGTTTGAAAGGAGTAGTAGTTACCCAATTTATTTCCGATATGGGAGCAGCGTATAAGGGAGCCGATCTTGTGATATCAAGAGCTGGCGCAGCTTCTATAAGCGAATTGCAGGCTTTGGGAAAAGCAGTTATATTAGTGCCCTCTCCAAATGTGGCTGAAGATCATCAGACTCACAATGCCATGGCTCTTGTGAAACAAGGGGCAGCCGTTCTTGTGGCAGATGTTGAAGCAAGGAAACAACTTGTGCCAAAAGCATTGGAATTAATATCTGACATTAAGAAACTTGATGAAATGTCGGTAAAAATATCCGCGATGGGCATCCATGACAGTGCTTTTAAAATTGGGGAAGAAGTGTGCAGGCTATTGAAAGCAAAATAAACAATGGAGGAAGAAAATAAGGAACTAAATAAATATAAAAGGGCTTATTTTGTGGGAGCCGGAGGTATCGGGATGGCTAATCTCGAAAGATATCTAATGCAGAATGGTTTTGAAATAGCGGGCTATGACAAGACCCCGTCACAACTTACTTCACAACTTGCTAATGAAGGAGTGAAACTTACCTTCATTGATGAGGAGACAGAGATTCCTGAAGAATTTAAAAATTCTGAAGAAACTTTGGTAGTTTACACTCCTGCCGTTCCTCACGACAGCCCTATTTTAAATTGGTTTAAAAACAACGGATTTAACGTTGTGAAAAGATCGGAACTCTTAGGAAAGATAACCCGATCCGGCAAGAGTATCTGTGTGGCAGGTTCGCATGGCAAGACCACCACGTGCAGCATGATAGCCAATATTCTCAGGAATTCTCACTTGGGTTGCAATGCTTTTTTAGGAGGAATATTGAGGAACACAGGCAGTAATTTAGTGATGTGTCAAGGTTCCGAATGGAGCGTGATAGAAGCGGATGAATATGATAGAAGTTTCCATAGATTAAATCCAACTATAGCTGTTGTGACCTCTGTCGACCCGGATCATTTAGATATATATGGGGATGAGAAAGGCTATTTGGAAGGATTCGCACATTTCACGTCCCTAATAAAAGAGGGGGGAACTTTACTTGTTCACACGGGTTTGAAGCTACGGCCTGATTTAAAACCTCAGGTTAAGGAAATGACCTACAGTGGAAGCGGAATGGGAGAATGGCATGCTGAAGACATTACATTTGGGAAAGGAACAATTACCTTCACACTTGTAGGTCCCGGAATAAGAATTGAAGGGATGGAGCCGGGTGTGCCGGTAGAAATCAATATCGACAATGCCGTGGCTGCGGCTGCTGCTTGTCTCACAGCAGGAGCTACTCCTGAAGAAGTGAAAAAAGGACTCAAGGAATTCAAGGGGGCAAAAAGACGGTTTGAAGTCATAATGGACGGGAAAGACGGTAAACCAATAATGATTGATGATTATGCCCATAGCCCTAATGAAGTGAAGGCATCAATTATGTCGGTAAAAAAACTTTATCCCGAAAAAAAACTCACTGTGATTTTCCAGCCTCATCTTTATAGCCGCACAAGAGATTTTGCCCCGGATTTTGCAGAGGCATTGTCGGAAGCTGATGAGGTGATAATGCCCGAAATTTATCCTGCCAGAGAATTGCCAATCCCCGGTGTGGATTCCAATTTAATACTGAAGGATGTGGTTTGTGAGTCAAAAACTTATTGCGAAAGAAAAGATTTGCTGAATCTGATAAAAAAACGTAATTTTGACATAGTTATGACACTTGGAGCTGCAGATATAGATGTGCTTATACCAAGTATTGTGGAAATCCTGCAGGAGAGATAAGAATAAAGAAATGGTTAAGAAGATACTTGGATGGGTTATTCTGGTGGTGCTTGTGGCCTACGTTGTGTGTGCCGCAATATGGGCACACGCTGAAGCCGCGAAAAATTCATGCAAGGGCATCGAGATTCAAATAGTGGAGAACAATGCCACTGATTCAGTGACAAGAAAGGGTATCATGGCTGAGATTGACAGATATCCTGAAAAATTAATAGGAAAAGAGATTCCCACAATAGATACGAGAAAACTGGAGCAACACCTTAAAAAATATCCTCAGTTTGAAGATGTTGTTTGTAATTTTACCCCGACCGGAATCCTGAATGTAAAGGTGACCCCTATGGTGCCAGAACTACGAGTATTTGAAGACTCCTCAAGTTATTATATCAATAAAGACGGGAAAAGGATGGCATCTAAAGCCACATTCTTTGTTGATGTGCCGGTGGTGAGCGGGAAATTTAACGATGGTTTCTCTCCTAAAGAGCTTCTGCCGGTGACCCGTTTTGTAGCAGCCGATCCGGTGTTAAGTAAACTTGTGGGGATGATACATGCGGATGATTCCGATAACATAATACTGATACCCCGAATACATGGTCATGTAATCAATTTTGGCGATACCAACAGGCTTGTGGAAAAAAAGAAGGCTTTGATGGCCGTCTACCGGAAGGTGCTTCCCTATAAAGGATGGGAAGAATACGACACCATATCGGTGAAATTCAGGGGTCAAGTTGTAGCAACCAGAAGGAATAAGGGCAATCAACTGCCTCAAAAAGTGGAATATGCAGAGACAGATATGGAAGATGCGACACTTCCGGATTTAACATACACAGAAAATCAAAACAATGAGTGAAAGATATATAGCGGCTATTGAAGTAAGTTCTTCCAAAATTGTGGCAGCCATAGGTAAAACCAAAGGCACGGGCCATCTGGATGTGATTGCGGTGGAACATGAGCCCACCGGCGAGGGAGGTGTGAGGTACGGAATAATTCAGAATCTTGAGGAAACCTCATTGGCTGTTTCAAGAATATTTTATCGTCTGGAACAGAGAACCTCGATTCATCCCCGTAAAATCAAGAGTGTGATTGTGGGATTGGGAGGAAGATCTCTAAAGAATATCACTAAGGAAGTGTCTTTAAGTTTACCGGAAGACACTGAAATCACAGATGAAATTTTGGAAAGGCTTCATGAGCAGGCCATTCATTCTGCGATTGAAAATACTCTCGAGGTGGTGGATGCCGTGCCCAGGGTCTTCAAGGTTGGCAATTCACAGACATCTTCTCCCAAGGGTATGATCGGGAATCATATCAGCGGTGTTTTCGATCTGATCGTATGCCGTCCGGAACTTAAAAGAAATATTAAACGCACCATCACCGATAAACTTCACTTGGAAGTTGACGGTTTTATCGTTACAGCGATGGCTACAGGACACCTAATTCTCACTCCTGAAGAGAAGAGGCTCGGGTGTATGCTCGTGGATATGGGAGCAGAGACCACAACGGTCACAATCTACCAAAAAGGTGCTCTGCATTATTTCGCCACGATTCCGATGGGAGGAAGAAATATCTCACGAGATATAGCCTCACTTGGTGTGGTGGATACAAAGGCTGAGGAAATCAAAATAACCTCAGGGAATGCCATGGCGGAAAACAATGTGCCCAATCTCGTGATAAACGGACTTAAGCTATCCGACATATCGAATCTGGTGGTGGCAAGAAGTGAAGAGATTGTGGCAAATATAATAGCCCAGTTGGAATATGCCGGTGTCAAGGATTCAGAATTGCAAGGTGGAATTGTTTGTATAGGAGGCGGTTTCAGGATGAAAGGTCTTCTGGAACTTCTTGAATTAGAAAGCAACCTCCCCGTGAGAAGAGGCATCTTGCCTGAATATGTGAGAATTGAAGACACTCGTGCAAATGGTGTGGAGATGGCTGAGGTGGCAAGTGTGCTTTATGCCGGTGCCACTTTGACAGAAAAAGAATCTCTGTATATGCCGGAACGTATGGCCATGCCGGTTAATGGAGTTTTACCTCTCGATCCTGACGAAGAAGAAGAAAAGCCCACTAAAAAACCCCAGTTCACCAATAAGCCTAAAGGTAATCTATTTGAAAAATGGGGGAAAAGTCTGGGCAAACTTTTCAGTGGCAATGAAGATGATGATACAGAATTAATATAATAAATCCGGGATTAGGGATTTAGGAGAAGGAATTAAGAAGTTAGAGTTAGCACTTACAACACAACTAAGTAGATGCAAGATAATTTAGATATGATTCAGCCCTTGGAAGAGGCAAGTTACGTGGATACTGACGCTCCCCTGATCAAAGTGATTGGAGTGGGAGGAGGCGGCAGCAACGCAGTCAATTATATGTACAACCAGAAAATTCCAAAAGTAAGGTTTGTGGTTTGCAACACCGACCGTCAGCATTTGGAAGACTCACCCGTGCCTTATAGGGTTTTGTTAGGCGAAAATATCACCCAGGGACGCGGAGCCGGCAATAAACCCGATGTGGGTAAAAAATGTGCTGAGGCAAGCGCTGATTCAATTAAAGAACTTTTTACTGATGGCACTGAAATGGTTTTCATCACTGCCGGGATGGGAGGTGGCACCGGCACGGGTGCGGCCCCGGTGGTGGCTAAGCTGGCCAAAGAAGCAGGGATGCTGACAATCGGAATTGTGACTGTGCCATTTATGTTTGAGGGGGAACAAAAGATCATAAAGGCTATCAACGGAGCCAAGGAAATGAGAGAACATGTGGATGCCTTGCTGCTAATCAACAATGAAAATCTCATAGAATTATATCCGGACCTCAATTTTTTCAATGCTTTTGAAAAAGCAGACGACACTCTTGCCAACGCAGCCAGAAGTGTCTCAGAAATCATTTCTGAGCGCTGCTACATAAACGTGGATTTTGAAGATGTGAGAACCACTTTGAAAGACAGTGGCACTGCAATTATTTCCACAGCATATGGTGAAGGTGAGCACCGCCTCTCAGATGCTATTCACAATGCTCTTCATTCTCCTCTCCTAAAGAAGCATGATATCTATACCTCTAAAAGACTGCTCCTTAAGTTTGCTTGTTCCCGTCAGTCACAAAATGCTCTTAAGGCTCAGGAACTGGGTGAAATAAATCATTTCACCTCCAAGCTTCCGGAAGGTATTGACGTAAAATGGGGTGTAGCCGATGATCCTTCTTTGGGCGATAAGGTCAGAGTTACCGTCTTGGCTTCAGGGTTTGATGTCTCCATTAGAGAAGATAAAAAAGAAGAGAAAGTTATTGTTTTCGAGGGCGACACCAAAACCAAGGATAACAGGGATGCCAAGACAAAGAACGATGATTCAAATAAAATTGCGGAAATATATGGCACCGATAAGGTGATGAAGCAGAAAAGAAATGCCGCAAAGATGAAATATGCTGTCTTGACTCCAGGTCAGTTCGACGATTTCGAAGTGATCACTCTGATTGAAAATTCTCCTACTTTCACGAGAGCTCCCAGATTTAACGAAGAACTAAAAAAGGTGTCGGAAACGGCAGGAGGATATCCGGAACCGATTATGCGTGATAAAGAGACTACAGAAAATAAAAACACAAGGACAATATCCTTCGGAGATACCGATTAGATAATTCTGTCTGAATAATAATAACCATTTTATGAAACAAGATAAATTCCGGATGGTCGCCAAGACTTTCGAAGGTCTTGAGGATGTACTCCGGGACGAACTGATAGATCTTGGCGCTGAAAACGTTGAGATGGGCAACCGTATGGTGTCGTTTGAAGGCGACCTGGAAATGATGTATAAGGCTAACTTGTGTTGCCGCACGGCTTTGAGAATTTTGAAGCCCATCGTTATGTTTAATGCAGATTCCACTGACGAATTGTATGATTATCTGCGAGATCTTGACTGGGAAGAGTTTATGGATGCCAACACAACTTTCTCTGTTGACTCAACAGTTTATAGCGATGGGTTCAGTCATTCTAAATTTGTTACCTATAGAGTCAAAGACGCAATAGTGGATCATTTCAGAGATAAAGACGGTTCAAGGCCTTCCATTAGACTTGAAGGCGCCGATCTTCAGCTCAATGTGCACATTTCGGGAGACAGAGTGACCGTATCGCTCGATTCAAGCGGAGAGCCCCTTTATAAGAGAGGTTACAGAGAAGCACAAACGGAAGCGCCAATCAATGAAGTGTTGGCAGCCGGTATTATCCTCAAAAGCGGATGGAGAGGGGATTCAGATTTCCTTGACCCTATGTGCGGTTCAGGAACTTTCCTTATAGAAGCCGCTTTGATTGCCGCTAATATTAATCCCGGTATTTATCGTGAAAGTTTCGCTTTCGAAAAATGGAAAGATTTCGACAAAGATCTCTTTGAGGAACTTTACAACGATGATTCCGGAGAAAGAGAATTCAACTATAAGATTTTCGGCGGTGACAAAGACCCGGATGCGATTGCTGTGGCTCGAAAGAATATAAAGGGTGCCAGAGTCGAGGAAATGGTTGAACTGAGATGTTGCCCACTCACTGATTGGGAAGCTGATACGGCTGAGGGTATTATTGTGACAAATCCTCCTTATGGAGAGAGACTCCGTCCTGACAACCTTAATATGCTATATAAGGAAATAGGCTCTACGCTCAAGAACAATTTCCAAGGTTGGCATGCATGGATCATCGGTTATCATGAAGACCAAATGAAAGAAATAGGCCTTAAACCTTCTGTGAAAATCCCTCTAAACAATGGGAAACTTGAATGTACGCTCAGAGAATATGTAATGTTTGACGGTGCTTATTCTCAATTCCGGGCTGAGGGTGGAAGTGTGGCAAGCGATGCTTCCGAAAAACGTAAGGCGGAAGGGCCTCGTAAAGTCCGTCATATCTCCGATGATGAATGGAGAAAAGACAGCAGGAAATTCAATCGTGACAACGGAATGAAGGAAAAGCTTCACGGACATTCTAAAGGAAGGGCTGACAACCGCCAACGAGACGAAAGAAACAAATCAAGAGAAGACTATAGATTCAGAAACGAAGGGCCCGGAGATAAATTTAAGAAAGACAACAAGAACCACAAAGAATTCAAACGGAAAGACGAAGATTTCAAACGGAGAGACGAAAAGGATTTCCGTAGAAAAGAAGAGCGCAGAAGTAATATTTCATCAGTGTCATATAATCCACGGAATTCTAAAGGACCGAGCCTTCCTAAAGAGACGGAACAAGTGATAAATCCGGTTCACATTCGCAAAAGAAAAGGGAATTGAACTAATTCCTGATTGGAAATGGAATGGAGCCTTAAGACAGGTATTGGAAAAACCGGCGTGGTGTTGGCGGCTTTGATTGCCATCGCCATGTGTGTTTTAAGCTTTCTCTTTCATCCGGTTGACATAGCTCCTATTCAATATGGTTTATGTCTCCCATCTCCCGACTCATGGAATTTTGATCCTCTATGGTCGTGGGTTGTCAATACGGTCTTGATAGGTCTGATTCCCTTGTTGACCTATCTGATAAATAAAAGTTATAACTTCATTCGCACTACTGAACCGGTGTTCCAAGCCTTGATTCTGGTGATGGCGGCATCCAGTCCTTGGTTCACCCAGTCAATCAACACTTCTGTGTTATTATGCTTAGCCAATGTGGTGTGTTTAGGAATAATTTTTGGGGCGTATCAAGCCGGGAATGCAACACAACATATGTTTACCTTAGGGGTAGTGGTAGGTATTGGATCTATGTTTCAGTATGCATTTCTACCCATGGCTATGGTGTATATGTTGTGGTCGCTTTTTATGAAAGTTCTAAGGATTAAGGAAACCTTGGCTTTTATTATAGGTATTCTTTGTCCTTATTGGATCACTTTGGGTACCGGATGGCTTAGATTATCCGATTTTCATTTTCCATCGATAACACCTCTATTCAACCTGACAGGAGATTTTTCAGAATTTTTTGTACTTTTAGCAGGAATAGCTTTGGCAGCTGGAATAGGTTTTATAATTACATTAATCAATTCCATAAAACTATATGCCGGGAATTCTATGGTGAATGCCATGAATCTTTGTATATCTACTCTCGGTGGGGCATGCGTGGCTTGCATAATTGTAGATTATGACAATATCATGGCTTATGTGGTTTCTCTTTATTTAGCTTGCGCTCTTCAGATAGGAAATATCTGTGCCCTGTGGAATCCAAAGATGCCATGGCTAATTACGGCATTACCTGCTGCTTGCTACATCGGAATATTTGTGTGTAGCATGATATTTTAAGAATAAGTTGACCACTTATATGACATGAAAATTGTAGTAGACAGCGCCATACCCTTCATTAAAGACCGTTTCCCCAAGGAAATTGAAGTGCTATATCGCGATGGAAAAAGTATCTCCGCTGATGATGTAAGAGATGCCCAAGCCCTTATTGTAAGAACCAGAACTAAATGTGACGAAACTTTACTTGGAGGGTCAAAAGTTAAACTCATAGCTACTGCAACAATCGGCAAAGATCATATAGATATTCCATGGTGTGAATCAAAAGGCATCAAGGTGATAAGTTCTCCCGGTTGCAATGCTCCCGGAGTGGCACAATATGTTTTTTCTTCACTTTTTAAAACGGGTTTTAATCTTGATAAAGATACCCTTGGAATAATCGGATATGGAAATGTTGGTTCAATAGTGGGGGAGTGGGCCAAAAAAATGGGTATAAAGACACTTATAAATGACCCCCCGAGAGAAAATAAAGGACTTGCTGACATCAGTTATAAAAGCCTCGAAGAAGTATTGAAAAAAAGCGATGCAGTCACCTTGCACATCCCTTTTACAAAATATGGAGAATATCCCACATATAAATTAATTGGAGAGAAAGAATTGGGATTGATGAAACCGGGATCAATCTTGATAAACACATCACGAGGTGGAGTGGTGGAGGAAAAATTCCTTAAAGATTCTTTGAAACAAAGAAATATTAAGGCTATTATCGATGTCTGGGAAAAGGAACCTGATATTGATTTTGAATTGCTTGAACTTTCTTCCATCTCTACACCTCACATAGCCGGATATTCAGCCGAGGGAAAAATGCGAGCAACTCGAATGGTGCTGGAGGGGATTAAAGATTTCTTTGCGATGCCCGTTGATCTTGACGGGCTGGAATGTTTACCAAATTCCGAATTGGAAATCTCAAGATCTTTAATCGAACTTTCTTACGACCCCCGAAAAGATAGCGAAAAACTTAAAGAAAACCCTTCGCAGTTTGAAAATCTCAGGAATGAATATTATTATCGACGGGAGCCTCTTTTCTATAATCTTTAAACATGAAATATTACGTAGTCTTCAAAGGACAGAATCCGGGAGTTTATGACGATTGGGATGAAGTGAAACTTCAGACCGACGGTTTTCCGGGAGCAGTTTTCAAGGGTTACGCCACTTCTGAGGAAGCAACGGAAGCCTATAGGAACTTTTCCGGTGTTGAGGATAGAAGTGAACTGTTCCGAATTATTTCTTCTGCAAATTCAAAAATTGGAGATCAGATATCGCCGGTGTCAAAAGATAATCCGGAGGTGGATTGGAATGCATGGGCAGTGGATGCTTCGTGCCTTGGTAATCCGGGTAAGATGGAATATCGGGGAGTGAATCTTAAAACAGGAGAAGTTATTTTTAAAGTTGGCCCATTTGAAGATGCCACCAACAATATCGGTGAATATCTGGCAATAGTTCATGCCATGGCATTGATGGCAAAGAAAGGGGAGTGGCACAACATTTATTCAGACTCACGAACAGCCATAAGCTGGGTACGCAAAAAGAAACACAATTCCAAGCTCCAACCTACAAAAAAGAATGCAAAAGTGATGGAACTCCTTGCCAGAGCGGATATATGGGTGCAAAACCATCAGTTCCCCGGAGTGATAAGAAAATGGGAGACTGAACGGTGGGGCGAAATACCGGCAGATTTCGGTAGAAAATGAAAGATAACATCAGGACTAAGCTTCTTGAGTCGGGAGCAGTGGCTGTAGGTTTCGCCAAAGCAGGAGAAATTGACAGGGAAGTTCACGATTCTTATGAAAAATGGATAGGGGAGGGGTGTCATGGAGAGATGTCATATCTTGAAAGACATATTCCTTTAAAGAAAGATACTAACAACGTATTAGAGGGTGCCAAAACAGTAATATCCCTGGCATTTGATTTTACACCTAAAAAATGGAGAAGAGAATCCCTTCCTTATATCTCTTGTTATGCATACAACGAGGATTATCATGGCACACTAAGAGAATTATTGAATCCTATTGTTGAGAATTTAAAAGCAGAATACGGAGGGAAATGGAGAGTGTGCATAGATTCAGCTCCTGTAGCTGAGAGATACTGGGCAATTAAAAGCGGAATAGGCAAAAGAGGACTAAATGGGAATGTCATAATAGACGGGATTGGGGCCTTATGTTTCCTTGTAGAAATTCTCACAACACTTGAATTGAACCCCGATAAACCCAATGATGGCTTCTGTGATGAATGCGGAGCTTGCCTAAATGAGTGCCCCACAAAAGCTCTCCGAGGAGATGGGACCATGGATGCCCGAAAATGTATCAATTACCTTACAATTGAAAAGAGAGGGGAATTCAATGAAGAAGAGAAAAAATTAATCCGTCTTGGAAAAGGTTATCTTTTCGGGTGTGACCGTTGTCTGCGGATTTGCCCTTACAATAAAAAATCGGATGGCTCAACATACGCTCAAAAAATCCCGGATGATAAAATTTTAGAATTAATGCCGGAAGAGATACTTCTTGCTGATTCCCAAGAATTTAAAAGACTTCTCTCAGGAACACCCTTTGCTTACGCAGGATATGAAAAACTTAAAAGAAATGCCCTTGCTCTAAAAGATAGGCGGCTTCCCCCCCGGTCCTTATGATTTGTCTTCATATTGACGACGAAAATCTCATTTAAAAATTATAACTTTACAAAATGATAATATACTTTTACAAAATTAATTATGACCAAAGTATACTCACACATTAGTTATATTCTTCATTACATAATAAAAGATTCTTCAATTAATCCCTCAGAAAGGACTTAAAATAAAATTTTCAAATGAAAAGATTCGCTTTTAAAATGAAACTCAAACCGGGGTTTGAGAGAGAATATGAAAAAAGACATTCGGAGTTATGGCCTGAACTTCGTAAGCAAATTTCTGACAGTGGTGTAAAAAACTATTCCATATTTTGGGATAAAGACACCAATATCCTTTTTGGGTATCAAGAAGTGGAGGGTGATGCTAATTCCCAGGATGTTGAAGCTGCTGATGAAATCACACGCAAATGGTGGGATTACATGGCGGATATTATGGATGTTAATCCCGACAATTCTCCGGTCACAATTCCTTTGATGGAAGTTTTCCATTTAGATTAAGCAATTCTCAATTTATTTTCTAAAGGAAAATCCATAAAATATGGACTCTTCCTATCAGGTAGCAACAGAATTTCGTGTTGCCATGAGTGGGTGCTATCCATTGCAATATGGTAAAACAAAAATACAAGTAAATAATTGCTGATACTAATCCGTTAATACATAAATAGATATTCTTTTACAATCTAACATCATCTTATAATGTTGAGGAAAATAAGGATAACATTAGGGTTAATTTTTTTCATTGGAGCCACTTTACTGTTCCTGGATTTTACAGGGGCGATACATGCCTGGTTAGGTTGGATTGCCAAGGTGCAATTTCTTCCCGCAGTATTTGCTGTCAATGTTGGCATTATTGTAGGCTTGGTAGCGTTGACGCTTTTATTCGGAAGGGTGTATTGTTCTGTGATATGTCCAATGGGGGTTTTGCAGGATATCATCGCAAAATTCGGCAAATGGAGCAAGAAAAACCGTTATTCCTTTTCCCCGGCATTGAATGCTTGGAGATACACTCTTTTCGGGGTGATGATTTTAGCAATAGTCTTCGGAATTGGATCAATAGTAGGAATGCTCGCACCCTACAGTTCATTCGGAAGGATTGTGCACAACCTTTTCGGACCGATCTGGATATTGGGAAACAACGTTCTTGCCGGTTTTGCCGAAAGGATGGAAAGCTACACTTTCTATTCAAGGGAATTATGGGTTAAAAGCTGGATATTATTCACCATATCGGCTGTTACATTGACTGCCATAGGAATTCTTGCTTGGAAAAACGGAAGAACATATTGTAATTCCATATGCCCGGTCGGGACTTTCCTTGGATTCCTTTCAAGATACTCACTATATAGACCCACTATTGAGTTGGCGAAATGCAACAGTTGTGGTCTTTGTGCCAGAAACTGTAAGTCTGCTTGTATAGACAGTAAAGCCCACAAAATTGACTATTCACGCTGTGTGAGTTGTATGGATTGTGTCAGTAAATGTCATAAACAAGCCATCAAATATACCTACAAAAGAGTTAAGGTTGAATCTTTGGAACCTGCAATGGAAACTGTAAAATCTGAAGTAAACGATTCTTCGAGAAGGAATTTCCTTGGACTTATGGCTTTTGTGGGTGGAACAGCATTGATGGATGCGGCCGAAAAGACTGTGGACGGCGGACTCGCAGTAATTGAAGATAAAAAGATTCCGACCAGGAACAAACATATTTCACCTCCCGGGTCGAAAGGACATGTAAATATTGCTTCAAGATGTACGGGCTGTCAGCTTTGTGTCACAGTATGTCCTAATCATGTGTTGAGACCTTCGGGCAACCTTGAAAACTTCATGCATCCTGTAGCATCCTATGAAAGAGGATATTGTCGGCCGGAATGTACTAAATGTTCCGAGGTTTGTCCCACAGGAGCGATACAGAAGATTGATCTTGCTGAAAAATCATCCATTCAGATAGGTCGTGCACAATGGATAAAGGAAAATTGTATACCCTTGACTGATGGTGTTTCATGCGGAAACTGTGAAAGACACTGTCCTGTCGGTGCAATACAGATGATAGCCTCCGTATCAGGTGATGATGAAAGTTTGAAAATACCGGCAGTCGATACTGAAAAATGTATTGGTTGTGGTGCTTGTGAGCATTTATGCCCTTCAAGACCTTTCAGTGCAATATATGTGGAGGGTAATGAAAAACACAGGTTGGTTTAAAGGAATAGTTTAAGGTTTAAAGAGAATTTCAACCATAATGGGTAAAGAAAATATAGACAGAAGAAGTTTTCTTAAAAGGCTTGGATTGGGAGCTTCTGCCGCAGGATTGACTCTTGCAGGGTGTGGGAATTCAGGGAAAAAGATCATTGACGGGGGTGGAAGCAATAATAGTGAACCCGGAGAGATGACCTATAGAATCAATCCAACCACAGGAGATAAAGTTTCAATTCTGGGATATGGATGTATGCGTTGGCCTTGGAAAGAGACTAAGGACGGCGAAAAGGAAGAGATCGACCAGGAAGAAGTAAACAAATTGATCGATCATGCGATAGCTCATGGAGTAAATTATTTTGACACCTCTCCGGCTTATTGCAGAGGCCTTTCTGAAACAGCCACAGGCATAGCTTTGAAACGTCATCCTCGTGAAAAATTCTTTATTGCTACGAAACTATCCAATTTCTCGCCAAAGACTTGGAGTAGAGAGGAGTCTTTGAAAATGTATCATAATTCATTTAAAAAGCTTCAGGTTGATTATATCGATTATCTATTGCTTCATGGAGTGGGTATGGGTAGTGACGGCATGGAAGAATTCAGACAACGTTACATCGACAATGGTGTTTTGGATTATCTCTTAAAAGAGAGGGAGGCCGGCAGAATAAGAAATTTAGGCTTTTCTTATCATGGTGATGTAGCTGTGTTTGATTACCTACTTGCCAATCAAGATAAATATAAATGGGATTTTGTGCAGATACAACACAATTATGTAGACTGGCATCATGCCAAGGAGATGAATCCCCGCAACACTAATGCAGAGTATCTGTATGATGAATTGGATAAAAGAAAAATTCCGGCTGTGATTATGGAGCCTTTGTTAGGAGGCAGACTGTCAAATGTGCCCGACCATATAGTGGCGCGTCTTAAAGAAAGGGCTCCGGAAAGAAGTGTCGCATCCTGGGCTTTTCGTTATGCCGGCACTTTCCCCAATGTGCTGACTGTGTTAAGCGGAATGACCTATATGGAGCACCTCGAAGATAATCTCATGTCATATTGCCCGCTTAAACCCCTTAATGAGGAAGAGATAAAATTCCTTTATGACACGGCTGATTTAATGGTACAGTATCCCACCATCGCCTGCAATGATTGTAAATACTGTATGCCGTGTCCATACGGTATTGATATACCGGCAATTCTGCTCCATTACAACAAATGTGTGAATCAGGGAAACATACCGCAAAATGCGCAGCATCCCGACTATAAGAAACAGAGACAGGCTTTCCTTATAGGTTACGACAGAAGTGTGCCAAAACTGCGTCAGGCAAGTCATTGCATTGCATGCGGACAATGTGAGCCTCATTGTCCTCAAAACATCAAGATACCGGAGAGACTTCATGCTATAGATGCTTTCGTTGAAAAAGTGAAACAGAACAAATTGGAAGAATTGGCTTAATTTTGGCGATAGGAAATATCAACCGCGTTAATTAGATTAATAACAAATATTTAATAGATAATTTTATGTTGAATTTCATAGGTGGACTCGGATTTCAGGAAGTCCTATTGATTGCTCTAGTGGTTCTTCTTTTCTTTGGTGGAAAGAAAATACCTGAAATGATGAAAGGTCTTGGAAAAGGTGTCAAGGCTTTTAAAGACGGGATGAAAGAAGTGGAGAATGATATAAAAGTAGAATCCACAGAGGCTTCTGAGGAAACGAAGAAATGAGCAAATCTTTAGAGAAAGGGACTTTCTGGGATCACCTCGATGAATTAAGGCACATATTGCTTAAGATAACCCTTGTGGCTGTTTTGTGCGGTATAGTAGCCTTTATTTTCAAGGATTTCATTTTCCGGATAGTGCTTGCTCCTAAAAACGATGACTTCATCACATATAAATGGCTTGCCGACTTCGGAGGCTTGTTCTCAGAAATTAATGATGAAGGATTTGCAGTAAACCTGATAAATACCGGATTGGCCCAACAATTTGTGGTACACATGAAGACCGCCTTTTGTTTTGGAATATTATGCGCTTCTCCCTATATTCTGTATCAACTTTTCCGGTTTGTTTCTCCCGCCTTATATAATGATGAGCGTCGGTATGCCGTGCAAGTGGTAGGGAGCGGCTATATTATGTTTATATTCGGTGTTGTAATAGGTTACTTTCTTATTTTTCCTCTCACTTTTAGATTCTTAGGTACTTATCAAGTGTCTGAAGAGGTTGCAAATATGATTTCTCTGGATTCATATATGGCAACTCTTGTATTGATTTGTATTTCTATGGGAATAGTGTTTGAATTGCCGGTGGTTAGTTGGTTGTTCGCAAGGTTAGGTTTTCTTGATTCTTCTTTTATGAAGCATTACAGGAAACATTCGATTGTAGCAATATTAATTGTTGCTGCGGTTATTACCCCCACAAGCGATGTTTTCACTTTGCTTGTAGTGTCGTTGCCCATGTATCTTTTATATGAAGCCAGTATAGTGTTGGTTTCATTTACAGAAAAGAAAAGAGAAACAGCCAAAACTGCAATTATCCAGGCCTAATTGGTAAAGATAAGGAATATATTAAATCTTGAGTTTGCGTTTTATTACCAAGGGTAACTGAGAAAGCGCCGACATAACTTCTTCTGCTTGGCTCATCGAATGCTCAAGATTTATTCCTCTTTCATCGGCCACTTCCTTTACTGCTTCAGCATACTTGTTTTTATGGCTCTTGTTGAGTTGGGTCCAATTTATGTTTTTCCATAATTCAGATTCTTCCTTATCATAAGGAAGTTTCCCCTGCAACATCAATACGGCTATAACCGGATATCCTGGATAACCTTGCCAATAGGTGGCATTGTCATCGGATGAATATTGATCTCCTGAGAATCTCACCACATAAGATTTTTCTCCATCTGAAGAACTTACATCTGCATAACCTTCATGCATCTTCACTCTATGATCAGCAAGTGCCGTCCATGCTTCATAAACTTTTTCTATAGGAGGGAATTTCTTCATATCCAAGCAATAAAAGTATTTAATAGATTAACAATTTTATAACAAAAATTCCTTATTTTTGAAACCTTAAAATAACATCATGATGAAAATCAAATATTTACTTCCGGCCATTTTGAGTCTTATCTCACTATTTTATATGGAAGCCTTAGAATATGTCACCGAAGAAAATATTTTATACACCCCTTCCGATAATGAATATGCTAAGGAAAGATGTAAATTAGACATATATTATTCAAAGGAATTTAAAGATAAACCGGTTGTGGTGTGGTTTCATGGTGGCGGTTTGACAGGAGGAGAGAAATTTATACCTCAAGAGCTTAAGAATGACTCATTGATAATAGTGGCTGTTAATTACCGATTATTACCGAAAGCTTCTATAGATGATTGTATAGATGATGCTGCTTCCGCGGTAGCCTGGACATTCCATAACATTTCAAACTATGGAGGTTCACCCGAAAAAATATTTGTGGCTGGACATTCCGCAGGAGGTTACCTTTTGAGTATGCTGGGGCTTGATAAGAAGTGGCTGGGAAAATATGAAGTAGATCCGGATTGCATTGCAGGATTGGTGCCATATAGCGGACAAGTATTGACTCATTTTGCAGTGAGAGAGCAACGTGGCATTTCCCCTCTCCAACCATATATTGATGAGTATGCCCCGATGTTTCATGCCAGAAAGGATTGTCCTCCATATATCATTATATCCGGTGACAGAAATGAAGAGCTCTATGGACGCTATGAGGAAAACGCCTATATGTGGCGTCTTATGAAGCTTTTAGGCCATTCCGACGTATACATCTATGAATTGGATGGATATGATCATGGTGATATGGCCAAACCTGCTCATCATATTTTAAAAAAGCATATTAACGAAATTTTATCTTCAAAATAGAATTATGAAAGTATTTCAATTTTTATCTTTAACCCTCTTATTTTTCACAAGTTTTATGAATGCTCAAACCACTTATCCGGTTAAAACCTTGACCACAAAAGACGGAAAGCAAATTAAGATTACCCTTTTTAAGCATGCCTCTCTGGCAATAGAATATGATGGTGAAGAAATCTATATAGACCCCGTTACGAAGGTGGCCGATACCGACATAGACTATTCATCCATGCCAAAAGCTGATTACATACTGGTGACCCATGAACATTGGGATCATCTTGACCCCAAGGCAATTGAGGAATTATCAAAGCCAACCACAAAAATTATTCTCAACGCCACTTCTGAAAAACAATTAGGGAAAGGGATAGTGATCGGGAATTGGCAGGAGATGATCTTGAATGATGGCATCAAGCTTGAGGCTGTTCCGGCATATAATACCACCCCCGGACGAGAGAAATTTCATCCCAAGGGAAACGGCAACGGCTATATCCTCAATATTGAGGGAACACGTATTTATATAGCAGGTGACACCGAGGATATTCCTGAAATGTCCCAGATCAAAGATATAGACTTAGCTTTCCTACCGCTTAATCAGCCCTACACAATGACAATTGACCAGGCAGAAAAAGCAGCTCTCACTATTAAACCTAAAATACTTATACCTTATCATTTCGGAGACACCCCCGTGGATCAACTCAAAGAACGTTTAGATAAAGATAATTCAGGTATTGAGGTGCTCCTCTTTCCCATGCAATAATGATTTTCGAAATAATTTTTTTGAAAAATTTGGGTAGATTTTAGAAAATATATAACTTTGCACCACAAACAGCGGGGTGTAGCTCAGCCCGGTTTAGAGTACGCGTCTGGGGGGCGTGTGGTCGCAAGTTCGAATCTTGTCACCCCGACTGAGAGCGAAAGGATTGTAAATCAAGCATTTACAATCCTTTTCTTTAATCCGGACGAGATAATTCTTAAAAAAGACCTATCTATATTCTTAGAAGATCTTACATTAAAGAAAACCATATCGAAGTTACGACTATCAAAACTCAGGATAACCCGATCATCGAATTAAATAAGCATAGTTGGACAATCCTAATATCGTGATGAAATAGATCGGCCACAGCGACTATAAGGCCATGAAACCCTACATCGACATTGCCGATTCCATAAAACAAAATTCAATGGCACTCTTTGATTTATAATCATTAAATTTGCAATTACTATGATATAAAATAATGAAATTATTTTATATCAACCTGATTCTTCTATATCACTTGAAGTTAGAGTGGAGGATGAAACTGTTTGGCTTACCCAAGCCCAAATGACTGATTTATTCCAACGTGATAGATCAGTAATTACACGCCATATAAACAATATTTTTCATGAATGTGAACTTGAGGAGAAAAGCAATGTGCATTTTTTGCACATTGCAAATTCTGACAAGCCTGTTAAACTTTATAGTCTGGATGTTATAATATCGGTAGGATATAGAGTACGTTCATTAAGAGGTACACAGTTTAGACAATGGGCGAATAGAATATTGAAAGATTATCTTCTTCATGGTTATGCTATAAGTCAGCGATTTGAACGTCTGGAATACAGGATGGCAAAAACAGAAGAGAAAATAGATTTTGTGTTACGGACATCTTTACCTCCAATAGAAGGAGTCTTATTTAATGGAAAGATTTTTGATGCTTACGTAATTGTAGCCGATATTATTCAAAGTGCTAAAAAGAGAATAGTTGTAATTGACAATTATGCTGATTATTCGGTGTTGGTGCAACTTGACAAAAGAAATCCCAGCGTAACAGCAACAATTTTTACAGCCACTTTTAATGTTCAAATAAAACAAGACATAGAACGCCACAATGACCAATATGCACCTATAAATTTACGATTCTATAATAAATCCCATGATAGATTTTTGATAATAGATAACACCGTATATCATGTTGGTGCATCATTTAAGGATCTTGGAAGGAAATTATTCGCATTTTCAAAATTAGATTCCATAACAGGTGATGAATTGATTGCCGGGATAGAAGAGTCTTAAAAAGCATTTATTCCATTTTGGAATACAGGTTCTAAATTGAGGTCGGGATTTTGACCTCTTTTTATTGTTTTTATCCTTCAATATTAAATCCTTTCCATTTTTACACTGAAATTTCTTGAATTCCACGGATGTCACGCAAAATAAATTGCATAGTCTTTTTATTTCATTGAGACTCAATGAAATAAAATTGACGATATTTCAAGTTGCCACGTACTTGCCACGCATAGTCATACATAATTTTGCAGTGTCGACAATAATCAAATCCTAATGCGCAATAGGGCTTAATCCTAAAAATTAAAAATGTATGACACTACAAGATTTATTGAATAAGCCTCTTTGGCGTTCTAAAGTATCGGCCACCTCTTTTAGGGCTGTTGCCGTACAACCGTCAGGATGAGGACTTCCGTTTATCATCAAGACTTTCATACTTACAATGGATTTTGATTAATCTTTCTTGATAGTATTGGAATTTTGATTGTAGGCTTTAGCTACACACTTCCATTCTCCGTTCAGTTTCAGGAGAAGCAAAAAATCTGTAAAATCTATCCTGTTACCCCAATTTTCTTCAAGAACTCTCACAACTGCAACTGTTTCTTCCACAGCAATCACATCTATTCTTGCCTTGAAGTTGGGGTCACCACCGATAGTGTCGCAATTCTTGTAGAATTGCTCGATTGATCCATGTTCCAATTCCCCATCCAATATGCCGAAAAGCACGGCATCATCAGTGAAAAGTTTCCTTGCGTGTTCACTATTACCTTCAGCAACAGTCCTTACGAAATTCTCGGCTGCTTTTGCAACCTCGTCATATTCCTTGATCTTGTCTCTCATATCGGATATATTTTTTGTTTGCAAAATTAGGAATGTAAAAAATTCCTGTCAAGTACCGAAAAATTTTTCGGTATAGGAAAATTTTTTCGGTATAGTTTGCATAGAAGGTAATATTTAACTTTGCAAAAAATTCAATATGGCGTACGAAAAGAAAATACCTGTAGACCTTGACTGCCCGCTAAGACTTACAATGAGCCTAATAGAATCCAAATGGAAATCCTGTATCCTGGATGAACTTAGAGACGGAAGTCCAAGGCGTCCCAGTGACATTCATAAACTGCTGCCGGAATCTGCACCAAGAGTCCTAGATATTTCATTAAAGGAAATGGTGGTTGACGGTCTTGTGGATAAAAAAATTTATCCGGAACTTCCTCCAAGGTCAGAATATAAGATCACAGATCTTGGAAAATCTTTGCTACCCATTATTGACTCAATGATGGAATGGGGGAAAGCACACATGGAGCTTTTTGAAAAGAAATTTAAAAACCAGATGTCATTATGAAAAAAATTAGTAATTTGCTATTATTATCATTACTCTGTCTTATTACAGCGTGTTCATCCAATCCACAAACCCAAGAGACACAGGAACAAGAAATTACCGGTAAGACTCATCTTGCCCCTATCGGAGAATTTGAAGAATTCAATGTGGTTGACGAGTGGAATGAAAATCCTTTTGACTGGTTTAAAGGACAAGGTTTGCTCTTAGCCGTGGGTACACCGGAGCATAACAATGCCATGACAATTGGTTGGGGTTCATTAGGAAACGTATGGAGCAAAATTGGACCTGCAACAGTGACAGTGTATGTGGCCGAAGGTAGATATACCTATGAATTTATGGAGAAATATGATTACTTTACAGTTATGGCTTTCGATAAGGAAGATGCAAGAATCCTTGGATATATGGGTACCCATTCCGGCAGAGACGGTGACAAAGCCGCTCATCTGGGACTACATACCCTTTATACAGATAATGGATGCCCTTATTATGCCGAAGCTACAATTGTATTGGAATGTAAGACCATTTATAAGGCTCCTTTCTTAAAGGAAGGCATGTGCCAAGAAGTTCAAAAATTCTATGAAAACTTTGATGCGGGAGTTCATCACATGTACATAGGGAATGTAGTCAAAGCTCTTAAGAGAAAAACTATTGAACAATAAACATTTATCCATTTAAAATCATTTAATCTGATTGAAATAAATACAGAGATCATAGAGGAGGTCAAAATAACCTATAGATCTTTTCTAATATTTAAGTATAGCTTAAATTAAGAGGAATGGAGGAACTTACTTGTTCTTCTTTCCCTTTTTCTATTTTAATCGATATTTTTTTCTGAGAGAAACTCCTGTATGTGGATATTTCAAGATTGAGTTTGCCAGAGGCCCTAAGCAATTTTCTTAGGGAAGTCACAAACTCCTGGCTCTCTTGAAGTACATTCAGATAAACATAAGCCACGGTCATATTCTGGGTGTCTCCTTTTTGAAGAAGTTCATAAATCACTCTTACATTTTGAGCCAGGGAATCTTTGATATCATTGCAACGTTTACGCAATTCATCAATAACCTCCGGATTATTTTCTTCAAGGCTTATTTCTGCATCCTTCAACAATTGAGTTATTCTGCCACATATTATCTTGAAAGAATTGTGAAATTCCTCAGGTAAAGGTCGGAAGTTATTATCCACATGCTCTTTAAAAGCTTCGTTTACCCTGCGAAGATTGTAGGTCATCGACATTGTCATGTTATTGCAGAGATGAAACCATGTGCTTTTTTCCATGGCAATTTCAGGATTTAACTTTCTCATGCATAAAGTCATCTTCCGTCTCTGACCTTTAAGAATGGACTTTTCACCTATAAGAGCTTTCTCTGTACGAGACAATAATTTTGAATTTTCATTAAGAAAACCCTCAGTGGTATCCTTAAAGCATGTGGCTATGAAATTCAGAAATGTCTTCTGTTTCTCGTTAATGTATATCTTTAATAATGGCCATATTTCATCAGTTTTTTCAGTGGAAAGAATTGTCTGAAACAAAGTGTCTCCAGGTTCCTCTTTCTTCTTGTTTTTAAACCGTATATTACTTTGTATGAGTAAGGCCACAGCCAACACACCTCCTATGATCATAACGGTTACACCTCCTTTATGCATCATGTAAACTATAATTCCGGCTCCTAAAAACGCAACTATAGCTGTGATAAACCAACCGCCTATAACAGAAATCACTCCGGTGATGCGGAAAACGGCACTTTCCCTGCCCCAAGCCTTGTCAGCCAGAGATGTACCCATGGCGACCATAAAAGTTACAAATGTTGTGGATAGAGGAAGTTTCAAAGAAGTGCCCAATGCTATAAGCATACTGGCAAGCATAAGATTGACAGAACCTCTCACCAGATCGAAGGCTGCTCCTTTTTCTTCCTGGGTGATGCGGTTGTCAAGCCTTCTATTTATCCATTTCCTTACGTTATCAGGTGTATGATCTATGAGCCAGCCTGAAATATTCATGGTTGAACGTACGATTGAACGACCTAATCTTGAAGAACCGAACATCTCATCTCCCTGAGATTTTGAACTTAATCCCACGGTTGTATTGGTAACTTCCCGGGCTTTTTTGGAAGTAGCCAAAGAAACCACCATTATAACACCTGCACCCAAAAGGAAATATACGGGAGTGTTGGCTGAGCCCATCAGGCTCTGCATCATATAACCCTGATAATCTCCCATACCTGAAGTGGCGTAATCCTGATATGATGAAAAAGCAGTCAACGGCACACCAATAAAGTTAACAAGGTCATTGCCGGCAAATGCCATTGCCAATGAGAAGGTTCCCAACATCACAATAACCTTGAAAACATTCACTTTCAAATAATGTAAAAGCTGCATTATTACAGAGAATGTTACAAAAGCACCTCCCAGTATGAGCAATGTGTTATTATCAATCCAGCTTTTGGCTTCAAGAGTCATAAAGGAAAGATCTTTTATTCCTTTCAGCAACATGAAGTAAATAATGGCTGTGGAGGCGATACCCCCGAAAATTCCAACTTTCCATTTAAGACGGCTCTTATACTCGAAGGTGAATATAAGTCTTGAAAGGAATTGCACCAATGTTCCAAATACAAACGCAATTGCTACAGAGAGAAATATTCCCAATATTACGGAAAGGGCTTTTTCAGTATTAAGTAAAGTCCCTAAGGTGAGAGTACTTCCGGGTTCAAAAATTTTGAATAATGCCACAACAAAACTTGCACCTAACAATTCAAAAACTAATGACACTGTAGTAGAGGTTGGCATTCCAAGGGAATTGAATATGTCGAGCACTATAATATCTGTGACCATAACTGCCATGAAAATAGCAATTACATCATAAAAGGATAGATTCACAGGATTAAATATGCCGTGACGGGCAATATCCATCATGCCATTGCTCAAAGCCGCTCCAATAAAAACTCCCATTGCAGCGACAATTATTACCGTCTTGAAAGAGGCAGCTTTAGATCCAACGGCAGAGGTCAAAAAGTTTACTGCATCATTGCTTACTCCTACAGACAGATCAAATATAGCCAGCAGAAAAAGGAAAATTACTATTCCAAGAAAAATGATATCCATATAAATTCTTTTTTTGTTAATTGTAAATTTTAAAATAGAACTACAAGCTCAGCTACAATCTTGTCCTTCCTTCCGGCAGGGGGTGTATAACCTTCGGGATAGAAATATTTTTCATAATTGAGCATCAGTTCACATTTTACAGGTTTCTTTACATATGCTAAGGTAGATCCTATAGTAATTCTTTTACGAGATGGATGGGAGGATTCTAACTCTGAGTTCAAACCATAAGCATCCCAATAACTTGAAGCTGCATCAAACCTTGCCTGGAAACTTAATTCGTTGAATATGGTCTTTTTTAACTTTTTTAAAGGGATTGTGTAGTTTGCCCAAATATTATAGGAATGGCAATCAGGGAAACTATGATGCAAGTAATGTTCAAAAATGTATTCGGCCTCTGCACTCCATCTGCCCTTTGAAAAAGATATGCAGGCATCAGCCATATTGACTTTCACTATATCCGGTTGTATGGTCTGATAACCTCCCGTTATAATTACCGGACCTATAGGGAACTCTGCTTTTAAGGCATAAAAGATGGTTTTTGACCAATGATTCTGATCTGATATTGTATTGGGTCCGAATATTCCGACAGTAATTTTAGCCGGCAATGATTTCTGAAAAGTATATGAACCCTGAACTCCTACTGCCCTAATATTATCAATATCTCTGCCTATGAATGAGCGGTCAGCAAAGATATAACTTCCGGGACCCCGGAAAGGGTCAACTCCAAATGGAATTCTGAATTGACCTGCTTGAACAGCAAACCCTGTGCCTATATCAAATTTGCCATAAGCGTCAAGAAACTGGAATTTCCCTTGGTCGCAAAGGTCGGTACAAACTGCATAACTTAATCGAGGTATGATATTACCTTTAATCCAAACCCTGGCGTTCCTTATTGCAAATCGGTTAAGGTCATCAAGTGTCATATACTCGTATCGAGCTCTTACAACTCCTCCGACAGTGGGAAGTTCGATAGAGAAAGCACTTAAAACACCGATAAGTCCAATTATGATTGCAATTATTGGCCTTTTGTTGGTTTTAAAAAATAAAAAGATAGATTCCTGTTGCATAACTTTGCTTTTTACGAAGCAAAATTATGCAGCTCATGTTGCCGGAATATTAAGAAATTGTTGCGTTTTTGTTAACTTTAAGATTGAATCTATATGTCAATCCATTTTTACTTTCAGCCTTGATCTGACCTCCATGCAGCGCCACAGCATTCTTTACTATTGACA
The DNA here is from genome assembly GCA_022510425.1 of Muribaculaceae bacterium. GTDB lineage: Bacteria > Bacteroidota > Bacteroidia > Bacteroidales > Muribaculaceae > Lepagella. The sequence continues at coordinate 76,919 of JAFLTO010000011.1, forward strand.
AACCAAGACCTGTTCCACCTACTGCCCTGGATCTTCCTTTATCAACTCTATAGAACCGTTCAAAAATATAGGGAAGATGTTCCGCTGAAATTCCACATCCATTATCGCTGACAATAAAGTTACCGTTATCGTCTGCTGTTATATTAATTTCTGTACCTCCGCTGTAGGCTATTGCGTTATCTATTAAATTCCTGAACAGAGTTTCAAGAAGACTCCTGTTGCCGATTATATTTAGATTAGGCACAGCTACATTTATCTTCATGTCGGTTCTTAACCTTTCTTCATCAGCAACTTCTTTTATCAGCCCGGATAATTCGACATTCTCTTTTTCAATGAGATTTTTCCCATCGTCCAGACGTGTTATAGTTGCTACATCCTTTAGAAGAGAACTTAGTCTGCCGGCATTCATTCTGATTTTTTTCATGAATTCATGTTTCTGCTCTTCAGACATTTCGGGATGGTCGTCAAGGAGGTCAAGACATAACATAATTGAAGCAACCGGGGTTTTCAATTCATGATTGATGTTGTTGGTCAGCTGTTTTTTAAGACGGATCTTATCCTTTTCGTTTTTAAGAGAATTCTTGTAATGTTCGTCACGCTGGTAATATAAATGAACTATATTGGAGGCTATGTTACCCAATTCGTCATTTGGGAATGCTTCTTCATCATAAATATTTTCCCATTTCTGAGCTTTCTCAGCGAAATTATTCAGACGGGAAATGCTTAACGAAATCTTACGAGCCGAAATAAAAGCCAGGAAACTCATTAAGAATGTCAATGTTGCCATTATCCATAACAAAGTGCTGTCAGCCTTTAAAAAGTCAGTCAATGTATGTGTGTATGGTACGGCGGTCCTTATAATAAGTCCGTTATTGCCTAATCGTGCTGAATAAAAATAGTGCAGATCATCGGTTTCTGAAAGTCTTTCTACGGAATTTCCTTCTCCTTTTTTCCTCGCCTCGATAACCTCAGGACGGTCATTGTGATTTGAAGCCGGTGATGAGAAACGTTCTTCATAGTTATCATAAATTAAATTCCCTTCAGCATCAATCAAACTTATTCGTAGACTTTCCATTGGAAAGCCAATTCTTTCAACAATGTTTTCGATTTTTTCCCCATGATTCAAATCCTCAATAATACGTCGGTTGTGCATCTGAAGCTCCGTTTCAAGAATCTGCTGCTTGAATTCTTTTTCTCGATGGTATTGCAGAATCATAAAGACTCCGACAAGAAACCAGCAGAAAGCCAGTACGGTCATAAAGACCCTCATGTGGAAAGGGAATTTAATCCTGCCACCCATAGCCATATCCTGAACGAGAGATAATGTTTTTGCCGTAAGGAGAGATCTTATTACGAATCCGTGTTACATGAACATCTATAGACCTGTCAGCAACAATTACATTGTCAGGCCAAACTTTTTGCATAAGCTCCTCACGAGTGAAAATCCTTCCTTTATTTTCAAGAAAAAGGGCTAATATCTCAAATTCCTTTTTCGGCAATTTTATTTCTGTCCCGTCAATGATACATAAAAGTCGTGTGCGGTCACATTGAATTCCGGATTCCGTTTTGTTTGTGAAAGTATGGGAATAACGCCTGTGCACAGCCTCAATCCTGGCAAGAACATTTTTCATATAAAATGGCTTGACTATGTAATCATCAGCCCCGAGCCTTAATCCCTCTACCATTTCATCATTTTCATCCTTTGCTGTAATAAAAATTATAGGAATGTCTTTTGTTTGATCATTAGACTTGAGTAAAGAGGCAAGTTCTAAGCCGCTCATCTTATCCATCATTATGTCGAGAAGAAGGAGGTCATAAGTCTGAATATCCAGTTTTAATGCTTCTTCTGCGGAACTGACAGTTGTAGCATCATAACCTTCAAATTGAAGGTAGGTTTTCAATCCTTCTCTAATGGATTCTTCGTCATCAACTATTAGTATTTTCTTATAATTGACCATTTCTAAGTTCAAAGCTTTGCTAATCGATAGAAAATCAATAGACAAGGCAAAATTACATAAAAAATAAAAAATCGGAGAAATCTTTAAATTTTAACAAAATAAATATTTTCCATTTCATCCATTGTATTCCTTCCTATATTTCTTTTTATATTAAGTCTTTATGCTTTTTTAAATTTGCTTTTTATTTGCTTTGTGAGAAAAATTAAGACTCTTAATTTCAGTGAATTAAGAGCCTTTTGGGGAGCGCCTTTATAGAAGAGGAACGGAAGTCGCTTCCGGTTATATATGAAGCAACCTTTTCCGAGGAAAGGATTTTATCTATCAACATTGTCAGGCACGGTACCAAGTTTCTTGATATCATTGCCATCTCTGTTACCATGAACTTTAAGTTTATTTAAAGCTTCAGTCAATTCTCTATATTCAGCATCAGATAATTCTATATCAGCAGCCCCAAGATTCTCTTTGATTCTTTCTGATTTTCTCATTCCAGGGATAGGAACAATGTATGGAACTGTTTTCAAAACCCAGGCAAGACTTATCTGACCCGGAGTGCAATGTTTTTCCTCTGCATATTTCTCTACAAGTTCAAGTATCGGTTCGTTTGCTTCCATATTTTCAGGATTGAATCTTGTGATAACATTGCGGATGTCATTTGAAGCATAAGTCTGATTTGGTGATATCTTCCCGCTAAGAAAACCGTTTGCCATAGGAGCGAAAGCTACAAATCCTATGTTCAGTTCTCCGCACAATGGGATCACATCTTTTTCCCATTTTCTTTCCATCATCGAAAATTCACTTTGTATGGCAGTGATGGGAGTCACGGCATGAGCCTTTTTTATTTGTTCCATAGACGGGGAAGACTGTCCCCATGCTCTTATTTTTCCTTCCTGAATTAACTTACCCATTATAAAGGCAACCTCTTCCTCATTACCATCGGCCATCTGATGTTCGGTGTAAAGGTCAATATAATCGGTGCCGAGTCTTTTCAATGAGCCTTCCAAAGAACGACGGATCCCGGCTTCACTCAGTTTGCCTTCCGTCATCTCCATTCCGGGAAGTGGGGTTGGCCAAAATTTGTCGGAAATTATAACTTTGTCTCTTGGAAGATCTTTAATTGCCTTGCCAACAAATTCTTCATTTTTGAAATAGGAATACATCTCGGCTGTATCAAAGAAATTGCATCCCAAATCAAAGGCTTCATGAACCAATTCTATTCCTTTCTTCTCTTCAGGAGCATTACCATATGCATGTGTGAATCCCATGCAACCCATTCCAATAGCAGAAACTTCAAGGTCTCTAAGTTTTCTTGTCTTCATATTTTTCTTTATTTTAATACTACAAAATTATGAAGCTTCAATATAAAAGAGGTTGCTATAAGGCTCAAAGTTGTGTTGCTGTAAAGCTCATTTTATTTTATATAAAAAATGCCGGAAATTTAGTCCGACATTCTAAATTGATTATGATATTTGTTTTATTTAATTGACTGAAAGAGCCGGTGAACGGCCATATTGCTTTTTATAGGCTATAGAGAAATGGGAACGGTTCTTGAATCCAACCTCTAAATAGATGTCATTGATTTTCTTCCTGCCTTCCTGTATCATAGCATGAGCCTTTTCAAGCCTTTTCTTAATCAGCCATTTTTGCGGGGATAAGTCACACACCTCAGCAAAATCTCTCTTGAATGAAGCAAGGCTTCTTCCTGTATAAAAGGCAAACTCCTCGATACTCATATTTATTTTCTGATTTAATAAAAACTATATGATTCCTCATTAACTTTTCCCTTGCAATATATTTTAAAAGCCCGTCGAATCACTTCGCCGGACTTTCGGTTTTATGAGAAATCTACTATAATTCTTTTATTTGAAAATTTTTGACCATCCCTTTATATCTGATGGTATTTTCGAAAACAAGCCATCCAATTTCACATATATCTCTGTAGGGAATTCACAAGGAATAGCCAAAAACTCCTGAGGATCGAAACCGGAATTCGTTTTATTTTCAAAAAATGATATCATTTGTCTGTATTCAAATTCTATATGATAAAAATCAAGGAGCTTGACAGCATGTTCACTGATAATATCCGCATAAATCTCTTTGATATTACCTAGCACTGCCAAAGCAGCCGTGCTTTTGTTAACTTCTTTTGCAATAACCAAGGTTCCTCTAAGGTAACATGGGTCATTTTGAAGTATGGTCATCAAAGTTTTTACTTCATCAATGGTAAAACGAATAATATCACTCCCTTTTAATATAATTATTTTACTTTTACTATCTCTAATTTCCTCCTTTAATCCATCATAAAACTGTAGATTGATGTTTTTCATGGTATAAGAAATTTAAAGGCTCCGTCTTCACAGACAGCAAGATATATTCCGGAATCTAAATCAATTGTTGTGTTTTTCAAGGTTGTTATTTTGGTGCCGTTCAATTTATAAATGTCTATTGTTACGTTTCCACATTTCACTGTTTTACCTTCAATGGAAATAAATTCTGAGACTGGAGAAACTATCTGAACGTCAGCTGTCTGACATTCTTCTACTGAAAAGGTTATAATGTCAGCATAAACATAAAACCCGAGACTGTCTGTAGTCAACAGATAGCCGTCTTCCGAGAATATTCTTTTATGTTCTCCATTACCTTCCATTCTAATGTTCACGGTAGTACCATCAGGTTGCAATGCCTGTAAAACACCCTGCCTTGCCGGAAGTGCGAAACAAGTGGAATAGCAGAAAACCGTGAGGATATATAATATAATTTGTTTCATTATGTCTTTCTTTATTCGGTTTCAACAAATAAACAGCACCCGCTCTCAGGGTTTTCTGTCACGCAACATTCATTTTCTTCCTCTTTGGCAGAATCTTTTTCGTCTTGATGAATTTCTTTATTACCTTCTTCATTTACAGAAGGTGTGATTAGAATTGCATTGAACCCAATCTTTTTGAAAGCAATTAAAAGTTTCTCGGAATCGGTCTTTTGAGGATCGAATGTTATGGTAATCATATTATCCGGTATGGAAATGTCAATCATGGACACACCTTTTTCAAATCTCATGTGGTCAGTGATTCTTTTCTTGCACATCCCTGTCATCTGATGATCAAGTGTGAATGTTTCTGTGGTCTTGTCTCCTGCAAATGCAATCAAGGAAGACAACAATATCGATATAATAATAAACAGTCTCATTTTTATTTAAATTAGAATCTTTTCCTTACAATGTATAACCTCTTATAAAGAATCTTAATAATGACTCCTTAAGACAGTGTTTGTTAAAACTTTAGTAAAAGTTTGCTGTGACTACGAGATTTCGTTGTCATTATTCAATAAAATAATATTCCACCGGCCCGTATATTATCATACACAGGAACAGTGAATATTGAGACTTTAAATCAAATTAACAGGATTGTAAGACAGGACAAATAATCCCGGGGTGGTTTGAGAATGATTTGATTATATATTTTCTCTCTATGAGATTTTTCAAACCATATATATTGAAGTGATATAAAACAGTTTTGAATAACTGCTGGGAAGAGTTCTATATTTATTTGTTGAGAAATTTCGGATTGTGAAAGAGAATAGAAAATCTTATTCATACAATCCTTGTCAGAATCCTGACAATCCTCTTCTGCCGGAGGAGGACAATGATGGGAAGAACAATGTGAAACTTTTTTCTTCTGCTCCGGTTTTGATGGGAAAAATTGAATCGTATGTGCATGTTCACATATCACAAGGTTCACTCCTTTACCAATCATCACGATTGATAAAGAAAGGGAAATTATAAGCAATATGTGAATAGCCTTATTCACTTTACAAATTTAATCAAATAATGTCAAACAACTTTTCAAATAGCTGATATTTAGAATTTTTAACAACAATAAGAAGTAACAATTACTTTTTAAACTCCATTCAATAAGTTCTTTCACGGCTGTAACAAATGCACTCCTAAGTTTGAGGAAGACAAGCAAAATTTCACGACTCTTTATAACTCCGCAATGGCTGTTGGAAAAGCTGAGATTGTTTATTCCATTATTCAGTTTAATCCTTTCTTGCATCGTTTTATATCTTTTAAATATTGCAAAATTAAAAAGTTTTTAAATGCATAATGTTGTCCGGAAGCTCAAAGATATGTTTCTTTGAGGCTCATGGATATTAAAAAATAGGTTGCAAAAATGTTATATCTTGCAACCTCTGTCTGTATTATTTTAAGGATTATAAATTATAACTTCAGCTTTTCAGACTTTTAAGTTTTTCAATAGATGATAAAGGCCCAAAAGTTGTTCTTTATCTGTGAAATCGGCAGCTATTCCGTGTCCGGTATCAAGTTTGGATATCTCTTTCATCTCCTCATTCGATAATGTGAAATCAAGAATTTCAAGATTCTCTTTCATTCTTTCAATCCTTACCGATTTCGGAATAACTATAATTCCTGACTGGACAAGGAAACGGAGTGCAACCTGAGCCGCTGTCTTTCCGTATTTGGCTCCCATACCTTCAAGAACAGGATTTGTGAAAATGCCATTTCCTCCCTGAACCAACGGACCCCATGCCATCAGATGTGCGCCATATGCAGAACAAATTTCCTGCATTCTTTTCTGCCGTGAGAAAACATTCACCTCAAGTTGATTCACAGCCGGTTTAATTTCCATATTATCCGCCAGATCTTCAAAACGGTCATAATAGAAATTGCTGACTCCGATAGCCCGTACCTTACCATCCTTCAAGGCTCTTTCCATTGCCCTGTAAGTGCCATAATAATCACCGAATGGCTGATGAATCAACAGAAGATCGATATAATCTGTTTGCAATTTCTTTAAAGAAGTGTCGATAGAATCCCCCGCTTTCTTATCCCCTGCATTGGTAATCCATACTTTTGTAGTAAGAAATATTTCCTCCCTTTTCACTCCACTTTTCTTCCAGGCATTTCCCACTCCTTCTTCATTAAAATAAGCCTGTGCAGTGTCGATTGAACGATAACCAACCGAGAGGGCATCGCACACACATTTTTCACATTCCTCCGGACTGACTTGAAAAACTCCGTAGCCAATCAATGGCATCTCGACTCCATTATTCAATTTAATCTTTTCCATATCTTTGTTTTATTCATGAATTTTATAAAGGCCGATTCCTCTCACGGTAGTTAAATCCTGGTCATCGTAAATCTTACTTTTGCCGGTGTCAAGAGAAGAAATTAATTTCATGTCTTCATCTGTGAGTGTGAAATCTAAGATATTCAGATTCTCGATGATCCGTTCTTTATGAGTACTTTTGGGAATAACAACAATATTCCTCTGATTAAGCCATCGGAGTACTATCTGGGCCACTGATTTTCCGTGTTTCTCTGCTATTGAAAACAAAACAGGATTATGGAAAATATCACCGGTACCGCAAGCTAATGGACTCCATGCCTCCATTTGTATCCCTTCCGAAGCCAAAAACTCTTCCGATCTTTTCTGTTGATACCAAGGGTTTATTTCAAGTTGGTTTACAGCCGGTTTTATTTCATTATGAAGAAAAAGGTCCTGAAGTCTTTCGTCTGAAAAAGAAGTGACACCGATTGCTTTTATTCTTCCTTCCTTATAAAGTTTTTCAAGTGCCCTCCATGCAGCATAATAGTTTCCGTAAGGTTTATGAAGGAGATATAGATCCAGATAATCAAGACCAAGGTTAACCATGGATTTATCAAAAGCCTTCAGAGCATCCTCATATTCAAAATCTTGAACCCATAATTTTGTGGTTATGAATAAATCTTCACGTTTTAATCCACTGTTTCGAATGGCGTCACCTACTTCTTTTTCATTGAAATAAGAAGCAGCTGTGTCAATCATTCTGTAGCCTGCTTCAAGGGCATCGTTAACACATCTTTCTGTTTCGTTCTTGGGAATCTGAAAGACACCGAAACCAATTGCCGGCATTTCAACTCCATTATTTAATCTAACCTTTTTCATTTTCACTCTAATTTTTATTTGCAAATTTAAGGGTGAGATAAGTTTTGATTGTTATCTCATTCTTGGTAAATGTTTCACAATTCGTAGTAAATAGATTATTTTTGCATCATGGATGATAAAATAGTTTTCCGCAAAGATTTGACAAGTTACAACAATTTTAACAGTGTTGGTAAAGTAACACATATCTTATGTGAGAAAGGGAGTTTTAGTTTCCTCCAAAATCAAGTCCGCTACAATGTAGGCCAAGGAGATTTGGTGATTTTCTTAAATGGTGTTATTGTTTCCGACATTCATCTGTCTATGGATTTCAAAGGGATAATTCTTGAATTTTCTGAATCTTTCTTTTACACGGATAATGTCAGAAACAATTATATCATCATTGGTCATCTTTCTCTTCTTAAAAATCCCGTAATACGTCTTAACGAAAAGCAATTCAATATCTGTCATACTTCTTTAATATTGTTGGAAAACAAATTAAATGACAAGGAGAATTTATTCCATGAGGAACTTTTGGCTGCTCTATTAAAAGTCCATATATTGGAAATTCTTAATATCCATGCCTCCATTTACTCGAAAATTTCTCCCGACAGCCGTCCAGCTTCCCTAATGGCAAAATTTATTTCCATGTTGGAAAATGGAAGTTATAAACAAAACAGGGAATTGGCTTTTTATGCTTCCGAATTATTTATATCTCCTCATTATCTTTCTGAGGTAAGTAAACTCACAAGTGGTCAACCTGCTTCTTATTGGATAGAAAGATTTACCTTACAATCATTGTTACGACATATCATAAACCGTGAATATACTTTGACTGAATTGGTCTATAAATTTAATTTCTCTTCTCTTTCACATATCAGCCGTTTTATCAAAAAACACTCCGGGAAAAGTTATTCACAATTATTACAGATTGTAAAAAATAAAGATTAATAAAAGCTTCAATATAAAAGAGGTTGCTATAAGGCTCAAAGATGCGTTGCTGTAAAGCTCATTTTAATTTATATAAAAAATGCCGGAAATTTAGTCCGACATTCTAAATTGATTAGGATATTTGTTTTATTTAATTGACTGAAAGAGCCGGTGAGCGGCCATATTGCTTTTTATAGGCTATAGAGAAATGGGAACGGTTCTTGAATCCAACCTCTAAATAGATGTCGTTGATTTTCTTCTTGCCTTCCTGTATCATAGCATGAGCCTTTTCAAGCCTTTTCTTAATAAGCCATTTTTGCGGGGACAGGTCACACACCTCAGCAAAATCTCTTTTGAATGAAGCAAGGCTTCTTCCAGTATAAAAGGCAAATTCCTCGATACTCATATCTTGCATGAAGTTCTGTTCCATAAATTGCATGATATCTATTTTCCAAGGATCGTTGAAGTCAAATAAAGTCGGATAGAATCTGTCATCAGCCTTGAGAACATAATTCAGAGCCTCCTTCATTTTCATCTCCACAAATTCTTCCGACGGTATTATGCCTCTGTCCGTGAAAGGGAATAAAGAGGTAAATAAGGATTCTACATATGGGGATTTTTCCATCTTTATAATAGCCTCATCGAATCTTTTTGCATTTTTCGGCATGATCTTCTTATCGATAGTTCTGAAATATTCCCTGAGGAATTTCCTGTCAAAACGTACACTTATGGCTTTATAAGGTGCTTCTCCCAAAGTATGTTTATGAATCTTTACTTTGTTGTCTCTCTTCAAAAACACATATTCACCGGCATGAATAGTATGTTCGGTACCTGAGTCATTGATCTGAATCTCTCCCGAGTATACAAAAACAAGGGCATGTCTCGGAAGGCAATGTTCAGAAAGGGATTCATCCAATTGAAAACAACTGTAAATTATATCTTTGTAATTATATACACTCAGATCTTCCATAGTTAATCACCACCAATTAAAAAGACTTTTACCTTTTTCCAGTTTATTGATATCTTCCATTTCTCCTTTGTTAAGTTCAAAATCAAGGATATCTATATTTTCTTTCATTCTATCTTTATGTGTTGATTTAGGAATAATTGGTATTCCTCTTTGTATAAGCCATCTCAATGCGATTTGAGCAATGGTTTTATTATGATGGCCGGCAATTTCTTTTAAAACAGGATTTTCAAAAATATTTCCTTTTGCACACGCAAGAGGCGACCAGGATTGAAGGACAGTTCCATATTCTTTCAACATTTCTTGCATCGCCACCTGCTGACGGAATACGTGTGTCTCTATCTGATCAACAGCCGGAATAATCCTGCTGTTCTTAACAATGTCTTTGAAAGTTTCATCCAAAAAATTTGCAACACCGATAGATTTTACATAACCGCTTGGAATCGAATCTTCTAGAGCTACATAAATCTCTTTGTAATCTCCCGATGGTTCGTGAATCAAAAGAAGGTCTATATAGGTATCAAGTCGGTCAAGAGAGTGCTGGATTGAACGTAAAGTGTCATTATAGCCACGGGTTCCCCACACCTTTGTTGTAACAAACAGTTCTTCCCTTGGAATACCAGACTCCAATACCGCTCTTCCTACTTGGGTTTCATTTCCGTAGCATTGGGCAGTATCGATTAATTTATATCCGACTTCCAATGCTTCTTCCACACATCTTTGTGTTATGGAAGAGGGAATCTGATAGACTCCATATCCAATCATCGGCATTTCTATGCCGTTATTCAGTTTAATCTTATCTTTCATCTCAATTTAATCTTAAAATCATGATACCAACCACAACACAAATCAATCCCAAATATTGAACCGGCCTGATTCTTTTCTTGACGGTTCCGAACCATCCGAATTTATCAATTGCCAAACTATTGGCCAGGAGTCCGCAAATGCTTGTCACTAACAATATCCCTATTCCGGTTTTAGAAGCGAAGAAGGCAAAACCGGTTACAAAAGTACCTCCGATAATTCCACCGAGCCATGACCACCAGGGTCTGTCAAGTGAAAATATCTGTGGAATATGGACTCTGTTTGAAGGAATGATTACAGCAATTGCAATAAGAACTATTGTGGCTGTAAAAAATGAAATGAAGGCGGCATGAACCGACGAATACAATCCTATCGACAACAGACTGTTCATTGAAGGTTGCATGGCAAATATGGCACCTCCGCTAAATCCAATTGCCTGCCATAAGAGTTTGTTATCCCCTTTCTTTCCTGATGATTTTTGCCATATCACCATAAACATTCCAAGTAAAATTATCAGGACGGAAATGAATCTCAGAAATGTGAATGGAAATTGAGACGATTGGAGTAAACCGAAACTGTCTATGACAATACCCATAATTATCTGACCCAACATCGGCATCAAGGCTGTTTGCATTGCTCCAAGTTTCGGGAAAATGATAATATTGACAGTAAGCCCCCATAAACCACATATTCCTCCGAGCCATGACCACCAAGGAAGCGTTGCAAACAATTCCCTGTCTATTAAGATTCCTCCTTTTTCACAAAGGGTTACAATCAGAAGAAAGATTGTTCCGACTGAGAAAGAAACCAAGGAAGCTATAAATGGAGATACCACAGACTGTCGCAAACGGGAGTTCGCGGCAGTCTGTATTGGGGTTAACACACCTAAAAAGAATATGGGTATCAGATACCACATTATCTTGTGTGGCTTTAATAATTTGTTTACAGAAAGTGTTTAAATTTATTGCTTGTTATGATCTGCAAGGATTTTATAAACCTCGCCCCAGAATTTACCTGAGTTTTCTTCGAATATTCCATATTTCACTTTTTGATCTTCATAGAATTTTGATGGTGCAACTTCAGGATACTCGTATGCATATTCCACCTTATCTCTCTTTTCATTCATCTGCCAATACATTTCTGCAATATTGTCAGCTGAAAAATACTTATCACCATTGATTGAGCCGCACACGGTAACAGTTCCGACAAATATACCTTTTTCCTTAAATTTGTTGTTGAGGATATAAGCCATGGAACGTAAGGCAGCCTTGTCGATTGAAAGAGGGATAAAACCATCTGCTGGATAAAGTGCCAGACCTCCTCCTGTGAAAATTATCGCACCTTTCTTCGTGGCAAATTCATCATTTGTGAAAACCTCGATTGTTGTCCAGGCACCGGCAACATCGGTCTTGAAATGATACACTAAATCTTCAGTTGTCAAATTTTCAGGATCAGGAGCAGTTATACCAACGTTATAAACCACTACATCAGGGGTTCCGAATTCGGATTTTATCCCCTCGAGCACCTCCTTGAATTTCTTATCTTCCGAAGAATCACCGATTGCAAAGGTGTTGTCGATGTTTTCCATATTTAGTTCATCACTCATCTTTACAAGGGATTCTTGGTTTCTGGCAACAAGAATTACAAAATAACCCTCTTTGCCAAATTTTTTTGCCACGCCATAACCTAATCCCGGACCGGCTCCGATAACTACGATTGTTTTCTTCATTTTTCCTTAGTTCAAATTTTACTGGTGAATTGAGCATTTGCGAAATCGCAGTGAAAGTTTAGAGTACATCAGCGGCTTTTGGTGAGCGGAGCGATGTAAAAAGCCAAGCTGGTGCTCGGTGCACTGCAAAATCTTTCTCTGCAAAGTTATATCAAAACAAAACATACCATGTTGTTTTAAGGCTCAAAGTTATGTTGTTTTAAAGCTCAAAAAAAGTGACATCGGAAATTCCGGTGCCACCTTTACTTGCTTTTGCTGCGATGCTGTTAAAGCAACTAATCCCTTTTTATTTTTTAAGTTACCTGTTCTATCAATTAGAATGAACAGTATTTCAACCAATTGGATACAAACTGATATCTTTATGGTAGAGGGAAAAGTGTATATTATTATTTTTGTAAATAAGTTTTTGAAAATTTATGATTTACTTTATAATATACTTTTTCCCGTTAATGACATAAATACCGGCTTTAAGGTTATTTAAATCAGAGATTAAAAGATTCTATTAAGTATTATTCAAGGTAAGATTTTAATGAAGAGATTAAATAACACAGTTATATATTTACATTTATAACTTTCCATCCTTCCAGTTTTGTCTTCATCCAGTTGGCAACAAATTGACAACTTTGTCTAAGGGAATTAGAGAACATGTGATTGTCCCCTTCAATAAGTTTCAGCTGGCTCCCCTTGATATCTTCATGGTATCTTTCTGCATATGTATATGGGACAACTCTGTCATGAGTGCCTTGCAATATCAATGTCGGACCGGTAAATTTCCTCGCAGTTTCATATATCGGCAGTGTCATGGCTGTTTCAATGTATGACTTTCCAAGTTTCAAAGAACCGGCTTCCGGTGATCCGGGAAGTTCCACATAATCTCCCTGAATATTATACGGGTCATAATAAGCTCCCATAGTGCTTCCTCTTAAGGCATCATCTCGCAGGACAGCAGCCGGAGCCATCAATGCCTCTGCCTTAATGATTTTGTTTCCCAGTTCTCCTGCAACCATACTTACAACGACACCTCCCTGCGAGTGTCCTACAAGCCCTATTGATTCTACCCATGGTTGTTTCTGGGCCCATTTGATAACGTCCTTCAAATCTTCAATCTCATTCGGCACCGTCATATCTTGAAACAAACCCTCGCTCTTGCCATGTCCGTTAAAATCAAAACGGAGGGCTGCCATACCATTCCTGACAATATCATCGGCAAGATCCTTCTGCATCTCCGACTCACAATTTCCACTGAATCCGTGGCAGATTATCACCAAAGGATATTTCACATCCTTCTTCACTTCGTCGGGATATTGAAGCAAGGCATACAATTTACCTTTTGAACCTTCAAGCCACATCTGATGTACATCTTGTGAATAGCTCTTAAAACTTGTCATACTCGTTATCATTACTGTTAACACAAGAAAAACGTCCTTTATCGTGAATTTCATTTTTAAAGATTTAATATTTTAGATTTTTCTCCCTATTAATATAAGTCATTCTGTTCCTTTAAGAATGGATAGGTAGTTCTACAGGAATATTCGGTATCCATCTTGCAATATCAGCCCCCTGCCATTGAGGATAAACCAATCTTATCTTCTTTTCCATACTACTTGTAATTTACAGCAAAATTAGAAAAATAATGGCACTAATTAAATAAGGGAGTGCGTCTCCGGACGAACCCCCTTTGGTACAATGCATTGTACAAAGTTCTTTAAACAGCAGTGTAACCTCCATCAACCGGGATTATAGCTCCGGTAACATATGAGGCTTCATCACTTGCTAAAAAGATTGCGGCTGCATTTAATTCTCCTTCTCTTCCATAACGACCCAATGGAACGGTTCTTTTCATATATTCCTGGAAGAATTCTGTTTCGAGTGTATCCACTGTCAGTTCCGTAGCAAAATATCCGGGACAAATGGCATTGCAGGTTATGTTATATTTAGCCAGTTCTGCAGCCATAGCACGAGTCATGTTCACCACTCCTCCTTTTGTAGCATGGTAAGCCACTACATCCATAGCTGTATTGCCAACTAAACCATACATGGAAGCAATGTTGATAATTCTTCCATAATTATGCTTCTTCATTATGTTGCCGAAAGCACGGGAAACTTTAAATACACTTGTGAAATCAGTATCTACAGTGAAATCCCATTCTTCATCTGTTGTATCAAGGACACCGGTCCCTTTATTTGCTCCAGCACAATTCACAAGGATATCAACCTTGCCGAATTCTTCCTCAACAATGGCAGCGGCTCCATTCACAGATTCTGTATTGGTAACATCGCATTTCACAGGGAAACATTTTACACCATATTTGAGACTGATTTCCTCAGCCAAAGCTTGAAGTTTTTCTATTCTTCTTGCTGTTATTACTACATCAGCACCTTGTTCTGCAAATCCTTTTGCCATTTGTGCTCCCAGACCACTACTGGCACCGGAAACAACAGCAACTCTTCCTTTAAGACTAAACATATAAACTATATTTTTGGTAATTACTGAATGTTATTGTAATATTCATCATCAACCGGTTCAAGCCATTCAGTTGATTCGTTTTCACCGGGAACAGAAAAAGCTAAATGAGAAAACCAACTGTCTTTCGCAGCCCCATGCCAATGTTTTACATTCGCAGGAATATTAATTACTGTCCCGGGAAGGATTTCAATAGGTTCTTTTCCTTCCTCCTGATACCAACCTCTACCACCGACACCGACCAACATCTGACCTCCGCCTTCTGTGGCATGATGAATATGCCAGTTGTTCCTACATGCCGGTTCAAAGGTTACATTCATGAATGGTATCTGAGATGTGCTTATTGGTGCCAGATAGCTTTGACCAATAAAATATTTGGCAAAACCGGTATTAGGTTCTCCGATTGGAAAGAATA
Organism: Muribaculaceae bacterium; assembly: GCA_022510425.1. Classification (GTDB taxonomy): domain Bacteria; phylum Bacteroidota; class Bacteroidia; order Bacteroidales; family Muribaculaceae; genus Lepagella. The sequence continues at coordinate 92,101 of JAFLTO010000011.1, forward strand.
TTTCTTTCTGATATTCTTCTTTTGTCTGTTGTGCCATCATATTTAAATTAAATGAAATTAATGCTATTATAATGAAAAAACTCTTCTTGATCATAAAATTTTATTTATTCAATTTCAATTAATTCATAATCTTGCGAACCGATTCCCATTTCCTCAAGATAATCCAGTAAATGCATTCCTTCTTTTTCGTCTATTCTTTTAACAAGATGATAGTTATTTGGAGCTTTTCGGATTAAATCTACACTCGCTTTGTCTAATGCAACAGGATCATTACTGGCAAGTATACCTATATCTTCCATTTCAGGAGCATGAGGGTGTCCATCGCAATCACAATCTACTGAAAGATTATTCAATACGTTTATAAATACTAAATTATCTTTACCATAATAATCAATTGCAGCTTTTGAATATTCTGCTACATTTTCAAGAAATTCCTTACCTCCCAAGAATTCTCCGGAACCCTTAGGCCCATGGTGAACCTGAAGTTTACCATCTCTTGAAGCAATTCCTATTGCCATATTCTTGAAGGTTCCACCAAATCCGGCCATCATATGTCCTTTGAAATGTGCTATGGATACCATCGAGTCATATCTGTTTATCCCTTCTCCTAAAAGGGCATACCTAAATCTCTTCCCACCGTTTACGGGTATAACTACAGAACCTTGATCATCGAGTATATCAATTGGAGCATACCCAAAGCCATGTTCTTTTGCCACCTCTATATGAGTCTTGGTCTTCGACCTTGGACCATAATAGACATTAGTCTCAACAAATGTTCCTTTCAAACTTTCCACCAAAGGTCTAACCATTTCCGGATCAATAAAATTCGGATTACCGGGTTCCCCAAAATGGAGTTTGATAGCCACTTTCCCTTTGGGCTTCTTTCCTAATAGATAGAATAAATTTTGTAATCCTCTGGCAGAGATATCCCTGGTGAAATAAACTTTCTCCATATTTTATTTCTTTAAGGCATATTTAATAAAAGCGTAACCACCGAAAATTTGCAATAACATTCCCGGTATCCCTATCCTGAAATCCTGAAATCCTTTGACCAATGAACCTACGATGCCGCTTTCTATAAATGAACCTGCTATCTGATAAAGTAAAACAACTGTTAAAAGATGAAGCAAGGTCACAGTTCTGAATTTATTAGCGATAAATGAAGCGGCAAAAGCAAGTATTACAGATTTAATGATTATAGAAGGCAATACTGCTAATGGAGGCATACCGAACAGGATATGGTTTACCAACGGAGAGGCCAATGCTGTAAGAAGTCCGACTTTCCATCCATATTTGTAAGCACCTATCAAGGTGAAGAAATAGATCGGAAGGAAAATAAAACCCCCGTCCGGAACTAAGTGACATATCTGTGGTAAAACTATGTTACCAATGACAAAAAGAACAGCAAACCAATAGGTTTTTACATTGCTGTAACTTAGCGAGTAAAGATTTACTGTGTTATTCATTTGTTTATTTTTTTCAATTATTTCTTAAATATTTCATACTGTTATTTCGGAACCTTGTTTGAGGCTTTCTACATATCTGTCGATTCTTTGTAATTGCCTCGGGATATCTATGGATTGTGGACAATGAGGCTTACATTGGTCACATGCTATGCAATGACTTGCCTGACGCAATTTCGGTACAGATCTGTCATAACCTACCAGAAAAGCCTTCCTTGCTTTGGTGTAATTCGGATCCTTATTCGATGAAGTGACATTCCCTTCATTGATGCACTTGTTGTAATGAGCGAAAATTCCCGGTATGTTGATACCATATGGACAAGGCATACAATATTCACAGGTAGTACAAGGAACTGAGGGGTATCCAATCATGACTTGAGCCGTATCTTCAAGCATTGCCAATTCTTCGTCATTTAAGGGACGTAAGGGTGCGTAAGTTCGGATATTGTCTTCAAGATGTTCCTTGTAAGTCATTCCGCTAAGCACTGTCAAAACTTTAGGGAAGGTGCCGGAAAAACGGAATGCCCATGATGCAATGCTTTCTTCAGGTTCTCTCTCTTTCAAACGGGCATTTAGATGGTCTGTCAAAGATGCAAGTCGTCCTCCCAAAAGAGGTTCCATTATCACAGCAGGGATATCTCTTTTTGCCAATTCATCATAAAGATATTCCGCATTGAAATTCATTCCCGAAGCATGGCGGTAATCCACGTAATTCAATTGGATCTGTACAAAGTCCCATTTCATCTTGTCGTGAAGTGAAAGGAGGTAATCAAACACCTTTACATCGCCATGATAAGAAAAACCGAGATTGCGGATCCTCCCTGCCTCTCTTTCTTTTAAAAGGAAATCAAGAAGTCCGGTGTCAATAAATCTTTGTTCAAGGAAAGGCATTCCGGTTTCTCCTCCACAATTATGAAGCAGATAATAATCGATATAATCAGTCTGAAGTTTCTTCATGGAATTGTGATACATTTCTACAGATGCATCATACAGTTCCTTACCCTTCATTCCTGTTCTCGCAAGATGGTGGTTGCTCATCTTTGTGGCGATATAATAGCTGTCCCGGGGATGTCTGCTCAAAGCTTTGCCTGTGGCTTCTTCTGACTTTCCTCTAACGTATGGCGGAGCTGTATCAAAATAGTTTACTCCGTGAGCCAAGGCATAATCCACAAGTTCATTTACTGCATCCTGGTCTATTATTTCTTCCCCTTCCTTCCCATTCGGATCAGACATAAGTGGCCAACGCATACACCCATAACCCAATAAGGAAACCTTATCCCCTGTGGATGGTGTAATTCTGTAGGTCATTTTGTCGGTTGGAACTTCCCGATTTGAATCTGTTCCGGATAATGAAAGAGAAGAACTTTTTTTGCATCCTGTTGCAGCAAGTCCTGTAACTGAAAGCCCCAAACCAAGCTTCTTTATGAAATTTCTTCTATTCATTAAAATGTTTGGTCTCTTCGTTTGCTTCAACCTTCACATCTGTTTCTACTTCTTTCATCCCGTCTTTGAATGCCTTGACTCCTTTACCAAGACCTTTCATCATTTCAGGAATTTTCTTTCCACCAAAGAAAAGAAGAACTACTAACGCTATCAAAAGGACTTCCTGAAATCCGAGTCCACCTATAAAATTCAACATATTTTTAATTTTAAATTTATTCTTATTAACTGAATATTACAATGTTATATTGTCTTTCCCAGTTCGTAAGCCTCCTCCATAAATTTGGAGTCTTCGACAGCTCCTTTTCTGCCAAGACCGGTTCCTTTTATAGAGCCTCTTTCAACAGAGTTAGGAAGACACATCACGAATCTTCGGAAACCATCTATTGTCCTGTCCGCTGATTGATCAGTGTTATCAGCACTTGTTACTATATAATAAAACTCCTTGTTCTTCAATTCTGACAGATGACTGTAAGTTCGATCAATGAAAACTTTCATCTGACCCGTCACATTAAGGTAATAGGCAGGACTGGCAAGAACTACTATATCAGCCTTCACCAATTTATCCATCAGTGCAGGAGCATCATCCTCAGCCTCGTTTCTCCTTTCACCGACTCTTTGCTCGTCTTCTTCTTCAAAATATTTGATATTATAGTCGGCCAGGAAAATCTTTTCTACGTTTCCTCCGGCTTCTTCAGCACCTTTTGCAAACTGGTCGCAAAGAAGGTCACTGTTTCCTCCTTTTCGGGGACTTCCGGAAATAATCAATACATTTTTATGTTCTTTGTCAATGAGAGATTTATCAGATATACGGATACCGTCTATTTCCTGTATTTCTTCTGTTTCTGCCATATTTTCTTTAGTGTTTGTTTCTTTACTGCCGCACGACACCATCAGGGTGCAGAACATTAAAATTGATAAACTTATAAAACTTTTCATTTAATTATATTTTATCTGGTTTTAGAGGATTGCATCGTGGACAAGAAACCTATAATTTTTTCATGGATCTCTTTTGGATCACTGGATGGTATTGAAAGCATCTCAATAGGACAAAATCCTGTCTTTGTCTTATTTTCAATGAAAGGAACCCTCTCTCCATAACTGAATTTTATATCAGTTGTGTCAAGCAGTTTTATTGCATGTTCACTTATTAATTCGGCATATATTTCTGCCACTTCTCCCAATATCATCAGGGCTGCGGCTCCTTTGCCGACCACCTTGTCAAGAACTATGGAATCTTTCAAAAGACTCGGATCTTCTTTCAACAAAGTCATCAATGTCTTGACCCCCGGAAGACTGAATTTAAATATCTCTTCTCCCTTGACGATTATACAGTTGCTTCTCCCTTCCCTTAGTTCCACAACCAATTCTTCGAATCTTTCCTTAGCCATCATGCCAAAACTTCTTCTTTGTTCTGCTTAATTTTTTCTACAAAATCATCAATCGCATGAAGTCTCTGAGGAATCTTTATGCTTTGGGGACAATGAACCTCGCATTGTGCACATCCGATGCAATGACTTGCCTGACGTAGTTTCGGTACACTTCTGTCATATCCGATCAAAAAGGCTTTTCTTGCCTCTGTATAATTAGCATCAGTCTTATGTCTGGGAAGTTTTCCTTCTGTCAGACATTTATTGTAATGCGTGAAGATTGCAGTGATATTTATTCCATAAGGACAAGGCATACAGTATTCACATGCAGTACATGGAACGGTGGGATATTTAATAAGTTCCTCTCCGGTATCTTCCAGAAGCTGCTTTTCTTCTGCTGTCAAGGGTTCAAGT
>JAFLTO010000012.1 GCA_022510425.1 Muribaculaceae bacterium
TCCTGAATGGCAGTACCCTTTTGAAGGTGTACGGCTTCCACACCGAGAGGTTTCCAGAGGACCGGAGGCTTGCGTAACCGCATCGATCACAGTATGGTTTGTCAGACTTGTGGGCTTAATCAAAGTTGAAAGTTTAAAGTTTAAAGAAATAGACTTTTGTAAACTTTAGACCGTTCACTTTTGAAAAGCTTTCGAGAAAGGTTCTTATTCTTTCACGGTGCAAAGTTAGGGGCAAAGGGAAAAAGGGGTATGTTATCTTTAACATTGGAACAAAAAAATTGCATTTTTTTGTTGAGTGCATAGTGCATGGTGCATGGTGCATAGCTTTGGAGGATAGTTATTCTGTTTTTTGGTGCACCCCGTGCACCACACAGCCAAGGCAAACTTCATATTATTTTGTGGAGGCGAAGAATGGCTGTGTTTGGTGCACCCCGTACACCACACAGCCAAGGCAAACTTCATATTATTTTGCGGTAATTAGATGGGGGTGTTTGGTGCACCCCGTACACCACACAGCCAAGACAAACTTCATTAATGGGTGTTAAGGTGGAACTTAACAGTCGGGTGGTACAAAAATTATAGAGTTTGTAATCCCGCAAAATTACAAACCCTACATCATGAACTCAAGGTGTATTTCAGTTAAGGCTAAGGGTGGTTGGTGGGGATAGCTTCTTAAAATGAGATATCGGGCTCCGGCCCGATATCTAGAATTCATTTATTTCATTTTACAACATCTTACAATGCAATTCTATATACATAACTGAAAAAGAATTATTGTTTTTATTCTATTGGACGTTCTATCGTAACTCTTCTAAGTGCTACCTGGACACTTTCAAGTCTTAATCCACCATTGCTTGCAAGATCATTTATCATTTCCTGAGTTAATGTTAATGATATGGACTGGTAGCTACCATTAGTTGTAAAGTTAAAGCCATTATAACCCTTTACTGTTTGTCCTGTGTTGCTGCAAAGGAATTTAAATTCTGCATCTGGATACCAATATACATCGACTATGAATTTCATGATATCACCTTCTTTGGCTTTATTTTTCCAATCAAATTTTTCATTTGAAAGTTCTGTCCAAATTACCCCTTGATTTAAAGCCCAATAATTTTCATTACTATCATAAATAATTGTCGTAGGCACTTCTGGTATTACTTCACCGGGGGGAAGGATTGTAACACCTAAGAGAGCGAAGTGGGTACCATTGAAGATCAAACCAGTCTGTTTTATTTTATCTAATAAAATTTTAGTTGCTTCAATTTCAAGGACATAAACGTCGGAACCATTGACATGCCTATGCATGTTTCCAATTCTATATTCATTAAGGCGTTCATTCCAACCAGCATAAGTTTGAATAATCAAGTCACCATCAGTCACTTTAAAGTATACCTTTATTGTTGAACCGACTTCAACATTTGCCCATACGTTAGCTTTAAGATCCTCATTATTACCCCAGTCATTACCAGTTATTGTTGTTTGGGTGATTTTGAATTCTACTTCATCTTCATTTTCTTTTTCGAAATCGTATGTTGGCTGGATTACCGTACCGGAGTTTGAAGTTTGAGCATTTTCATCGTATGAACAAAAGTCTTCTTCGGGTTGTGAATCAGATATAATGCTCTTATCTGCTTCTTTTCTTTTCTGTCGGAGGTCAATCGGGTCTTGACCTTCAACTTCTTTTTCGTAGCATAAGTCGTAATACTTACCCCTCTCTACATTCCAATAAAGATTCGGATCGGAAGTAGCTTCTTTAACAGTCTGAGTTAAAAGATCATTATGAATCTCAAAAGAGTCACCATCTTTAGTAAAGATAGTAATACCGCCATCAATAGACTCTTTTACAAAAATCATACCTATATTATCAACATTCGCTGAAGTAGTGCAAGAGAAATTTTGCCATCTTTGAGAAGAAGCCTCGGTACCCACAGCTTTGCCCGGAAAGGAGTAAAGAGCATTTCCAGAAACTTTGTCGAATAGATAAACATGAGTAACATTATGCACATTAATGCTTATGTAATGATTATCCTGAGGTATTATGGAAGCACCAGCAACGCAACGGACATTCAATTTATTTGTCACAACATCAGTGTTCATGTAAGTGGTATTTGCCCCATTTACATATAAAGCTCTGAGCCATTTACCCATTTCGAGTTTTTCCATTCCGGGAGCAGGAGTTGCAGTCCAATAATAACCGGTAGATCCATCTCCCATCTCAGCTTTTTCCTCATGCCATGAGATATTCTCATTATTGTCAGAATGGAAATATTTAGCTCTTGGGAAATAAACCTTTCCCACGCTGCTTTGAAAATAAGTGGCAGAATAAGAAACATTGTTTTCATCAGTTTCTTGATTTGCTTGGAAATTTGCAGACAACCGAACAGTATTCCATTCAGAAGAACCCGGGATATGATATCCCGGAGGACAAACATCATTAATCACATAAGGATCTTTATATGCACCTTCCACATATTTACATATTTTGAGGTATAGGCCTTTGGCAGTGCTTTTTCCTAATCCACTGATACTTCCATCCTCAACAAACATTTTGTTTGACTTAGCTCCAATATTTCGGTCGAGCCAATAAAGTTGGTTTCCTTCCGAGTCTTTTTCCAAAGGCACAACCTCATAATAATAGAATTCCTTTTCTTTCATATAGGAAAGTATATGTTCATTATCATAATCGAAGCCAGCATCATGGTGGAAGAAACCAGTGTGATAAAGATTGAGAGTGAACGCACGACTTGAAGAAGACCCGTAACTTACGTTGAAAACAATTTTTCCTGTTACGTACTCATAATTATTAGGCGTTGATTTTTCAAGTTTGAGATGACCTGTAAGATTATCATTATTATAGTCCCATACAAGATTACCCCCTGTAAAATAATCGTTTCCTGAGATAGTAGCAGTAATCCCGTTAATAGTTTCTCCATTTAACTGGGCCTGAAGATCCTCAAAATTTATTTCATATTTGTAAGTCCAAGTTTTAACAGGCACCTCATTTCCGTAGGGCATCGGGAAATGAAAACCTTGATTACGGACTTTGTTTTCAGCCATATCACTAGATCCGACTCCGAACAATGTCCAGTTGTCGTTTTCACCTTGTAGGAAAGCCCAATATTTTTCAATTGTGTATTTTGGGTTAGTAAGATCCGAATCATCATAAATAAATAATGTAGCTCTACATGCCTTATCCATTTGGAAAGAAGGATTGTAGGATACATTTATTTCTCGTTCCAGACCCTTCCAAGTTACCTTTATAGTACCGGTTTGGGAAGTATATCTTTCAAACTTATTTGAAACAGTGAATTTATATTGAATGCCGAATAAAGCTTTGTCTTCGTCAGATAATGAATCTTCCGGCTCCAATTCCTCTTTATTAATTTTATCGAGGTCCATCCAGTCGCTGCCTGAAATAATTTCCAATTTAACATCATTGAAGTCTAATTGCTCCTCAATTTTAGCAGAGTATATTTTTACTGTAAAGGTGTTGGAATATACATTGAAATCCTTCCCAAGGTTATCTTCCACCGACTGGAGCTCGATATCATGAGTCACACCTAATTCATGGATACCATCGGAAGCCATAGAAAGGATATTTGATGTGTGTTCATGAATATCATATATGACATAATCGCAAGGATTTTTAACAGCTTCATCTCTTGTAGGTTGGCCCTTATGATTGACTTCTTCAAGAATCAAATCATACCAATGATTTGGTTTTATATCGTAGTAAATATCTTGAGACTGACTGTATAAAGGAAGAGCATAATAACTTTTCACATTTTCAAAAGTTCCTTCAATTACTATATACGTATAAATAACCGGATCTTTGCCATCTACCAATTTATATGTAAAGGATGGCATAGCATAACCAGCAGATGTAAAAGGCGTATTCTCTCCATTTATAAAACCCTTGTCTTCATCATTAGAAGTTTTATTACCTACTCTAATCTTACCAATTTCCCCTGCAGAAACAAAGCAGTCAATAGCGGTGCCATAGATATGGAAGCCTGTAAGTTTGAACTTTCCGTCTGATGTTTGATTTGTCACAGTAACTTTACCTGCAGCCCTTGTGAGTTCAACACTTGTATTGGAAGTAACATCAGCTTGCCCGGCCATATAAAAACCATCAGAAGAACAATAATCTTGTGCGACTACACCTTGAAGTTCAGAGATTGATGGTGAACTTGATAAAGAATTCAGAGCATTACCGGGATTGGCCACGGCATATATTTTAAGACTCTCAGCTTTTTTAGCATCATCATTTTTTGCAATAGATACCTTGTATTGGTTTTCTCCGTCAGCAAAGATCTGAGAATCGCTTAGCGTTGTTTTCTGAATAAAAGTTTCACCATTATAAATAAAAACGGCGAGTTCCTTTATTTCATTTGGATTTAAAATATCAGCACGAGTATCAATATATTTTTCCTGAGGAATGATAATATCTAAAGAGATATAGTCATCATTAATTGTGTTGATACCCTGAGAGACATCGAGATCTTCGGAGCAGGAGTACAGCGAAGCTGAGACTATAAAGTATAAAGTATTAATTATAAAAGAAGGAAAACCCTTACGAGAAAATACTTTTTTTATGTTTGAGAAAAGATTCATATTCATGATTTGGTTTTTGTTTCTAGAGGACAAGAGTGTCCTCCCTCCTGTTTTTTTGTGAGCAGGCGAGACGCCTGCTTTCCTAATTTGGGGATTGGGAAGCGGTAAGGCTTGCCAACCCTTATTTAAAATTTAAATAATAAATTAATTACTAAGTTTATATGCTTTCAAAGCCTCTTCTTTTTCATCGAAGAAGTGAGCCTGGGTGTTTGTTTCATTTTCTGTGTTTTTTCCGTTGAAAATAAACCAACCTTCATTATCCTCGAAGTCAAAGAGAGGTAGACCTGTATCATAATCACCCGGGAAACGATGGTCATTCTGGTCTCCTCGATCCCATGGAGCTTCTGAATTAGCAAAAATAATCATTGTTTTACCCGGGGAAGCCACCCCGGTAAGAGTGTATTTCCACCAGCCATCATTTTCACCGGTTTCTTTTTCCATGACAATTCCGGGATAGTCATAATCATGGTCTGATCCACCTCCGGTACTATTGTATAAACTACCATTGTTATAGCGTGTCACACAAGTTGAACATTGCCAACCCATCCCACCTTCCTCAATACTTCGTTCATGGTCTTCATTAAAATTCACATCATAACGATACATCTTTGTACGTATCTGCTGGCCGTCGGTATCAGTAATTTTGTTTCTATTAGTATAACCATATCTTTCGTTCCACACCCATTGTAAAGTTCCATCACGATCATCTGGTTTTCCTAACATTATAAATCCCTGTCTTGAATACTTTGAATTATTGATATACTCCTCATATATATCATAGGGATTATTCAAGTCAGGACCGCCATAACCTTTCCAACCTCTGAAACTGATATTGTTTGAGAAGACATATTGAGTAGCAGCATTGTAAGCTTGTTTCCCTTTATTGTTAGCATCCTCTTCCACATAACCTACAATCATACCGGCATAAGGAGTAGCATCCACTTCTTGATCATCATTGTTTGTACCTTTAGATAAATCTGAAGGTAAAAGTAAGTCCTGATATATGAAGGTGTGAACAGCATAACCTTTAGCCCATGTGTTGGTTGCATCCTTAAAATGGATAATATAATTGGTCAAATAAGGTTTTATTATAATAGTTACATTTTCAGTCAAAGTTTTGTATTCATAACCTGTTATAGGATTCCTGACCTTTAACTCAAACGTTAAAGTATATTCATGTTTACTTTTCCAGAAAGTATGGGTGCCAATCATATTTGAAATTTTAACCCTGACTTCACCTTCCGTGACAACAATCGGAAATTCATTATCATATCCACCCTCACTGTCAATACCGGAACCTAACTTCAGTTGAAGATCGTAATTTCCACGTGAATCAGTTTCGCCTAAACCTTCCACCAACAAGTCATCGTCTATCATATGAAAATCAATTCCCCATTTTCTATTATCATAATTGGTGAAGAAACGTATAATTATCTCATCACTATCAGTAACCGAAAGATAATATTCTCGTGTATCAATATTGATAATTTTGGGATATACATTCAAGAAAGGCTTTAAATTAAGGGAGACGTTAATTTTCTTGTGCAGATTACCAGCCACCACATGAAAATAGCTTAAACTTTCCAAAGTGTGTTTCACCCCCGCCTCGTCGGTATAAGCTCTATCTTCAGAATTCGAATCATTTTCCTTTTCCATTAAAGCCCAAATCACTTCGAAAGGAAGATTGGGATTAACAGTAACTCTGAAATAGCCATCATAAGCTCCAGACAAAGAATAAGGGTTTCCATCTTCATCAACCATACCATCAGATAGCGGTTCAATGGTATAAAAGTCAAAATAACCGGTTTCACCATTTGCATTAGTGCAATAAATCTGAGGAATTTCGTAGGAAATATTTGTATCAGTTTTATATCCAATAGGGAAATACTTGCCAGACTGCAGTTCTATCTGATCATACTCGACAACTAATTGATAAGGTCCATGAAGAGTATAGTACAAGGATTCAAGTTTCCAATCCGAAATCATGACATCAACGTCAATATCAGATTTTTTTAGTTTTGCGACAAGATCATACATTTGACCTCTTTCAAATTTTCCGGGTTTGAAAGAATAGTAGTCTTCCATTTCGGATCCACTGGATTTGAATTTCAGATAAGACTGAGTATCTTCAGATCCGGACAAGTTTTCGGGGATATATACAATACCTTGCCAAGCACGTTTGGAAGTAGTAGTCCCCCAGGTTGCGGAGGTAACGGTGAGATTAGCGGGAGAATTTGCTACAGAAGAATTGGCTATGTCAAAATACATAGAGCCAGCCGAAGGATATTGCACTCGATTTAAAGTAATTTTAGAAAGGTCGAATAGGTCTGATGCTGTATAAACAGGATCTGTTATCGGTTTTGTAAAATTAGTTTGTTTTGCCAAATTTTTAGCCTCAGAAGCATTGAGATCAAAGTTTACATTATTAGAAGAGAACTGATAAGAGAAACCTGTGGCAGAATGATCGAAGAGAATTGTGTATCTTATCTTTGCGCAAAGGAATCTTAAATCGGCATAAATTGAAGTATTTTCAGATAATTGAAAAATACCATTTTCAACGGGATTTCCATTTGCGGTTTTCTTTATTTGAGTGTTAAGGCAATACATCGGGAGATTGCCTTTTTCCAAAGTATTTTCTGTTGAGAAATTAAGAAACAAATCATTTAAATCAGATTCAGAAATGCTTGTTGTGATTTTATGATCCTTATCCAAATAAGAATCAAGGTTAGCTACAAGATAAATATGGTAAGAACCCGGACTGAAGTTATTTACCTGATATTGTTTATAACCGTTTTGTGTTGTTATATTTAAAGAGGAATGACCTGTTAAAGGTGTAACCTTTGTGATAGCTGTATTATTTTGTATAGTTTCGTCTTTAAAAGCAAAGAGCCAGAGAGAGGTTATGCCACCTTCTGCGGCTTCAGAGATTGCACGAGTGTTTTGGAACTCATCTGAACGGGTAGCACCGAATTCTGCCGCCTCATCAATATCCGGAATGCAGATGGTGATAGTGCAATCGTTGGAAGATGAACCCAAAGAATTAACTTCAAGATTATCGGAACAGGATAACAGCGAAACTATGAATATAAGGGATAAGTTAGAGATGATGGTTAAGGTGTTAGGGATAAGGGGAAAATACCTCTTACCGATGTAATTCCTTATGCTGTTTTTTATATTTGAAAGATGATTCATTTTCTTTTGTTTTTTCTTTGATGGGAGGATTGGATTTTCCTCCCTCCTATTTTTGAGGAAGTCGGGAGACTTTCTTTCCTAATTTTACCAGGTTTCTTCCCAGTCGGATTGGGGTTTATAATCCCATGGTTTTATCTGCACAAGTATATTTTGGTTAACCAAAGTACTTTCTGTATGAGTGACATTGAAAGTGTAAATATGGTTTCTCATGATAGGCCAATGTTGTGTTAAATTGTCATGATTTGCTTCATAAGATTCATACTCTGAAGGTCTCAAAGATTTGATAGCTGTATTAGTCGCATAATCAGTGAAATATATACGGTAACAATTATTATCATCGAGGTTATTGGAATATGTATCATTATCGTATCTATACTCAATGTGAATAACTTTTGGAGAGGAGTTCACATTCCGCTTTTCCTCATCATCACCATAATCATTGGGGTCGTCCACTCCTTTTTCCGGAACATATAATATATAACGATGGGATCCATTAACTTCACCTGTGTATATGAATTCACAGAAGTCTGAACGTTCTATACGAGGATTGAAAATATTAGGATAGTCGTTAGTATTAGGAACTGCAATTTTCCCCCACTCTTCATCTTCTTTCCAAGAATCCCAGGTTCCATAATACCAAGATAACCAGTTTTTATATTGATCTTCGGTTTGACCACCTTCTTCCTTGTACCAGGGTTCATGATCTTTGATTCTGAACCATTCACAATCTTTCTCACCCCCTTGATGTTTTAGAGTCCAAGTTTCAGAAGTAGAGGTACTCAAATCAACCGGTTCGATGTTTGCACTACTGTTCATACATCTTAGATAAATATGTTTGGCTTCTTTAGGAAGATTCACAACCACCTTAGCCACAGATCTGATCAAAGAAACAGGTTTCCCTTTTAAATCTTTAGTTTCGCCATTAGCCCAAGTGCCGAACGCATCATATTCCTGAACTCCCACCATAGCGATTGCGTTAGTTCCATTTAATGGGACACCTTCGCGATTCGTATCGTTAAGATAGATATCACTGATAAATTCAATAGCATAAATAACAATAGGGTCATTCGGAGCATAAATGAAGATAGGTTCTGGGTCTCCAGTTATTTTTATTTCCATACTTTCTCCCGGCAAATCAACAGGTGTAATGGAAGAAGTAAAATAAGAATCATCTGAAGAAATAGTATTAGAACTTCTTTGAATCCTTATTTTAGCAGATGAGCCATTAAGGCTACTATATTTTACTCTTAAATGACCAGAATTTTGAGCAATAAAACTTATAGATCCATTAGCACCACTATTTGGAACATACTTCTCGTCAACAGTATATTTCAAGTATTGCTCAGTTTTTCCATTAGAAGTTCTTGTTTCAATCCCATCAGATTTAGGTAATATAATACCATATCTGTCATTACTTTTTGTAATCCTAACATATGTAGATGCATCACTTGTATTGGGATGATTTTCATTTTGAATTATGTAAAGTCCATCGTTAGAATAATAGGCATTAGGCGTAAACCAAAATTCATTCCACCCGAACCAATCGTTAGATTCTTTAAATTTATTGCTGTTTCTTAATTTCCAATTATACCCCCATTCTTTGCAACTACCATCCCAGATTTGATCGAAACTTAATTCATTATTCGAATCATATACACTACCTCCAAAATTCCACAACTGCCAAAGATTTTCATAATCATAGTATACAGCTTCCTTAATGCCATCTTGTTTATTTTGATACCTGTAATCCCACCAAGGATCCCAATAATTTCTTATCCAATTAGCAGCCATCGCCTCATTTTCAATTAAATCAGATGAAGGTGTTTTACCTGTTGTCACATGATATTCATCTGTAGTACTTCTTCTATTCATCCACCCAACATTATCACTTACATAATAATCTGAACCATACTGTTTAGCCAAGAATTTATATTTCTTCTTTCCATAAGTGTTGTCTTTTTGTAAAAAATGTAAATCATTAATGGTTTTTACTACAGATAGATCGGATGTATTGCATAGATAACTATACGAAAATTCATTAGTCATTTTTTCATTTGTATCCCCGAACCAAGAAGTTCTGCCTTCATTAGGCATATTGGCAATGATAGCAATCTTAAAGGGATAAGATCTAAGAAGTTCACGGATTTTGCCTGCAAGTTTATTTCCGTTATTATCGGTTAAATTACCAATTTGAATTGTGGTTTTATAAAGTTCATTTCCAGCTTCACCATAAATTTTTTCAAAACTACTTATTATAGGAGAGTCAAATAGGAAATAGTCATTACCGCTTCCATCGGGATCGGATATGAAGAATTTGACACGGAATTTACGTATTAAATTTTCGTTTTGTTCAGCGTCAGAATGAAATGAAGCACGAGCAGAGAAATCTGCACCCGGATCGAAATAAATAGAGATGGCGTCACCATCTACTTCGGAGGAGGAAGAAGAGGAATCGGGGTTAATGAGTTTATCGTCGGTACAGGAGAGAAGTGTAATAAGTATAAGGGATAAGGTGTAAGGGATGAAGGATAAGGTATAAGGGACAAGGGGAAGATACCTCTTACCGATGAAATTTCTTATGGAAGATTTTATATTTGACAGAAGATTCATTTTCATTGTATTTATAGTGAACAGGGTAGACACCTTCTTTCCTAATTTGTGAATTCGAGTGGTGCAAACCAAAGGAATCCTAATTTTCAATTAATCTTTTTATTTCAAGACAAAATTCTTCAGCTTCTTTTTTATATTGTGTGAAAGAAACTATATCTTGATAGACAAAGTCTTCATAATCGCTTAATTGACGACCATTCATTAGATCGGCATAGGATTTAATAAATTTTGAGTCTAATAGACCAGTATGAATAAATTTTAATGACAACATTCTTTTTACTCCTGCGTGTGAAGAGGTTTCGATTTCATTTTTAATCAACAATGCACAAGATATATAAAAACAAGCATAATATAATCTTGTAACTGCACTATCATAAAATCCTTTTTCAGCAAGGAGGTCAGCTTCTTTTAAAGAATTATCGGATTTTTCAATACGATAGCCCACTAAAGCATTCCTGGATTCTATATCTAATTGTTGTTTCATAAGGCTTTTCTTTCATTCATTACATTTATAGTGAATGGAGTTTTCCTTTGATTCCACACTTTGTGTTGAAGGATCACAGGTGAAATATCAAAGCCACTTTCCCATTCAATAGGTAACAATTCTCCGATAATATCTTGTTGTTTTTTTATTCTTTCTAAAGGATTGAGGTTATCAGGCAGAAGAATTAGTAAATCTATATCTGAAGAATCATTATAATCACCACGGGCTGAAGAACCAAATACATAAGATTCTATCTCAGGGAATTTCCTTAAGACATTAGAAATAGCTTTTAAAGATTCTTTTCGATTCATTTTCATTTATTTTATTGCGAGCAGGCGAGACGCATTCTTTCCTAATTTTACCAGTTGTATGAACCGCCATCCGACCAGTTATCGACTTGGCCGGAGATGGAATTGGAATTTGATTCTATATCATGATTGCCATCAATGATAGTTTGGTTATCTTCAGTAAGATTTTGTTCCATATCGTGCCATTCCTCTACTTTGGCATAAACAATTATTTTTAGATCCCATTTATCTGGGTTGATTACACGAGCAACCACATCATAGAAAACACCACGTTCCAAGCCTGAAGAATAATCTTTCCTTTGTAATTCCTCATCATATTCGTCTTTATAAGTCTGTCCTTCCTTTCCCTCATATTGTGTTTCAGAAGAATTACCGAATAATTTCAAGGTTTTATATTCACCGGTAACTTCTCCATCAGTGTAAGGTATTTCATCTTCAGTTCCTATATTTTGAGCGTAAGTATCAAGAACAAAAGGAAAATGGATTTCAGTTTTTTCAATACCATCATCTTGGTTTTCCGGTAGATAAACGACACCTTGCCAAGCTCTTTGCCTTAGAGCTTTCCATTCATCGAGAGTTCCGGTATAAAGATCCAAGACATCCATAGGTCTTAATGGATATTTATCACCGATTTCAGGCCAGACATATCTATTCAACGGAACAGGCCAGTTAGCATAAGAAATAACTTTAGTATCGATATCATCTCTTGTAAAACCAAAATATCCATCTGAAGGTAATTCAGTTGAAGTGGATGGATTTAAAATAAAAGGATCGTTCTTATCCGCATCCAGTCTTCCTTTATCATCATCAAGATCAGTATAAAGGAAGGTCCTTTTCCTCAAATATGTTGCCACCGGTCGGTTCTCACCCATTTCATCTACATAAAAGCGAATAGACTGGTTTCCAAAACCGGAAGAAATACCTTCGTAGTAATTGTTTTTTTCTGTAGGTTGAGTAGCATCAAATAGAATTGTATATCTTACTTTAGAACACATAAACTTAAGGTTAACATGGATATTAGCCTGGGTGTTTTTATATATGGGCACCGTATTGTTCAATCTATCAGTAGTGGAGGATGATACAGGTAAATTATTACCATCAACATTATCATAAACAATTCGTTCAGGAGTACAACTCATGGGTAGATGAGCAACCTTTAAAGGCACATCAGAAGTATAATATAGGGCCAATTGTTTTATATAATCTTCAGTATATATTCCTTCAGCCTCATAAAGATTATTCACATAGAGATCGCAGTTTGCAAATGCATAGAAACGATACCTGCCCGGATAAAGTGTAAGATTATAAGATTTTTCCTTATTGATAATTCCATCAAAATCATAAACATTAATAGGATTAATGACAACTCTTTGACGCCCGCTAGTTCCCTGGGAACTCATATCCTGTTCAATATATTTATTGCCAGATTTATCAGTTTGAATATTATCTCCCAGTGTTGGATCATCTTTCGAAAGGTAATTGAAATAAGAGAGTTGGACGGCAACAATATATAGATTACTAATATTACCTTCACCGTTATTTAAATAACTGTTTTCCAATTCGGTGTCATTAGCACGAGTGGCATCATAATTGAAGGATGGACCGTTTTCCGGAATCAAGAAACTGACAGCGACCTTATCGTAATCTTCAGTTACAGAGTTATCTACAGAATCCTCCTTGCAACTCCAGAGAGAAAGAGCAAGAATAAAAGCACTAAGACAACAAATATATTTATTAATTTTTTTCATTTAACTCTTCTATATCCTTTATTTTCACCAATCCACTACAACTTTCTTATGTGACCAGTCAGTCACCATCACAGAGATTTCAGGAGTCTCCGGTCCGCTGGTTGAAACATAGAATTCATATATATGATTCCTCATAATAGGCCAATGTTTTGCAAGGTTAGAGCTTTTTCTTTCATACTCATCGAAGCTTTGCATAGAAATATCCCTAATCGCGGTATTGGCCTCAGTTTGGAAAAAACCAGAATTTGAAGAAGTACCGGTTGAGTATCCATAATTAGTGAAATATATTCTTCTACATTCATTATCATCGAGATTAAATTCAGGATGATTATAAACAGTAGCAGCAGTACTAGTTCCATCTTTACTTGTTGCTTCTTCCTTAAAATTAGAGTCATATCGAATCTCAATATGAGGCACTTTGGGAGTGCAACTAAAAATACCCGGATAGTTAGGATCATCTATATATTTATCCGGAAGATATAAAACATACTTATTCAATCCATCAGAAGTCTTACCAACATAAATAAAGGAACAGAAATCAGAACGATTTATATGCGGATTGAAAAGGTGTGGATATTTATCGGCTCTTTCGCCTATTTTCATATTAACGGAATGGCTTCCTGAACCTCTATCTTCAACAACTGTAAGAACATCACTCGTACTTACATGTTTAAAATCCCAACCTGCATTTTCTTTATTAGTTCTCTGCCAATCTCCTGTTTCGGGATTCTTATCGCCATCAAATTTCCAAGTAGTATTTTTCCAACTGCCATAGAACCAACTAAGGAATTTTTTATAAGAATCTAATTGGGAGGTGTTTTTAACTTCATCTTTGTCTGCATAGTCAACAAGTCCCGGTCCATATTTCTGAATATTAAACCATTCACAATTAGCAGCATTTGCACTTTTAGATAATACATTATGGTCTGATTCATCCCAAAGGTCTGAAGTATTCGTTTCGACATCCATTGGTTCGCAATGAGCAGTACGGTTCATACAACGCATATAAACATGCTTTGGCCTTTGATTATTAAAAGACGGAATATAAAGGATTACCTTAGCGAGGGCCCTGATTAAAGAAATATTTGCATGCAAGTTGTAAGTTGTGCCATATTCCCAATCCGGGATTGGCTCAAACTGTTGTACCCCATACATTGGGATACCTTGTTCATCATTTGGAAAGACCCCTATTCTATCTGTATCATAAAGATATTTACCACGGATATACTCAATTCCATATATTATAGCGTTTCCAGTCGGGCTCCAAATATACATATCTTCGGAATCGCCACCTAAAGAAATATCCCTGAAAGAATCAGAGGTATTATCAGTACCGTTTATATCAAACCATTTACCTTTATTACCTTCAGCAATTGTAAATTCTTTATCGCGAGTTCCACCTTTTTGTACTACAATCTTAGCCTGCTTACCATCTGAGCTTCCCCATTTAATACGAAGGGTTCCTGAGGTTCTACACAAGAAGGTGAAATAACCTTTAGAAGAGCCATCCTTTCTATCCACTATAGCTTGATTATCTTCACTGTTACCTTGATTTTCAAGAACAGGAATCAACACACCAAATCTTTCAATACCTTCAATTGTTGTACTAACAAGTTTTGTTGCGATAGACGAATGAGGCACATAAGTAAGTGTGGCACTGTTATTTGCTGATCCTATGCGGGTCCTTAACAACTGCAAATTACTTTCGTTACCTTTCATCCAATTATTGTAAATCTCTTCTCCGTTACGTTCCCACCATTCCAAGCCCCAGCGGTTGACTGTGGAACCTCCATTAAGATTTTTACCATCGTTCCAACCAAAATTGCCCGCATAAATACTCTTAATATCATCATCTGACGGTTTACCCTCCTCAGTAGATTTCCCAATACGAGCGATGGCACTGAAATTCCAAAGGTACCAAAGATGTTGATAGTGACGATAAATTTGTTTTTCTTCATTAAGAGTCATATCCGGATTCCAATAATAACGGATCCATTGATTAGCAGTTTCCTTGCTCTCGAAATCATGCTCTTTGACAGGAGAACTTTTCATTTCACCCGTTAACTTTCCTTTAGGATTCCACCCTTGACGAATATCCCTCATTTGAACCCACTCGGTAGGCTGTCCCATACCATAATATTTCTTACCATTATTATCGGTATAGTTTGCCATAAAATTTCCATAGGTGGCTAATCTCGTGGGACGATCAGACTTATCATTATTAGCATAATAAGTATCTTCGTAAATATGATGAAGATCATTGATATTCCTTATTTTGTCTTTAGTAGTTGCTGAATTCAAAATACTGTTTTCCCAACCCCAAAGTGGTTCACCCTTAAGAGTTGAAGAAGGGTTTTCTTTAAAATTATTCTCAGAACTGTCGTCAAAATCACTTGGATTAATTTTATCATCAGCGTTTGGCCAATTAGCGAGGACTGCAATTTTAAAGGGATGATTTTTAAGATAAGACTTAATCTTATTGATATCAAATACCTGGTTTTTACGGTCAACAATCATTGTCATAGGAATTCGGACATACCAATAATCTTTGGCGGTAGAACCGGAGAAATTTTCTACAGACCCTACGATACGGTCGTTAGCTCCGAAAAGAAAATCTCCATCTTCATTGAAAAAGAATACACGGAATTTATCCTGCATATCGATCCAATCATCCTTGGATTCGACATTATTGTATTGATATGTCACATCCCTTGTTTGAAGGCTCTTATCGAGAGCAATATAGAAACCTATTGCATCCCCATCCACTTCTACAGATGAAGCGTCATTAGGATCATTAAACTCGATTTTATCGTCGACACATGAAACGTAGGTTAAAGCCAGAAAAGAAATTATCAAAGCTTTCCCAAATGTTCCAAATATAATATTTTTATAATTGAATGACATTTTATCTTGGTGATAATATACAATTAATTATAATGGCACATTATCTTGAGTAATAGTATGCCAATTCATAAGTTTCACATTAAGGTTAATATATGAACGTTTAACCTCCATAACAGGAACAATTGGTTGAGCAACCGCATGTACAGGAGTTCCAACGCCAGTAATAGCGTTTACAGTTATATTATACCAATTATTTCTCACCACACCTATATTTCCCAAGGTTCTCCAAGATTCATTGGTTTTAGATATCTCTGATGAACCTTTAAATGAGCCTTCATTGTGTGATATAGGCACAGCATAGTACATATATCCATTTGTGAAGACATCAATTGGACCAATGATTTTATGGATAAGACCCACTAAGTGATTAAAACTTATTTCCACCTTTAATTCATCATCCATAACGGGATTTTCAGTAGTACTATCCGCTGTTTTAGGAGCAATATAATATCTGAAATCTATCCCCATCTTCTCTTCTTTGGGAGCGATAAGACATTGTCCGTCACCTCCGGCAAGTTCAGCCGGTATTAAATCAAAGTCACTGTCTATCATTCGGCGAATTATATACCCTGAAGAGTTATCAGAACTTGGTTCTTTTATCCACAAATAACCATTTTCATTCCATGCAATCTTATCCAGCAGTGTGGTTTGTCCACCTCGAACATGGCTGTCCCACATTCCGTCGAAAATCTGGAAACCTGCATTACCTCCGTTTAGCATCACTTCATTAAGAATTCCCAATTTTGAAGTGATAAGGCCGGTATGATCACCACCTTCGGTGTCATATAAAGCCGGATAGAATATATTGTTCTGACCCCGATACAAGGCATCTCCGGAGAAACCTTCTATTTCGAGTTTACAAAGCAGAATAAAACAAGTGGCAGCTGAAAATGGAGCTTTCTGCCATTCCCAAATCCATCCTTTGTCGGTTTCATCGAAACCTGACCACATTCCCGGATCCCAATAAGTGTTTTCCAGAGAATATAAAGGTTTAGTCCCATCATCTTCCTCTTCTAAAGCCTTATAAGCAGACAACATAGTTTGGAATGGAAGATATCTTAAAACACAATCAGCATCAAGGTTATTGTTATTAATTTCACCAATTTCTTTATAATATGTGATGGATTTTGAAGAACTGATATGATCTATATCGAAATAATCGGAAGGATTCTTGTATTTATATCCCAATGAATTTTCATTTGTAAATAACGAATTCACGGTATCGGTTTCCAAAGCAAGTCGGAATTGATGTGGATAACCTTTAGCGTTTGTATGATTACGGTTATCATTGGAAAGCAAGTCGTAATTTTTATCTTTAGTCCAATATGAACGGTAAGCACTTGCATCATTCCATAACCAGTCCTGACCCTTTGTTTTGTAATAATTGGTATTATCATCCAAATATTTCAGTAAATATTCTCTTTTTTCGAGATTACTCACACCATATCCTACAATTGATACAGTGGCGTTAACCGGATCAGAATTAATGCTATAACCAAGGTTGGTACCTCCTCCAGTGGTTCCTGAGGAATCGGAAGTATCCGGATTGGAATTAAAGGTATAATTTTTATATTTATTTACTTGAAATTTAAAGTAATATGTTCCATCAGAGTTTTCAGAATATTCAACACCCTCTGGTAATTGAGTGTTTGTGGGATCTATTCCTACAGTGTATTTTGAAGCAATACGCTCAAGATAAACTGTGATGGCGGGATTATTTTCAGCCTCAGTAGCTGTAGCGAAAATATTTTCGGGGACAATAGAGTAAGAATATGTTTTTTTATAAGAATTAGAAGGATCAAGATAAACAGAATTCGACATTGTAAAATATTCCTCACTACCAGAAGTTCCTCTTGAAACAATTTTCCCATCTTTTACAGATATACTGTAATCTTTAACACAGAGATTGTTTATGAAATTTTTATGGGTAATTTTTGAAAGTACTGTTCCTGTATCATCATTACTTGAAACTACAATATTGGCATCGGCATAAATCAGACTTTTATCAAAATTAAGAAGTACAAATATTTCATTACCATCAAGAATTTCCCGTAAATTTGAAATAGATCCATCTGAACCACTGGCATACATGGATTTTGCAACCATTGTGACATTATCCCATTTTAAAGTTTTCCCACCTTGGGTCAAATGCTCAGTCGTATTTAGAAGATCTTCATAATTACCAATAGAAAAAGATAGAGGCAGAACAGCTAGCGGAACCTGATTCTCCTCGCCAGTTCTGTAAATAACAGCAAAATGAAATCCTGATTCAGCAAGTTTATATTCTTTCTCTATACCATCATTGAAAGAACCCACTTTATCGGAAGGTTGAATGGGAATGGGATCATCTGCACGTGTTCCCGGATCATTAGAGTATATTTGAAAGCCTATAATACCGGCAAGTTCAATTAGAGAGGAATTCGGATTATTTAGGTCGGAGTCTTCATCGGGGCAGGTGAGGTTTTCGTCGATGCAGGAGAGAAGGGAAACTGAGAGGAGGAGGTATAAGGTGTATGGGATAATGGATAGATGGGGGATGAAAGATTGGAGTTGATTAAAAAGTGCCCTTACCCAACTGAGGGATGTGAAAAGTGAGTTTTTTATGATGTTATGAAACAAGTTCATGGTTTGGTTAGCTGTCATAAATATTTGTTCAAATAAGGATTAACAGCTAAAGTTGGATTAGTTGGCTACCATGTAGTTATCGATTCAGTGCTTTTGACACCGGATCAATGTGCAAAAGTAAGAAAAAAATTGAGTTGAACCAATTTTTGTTTAGTATATTAGTCTATAAGTTTAATAGTGTTTTAAGCCCTCTTCGAGGAGGGAGGCATGGTTTTTTAGTTTTTGTAATCCCCAATCGGCGAGCACCTGCGAGGAGAGTGGCATAGGCATCCCACGGCTCAAGACCCGTGTGTTAATCAGATGCAGTGGCATCGCCCCTAAGAGGAGACAGGATCTTTTAGGAGGACTGGAGTATCCTCCATCCTATTATAATTTATTGTTCTTTGAGGGAAGTGGATTTGGAGGTGTAGCGTTCGGGATGTTTGGGGTTGGCAGGGAACCAGCCTTTTTTTACTCGTTCCACCTGTTCATTAACTTCTTTGATACCCCAGAAACTGCTGAAAGACGTCACGCCGAAAATAGCTGAAAGAATGATGCTGTTGGCGAGGACAGATAGGATTAAGAATACAATGCCTCCGGCGAGGAAGGCCCATTTTATTTTAACGCCAAAATAATATTCTCCTTTGATAACCAGAGGATGAAAAATTCCGATGATAAGGAATGTGCAGAGGCCGATGAAAAGTCCGGAGAGCATTGGGATTGGGGTTTTAGGGTTTAGGGATTGGGGTTTAGGGTTCAGGGTTTAGGACTTTTGGAAAAGTCCTTCCCATTATAATCTTCATAATTAATGAAAAAGGATGGCATTCAAGCGAAGACCATCCTTTTAGAAGTGTCCAGGATGAGACTCGAACTCACACGGACAAGCGTCCACTACCCCCTCAAAGTAGCGCGTCTACCAATTCCGCCACCTAGACAAATTTGGAGCGAAAAACGGGACTCGAACCCGCGACCCCGACCTTGGCAAGGTCGTGCTCTACCAACTGAGCTATTTTCGCAAGAAAATTTGGAGCGAAAAACGGGACTCGAACCCGCGACCCCGACCTTGGCAAGGTCGTGCTCTACCAACTGAGCTATTTTCGCAAGTGCAAGGCTTGTTTCGCCGTTTTTGCGATGCAAAATTAATGTAAAAAATTTTTAAAGCAAAATATTTTGTAAAAAAAGTTTGAAGGTTTTGGATTTTAGGAGTGCAGAGGCTCCGCCATTGTGTTTTTTTTATTTGGAGCCACGGAGTGGCTAAATACCGGCAGAGAGGGGTTGGGAACTATATTTGGCTTTGAAGCCACGGAGTGGCTAAATACCAACATAGAGGCACAGATACCGGCAAGGTGGGCGTGTGTTAGTCTTTGAAACGGGAGGTGAGGTCGGAGTAGTGATCAATTCGGCGATCGCGGAGGAAGGGCCACCAGTGGCGTACATTTTCAGTGCGGAGGGTATCGATTTCCACAAGAGCCTCCTCGGGTGAGGTTTCGGAGCACATGTGCAGGATTTCACCTTGAGGGCCACATACGAAACTTGAACCCCAGAAGTCGATTCCGGATGTGTGGCCGGAAGGATCTTCCTCAAATCCGACACGGTTGACACTTATCACCGGAAGACCATTGGCTACAGCATGGGCTCTTTGGATGGTGATCCACGCATCCCTTTGGCGTTGCTTTTCGTCGGAAGGGTCGTCAGGATTCCAACCGATAGCCGTGGGGTAAATAAGCATTTCGGCGCCATGAAGCGACATGATGCGAGCAGCTTCGGGATACCATTGGTCCCAGCAGACGAGCACGCCCAATCTGCCGATGCTTGTGTCGATGGGTTCGAAACCGAGATCGCCCGGCGTGAAATAGAATTTCTCATAGAAGCCCGGGTCATCAGGGATATGCATCTTTCGATATTTGCCGGCGAGAGAACCGTCGGAATCGAACACGAGAGCTGTGTTGTGGTAAAGGCCCGGGGCACGACGTTCGAATGCGGAAGTGACAAGCACCACATTGTTATCCCGTGCCACCCCGGAGTAGAAATCTATGAAATCATCCAGATGAGTGGCGTATCGGAAATTGTCTACATCTTCGCACTGGCAGAAATACGGGGAATCGTGAAGTTCGGAGAGAACAACCAGACGGGCACCTTCAGAAGCAAGGTTTTCAATATGAGATTGGTTGCGTGAACGATTGAGATCGATATTGTCTTCGAATGATCGCTGAATAAGACCGGTAAGCATAATATGGAGGATAAGGGGTTAACGGAAGGAGAGAGTGTGAAGAGGCAACTGCATAGTGGCGCAATGGAGGGAACCATGCTGACGGATGAGAGTTGAACAGTCTACCCCCACAATCTTATGATTGGGGAAGGCTATGCGAACAGTCTGCATGGCAAGCTCATCTTTTTGGTTCTGACCATATGTGGGCATGAATAGCACATTGTCGGTGACAAGATAATTGGCATAGGTGGCCGGCAAGCGTTCTCCGTTTTCGTCATAAATAGCATCCGGAAGCGGGAGTTCCACAAGATTATAGGGATTGCCCTCGGCATTCCGGAACATTGTGAGCTGAGCCCGCATTTTGAGAAGCTCCTCAAACTGAGGATCGTCTACATCACGGCAACCTACATAAAGAATAATATTGTCTGGAGCCATACGAGCGAGGGTATCTACGTGAGAATCAGTATCATCTCCAATAAGAGCGCCATAATCGAGAAAGAGGACATGTTGTGCACCAAGACGTTTACGCAACTGTTCATCAGCCTCTTTCTTGGTGAGGAACCCGTTACGGTTTGGCGAACAGAGACAACGGGTTGTGGTGATGACAGTGCCTTCTCCATCTGTATCTATAGATCCCCCTTCCAGAATAAAGGCAGTCTCATTTCGATACATTCCCTTAGTGAAAACCGATTTCTCCTTAAGCCGACGGTTTACCTGATTATCTTGGTCAGCCGCGAATTTCAGTCCCCAACCATTGAAACCGAAATCTATCACACGAAGGTCACCATGTTTGGTGATAGTGATGGGACCATAATCACGTGTCCAGGTATCGTTATATTGCATCTCCACAAACGTGATTTCCTTCAGGAGCTCAGGTTGGAAAAGATTTTCAGCCTCTTCCCTATCAGGACAAAGCAGAAGGACATGCACTCCTTCTTGAGCCAAGGCTTCTACAAGACGCTTATACTGTGCCATAGCTTCGGGGAGGATATATGCCCAGTCGGTATCCTTATGTGGTAGAGCAAGGAGTATGGCGGAAGATGGTATCCATTCAGGGAGGAACTGCTTCATTTATTCAGAGGTTGGTGTGATTATTGTGGTTGTTCAGTAATTTTGAGGAGAGTTCCGGCAGAGTGTGCGCTTTGTCCCGGAGAGTATAGGGATTGCACAGCAGCTATGCCGAGAGAATAGCTGCCTTCTCTATCAACGTAGCAATCATATGAAATAATGTATTTCCCCGCGGGAAGGTGCTCAAAGAAGAAGCCGGTTTTGTCAAATCCTAACTCTCGATAGGCATACATCCCGTCGACGTTCACCATTCCCGAGATGCAATCTTCGGGTTGAAGACAGGCCGAACGTGAGTCAACAATGACAACATAATCCATATCTTTCGTACAATTGACATTTAATACTACAGAAACTTTGTCACCTTTATTGAAATCCTTCACTTCCTTCATCCTACCTTTTTGGTCTTCCATAAATACCCGCTTTTCAATGGATATATTTTCTGACTTGGAAGCCTTGACATCCTTGACAGGTTGAATGTATTGAGCAATTACGGCACCCCAAGTGGGAGGAGCCGGGATCATGGATGAGTAGGGAGGAAGGAGGAGCGAGGCGATTATACCTGCTGCATCAGGGAGAGAAGACCAGGCAGTAGTTTCCTTTTGCAGGAACATATTTCGCTGCACTGTCTGAACAGCAGAAGATTGTGGATCAGTTTTAACCAGCAATTCAAGGATCAGTGCCTCTTCATTGAGGGACAAACGAGTATTCAAGAATTCCTGAACAGAGGCAGAAATAGTATTCGCATCACTATCCAAACCGTTATCAAGTAACACAAGCGCACCTTTTGACTTTTTTGCGGCTGACCAATGTTTCCAATTTGCCAGAATAGAATCGCAACATTGAACCTCAAGTTTCCTCAACCCGCCAGATTTAGAAATATGAAGCATATTGCGAGAGTAGAAATAATCCATCAGAGACAACGCATTGAAATGAGACGATTTCTTAGCATTTTGCAATACATAAGAATCGTAATAATTCACCGCCTTGCGAGCCATTGAAAGAAGTGACGGGGTTAGAATATTTCTTTCATTTAGATACCCCAGGGAAGCTATGATTTGGGCTGTGACGAAAGGAGATGATTTCATCCCCGAGAACCAAGCAAACCCGCCGTCGGCATTCTGAAGATTTTTCAATGCATCAGTTTTATCATCTATCAACAGGGCAATTTTTGAAGTATCCAGATACATACCCAAACTTCGAATACGCTCGGTATCTGCAGTGGCATTGTTGATCCAGGGAGTGGTTTCAAGAGCAGATATTTTAAGGTATTGATCCTTCTCGAGGTTAGACATAGAGAGAGTTGAATCCTCCGATTCCAAAACTCCTTGCAATCTGGTAGCAAGTTCAGGATTGGACTTTAGAATATCCATTGAAAGCAATGTGCTGTAAAGCCAATTAGTGATTGAAAGAGATCCTCCCGTATTATCGTCTTTAAGTGCCGGGAGAGACAGGAGCACTTCCCATACGGGATTGTCGCAATATTTTACAGTTACATTGGCATCCTTGGGAAATTCAGAAATAATCTTCTCAAAAAACTCTTTAGCGGGTGCGGAATAGAAGACTTTTGATTCTGTCACCGGAGTGGATGAAGGAAGTATCCGGATGAAACCTTGCTCACCATCTGAACACCCATTGCCATAAGTATAAGAACGAACCGCGATAATAGAAAGTGAGTCGGGCACTTCAAAAGAGATATTTATCACACGATTGGCTGAAGGCAATAATTCAGAAGCCGGGAAATCTTTTGATGAAAGAATCTCACCGGATATGGGATTAAGGATTTCAATCTTACCAAAGACAGGTATGGTATCTTCCGAATTATTGAAAAGAGTAGCCGAGAATTGGGCTTTATCACCTGTGCGAAGGAATTGAGGAAGGTTACTTTTCACCATCACGGGTTTTGCGGCCACGGCATCGAGCAAGAGAGTGGAGTTTAAAAGCTCCTCATTATATCCTACGACCTGTAACTGCCAAGTAGTATTGAAATTAGGGACAGTGAAATTTATAGAGATTTCGCCAGTTTCATCAGCCTTAAGGTCGGACAAGAAGAAAGCCAACGGCATTTCCACAGGCCGTAGTTGCAGATCAGTTTCTGCCTCAGCCGCTCCCTGCCCTCCTTCAGCTAATGTCTCATCAGCGGCCTCATCAGCCATGGCAGTTTCCAACATAGTATTGCGGGTTGCCATTGCTTTATACAATACCGGGCCACCGAAACGAACACCAGCGGAAGACACTAAAGGATAGTTGTAGGTTTGCCACAAAGGGATTGGGTAGGAATGTTTAGGGATAAGGGTTGAAGGGTTTACGATAAGGAAAGAGGTATGAGAGATGTAAGATTGGGAATTAATTCTAACTTTAGGATATATTCCTTGTTGCCAGAAATTCAGATTCCACTTGAAATCACGGATAGAATTCAAAGCTTTGTCAGAGAGAACCGCGAAAGCATTTACGTAAGGAGCCGATGATTTGTCGACAGTAAACCTGAAAGACCAATTCTCCTGAGAACCGGCAGAGATGTCTTCACGAAAAGAGACTGTTTCCACGGAGAGTTTTTCGAGAGCTTTAGCCGGAACAATCTTTATTTCACCATAAGCCGGTTCGAAATCGTGCATACCTGAAAGAGTGACGAACAGAGTTGGATTACCTTCCGGGATAGTTACATCAAGATTTATAAGAGAATCGGAAGGAGCAATCCATTTTGTGTCGAGCACATTATATCCATCGCTAATAATACAGAGCAACCAATCGGCATAATAACTTCCAAAAGAGACTTTTACCGCCTTATCAGAAGGAGAGTAAGAATAATCTGAGACGGGTATCCAAAGAGGAGTAGGATATGGGGCATGGTCGTCACAGGAGCGCCAGAAAATAGTTTCCGTGGTAGTCCAAGCAGAAGTTTCAGAAGTACGGAATTCAAGCCTATATTTACCCGAAGGAATGGAATCGGAAAGAACTCTTAACGTAGGAGACTGAAAAGCTCCCGATAGAGTATCCTTCTGATTATATAGGTTTATAAACCGGTATTCCACAGAGGTTTTAATAGGAAGGCCCGCTATATCATACACCGGTATGTGGAGATTTATCGAGTCACCCTTTACCTCTATTTTATCAGAGATTGAAGGACGAATGTCGCAACTGTTACCCAGATAAAAGATGAGCGGAGAAGATTTTTGTGAATCGCCTGAGAGAGCAGTGACTTCCGCAGTGATGGAGAAGCGACCCGTTTCAAAGGGAGTATTTTTCAATCCTTCCAAAGGGAGCGTAACCTCGAAGTAACCGTCGGAACCTGTGGATAAAGATTCATTGTAGGAGGCGTTACCGCCATAGAAACCCCAGCGCCAGGGAAGATATTTAACCTCTACGTTTACATTGGCATCGGTGATTGGCATACCGGAGAAAGTGGAAGCCAAACCTTTAAAACGAATAACATTGGGCATTGGAGACTCCAGTTTTTCGAGAGTCACCATAAAAGCCGGCAGTTTGTAATCCTCCACTGAAATATCGGCAACTCCACCTCCTCGACCGGGTTTATCGATGAACGTTGCACTTATGAAGTATGAACCCAGCAAACGGTCTTTTGGTATGAAGAATTCGCCTGAAGCTCTCCCCTCTTCATTCAGAAATAGTGTGTCACAATCTATCTTAATATAGTTGGCATCATGTAGCGATACTTCCAGTTGCGAGTTTTTAACGAGTGAGTTTACTGTGTTATCCTGTTTCCATCCTACAACTGCGTAACGCACAGTGTCACCGGGGTGATATAGTGCAAGATCAGTGAGGATGGATGCGTGGTATTGAACAGTATTTTTAACAGGATTGTAATTGAATCCGGCTTCAGTCTTTGCTACACTTTTCCCATACGATGCCTCAATACGGTAATAACCGGTGGGAATCGAAACCCATCCTTCAGAATTCGTGACAAGTTTTTTCCCCGAAAACTTTTCACCACTTTTATAATATGTAACAGTGGCACCGGATACCGGTTGCTGATTGTGAGCTTTTACCACATATGCCCTCCCCGAACCCGATTTATTGTAATCACAGGAAGTTATAATGGAGATTTCGCTAACTCGCAATGTGCTGAAATTTGAATTAGAGGAGGCTTTGGAAAAATTTTTTGGGAGAGTTGTAGACTTTGATGGGATTATCGCATACAGACCATCGTCAAGTGGTGGTAAGGTCACCTCTTTCTTATATTGGAAAGGAATGATGCCGTTCTCCCCTATTTCTATAACATGAATCGGACGGGCTGAGGTATTAAATTTTTTCAGGATAAGTTCATCGTAAGTTGTGAATTGACTTGGAGTAAGTTTATAAATTAGCAAGTAACCTTTATCGAGGTTTGACACAGAGACTGAACCCGGAATATAAGAATCCGGTAGCGCCAATTTAGGAAACTGAACCTCTATACGTTGCTGACACATCACTGAGAGAGAAGATCGGAGAAGGGAATTGACAAAACCGTCGGGAAACGCTTTGAGCCAATCTTGAATATCTGAATAATAAGAATTTGAATCTTTGCCATAACGATTCCAAAGTTCATAAAGAAGTAACCCCTCTCCTTCTTTACCTTTTAATTTTGCAACAGATTCCAGGAGATATTTTTCCTTCTCAGAATCCGGGATTAGATATAGGTAATCCTTAATAGCCAAAGCTTTGACCACAGAATCATCTCCGTTGATTAGTGAACTCAATAAGGATTTAGCGAGAGCTTGGCTTTTACCTTCAATTGTAGTCACCGCTTCCTGCGGATAGAAAGGAATAATGGATGGAGTATAAACAACAAGTGTAGAAGGATGTTGGAGAAGAGCTGAAGCTTTGAATGCTATGAAATCGGGAATTGTAAGATGTATTTTCTCGGCCTCAGAGATGTCGGTCAGCAAGACTGCAATTTCTTGAATATTGTCGGTCTTAAGTAGATTAATATTTTGTGTGGCATCTAAGAGTAGAGAATATATGCGAGTTTTGAACATTTCTGCCGACCATTCAAGCGGATCGGATGGGAAAGGCAAGTCGACGGGAAGATTTCTGGAATCGTAAAGAGGGAGGTTTGAAGAGTATTCCTGATTAAGGATATCCGCTTCAAGAAGACAGGCGATATTGGAATAAGGTGAGGATAAATGAGGTATTACAGAATCAATAAGGTTTATGTTTTTTTGGAGAGATTTATCGTCATCGAGAAGAGCTTGAGAGATGCAGATATTCATGGCTTCCCGGAGGGTTGTTACCTGATCATGATTTGCAATTGCAATTTTCAGCAAACTGTCACTTCCGGTTTTCACTTGCTTAGGAAACGCGAAATCAGGCACATTGTAGGTGGCTTGAGAAAAGACACAGGAGAAGCCAAGTAATAAGTAAAGGAATGCTATGTAAAAACGTGTCATAGATTTAAAAATATTCAACCCCTTTCGGGGTTGACAATGTTTTATTTTTGATCATTCTTTTTGTGGTGTCCTTTTTTTCGTGAATGTTTCATCTCATCGAATTTGGCCCGGAAAGAAGATTCCGCCTCCTTCATTTTATAAATCTGTTTCTGGGATAGGAATTCAGAGTATTTTTCATCGTATTGCTGTTCAATTTTGGCCCAATTTTCGTTAGCCTGGTTGAATGCGTTGCGCACCTGCTGGTAATCCTCTTCTGAGGCATCTTTTTGCTCCTTTAGACGACGGTCCATGACCACAGCTTCCTGGTAACACTCTTTCTTGCTTTCCATTTCTTCTTGATAAAGCTCGAAGAATTTTTTCTTCTGTATTTCAGAGAGTTCCATTTCTTGTGCAAGGTATTTCATTTTGAATTCCTGCACTTCTCGAAACATTTTTTCCCGTTTCACCGGATCATGTTCATCTCCATGCGCCGACATGAAAGAGAAGCCGGCCATCAAAATCAGGATTAAAGTAAATATCTTTTTCATAACATATCAGCCCTTTATATGGTTATCCACTGAAATTGTGGAATATTCGGGTTTAAGCGAGTATCCGAAATCTTTTTCAAAATCCTCGATATTATCATAACTCATAATCAGCTCTTCATCATCGTCATCAAAATCCATAGCATCCATAAAAGGAAGATAATGGACATCGTAGTCGAGGCCACCATCAATCATTTCCACGAAAGCTTCGGGAGGATTGTCAAGACTCAGCGACATTGGCTGGGTGGCAGTGTGAAAAACTTTCATCATTAACCAAATACCACAGAACATAGCAGCGAGGTAGACGTAGGGTTTCACTCTCTGCCATCTTGACATTTCAAGCCGTGGTTCAGCTTTCTTATAAGGGGGCAATGACTCCATTATATTTTTCTGAAGGTCAGGAAAATAACCTTCCGGCACTTTCATTCCGGAGTCCTTGCCATATTTTGTAAAAAGTTGTTCTT
Source organism: Muribaculaceae bacterium (assembly GCA_022510425.1). Classification (GTDB taxonomy): domain Bacteria; phylum Bacteroidota; class Bacteroidia; order Bacteroidales; family Muribaculaceae; genus Lepagella. Next base: position 28,114 of record JAFLTO010000012.1, read on the forward strand.
CTTGTTTCATATCCTTTTGACAATTCCCTTTTAAGATAGTTTAACGCAAATTTAATTTTTATCGCAAACTTTTCATGAACATTCTCCCCCGGCCATCGTTATAATGGTATAAAAAGAAATTCATGATGTTTGGTTAGTTGATAAAATTCATGATGTTTGGTTAGTTGAAAATTGTTTATGTACAATAGGGCTCCGACCGGTTGTGAAACCGGCCGAAGTTGTTTTTATATGTATCATCCCAGCAACATATCTGTCAATTTTTTCACGGCATGGTGATAACTCGCCTTAAGGGAGCCTACGGAAGTTCCCAAAATTTCAGAGATTTCCTCATATTTCAATTCATCATAATATCTCATATTGAAGACAAGTCTTTGCTTTTCGGGTAGTTTTGCAATTGCTTCCTGCAGCTCTTTTTGGAGTGCGTCGCCATCGAAATATTCATCGGCCTCAAGATTTTTAATAAGCATGGCTTCATCGTCGCCGTCAACATCGCCCCGCACTCGATGTTTCTCTTTGTTGATGAAATTAATAGACTCGTTGACTGCAATTTTGAACAGCCAAGTGGAGAGTTTGGCCTCACCCCTGAAATTGTGGAGGTTTGTCCAGGCCTTTAAAAAAACATTCTGCACCACATCGTTTGCATCGTCGTGATTCAGCACCATACGACGGATCTGCCAATACACCGGTTCTGTGTAGGTCTTCAGCAGAGTCTCAAAAGCCTGATGGGCAGTTCTTTCGTTTTGCAACTGCTTCACAAGCTCTTTTTCGTCGATTGGAGGTTTATAAGACATAAAGCAAAGTTACAATCTTTTTCCCGATTGTAGAAATTTATTTATCTTTGCCAAATATGAGAGCATTTTTATTTTCAATTGTAATATTTTTAGGCCTCTGTGCCTGCGAGAGGAAACTCGAATTGGCTGAAGTGGAGATAACAGATGTCAAGAGGCATTATTATCCGGTGATACAAGGGGAATTGCTGGGAATAACCTACGATATCGAAAATATGAGTGACCATCCTTTGTTTATAAGAGAGATCCAGACCACCTGCGGGTGTATGTTCTCGGAGGATAAACTCCCGATAGTGATACTTCCGAAGCAAACGGGAAAAGTTCATTTCACCTACAATTCTACGAAGAACACGGGATATGTGGAACATTTCGCGTGGCTATACGGAAATTTCACTGACTCCTTATACCGGGAATTGCAGTTCGACACCAATGTTGTGCCTCCAAAGGATTACACAAGAGATTATGAGGAACTTTATCACCAGGTTCAAACACGATCTGATGACATGAGAGACCTTGTGGACGGGAAATCCACCGATAAAGGATATTATACCGATGAAGGTATCGACCCCAGGGATCAAAACAGGAAGGAGACCCAAAAGAAGGTGGACAATCTTGTAACTTTTTAAGGGATTAAAGATAAAGAGAACAACAACGACAAAACCAACCACATAAATAACTAAAACTATGACAAAATCAATTAAAGGAACAAGAACCGAACATAATTTGCTCGCTTCTTTCGCCGGAGAAAGCCAGGCTCGTTCACGCTACACACTTTTCGCACAGAAAGCAATCGAAGAAGGTTATGAGCAGATTGCCTCTATCTTCTTGACCACAGCTAATCAGGAGCTCAGCCACGCCACCCAGTTCTTCAATCTTCTTGAAGGGGGGATGGTGGAAATCAAGGCAGCTTATCCGGCAGGGAAAGTAGGTACTACCAAAGAAAATCTTGCAGCGGCAGCAGCCGGTGAAAGAGAAGAATGGGGCGACCTTTATGCAAACTTTGCTGACGTGGCTCAGGAAGAAGGGTTCCCACAGATCGCATTGCTTTACAAGAACATCGCTAAAGTGGAACAAATGCACGAAGCCCGTTATGTTAAGCTTCTGGAAAGAATGGAAAACGAACAGGTGTTCAAGAGCGAGGCTCCGGTGGTATGGTATTGCCGCAAGTGCGGTTACATCGTAGAAACCAAAGAAGCACCCAAGAAATGTCCGGTTTGCGGCGTTCCACAGGGCTGGTTTGAAAGATTCCCCGACAATTATTAATCATTGATCAAACACTTCCTTCAGGATTTCGGGCGATTTAAGTGAGCCCAGTCCGGGGAAATGGTAGCTGAAATAATTCAACAGCGAATATAGGATTTGTCTCCGGTTGGTCGATGTCAACCGGAGACGTTTCATATTTGAGAAATTGATTCGGGTGACGAAAGGAATTCCGAGGGCTTCATCGCCTTCAATTCTTGGTCCTTTAGCCTCCAAATCGGGCACGAAAGACCCTGATGCAAATTCAAAGACATAGCCCGGACGGCAAGCCGACACATCAGGCCGGATACCGGAGAATGTGAGCATTGCCACAAGAAACGGGATATGGAAATCTACCGTGGCTTTATCCATATGGTCCAGGAGACGGAATGACTCCACAAGGAAGTCGAAGAGCCTCGGGTCAGGAGTGGTGTCATTGAGAAGCCGATAAAGGAATTCGGATATAAATATGGTTATCGCACGCTTGGAAGGGTGGAAATAAATATCAGTCCAGACTTCGGCAGGAGTGATTGAACCAAGACGTTGAAGTTCGGTTGCGGCTTTGAAAGAAACTTCGGTATCTAATACAGCAAGGGGCTGGAGACGAGCCCTTCTCATGTTTGATGCTTTACCCGAACCTATCGGAGAGATGAAGGAAACACGACCTCTTTCGCGGGTGTAGAGTGTAACTATACAATTCTTGTCGTTATATTTTCTCACGTTAAGGACTATGCCCCTGATCTTATCTGCCATGATTCAAAATTAAAAAAAATTTCAAGGAGGGCAAAACCATTTTCGAGCGCCTGTTGTTAAAGTTATAAAACATGAAAAAAGTACAAAAACAATAAAACTATAAAAAAACTATAACTATGGCAGACACAACCACAACTCCCCAAAGTCTTAAGGGAACAAGAACAGAAAAAGCATTGGCAAACGCATACGTAGCTGAATCAACAGCCTACACACGTTATATCTATTTTGCAAAAAGTGCAAAGAAGGAAGAATATTATGATTTTGCCAACATATTTTTAGAGACAGCTGATAACGAACTTCATCACGGCAAAATTTTCTTGAAATATCTCACAGAAGGCGCTGTGATGACCGACCCTATCAGCATCGACCCGGGTATCTTGAAACCTACCGTTGAATGCCTTAAGATAGCAGCTCAGGAAGAAGAAAACGAAGGCGTGAAAGAATACACTCAAGCTGCTGAAATAGCAGAGGAAGAAGGGTTCTCTGATATCGCAGACCATTTCCGCGCTATCGCTACCATTGAAAACCATCACAAGGAAAGATTCGATTTGATGCGCAAGCAAATTGAAGACGGAACTGTATGGAAGAGCGACAAACCAATCAAATGGCAATGCCTCGTTTGCGGTTATATTTTCGAAGGCGTACAGCCACCGGAGAAATGTCCTGCTTGCAATCACCCCTATCAGCACTTCAAGAGAGCTGAACCTTTCGGAGATTATTAATCAAATTTATTATTATATTTGTGCCGGTGAAATTTTTCACCGGCATTTTTCATATAAGGGGTGAGGGATTAGGGGTTAAAGATGGGGATAAAGAGAAGAGCGTGATGGAGAAACTTTATCATTATCTGTGGAAAACGGGCATCCGTGGTAATGACTTCGTAGATGTAGACGGTCACCGGATTGAAGTGATCGACCCTGGCATCCATAACCAAGATTCGGGGCCTGACTTTTTCAATTCCAAGCTTAAAATCAACGGTATTGAATGGATAGGGAATGTGGAAATCCATGAGAAGGCTTCGGATTGGTTCAGACACGGACACTCAACCGACCCTGCCTATGATAATGTTATCCTACATGTGGTGGCTGTTTCTGACAAAAGAGTGTCGCGCCATGACGGGAGCCTGATCCCACAGATAGAACTCACTTTTCCGGAGAAATTTTTCAACACCTACGCCAGCCTGGCGGAAGGAAAAGATTTCGTGAAATGTGGCGCAATGCTACGTAATCTGCCGCAATTAAACAAGACTGACTGGCTTGAATCGTTGGCAATAGAAAGGATGCAACATAAAGCCTCGAAAGTGAGGGAGATTTTCGATTTAAACCAGGGCGACTGGGAACAGACGTGTTTTATCATGCTGGCAAGGGGGCTTGGATTCGGCCTCAACGGCGACCCATTTGAATTGTTGGCGAAATCTATACCATTAAAGATTCTTCATCACCACAGCGACAATCTATTCCAAATCGAGGCCCTTCTGTTCGGACAGGCCGGCATGCTGGATTCCTCATTACATATTTTCGATGATTATTACCAGGGACTTTGCCGCGAATATTATTTCCTTGCGAGAAAATATGGATTGCGACCCTTATCACCGGGAATATGGAAATATTCCAGGACAAGGCCACAAAATTTTCCCCACAGAAGGATAGCATTTCTTGCATTTTCAGCTTATGGGGGATTTTCACTGTTCACTAAGATCTTGGAAGCTGCGAGCCAAATAGACAAACTTATGGAAACCTTTAGCTTGCGGGCCGAAGGATATTGGAAAAGTCATTATGCCTTCGACACTGAAACCGTAAACGCGCCTAGTGAACTTTCGAGGTCAAGCTGTAGACTTCTGATTATAAATGTGGGAGTGCCATTGATTTATTCGTATGCCGCATCTGTTGGTAGGCTGGAGCTTGGCGAGCAAGCAGTTGCACTTTTGCTACAGCTTCCTGCAGAAGTCAATTCGATAGTGAAACAATGGCAGAATCTGGGATTTGAAGCCCAAGATGCATCGCGAAGCCAGGCCTTAATACATCTTCGTAAGGAATATTGTGATAAAAACAAATGCATATATTGCCGTTTCGGCCACCATTTCCTGAGGAAATCGGCATTACGTGAGGAATGAGTATATTTGTTTTTTTAGTGACAATTAAATAAATTTGAAGATTAAAAAAACATATAAGCAGATGAAAGGAATAGTGCTTGCCGGAGGTTCAGGAACCAGACTTTATCCGGTGACAAAAGGAGTCAGCAAACAATTGTTGCCGATTTATGACAAACCTATGGTCTACTACCCTATTTCTACCCTTATGTTAGCAGGAATCAGGGAGATACTTGTTATCTCGACTCCGCAGGATCTTCCGGCCTTCAAACGCCTCCTTGGTGATGGTAGCGATTTCGGCGTGACACTTTCTTATGCCGAGCAGGCAGTGCCCAATGGATTGGCACAGGCTTTTGTAATCGGCAAAGACTTCATCGGCGATGATTCAGTCTGTCTGGTGCTGGGAGATAATATTTTCCATGGTGCCAATTTCGCCCATGTGCTTAAAGAAGCGGTGGACGATGTGACTCAAAAATGTAAAGCCACAGTATTCGGTTATTGGGTAGACGATCCTGAAAGATACGGTGTGGCGGAATTTGATAAAGAGGGGAATTGTATCTCCATCGAGGAGAAACCTGCTCACCCGAAGAGCAATTATGCAGTGGTTGGATTATATTTCTATCCTAATCGAGTGGTGGATATAGCTTCCTCTATCCAACCTTCGGCACGAGGGGAATATGAAATCACTACTGTCAATCAGGAATTCCTAAACTCAGGCGACCTTTTGGTAAGAACACTTCCCAGAGGTTTCGCTTGGTTGGATACCGGAACTCATGATTCATTGGCAGAAGCATCTATTTACGTGGAAGTGCTTGAAAAACGACAAGGTTTGAAGATAGCTTGTCTTGAAGGCATCGCCTACCGTCAGGGTTGGATCAGCAAAGAGAAAATCGAAGAGGTGGCAAAACCTATGCTACATAATCAGTACGGTAAGTATCTTATGAAAGTGGTGGACGAAATCGACAGAACAGCAAGACCTAATCTGGATTAACATCACTCTTTATTCCATTATCTCTCTATCTCTCATCCCTTAAATCCCATCCCTAAAAACTTATCTCTTATAAAATGCAAGTCATTCCAACAAAAATTGAAGGAGTTTATATTGTAGAGCCAAGAGTTTTCAAAGATGCAAGAGGATATTTCTTTGAATCCTACTCTAAGCGAGAATTCGACCGGGAAATCGGGCCGGTGAATTTTGTTCAGGACAATGAATCATGCAGCACTAAGGGTGTAATTCGCGGTCTTCACTTCCAGCAACCACCTTACTCACAAGCTAAACTGGTGAGATGTGTGGTGGGAAAAGTACTTGACGTGGCAGTAGATCTTCGTAAAGGGTCGCCCACTTATGGGGAACATGTGGCGGTGGAACTTTCGGAAGAAAATCATCGTCAGTTTTTCATCCCCAAAGGCTTCGCACATGGGTTTGAGGTGCTCTCTGATGTCGCAGTGTTCCAATATAAATGCGATGAATACTATCATCCGGAAGTGGATGGCGGTATCGATGCCTTTGATCCTCAATTAGGGATAGAATGGCATACCAAGCTTGAGGATGCTGTTGTATCTGAGAAAGATACCAAGCATCCAAAAATATCCGAATTTGATTCTCCGTTTTAATAGAAAAACTCTTGCCTCTTAGAGGGCTTGCATAAATATAATTGATGGATAAATCTATAAATGTTTTGGTCACAGGGTCTAACGGACAGTTGGGACGCAGCATCAGAAAAGAAGCAGAAGGATCTGCAGATAATTACTTTTTTACAGATGTTCAAGAACTTGATATTACCAATCCGGAGGCAGTTAGAGCTTTTGTAAACGATAATAATATCGATGTGATCGTGAATTGCGCAGCCTACACTAATGTGGATGCTGCGGAAGATCATGAAGACTTGGCAATGAAAATCAATGGAGAGGCTCCCGGTGTTCTGGCACGAGCTGCCAAGGAAAAAAACGGAAGCCTCATTCATATATCAACCGACTATGTATTCGGCGGTTCTGGCAAAAACGAACCCTTGAACGAGGATCAGTCACCTTCACCTACAGGAGCATACGGAAGAACAAAACTCCGGGGCGAGGAAGAAATCACCAAATCGGGAGCCTCGGCTGTGATTTTGAGGACAGCCTGGCTGTATTCCGACTATGGCAATAATTTCGTAGAAAAAATCATTTCATTATTGAAGAACAGAGATTCAATCAAGGTGGTGTTTGACCAATGTGGCACTCCCACTTATGCCACCGATTTGGCCAAAGCGATTGTTGACATGATCACTGAAAGAAAAATCAAAGGAAATGAAGGAATCTACCACTTCTCAAACGAAGGTGTCTGTTCCTGGTATGATTTCGCTCATGCAGCTGTTGCGCTCGTGGGTATGAATAATAAAGAGGTTCTACCATGCCATTCTTCGGAATTCCCTTCAAAGGTAGTGAGACCACCCTACTCAGTGCTTGACAAAACAAAATACAAGGAGACATTCGGGAAGAAAATTCCCCATTGGCACGAGTCACTTTCCCGTTGCCTTAATTCCTAACCCCTTATCCTTTAATCTCATATCTCTTAACTTTATGGCTCAATCACCCCAAAATATAATGATAACCGGTGGTGCCGGTTTTATCGGATCTCACGTAGTGCGTCTATTCGTAAACAAATATCCCGAATGCAAGATAGTTAATGTAGATAAATTGACTTATGCGGGGAATCTCAATAATCTCAAAGACATAGAGAAAAAACCGAATTATAAATTTGTCAGGGCCGATATCGCCGATCTCGACAAGATGAGGGAAATTATCAGAGAAAACGATATCACAGGCATTATTCATTTAGCTGCCGAAAGCCATGTGGATAGAAGTATCAAGGATCCCTTCACCTTTGCAAGAACTAATGTGATGGGCACTTTGGCCCTTCTTCAGGCAGCCAAAGAATATTGGGATACTTTCGCCGACAAATATGAAGGTAAACTTTTTTATCACATATCCACCGACGAAGTATACGGAGCATTGGAAATCACAAATCCCGAGGGTGTGAAGGCTCCTTTTACCACCAAGGCCTCTGCCGACGATCATATGGCTTTCGGAGTGGAATTCTTCACCGAAACTAACAAATATGATCCCCACTCTCCTTATTCAGCTTCCAAAGCTTCTTCCGACCATTTCGTGAGGGCTTATCATGATACATACGGGCTTCCTACGATTGTCACAAATTGTTCCAATAATTACGGCCCTTATCAGTTTCCGGAAAAACTTATACCTCTCTTCATAAACAATATTTTGCAAGGAAGAAACCTCCCCGTTTATGGAAAAGGAGAGAACGTGCGCGACTGGTTATTTGTAGAGGATCACGCACGCGCCATCGACTTGATATTCCATGAAGGAAATCCTGGCGATACCTACAACATCGGCGGATTCAATGAATGGAAAAACATTGAGCTTATCAAAGTGTTGATTAAGACAGTAGACAGGCTCACCGGCAAGCCTCAAGGAACAAGCGACCATCTTATTACGTACGTCACCGACCGTCTTGGCCATGATATGCGTTATGCCATCGATAGCCGCAAACTCCAGCAGGAACTTGGCTGGGAACCAAGCCTCCAATTCGAAGAAGGCATTGAAAAAACCGTAAAATGGTATCTCGACAACAAAGACTGGGTAGACAATGTCACCAGCGGCGACTATGAAAACTACTACGACAAAATGTATACCAACCGTTAAAAAATTTCCTATGACACCGAAGAAGGTCACCAAGATAAGTAACCATATGGAGTTATCAAAACCCTTATGTTTTTATGTGAGGATTGCAGCTGCGCGGCTGACGGCTGAGATGAGGGTATCGGCTTCACGGATTGTGTTGTAGACGGCGAAGGAGGCCCTTACGGTGCCTGGTATCCCAAGCCTTTCCATCAAGGGCATGGCACAATGATGGCCTGTTCTCACCTCTACTCCCTGTTTGTCAAGAAGCATTCCAAGATCGTATGGATGAACATTATTAAGCAGAAACGATATCACAGGTCCTTTCTTGCTTGCTTCACCATAAATCCGGATACCTTCGATTTCTCTGAGACCCTTCTCAGCATAACTACAAAGAGCCATTTCATGCTCCTCCATTTCCTTCACCCCTACCTCTTCCATAAAGTCAATAGCCTTGGCGAATGCAGCAATCCCGATATAATCGGGAGTTCCCGCCTCAAATTTGAAAGGGAGATCGGCAAAGGTGGTATGAGCGAAAGTCACCACGGAAATCATCTCCCCTCCCCCTTGCCACGGAGGCATTTTTTCAAGCCGTTGCTTTTTACCGTAAAGCACCCCAATGCCTGAGGGTCCATACATCTTGTGGGCGGAGAAAACATAAAAATCACAGTCAAGATCCTGCACATCCACTTTCAAGTGTGGTGTTGCCTGTGCACCGTCAATCAATACGGCAACCCCTCTGCTCTTTGCATAGGCGGTCATTTCCTTTATAGGATTTATAGTGCCCAACACATTGCTTACATGGCAGAAGGAAGCCAGAACTGTTCTATCGGTAAATAAAGATTTATATTTCTCTAAGTCCAGTTCTCCTTTTTCGTCAATATCCACTACCTTCAAAACGATGCCCGTCCTGTCTCTGAGAAGTTGCCAGGGCACAATGTTGGCATGGTGCTCCATCACCGTGAGTATCACCTCATCTCCGGCTTTAAAAGAAGACCCAAAGGAATTCGCCACTAAATTTATTGATTCTGTGGCTCCTCGTGTGAAAACAATTTCCTCAATTGAGGAAGCATTGATGAATTCCCGGACTTTCTCCCTACATTCTTCCTGAAGATTGGTCATTTCCTGAGAAAGAGTATGTACGCCACGATGCACGTTGGCACGGGTTGTGGTGTAGATACGTTCTATCTCTCTCACCACCCTCAAGGGAGCCTGTGATGTAGCCGTGTTGTCAAGATACACCAACGGTTTCCCTGCAACACTTCTTTCAAGGATTGGGAATTGCTTTCGTATAATCTCAGTATCAATCATTGGGGGAGGCAATGGTTTTTACAAGAAGAACAGTTACGGCCTTCTCCGGCGAAACGTTTTTCAACCAAAGTGTGAAGTCTTAACCGGAAATCGTGCATATTTATCCTGTCGATAACATCAGCCATAAAAGCCTGCTTAAGCAGGAACCGGGCTTGATCTTCAGAGAGCCCGCGTGTGCGCATATAGAAAATCTGTTTCTCATCGAGTTGACCAATGGCCGAGCCATGACTACATTTCACATCATCATCGTATATCTCGAGCGTTGGCTTGGAATAAACTCTCGCACCATCATTTCCTATTATGTTTCTGTTGTTTTGGAAAGCTTCGGTTTTGGAAGCACCCTTCCTCACCTTTATGAGGCCGGAAAAAGTTGCCACGGCTTTATCGTCGGCCACATATTTGAAAAGTTCATCGGTGTGGCAGCCCGGCAAAGTGTGCTCAACCACTGAGAAAGTGTCAATCTTCCTTTCTTTGTCCTCGATAGCCATACCGGAGAGGTGAAGAGAGCAATTTTCACCTGAAAAACCACAATGGTATTCATTGCGGGACACACCGTTGTAAAGAGTTATACCTACAGCCGAAACCTTGCTATCCTTTGCTTGCATCACATATGCGGAAGCGAGTCTTGAAGTAAGTTCGGATGACTCTTCCATCTCGCATATTTCAACCGAAGCATTTTCGCCTACCGCTATTTCCGTAATGGTCAGATTCAAAAATTTTATACCTTCAGTCTGAGTATGATCGCATACAAGCAGTTTTATTTCAGAATCCTTTTCGGCGATAATCAGCAGGCGTCGTATAGCCATAAGAGGCAAACCGTTTTCCAGAATCCCGACTATCTGTATAGGCTTGTCGGCTTTTACACCCTCCTTGGCCCACACCACGATCCCATCCTGGGAAAGGAGAGTGTTGAGAGCCACCAAAGGATTACGTATATCGGCAATCTTGGCGTAGTATTTCTCAGCCAAGACAGGATAATCTAAACAGAATTGGCGTAGACTTCCCACATATAAACCCTCAGGAAGGGATTTATACGATTCGCATGAGGCTGCATAGATGTCATTTCGGAAAAAGAAAAGCGAAGAGGTCATATTGGGCACACCGCATTGGAAAGGAGCCACGGAATTCACATCTATATCCACACGTGCTAGATTCACTCCATAGTCGGGAGCCAGAATCTCCGAAAGATCCGTTGTTTCATAGTTTTCAGAACCTTTAGGCGGGAGTACGGTATTTTTTAGTATTTCCAAAGCCTCGGGACGCTGCCTATTCATCACATCGCAACTACCCTTGTCTACAAGAGCTGAATGCTGAGTGTAAAGATCGATATATTGTTGGAGCGAGTTCATACCATAATCTTTTTATTCTTCTTCGCTCTGTTTCTTGATCCAATCATAGCCTTTCTCTTCCAGTTCAAGAGCCAGTTCGGGACCTCCTGTCATTACGATTCTACCCTTATAGAGGATGTGTACGAAGTCAGGCTTGATATAATCGAGCAAACGTTGATAGTGAGTGATGACGATAGTGGCATTGTTGTCAGATTTTAATTTATTCACACCATTGGCCACAATACGCAATGCATCGATATCGAGACCGGAATCGGTTTCATCAAGTATCGCCAATTTCGGTTGAAGCACCGCCATCTGGAAGATTTCATTGCGTTTTTTCTCACCACCGGAGAAACCTTCGTTCACTGAGCGGGAAGCCAAAGTGTTGTCAAGTTCCACCACGGAACGTTTTTCCCTCATCATTTTCAAGAATTCGGAGGCACTCATGGGAGGTTCACCAAAATATTTTCTTTTGGCATTTATAGCCGCCCTCATAAAGTTTACCATCGACACCCCCGGAATCTCTACAGGGTATTGAAAACCTAAGAACACACCTTCATGGCTTCTGATTTCCGGAGGCAGGTCCAGAAGGGGTTTACCACAGAATTCCACGTCACCGCCAAACACTTCATATGCGGGATTCCCGGCAAGCACCATGGAAAGAGTTGATTTCCCGGAACCATTAGGCCCCATGATAGCATGCACCTCTCCGGCATTCACCTCGAGGTTTATTCCTTTCAATATCTCTTTGCCGTCTATTCCGGCTTTAAGGTCGTGTATCTTTAACATTTTTCAATATTTATCCTTATGTTATTATAACGCTTCTGGCTTTATTAAAGTTGTAGGGCAGCCGGAGAGTCCGGGATTACGATTGTAAGAGATTGTTTTGGCTTCCTTGAGCTGATGGAAATGGGCGAAATCTTCCCCACCATAGCAACCTAAAATTGCCGGGGTAAGAGCCATAACCGATGCTACGAGATTACCATCGTTGGCCCTCTCATATCGCAGGAGGCCACTTTCCGACTTGAAACATATTAGAATGTTAAGGAAGCACGATAACCACAGGAGATTTTTCAACAAGGAGAAAAAGGCCCCTAAAAGACGGTTGAACATACCCACTTCAAAAATGGATAGTGCACCTTGCAGTATCCTGGAAAACAAAGCAAACACCCAGAAAACTATGGCATAAATTACCACACTGCACACTAAATTCACGGCAAACTCATTGAATTCGGGTTCCGGGGTGAATTGTTCCACCCAAAGGAAATAACCGTTCATACCGGGTGACAACACTCGAGCTGCAACTGACCCGAAAGCCATACCCAAAACCGACGATAATTGCATGGTTATACCTCTACGGAAACCGATGGCCAAAGACACTAAAGCCACCAGCAACACAATTCCCAAGTAAAAAAGATTCAGGGTATCCATACAGGGCAAGGTTCCGAGAGCAAAAATAACGAAAATAATGATTATATTTGCAGTATGCGGTATCTTAGGCATCGGCCCGCGAAAGACATCGCAGTAGCGATTGTGTTTCTTGGAGTGATATGCCTGCTGGTGTTTTCAGCCGTGTGGGCATACAGGGAATATATATCCTCGCCTCCTTTTGTGGATGATGAAAAATATCCTGTGAGAGGAATAGATGTATCACGCCACAACGGCGACATAGACTTCAAGAAAGTAGCAAGCTCCGGTGTAGAATTTGTTTTTGTAAAAGCCAGCGAAGGGGTGAGTCATAGAGACTCTCTTTTTGTGAGAAATATAGAGGAGGCTAAAAGAGCCGGTTTGAAGGTCGGAGCCTATCATTTCTTCCGTTTTGATGCCGATGGTGTAGATCAGGCTGTGAATTTTCTTAGTACTGTGGGGCAACGTCCTTTGGATTTAGGCCTTGTGATCGATGTGGAAAAAACCGGAAATCCCAAAAGTATTGAGGAAGAGGAGGTGAAAAGGAAACTCTCCTCAATGGTGGAATATATGAATCTACTGGGCTATAGAGTGATGATCTATACCAACCACGAAGGCTATTATACCTACATAGACGATACATTTCCTGGGATACCTCTATGGATTTGCCGATTCTATGTAAACCCCATAAATGCCGAATGGACATTCTGGCAGTATGATCATCACGGCAAAGTGGAAGGCATTCGCGGAGATGTTGATCTGAATGCTTTCTGCGGCAGCAGAGATGACTGGCAAAGGTATCTCAAAGGGGCTCTATATCCTTATTCGGAATAAGGACTGAGTTCGAAGGAACTGAGTGATCGGCATTGACCCTTAATCTTGTCACGGTATAGACTTCCCCCGGAAGTGTAGACAGATCATATTCAAAAACTTTTTTAAGAATGGGATACCGTGGATTGATTCTCTCGGAATGAAGGAAACCATCTATCTTCACTTTATCAAATAAAGGATTTGGATTCTCCCCACAAGCCACGGCCAACCCTTCGCCTTGAAGAGGCACATAAGAACGGATTCTTAGATTACCCCCCAAAGTGGAAGTTATAGTGGCTTTTTCAAGTTGTCCCCCATTCCAATCCATATCCAATACAAATCCACCTCGTGTGATCAGCCCAGCCACTTTTCCTTCATTCCATTGATCTGGAAGAGCCGGGAGAAGATGCAGAGCTTTGTCATGGCTCTGAACCAACATTTCAGCTACTCCGGCCATATATCCGAAATTACCATCGATCTGGAACGGAGGGTGAGCATCAAACATATTTGGATATAATCTTTCGGAAATTAAGTTATCGGCAATTTTATATGCATGCCGGCCGTCTTGTAATCGTGCCCACAGATTCATTTTCCATCCTATTGACCATCCGGTAGCCTCATCTCCACGTTGCAGCATAGTGTTTTTCACTGCCTCGAATAATTCGGGAGTATCATAAGGTGAAATCTGTGAGCCCGGGTATAAGGCATAGGCATGGGAAATATGGCGGTGCTGATCTTTTGGATCATCGTAATCTCCGAGCCATTCCTGTAGTTGATTGTATTGTCCTATCTGAAAAGGAGGAAGTTTTGACAAAGTGGTTTGCAAGGAATCTATGTAAGATTGGTTTTCTCCTATTATTTCAGCTGTTTTAATAGTCTGATGAAATAAATCTCTCAGTATTTCGGAATCCATAGTCGCCCCAGCCACAATCCAGGAATTATCATTTCCTTCTCCTTTAGGGCCATGTTCCGGCGACATAGAAGGAGACACGACGAGCCATCCGTTATCTGGATGTTCCACAAGAAAATCCATAAAGAAATCAGTGGCTCCTTTCATAACCGGATAATACTTTTCAAGCCACACCTTATCACCTGTGTGAAGATAATGCTGCCATATATGGGTTGTTAGCCAGGCACCTCCCATAGGCCACATACCATATTTGGCATAATCCACCACACCGGATGTGCGCCATATGTCAGTGTTATGATGGGCCACCCAACCTGGGGCACCATACATTTCTTTAGCTGTGACCTCCGCATTTTCTGCCAATTCTTCTATTAAATCGAAAAGAGGTTCATTCAATTCCCCTAAATTAGTGACATCAGCACCCCAATAATTCATTTCTGTATTGATATTGATAGTATATTTACTGTCCCAGGGGGCCTTTACTTCCTTGTTCCAGATGCCTTGAAGGTTTGCAGCCTCACCTCCCGGTTGAGAAGAGGAAATCAGAAGATACCTGCCAAATTGAAACAATAACGCCGCTAATTCAGGATCTGCATTATCTCTAAATCCTTCTATCCTTTTATCGGTGGGCAGAATTTTTATGGAATCCGACGTTTCTCCCAATGATAATGTCACCCGGGAGAATTGGTTTCTGTAGAAATCTATGTGACGGGATTTAAGTTCAGGCAAATTCTTGTTTATTGCCTCGGCTAAAATTTTTTCTGCCTTTTTCAGAGGGTCCCCTTCCACTTTTTTATAATCTTGGAAATTTGTGGCACAGGAAATAAAAAGGATTGCTTCATCTGCGTTTTCAACAGAAATGTTATTGCTTTTAGCAATCAATTTTCCGCCGGTTTGGATCACCCGCAAAAGTGCGGCTCCTTTCACTTGACCTTTCACCCCCTCATGGTCATCGCCATCCACAAGCAAAACAAGGTCTTTACCCTTTAATCGGAGAGATTGTTTACTCATGGGAGAAGAAAATCCTGCTGTAAAGGAGAGCATACTGGGCTGAGAAGACGACAATTTCACAACTAAGACATTATCCTTGAACGATGTGAAGGTCTCACGATAATATTCAACATCCCCAACCTTATATTTTACCTTGCTCAAGGCACTGTCGAGATTAAGTTCGCGATGATAATCAGTAAAATACTTATGTTCCGGGAAATCAAGAATAAGGGAACCCAAAGTCTGATAAGGCATTCCGTTTTGTCCTGTCAGGAAATCTCTTCCCACCAGTTCCTGGGCCTCCATATTTTTCCCTTGGAATATCAATTTCCTCACGGAATCGAGCGAAGTCAATGCTTTTGGAGAATGATTGCGATGAGGACTTCCACCCCAGAAGGTTTCTTCGTTGAGTTGAATTTCTTCTTGTGGTACACCCCCGAAAATCATGGCACCAATTCTTGAATTACCCAAAGGGAGTGCCTGAGTCCATTCCAGTGCGGGAAAGTCATACCAAAGTTTCAGCTCATCACCATAACTCTGTAAAAAACTAAAGGCAATTAAAAATAAGGATAAAGAAATTTTTTTCATATCATTAAGAGAAATCGCAATAATCTTGAATAAGACTATTGCGATTTTGTGAGGTGAACCGGGCGGGATTCGAACCCGCGACCCACAGCTTAGAAGGCTGTTGCTCTATCCAGCTGAGCTACCAGTCCGAGCCAACGGAAGCTTATAACCTCCGATTCAGTGTGCAAAGTTAATGAATATTTTTGAATATTCAGAACATCGAAGCGAAATAATCATTTCCATTACTTCTTCAGTTGGGAAGGACAGGGTAACAAAATTGTCACTGATCGATATGCTGTTGATTTTAGTAACAATTTTATCACTAACTGAATTATTATGTAATCACAGATTCCATATTCAAAGGCGGCTACGTAATCAGTACAAAAAAGGATTGGAGTCACGTGGCTCCAATCCCTTTTAGTGTGAATAATGGAGAGCTATCCATTATGATTTTATTTCATGTCTATTGTATTATTATTCAAGTCAACTGTGATGGTCAATGTGCCTGCAAAAGATGAATCTTGCCAGTTACCTTTACCCGGATAAATAGCTCCGCTGTAAGGCACTGTGATTACAGTGTTTTCATCAGCTCCGTCAGCAGTTGAACCAAACACATTCGCATCCCAATTGCCCAATTCAGTATAGATCTTGAATTGAAGACCACCGGCTGAAATATCATATGTACCGGCAAAAACATTAGAATCAGGCTCAGTCTCACTCAAAGGCATCGCATCGCTATTGATATCCCAGCCCTGACATGCACCGACAATGTAGATTTTCTTTGCTTCTACATAATTAGATTCCATCTTGATGGTATTGTTATTAAGGTCAACAGTCACAAAAATCGTACCGCCTTCCCAGCCTTCAACTTGCCAAGACCCTTTACCCAGGAGTTCTTCAGCTTCATTGTAAGCCACAACATCACCTGTATAAACATCATTGATGAACTCTATGTTAACAGGGCTGTCCTCATTCTGAGAGCCGACTGAATATTTATCCCAATCACCAAGCGCACTATAGAAACGGAAAATGAACTGGTCAGCAGGAATATCCAGAGCTCCCTGATAAATATTAGATCCTTCTTTAGTTTCAGAGATATACATATCGCTTGCACCGACATTCCAGCCCTGAGGAGCGCCAACTAAATAAAGCACATTGCCTGTGGGAGCAGGAACCCCTGTATCTCCTTCATGAGCCACTATCTCGATAGTGTATTCATTTAGGTCGACTGTTACATCTACTGTACCACCTTCCCATCCGGAATATTGCCAGCTACCTTTGCCAAGGATATCCTCTTTTGCATTGTAAACCACAACATCACCGAAATACTTATCGTCTGTGAATTCTATATCTACCGGACTATCTTCAGCCTGTGAGCCGATTGAATTTTCATCCCAATTGCCAAGTTCTGAGTAGAATCTGAAAATGAAGTCACCAGCATTGATTTTGAATTTACCTGAGTAAATGTTGGAACCTGCCTCAGTTTCTTCAGCATACATCTCACCATTATCGATATTCCAACCAGATGGTGCTCCTATAAGATAAATCTTCCTCGGTTCACGGATAGGTATATAGCTTTGCACTTTATTCAAAACCACTACGTTTGAAAAGATGAAACTATATTCCACTCCTGGCACCCATGCATATACACGATAAGCTACTTGAACCGGTTCAGCAGTGGCCTCATCAGCAGTTTCAAATCCATATAAAAGATTGATTGCATCGCAGAAATCAGCCCCTGGCACAGTGAAAGATGGACTGGTGTACACTCCGCTTACAAAAGTAGCGTAAGGCAGGCCGTCAGCATTTGTGAAATCATAGTCACTGTCACCGGCATCTACTGCCTGTTCCATAAGATTATCCCAGGTTTCGAAATCAGATTCACTCTTTGCCACCTGAACCTGGAAATCTACAGCTGTGTTTACATTGTAAGGATTGAATGTCACAACGTTCAACTTATTGTCGACATTGGATCCTGTGGCACCAAAAATAATCAATCCTTCAGTACCTTCCGGAGCTTGCAACGTGTAACTCGTGGGAGGTTCGAGCCTCAAATCATTGTGCAGTTGGTCGCAGGCAGTAAAGCCAAGTCCCAAAGCCAACAATGAAGCTGTATATAATGATATTTTTCTCATTCTTAATTCGTGTTTTAATTATGAATTAATAACCGGGGTTTTGTCCCAAAGTAGAAACATAAGCCGGTGGAATTGGCATAAGTTTTCTTGTTTCGGGTATGGATGTGCCTTCATAGACTCCACCTTTCCATTGCCACTTATAAGCATCGCCTGTATAGAACCCAAGACGAATCATATCGCTACGACGATGTGATTCCCAGTAAAGCTCCTTGTTACGTTCGTCAAGGAGTTGGCGTTTAGTGGGCAAAGAAGTGGAAATGTTAGCATTAGCTATACCTGCGCGTTTCTGAACTGCCTGTAGATATTGCAAGGAACCTCCGGAAACATTAGCTCCGTTAATTTCACATTCCACAAGCATCAGATAGATGTCGGCAAGACGGAAAATCGGGGTGTCGGTGGAATTAAAGTCGTTTGCACTCATCACACCGGCTTCATTATAATAGTCGTCCTCAGTAGTGTAAGTGTATTTAATACACATATATCCGTCTGTTCCGGGATCTCCCCATGCCACAAGATTTTGAAGATTCAGATTGAACAATTCTCCGTAGAAAAGGGCTCGTTCATCGTCAGGATCACTGAAATTATTGATTGTTTCAGGACGCATATGAGGACCTTGCCATGGACCACCTGTACAAGCAAGACGAGTCTTCATTTCTGATGGCATTGAAGATGAGTATGCACCTACACTTAAGTAAGTTGTACCTCCCCAGCATTGCATTGTAATATCGTTTTCCGGCACTACCCAAATAAGCTCGTTGGCAACTCCGTATGTTGAGCTTGCAACGTGGCGGTCATTTGTAGTACAGAACAGATATTTGTAATCAGGGCAAAGAGTGAGTCCTGAGTTGATGATATTCTGACAAGCATCAGCACATTGTTGCCACATACCCTTACCTGTATAAACTTCAGCATTTAAATACATCTTGGCAAGGAGTGCATAACCGGCTTCACGGCTTACACGGCCATATTCCTGTTGAGAAGCAGGATATACCTGAGGAACCGCATCAACAAGGTCATTTACAATCGCGTCAAATAGCTGCTGCCGATCATAAGTTGGAGGTGTAGCTCCCACGGTGCTATATTCGTCAGTCCAAGGGCCACGACCGTAAAGATCGATCATATTATAATATGCAAGGTCTCTGAGCACTCTCACCTCGGCTTGCATTTCCTGAATCTCAGCTTCAGTAAAGAAATTGCCTGCTTTAGTTATGTCCCTTATAAACTGATTGCATATTGCAATATGAGCAAGAAGTCTTGCAAAGGTATCTTCAATCCAGTGATTGTCGGATCCAGGAATGGCATAGACCATCTCATCAATACCGGCATCGTTCCAGTTCTGTGCGATAACACATTCGTCGGAACAAAGCTCCTGCATATTAAACATCAAACGGGTATACACTCCTTCTCCACCAGTGGCACCGGTGTTGATACCACCCTCTCTGACAAGCCCATAATAGCAGCCTGCCATATCCTGAAGATACTCTTCCTTTGAGGTTAGTTCTGTTTTCTTGGTTTCATCCTGGGGCTCTACATTAAGGTCTCCTACGCAAGAACTAAGACCCATTGTAGCTAAGACACCGCCAAGCATAAAATATTTATTTAATCTCATTGTCGTTTTGTTTTTGATTAGAACGTTAATACAGCACCTACAGTACAAGTGATAGGATTCGGATACGGACTATTGTCAATACCGCTGAACACTTCAGGATCCAAGCCTTTATACTTGGTGATCACGAATGGGTTCTGAACAGCTCCATAAATACGGAGACGAAGGTTGTCATGGCAAAGATGAGGCCATGTGTAACCAACAGTGATATTGTCGCACCGTACGAATGATGCGTTCTGTACAAAGTAGTCACTCTTCATTGCTGATACTGTCTTTTCCCCTGTAAAGATATAGGTGCCGGTCATAAGGTTGCTCAACGGCAATGAATTGATCGCACCGTCAGTAAAGACATTATTCATCTGGCTTTGGTTGAATAAGTAGTTGCCAAAATTACCACGGAATACAATACCGAAATCCCAGTTCTTATAAGAAACCTGATTGCTCCATGTAGCGGTAACTTTCGGAGTGCGGCTGTGGAAGGCATAACGGTCGTTATCGTCTATGACACCGTCGCCATTAACATCTTCAAACACTCCTTCGAGAGGCTTGCCATCTACATCATACACCTGTTTGTATACATAGAAAGTATAAGCAGGATAGCCCACCATGTGTTTCATCACATAACCGGCCTGACCGTTGAGTGAATTACCTGCATCGAGACCACCCTCGTCAGCAAGGTGAGTGATCTTATTCTTGTTCCATGCAACATTCAACGATGATACCCAAGTTACATCGTTGGTGACTACCGGACGAGTGTTCAAGTTTACTTCTATACCGATGTTTTCAAGATCACCCACGTTACGGTTACCATAGTTGGTAAGGTTTGAGCCAGCAGGATATGCAGCGTATGTAAGAAGGTCTTTGGTGACTCTCTTATAGAAATCGATGCTACCATTGATACGGTTGTTCATGAAACCGAAGTCAACACCGGCATTCCATGTGTGAGTTTCCTCCCATTTGATGTCTTCGTTGTATGCACCCGGCACTATAGTAGTGTAGAGGTTGTTACCGAATGGATATTGGTGGGAAACATCTGTAGAGTTAACATTGTAAACCGGGAGATATGGGAATAAGTCTGAACCAAGATCTTGCTGACCTGTCACACCATAACCTGCACGGAGTTTCAACTCTGTGAGCCAACCGCGTGCACTTTCCATGAATGACTCTTCGTAGATTTTCCAACCAAGAGCAACAGATGGGAATGTACCCCAACGGTGTTTCTTAGAAAAACGAGAGGTTCCGTCCCAACGGACAGTTGCAGTAACAAGATATTTGTCTCGGAGCACATAGTTAAGACGACCGAAGAACGACACCAACTGCAAAGTTTCTCTTGTGGGAGACCAAACACCGGTTGGCAGACCAAGGTACTGTTCGTTTTCAGGATTACCTACTTGATAAACATAGTAAGTCTCATCATAATGATTATAGAATCTCTGCCATGAATAACCGGCAGTTAAATCAATCTGAGAATAGATTTTTTCAAATTCTTTATTGTAGTTCAGATAGAAATCTAAAAGAAGGTTTCTACGGAGCTGATGTTGGTCGCCAGCGGTTGTACCTCCATCATAGATTGGTGCAGACATTGTGTCTGTTTCCGGATTATAATAAGCCCAACCATTTCTCCAAGCCATAGGGCTGAAAGCGTAGCTGTAACCAAACCAACTACCTTTAGCAATGTCGTAACCTAAGTTAAGGTTAGCACGGAGTTCGCGGAGGAAAGGCATCTTGAGGTCAATTTGAAGATTACCTATACTTTGCCAGCTCTTACCGGTTGATTTGTTTTCCATCAACTGAGCGATTGGATTCATCGGTGCAGTTGTGGTATTAATAGCCATTCCCGGATTGGTTGAAGCATCCCAATCTGCCTGTGTCAAGAGAGCTCCTGTGGCGCTATACACTGAATAATAACCTATTTGTTTGACGCCGTTCTCGTAGTCTCTAATTGGAATTGTGGGGTTCATGGAAATGGCAGTGCCAAGTGTTCCTGCCTGATATTCATTCTTTATATAAGAACCCTTAACGTTAGCCTGGATTGAAAGGAGACCATCGAAGAATGACGGTGTCAAATTTATTGAAGCAGTGGCACGATCCATTGACGACTTTTTGATGATACCGTTTTGGTTTGTGTAGGAAACAGCTACTCGATAAGGAAGCCATTTTACTGTGCCACCCACACTTAATGAATAATCGCTTGAGAATGTGGTGCGTAACTCTTCTTTTTGCCAATCTGTGTTATACTTACCTAAACCGGCAGCCTGTGAAGATTCATTGCCGTAATGATTAATGACGAATTCACGGAATTCATTACCATCCATCATCTTAAGGTAATTCTTCGGTGTGTTTACATAAAAATTAGCTGTGAAGTTAACCTGCGGACGACCGCTCTGACCTTTCTTGGTAGTGATAATGATCACACCGTTAGATGCACGGCTACCGTAGATGGCTGTCGCAGAAGCATCCTTTAAAATGGTCATGCTCTCGATATTTTCAGGAGAGATAAGAGCCAATGGATTGGAAGCACCTACTACAGTATTTTGGTTCATAGGAACTCCGTCAACCACGATAAGGGGGTCGTTGGAAGCAGAAAGTGAGGCTCCACCACGAATTGTGATATTACCTGCACTTGACGGGTCACCACCATCTAGAGTAACAACTACACCAGGACTAGCACCTACAAGGAGGTCTTGTGCTGAAGTTGAAAGTCCGGCTTCGATTTCGTCGGGCTTTACCACTGCCACGGAACCGGTGGCGTCAGATTTCTTAACAGAACCATAACCGATCACCACTGTTTCAGCCAAAAGCTGAGCATTCTGCTGCATAGTGACTTTGATTTCAGTTCTGTTGTTTACAGGCACTTCAATAGGATCGTAGCCCACATAGCTTACAACGAGTGTACCATGGGGGTCTACGTTCAATGTGAAGTTACCGTCGATGTCGGTGGCTGTACCGTTGGTAGTACCTTTTTCCATTACGGTTGCACCGATCAGGGGCTCGCCCAAGTCATCATCCACATAACCGTGGACAGTGATTTTCTGCGCGAAGCCGGGAAGCGCGAGACCTAACAACAAGGTGAAGGTCAACACCAACTTCCTGTTCAGTTTAAAACAGATGTTCTTCATGCAAGAAAAATTTAGTTGAATATATTTGGTTAGATTTCATCGGTTGTTATCCAAAGTTTTCATGCTTTTCAAATTGAAAGGCTTAGACAATGGTAAGTTTTCTTACCGCTGCCCCATGAGTTTTCATTGGAATTTTATCTAAAATCAAAGCAAATATAAACTTAAAATCGCATTAGGCTATACATATAGCTTATATTAACAATGTTAATTAAACCATTTAACACACATTCTTCCTCCTATCTCCAACAAACATTAAATAGGAATGTGTAAAAATATGAATTTAGGATTCGGACTCTAAAATATTTAGCAAATTGTATCTAAAAGCAAATATGTATTTAATAGAAAAATCGATGAATTTATGTCTAATGCACTTTTGGTCGTTTCAGTTCAAAAATGACAACAAAAACCCCGTAAAGCATATATTTATACCAATTACACTTTTAGTATTACTACATATTAGGACTCTCCGCTTTTTTTCATAATTACTTTTAGCAATAATGCTATAAAGTAATACTCAAATATATATAAGTTACAAGAGCTTATTTGTCGGATTTGGGAAGTTTGAGGATATGGTCTACACTGCTCGCTTCATTGTAGCGTGTCTCATAATAGACTTTTAGCATAACAGTGTCTTGCAAGAAATTGATAGCCCCTACTTCCACCTTAACGATTTTCAATCCGGTGCGGTGTCTTAGATCTTCCAGCAATTCATGCCGCTGATCAGGATGAATGTTGTCTACACGGTCGTAAAGGATAAGTTTTGAGGATACATGGCGACCGCCGCGGAAGCTTTCCACCACCCAGACAGAAAGTACATATATGATATTGGTGACGAAAATCTCGGCATAACTTAGATTCAATGCTATCGCATTAATTACAGAAAGGGAGATTATGACGAAAAGATAAGTCATTTCCCTCACAGGCACCGTCTCCGTTCGATATCGAATGATCCCGAATATGGCAAATAGCCCCAGAGCCATTCCCACCTTGATTTTGACACTTCCCAACAGATATATCAGGAAGAAGATACTGATGCTTATCAGTATGAACGTGAAGTAATAATCCAGGCGACGGCTCTTCCTGTAATAGAAAAACTGTATGAGTATGAAAACGAAAACCAAGTTGAGCACAAACCTGAAAATCATCAGGCTCAAGCTTGGCACGTCCATCAGAGGAGTATCGAGAAATTCTAATTCATCCATTCGATAGGTAGTTAAGTTGAAAGTGTAAAGTTTAAAGGAAGACTCTAAACTCTAACTCTGAACCATAAACTAAAAAGAAGGATGCGAATCAAATGATTGCACCCTTCAAAGTTACAAAATTTCTTTTAATATCGTTTATTTCTTTACTACTTGCCCGTAAGACTTGTCAAATTTGAGTTTCATACCGTCAGACAATCTAACTTTGTACTGGTCTTTCTTGAACTTGATAGACTTAATAGTCTCGCCAGGATATTTGTCAGTGATAGTCTTACGTGCGATGTTCGGGAGAAGATCGATTGATGCCGGAACACTTGACTTCTTTGCATCTACCTGATACCAGTTTCCTGTAAGGTCAAACCACAATTTAGTTCCGTTGTCAAGATTAACGCGATACCACATCGGTTCAGTTGTTGGTCTCATCATCTTAGCCCAAGATTTTGCTACCTGTGCACCCGGATAATAATCATTCAAGAAAGTCTGAACTTGAGCCGGCATTTTTTCAACAGGCATTTCTACTCTTTCTGCGTTTGCGTTTGCTGCACCAAGGGCTACTACTAATGCAAGTGCCAATACTCTGAATAATTTTTTCATAACCTTAAAATTTTTAAGTTGTTAGTTTTAATAGTTGTTTTTGAGTTGTTACAAAATTAAAACGAAATGAGAGCGCAAAAGGTTCAGATATTTTCAAAAAAATAATTTACTTTTTAATCTCTCTTTCCAAGGATCTTTTCCTGATATCCTCATTTTGTCAAATTAATTTAGTTTGTTTATCTTTGTTTTAATTTTTAACCCAAGAAATATACTCAAGATATTGAGTAATTGGTAAGATGATAGAACTTCCCCCATCGAAAAGTATAGGTGCCAGATATATGGTTGCCACCTATTTTGCCGGGACTCTTCCGGCCGATCCATTCTTTCAAGACAACGAAGACCTGATGGTGCTTCAAGAGGCTTTGTTGGAGGTTTATTCTGATGAAGAACCCATAGATTACGGGGATTCACCCATAGATGTGGGGGCATCAGGTACCGCCTTGCGATTTGTCACAGCGGTCTGTGCGTCGAGTCAGGGAGCCGATTATGTAGTCACCGGCACTCCTCGACTTATGCAACGACCTATGGCACCTCTTCTCGACCTTCTCAAAGAAGCAGGAGCAGGAGTTGAAGCTTTAGGTGAAAATGGCACAGGGCCATACAGAGTGAAAGGAGGGACATTGAAAGGTGGTTCATTTTCTATACGGGGTGATATAAGTTCGCAATTCATTTCAGCCTTAATGCTTGTGGCTCCTTCTTGGGAAAATGGCATGAAACTTTCATTCACCACTCCTTTAGTTTCCAAGCCCTATATAGAAATGACTGCGAAATTGATGGAGAAATTCGGCATCAAGACAGAACTCACCAATGAAACTGTTGAGGTGCCAAAGGCACGCTATATCGAACCTTTTAATTTCAAAGTGGAGGCAGACTGGAGCTCGGCATCATTCTTTTATGAGGCGTGTGCCATCAATGGTGAAAAACTTGAAATACATGACCTGGTTTCTCCAAGGGTGTCATTACAGGGAGATTCCATGACAGAAAGTCTTTTCACACTTTTAGGTGTTGAATCTCATTTCAACAAAGAGGGTGCCACAATTCAGAAACAAGGTGATGTCAGAAATGATATCGTATTCAATTTCAAGGATTATCCCGACTTGGTGTTGCCATTTGCAGTGGCATGCCTTTGCACCAATGTTCATTTTCGTTTTGAAGGGGTTTCAAACCTGCGGCTCAAAGAAAGCGACAGATTGGAATCGCTACGTTCAGAAGCTCTGAAATTGGGGTTTGACGTGAAAATCGGTGACGATTTCGTGGAATGGAACGGGTTAACGATTGAAAGGGAAGAGAATCCGATTATAGATCCGCATGACGACCACCGGGTGGCAATGTCTTTCACAATGGCTGCTCTAAAATTCGGAGAAATTAGAATAGAGCACCCTGAAGTTGTGGAAAAATCATTCATTGATTTCTGGAATCAAATTCCTAAAATAGGGCTCCAATGCGAAGAGATAGAAGGAGTTATGATAATCAAAAATAACTTGATACACTAAACTCTATATTCTAACTTCCCCATGACCGGTGCGCTTGTAATATTAGCTGCTTTGGTGGTGATAGGTCTTTTGCTTTTCATCACTGATAAGAAATATTACCGTCATCATCATTCTCAAGGGATGACGGGGGAGGAAAAAAGGTATACGGAATCAGGGATTCAGGATAACAATCCAACTTCTGAGGATATTTGTTGTGGACAGCATTTGGTGTGTGAAAAGACAAGCTTGTCAATAGTGTCGGATGAGATAATCTATTATGATGACGAAGAATTAGACCGCTTCTCAGGACGAACACCAGAAAGCTATTCTGACGAAGAAACTGAAGAATTCCGTGATGTATTGCTGACATTATTACCCGGAGATGTTGCAGGTTGGGCTCGAAGCATAACTCTTAGAAAGATTGAACTTCCTTATGATGTGAAAGATGAGTTATTGTTAATTGTATCAGAACTAAGAAACAATGAATAAAATATTAGCTTTCCTCCTCTCAATAATTTCTTTCAGTTTATCGGCTCAAATTGAAAATGCCACAGGTCATGAACTGGCCGGTAATCTTTTGGCTTATCCTTATGTGGAAGTTACACCCCCGCCACTCACTCCTGCCCCGGAGGGTTATGCGCCATTTCATATGGAGCACTATGGAAGGCACGGCAGCCGTTGGTTAATAGGTCCCGAAGACTATCTTGTGCCGGTGAAAAATCTTGAGAAAGCAGAAAAAGCAGGTAAACTGACGCCATTAGGAGAAAAAACATTGACTGCACTTAGGGCCATCGAAAAAGAATCTCATGGCAGATTAGGAGAACTCTCTGACAAAGGAGCCATTCAGCACCAAGTGATAGGCAGAAGGATGGCCGAGAATTTCCCTGAAATTTTCACGCCGGATGCCCACCTCTCAGCAAAATCCACAACTGTAATACGTTGCATCATCTCTATGGCCAATGCTTTGGAAGGAATACAAAATACAGCTCCAGGCATTCATTTCGAAAAAGATGCAAGCCAAGCCGACATGTGGTTTATGAATTTTGATGACAAAGCGGGGTGGATTGTTAAAGATAGCGTAGCTGCAAGAGTGCTGCCACCCTACCGTGACAGCCTTCTGGTGACAGAGACCTATCTTTCAAGACTTGTTTCGGAACCCGATTTTGCACGTGACAGTGTAGCACCCGGATTATTGCCCCGGATGTATTGGGTATTGGGGAATTCCCAAAGTCACAGCGGTCAACCTTGGCTCTTCGAGGAAGTCTTCAGTCGTGAAGAATTGAAAGAGAACTGGAAAGCGGGCAACGCAGGTTGGTTCATCCATGGAGGCAATTCGAAACTGACAAACGGAAGGATGCCTTATGTGCAACGTAAACTTCTCGGAAGAATCATTGAACGTACTGACTCTGCAATGCTTTCAGAAAACCCGAGTGCAAATCTTCGATTCGGTCATGATGGCATACTTGTGTCTATTATCACTCTGATGGAACTCGGAGGTTTTGGCACTGAGATAAATTCATTGTCAGAACTTGAAAATTCAAACTGGAGAGATTACGAAATTATTCCCATGGCCGGGAACCTGCAATTGATTTTCTACCGCAATTCGGAAAATCCCGAAGATGTCTTGGTGAAGGCTTTGATAAACGAACGTGAGGTGACTATGCCTGGAACTCCTGTCATGGGACCTTACTATAAGTGGAATGATCTGCGCGATTATTATCTTACAAAAATAAATTCCTTTTCTGAGCAATGAAGGAAGTGACATTTAAATTGGAAGAATTGCCCCAAGTGGCAAATGAATTCATAGGTTCAATCGGCAACGACAGGATCTTTCTATTCGAAGGAGAAATGGGATCCGGGAAAACCACATTCATAGCTGAAGTGTGCCGACAGTTGGGAGCTGATGATGATTTCGGAAGTCCCACGTTCAGTATTGTCAATGAATACGCCGACAGAAATGGGAATCCTATCTATCATTTCGACCTATATAGGATCGACTCTCCCCGGGAAGTTTTTGACATGGGAGCAGAAGAATATTTCAACTCCGGAGAAATATGTCTGGTGGAATGGCCCGACCGTCTCGGGAATCTTACTCCCGATGATGCAAGGACCGTTTCCATCATTGTAAATGCAGATGATTCCCGCACTTTGAGATTCTGACATGAATATCATACGCATTGAAACAACAAATTCCACTAACACCTGGGTGGCTGAACACGAACCCTCTGTCAGTTCACCTTCGTTAATCTACTGCATCTCACAAACGGCTGGCAGAGGACAGAGAGGTAATCATTGGGAAAGCGAACCGGGGAAAAATATCACCGCATCATTGGTTTTCCATCCGGAAAATTTCCCGGCCAACGAGCAATTTAAAATTTCGGAAGCCGTGGCCATCGCATTAGTGGAATATCTCCAAGAGAAAGGTGTAGAGGCAAAAGTGAAATGGCCAAACGATATCTACATAGGGAATAAAAAGATATGTGGAATTTTGGTGGAACATATGGTAATGGGCAAATATATTACCCGCAGCATCGCCGGATTCGGTTTGAATCTTAATCAAAAGGAATTCCTAAGCGATGCCCCTAATCCCGTGTCATTAACGCAACTAACCGGCCGGGAATACAAGCTTGAGGAAGAAATAGAAGAAGTGGCAAACCATCTTGAAAAAAGCATTACCACGCTATTACATGAAAATCTGCATGGTAAATTTTTAAGAAACCTTTACCGGCACGACGACAGTTATCATAAGTTTTATGATAAAGTGAGAAATGAAACCCTTGAGGCAAAAATACACACCGTTACACCGGCAGGAATACTCATTTTGCAAACTGAAACGGGAGAAACCAGAGATTACGCTTTTAAAGAAGTGGAATTTATAATCAATGAGTGACAGCCAAGGAAAAATACTTGAGGAATCTTTCGAAGAATCAATTCCTCCGAAAGAGCCTGCGTGGAAAAAGATTTTAGGATTTTTCCTGCGATACATTTTGCCGATAGCCTTCACCGTGCTGCTTTTAGTTTACCTCTTCCATAAGGTGAACTTCGAGGAGATGATAGATCTTCTGAAACATGGTGTAGATTATTGGTGGATACTACTGGCTATGGGAATCTCAGTATTTTCACATGTTTTCAGGGCAGCCAGATGGCAACTGCAATTGAACGCTCTCGATGTCAAGCCTCCATTCATGGCTCTTTGTTGCTCAATATTCGGATGTTATGCCCTTAATCTCGTTTTCCCACGATTGGGAGAACTCTGGCGGTGCACCTACATTTCCTCCACAAAAAAAAATTCCTTCACAACGGTTTTAGGCTCCATGATAGCCGACAGGGCAGCCGACACTCTAATGGTGGCCTCTCTTCTGGTATTTTCCCTTATAGTTGCAGCTCCTGCCATACATACATTTCTTGATAAATATCCAATAGGGAAAGATTTCGTACATCTTATTTCTCAATTTTGGTTCTGGGCAGCCATCGTAGGTGGTATCGCAATTTTAATAGTAATCCTCATATTTTTCCGCCATCATCCATGGATGCTGAAGATAAAGGAAATGGCTCTGAACGTGTGGCAAGGAATTATTGTGATTGCAAAGATGAGAGGTAAATGGAAATTTCTTATCTTTACACTCTGTATCTGGGGTTGCTATTATATTCAGCTTTATGTGGCTTTTTATGCCTTTGATTTCACAAGGGTATTGTGCCACACTCCCGGAATGGCTGCGGGACTTACACCTTGCCTTGTTGCGTTCGTGCTGAGTTCCATAAGCATGGCTATACCTTCCAACGGAGGATTGGGGCCTTGGAATATAGCGATAATGTTCGCCTTGGCTATATATGGCGTGAGTGAAGCCGAGGGCACTGCATTTTCGATGGTGCAATGGAGCGGCCAGACTGTGATGCTAATAATCCTGGGCATCTACACTATGGCCTATATCTCCCTCACTCCCGGAAGCAAATCCAAAACAATAAAATCTTAACTCTTAACATAACAATGGCTTACGACGAAGATAAAGACGTTTTTGATAACGAACGAGAAGAAGAGGAACTTCCCAAACAAGAGGTGAAAAAACCTCATTATAAACCCGACGATCCCGCCTATTGGGAACAGGAAGAATCAGAATGGGATCATCTAAGGCACAAAACCAGAATACCTTTCTGGCTTTGGATTATTTGTGCCTTGGTTGTTGTTGGTCTTGTAATCGGGTGTTGGATAAGATTCTTCTCCCCATATGTGGAAGACGCCACCCAATACGGTTATGTGGAAAGCATAGAAAAACGCGGAATGATATTCAAGACTTATGAAGGAACATTGATTCCTTACAAGGAATTAATGGACACTACCAGACTTTATAACCGCGATTTCGTATTTTCAGTGGCTGATCAGAAAACAGCAGCCACCCTCAAACAAGCCATGTATGATGCAAAACCCATAAGAGTGGGATATAAAAAATATTATGCCACAGTGCCATGGCGTGGAGCTGCAAAGATTGTTGTGACTTCGGCCGACACTGTTAATCCCGGAAAAATTCTCCCTCCGGAATTCGCTCCAAAGCGTTGAGATTTCATATATGAAAGTCCTTAAATCCATATTCCTGATAACCTGGATATCTCTATTCTCAGCTGCCTATTCCCAGGTGCCTTTATTTAAAGTTGAGGTACCGGATTCTGTGTTACAAAAGATTGTGGATAGAAATTCAGTGATCACAATTAGTTCAGCCAATGGCAAGAAAGCAGTCCAACCATTTGAGTACTCCGATTGTAAATCACTCAGTGAAGTTGTGATTGAGGAAGGAATAGAGAGTATAGGAGAATATGCATTCCTGGGTTGTGACAATTTAAAGACAGTCTCATTACCGTCCTCTTTAAAAGAAATAGGAGAAGGAGCCTTCAGAGATTGCGCCTCCCTTGAAAAGTTGGATATACCCGAAGGCGTGAAAATGATTCCTCCTTACATGTGTGCATGGGATGAAAACTTGGTGATGGTCACTTTGCCGGAAAGTGTGGAAGACATCGGCAGAAATGCATTTTCCTATTGCTACAAATTGGAGAGTATTGACTTGCCGGCGGGATTGAAGCATATAGGACCCAATGCATTCAGTTTGTGTAAATCTCTTAAAGAGGTGGTGGTGCCTGATTCCATGGAGGAATTGGAGTCATACGCTTTTTCAGGATGTGAACGACTCGAGAAGGCACAACTTGCTGCCAATCCGCAGATGCTTGGAGAGTTACTTTTTACAGGTTGCAACAACCTCAAAGAAATAACCTGCATGAGTGCCCAGCCTCCTACCTTTGATTGTGATTCTCCCTTGTTCGATCCATTGGAAACAAAACTATGGGAGCAATGTGAATTAATCATACCGGAGGAATCAAAAAACCTTTATATAAATGCAGCGGGATGGAATTACTTCTTTCAAAGTGAGTAAAATTCATTAAATTTGCACTGAAATGGATAGGCTTGCTAAAATCCAACAGAGGATAGAGCCGGAATTGGCAAGGATGAATGCCATAATCCGGGAGTCGCTTTCATCAGAGAATGATCTGATGGATACGGTGGTAACAAATTATCTTCTCACCAAGGGCAAGCAAATACGTCCGATAATGGTTATACTCAGCGCCAAGTTTTTTGGAGAGGTAAACAATCATGTCCTTCATGCCGGTGCTGCACTTGAAATGCTTCACAATGCATCATTGATTCATGATGATGTGGTAGACGACACTGCTCTAAGAAGAGGCAAGGCCACAGTCAATAATCAATGGGGCAACCATATCGCAGTCTTGGTGGGCGATTTCTTTGTGGCTAACGCTCTTGCAGCCGGTATAAGCACAGGGAATCTTTCGATTATTTCCTCATTATCCGATCTGGGTAAAGAACTAAGCCTTGGAGAAGTAGACCAGATATGTAATGTACGCGATCATCGTCTTGATGAAGACCATTATATGTCGATGATACGTAAGAAAACAGCCTCTCTCTTCAGAAATTGTGTCAAGATGGGTGCCGAGGCTGTTAATGTCCCTGAGAAAGAATATAAAGATCTGGCCGATTACGCTGAAATGCTTGGTATGTGTTTCCAAATCCGCGACGACATATTCGATTATTTCTCTAACGCTTTAATTGGAAAACCCACCGGCAACGACCTTCGCGAAGGGAAAGTGACGCTTCCGTTGCTGCATGCCATACATACAGCTCCCGAACCAATAGCCCAGAGTGTGAAAGAGATGCTCCATAAAGGCGATCTCAATGAAAAGGAAATAGGTATTCTTATTGATTTCGCAAAAGAATATGACGGTATTGAATATGCTTTCACAAAAATGAGGGAAATGCAGGCCGAGGCCGAAAAACTTTTGGAAGGCTATCCTGATTCGGAATGGAAAGAGACTTTTCTCCAACTTTTCGATTACATCATTTCAAGAGACAAATAAAAAGGCTTATGCTTCGGGGCTTCATGCATCAAGGCTTGATTGAAGCGGGTTGCGACGAGGCCGGCAGAGGTTGTTTATGCGGACCGGTGGCTTGTGCAGCTGTAATTCTACCCCCTGATTTCGAATGCGAGGAACTCAACGACAGCAAGCAACTTTCCGAGAAAAAAAGAGATTCCTTGCGTCCTTTCATTGAAAATAATGCCCTTGCCTGGTCGGTGGTTATGGTTTCTCCCCGTGAAATCGATGATATCAATATTCTTAACGCTTCGATAATAGGGATGCACAGAGCCTTGGCAAATCTAAAAATCCGACCCGAACATATATTGGTAGACGGCAACCGGTTCAAGCCGTTTGAGGATATTCCTCACACCACTGTGGTTAAAGGTGACGCCACTTTCATGTCGATAGCTGCTGCGTCAATCCTTGCCAAAACACATCGTGACGAACTTATGCTCAAACTTGCAAAAGAATTCCCGGGTTATGGCTGGGAGGTCAATAAGGGTTATCCTACCAAAGCCCATCGAAAAGCAATAGCAGAATTCGGATCAACACCGTATCACCGGAAAACTTTCAAACTACTCCCCTGAAATCTAAACCAGTACACTAAACTCTAAACCCAACTCCTATGGAAGAGAAAAGATTATTTTTGCTTGATGCTTTCGCATTGATTTTCAGAGCTTACTATGCATTAATCAAGATGCCGCGTCTCACGCAAGGGGGTTTCAACACTTCCGCCATATTCGGGTTTGTGAACACTTTGGAAGAAATTCTTCGTAAAGAAAAACCTACACATATCGCAGTATGTTTCGACCCGGAGGGCCCCACTTTTCGCAGCGAGGCCGATGCCTCCTATAAAGCGGAACGCGACTCTATGCCTGAAGATATCAGACTTTCTATTCCAATAATAAAGGAAATCATAAGGGCGTATAATATCCCTATCATTGAAGTGGATGGCTATGAGGCCGACGACGTGATCGGCACAATGTCAAAACGAGCCGAAAACGAAGGGTTTACTACTTATATGATGACTCCCGACAAGGATTTCGGCCAGTTGGTGAGTCCTAACGTTCTTCAATACAAACCCTCATATCGAGGTCAGGACTTTGAACTCCGGGGAGAGCAGGAAGTCTGTGCACGCTATGGAATTCAAAACACCCGTCAGGTGATAGATTTGTTGGCTTTGATGGGCGACAAGATCGACAATATTCCCGGGTGCCCCGGCATCGGTGAGAAAACTGCAGTGAAACTTATCAACGATTTCGGGAGTGTGGAGGAACTTTTGAAACGTACTGATGAACTTAAGGGGGCCCTAAAAAAGAAAGTGGAGGAGAACAAGCAGCAGATTCTTGACTCTTATTTTCTTGCCACGATCCGCACAGATGTGCCCGTTGATTTGAATCCGGAAGACCTTATTCGTAAACCCGAAGACAAAGAAAAACTTTTCGCTATTTTTAAGGAATTGGAATTCCGAAGTCTTAAAGACAGGGTGGAACGTCGTCTTGGGGGCGATGCTCCTAAAAAGAGTGATTTCTCAGGTTCTTTATTCGATTTCGGAGATAACGAAACCACCGGGGAGGCTAAGGAGAAACCTGAAGACTTCCCTATCGAAAAGAAGATTGTGGCAACCAAAGAGGAACTTGACGTGTTGTCGGGAAAACTTTTGATTCCTCAATGCGGCATTTGTTTCCTTGCCGACGGTGAAAACGACATGGAGGCTCTTATTATAGGAGCAGCTGTTGCGGTTACTGAAAGCGAGGCTTATTACATACCGGCATCGTTTACCGACGGCATGGCATTGGTGCTTGACCTTATGGCCCGGGAGGATATCACTAAAGTTAGCTTTGAAGCGAAACGTGATTATGTTCTCGCACATCGGTTACGCACAGACAATGAGATTCCTCTCAAGAATTATTACGATGTTTCGGTAGCTCACTACCTCATCCAGCCGGAAATGCGTCATGCAGCCGATACTTTGGCAACTCAATATCTTGGCCACACAATGCCCACATATCCTGTTTTTGCAGCTAAGAAAGGATCCAGGGCCGTGGTTTCCACTTTAGAGGAAATCTCTTCTTATGCCTGCGATGAAGCGGCGATGGCCTTGCGGTTACGGCCTCTGCTTGAAAAAGAGGTGGAGAAAGAAGGAATGACATCTCTGCTGAATGACGTGGAACTTCCGCTTTCTTCTGTACTGGCTGAAATGGAGATCGCCGGCGTTAGACTCGACGTTGATGCCCTGAATGACGCGGCCAAACAACTTGAGCAACGGTTAAATACTCTCGAAAGTGAAATCTTTGAACTTGCCGGAGAGGAATTTAATGTGGGTTCCCCGTCAAAAGTGGGTGAGATTCTGTTTGATAAATTGCAACTTGACCCAAAAGCTAAAAAGACAAAGACCGGACAATATTCCACAAGCGAAGATGTGCTTGAAAAAGTGGCTGACAAAAATCCTATCGTGGGGAAGATTTTGGAATACCGTCAACTCAAAAAACTCCTCACTACATACCTTACGGCACTTCCGGCTTCAATAAATCCTGCCACCGGAAAGGTGCATACAGTCTATAACCAGACTGTGACTGCCACCGGACGTATATCCTCTTCTGCGCCTAATCTTCAGAACATTCCCGTGAGAGAAGACCAAGGCAGGGAAATCCGAAGGGCTTTTATACCTGATGAAGGTCATCTATTCCTTTCAGCAGATTACTCACAGATAGAACTGAGACTTGTTTCCGATTTCGCACAAGATCCCACGATGCTGGAGGCTTTCAGGAACGGAGATGACATTCATGCCATCACCGCAGCAAAAATCTATCATAAGAATCCCGAAGATGTCACGGCTGATGAACGTCGACATGCCAAGACTGCAAACTTCGGAATCCTCTACGGAATTTCAGCTTTCGGTTTGGCTCAAAGACTCGGTATTCCACGTTCGGAAGCAAAATATATAATCGATAATTATTTCGAGACGTTCCCCACTATAAAAAGATATATGCACGATTCAGTGGAGAATGCTCGCGAAAATGGTTACGTATCCACAAAAATGGGCCGTAAACGTCGTCTCCCCGACATCAATTCAAAGAATCCGGTGGTAAGAGGGTATGGAGAACGTAATGCCATCAATGCACCTATTCAAGGCTCGGCAGCCGATATCATAAAGGTAGCGATGGTGGATATACATCGTGAATTCCGTGAAAAGGGCATTAAATCAAAGATGATAATGCAGGTGCACGATGAATTGAATTTCGATGTCTATCCTGAAGAATTGCCGGTGGTGCAGGAAATTGTCACCCGTTGCATGGAGGGAGCCTATAAAGGCGATGTCACTCTCACAGCTTCAAGCGGTGTGGCCTCCAACTGGCTCGATGCTCACTGATCTGAAGCAAGAGCATAAGATTTCATACGTATATCCGAGGCAAGTTCTTTGTGGGTTTTTCCTGACTCGGCCAAAGTTTGCCATGGAATAGGAGAGCCGAATATGATTCGGTAATTGCTTCCACGTGCCTTACACAGTTCCGAGGGCAGAAGAATTTGTTCAAGATTGAACTTTATACCGGATTTCTTTCTCCATCGGGCTATCTTGTAGAATTTCTTGGAATTTTGACCCTCAAAATACACAGGCACTACATCTCTTTTATATTCAATGGCTTTGGCCACAAAGGATTTCTGCCATTCCATATCGGCAATCTCCCCGTTATCTTGCAACCGAGAACACAGTCCTGCCGGAAACTGAAAAATCTGACAGTCTGATTCCATTTTTTCATTTATGATATTTGCATATTCACGTCCTTGTCTTCCGAATTTATTGATAGGCAGGAAAATTCCTTTTAAGGGGGTGACATTCATCAGCATGTCGTTCACGAGGAACCGTATATTGTCGTCGCCGTATTTTTCTCCAAGCACTGTAATCAATGCCATCCCGTCGAGACCACCTAAAGGATGATTGCTTGCAAACATATACCTGGCTCCATCCTTAAGTTTGTCGAGACCTTTCACTTCCACTTTAATATCCAGGTGTGCCAGCACCCTCTTTGCAAACTCCGATCCTTCGCTCGGCAAAGTTGCCTTCAGAATTTCATTCAGTTCCTTCTGGCGGATAAGTCGTTCCACCGCCGTGATAAGAAAAGAAGGAATCCACCGGCCTTTATTCCGGGGGATTCTTTTATTGAGAATCGACCTTATGTCTATCACCAATTCCGGCTCGGCACAAGGTGGATTGGAAATTTCATTTTTATCCATTCACACTGTCTTCTTCATCCCAGAAATCATTGTCCCAGTCAATTTCCTCATCAGGATAATCCTCATTGATGTCTTCCTGTTGGAATATGAACTCGTCTTCTTCCGGATCTCTGCTTCTCACATTGAGATCACGATGTGTGAGAGTGCTCTTGGCCTTATTGTCTTCCGAATTTATTTCACGCCAAAGCAAATCCTTCAATTCAGTTAGTCCTTGGCCTGTCACAGCCGATATAAATACTGTGGGAATTCCTTCAGGCAGTTCCTTCGATATCTCTTCCCGGAGCTCTTCATCAAGAAGATCGGATTTTGAGATGGCAAGCACCCTACCCTTGTCGGCAAGCTCCGGATTGAATTCTTTCAATTCATTGAGCAGTATCTCATAATCACGTTTGATATCATCACTGTCTGCAGGGATAAGGAAAAGAAGCACTGCGTTTCTTTCAATATGGCGAAGGAATCTCAAACCGAGACCTTTACCTTCGCTTGCCCCTTCTATAATACCCGGGATATCAGCCATCACGAAAGATTTGTCGCCTCGGTAGTCAACGATACCCAGACTTGGCTCCATAGTAGTGAAGGGATAATCCGCAATCTTTGGCTTAGCAGCAGACATAGCTGACAGAAGTGTTGATTTTCCCGCATTCGGAAAACCTACAAGCCCCACGTCACCTAAAAGTTTCAGTTCCAACACCACTGTCTTTTCTATTGCAGGCTGTCCCGGCTGAGCATATCTCGGGGCTCTGTTGGTGGAGGTAGCAAAATTCCAGTTACCAAGTCCTCCTTTACCTCCTCTTAGCAGTTTCACCTCCTGCCCGTCTTCGGTCACTTCACAAAGGAATTCACCTGAATCCGCATCAAACACCACTGTTCCTACGGGCACTTCAATTATTCTGTCTTCTCCGTCTTTGCCTGTAGAACGGTTTTCACCGCCTCTTTCGCCGTCGGTGGCAAATATATGTCGTTGATAACGTAAGGGCAAAAGTGTCCACATGTTGCGGTTACCTCTCAAAATGATATGGCCGCCTCTTCCGCCATTACCTCCGTCGGGACCTCCTTTAGGAAGATATTTGGCACGATGGAAATGTCGGCTCCCGGCACCACCTTTACCTGAGCGGCACATTATCTTTACATAGTCTATGAAATTCGATTCTGCCATCTTTCTCTCTTTTTAAAATTCCACTCTCCTCAGTGGCGGAGCCACTGAATATGGTTGGGTATGATCCTCCTTGGATCCTATGGCTCTTCCACTCGCTACGCTCGTACCGACCCATAGGTTATTCTCATGCAGGCGTTCCACGCCTTATACCCAATCCCTAATACCCAATACCCAATACCCCATCCCTAACTTATCTCGAAGCCAGCTCGTTGGCGAGACGGTAATCATCGGGAGAACCTATGTCCACCCATGTGCCCTCGATATGGAAACTACCCACATTCCGGTTTTCTTCTATCAGATTCATTATGAAATCCGGAGCGTCAAGATATTCTCCTTTTTTAATCTTGCCTACGAGTTCACTCTTCATTATGTAAACACCGCCATTGGCAAAATAGTTGTAGGTGGGTTTCTCTTCGAGTGCTTTTACCCTCTGACCCTGCATTCTCATAATCGCAAAGGGTATCGAAACTGAATAAGGCACTGCTGCGATGGTAAAATCCGCCGAAGTCTTTTTGTGATGAAGATACATACCCTCGAAATCCACCACCGACAGTAAATCGGAATTCATAACTATTATATCTTCTGTGGAAATACCTTCCACATATGCAAGACTGCCAAATGTGCCAAGCCTCATGGGCTCAGTGACACAATTGATTCTTGCCCTGCCATCCCTCTTGGTGAAATGATCCCTGATCATTTCACCAAGATAATTCACAGTGACATGTATTTTCTTAATTCCACAGGCCTCTAATTCCTCTACATTATAGTCTATAATCGGTTTACCGGCCACCGGCAACAGCGGTTTAGGAAGATCGTCTGTAAGTGGACGCAGACGTTCTCCTCTTCCCCCTGCCATCAACACGGCTTCGAGAGGAAGACACGCATGCGTAATCTTTAAATCTATGATATCTTTGAGGTGGCCGTCTTCTATCACCGGAAGAAGCTCTATATGTTTCTTTCTCCCTTCAGCCATTTTCAAAGAAAGATCCTTTGAAGAATTGGCAGAAAGAAACTTCCTGTTCATCACTGAAGAAACTTTGTCGGAAAGTTCTCCCCCCTCTATCAAGGCGCGACGTATATCCCCGTCGGTGATACTTCCCTTGATCTTGTCGTCTTGAATTGCAAAAAGAGTCATTGACTCTCCCGAAAGTTCGTTTATTCTACGCATCGCCTCTCTCACAGTGGCATCCGGTGAAATTCCGTGTCTCTCAATAATTTCTCTAACCTCTTCCTTCATCTCTTCTAACTCTAAACCTCATATTGCTTAAGTGCATCTTTGAGTTGATTCACCACCATCAGTTCCAACTCTTTAGGCTCCAACACTTTCACTGCATCGCCCAACGAGAGTATTTCATGTGCCAACTCGTAGTTAAGCTGCAGCTTATATGTGAAAATCGAATAATTGTCGTGTGTCTCTTCCGTTTGCGACGGATGTAGGGGCAAAGCCCGGAAATATTTAGCCTGAATGGGTGTGGTTTTCAATTTAACAATCCTCACCGGAGCTTTTGAAGTGGTCACACCCACTATATTACCAAACATCTCCTCAAGAGTGATGCTCCCCGGTTTTTCAAACTCCTCTCTGATCAGTTGCATCTCTTTCACCCTGTCTAAGGCATAGGTGCGTATAGATTCCCCTTTTTCCTTCAATCCTATCATATACCACCTTTGCTTGTATCTTTTCAAAAAATAAGGCTGAAACATTATTTTAGTCTCAGCACGCGAACGTGAGAACCCTGCATAGGTGAAACATAATTTCACAGAGTCTCTGATCGCCTCGAGAACCAGAGGAAGATATTCCCTGGCGGAAGGCACATCTTCTATTTCTATCCTTTCATCGCCGGGCTGGTTTTCATTGATGGCACTGCTCACTGCCATAGAGTCTAAAAGCCAGTTCATCAAGGCATGGCTGCGTCCGGTGTTCGGCAGATTCAAATAATATCTTCCCGCCCGGTCGCATTTTATCTCAAGATTGAAAATTTCCTCGATGCTACGCCGGTAATGATAGAACGTCCTGTCGGGCATCGGGTCACCTCCGGATAGTTCTGAACGCCTCCACAAGGTATTAAACTGATCCTTTGTCAGTCGCTTGTTCTTGGTGAGGGTATCTATTATCCAGATATATTTATTGATTAAATTTTGTGACATAACATCACAAAATTAATCAATCGCTCTTAATTTTTGAATAAGAGTAAGGTATTTGTTGGCGATTTTAGGAAAGGAAAATTTTTCCTCCACACTTTCCCTCATCTTCTCCAACATGGCGGGATAGTTTTTTTCATCTTTCACCGCTTCATAAGCCTTTATTATGGATTGGGCAAGATTATCGGCCCTTCTTGACAAATCGTTGTCATATTCAGCTATAAAACCGGTGACTCCGTGCTCCACTATATCTCTCTGTCCTCCTTGATTGAAACTTACAGGTATACATCCGTAAGCCTGGGCCTCTACCAATGTACCGGGCAAAGTCTCATAAGAGGAGGCGGAAACCACTATTTGCGAATTTTGATATGCCTTCCTCACGTTTTCTTCTCCTTTCAAAATTCCCAATTCTATCAAAGGCAGAGCGAAGCCCTCGAGTTCATTCCGATTTTTAATGTATCCGAATAAAGCCAATTCCAGATTCCCGGCTATCTCCGGATATTTATCCTTTAAAATTTTAGTGGTTTCACGAAGAGTGTCAAGCCCTTTAATAGGGTCGTCAAGTCGTGCCGCACCAAAGAGAAGTCTCACCGGGGCTGAGGGATGATGAACAGGCGTTGTGGAATGTTCAGCCAAAGGGAAAGCGTTTGGAATCACTTCGATGATTTGATTGCCCAGAAGTGAACTCTCTTTGGCTTTATCTTTCAACCAGTTGCTAACTGCCACA
The DNA here is from genome assembly GCA_022510425.1 of Muribaculaceae bacterium. Classification (GTDB taxonomy): domain Bacteria; phylum Bacteroidota; class Bacteroidia; order Bacteroidales; family Muribaculaceae; genus Lepagella. Next base: position 68,781 of record JAFLTO010000012.1, read on the forward strand.
AAGGCTAATTTCTTATTGAGCCCCGATTTATTACAAACCCTGTTTTTCCGGCGCCATATCTTATAGGAAAGATCTTTGGGAGCTGCCAATTTCCCTAATAACCAACACCGGCCACATTCTTTTTTAAAGTGCGGGCACTTCCCGGCATGATGGCATATTCCTGTGAGATTCCACATATCGTGCATGGTCTGGATCACCGGTTTACCCATTTTAAGTATTTCCTCGAATCCTCTGAGTGATAACATTCCTTGATTCACCCAGTTGACAAGTATTGCATCGGCTTCTCTCACCATTGGATGTCGCCAAAGCGGCAACCCTTCTTCCCCGGTATCGATTTTGAAAAGTGAGGCACGATTAAAACCATTGGCAATAAAAATTTTCAACCTTTCCAAAAGAAACCTTATCTTGATATCTTTCGGCTTGGCTGCTAATTCTACAAAAGGTGAATCCGTTAATTTTTCACACACGAGCATACAGGCATCCACACCTTCTTGTCGCAACGCCTCCATGAGTCTGCGACTCACCACCGCGGCACCGCCGGTGGCATCACTCCGGTTCAAAATCACAACCTTCATCCTTAATACTCAATCCCTAATACCTCTTAGTCTCCCCAATGCCTTCTGATCGGATATTCCTTAGGCCTTAGCAACAACCGTAAAGATGTGCTGTAGGTGATATAGTTCCAAGTCCAGTTCAAAAGCACATTCACCTTGTTTCTCATCCCTAATATAGATATAAGGTGAATAAACATCCAGCCTAACCAGGCGATATATCCTCCCATCACAAATTTTCCCACCTGCAACACAGCCCTGTGCTTTCCTACTGTGGCCATTGAACCCTTATCAAAATATTCAAACTTCTCTTTAAATTCTCCCCTGTTGAGATTTTTGGCCAGACAACGTGCACCCTGAATTGCGGGCTGGGCAAGTTGCGGAAGACCGTTGGGATATTTTTCCGACTGACAACAAGATATGTCACCCAAGGCGAACACATCCGGAAGTCCAATCACCCTGTTGTATTCATCCACTTTTATTCTGCCGTTTCTTAACAGATACTTCTCCGGGAATCCGGGCAGAGGCTCCCCTTTGATACCGGCGGTCCATATCATGGTCTCCCAATATTCTTTATGACCGTCGGAAAATTCCACCATCTTGTCTTCATATCCTTTCATCACTGTGCCGAGCCTTACGTCTACCATAAGACTTTTCAGATATTCCAAAGCTTTGGCCGAACATTTCGGATCCATGGCTCCGAGTATCCTGTCGCTGCCTTCCACAAGTGTGATATTAACATCATCAGGACTCAATTCGGGATACTCCCGTTTAAGGATATATTTTTTCATCTCTCCGAGCGCACCCGCAATCTCAACCCCCGAAGGACCTCCGCCTACAACTAAAAAGCTCAGGAGTTCCTTACGTCTTTTCGGGTCTTTACAAATAGCGCCTCTTTCCAGCCTGTCGAGTATCTCATCTCTTGTGTAGGAAGCTTCGGCAACCGTCTTTATGCCAAATACCTTTTTATCCAGTCCATCTATTCCGAAAAAGTTATTGGTTGTGCCGGCCGCGATCACCAGTTTATCATATGGGATGGTTTCGTAACTGGTAGTGACTGTTTTGGCTTCAGTGTTTATATTCTTTACGTGGCCCATATGATATGTTATGTTCTTGCGTTTTTGCAACTCACGTCGGAGCGGGAAACATATATTGGAGGAATCCAGACCCGAAGAAGCAATCTGATAGAATAAAGGCGGGAAACAATGGAAATTGTTCCGGTCTATAAGTTTCACCTCATATTTTGAAGTGTCTATCTTGGATAAGAAATTTATTCCGGCGAAGCCACCGCCAATCACTACAATGCGTTCCATAACTAAGTTTTTAATATTGCAAAACTAACTAAAATATGGACACCTGAATAGATGTCCATAATATTTTCAATAAACCGTCTTATCACTTTTTAGGTTCGTTAGCTTTCACCAGAGGGATAAGGTCGCCATATCCTTCTTTCTGCATGTCGGCCAGAGGTATGAATTTAAGAGAAGCACTGTTGATGCAGTATCTCAAGCCTCCTGTTTCAGCCGGTCCGTCATTAAATACGTGGCCTAAGTGTGAATCGCCGCTCTTGCTTCTCACTTCGATTCTGTTCATGCCATGGCTTGTGTCTACATAACCCTTTACGACGTCTGCGGAGATAGGTTTGGAGAAAGCAGGCCATCCGCATCCGCTTTCAAATTTGTCGGTAGATAGGAACAAAGGCTCGCCGGTCACGATGTCAACATAAATACCGGGACGAAACTCTTTGTTGTATTCATTGGCATAGGGTCGCTCAGTGGCGGCATTTTGTGTCACCTCATACTGGAGAGCAGTCAATTTGTTTCTCAACTCCTTGTCTGAAGGCTTTGTATAGTTTCTTTCAAGACTCCCTGTATTTGCTTGGGCAGCAACTGATTCCTGAGCTTCTTTATCCAGCAGGGTAGTGTCTCTCACCTCTCTTGCCAATTTGAACAATCCGGGATTTATATGGCAATAACCGCCCGGATTCTTGTCAAGATAATCCTGATGATAATCTTCTGCAGGATAGAAATTTTCAAGAGGACCCACTTCTATTGCTAAAGGTTTGTTGTAGTTTCTTTGCAATGCCTCAAGACTCTTTTCAATTACCGGTCTTTCTGCCGGATCGGTGTAATATATTCCGGTGCGGTATTGTGTGCCCCGGTCGTTCCCTTGCTTGTTCAGGGAAGTGGGATCGATTGTCTTGTAATAAAGGCTCAAAAGAAAAGGCAATGATATTTCTTTTGGATTGTAAACCACCTTCACGGTTTCTGCCGCTCCGGTTCTGCCTGTGCAGACTTCTCTGTAAGTTGGATCGGGCACATTACTGTTGGCATAACCCACCTCAGCTTCTACGACTCCATGCACTAAACTTAAAAAATGTTCCGTTCCCCAGAAGCATCCGCCAGCCAGGTAAATGGTTTTCATATCTTTTCTTTCCATATTAGTATTGTTTATATTGTAGTTTGTTTCATTCTGAATTGAGTCTATCGTAGCCTGCGATGTTTCATTTCCTTTTGCCGAACAGGCGCAAAGAGACAAGGCACAAGCCAACGCCACTCCTATATTTCCATATCCTTTTTTCATAACCCCTGAAATTTTAATATATATTTTTTATCCGTTTATACAATTTCAACAAATCATATAGTTTGTAGTTCAAAAATTTTATCTCTCTTTTGAATTAAATCATTTTTATATAATTTTGCTCGCCGGATTTGACGCCATGAAATTAATCACAGAAAATTTATGTAACCCGAATTAATATGGGCTATCGTGATAAATAACCTTCCGGTTCTTAAATCAGAAGTAGAAGAAATTCTTAAGGAATCTTAGTTATCAAATTGAGAAAATGAAAAAGGGATTTTTTATAGGCAATCTTTGCATTTTGATAGCAGTGATATTCTGGGGTGTGAACGTATCAGTCACCAAAGCCCTTATCCCTGAATGGATGACAGCTTACGGCATCATTATCGTGCGTCTTATCGGCGGGGCAATCTGTATGTGGATCGCCTCCCTGTTTGTGAAGACTTCCAAAATCCTTAAGGGCGACTGGATAAAACTTATATTGGGAGGAGCCATCGGACTCTTCCTTTTTATCTTCCTTTTTATCCTTTCGCTCAAATATGGCAATCCTATCGACATTTCCATAATAATGACGCTGCCCCCGATCTTTGTGATATTGATCAACGTAATATTTCTCAAACAGAGGCCTTACTGGATAGAATATTTAGGAGTGGTGGTAAGCTTTATCGGTGCGGCAATCGTCATCTTAGGCGGCGTGAGTCATCATTCCGACATTCATGAACACACAGCCAAAGGAAATATCATAGGCGATATCCTGGCTATCGTTTCAACCATCTGTTATGCTTTCTATCTTGTGATAGTGGTGGGCCCAACAAAGACCTATAAACCCATCACCATGCTCCGCTGGGTGTTCCTCTTCTCGGCAATTCCGGCATGCGCGCTCATTCCTTTTGCCACCCATGAGCCTATCTTGCACACCACCAAGGCAGTGCCCTGGATAGAAATAGCTTTTATACTTTTCTGCGTCACTTTCATCGCCTATTTCCTTGTGGAACCTGCCATCAAATATATCGGCTCGGAACTGGTGTCGATTTATCAATACCTGCTGCCCGTTTTTGCCACAATCTCGGCTGTGCTTATGGGTCTTGCCCATCTCCGGTGGCTACAAGTAATCGCAATGGGCATCATCGTTATCGGAATGGTGCTCACTAACATCGGGAAAAAACACCGTAAAAAAATCACCACTGATTCAAATCCGGCTCTTTCAAATCCGGCCGTTAATGTCGCAGGCAATAAAATCAGTTCTTCGGTGAATCAATGATTTTTAAAAGATCGTTGCATTTACCCACGAAACTTTCATCGTAGCTGTAGTTCTGAATCAAAGAATTCACCAGATCTCTGGCATTCTGAACCTGTCCGGCTTTCCAGTAAGCCACAGCGAGTCGCATGCCTGCCTGTTCAGCTTCGTATGGCTCGTTGTTTACTTTAGCATTCTCATACTGCATCTCAAGCTCGCCGAGCATTCCTGATACTTCTTCCTGAGAGGCGTTCATGATATCGTTGGTGGCTTCAAAATCTGCCAAGGGGGTTTCTGTCACGTCAGCATTGGCCGTAAGTTCCGGTGTCTCCACGGGATCTCGTTCCGGAAGATGGTATAACGAGAATATAAACAGGAAAAGCAACACCACTATAGTGGATATGGCCACTGCGGCCATAATATTTCTTCTTTTTTTCTTGGCTTGTTGATTATCTTCCATAATTGCTTTAGTCTTTTTGGATATAACAATTCCTAAATCCCTATAGTTTAATTTGATTCTGAAAAGCCTATTGATTCAAGAGTTGCAACGGATTTCCCTTTTTCCGGGGAGGAGAACACCAGATAAAGCGGTAATTTCTTCGATTCTTTATCCCCTGTTTTTAATTTCAAAGGGATATCCATCACGGTTGGCTGTTGTGGCAGATCTGAAGATAGGTCAAGTTTGCCTATTGGTTTAGTTTTCCCTTTCCAAGGAGCCGAATCGTAAACCTCGATGGTGGCTTTTATTCCTTCGGGAATAAGACCGAGTCGGAGCACCGGATTTTCAACACCCGCAAACTTTGAGGCATCAAAATATTTGTAACCTACAACAGAACCGTCAGTACAATTCACAACTCTTGATATGTTGATGCTTTCACTGTAAGGATCCGCAATGCTTTCACCGTTCAAATAAAACGCTTCGAAATAAGGGCCCGAGTATTCATTATAGGGATAAATATGTTTCACAGGCTCAGGACCAATTGTGACGGAAGCGATTCCTGCAGGATATTTTTTGAATGGGTCGAGACCGTCCAATTCAAAGCCCTCGCTTGTTAGTTCGGCTTCTGAAATCTCTACCTTGCCGCCTTTCCCTTTTTCCACCTTGACTTCAATGGGCGACACCATTGCCTGGCGTGCATATTCATCAAGACCGGTTTGGCGATGATAGAACACATACCATTGACCGTCGATATTAAGAATGGATCCGTGAGTGTTGCCATACGGAGTCGTGGTGGGAATGGTCTTGCCGTTGGCATCCGTGTCACGTCCACGGGCATCTATGATTGTACCCCCATATGTATAAGGACCCAATGGATTGTCGGAATAAGCATAAGCCAGGGTATAGTTTGTGGCGGGAAGCCCCCACTCACCGTCATTACTGAATCGGCTGTATACAAACACATATTTATCATCGATTTTGCGGATAGACGACGCCTCAAAAAATTTAAAATCTCCTTCTTGGTCCATACCTGTCACCATGTCTTCCACGATTTCTGTGCCGGGTTTTACCGTGCACATAGTATTGGGATCCAGTTCTGCGGCATTACTTCTTCCGAAACCCCAATAACCGTAGACTCTGCCGTCATCGTCAACAAAAACTGCAGGATCAAATCCCAATATTCCATAAGTGCTTTGAGGATCATCGTCGCTCCAGTTGCACACCGTGAAAGGGCCGTCGGGTCTTGAGGATACAGCTATTTGTCCGTGTCTTTTGCCGTCCTGAGTGTTGGGATATAGATAATATAGCTTTGATCCGTCGGGAAGAGTCTTTTCTGCCACGTCGGGGGCATAAAGAATGTCACCTTTTCCGTCTTCTCTAAGTAAATTTCCCGCACCGTCACTAACAGACTCGAAAATCACGCCGTCAAATCTCCATTCGTTAAGATTGTCGGGAGAGGCCGACCACACCACTTGGTTGCGACCGCAGTAAGCCGACCTTTCGATGTCGTGCGAGCCGTAGATATACACCCTCTTTTTTCCAGGATTATCAGGATCATCGAAAAGATAAGGTTCACCGTCAGGAATATGTTCCCATAAAGGCAAATAAGGGTTTACGGCATTAGCTGCCCACTGCCCCATCAACACAGCACACGCTGCTAATAAAACTTTCTTCATGATTTGCAACTCGAATTACACATACTTTTGCAAAATTATGATATTAATTCGAATAATGAAATTTTTGATCGACCAAGGAGAATCGTCTCCAACCCCTATTCAGTGGCTCCGCCACTGAGGAGAGAGGGGAGATTCCCGAGTCTTGATACCCACAGCTCGATATTCGCGACGCTCATATCGACCAATGGGTTATCCATATTCAGTGGCTCCGCCACTGAGGAGAGTATTAGGGATAATAGGGATTGGGGATGGAGTATTAGGGATGGAGTATTAGGGGATGAGGATAAAGTGCCAAAGGCCGGTGGCGAGGGAGCCATCGGCCTGAGATTACCCCACCGGCACCTTGACCCGACATACGAGAACGGGTTCAAATTAAGCGAGGAATATAAAAGATTCCTATGCCAGCCCCATACTGCGGCGACCCTGAAATTTGTGAGCCGAACACCGGACTGAAAGATGGGGAACAGATTCCAAGCGCATATCAAGCAGTGGTAGTCAAAGGGCGTGGATTAGCGTCAGGAGACGGGCTCCTGTCGGTTCTTCGGGACAGTATCACGAGCAACCTTTGAGCAAGGACTTATCCTGAATGGCAGTACCCTTTTGAGGGTGTACGGCTTCCACACCGAGAGGTTTCAAGAGGACCGGAGGCTTGCGTAACCGCATCGATCACAGTATGGTTTGTCAGACTTGTGGGCTTTGAGGTTCTTTTTACAAAGCTTTCGAGAAAGGTTCTTATTCTTTCACGGGGCAAAGTTAGGGGTAAAGGGAAATAGGGGCATGTTATCTTTGCACATTGGAACAAAAAAATTTTGGAGGCGAAGAATGGCGGTGTTTGGTGCACCCCGTACACCACACAGCCAAGGCAAACTTCATTTTATTAGGGATGGGTATTAGGGATTGGGGTATGGGGGATGAAGTATTGGGGATTGGGGATTAGGTGTGGAACGCCTACATGAGAATAACCTATGGGTCGGAACGAGCGTCGCGAATATCGAGCTGTGGGTTTCAATAGTTAAATCTTGTTATATTTCCTTGTTTTCCGCCAAAAAAAATTTAACTTTGTGTGGCGAAAATCGTGTTTTTGCCCATAACCTTATTAATTGGTCTTTTTAATACTTTGATAATCAAACCGTGAACTGGTTCAAACACATATTTACTATATCCCTGCTATTGCCTTTACTATTGTCATTACAATCTTGTGTCGCCGATACCTTAACCCCCGATTCTCCTCTCCCCGACAATCAGGTAGGCACTCCCAAAGGCCGCAACTCTTTCGCCGCTTTCCATGTGGCTGTAGATTATTCCCATACACGTTCCGAAGAACAAAATGGTATTTTTATTGATGACGGTACTGCTGAAGAGAGGGTTCTTTACTTGGATTTTCCGGAGGATGAAGTACATCATGTGATTCTTTTCTTTGATGAAAACGGGGAGAAAATTGAAATTACTGACCCTGAAACTGAAATCAGTTCTTATGTTGTGCCTCTGACACTTACTCCAAAAGTTGAAGATAACAATTCAAACACAGGAACAGACAGTGATAGCGATACCGATAATGACAATAGTAATGAAAATGATAACAACAATGATAATGACAATGACACTGAAATTGAAGATGAATATATAGGAAGTACCTACACCTATTTATTTGCAAAAATGCCAAATGATATTGTAAGTAAAATCTTGGCCGGCAAGGTGCTTACAGTCGTCAATGCAAGTTCTGCTCTTGTTGAAAGATTAAAGGGAATGACAAACGGTAATACTGAAGAATCCGTTTCCAATGATTATGAAAGAATTTTGTCATTCTTGCAATCAACAGATAATGTTTCGGATTTCTTTTTGACCACCGAAAATGAAAGGTATTTTACAATGACTTCTTCGATGGTTATCCGCGAGCAGAAGGTTGTTTCTGCAGCTGATAACCAGTTGAAGTTCTGGTCAACTCCTGAGTTGGCGGAAAAGTATCCTTATACCCTTTATGTAGAAAGACTTCTATCAAAATACACTGTGGAATTTAAAGATCCTTCAACAGGAAATTATTTCTTTCTTAGTAATAAAATAAAAAGCAATGGGTCTGCTGATCCAGCAGATTACAATGATCCGGAAGAGATTGAAGATCTCATTCCAACAGATGACGAACCGGAATTCCGTGATAAATTAATTATAACTCCGGAAGCCGATAAACTTAAATATGTCACCTACTATACTCGTCGGCAAACAATTGACGAAGAAAAATCACTTGGAATTCTGAAAGGAAACTGGAAAGTTAATATTGTCGGTTGGGGTATAAATAATTTGGAGCAGAAACAATATTTATTTAAAAAAATAAACAATATTAATTATTACGACAACTGGAGTTCCTCCAACAGAACTTTTTGGGGAGAAGATCCGCATTATTCCACTGGCTATTATCCCGACCAATACAGGAGTGTTTTAAAATTAAATGAAAACCAATTAGTCTATGATTCAAGCATTATTGATTATGAATCAATGGAAAAAGGAAATCTCCCTTCTAACCCTCTCGAATGTCTTAGTTTTGATGACTTGGTGAAAAAAGATCTCATTGTTTATACCCCTGAAAACACTTTTGAGGTGTCTGATTTTACAATGGGAGAAAATCCCTTCAAAACTCAGAAATATTTAAGGATGAATACCCATCTTATAGTGGGTGCCCAATTGCTTATAGAGGGTTTTGACAACAATGTATATAATTCAAATGATATAGATTCAAATGGTTTGATTGTCAGCCGAAATCAAGAGGTACAGACCAAATTCTATATGAATGATATCTACTGGGCTGAGGATGCTTATAAGGAATATGTTGCCGAATATCTCGGTTATTATATGTTAGAACAGAGTAATAAGGATTTGTTCGGTGAAAACGATGGATATATCTACATTAATAAAGAAGGTGGCAAAGCTGACAGTCATCATTTCTACCTCGCTCCGGCACATATAAAAGGAGGTGACGGATGGGTTTATCTATGCCCGAGCCCGGAATATAAATTCTATGTCAGGAATCCCAATTATGTCCCGCCGGTAGAGGTTTCCGAATCTGAATCTTCATCTGAAGGAGAAGAAGAGAATCCTGTGGAGCCGGGTGATTCAGAAGAGGAAGAACCGGAAGAGGAGGAAGAATATTTTGAGATTAGCCGGGAATTACTCCAAGTTTTGGCTTATCAGCATCCGGAACTGATGGCTAAACGTTTTGACAAAGGTAGAATGTATTATGTAGCCGCCACTGATCATAACCCCAATATTGCAGGTTTGGCTACGGGTAGATTCGGTAGCGTAAGAAATAATTGGTATAACTTTAAGGTGGAAACTATAAAAAACGTAGGAACACCTGTAGCTGTCCCTTCACAACCTATAGTGCCTAACAATGAACCTCTGACAAATGCTATTGGAATATCGTTGAGGATTCTTGGATGGCACGGAGAATATGAAGATGTTGATATCAGTGGTCAACATCCTGGTGGGGTTCCTCCCGAAGAAGACCCGGGGGAAGATGATGGAAATAAAGATGATCAAAAAGGATAAGAAATCGTGAAGATTAGATATATATATAAGTATATGAGAGTAATGATGGCAGTGGCATTCCTTTTGCCATTGTCTTCTTGTGCCGATGAAGTTTTGGAGACAAAGAATGATTCTGAAATTTTGGAGGAGGATGGAAATTTCCTCAAATTTAAAGTCAGCCTTCAGAACCTTACTCGTGACGGAGGAAATGTATCAACTGGATCACTCAAAAAGGAAGTTGATGAAGAATATGAAGATTTTATTGATGAGAAATCATTAAGAGTACTTTTTTTCTATGCTGACGAAAAAATAGATGATAAGGAGAACCTTGATTATAATAAACTTTTCGCACAGTTTGGGGAAGGTGAATTTTCACTTATCCCGATTTCAAATACTATTGGAAACGGGCAAGAAAACTGGTATGTGAGGATACCGGTGAGCGATTATAATAGCAAATTCGCACAAACTGTAAGGGAGAAAAATTTCAAGATAGCTGTACTCGCCAACTGGCCGGGAAGTGATTTTTCCATTTCTGTAGGTGATGATATCAACAAGCTACATCGTCAGGTGAAACATGACGCTTATAATGGTAATACCTCTAAAAAAAGTGCTTATGGAAAGATCTTAGACAAAGATGGAAAATTAGGTATCACCACAAGTTGGGTAAAAGATGGAGAGTGGAAGGATGAAGCAAAAGCCGAAGAATTCCTGAGGACCAAATGTTATCCGGGAGGCGAGGAGGCAGAAGAATATGGCCATCTTTGGATGTACTGGAATTTCTCATCTATTATTAATGGAAATGAGCCGAATGAAGATCCTGAAAATCATCATAAATGGTTTTCACAAAATTCTACTGATTTAGGACAATGGGTGACAAATCCTAAAAACGGTAAATTACAAAATTTTACACCGGAAACACCTGTCACCGGAAATTTCGTCTATATAGGAGAAAATGCATATATAGATCCCTCTCAGGAAGGTATCGTGCTTCCTAGTGTAGGAGAGGCTGATAGAAATAAAAAAGATTTTATACGTATAGCCGTCCCTGCCAGTGGTAATTTAAAAATAAAGTGGGGTAGTGTTGAAGCGGGAAAATCTGCAAAGATAATGGTAGAAAGACGTAATCATATTGATGACGGAACCGCAAAGGACCGTAAATGGCCTTCTACAACTACATTAAGGGTTGCGGATGATAAGGATCAGATTGATTGGGATATTGACATAACCGGAGATGAAGAATATATTTCTATTTTTTCAACAAATGGCAATGTTATTATTTACGAAATCGAATATATCTGCACTTCTTATTTAGGATATATTGACCGTAAAGGCCGTAATCCGAAAGACCAATATATTCCCATGTATGGGGTTCAGGTTTTTGATAAGTTGGGAAACCTTTGGGTTGAAGGAACAAGTTTCGATCTCTCTAATTTTAATATGACTGGACCTTATCCCACTCTTGATGGAAATACCAATGAGATGGTGATTCCTTACACCTATAAAGAAATATCATTGATACGTTCCGTTGCCAAAGTGGTTCTTAAGATTCCAATCAAGGAAAAACCGCATCATATTTTCTTAAGAAGTATGAACCGTAAGGCTTTCTGTGAACCTTTGGATGTTTCTACTCCAACACATCTACTTTGGGAAGATGATGAAGAATATAGTGCCCATAATAAAAATTGTGAATTCTTTAGCATTAAGGGCCAGAATCCATTCTATAAGGGTGAAAATTTAGGGGTTTCGGTTGATGCACAATTGACGAGTTATAGCGAAAAATTAGCCTGGTATTACGGTGCATGGGGAATTATAAGCAATGCACAAGATATGACTCAAGTTAACCATCGGAAAGCAGCTTCTTACTATGATGGGGAATTACCGTCTGATTTCGTGGAAGGTAAACCGCATATACTCAATCCTATGATAGAACGTTCCGATTTCTGTGAGTTCCTTTATGCCGGAGAGGTAGATGGTCTGTATAAAAAATATGTACTATATGTGCCCGAAAAGTTTGTAGATGATCCGAATAGTTTAGATGAAAAAGAAGGTGTTGAATCTTCGGACCCGAAAGTGTGTCATATAGAATTCAGAACCCTTAGTTCGCCTTTTAAGAATCTTGAAGATGATAATTGTTACAGGATTTACTTCACTGAAAACGGATTTAATAAACAATATAAAGGAAATGCTGAAGGGGGTTATACTCCTCCTACTTTCGGAAAAATTGACGGAGTATATGACACTTGGGAGAATATGTATGAAAAAAATGTGGATAATTTAAAAGCCCATTGGCCGATTCTTCGTAATCATGTTTATTCTTTCACTGTGCTCGATGCAGAGTCTGCAATGCTGGTGGTGCAACTCGAAATCGTTCCATGGAAACAAGTTGATGAAAATAGATATAATTGGTAATTTAAGCTGGTCCCAGACATCATGAAAATATTATATAATATTAAATTTCTTTTTGTCGGAGTCATATTGGTGACGATTATGTCGGTGCTTATTTCGTCATGCCGAGATGACATTTTAAATGGTCCGACTGATGATAAATATGATCCTTCTAAAGACCCGTCGATGGTGGTGCTTCCATTGAGTATAAACATGAGTGTGTCGGCATCTACTCGTGACGACAATTATGAATATGTGGAAGGAGAAGAAGAGGAGGAAGAAGAAGAACCCGATCCTTGGGGGCCGGGTGTCTCTTCAGGATCCAAACTTGAACACCGGGTGGATTTTGACACTGAGAACGAATGTTTCGCTATATTTTTTAATGGAAAAAACAAGATTAAATATTTGCAACCGATAACTACCACTGAGCAATTGGGTGATGGTGTGGAAAGAGATGATCCCGACTCTGAATTTGGAATAACTGCAATCACTTATGTGAAGAAAAAGGATATAGACAAGGACAAACTTGATAAAGATAATGGAGACACAGAAGATGATCTGATCCATTCTGTTCTTGTTGTTCTCAATGGAGGAAAAATCTATAAGACAATAAGAGATAAAGCTTTGGAATTATGCCCACAATTAGAAAATGAGGAATGGGATGGTAAATATACCGATGACAATAATAAAGATCATATAGACGAAATCCGAAACCTTACTTGGAATTTAGGATGGGAACCTATTATAGATACATCTACAGGTACTATAAGGTATAAAAATGACGATGGTACAAGAATAGGCTTCAATTCCAAGGGTTATTTCACTATGACCAACTCTTCTTATTATGAGAAAGTGAAAGATGAAACCACTGATGTGGAAAATCTTGTGGAGGTAAAAGCTGCAAAAGTCACACAGGGAGTCTACTACAACAGTATAAGTGATTATATAAAAAGAGACCCTGAAACAAGAAAAGCCTCAGCTAAGGTATATGTAGAACGTATGGTGGCAAAATTTTCTGCTCCTACTTTCCGTGCCGAAGTAATCGGTGCAGACCTGGTTTTCCGTCCTGACCTGAATGCTTTGCCTTTGGTTGTTTATTCCTGGGATGGAGAAACTCTGAAATCAGAACAGAAAAACTGGCGTATTCACCTCACCGGATGGACTATCAATGGGGAGGAAAGTTCTAGCTTCATTTTTAAAAAGATACCCGGCTCAACTTGGAATACTACAGCTACAGGTGACCAGGAATGGGCGTGGAATCAAGAGGGGGCTCACCGAACATATTGGGGAATTGACCCTCATTATGGTGATCTGGAAAAAGAGTTTTATCCATGGCAATACCGTAAGGCAGCCGATGTGGAGGCAACAGTTTCCATGCAGACAGCTCTTACAAGAAATATGTGGCCTTCACTTTATTATAATACCTTCAACACGATACATGGGAATTGGTCGAACGAAACTTATTCTGCCGAAAATACTTTTGACCCGACAGTCTTGATACCTTATAGTGCCTCAGTTCTTGACGGTAGAGCCTCTTATCTGGCAGGTCCTCATCTTATTTTAACAGGAGAGTTGTTTCTACAGGAAGATGGCGGCACTGATTATGTTTCTAACGGTGTGGGCTTTACCAGGGTGGAACATATTTACAGTGACCGAATTAGACGTTATTTCAGATCGGAAAAAGACTGGGTGAAGATGTTTGTACGTGAATTTAACCGTTCATTGGTAGCTCAGGAAAAAATGTCTTTCCATGTTTATGACTGGGATGAAAATAATTCCGGGAAGGCTAACCATACCTATGTCACGACACCTTCAGGCGAATGTAAACTTTTCCTCAGACAAAAAGCTGAAATATACGAAATTTTTGATGAAACTGTTGAGACTCTTGATGGAATCGGAGAGAAAGATGCGGGATATAAATTCACTCCTGTCACTCTCAAGATGATTGATAAATTAGCGGCAACACCGGGTGTGACTCTTTCTGCATTAGCAAATGTAAGAAATGGCGACGGACGTCTGATTCCATGGGTAGAAAATGTTAATGCTCCGGGAGATAGCGATGATGAAAGATGGGAAAATTTCGGTTTTGTTGTTAGAAACCCGAGCGGCGGACGTCTTGAGTTTGATTATGAAAAGGAATCGGATGGTCATGTGAAGGATAAATACGATTGGAGTTATGATATGTATAAGTCTCTCTTCTTCGAATGGTTTGGACCTATCGACCATTATTATAAGGGATATATGTATTATGCTGGAGATATAAGCAATATCAGAGTTGGCAACGTGCCTTATTTCGGTGCGGTAAGAAATCATTGGTATAAATTCCATGTGGAGTCTATCAATTCTCTTGGAGTACCTGTAGACAATCCGGATCAGATGATAATTCCTGGAAATTACAACTATCGCGACCAGATTATAGTATATCTTGATATTATCGACTGGCATCCTAAACAAACAGAAGTGGGACTTTAAGCCGGAGAAAAATTAACCATCATGAAATCGTTAAAAAAATATATATATTTATTACTGTCAGGAGCTTTCTTTTTTCTAAGCTCTTCATGTGTTGACGATGTGCTTGACCCCTCGGAAATAGATGGAAGGGATCCTACGGTTCCTAAAGAGTTGGCAGAAGGATTTTCCATTTCTTTCAATGTGAGCCTAAATGCCATGGGAAATGAATCTTTTTCATTGTCTGACGGAATCACTAAAAACACATACCTCCGTGAATTAGAAAATTTCGTGGATCTTGAAAAACTAAGAATCCTTTTTTTTACATGTAAGGAATCTGAGGATGGTTCCGGCAAAAATGACTTTTTTCTGTTTGAATCAAAGAGCCGATGGGTATCGGTATTGACAGATATCGAAACAACACAGGCTAACTGGCAGGTGACAGCTCCGGTGTTCACTTATGGCAATAACGATGATTATGACTGGGAAGCCATACGTTGGGCTCTCGAAAATCATCCTTTCAAAATTGTGATTCTCGCCAACCGTCCGGATGATGTGGACTTCGGCAACTTTGATAGTAAGTTTGATGGTGAAATTACCTTTAAGACTGACCGTGGCCCAAATTGGGGTCCTGAACAAACATATATTTATAATGCAGTAAATTCTGACGGAGTTAATTGGAGGGATTGGCAGAGAAGAAACAAACCGGAATTTAACTATTACCAACAAAATGAAGATTATTTTAGAAAAAAACCTACTATAAATAGTCTCCATCATTGTCAATGGGATCCGATCTATACAAGTAAAAACAACGGTAAACATGTCTATGACTTTATCATTGAGAAGCCATGGGCAGATGAAAAATTTGATTATGTCAATAATAAACTTAAAGATGGACAATTCCTCACTAAACAAGAAGGAGTTGGAACGTATAATTTGATGGGTGCTCTATCTTATTGGACAAAGAAAAAAGTAGAGAGCATTAACAATGGTAAAATTACTTATGTTCAAGATCCTGAAACTAAAAAAGACGGTAACTTCTATTTCCATCCAGGTCCCGATCAGCCGACTAAGGGAATACCGATGTATGGATGTCAGGTTTTTGATAAATTGACTGATTGGAAAGCCGGCACTCCTTATAATGTCTCTTTGAAGCTATCAGGACAGAGTGATCAATACGAAAGAAAAAATATTCATTTGCTCCGTTCAGTGGTCAAGATAGAATTTAAGATTCCAAGGAGAATGACAAAAGAGGATGGTACTTTTGTGGATTTAGAAGTAACCCTCCCCAAAATACATTACACCAATGTTATGGCAAGATGTGAGCCTTTGGATGTGGCCACCCCTACTGAGCAGTTGTGGAAATCGGATGATCAATCACTTATGAATGATTATTTAAATAGATGCGAATTAGAAAATATCATGGATTATGGTCCTATTATAAGGGAAAATTTTAATAATGAAAATGAAGTAAAAGGTACTACAGCAGAAGGATTAAAACCGGCAGCAGAATATTATTATGGTCTGGTGGAATGGTTTTACGGAGCCTGGAAGGACTGGTGGCATTTTAACGATCCAGCTTATAATAATTTAAATGGTCCGGAAAGCCCGGGTGCATACCAAGGAACTTATTTCGGATACTCACCAAAAAATTATGAAGGTAAAACACCTGATTATCCTTATCCTCGTATTTTCAATCCTGTGATTCAAAGAAATGGAGATGCTTTGATTGAAGATTGTCAGATTAAGGATGACCCGGACTTCTATTATTATGTTATTTATACCGGTGAAAAAAATATTAACGACCCTTCCACCGTAAATAAGTTTTCACTGAGCACCGGTGAGTTGGTTTATTTTTCTTTTACAATAAAAGAATCGGGAAAAACTTATTCGTCTGAACCAAAATACTATATCCCTTTGACGGATTACAGTTCTAATACTATTCTTAACAATAATTATTTCACCGGTACTACATCTATGACTACCTATAAAGGAAATATGCCCGGAGGAGGTCGGAATAATTGGAATTGGGCTTTGTTAAGGAACCATGTTTACACCGTTACGGTAACTTCTTTCAAAGACTTCATGGATCTCGGTGCTATTAATTCTCAGATTGTTTCTTCTGAGAACCGTTATGCTCCTGCTTATGAATTTGAATAAATTTGTATGAATTATGAGTTCAAAAAAATATATTTTTCTCTTAGCATTAATAGCCTTGCTGGTAACCTCCTGCAAAGATGAGTTGATTTATCCCGAAGTGTCTCAGGAAGAAATCAATGATGTGATTCAGGATGGTTATTCTTTCGGTTTCTTACTCGAAGATGCAGCTGCTCGCACCCGCGATGTGAATTTCAATCCGGGGGCTTCTCTTCGTCTGAATACAGTGTGGATGGGAGTATTTGACCGCGAATCAGGTGATTGTATTTCCAGAAATTATCGTCTTCTAAACTATTCAACAGTAGTTTCCGGGGTATTGCAGTCAGGTGTGGTCAGAATGGTGCTTAATGATCCGGTGGACCCGACAGGAAGTAATAAAAATTATGAAGGAAATGAACTGATAGTGGTTTGTCTCGCCAATTTCAAGGATGTAAAGTATAATTATGAGGAAACTTCTGTCGGAAATCCGGAAACCGGTGATACAGGAGATAAAGAGGAAACTGATAATCCCGAAGGAGTAGACGAGGATGAAGAGGATAATGAAGACCCAACCTCTCTGATGTATAAACTTAATCATATCACAAGTTGGGATGAATTCAATGAAATAGCGGTGGATGCAGCTACGGCTTTTGCAGGCGATCATAATTCCGACACTCCTGTTATGGCAGGTTTCCTTTATAATGCCATGAAAGATGATTCTTCTCATATAAAAATTGACCAGTATAAACAATATGAAGAGGATCAAAATGGTAATCATGGAGTTTATTTATCTCCTAATATGCCGGATGTTTATGCTTCTATGATTGTAAAATATGGGCCAATAAATAATCAGGCCACTAATAAGGTATATTATACTGAAGAAAAAGTTGATAACGAGAATATAAAAAAAGTGTTAGTGAATCAAGGCATGACACTTCACATGCGTCGACTCGTTGCAAATATCAATGTAGATATCCAGGTCACTCCGGAAAGTAATCTCGAACTCACAGAGACTACTTACAAGAGATTCAATATGCCCAAGGCTGTCTATATTATTGAAAGACGCACAACGGATTGCACCATTATTTCAGAAAACATTAACGGAAAGAATGTGTTTAAAGCGGATCCTAATAGTGAGGCTAAATTTTCTTACCACAATGATAAATATGAAGCCATATTTTCTCCGAATTATAGTGACTTGAATCCTGCAGAGGGTTATACCGATGATACTACTTGGCAGCCTACCCAGTCAACAACTTCCTTTTCATTCCAGCATTTCGCAAATAAGCATTGGTCAGACCTGGACTTGGATGTAGCGTCCAATAAGTTGAAATACAAGGGTAGGAATAATGAAGACATCTTCGTTAATAGAGCTGATAAAAACGGGACAAGCGATGTTTTCACAGCGTTGATGGGTCCTGATGCCACTACTACCGATTTTAGGAATTATGCCTCTTATTTTATCGTTAAGATGCATCTTGTTGATAAAACTACCGGAAAGGCTTATGAAGCTGAATACACAATTTTTGAGGGTAATACTTCAGATGAATTGGGAACCCAGATTTGGGCAGACTCAGACCAAACCATCCCTAAAGGAACTCCTAAGGATTTTGTCTGTGCGCGTAATATAAATTATTATTATAAAATAATAGTAAAAGGTGCTGATAACATTTATCATAATGTTACTAAAAACGCTCCTTTGGATCATTCAAGCGGACAAGGGGGAAAAGTATGGGATTTCAGATATGTAAATAATACTTATAATGCTGATGGGAAATTAATAGGAGATAATAATTGTACCTACGATCCTTATCTTAATGCATTCGAAAATACTATCAGTTTTGAAGGTGGAGTTTATGAAAATGCTGTGATAATAAAAAATGAAAACCCAAATCTTGCTTTCCGTCTTTATGGATATAATACAGAGGCATTAAATTCTGACTTAACTCCAGATCCTCGTATCGAAGGTTTTAACTTTAATTTCTCTGATGATTCTTTCAAGCTTTTGAGAGGTTTGTGGCCTGAACCCTCAGGTTCTTATAGTCATTATTACCATGATATAGACGATTTGGAAAAAAATAAGGATTCTAATGGTAATACCGTGGGAATTCCTGAAAATATGTTGTCTGGTTTAAGGTTTATTAAGTGTGAGGGTGATTATACTAATTTCACGAATGTTAAAGAAAATATCCAGACTATATTAGAAGAATATAATTCCGATAATACTAATCTTGGAGTTAGAAAAGTATTGGATGTAAAGCAACTTATGCTTTATTATACAGGGGGTAAAGAATCGGAAAGCGACGATAAATGGCACATGTGGGTGTCGGCTTCAAATATCGAGAAACAAACTTACGTTGACAGGATGCAATATGTGAGGGCTATTTATATTGCCGATCGAAACGGTGAAGTTGACTCTGATGGATGTACCACATTAGTCACTATATTCGCTGCAGCCCAATATCCTGAATATGATGAAATCACTGATGCGGATAAAAAACAAATAGAATTACCCGTTTTTGAAAAAGGTAAGAATTTCATTGAAGTATCAGGCTATAATGTTGTTGATCAATATGTAAAGGAATTCAGAGTTCCTACAATCGAAGGATTGGACCTAAATTACTATGAGTACGAATTGAAAGTTGACGGCAACGTTTATCCTCATTCCGGAAAAACGACAAGTTATTACACATATAATAATATACCTGTAAGTGCTATAACTAAGGGGGAAATAACCTTAAAGGCGATATCGACAGAAGTCAATAGGTTGCTTGCTGATTCTAAGGAACAAACTATTGGTAAAATTACTCTTTCCAACCATCCTGTTTGGAAATATAACGAAACAGAATGGGAATCAGCAATTACTTGGTTTAAGGCTCATACTAATTGGACTGATAATGATATTTTCAAAGGTAATTATCTAAGATTCTTCTTTGATATAAGTACTTCAACTGTATCTTTAAGAAAGTTTGATCCATATCATGAAGATAACAACCAAGATAGTTATTTCAAAATAGCAGGTGCAAATTGGATTGAAATAAAAATTTATGAACCTTGTACAATTACTGTCAGTGGAAGAACACAAAATACCGGTTCAACAAACCAAAGAAGAATAGACTTTAAATTAAATTCGCTGACTAATATAGTAAAAGAAGGACCGTTAACAACGACTGCGTCTTCAGGAACCGTTGGGAAATGGGATGATGTAACAATGACTATAGATAGTAAAACTCCTGGGTGGGAAGATGGAGAAAATATAATCTATTTAAATCCGGCAAATGGAGAAGTTGCAATAAGGTCCATTGAAATTAAAAAATAATAATATTCCTGATTCGGGTAGTCTTTCAAAGGCTACCCGAATTTATTAAAATGAAAATATAAGCATAAAGTACACCTTTTGAAGGAGTTCAAGGATTTGTACTTTTGTAGTTTTATAAAGACCGGTTCAACTGTTACAGCAGAATCGGTCTTAATAATTCATTGGCTGAAACATTGGGAGGCCGGGATTTGAAAGCCTGTAATCTGATTGACAGCCTGTAGACTGTCAACTATGCTTCGCATAACCTGAAATATGTTTTATACTCTCCTCTTCCTAATCCCCTATCCCTAATCCCTAATCTATCCCTAATCTACCCCCATCCCGAATCCCTAATCTTTCCCTAATCCTCCATCCCTAATCTATTCCTAATCTATCCCTAATCTTTCCCCGATCCCTCCAACCCGTTGCAGGTTCACCGAAGGTGAGAAAAGGTCTTATAGGCCCTTTTATCCTTTTATATTCGACTATATTCATTTTTTAGATTATCTTTATTCCCTAATTTCACATTGGCTGAAACATTGGGAGGGCAGGGATTTAAAAGCCTGTAATCTGTTTGACAGCCTGTAGACTGTCAACTATGCTTCGCATAACCTGAAATATGTTTCATACTCTCCTATCCCTAATCCCCCATCCCTAATCTTCCAACTCTCCAACCCGTTCCAGGTTCACCGAAGGTGAGAAAAGGTCTTATAGGCCTTTTTATCATTTTATATTCGACTATATTCATTTTTTAGGATTATCTTTATTCCCTAATTTCACATTGGCTGAAGCGATGGGAGGGCCGGGATTTGAAAGCCTGTAGTCTGTTTGACAGCCTGTAGACTGTCAACTATGCTTCGCATAACCTGGAATATGTTTTATACTCTTCTCTTCCTAATCCCCTATCCCTAATCCCTAATCTTTCCCTAATCTACCCCCATCCGTAATCCCTGACCCGTCCTGAAATTTGTTTACAGATTTATATAGGATTTGAAAGTTCAGTTCTATAGATTGTAATCAACTTATGCGGAGCGAAATGTTTGACGAGATATCTGTCAAGGCCGTCTGAAGCGAAGCGAAAGACGCTTGTCTTGGCCTTGACAGGAAGTGAGGCAAACATTAATTTTGTATAAGTTGGAACAATCAGGTAGGGTCTCATATTTCTACAAATTTACATTGCTTTATTGAATCATTTCCAATATTTTATTCTTTTCATACTGTTGATTTTTAGATTTATAATAGTTTTTCCATTTATGAATCTGAATGCCGGTCTGTAA
>JAFLTO010000013.1 GCA_022510425.1 Muribaculaceae bacterium
CTTCGTAACGACATCCTCTCCGTCCCATTTCGTCCTGTTTTAAGTTTACATTTTTAATCTTTTTTCTGTAAACCTATTTCAGGACAAGACAAACTTCATATTATTAGGGATTAGGGATTGGGGAGGAAGTATGAGGGATTAAGAGATTTAAGTAATTTTGCACAGCTATGAGAATTGCAATTGCGAGAAATAAATCTTCAGGTTACTTTGAAAGCATGAGGAGTCTGCTGAAACTCGGGATTCCGGTTTTGGTGACACAGATAGGTATCATAGCGGTGAGTTTTGCCGACACTATGATGGTGGGGGCATACGGGCTCAACGAATTGGCAGCCTCAGCTTTTGTGAATTCTCTTTTTCTTGTGGGAGTTGTGATGCTATTAGGATTTGCCGGAGGTGTCACCCCCATTATAGGGGCTCTCTACGGTCAAGGAGACCATGAGGAAGGAGGATTGATGCTCAGAGCCTCTTTGCTTGTGAATCTTGCCATGGCAGCAATTTTTATAGCAGCCATGGCCGGACTCTACTTTCTCCTACCCTATTTTGGTCAGGATCCGGAAATAATGCCGATAGCGAAGGAATATTATCTTATAATCCTCCCTTCCCTCCTGCCGATGGCTTTATTCAATTGTATGCAACAGGCGTGCAATGGAGTCACTGACACCTCCACGCCTATGTGGATAATTCTCGGGGCAGATGTTCTGAATATCATCGGAAACTATGCCTTGATATTCGGGAACTGGGGATTTCCGGAATTAGGGCTTGCCGGGGCCGGATGGAGCACACTCTCGGCGAGGATTGCCTCTGCAATAGCCATCCTGATAGTATATGCCGTGGTGCCCCGATATAAAATTTACTGGCAGAAGGTTTTACAAGGAGGATCGGGCAGAGAGAGGAAGCTGCAGGTGTGGAAAACGAGTTATCCGCTGATGGTGCAAAGCGGTGTGGAATGTGGCTTATGGACAATGGGAGCAGTGGTGAGCGGATGGTTTGGCAAAGTGGAACTTGCCGCCTATCAGGTGATGAACACCATAGGACAGTTAGGTTTCATGATCTACATGAGTTTCGGATGGGCCACCTCCATCAAAGTAGCCAATTTCACGGGCCAAAAAGATTATGGAGGAGTGAGGTTAGTGACAAAAGTAGGGCTTCACATGATACTTTTTCTTGCCACGATAGCTTCCATAGCGTTTCTTTTCTTCACAGACGAGATGGTGACTTATTTCACTCCTGAGGAAGATGTGGCGGCATATTCCATGATGATGATATTGCCGTTGGTGCTCTATCAATATTGCGACGGGACACAACTAACTTATGTAAATGCCTTGAGAGGCACCTCAAGAGTGAAACCATTGTTATGGATTTCGATAGTGAGTTATATATTTGTAGGAATATCGGTGCTGATGCTCTTCGCCGTAGGTTTTGGCTGGGAAACTGTGGGTGTATATTATAGTTTTTCAGTAGCCCTTCTAACGGCGGCAGTGCTCTTAGTAGTGACCTTCAATCGGACAGTAAGAACGCTCGAAAGGGAAGAAAATAATAAAATAGTGTTAAATATGCTTACCGATGGGGAGTAATTTTGTAACTTTGTGGGAATATATCCATAACCATCATATATGGGCAAGATAATATCAATAGCTAATCAGAAGGGAGGAGTGGGGAAAACCACCACAGCCTTCAACTTGGGAGCATGTTTGGCAGCAGATGGTAAAAAGGTGCTTTTGGTGGATGCAGATCCACAAGCTAACGCCACCTCGGGCCTGGGATTGAATCCGGAGGAAGCGGAAGTGTCGGTGTACGAATGTCTTGTAGACGGCGCCAATCCGGCCGATGGCATACGGGAAAGCTGTGTTAAAGGTCTGGAGGTGCTTGGTTCAAGAATAGACCTTGTGGGAGCCGAAGTAGAGCTGATGCAACAGAAAGACAGGGAGAGGGTGCTCTCAAGAGTGCTACGTCCTCTTAAAGATTCCTACGACTATATATTGATAGACTGCAGTCCGTCGTTAGGCTTGATAACTGTGAATGCCCTCACGGCATCAGATTCAGTGATAATACCGGTTCAGGCAGAATATTTCGCTTTGGAAGGAATCTCTCAATTGCTCAACACCATCAGAATCATAAAGAGCAGATTGAGTCCGACATTGGAAATTGAGGGATTCTTGCTTACAATGTATGATGCCCGGCTAAGACTCGCCAACCAGATATTTGAAGAGTTGCGGCAACATTTCGGTGAGATGGTTTTCAACACCGTTATACCGAGAAACATAAAACTGTCGGAATCTCCGAGCCACGGGCTGCCGGTGACCTTATATGATCCCGAGAGCCGAGGAGCGATCGCCTACGGGCAACTGAGCCGGGAATTGATAGCCAAGAACAGACCGAAGAAATAGGGATATTAGGGATTGGGTATTGGGGATGAGGGATATTAGGGATTAGGGATATTAGGGATTGGGTATTAGGGATGAGGGATGAGGGATTTGAGATAAAATTTATTATGGCTATAAAAAGGAATGCATTGGGAAGAGGACTTGACTCTCTGATATCGGTGAGCGATATTCAGACGGGGGGCTCCTCGGCCATAAACGAAATAAAGATAGACGATATAAAGCCAAATCCAAATCAACCACGCCGGACATTCGATGAGGAAACCTTGGATGAATTGGCAACCTCGATAAAAGAATTGGGAGTGGTGCAGCCTCTTTCTGTAAGAGATATGGGCGACGGCACCTACCAGATTATAGCCGGTGAAAGAAGATGGCGTGCGGCTACCAGAGCAGGGTTGAATTCAGTTCCCGCTTATGTGAGAAGCGCTTCAGATTCCGAAGTGACGGAAATGGCATTGATAGAAAATATCCAAAGGGAAGATCTCAACGCCATAGAGGTGGCATTAGCTTTTCGCAATCTGATAGACAGCTACAATCTGACGCAGGAACGATTGTCGGAACGTCTGGGCAAGAACCGGGCAACGATAGCCAACCATCTCCGACTCTTGAAACTTCCGGCAGAAATTCAACTGGGACTGCGTGACCATAAATTGGATATGGGACATGCCAAGGCTTTGCTGGGAGTGGAAGATCCCAAACAACAGCTTAAACTTTATAATCTTATCCTTAAGGAAGGACTCTCGGTGAGGAAAGTGGAGGAACTGGCCAAAGGGATGGAGACCGGAAAGACAAAAACAGAGGCAGCGAGTCATAAAACGAGTAACGCCCATTGGGAAGAAGCTCAAAAATTGCTTGCAAACAGGCTTGGTTCTAAAGTAAGTATCACAGAAAAAGGGAAAGGTAAAGGCACCATCACCATCAATTTCTCCAACGAGGAGGAATTGAAAAAATTAATCCGAATCATATCGGAATCAGGAGAAGCATAATATTGAATAGATTCTTTTCATATATAGCTTTTTTTATACTCCTGTTTTCAGGGTTTGAGTCATTGCATACCTATGCTCAAGAACCGATGATAAGACCGGAAGGTGTACCTCAAGATACCACCGCATATTTGGACGGTATGATTCTACTAAAGACCCCTCTTGAGGCTGAAGATGATGACGGAGATATAACAGTGGTGACGTCGGACGATTATCATCCCTATGGTCTGGAAGAGAAAAGGGAATTCAATCCGAGTCCCGAGCGAGCCGTATGGATGTCGGCATTATTTCCGGGATTAGGCCAGATCTACAACCGCCGATACTGGAAACTGCCTATTGTGGTGGGAGGATTCATGGGTTTGGGATATGCCACCAACTGGAACAACAGTATGCTTCAGGATTATTCCCAGGCATATCGAGATTTGATGGATAATGACCCATCCACCAAATCATATATGGATTTCTTCCCGCCCAACACGAAGGAAGAGAATCTGAACAAGACATGGCTCACTAACGTGATGAAAAGCCGGCGGGATTTCTATAGGAGGAACCGCGACCTTTGTATCATCTGTTGCGTTGGTTTGTATCTTATCTGTATGGTTGATGCGTATGTAGATGCCTCATTGGCACATTTCGACATCACTCCGGACCTATCTTTGGAATGGAGTCCTTCGATCGGGATAGATCCCGGACCGGAAAGGAAACTAAACGTAGGGATACAATGGGCACTGAATTTTTAGGGTAAGAAATTAAAGATTATGAAGATGAAAAGACACATATTGGCTCTATCGGCGCTTCTGGTAAGTGCGGGTTTGTCGGCACAAAACAATGATTCAGGAAATGTGCTTGACTTGAAACACAGTATCACTGATCCGGCCATAGTATATCCTGAAAGTTTTGAGGCAGACACACAAAAATTGCTTGAAAGCTGGTTTATCAAGAATTATACTTCGACCGACGACAGATATGCCACAGAAGGAGATGTGGTGGTGTCGGATGAAGTGATAATAGAAAGACTAAGCGCCCTCCCAAATGTGATTGAAATGCCTTACAATCAAATTGTGAGAAGCTATATCGATAAATACACATCTTCCAACAGGGCTCAGATTCCTGCCCTCTTAGGTCTTGGCCTATACTATAACCCAATCGTGGAGCAGTCGCTCGAGGAGCAAGGGCTCCCCTTGGAATTGAAATACCTACCCATGATAGAATCAAGCCTTGACCCCAACGCTGTGTCGAAACACGGGGCCGCGGGTCTCTGGCAATTCATGCTTGCCACTGCAAAAGGTCTCGGAATGGAAGTAAACAGCCTTGTGGACGAAAGAAGAGACCCTTATCTATCATCAGAAATGGCCGCAAGCTACCTTAAAGGCCTTTATGAAACCTATGGAGACTGGAGTCTCGCCATAGCGGCCTACAACTGCGGGCCCGGCACTTTGAACAAAGCCATCAGGAGAGCCGGAGGAGAACCTAAAGACCATAATTACTGGAGCATATATAATTATCTTCCCGAAGAAACCAAAGGATATGTACCGGCATTCATAGCAATAAACTATGTGATGAATTATTATCCGGAACATAACATATCGCCTGTGTTGCCGACCTCGCCATTAGTGATAGACACTATCCACGTGTCAGACCGTATACATTTCGAACAGATTTCCCAAGTGCTTGATATTCCTGTGGAGGAATTAAGGATACTCAATCCTCAATACAGGGCAGACATCATACCGGGCACAGCAGAAAATCCATGTAATCTTATCCTGCCCTCACAACAGATCCATGCCTACCTGATGAGTGAGGAGGATATCAAGAACTATGAGGCTGACAAATATTTGCCAAAGGGTAAGATTGAGCCGGGAGAAGCCCAAGGCGACGCGTTGGTAGCGGTGAAAGACACTGAAATCTGGGCTGAGCCCCTCACTACAGCCTCCGACAAAGTTGAAAACAACGGAGAAACCCAAACAATCGTACACAAAGTAAAAGCCGGGGAAACGTTAGCTTCCATAGCCAAGACCTATGAAGTGACACCGGAAGCCATCAAGGAAACCAACAATCTCCGCAGGAATGCCGTGAGAGTGGGACAACAATTGAAAATCGTCACAAACAGTCCTCAGGCCATAATGGAATCAACTGTGGCAGCAGTGACCAAACCTGCCACGACAACCACTACAAGCCAGAGCACAAAACAGAAAAAACCATCCACCACTACATCCAAACCGACCACACATAAGGTTAAAAAAGGAGAAACGCTTTCGATCATTGCCAAGAAATACGGCACCACCGTTACCGCTCTTAAGAATGCCAACGGCATGAAAACGGATAAATTACAGATCGGGCAGACATTAAAAATTCCCGCCAAATCGACGGGAACAAGCTCTTCCAAGAAATCTACGACAACAACAAAGAAGAGGAGGAGATAATTCAGCAGTTGCAACCTGAGCCACAGCCACCGCTGTCGCACCCACCGGAACCGCAACCTCCGCAACAACCACCCTGAGGGAGATCTTCGGGAGTGGCATCTCTGACTTCTACAATTTCACCATCATATCTAACGGTGAGGCCGGCGAAAGGATGGTTGAAATCCATCTTGATTTTATCTCCAATTTCTGTAACCATACCTTCAACCCGCAGGTTGTCGGCCGTCATCATAGGTAACACCTTACCCACTTGCACCTCTTCTGCAAGTTTTCCGTCGCGCATAAATATTTCTTTATCGAGAGACATCACAAGATCCTCGTTTTTATCACCAAACGCAGCAACAGGAGGGAGAGTGACCTCAAACTTGTCACCCTTTGAAAGGCCCTCCATTACAGAGAGCAACCCGGGGACAATACCGGGAGTGATGCCATATACCATTTCATCGGGAGCATCCTTCGGAGTCTCGAAAAGAAGTTTATTATCGGCGTCATTATACAGTTTGTAGGAATATTCCACGAATTTGCCGGGCCCTACTTTTTCATTTTCTTTTTCCATAACTCAAAAATTAAATAGAGGGAGAAACAATTATCACTCTGTACTTAATAACAATATTTACGAATTTAAAGTTCAGACCGGATGGTCCGGTATATCGTATTGAAATTTTCATCAACTTTGTGAGAAGAAAAATGGATAGACTGAACCGGGAAATACTGAGGCTGAGTTTGCCCACAATCATAAGCAATGTCACCATACCGTTGTTGGGTATTTGTGACACGGCCATATCGGGTCATTTGGGTTCGGAACTGTTTTTATCCGCCATAGCAGTTGGGAGCGTGATGATGAACGTAGTGTTCTGGATTTTCGGGTTCCTTAGAGGCGGCACGACGGGGTTGACCGCAACAGCTTTAGGGGCCGGGAATTCAGGAGAGATCTCTAAAGTGCTATATCGGGCGCTTACCATAGCTTTTGTGGCCGGCACCTTACTGATTATATTTCAAGATATAATTTTTAAGGGACTATGGTATGTGGCGGGAGGAAGCGATGAAATAAAAGGCTATGTGAAAGAATATTTCACAATCAGAATTTGGGGGAGCCCGGCCTTGCTTGCAGTGATAGCCATCAGCGGATGGTTTGTGGGAATGCAGACCACATTTTATCCTATGCTAATAGCCATACTGACTAATGTGATCAATATAGCAGTGAGTTATTCATTAGCTTTCCCACTCGAACTGGGTTTCAAGGGTGTAGCCATAGGCACCTTTGTTTCGAACTGGCTTGGTTTGATTGTAGCAACCGGATGTATGGTGTGGTTTATGAAGGGTAAGATATTGAAATGCACTTTAGCCAACCTATTGAAAGGAAACTGGTGGAGATATTTTTCAGTCAACGGTAACCTTTTTCTACGATCTCTTTTCATTATATGCGTCACGATGGGTGTCACGGCAGCCGGAGCAAGAATAGGTAACCTCACCTTAGCCGTCAACATTATAGTGATGCAATATTTCCAGTTCTTCTCATTCTTCATTGACGGTTTTGCATATAGCGGCGAAGCGCTTGTGGGCCTAAGGTTCGGTGAAAAAAATTATGAGATGCTTAAGAAGAGTGTCAGCCGTCTTTTACAATGGACATTAGGCATGGCCATACTCTTCTCAGCCGGTTATTATTTAGGATTGGAATCTATGACCTCTTTGCTGACCGACAGCGACAACGTTATTTCCGGAGTTTTGGAACTAACCTTATTTGTGAGTTTAATACCTATTATATCCTGTTGGAGTTTTATTTTCGACGGTTTTTATATAGGTATAACCGACACCTTCAAAATGATGATCTCCACTTTAATGGGAGGAATAATCTTTTTTGCAATAATAGGTATTGATTATTATGGAATAGCAATACCTATCGACGGAAATTTTGTGATCTGGACAGCATTTCTGAGCTATTTGCTAATCCGGGGGCTCTATCTGGCTTTGATGTGGGCACCCACTTTAAAGTTTAAAGTAGAGAGGGTTAGTATGTGAGGTTAATTTGAACGAGTCTCAGAAGGAGTTTCGCCGAATTGGTCACGGTAACATTTAGAGAAATAAGCCGGTGTGGAGAAACCCACTTCATAGCATATCTCGCTGATGGTTTTGTCAGTAGTTTTCAAAAGAGTCCGAGCTTTTTTCAATCGCAGATTCCTCATCAATTCCACGGGAGAATAATTGGTGATAGCCTTGATTTTCCGATATAACTGAGTCCTTTCAAATCCCAATTCCGAAGCAATTCCTTCCACATTAACATCCGGGTCGCTCATTTTACTTTCAAACAGAGTAATGAATTTATTGAAGAAATCGTTGTCAATATCTCCCTGAGCCATCTGTTTTATTTTTTGTGTATCAGATGGAGAAACATTGACGGGTTTGGTTTCCGTGGAGGATGAGTTGAACACATCTTTTATTCTCTTTCTGTTGGCAATCAATGATGCAGATTGCGACTTCAGAACTGCAGAAGAGAATGGCTTCGAAATATATCCGTCAGCTCCGCTATCGAAGCCCTGCACTCTTTGTTCATCAAGCGAGCAGGCCGTGAGCATAAGAACAGGAATATGGGATGTCATTGTTTCTGATTTAAGTCTGGAACAAGTTTCCATACCATCTATTCCAGGCATCATGACATCACAGATTATGAGGTCTGGTACATATTTTGTAGCCTTTTTGATGCCTTCCTTGCCATTGGGAGCGGTGACAATGTTATAATCAGCCTTCATTATCTCGCTCACAAGTTCCCGAATGTCTTTATTGTCATCAATAACCAGAAGTAAAGGTTTGTCATCCTCAAAAGTCTTGTCGGTCTCCACTACTTCCAATTCAGCATCGACATCTTGTTGACTTATAGATTTCGACACTTCAGAAACTTCCTCTGAAACGTGAGTAACAGGAATTGTTATTGTAAAAACAGAGCCCTTCTTCAGTTCGCTTTCCACTGTAATTGATCCGCCGTGAAGTTCTACAAAAGCTTTTGCCAGTGAAAGACCTATACCTGAACCTTTGGGCCTAACCCTGTCAACCTGGAAGAATCTATCGAAGATATGAGAGATATCTTGTTGGCTGATACCCTCACCGGTGTCGGACACTTTCAATATTAAATTATGATTATCCTCCTTATAATCCACAGTGATAGTACTGTTGTCAGGGCTATATTTTAAGGCATTTGAGACAAGATTGAAGAACACCCGTTCAATTTTCTCCACATCTATAGCCAATTTTATGTTTTCTGAAGGATCGAGTAATATAAGCTTGATATCTCTTTTCTTTGCAACGGCATAAAAAGATTCCATCCAATCGTGGATCAACTTATTGAAATCCACCTCCGTAAGAGACAATTTAAGCTTGTTGTTTTCAAATTTACGGAAATCGAGTATTTGGTTAATAAGACGTTGAAGAATCTTCACATTTTTATCTGCAATTTTCACCAAAGTTTTTTGCTGAGTATCAAGATTAGAGGCAGCATTGAGTTGAGCCACAGGTTCAGCAATCAATGTCAATGGAGTGCGCAGATCATGGCTGACATTTGTAAAGAAAACGAGTTTGGATTGGGTAGCCTCTTCCAATTTTTCATTCAATTCTTTCTGCTTGTCTCTTTCTTCTTCAAGAAGTTTGTTCTGATGCATCAGTATTTCCTGATGGCGTTTATGTGCCCAGAATGTTCTAAGCACCAGGAAGAGTACCCCGAAAAGGAGAATAAGGATTGCAATCACGGCATAAACCAAAGCAGTCTGGGCATTATGCAGACTAACATAGTTGTCGAGACGGTTTTTAAGAGCAAGCACTTTTTGGGTATCAGCCTCAATATTCTCATTCTGAAGAATCAGAATATCCACATTAGATTTATCTACAGCCGAGGTGTTCGGGAACATTACCTCTCTTTCAAAAGGCTCACCCTTCGCTATCTTTATAGCCTCCCTCAATATTATGTCACCTTCCGTGGGATAGAGAAAAGTGGCCTCTATCTTACCTTCGGAGACCTCTTTCAAACCAATTTTAGGTGCGGCATCTATACCTATAATTTTCACTTCATCTTCGCGTCCTATTTTTTCAAGCGCCTTTCTCGCTCCAATAGCCATACGGTCATTATGAGCAAAAATAAGGTTAACATCGGGATATAAATTCAAAAGAGAATCAGACACAGAAACTGCATCCTCTTGCTCCCAGTTACCCGGGGCCATAGCAACCACTTGCGCTCCCACCGAATCCATGACTTCATGAAAGCCCAGACTTCGTTCAATTGCGGGAGTTGAACCGGGCAAACCATAAATTTCAATAACTTTCAAACCTGACGGCACAATGCTCGCTGCATATTTGCCGGCCGAGCGGCCGAGCCCCACATTATCCACCCCTATTCTTTGAGTATAGGAAGAGTCGTTGATATTACGATCAAATGTTATAATAGGGAAACCCTTTTCATATAACTTCTTGACTTCGGGAGTGAGAGTTTCAGCCTCATTGGGAGCCACCACTATCACATCAAAATTATTAGCTGCGAAATATTCGAGGTCGTAGATTTGCTTTCGGCTGTCGCCCTCCGCAGATCTTATCTCCACTTCCACATCATCGTGGAGCATTGCCTCGCGCATCACTTCCTCATTCATTTTAAACCGCCAGTCGTCGGTGCTGCATTGTGATATTCCTATGCGATAGATTTTCTTTTCTTTACATGCTCCCGCTATAATTAGGACCAAAAAAGCGGATAAGTATATTAAGAATTTTTTCATTAATTAGGTTCTGGTAAGAAAGTTTCAATTCACAAATATATACCAATTATTTATAATCTGCAAAACTATAAGAAAATATGCATAAACGATTAATTTTAATGCATTTCAACATTTGTTATACTTTATGCCACATTTATTATATGCACCCTTTATTACTTTATATTAGTTTTGCGTTACGAAATTGAGAAACAGAAAAGTTTGCAGTTTCAACAAAAATTGAATTAAAAATAACAGACATGAAACAGATAATAAACAGATGTGTTGTTTCCGCATTGTTGGTTGGCGGAATAATCATGCCCAGCGTTGCAGTGGGAGCCGAGGGGGTTGAGATTAACCACCTCGGTCCCACCAACACGCTTGTAAGAGTGAAGGGAGGCGATAACTATTTGTTACTTCCGGTACAAGAACATTTTGAAGATGACGCCAAGATAAATGTGCTTGTGGACGGTAAACTTGAAGAAACAATATATGTGCGCCTCGCAAGAACCAAGACCGACTACACGGTGCCTTACGATTTAAGTCGTTTTAAAGACAAGAACGTAGTATTAGATATCGTGACAGGCCAAAGCCGTAATTCCGTACGTGATGCGGCAGACGATGTTTGTTGGGACGAAATGATTATAACCGACACATTCGATACCACCAATAAGGAAACAAAATGGCGTCCTGCTTACCATCATACTCCACTCTATGGATGGATGAACGACCCCAACGGAATGTTTTATAAAGACGGGGTATGGCATCTCTATTACCAAAAAAACCCTTATGGGAGCAAATGGCAGAACATGACTTGGGGTCATTCCACCTCTACCGACCTCATCACTTGGGAAGCCCAACCGGATGCAATCCGCCCCGACGGTTTAGGAGCCATATTCAGCGGAAGCGCAGTTATAGACCATAACAATACGGCAGGATACGGCGAAGATGCGATCATTGCTCTTTTCACTTCAGCAGGCACAAGCCAGATGCAAAGTTTTGCACATAGCAACGATAATGGTCAAACTTTCGAAATTTATGAAGGTAACCCCATTATCACACTCGACACAGAAGCCCGCGACCCGAACATGTTCTGGAATGAAAAAACCGGTGAATGGAACCTCGTGCTTGCCCATGCTTTGGAAAAAGAGAATCTTTTCTTCACTTCCCCCGATTTAAAGACTTGGACACTGAGTGGCACTTTCGGAAAGGGTCTTGGCGCTCAGGAAGGAGTTTGGGAATGTCCCGACCTGTTTGAACTTCAAATACCCGGAACTGGCAAAACAAAGTGGGTTCTTATCTGCAACATTAATCCAGGTGGTCCTTTCGGAGGAAGCGCAATCCAATATTTCATTGGTGACTTCGACGGAAAAACTTTTACAAGCGACACCAATCCCGATGGCACCGTGACAACCAAGTGGCTTGACTATGGCAAAGACAACTATGCTCTCGTAAGCTGGAGCGACGCTCCCGACAACCGCAGAACAACTGTGGGTTGGATGAGCAACTGGCAATATGCCGCAGATGTACCGACAATGCAATTCCGGAGTGCCAACACAGTGCCAAGAGAAATGGAACTTTTTGTGGATGATGAAGGTGAATTATATGTGGCCTCAGTACCCTCTCCCGAGCTTCTCAAACTGAGAGACAAAGTGGTGGACAAAGCATCAAACAAAACTATCGGTGAAAAAGAAACATCTTATAAACTTCCTGCTGATGGCATATGTGAAATAGACCTTTCATTCCAAGCAACAGAATCTGATGTGGTGACATTCACAATCAGCAATCCCGAAGGAGAAAAAGTGTTGATGAAATATGATGCCAAAAACCATCGAATGTCGTTCGACCGCAGGGAAAGCGGAGTGGTAGACTTCAGCACAAAATTCCCGGCAGTGACATCCTCCCCTACATTCGAAAAAGACGGCAAAATCAATCTTCGACTCTTTATCGACCGCTCAAGTATGGAACTTTTCGGAAACAATGGTGAATTTGTAATGACTAATCTTGTTTTCCCTAATGCTCCTTACACCACCCTCTCCATGGAGTCAAAAAACGGCGATGCACGTCTTGACGACCTCAAGGTTTACTCAATCAAACTCTAACTCTCAACCTTAAACTTTAAAGATGGATACCACTATTAATAATCCTGCCAGTATGGATAAAAAGTCTTCACTAATGCAGATAGTTCCCGTGATGCTCTGCTTCTTTGCAATGGGCTTTGTAGACCTGATCGGGACGGCAAAAGATTATGTTCAAGGAGAATTCGGCCTAAATGAAAGTTTAGCCGGGTGGTTGCCTTCAATCGTATTCTTCTGGTTTTTTGTAATATCAGTGCCTACGGGGGTTCTGATGAATAAGATAGGACGTAAAAAGACTGTTTTACTTTCTCTGATAGTCACTACTTTAGCACTGGTAATACCTATCTGCGGCAATAGTCTGGCCTTGATAATTATCGGTTTTTGCCTTCTTGGTATCGGTAATGCCATTATGCAGACTTCGCTCAACCCGTTGGTGAGCAATCTTATATCCAATGATAAACTTGCTTCCACACTTACTTTCGGTCAATTTATAAAGGCTATTGCCTCCGCCATCACTCCTATCATGGTGGCTTGGGGAGCAAATGAAATGATTCCTACATTCGGACATGGCTGGAAAGGTTTCATGGCAATCTATGCAATAATCAGTTTCTTGTCTATTGCAGTGCTCGCCGCTACTCCTATCAAGGAAGAGAAACCTGACAAGGCTTCCGGAATGATAGAATGTATAAAATTATTGGGTAGTCCTTTCGTATTCTTATGCTTCTTAGGAATATTCTGCCACGTGGGTATAGACGTTGGAACCAATACCTATGGTAAAAAGATTATAATGGATGCCCTTCAGCTTGATCCGTATGAGGATGTGGTAGTGTTCACAACTACACTTTATTTCATATTCCGTTTGGGAGGTACATTTATCGGTTCGTTCCTTCTGCGTCTTATGTCTCAAAAGATATTCTTCCTGCTCAGCGTTTGCATGATGATCGCCGCTATGGTAATTTTCTTCACTTGCAGTTCTGTAGGCGCAATTTATACAGGTATCGCACTGGTAGGTTTCGGCAACTCCAACATCTTCGCAATAGTATTCTCTCAAGCCATAGAATCAAAACCAAAAGAAAGAAACGAGGTTTCAGGTCTTATGATCATGGGACTCGTGGGTGGTGCAGCCTTCTCCGGAGTAATGGGATATGCTTATGATCTTTTCGGCGGAATCGGCGGTGCTATTGCAGTAATCACAGTGGGTGTGCTCTATCTGTTGTTCTTCACAACAAGAATACGTAAACCTCAGGATGCCTAAATAAGACAAACAAAACAACAACCCCAACGATAATAATCTAAGAAATCACCATGGATAAAAAAATAGTAGTAGGAATGGGCGAAGCACTTTGGGATGTGCTCCCTGAAGGGAAGAAAATCGGCGGTGCTCCCGCAAACTTCGCATACCATGTTTCTCAATTCGGACTTCCAAGTTGTGCAGTTAGCGCAGTTGGCGATGATCCGCTCGGTAAAGAAATTGTTGAGAATTTCACATCAAAGGGACTCAACTTCAGTCTCGCTCAAGTGCCGTATCCAACCGGTACTGTGCAGGTGGAAATCGACCAAGCCGGAGTACCACAATATGACATTAAAGAAAACGTGGCCTGGGATAACATTCCTTTCACAGAAAATCTTGAAACTCTTGCAAAAAACACCCGTGCTTTCTGTTTTGGTTCTCTCGCGCAACGCAATATTGTTTCCCGGGAAACTATCAACGATTTCTTGGATGCTATGCCCAAGGACGAGGATACATTGGTAGTTTTTGACGTTAATCTGCGTCAAGGTTTCTACACTAAGGATATTCTCTGTAATTCAATGGAGAAGTGTAATATCCTTAAAATAAATGATGAAGAATTGGTGACAGTAAGCCGCATGTTCGGTTATCCCGGCATCGACCTCCAGGATAAATGCTGGATTCTTTTAGGGAAATATAATCTCAAGATGCTGATACTTACTTGTGGCATCAACGGTAGTTATGTTTTCACCCCGGGAAATGTATCATTCCTGCCCACTCCTAAAGTAGAGGTGGCCGACACAGTTGGCGCCGGCGACTCCTTCACCGCAGCATTCATTGCCAGCATCCTTAAAGGATTAAGTGTGCCGGAAGCTCATAGAAAAGCTGTGGAAACATCAGCATTTGTTTGCACCCAACCCGGGGCTATGCCCATACTCCCCAAAAGCATCACTGAATAAAAGTATAGTAAAGTATAAGGATAAGGTGCTTTAACCTTTAAACCGGATTAGTGCTCTCCATTTCTGTAAGGATCCGGAGGGCACTGCTTATAGAAGCCACATCAGAGATAAGGATGGAATTCTTCCCTTTGTTTTCCCGCAATTCACATTTCAAGGGATGAGCCTGCACATATGCAAGCACCCTTCCGAACGCGGCGCTGTTGTAATAAGCCTTGTTGTCTGCACCGACAAAGAATAATCTCATCCCACCGTTTTTTAGCACCAGACGTTCAATTCCAAGCCTGCGAGCAGCCATTCTTAGTGCCACCACTTTAATCAATTCCTCTGAAATTTCAGGTATAGGTCCGAAACGGTCTCTCAGATTAGCCCTAAACAATTCTGTTTGTTCAGGCTTTTCTATATTATCCAACTGCTGGTAAAGACTAATCCTTTCACTCTCTTGGGGCACATACTCCGGAGGCAACCTCAATTCCAGATCACTTTCGATAGTACAGTCAGACACAAACTCCTCATCCTTGCCTGATGCGAGATCCTCAAAATCATCCGCGAATTCCTCGGTTTTCAATTCAAAAACCGATTCCTTTAGAATCTTTTGATAAGCCTCATAACCTAAATCGGCAATAAAACCGCTTTGTTCCGCACCAAGTAAATTTCCGGCACCTCTGATATCAAGGTCCTGCATAGCGATGTGTATACCGCTCCCCAAATCGCTGAAATTTTCGATGGCCTGAAGCCTTCTTCTCGCTACCGGGGTCAAAGGATTACCCGGAGGCACCAAAAGATAGCAGAAAGCTTTACGGTTGCTACGTCCTACCCTACCCCTTAATTGATGGAGTTCACTAAGTCCGAATGTGTGTGCGTTGTTTATAAGAATTGTGTTGACATTAGGCATGTCGATGCCGTTTTCCACAATTGTAGTAGAAAGCAACACATCATAATCGTGGGCGGCAAAATCCAGGATAGCCTTTTCCACTTTTTCCGGGGGCATCTGCCCATGGGCAGTGACAACTCGCACTCCAGGCACAAGCCTTCGGATGGTATTCTCAATTGTGGCCAGATTCTCTATGCGGTTAGATATAAAGAAAACCTGTCCGTTACGGCTCATTTCAAATTCTATGGCTTCTTTAATAACATCATCATCGAATGAAGAGACATTGGTTTCTATGGGACGCCGATTTGCAGGAGGAGTATTGAGCGCCGAGAGATCTCTTGCACCCATCAAAGAGAATTGCAAAGTGCGAGGAATAGGAGTGGCGCTCATTGTAAGAGTGTCGACATTGGTTTTTAATTGCCTCAACTTTTCTTTGACAGCCACGCCGAATTTCTGTTCCTCGTCAACAATCAATAGGCCAAGATCTTTAAATTTTACATCTTTCCCGATAAGTTTATGTGTACCTACAAGAATGTCTACTTTTCCGGCCTCGAGATCGGCCAAGATTTGTTTCACTTCCTTTGGTTTCTTGGCACGAGATATAAATTCCACTCTGACGGGCAAATCCTTCAGACGTTCGGAGAATGTATGATAATGTTGCATCGCAAGGACTGTGGTTGGCACCAGAACGGCCGTCTGTTTACTATCGGCTGCTGCTTTGAAGGCAGCCCGAATAGCTATTTCGGTTTTACCAAATCCCACATCACCGCAGATAAGACGATCCATCGGTCGGTCGCTTTCCATATCGGCCTTAACATCCGTCATGGCTTTTATCTGGTCGGGAGTATCTTCATAAATGAAGCTGGCCTCAAGTTCATGTTGAAGATAGGAATCCGGAGCATATTTATGTCCTTTTTGCTGGCGACGTTCCGCATAAAGCTTGATGAGGTCACGGGCAATATCCTTCATCTTACTCTTAGTTCGCTCCTTCAATTTTTCCCAGGCACCGGAACCAAGTTTACTTATTTTAGGAGGAACCCCTTCTTTTCCCCGGTATTTTGAAAGCTTGTGAAGCGCATGGATACTCACCAAAACCAAATCGTCGTTCTGGAAATAGAGTTTAAGCATTTCCTGTGGACGTCCGTTAACATCAGTCTTTATAAGGCCACCAAAACGTGCTATGCCATGATCCACATGCACGATGAAATCACCTGTTTCAATCTGGCTCAATTCCTTGAGCGACAAAGCTAATTTTCCTCCTCTTGCCCTGTCGCTCTTGAGATTATATTTATGAAAACGATCGAATATCTGATGATCTGTAAAGAAACATATTTTGTTGTCATGGTCTGCGAACCCCTCGTGGATTGTCCGGTCGACCGGTGTAAAAGGAATATTGTCTCCCCTATCGTCGAAAATTGCCTTCAATCTTTCATTTTGGAAAGGAGTGTCGCTTAAAATCAAGATTTTATAACCTTTCTCTATGAAATCTTTGAAGGAAGAAGAAATTAATTCAAAATTCTTGTGATATAAAGCCTGAAGGGATGTATCGAAAGTTATAGTGGCATCCTGTTTGAAAGTTACGGCATCACCTGCTCCGTTGCCGAATTCCACCTGCTTCAAACCTTCCAGACGCTTGATGAAATCATCCGGATCTACAGTTTTGCTTAAAGCCTTTTCATCGCCTTCGCCGGTGATTGAAACAGCCGTGGACATTGTCTCGTTACAAATTGCCTTAACACGGCTTTCAAGCCAATGGAAAGATTGAGCTAATATGATGGAATCTTTCCCGGCAAATTCCAAAAGACTAATGCCATCCGTATCCTCGTTTACCAGATCAGGAGGAACAATAGACACAGAATCCACTTTTTGTTGTGAGAGTTGTGTCTCGACATTGAAAATTCGGATAGAGTCGATCTCATCATCAAAGAAATCTATTCGATAAGGAAGTTCACCCGAAAAAGAGTAAACATCAAGAATTGACCCACGCACTGCAAACTGACCAGGTTCATATACATAATCTGTTTCCTTGAATCCTAATTCCCTGAGACGTATTTTCACCTTATCCATATCGGCATTTTTACCTGAGGTGAGTGTAAGGGTGCTCTCCGCCAGTTTATCTCCGGCAGGCACTTTTTCCGCCAAAGCTTCAGGAGATGTAACAATCCATAAAGGATGCCCTTTCTTATGCCAGGAATCCAGAGTTTCGGTGCGGAGAATCTGAGAGGGAGGATCGGGTTGTCCATATTTTATATCCCTGCGGTAGCCACTGGGAAAGATACCAACTTTTTCTTCTCCGGCAATTTGGCAGAGATCATGGTAAATATACCCGGCAGCATCGAAATCGTCAGCAACTATTATATAGGGAGTTTTTCTTGAAGGCAGGGATGCGAAAAGCATTGCAGGTGCACTTCCATAGAGACCGGCGAGTGCAATCTTTCTGACACTTTTTTCATCAAGTGTCTTTTTCAATGTTGCAATCCTTGCGTCTGTGGCAAAGAGTTTCTCCGCTTCCGAAAGTTTCATTGAGCCAGAATCTCCTTCAATTTCTCTTTATTTCCCAAAGTTTCCATAGCCGTTTTCAAGGCTTTGTCATATTTCAAATTCTGGATAAGTCGACCGTTGTCAAAATAATATCGACTCGCAATTTCTCCACCCAGATATTCAGCAATTTCATCCCGTTTGTTATCAAGATCCTGGTTAACGTCATTGGCCAATAAAGGTGAGAGATTATCAATTGCTGCCTGAGCTTCTTCTGTTAGATATCCCTCTGCTTTAGCAGTTTCTTGCAATTGGGAAAGTAACTGATCGAGCACTTTGTCATATTTAAGAGTTGTCGGATCAAAACTACCTTTGAATTGCTCGTAGACTTCATCGGTTATCTCGAATTCCCAAGGACCGGGAATTGAGTCATGTGTGTTTGCATATTGAGTAGCGAAGTCAAATATTTTGTTATCTCCCACAAGATTATAAAGCAACGGGCTTACTCTTCCCCAATCAATTGAAATATCTGGAGTGAGTCCTCCGCCATCCCTCACTTCCCTTCCTCTCAAAGTTTGATATACATTGGTGAGAGAGTCGGGAGTACGAGCCACAGAGCCATCCGGATTTCTATGAGAATAATCAAGAGCCTGAATTAGACGTCCCGAAGGGATATAATATTTTGCTACAGTAACTTTCAGAAGTCCATCAAAAGGCAATGGGCGTGTGGACTGAACCAGACCTTTACCGAAACTTCTTGATCCAATCAATACAGCCCTGTCGAGATCTTGCAAAGCACCGGCTGTGATTTCAGCAGCCGAAGCCGATCCTCCGTCGATAAGCACAGCCAAAGGTATATCAGGGAATATGGGTTTCTTTGTGGTTTTATACACTTTTTCAAGGGCTTTATCCCTACCTCGGGTTCGTAATACTTCTGTCCCCTTAGGCAGGAAATTTC
Source organism: Muribaculaceae bacterium (assembly GCA_022510425.1). Lineage (GTDB taxonomy): Bacteria > Bacteroidota > Bacteroidia > Bacteroidales > Muribaculaceae > Lepagella. Next base: position 19,084 of record JAFLTO010000013.1, read on the forward strand.
CAAGGATATCCACAGCCTGTTCCAAAAGGCCACCCCCGTTACCTCTCAAATCAAGCACAATTTGAGTCACATCCGGATTCGCCTTGAATGCTTGCAGGGCTTCATATACGTCTTTACCGCTGTCGGCCAAGAATTGTGTCTGACGAATATATCCTGTGTTACCATTGACTACTCCCCAATAAGGCACAGAAGGGTCTGATAGTTTACCCCTGATAATATCGAATGTCATGATGGAATCTTGGACATAGGGCCGATTGACAGTAACAGTCACCGGAGTTCCTGCAAGTCCCCTTAAAAGCTTGGTTACCTCTGCCGAACCCATATTAGATGTGTCAGTGGTGTCTACACGGATAATTTTATCTCCGGATTTCAAACCAGCTTTAGCAGCCGGCGCACCCTCCATAGGTCCAGAAATATAAGATGACCCATTACGCTGCATTATGTAGCTTCCTATCCCTCCATAGTCATATTGGCCGGTAGTCATCTTTGTCAGTTCATTCCTATCCTCGGCGCTATAATATTCCGTGTAAGGATCCACTGTCTCCAAAAAAGCTTCAATTGCGGCCCCGAATGCCTCCTTAGGCCGAATGGAGTCAACATAATTCAACTCCAATTCTTTCACTATAGAATTGAAGGTGGTGAGGTTACGGCTTACACTAACATCATGGCTCGGTTCCGGTAAATTCTGTGCATTAAGACACATTGCAGCTCCCCCCACAAAGAAAAATATCCCCAGGCTTCTCTTCATTTTTACAACTCTTAACTTCACATTTTATTCTTTATATTTCCCCTGAGGGGGATAATCCACTGTGTAATGCAAACCCCTGCTTTCCTTGCGGTCGCGTGCCTGTCGCATTATCAGATAGGCCACATTTATTATGTTACGAAGTTCGCATAGGTCTCTGGTGGGTTTACTTTCCTTATAAAGTTTTTCGGTTTCTTCGTAAAGAATATCAAGACGATTCCAAGCCCTGTCAAGTCGCAGATCACTTCTCACAATCCCCACATAGTAACCCATAATCTGGTTAACTTCTTTTTCGGATTGCGTAATCAGCACCATTTCTTCAGGATGCACCGTACCTTCATCATTCCAATCCGGCACATCATCACGGAAGTCATAACCATCGATATAATCAATAGCATGTTTTGCAGCTGCATCAGCATATACCACAGCCTCTATCAAGGAATTGCTTGCAAGCCGGTTTCCACCGTGCAGGCCGGTGCAACTGCATTCACCTATTGCATATAACCTTTTGATCGACGATTCTCCATTTAAATCCACCTTTATACCTCCGCACAAATAATGGGCAGCCGGTGCCACCGGTATCATATCTTTAGTGATGTCTATACCTAAGGAAAGACATTTCTCATAAATATTCGGGAAATGTTTCTTGGTTTCTTCAGGATCTTTATGAGTCACATCAAGATAAACATGGTCAGTTCCAGCCTGTTTCATTTCAGAATCTATAGCACGGGCCACAATGTCGCGGGGCGCCAAAGAAAGACGCGGGTCATACTTATGCATGAATTCCTTTCCCTCATGGTCTTTAAGCACTGCCCCATACCCTCTCATTGCTTCGGTGATCAGGAATGAAGGCCGGTCACCGGGATGATAAAGAGCCGTGGGATGAAACTGAATAAATTCCATATCCTTAACAGTTCCTTTTGCTCTATACACCATTGCGATACCATCACCGGTAGCAATCAAAGGGTTGGTAGTGGTGGTATAAACTGCTCCCACACCTCCTGTGGCCATCACTGTGACTTTGGCAAGAAATTTTTCGACTTTCCCGGTCTTTTCATCAAGTACATATGCTCCATAGCATGTGATGTCGGGAGTACGTCTTGTCACAATCTTGCCAAGATGATGCTGAGTGATGATTTCCAGAGCGAAATGATTCTCGAAAATATGGATATCAGGATGCTCCTTCACCTTTTTCACAAGGCTCTGCTGAATCTCTGCTCCGGTGTTGTCGGCATGATGAAGTATTCTGAATTCTGAATGACCTCCTTCACGGTGAAGATCGAAAGAGCCGTCATCTTTTTTATCGAAATCCACACCCCACCCTATAAGCTCTTTAATCTGTGCGGGAGCGTTTGTCACAACCTTTTTAACAGCCTCGGGATCTGACAACCAATCCCCTGCCACCATTGTGTCATGGATATGCTTTTCGAAATCATCAACTTCAAGATTTGTGACACTTGCCACTCCTCCTTGTGCGAAAAAAGTGTTGGCTTCATCGAGAGTGGTCTTACAAATAAGCGCCACACTACCTTTGGAGGCAGCTTTCAAGGCAAAACTCAAGCCTGCAATGCCACCTCCTATAACGAGGAAATCAAATCGATGCATTCTCTAATTCTTGGACTCTTATAATCCCAGTTTGTCAAATGGAGCGTTAAGATTTAGTTTATCGGTGAATTTCTCAACGCCAATTTGAGTAACGGCATTCTTCAACAAGTCACCGATTTTTGACATATCAAGTTTTGGATAATCCTTACCATCAGCTTCTTCAATGTGTAAGGGAACGATATCTTCGAAATTTCCTGCAGGAAATTTATCCTTGAGAAAATTTGTCACTTTGTCTTTTAGTCCTTTCACTACATCAGAACTTTTGAATTCATCGAGTTTACCCGGGAAATCCACTTCATATTTGTCGGAATCACCGAAACTTACAAGATATTTACTCATGGCTGTGTAATTGTTATAGATTTTTATTGATAAAGCTTTATTGTTTAATGCTTATGAGTGCCAAATAGTTTTAGCAAATTTACCATTTTTTTTGCTTCTCTACAATTTTAGCCCTCACCCATAAAAGAATATTTCTTATCTTTGCCTCACGGATAAAAAAGAGGAAAACAATGTTTGAAGTAGTAACAAAAAGGGAATTGGCTCCCAATATAGTTGAGATGAAAGTGAAGGCTCCGTTGGTGGCAGCCTCCGCAAAGCCGGGCCAATTCATAATAGTGCGTACGGACCGTTACGGCGAGAGAATACCACTCACGATATGTGATTATGATCTTAATGACGGCACAGTGACGATAGTGACGCAATCCATCGGAATTTCCACCCGCAAGATAAATTCATTAGAAGCCGGAGAATATTTCGATGATTTTGCCGGGCCTCTCGGCAATCCTTCCGATCTTTTGGAATTGCCCAAAGATGTGCTCAAGAATCAAAAGGTGCTTTTCATAGCCGGTGGTGTAGGCACTGCTCCGGTTTATCCCCAAGTGAAATGGCTCAAAGAACATGGTGTTGAAGCCGATGTCATAATAGGTGCCCGCACCAAAGATCTCTTCACCTACGTGAGTGAGATGCAGGAAGTGGGCCACGTGTACCTTTGCACAGACGATGGTTCCGAAGGGTTTCATGGAAACGTCACCATGCTTATGAAAGACCTAATCGATAATCAAGGGAAAAAATATGACCGTTGTGTTATTATCGGTCCGATGATCATGATGAAATTCGCAGCCATGACAGCCAAACAATATGGCATACCTTCTGTTGTCTCGCTAAATGCACTAATGGTGGATGGCACCGGAATGTGCGGTGCGTGCCGTGTCACAGTGGGAGGTGAAACCAAATTCACTTGCGTCGACGGTCCTGAATTCGATGGTGCATTAGTTGATTTCGATGAGGCTATGCGTCGACAAAATATGTATAAGAACAATCCCAAAACAAATCCTGAAACCCATAAATGTGAATGTCATGGCTAAAGCAAACAGAATACCCAGAGTTCCTGTAAAGGAACAAGATCCGGCAGAGCGTGCCAAGAATTTTGAAGAGGTGAGCCATGGTTATTCACCCGAAGAAGCTTACTTAGAGGCCACCCGTTGCCTGAATTGCTCCAACCCGCGTTGTGTAGGAGCATGTCCTGTGCATATACAAATACCTCAATTCATATATCATCTCACAGAAAAGGATGAGATGGGGGCTTACGCCATAATTTCTCAAGATAATTCCTTGCCCAGTGTATGCGGACGTGTTTGTCCGCAGGAGAAACAATGCGAAGGTGCATGCATACTCGGTATCAAAGGTCAACCCGTGGCATGCGGAAGTCTCGAAAGATACGTTGGCGACTGGGCAATACGTCATCAAAGTGAGCTCCCCAAACCGGAAATCACCAAGAATGGTAAGAAAGTGGCACTCGTGGGTTCCGGACCTGCTTCATTAGCATGTGCCACCGACTTAGCTAAATTTGGATATGAGGTGAAAGTTTTCGAAGCCCTTCATCAACTGGGCGGAGTGCTCGTATATGGAATTCCTGAATTCAGACTCCCTAAAGAAGGTGTGGTTGAGAAAGAAGTGCAATGGGTGAAAGGTCTTGGAGTGGAATTCGAAAACGATGTAGTTGTGGGTCGAACTTTTACAATTGATGATTTACTCGACAAAATGGGTTATGACGCAGTATTCATCGGCTCCGGTGCAGGGCTCCCTAAGTTCATGGGCATCGAGGGTGAAAACCTCAACGGAGTTTTCTCTGCAAATGAATACCTCACCCGTGCCAACCTTATGCACGCATACGATTGTGAATACGACACACCGATATACCTCGGCAAGAAAGTCGTGGTGGTGGGAGGTGGCAATGTAGCCATGGATGCCGTTCGCACAGCCAAACGTCTTGGTGCCGAAGCAATCATCGTTTATCGCAGAAGCGAAGCAGAACTCCCGGCAAGGGCAGAAGAAGTGCATCATGCAAAACAGGAAGGTGTCATTTTCAAGATGCTTACTAATCCTATCAAGGTGCTCGGTGATGAAAACGGAGCCGTGAAAGGTATCGAGTGCGTGGAAATGGAACTCGGAGAACCGGATGCCAGCGGAAGAAGAAGACCGATGGAGAAACCTGACAGCAATTTCGTGATTGATTGTGACGTAGTGATTATGGCATTAGGCACCAGTCCTAACCCGCTGATCAAACAAACCACCAAAGGACTTGAGGTTAACAAACATGGTTGTGTCGTAGCTGATGAAGACGGTTCAACCACACGTCCCGGTGTCTTTGCAGGGGGCGATACAGTGACAGGAGCCGCAACAGTAATCCTTGCCATGGGAGCCGGTCGAAAAGCCGCCAAAGCCATACATGAATATCTTAGCAAATGAAAGTGAGAGCAAAAAAGGAATTGGGTCAACACTTCCTCAAAGATCTTGATATCGCAAAGAGAATAGCGGAAACAATAGAGACCCCGGCACTTCCTGAAAAGGCAAAAAAATGGGGGCAGCTTCCGATAGTGGAAGTTGGTCCCGGTATGGGAGTACTCTCTCAATTCCTCATGCAGTCAGGCAGGGAGCTGAAGGCTGTGGAGCTTGACACTGAAAGTGTGGAATTCCTGAAGAAAGTCTTCCCTGATTTGAATGTGGTGGAAGGAGATTTCCTTAAAATGAATCTGTGCGACCTTTTCTCGGGAGAATTCGCGCTCATTGGAAATTATCCTTACAATATATCGTCGCAGATCTTTTTCAAGGTTCTGGACTATAAAGAAAAGATCCCGGTAGTGGCCGGAATGTTGCAGAAGGAGGTTGCCCAAAGAATCTGTTCCAAACCGGGCTCAAAGGTTTATGGAATCTTGTCGGTGCTTCTGCAGGCCTGGTATGATTGCGAGTATCTTTTTGATGTGCCCCCAACGGTTTTCTCCCCTCCTCCAAAGGTGAACAGCGGAGTAATACGTCTGACACGTAATTCACGCACTGATCTGGGATGTGAGGAAAAATTGTTTAAGAATGTAATAAAAACCTCTTTCGGACAAAGGCGTAAAACATTACGTAATTCATTGGCAAGCCTAATACCGGTGAATTCACCCATCTGGCAAGATCCTATTCTTGCACGCCGACCGGAAACTCTCTCGGTGGATGAATTCATTAACCTCACCAAAATGCTTACCCCCTCTAACAACAAGATGCCCTGACTATGAAAATAACCGTACTCGACGGACATGCTCTCAATCCCGGGGATTTGTCCTGGGAAGATTTAGCTCAATTAGGACAACTTGTTGTGTACCAAAGGACAGACCCGGCAGATATTTTAACCCGAGCCCAAGACAGTGAAATTGTTATAACGAATAAAACAGTGCTGGATGCACAAACAATCGCTTCTTTGCCTAAACTGAAATATATCGGAGTTTTGGCCACAGGTTATAATGTAATAGATGTAGAGGAAGCTCATAAAAGGGGAATTATTGTTACCAATATTCCTTCTTATAGCACCATGTCGGTGGCTCAAAGAGTTTTTGCCCTTCTTCTAACAGTGACCGATCGCACGGAACATTATGCTATCGAGAATAGAAAAGGGGCCTGGACAAATTCAGTAGATTTCTGCTGGTGGGACACTTCGCTGACGGAACTGGCGTCAAAAAAATTCGGAATAATAGGGATGGGAAATATCGGGAAGGCCGTGGCCAAGATCGCTTTGGCTTTCGATATGGAAGTTTTGGCTTATAGCTCCAAGAAAGAGTCGGAACTCCCCATCGGAGTCAGGAAAGTCTCTTTAAATGAATTATATCGTGACAGTGATATAATAAGCCTTCATTGCCCATTGACGCCTGCAACAAAAGACCTCATCAATAAGGATTCAATTTCCCGGATGAAAGACGGTGTGATTTTGATAAATACCGGCAGAGGACCATTAATTAATGAAAAAGACGTGGCGGAAGCATTGGAATCCGGCAAAATCAAGGCCTTCTGTGCCGATGTTTTGAGCACTGAACCTCCCGTTTCTGACAATCCCTTATTAACGTCTCCAAATTCTTATATCACTCCGCACACAGCATGGGCTACAAAAGAAGCACGCACACGTTTGATGAACATTGCTGTTTCAAATGTAGCGTCATTTCTTACCGGATCACCACAAAATGTGGTTTAATAAAAAATTCAATCAAAAATTTGGTTTTTGAAATTTATTCTTTAACTTTGCACTCGCTTCAGTGAAGCCCAAAACCATAAGGAGGGATGGGTGAGTGGCTGAAACCAACAGTTTGCTAAACTGTCGTAGGAGTAATCCTACCACGAGTTCGAATCTCGTTCCCTCCGCCACAAAATAATTTTGCGGGTTAAGAAATATTCCTTAACTTTGCAACGCAAATCGGGCGTTTAGCTCAGCTGGTTTAGAGCATCTGCCTTACAAGCAGAGGGTCGGCGGTTCGAATCCGTCAACGCCCACCGAAAGCAAACCTTGCTTCTTTATTAGGAGGCGTCCGGGCGTTTAGCTCAGCTGGTTTAGAGCATCTGCCTTACAAGCAGAGGGTCGGCGGTTCGAATCCGTCAACGCCCACTTTCCCCAAACTTTGTATTTTTCAAAGCCGAGCAATCCGTGAGGATCGTCCGGCTTTTCAATTAAAAAAACGTTATTTCCAACGTTTGTGACTCCAAAGCCAATAAGCGGGATTCCTTTGGATAGTTGCTTCAAATTCTTTCCAGAAAAGACGGAGATGTGGGTAAGACTCGCCCTGCTCTTCCGCAGAAGCTATGGGATGGAATATGATATTATAATAGCCACGCTTGATACGATTCATTTCCAGATAAAAATAATCGGCTCCCACTTTGGCACCTATTTCTTCCGGACCATAGATAAACCATGTCTTATGATTCAAAAACTCTATCCAATTGTTATCATTTTTATGCCAGGTATATGCATCAGCTATAAATCCGCACACCCAAGGCATATTCTGCTTGTTTAGCAAAACCCTTGGTGCCTTATTCATGGGCACGATATGGGCCTGCCAACGGCTGCGCAATTTTTTGAATATCTCGTCCCAATCCTTGTTATCGAGGGGATGATAGATTGAAGCCATAAACGCCTCAGGGACAAAATACCGGGTAATCTCCTGAGCCCATTCCCAATTGTTGTAATGACCCATCAACAAGACAGCGTTTTTCCCTGCAACAAGGGCTGTATTTACAGACTGATAATTTGTTACCTTAACCCTTTTTATTAATTCTTTGTCCGATATATGAAGAAGTTTCAGGGTCTCCACAATTTGATCGCCCAGATATCTATAGTAACACCTCTCTATCTTTTTTATCTCCGTTAGATTTTTATTCGGAAAAGAAGAAATTAGATTGTCCCTGACCACCTTCCTTCGATATTTCACAATATGATAAAGCACCGGGGTTATAAAGTCGGAAAAAAGATATAAAATGCCTAATGGTAAGCGAGCCAAGGCATCCAGAAGTATAAACAGAAACTTATTCATGGGATAAATTTAACAAAAAATTTTAGCAGAGAAAAATGGCGTAAAAAGATATATTGTCTTTCGTTTTTTAACTTGTGAATTTCCAAGGTTACAAATGGAAATTTTACAAAATTGTTACTAAATTTGTGGTGTAAATTAGATATTCATATATCCATAGGAACCTCACAAAGGCAGTGGAAGAGACACAACCATCTATAAGTATAATAGTGCCGGTTTATAACGTTGAGAGATATCTACAGCAATGCCTTGAAGCGATTTCAAATCAAACATTTAAGGATTGGGAATGTATTATCGTGGATGACGGATCGACCGACGGTTCGGTGCAAATTTGTGATTTATACACCGGTTTGGATCCGAGGTTTAAAGTAATACATAAATCCAACGGCGGATTATCTTCGGCACGAAATACAGCCTTGGATAAAGCTAAAGGAAAATTCATTGCATTTATAGATTCCGATGATTGGCCGGAGTCTCATTATCTTATGACGATGCATAATCTCATCACAAAATATGAGGCCGATGTTGTGCAATGTGGCTTTCAAAGAGTTTTCAAAAGTTATAAAAGAGAGAAACCTTTGGTGGATAAAGAATGTGTTATAAGTAAAGAGAAGGCTATTTTGAGTTTGCTCGACAGTTCGAGATTACCATGCTTTGTATGGAACAAGCTCTTCCGCAGGGAAATTATAACGGATAAATTTCCAATTAATCAAAATTTTGAAGATGCTTATACAGTGCCACTTTGGTTTAAGCATATCAATAAGATGGTAATGTCTCCTGAAATTGTATATAACTATAGAATGAGGAAAGGAAGTATATCGAACTCAAAAGTAGCAAAAAATCAATATGATTATGCAGTGTCAGAGATCCATCTTGCCGATAATGTGAAAGAATCAGTTCCTCAAAAGTTTGGAGATTCATCTTATTGTGGTTATCTCCAGAAAGTATTTATCGGAGCAGCTAAAACGACAGCACGTAGAGAGAAAGATAAAAATGTCAGGCACGCAACAATTCAAAAATTAAGCACTGAATTAAACAAAATAACCAAAGGAGAAATTCCTAAGGATTTAGGGCTTAAAAAAAGGTTTAGGGCTTATATGCTGCTTAATAAACCTTTGACGTTTGAAACAATAATGCGGATTGTGAATACTCTGGATTTCCATGCAAGATTCAGAAGAAACCAATTGTTTGAATGATTATGGCAGAGAATATGGAAATTGATTTGGTGTATCTTTGGGTGGACGGAGGAGATCCTGAATGGAGGAAACGACGAAATTTATATTCACAAGATTCCTGCAGAGATGAGGGGATGGACTCGGAAGCCAGATATGCTGATAACGGGGAATTGAGATATAGTCTTAGATCGGCAGATTTGTATGCTCCTTGGATCAGAAAAATTTTCATAGTTACAGATAATCAGGTGCCTGAATGGTTAGACGTGGCTCATCCTAAGATTAAAATAGTAGATCATAAAGAAATATTACCCGCTGATGCTCTTCCGACATTTAATTCTACTGTGATAGAACATGCCTTGTTTAGAATTCCGGGGCTTTCGGAACATTTCCTTTATGCCAACGATGATATGTTTTTCAACAAAGCAGTGGAAAAAAGTGATTTTTTTGCTAAAGACGGAATGCCAATCATACGTATGACAAGGCGACCTTTCAGAAAACTGTGGTATTGGTATCTAAAGAACATAAAAAAATATACCCTGAACAATTATAACCGGACCATCCATAATTCATCGCTTCTTGTGGAAAAAGAATATGGCAGATATATAGGACATAAGACTCACCATAATATCGATGCCTATCTGAAAAGTGATTATGAAGAAACCTATAAAAAATTTAAAGAATCCATCTATCCTACTCTTTACCATCATATAAGGAATGACAATGATATTCAGAGGAATATTTATTCATATGTGCCAATAATGGAAAAAAGGGGTCATTTAAAATTTGTGACTCAAAAGACATCTTTCCGTTGCCATATAGAACACCCTCATTATATAGAGGATCTTAAAAAGTCAAATCCGATGCTTTTCTGCATCAACGACTCTCAGTATGCGAATGAGGCTTCACATAAATTGGTTGCCGATTTTTTGAAGGAACGTTTTCCGGAAAAATCACAATTTGAAAAGTAAAGCCAACTATCAATCCGGCATATGAAAAGGATTCTATTTTATTCTGAGAATTTTTGCGGCGACAAAACAAAAGGAGGGCTGGAAGTGGCTACTTTCAGGATAGCCAAAGCATTGAAAGATTCAGGTAACTGTGAGGTTTACAATGCTTTCAGAAGTAAATCTGACGGTAAAGAGAAGTCAATTTATTCGGATGTGGTTAAATTGAGCAAATCTGACTCCAAATTTCGAAACGAATTGACTCGGTTCATGTTGAAAAATGAAATTGATATAATGGTGAATATGAGCCGTTTCTACCGTCACCATCATATCGTGAAGGCTGTGAAAAATTCCGGGAGAGATGTGAAAATAATTTTCATGCAACATTTCGCACCTGGCAGCGAAATTAAGAAACCCACTTTCAAATCCGGACTTCATCTTTTGAAACTCAATCCCTTCAATCCTTTATATTGGTTACGGTCATCTATCTATCCTCTTTTAAAATTACCACGGAGGTTTAAATTTAGTAATATATATCGATCCACCTATCAAGATAGCGACAAAGTTATATTGCTATCTGAAGGTTATAAGGATGATTATTGTAAAATCGGTGGATTTTCAGATAAATCCAAATTCGTGGCTATTCCTAATATTTTTGAATTGGGAAAAAGAGACAAAAACCAGGCGATAAAGAAGGAAAAGCGAGTACTTATATTGAGCCGGATGGATGAGATTCAGAAACGGATGTCTCTCGCTCTTCAAATATGGGCAATGATAGAAAAGGATCCTGACCTTAAAGATTGGCAATTGGATATAGTGGGATCCGGCCATAATACCGATATAGTGAAACGGATGATTAAGAAGCTGAAACTAAAAAATATCACTTATCATGGCTGGCAACCTCGGGAGAAATTCCTTATGCAATCCTCAATTCTGATATCTACATCAGAATATGAAGGGCTCCCTTTGGCCATTTTGGAAGCGTTGGTTTATGGAACGGTGCCCATAGCCTTTGATTCCTATGCATCCTTAAGAGACGTGGTAGAGGATAATTTCAACGGAGTAGTGATAGAAAATTTCGGTGATTTAGATACCTTTGCGAAACAATTAGGGAAATTAATGAAGGATGAGAAGAAAAGACAGGAATTGGCTCTAAATACGTTTAATTCTTCCCAAAATTTCTCTTCGGAAAGAGTTGGAGACAAATGGCTGGAAATGCTTAAGAAATTATGAAAACAGAATTTCCTATAGATTTTGTTGTGGTTTGGGTTGATATGAACGATCCCAAATGGAAAGAGGATTTCATGCAGTGTAAAGGAATTCAGGATACCAATTCCTATAATACAGGCATGGAACGTTTCCGTGATTATGGTTTCCTAAAATATTGGTTCCGGGGCGTGGAAAAATTCACACCATGGGTAAACAAAATACACTTTGTCACTTGCGGTCAGCGCCCCCAGTGGCTCGACATTTCCAATCCAAAGCTAAATTTGGTAGACCATAAAGATATCATCCCCAATGAATTCCTACCTACTTTTAATTCAGGTGTAATAGAAAGATATATCCATAAGATTCCCACATTATCTGATCATTTCGTCTATTTCAACGATGATTTCTATATAATTCGGTCTATCTCACCTGAACGTTTCTTTCAAAAGGGGCTTCCTTGCGATATAGCTGTGTTTCAATATAATCCTTCATGGTCGCCATATTATGTGATGCTTAAAAACAATATTAAGATCATTAATTCCAGATTCAACAAAAGAGAAATCCTAAAACGAGATCATCAAAAATGGTTCACTCCGGAATATGGTTCCAAGGGGAAGATGAATAGGTTTTTCCAATGGTATAATAAATTCATAACACTCAGAGTGCATCATAACGCCCAACCTTATTTGAAGAAATCCTTTTTGGAAGCCTGGGAATATGCTAACGAACCTTTGACTGAAACATCGAAAAATCGTTTTCGTGATAAATCAGATTATACCCATGAGCTTTTCCGAACCTGGCAGATCTGCAAAGGGAACTTCATGCCTTACAACACTTATAAGGATACCAAGATGTTTCCTTTGATGGTAAAACCCAAACAGGCCATCAAAGCAATCAAGAATCAGGAATATTCTTTGGTTTGTCTCAACGACAATAAGCATATCAAAAATTATGACCAATTGATGTGTCAAATCCAAGAAGCATTCGAGTGCATTCTCCCCTTAAAATCCTCCTTCGAACTTTAGTTTCCATTATCTTGAAAACTTTATAAAGTAATATTGCAGGCTAATCTATCAACAATGAATAAAGTTATCGCTGAGATAATTGCAGGAGTGATTCCACATAAAATGACTCGAAACCGCTGGAGAGGCATCCTACGATTCGGACCTATAAATGCACTAAAACTGATGTTGCAAATCAAGCGGAATCAGAAGCAACCGGAGCAATATCTTTCTGTTGTGGTGATAGCCAAAAACGAGGGTCCTTATTTTAAAGAATGGCTCGACTGGCATATCTCAAAAGGTGTGGAAAAATTTTATGTTTATGACAATGAAAGCACCGACAACACATATGAAATTCTAAAGCCCTATATAGAAAAAGGATTAGTGGATTACACGTATTTTCCCGGATATAGGAAACAACTTGCTGCCTATGACGATTGCCTTAAAAAACACAGGTTTGATACCCGTTGGCTTGCCGTAATTGATATGGATGAATTTATCATACCTCTGAAAGATAACTCCATTCCGGAATACCTCAAACCTTTTGAAGATGCACCGGTGGTAGAAATCAACTGGCTGTGTTATGGAAGTTCAGGGGAGATGACAAAACGTCCGGGTGGTGTAATGGATAGATTTAAACAACATTCCCTCCCTCAACATCCTTTGAACAAACATGTGAAAAGCATTTTAGACCCCAGAAGGATTTTCGGAATGATCGGTTGTCACGAAGCTGCAAGAATTAACGGCAAAGCCTTAGACAGCAATGGCAATAGGGTGAAAGTCAGTTGGAGAGACAGAGCTCCCATCCATGATAAGATCAAAATCAACCACTATGCTGTGAGAAGTTACGAGGAATTCATCGAGAAGAAAGGAAGAGGAAGAGCATCAGGACCCGTCAGACAACTGCAAGACGAATATTTCCGTGAGTATGACCTAAACGACCTCAAAGATTGACCACAGTATTTTATATTTTTCAATAAGACCCCAAAAATCATTAACTTTGCACTGTAGAAGGAGAAAATTTTGGAGAAAGATTTGGAATCAGTGCAAAAGGGATCCTTAAAGTTTCCCAAAGAGGAAAGACTTCATCACCGTAGTTTGGTAGAAGGACTTTTTCGCACAGGAAAATCTTTCTATGAATTTCCTTTTCGTATCACATGGAAAAAATTGAATGAAGAAGAGTTGCAGAAAAATTTCCGCAATAATATACCCGACGCCATAGGGCGCTTGCAGATCTTGATATCCGTGCCCAAAAAAAAACGTCGGCATGCAATAGACCGTGTGTTATTAAGAAGACGAATCAGAGAAGCTTATCGGCTTAACCGATTGGCGCTTCGCCAACAAATTGAGGAGAGTTCAGATGTGCGCACACTAAGTATCGGAATGGTGTATATCCATAATCAAAACCTCCCTTACGCAACCATAGAAGAGAAGATAAAATTGATTCTTGAGAAAGTGGGTAAAAAGATTGAGAGCTGATGAAGCATTTGCTTATATATTTAGTGAAATTTTATCAATGTGCGATTTCTCCGCATTTCCCCGCGGCGTGCCGCTACACTCCCACTTGTAGCACCTATGCCGTGGAAGCTCTGCAAAAACACGGTGTCATAAAAGGGAGCTGGCTTACCGTAAAGAGAATTGCACGTTGTCATCCCTGGGGAGGAAGCGGTTATGACCCTGTGCCTTGACATTCACACTCATCATGCAGCACCGCAGCCACAGGGGGTGGTATCGGTATCTTTCAAAGATTTTGACCCAATAGAAAATCAATTTTATTCGGTTGGCATTCATCCTTGGACCACAAGCAGCATCCTCCCTACGAAAGAAGAATGGGAAGAATTTGAAAGAATAGCCTCTCTTCCTTGTGTTGTGGCTATCGGAGAATGTGGCATTGACAAAATCAAGGGAGGGCCTCTTTTCAAGCAGTTGATTATTCTGAACAAACAAATTGAATTATCCGAAAAACTCGGAAAGCCTCTTATTATTCACGATGTCAAGGCTCATGATGTTATCGTGGGATTGAAACGTGATTTAAAACCACTGCAAAAATGGGCGATTCACGGGTTCCGGGGGAAACCATCCGTAGCTAAGATGATGTCAGATGCAGGTATATATCTTTCATTCGGTGAAAAATTCAATCCTGAAACACCTGTGACGTTACCAGATAATTTCATCCTTGCTGAAACCGATGAATCTCCACTCACAATAGAAGAAATCATAGCAAATCTCTCCACAAACTTGGGACGAGACGTCACTTCTTTAATAGCAGCCAACACCATTAGTTTCCTTGATATCAAGACAATCACTCCGGCATTCAAGCCATGAATTAAAATGAAAGCTATTTCTAAAATCATAATATCAGCATCGCTTGTATCAATTTCCTTTACCTCTTCGGCATTGAGATTGGAACCCATCCCATATGGAGATTTCTCCACATGGAAAGCGCGTGGCATAACAGAATCAAAATTGATTGGAGGGAATCATAAAACTATCTACGAGATTGCTCCGGAAGGCAGCAGCGAGGGTAACACGCCCTACTCCAATGAGGGAGGTTCTCCATGGGCAACCAGCAATGTGTATGCAAAGGTGGCCGGAGTAGTTAAAGGTTCAAATACTGTTAATCCAGCATTGCATAATGGCAACCGTTGTGCCAAGATGCAAGCCAAAATGGAGGAGGTGAAAGTTTTAGGATTAGTCAATATGGATGTAATGGTGGCAGGCACTATATTCTTAGGTCAGATTTACGAACCAATCACCTCTCCAAAGGGTCCGTTCTCTAAGATGGAAATGGGCATTCCTTACACCAAACGTCCCTCAGCCCTTGTGTTCGATTATCAGGTAGATATGCCGGCTGATAACACACGAACCAAATCTACCGGCTTCTCACCTAAAAAGACACTTGAAGGACGCGACAATGCAGAGGTGTATGTTCTCCTTCAAAAGAGATGGGAAGATGAAAAAGGTAATATTTATGCTCAAAGAGTGGGCACTGGCAGGGAAAGATATTCAAAATCTATTCCATGGACATCCGGACATGTACTTCCTATTCATTATGGAGATATCACCCGAGAACCATTCTACAAATCTTGGATGGGACTTTTAAATGGTGACAAGGCCTATTATGCCAAGAATTCAAAAGGCAAGTTAGTTCCGGTGAATGAAGTGGAATGGGCACCGGCTGACGCCACACCGACCCATGTGCTCGTGATGCTCTCTTCTTCTTGCGGAGAGCCTTTTGTGGGCACCGAGGGGCTTACACTTTACGTAGACAATGTTGCCTTTGGATTCGAATAGAAATAAACTGCATGCGTTGACGTTTAGTAATTGATAAATTATAGTTTTTGATGTTTTTATTGTTTTTTAAGCCTGGTAACAATAACAACACAAACAACTTAATACACAAACAACAGAATTATGAAAATAGCTATAATTGGATACGGCCGCATGGGTCATCTTGTAGAAGAAGTAGCAAAAAGCAGAGGTCTTCACATCAGTTGTGTTATTGATGCTGATGATATAGATAAATTCGCGAGCGATGAATTCAAAAAATCTGATGTTGCAATCGAATTCTCTACTCCTTCCACAGCCATTGAGGGTATTCTGTCCTGTTTTGCAGCCAAAGTGCCGGTAGTGGTAGGAACTACCGGATGGGACAAGGATTTACCCACTATCAAAGATATGTGTGAGAAAGGTCAAGGCACAGTGCTCTACGCTTCAAATTTTTCAATCGGCATGAATATCTTCATGGCTTTAAACCGTTATGTCACTAACATTATGAACGGTTTTGAAGCCTATGACCCATCACTTTTGGAAATACATCATGTCCACAAACTTGACCATCCTTCCGGAACAGCTATTACATTGGCAAATGAATTGACAGCCATTTCCACACGTTTTAAAAAATGGATAGAGAAAGAACTTGGTGAAAAACCTGAAAAAGGATTTTTACCTATATACCATAAACGTGAGGGGGAAGTGCCCGGCATTCACACAATCACATGGGAATCGGACTGTGATTCTATTGTCATGACACACGACGCTAAAAACCGTCTTGGATTCGCTCGAGGAGCAGTTAGCGCAGCCCAATGGTTAGCAGGGAAGAAAGGATTCTATTCTATAGGAGATTTTCTCTCCGATGTGACAAAGACTAAGGGGATATTTTAGGGATGAGTGTTTCGGTATTAGGGATGAAATGTAAAGAGATTTGAGATGCCTGGAGGTAAAAACAGACTTAATAAAAAAGAGAATTATTCATTTAAAGAGAGAATAACGAATGTAAAGACAACCCGTTGGATTCGTTTTGGGATTGTGTCATTGATTTTCTTTCTTTGGGTGATCTGGATGGGCAATCCATGGTTACTTCTCTTATGGTTACTTTTGGTGGATATCTATATCACCAATTTTATTCCATGGACATGGTGGAAAAACACCACAGGCCCCACAAGAGTTGTGATGGGTTGGGTAGATGCTATCATTTATGCCTTAATATTAGTCTATTTCATTTTTGCATTCATAGGCCAAAACTATATGATACCCTCCTCGAGTCTTGAAAAATCTTTACTCGTAGGAGATTATCTTTGGGTAAATAAAGCTCTGTACGGACCTCGGGTCCCCCAGACCCCTCTTCATTTCCCCTTGGAACAACACACACTCCCAATTATCAATACAAAGAGTTATCTTGAGTATCCTCAACTCCCCTATCACCGTCTACCGGGACTCAGAAGCATTAAAAGAGGAGATATCGTTGTGTTCAATTATCCCCAAGGCGACACAGTGACACTCAAGATTCAGAATCCTGATTATTATCAGATAATAGATAATCTTAAACAAAGCGGTATAAACAATCCTAAGGCATATATTGAGGCAAATCCCGAGATTTTCGGAGAAATAGTATATCGGCCTGTGGATCGCAGGGAGAATTATGTGAAAAGAGCCATAGGACTCCCCGGTGAAAGACTAAAGATTAAAAACGATACCGTGTATATTAACGGCAAAGCTATTGTAGAACCCACAAATGTTCAGTTCAACTATATAATTCCCGTTAAATCCATGATTCCCAATGCACGTTGGGAAGAAATCGGAGTAAGTCATGATGATTATGCTTCCGGAGCAAGCCTTGACGAATATGCCGGCACCTATTATTATAATATTCCACTCACTTATGATATGAAAAATAAGGTTGAGACCTGGCCGGAAATTTCAGGCCCTATTCTCACAGAAGCCCAGACGGGAAGATATGATCTGTCTACAGGCATTTTTCCTTTGGGTAATGAATATGGGTGGTCAAGGCCTGACATGGGCGAATTCTGGATACCACAACGTGGTAGCACACTTCACCTCACTCTCGACAATCTCCCTGTTTATGAAAGAGCTATCAGAGTGTATGAAAACAATGACCTCGAGGTGAAAGATGGCAAGATATATATCAATGGCGCACCTTCTGATTACTATACCTTCAAGTATGACTACTATTGGATGATGGGTGACAATCGCGACCGTAGCGCCGACTCTCGTTATTGGGGATTTGTACCCGAAGACCATATCGTGGGGACCCCGATGTTTGTTTTCGCGAGCTTCGATAAAGACAAAGGTCTTCTCGATGGCAAGATCCGTTGGGAAAGAATATTTATGCCGGCTAATCCCGACTCTGGCAAATGGTGAACTTTCCTCCATTGATGCCATCTGCCTCTTGGTTAGGGCATTATTTGAAAGCCATAGCTAATGATGCATCAGAATCCCAAGCAATCCATATTGCCAATGAATCATTGGTGTCGACAAGAGAGTTCGGAAGATATGTCTTGTTTGATCCCAGAGGCGAAAGGGTCACTCTTTCTTTAGCAGTGAACGGAGGGGGTCGCCAGCTCAGATATCCCGAAAAATTAACATGTATAACTCTATCGGAACATGGAGATTGGCGAAGAAACCATCTGAAAGCATTAGAGGCTTGTTTAGGGAAGAAACCCTTTTTCAATGATCTGTTTCCTTCTTTATCTGAATTATACTTGAATAAAGAATTGTTGACTCTTGAAGATTTTAACACAACTTTATTAAAATTTTTATTCACTTTTATAGTTGGAAAAATAAATAAAACGGAAATTTCACGTTATTTTAAAAACGAAACATGGATACAAAGGGGACAAGAAATCGCTTCAAGGATTAAACCGGAGGTTTCTTCTATTGAGGTGGCTTCCGCCTTCGGGAAAGAATCTTTATTAGGTTTTTTGGCATTGAATTGAGCATTATTCGTTACTTTTTATTAATTTTGAGGTTCGAAAAAGGTCAATTTTTGATGAAACGATTTGTGAGGATTTTTGTTTGTGCCATGGTAATGGTTGGAGTTGGTATTGGGCAACGTGCCTTTGCCGACAAAGTCGACATTGCCTCACTGCCTCAAAATCCCACAGTTAAAGTCAAGGCATATAAAAGTTTCTATCGTTTTGTAGATGAATATGGCGATACTGTGAGGATGACCTTAATGCATGATGTGGTGGTTTATCCTCCGATGAAGTTCAAAAACAAGAAACAGGAAGAATTTTATTGGAGAACAGTAAGGGATGTAAGAAAGACCCTCCCTTACGCTAAACTCGCTTTCTCCACATTGTGTGAAACTTATGAATATATCCAGACAATTCCCAATCAGAAACAAAGGGAACGGCATCTAAAGCAACTGGAAAGCGATATTTTCAATCAGTATAAGCCTGTGGTGAAGAATATGACCAAAGGGCAGGGAAAAATTCTTCTTAAACTTATCAACCGGGAGACGGATCAAAGTTCTTATAGCATAGTCAAGGCTTTCTTAGGGACGTTCCGCGCCGGATTCTGGCAAACTTTCGGAAGATTTTTCGGCATGAACATGAAGTCAGGATTCAAACCCGATAAAAATGATGAGGATGCGATAATAGAGCGTATCGCCACACTTATAGAACAAGGAGCCCTGTAGTAGGGCTCCTTTAATTTTTTTTATTCTGCTCCTCCTTCTTCGCCTTCCACAGTCACTGCAGGAAGGGTTTCCTGAGGCGTTTGATCCTGAAGCGGTGCTTCCTGGATTTCTTCTACCGGTGCCGGTTCACGTGTGCGATCTTTGTAACTCCAGTCGATGAAGAACCAGATAATGATGCCGGCTATCACCAAACCTCCGATGATATAAAGCCACCAGTTATTCTTTTTGATGGGATGTGCAAACGGATCTTGATTCGGATCCTGATTCATGTTGTCAGCCATTGTATTTTAAGGTTTTTGTTAATTTGCTAATTTATTTCCTCGTTCCTTTCAGACTATTCAACAAAATTACACAAAAGTTTTTATAATACTTAATTTAATTACAAAAAATTTCTATTTTTAGCGACCTGTGGCAATAAGATAAGCAGAACGGGCCGTGCAAAAATTGCCATAGGCTGTCATATATCTGTCTTCAGCTTCTTTTCTGCTCGTTTCTGCCTCAAGCAAATCTGAGAGAGTAGACATCCCAGCTTCATAATACATTTTGTTGAGATATAAATTCTCCTCACTTTGTGCTATACCCTCCTTTTCTATTTCCATTTTACGATGAGCAGCGGTGAGATTATTCCATTTGTCTTGCATCTCTATCTGCAATTGTTCTGAAAGATCTTCCAGTTCATTCTTTGCATTCGTAAGTTCCAGATTCCTGCGTTTTATTCCATAAGCACCACTCCACCATCCGGTGAGGGGCACTGTCAAAGCCAACTGTATCGACCCGAAATTATGATTCTGTTCCAGTAAGTCGTGGCAATACCAGCCGGCGCCCAATGCCAATGTGGGAAGATTACTCCCTATCTCCATTCTCTTTTCAAGCTTTTTAGCTTCAACGTTTTTGAGCAACAATTGGTAGTCGGAGGTAAATGGGAGCGCGCTCTCAGTAGGTGTATATAAATCCAAAGGATATGGAGGCAAATTTACGGGTACATCAGCCACAATATCTATATTACCCCTAACACCTAATCCCACATATTGACCCAATAGCATTTTTACTAATAGAATACCATTCTCAAGGTCTACCTTGTCGGCCATGTAATTGTTTCTTTTCAACTGCACCTTAAGCAAGTCATTCCTTGTGATTAAACCTGCATCCACCATCACTTTCACCTGATTCTCCAAAGTGTCTAAGAATGAGACAGCGGTTTCAAGCACATTTTTTGTGGATTTCAAGGTATTCAGTTTCCAAAAAAGTGTTTCTGTGGTCAACCTGAGCTCATTGTCTGTCTGTTGCTGACGTAATTTGGCCACTTCTTCCCCCACGGCTGCCAATTTATTGCCATTTATAATCAAACCACCTGTAAAGATGGGTTGCAAAGCCTGTACCCCGGCCACTTTCCCTTTCTTTATCAAGCCCAATTCCACTATGTCAAGGAGATTATATTGCAGGATGTCATGATTTGCCCAGAATGCCATACCCATGGCGGCAATCTCCGGAAAATATTTAGTGAATGCCTCTCTTCTTAAATTCACTGCAGCCTCCACTTCATTCTTGGAATTAAGTGCCTTCCTGTTGTTTTCCAATGCCATGGCAACACATTGTTCCAAGGTCAGTATAGAATCCTTTTGCTCCTGTGCCTTTATACTGAATGTTGTTCCTTGCAATATGATCGTTCCTAACAATACTGCAAAAACAATATTTATCCTTTTTCTCATTTCTTTCTATCTGTCACTTATTTCTCTTCCTACTCCCTGTTTTCTTAAACCAAATGGGTCTCCAACGGTTCTTTCAAAGGTTGGTTAGCCTGCGGTCCCCTGTTCTTTATCAAGCAATATGCCACCGGTATAACTGTAAGTATATAAATCATAGTAATCGGTGTTCCCCAGAAAATAACCACACCCATAGGCTTCCAAAGAGCGCTATCACCCACCACCATCGGCAATACACCCATTGTGGCCGCAGCCGATGTCAGAAATATTGGTCTCATCCTTCTTTTGGAAGCTTGAAAGATGGAATTCCATACATTTTGGCCCTGATTCCTTAACTCTTCGGCATAATCAAGCAGCACTATAGCATTTCTCACCAAAATTCCCATCAGTGAAATCAGTCCCAATACACATGTCAATGATATCGCCACATCCTGGATTCTGAGACCTATGGCTGCTCCGGGAATACACAGCAATAGACATAACAAGAGCAAAATAGCTGTGGAGACATCAGCATAATGCAAAAGCAATATGAAAAATATTATTACAACCGCTATTACAAGTCCCAGTACAATCTTAGGAAGGGTGGTCATAGTGTTTTCCCAGTCGCCTCCTTTTTCAATCGTCACACCTTCGGGCAATTGTATTTTAGCCAGACTATCGCTCAATGCCACAGTTCTGTCTATCACGTTTATATTTCTTTGCACATCAGCGATCATCGCCACAGTCGGAGTACCCCCGAAATGCACGATTTGCCCTTTATGTAACTCGGGCTTAAGTTCCGAAATCTGTCTCAGAGGAACATTTCCTACCACGTTTGCCGGGATCGGCTGGTCAAGTAATTCCCCGGGAGTGGCTCGTGTGGCAGTAGAAGTTTTCAATACAACAGGTATCCCATAAGTTCCTTCCCATACGGTGGCTATAGGTAAACCGGAACTGAAACGGCTGAAAAGCGTTCCTTCCAACATCAGGCTGTTGACACCGAGTCTCTGAGCCTTTGTAGGATCAGGCGTTATGGTTGCAGACATCAATGGCACACCCAATGTGGAATGTACATTTCTTAGGCCCGGAACTCTTCGAGCTATCTGCATTGCAGTGTCGCAAAATTGTTGAAGCACCGCTTCGTCTTCACCTTTGAATCTGAATTCTATCTGATTGGCCGCAATTGAATAATTCAATTGCTTGAAACGTATGATTGCATCAGGGAACCAGCTTTCGTAGGTGTCGGCATATCTGTTAAGAACATCAATCGTTGCCTGGTTATTCTTGGTATTCACAATAAATTGGGCATAGTTTGGACCTCCAATCTGTGGTGCGTAGGTGGTCTGGAATCTCGGTGACGAACAGCCATGAAATGAGGCTATCGACACCACATCAGGATCCTGTGACAATATTTTCTCCAATGAATCAGCCACTTGGCTCGTACGGTTCACCGGAGTGCCCGCAGGGAGAAATATCTCAACAGCAAACTGATTTCTCTCCGCTATCGGCATAAGTTGCATAGGGGTTGTAACAAACATCCACGCACACAATACAATAGAGACAATCGCAACAATTATTGTGGTCTTAGGCCAGGCAAAACATAGCCTTATAAGCCAATCATAGCCTTTCTGCATTACGGAGAAAATGGTGAATTTCTTCTTTCCGCTCTTCAACGCATCTTCCTGAAGTTTATAGATGGGTTTCTTTATCATTTTGTATTGCAGGAAGGGCACCAACAATTCAGCAATAATCAATGACACGAAAAGAATGATGGAAAGCCCCCATGGGAAATCGTTGAGGAAGTCGCGAAACATTCCCGTCATTGTGAAGAGGAATGGGAAAAATGTGATCGATATGGCGAGTGTGGCGGAAAAAATAGCTTTGAAGAATTCAGTGCCGGCACGCAATGTTGCCGAGTAATGGTCGACACCCTCTGAAATCAATTCAACATAATCGTCGATAATCACAACCGAGTTGTCTACTATCATACCTAACGATAGGATAAGACAAGCCAAGGTGACGGTGTTGAGTTCTATTCCGAAAATATAGAACAGAGCCAAGGAAATGAAAATAGAGATAGGAATGGTCATAGAGGCAATCAGCGCCACCTTGAACGGCAACAATATCATTATCACCACCAATACTGCCACAACAGCAATCAGAAGCTCCACCAAGAAATAATTCACGGAATTATTCACCACCACAGGTTGGTCGGTGATATTGAAGAGAGTGACAGAAGATGGCAATGTCTCTTTGAATTTATCAATCCTTGCCTTCACTTCCTTGCCCATCTCAACCACATTGTAGCCGTCTTTCATGCCAATGCTCAGAAGAATACATTTTTCGAAGTTATTGGTGATATAACTTTCCGGATCAGGATATTCTCTACGGATATCAGCGATATCCCTGAGTCTTAACACAGATCCCTCGGGTGTGCTAAGCACTACAATATTGGCTATTTCATCAACCGACGAAACAGGATTTTCCACATAAATGGGAGAAGTGTAATCCTCACTTTTTAGTGACCCTCCGGTAGTCTTGAATCCTTGAGCCAAGAGAGTTGCACCCAAAGTTTCCTCTCTGACGGCGTAATGTTGCAATTTCTGAGGATCAAGATATATTCCTATTTGTTCGTTTTGTTTGCCATATACGGTCATCGAACCCACGCTTTCCACAGGTCGGATGGCATCTTTAAGACCATCCATATATTCATCAAGTTCCCTGTAGGTTTTGTCATTGCTCTGCATTGTGATAAGCAATGAGGAGGTGGCTCCGAAGTTGCTTATCGTCTCAACTCCCAACACCCCGGGAGGGAGTTTCAATTTTTCGGCTTCCATCCCAAGTTTAAACTCGTTCCAGAAACTTTCGGTATGCTCCACATCATTGTCAAGTTCCACGAAAATGATTACTGTACCTGCTGTCACTTGGGAGTGGGTATTTTTTTTGTTGACCTCCTTATAAGAGAAGATGTAATCCTCGAGAGGTTTGAGCACCTCTTCCTCCATTTGCTCGACAGAAGCTCCGGGATATAGAGCAGCCACCACACCTTCCCTGACAGTGAAGGACGGAAACTCCTGCTTCTGCATCACATCCAGGGCATATATACCGAACGCCATGATGAGTGCAAGAATCATGATTATCTCCTTGCTGTAGCGCATACCCATCACTACAATGGGGTTAGGTTTTGGTGCAGCCTGTGGATTTTCTGACTGTGTTGAAGTATTATTTGTTTGATTCTGATCCGCCATATCAAAACGGTTTTATAAACCCCTTGTAGAGGCTTGGGGGTTCACCTTACTTCCACTTCCCACTTTCTGCATGCCCTCCACAATCACAAAGTCTCCTTCTTTTAATCCGGAAGTAACTGCAATACCGTTGGCCACGAATTCATCCACCTCTACGAATCTTCGTTGGGCAACACTATCCTTCACAACCCATACAAACCAGCGGTTGTCATGATTAAGCAAAACAGAACCCGAAGGTAAAATTATATTTTCGGATTGGGATTGAGCTTCAACATCATTTGATGCAGATTCCCGCTTTTCAAACACAACGTTTGCTATCATGCCCGGAAGTATCTTCCCGTTAGTTAACGGAAGGCTTACTTTCACTTCGTAAGAACGTGTCAAAGGATCGGCTGTTATGGCTTTATTAGTCACCTTTCCTTCAACAGGTTCAATTCCCGGAGTGTCGAAAGAGATCTTTGCTTTCTGTCCTTTTTTGAATTTCGAGATTTCATTTTCGGAAATTGGGACGACTACTTCCAGATCGTCGGTAGAAACAATTTCGTATATTGGCTGCACCGGAATAACAGTTTGCCCCGGTTCAACAAATTTCTGACTCACAGTTCCTCCCACCGGTGAATAAAGCGAAGCATCCCTGAGAGTTCTGTCGGCCATTTCGGCAGCATTTTGTGCTTGTGCAAGTTTTTGTTGGATCTCCACCCATTTTATGTCGGGGAGTGCATTGGCATCATGAAGTTTTTTAAGTCGTTCGTATCCGTCTTGAGCTTCCGCAAGTTGGGCGTAGGCTATATTCTTGGCATTCTCGTAATCACCGGCTCTCACTTTCCCAAGCAATTGCCCCTTACTCACTTTCTGACCCTCTTTGGCAAAAAGAGATTCCACAGTGCCACTCACAGAAAAACTCAAGGTGGTAGAAGAGCCGGCTTTTACTGTAGCCGGGTATTCCCTACTCTCAATTTGTGAATTGCCTGTGATTTGAATCACAGAAACTTTCACGGGTGGAGCAACAGTGGGGCTTTCCTTCTTCTTATCCTTACATGATATGCCTCCAAATCCAAATAATATACTGATTATTAGCAAATAACCAATACTTATGCTTTTTTTCATGTTTATAGCGGTTTGAATATGCAAATTTAGATTTTATTTTTGTAAAATCTGTTTTAAAAGAAATAATATTACGCCCCTATCATCTTCTCTAGAGTTCCATCAGTTTCTCCATTTTTATTATGGTTTATTGTTTAAGAGCAAATTTATAGGAGAGTTGAGAATTTTTCTTTATATTCGCACAAAAGGAGTAAGTATGTCAAAACCTAAATTAGTGATATCATCGGGTGCCGGAATAAGCGCCGAGAGCGGCATCTCCACTTTTCGTGATGCCGGAGGCTTATGGGAAAACTATCCGGTGATGGAAGTTTGTTCGGCAGATGGATTCAGCAGGAATCCGGCGTTGGTGCATCAATTTTACAATGCCCGACGTAAAGACCTAATAGGGAAACATCCAAATGCCGCTCATAAAATACTTGCCGAACTGGAAAAAGATTACGATGTATATGTAATCACCCAGAATGTTGATGACCTGCATGAACGTGCCGGATCCACTAAGATATTGCATTTGCATGGAGAATTGATGAAGATGCGTTCGGTGATCGATGCCAATTATGTGGAACCTTTGGATATGGAGCACCTTGAAACCACACCTGAGACCCGAGGCAAGAACGGCCATCCTATGCGTCCTCATATTGTATTCTTTCAGGAAGCTGTTCCAAATATGGAACTGGCAGTGGAATGGGTGCATGAAACAGATATTTTTGTTGTGATCGGCACATCGTTGAATGTATATCCGGCAGCAGGCTTGCTTCACTATGTACGCCCCGGCATACCCATTTATTATATTGATCCCAATCCGGCTAATATCAGCATTGACAGTCCTGAGATACATATCATCAAAGCCACTGCCACTGAGGGCATGAGGCGTCTGAAAGATATACTAGAAAGTGGAAAATAGGAAGTGAAAAATTTGAAAGATTAACTCTAATAACATAAAAAACACACAATGGCAAAAGTAAAAGGAGCGGTAACGGTCAACATCGCTCGCTGCAAAGGATGTAATCTATGTGTAGTGGCTTGTCCCACCGACACATTGGCCTTACAACCCAATGAAGTGAACGACCGCGGCTACCATTACGCATTTATGGAACACCCCGACAATTGCACGGGCTGCTGTTCCTGCGCCTGGGTTTGTCCGGACGCATGTATTGAGGTTTATCGAGTGAAAGTCGACTAACCTTATTAATCAAACACCATAAAAAGAAAAACACCAACATGAAAGGAGAAGTAACCTTAATGAAGGGCAACGAGGCAGTGGCACACGCAGCAATCCGCTACGGATGTGACGGCTATTTCGGCTATCCCATCACCCCTCAGAGCGAAGTGCTTGAAACGCTGGAAGCCCTTATGCCCTGGGAAACCACCGGCATGGTGGTACTCCAGGCTGAATCTGAAGTAGCTGCGATAAACATGGTGTATGGAGGTGCAGCCACCGGCAAGGCTGTCATGACTTCATCGTCATCACCGGGTATAAGTCTTAAACAAGAAGGGATATCGTATATCGCGGCAGCACAGTTGCCGGCACTGATTCTTAATGTGATGCGTGGAGGGCCCGGTCTGGGCACTATCCAGCCCTCACAGGCCGATTATTTCCAGGCTACAAAAGGAGGCGGACACGGAGATTACCATCTGATAGTTCTTGCGCCTTCATCTGTGCAGGAAATGGTGGATTTCGTGGGCCTGGGATTTGATCTCTCGTTTAAATATCTAACACCGGCCATGATCCTTGCCGACGGAATCGTGGGACAGATGATGGAGAAGGTGGTGCTTCCGGAGCAACGCCCGCGTCGCACCGACGAAGAAGTGAAGAAACAATGTCCGTGGGCTGCCAATGGCAGAACAGGCATGAGAAAACGTAATGTAATCACATCCCTGGAAATGGAACCGGCCAAGATGGAGGTAAATAACCACAGGCTCCAGGCAGTGTATAAAGAAATAGAGGAAAATGAAACCCGTTGGGAAGAAATTGGAGTGGAAGGAGCTGACTATCTGATGGTAGCTTTCGGTTCTATCGCGCGTATTTGCGATAAAGCCCGTGAGTTAGCTGCCGAGAAAGGTATCAAAGTCGGGATTATCCGCCCTATCACACTCTGGCCCTTCCCCAAAGAGGCGGTTAACAAAGCTGCCGAAGGCAAGAAAGGCATCTTGGTAGTAGAGCTTAACGCAGGACAAATGATCGAAGATGTGCGTCTTGCCATCCATGATCGCCTACCCGTGGAACATTTTGGCCGCCTTGGTGGAATCATCCCGAGTCCCACAGAAGTTGTGGAAGCATTGGAGCAAAAAATTATCAACCCCACAAAAGCTTGAGAAAATGGAAATAAAAGAAATAATAAGGGAAGAAAACAAAGTGTATTCCACCCCTCAATTGCTTGATGAGGTTGACATGCATTATTGCCCGGGATGCAGCCATGGAGTGGTGCATAAACTTGTGGCTGAGGTTATCCATGAAATGGGCCTGACTGAAAAAACAGTAGGAGTTTCACCGGTGGGTTGTGCCGTTTTTGCTTATAATTATATAGATGTAGATTGGGTAGAGGCAGCCCATGGCCGTGCTCCGGCAGTTGCTACAGCCGTTAAGCGTCTGTGGCCTGATGATGTTGTCTTCACCTATCAAGGTGATGGTGATATGGCTGCAATCGGCACTGCAGAATCAATTCATGCCGCCAATCGCGGTGAGAATATAGTGATGATATTCGTCAACAACGCCATATATGGAATGACGGGAGGACAAATGGCACCTACCACCCTTATAGGGCAGAAAACCGCAACTACACCCTATGGTCGTAGAGTGGATCTTAACGGGCACCCGCTTGAGATTACTGAATTGATGAAAATACTCGACGGCACATGCTATGTGACTCGTCAGTCGGTTCATACTCCTGCAGCGGTACGCAAAACTAAGGCAGCTCTCAAGAAAGCTTTCGAGAACCAGCTTGCCAAGAAAGGCACCTCAGTAGTGGAAATAGTTTCCACATGTAACTCCGGCTGGAAGATGAGCCCTGAGAAAGCCAACGACTGGATGGTGGAGAATATGTTTGAGAAATATCCACTCGGCGACCTAAAAAATATTTAAGGCCCTCTACCCCGGAAGGGTTTAATTTGGGTTACCCCGGGTAGTGAGTGTTAGCTTATTGGACCCGGGGATCAAAAAAAGAAAAAAAGCCTATTTATGAAACAAGAAATAATAATAGCCGGATTCGGTGGACAGGGAGTGCTCTCCATGGGTAAGATTCTTGCCTATTCCGGACTTATGGACGATAAAGAAGTGACGTGGTTCCCTTCCTATGGTCCCGAACAGCGAGGAGGCACCGCAAATGTCACAGTGATTCTATCCGATGAAAAGATTTCTTCACCGGTGCTTGATGCCTACGACATAGTGATAGCTCTTAATCAACAGAGTCTTGACAAGTTCTCACCACGTGTTAAACCGGGAGGCATCCTCATTTACGACACCAACGGTATTCATAATCATCCCACTCGCGATGATATTTCAGTTTATCCGATTGAGGCCATGGAAGCAACAATGGAACTTGGCAATCCCAAAGCCTACAATATGGTGGTGATGGGTGCTCTCTTAGAGGCTATGTCATATAAACTTCCGATGGAAAATGTGGTGAAAGGATTGAAGAAATCATTGCCCGAACGCCACCACAAACTAATCCCGCTCAACGAGCAGGCAATAGAAAAAGGACGTACAATTCTTAAAAATTAATTAATAAAGGCTCCATGAGGAGCCTTTATTAGTTTTAAAATATTGTGCGGAGTCTCACAGTTGTTTCTTTCACATCCAACTCCACCTTCGCTCCTTCAGTGATAGGATAGTTGAGGTCGGTGTGTCCCACCGGAAAATTATAAACCACAGGGATATGTGGGGGTACGATAGAACGATCCATGAAATGCTTGATCATGTCTTCCATCGTTCTGAAATTTTTATCAGGCTTATATTCTGTAAATTGTCCGAATATTATTCCTTTCACTATAGGCAAACTGCCTGACAGTATGAGACGCCATAACATACGGTTTATCTTATAGATCGGCTCAGCAATGTCTTCAAAAAACAATATTATTCCATCGTCATTGTAATCTCTCATTGCATCAAAGAGATCGTAGGCTGTGCCCGCAAGATCTGTAAGCACAGCCATGTTACCACCGCGTATCACCCCGGTAGTTTTTCCAAGTCTGTTATACTCATGAGGAGCTACCGTGTAGTCAAAACGTCCCCCATTCTCAAGCATTTCGAAGAGGGCCACTGTAGAAGGATCATCGGCAGGCTTTGTGGCCAGATGCTTAGCCATGGGTCCGTGGATTGAGGCTATGTCCGAAGAATACCACATTGCCAGAAGAGCCGACACATCGGAGAAACCAATGAGCCATTTGGGGTTCTTGGCAACCATTCCGTATGAGAAATTTGCCAATAACTGACTGCAGCCATATCCTCCACGAGTACAGAAAATAGCTTTAAATTCTGAATTTTCAAGAGCATCAAAAAGATCCATAAGCCTGTCGGCTTTCGAAGCTGCGAAATTCCCATCTTCGTGCCCCAATGCATATTTCATCAAAACAGGTTCATAACCCCTTTCTCGCATTCGGGCCATAGCTCCATATACATATTCATCCTTAACAACGGAAGCCGGGGATATAATGGCAATCTTATCTCCTTTCTTCAAAGATGCCGGAAAAAACATAGACTTATGACGCACCATAAAGAAAGGTTCTTCTTTTTCCTCTTCTAAATTCCTAAACAGTTCATCATCCAAATTTTCCTCCTCATCGAAATTCAGATCTTCAAAATCATCCCAATCCATAATATCTTTATACTTTTAAACTGCGAGACTGCAAGACTATATAAAAACCCTAAACTCTCACGGGAATACCTGTGTCGTGCTCGATCTTTTTTGCGATTTCAAGGAGTTCCTCTTTCTCAACCTTTACCAAATTTTCTTCCGGAGTAGTCCTGTCGAGACTATAGATCATTATTTCCTTAGGTCTTATAGTTTTGTATGCATTTATTAGAGCCCGGATTTCTTCCGGAGTGGTATTATCTATTTTCTTGCCGCCGTGTTCGCCACGCAGAATCATTGTCTGAATAATACCGGTGCCTTCAAACTGCTTAAGACTTTCTACCACTTTATCCACTGTGAAACCCGGAGAGTTAGGACGGTCAACCAATTGCATAGTTTCTTCAATAGCTGAATCCAGTTTAAGGATATTATTGTCAGCTTTCTTCAAAGCCTCAGCAACAGCAGGAGTAAATATCTTGGTAGAGTTGGTCAGTACAGACACCTTGGCCTCGGGAAAGTATTCATTTCGCAGAGTCAGCACATCTTCAAGAATATCCGGAAATTCGGGATGCAAGGTTGGCTCACCATTTCCCGAAAATGTTATAACATCCAGATTTTCCCCTTCCTCTTTCATCTTCTGAAGCTTTTGCTGCAACTGTTCCCTCACACTTTGAGGTGAAGGAAACCCTGTAGTTCCTGCACCTTGAGCATTATATCCGGCCTCGCAGTACAGACAATCGAAAGAACAAACTTTACCATCATTAGGACTCAGATTGATTCCCAATGAGGTGCCTAACCTTCGGCTATGAATTGGTCCGAAAACGGTGGTGTGAAAGAGCACTCTCTGATCCTTTCCCATTTTATCTTTTCTAAAAAATTAGCGGCAATAAAAAGTTTCAAAAATCAATCGGCATACGCACCAAGGGCCGGAGCACCGTTGGCAAGCCGATAAAGGCCGTCCATGTCATAAAGACATTCCGGGGTGACGAAAGCCGGATTTCCAGCTCCGAGTGCGGGAGACTCAGGCTGCAGTCTATAGTCGAAGTAATAATCCTCACGGATTGTATAGAAGAGAGGATCTTCATTCCATAGACAGTTTATGAAGTTTTCATCATCAGTGCCGTTTGCCTTAAACAACATATTTAGCATATATACATTACTACCAATAAGATCTCCGGGTTCGATCGGACTTCCGATTTCACCCCATACAATGCCATTCTCAAAATTTGCTGACATTAAAGGATTGGGATTGTCGGGATTATTTTCAGCCTCTTGAGGCAAACAGTGGCCCAGATAAAGATTGGGAAGAAACAGAGACGAAAAAAGATAGGCATTTGCTATGGTGCATTGCACAAAATCATGGCTTCCTCCAATCAGTCTCACCACATTTCCTGCTGCCTCTGAAAAACAGCAGCCATAAGCATTCACAACTGAATATTCCGAACTCAATACGCTCCCTTGTGAATTGTGGAGCCATGAATTTACAAGAGTAAGTTTATTTTTAGAAAGGTCCCCGCATGAGTCAACACGTAGTCCCGAAACCGTGCTACGCATATTCACGAATTCCATCCTGTTGCCGAAAGATTCGGCTTCAATATCGATTCCACCCCATTGACCCGCAAGCTGATCGTAAGGCACATCCGGAAGGATATCATCGAGCCGGTCGCCACTCATACGTATGAAATTTTCGGTCTCCCCTATTGCCAGCAACGTGCCTTTCACCTTCATTGCGGCCTTATCATGGAAAAGCAGCCAAGCACCGGGGTCAATAGAGAGGGTGACATTCGGTTGCACCGTTAAAGTGTCGAAAATGATATAAGGTCTTTCAGCGGTAAAAGTCATGTCTTCTTCCACCGAAAAAGAATATAGTCGAGTCACATTCCAGGCCAAAGCCTCTACCTCTACCTCCTGGGTCACACCGTTGGTGATGAATTCGAGTTGATCTGCATATCTCTGAGGCTCCCTGGCCTCATCAGCATCAATGAAACATTCCATGAATACATAGATAGAATCATTGCCACGGATTTCCACATCAGAAAAAGAAGAGCCGCTGACGCCGTCTACATTTAAACGGAAAGGAGTGTCGGGATTTTTAAATTTTATAGAAGAAATCATCACACCTTTACTGTTATGGTTGAAAACCTGCAGACGGGCTGTGGGTGTGTTAAGATCGGTGAAGATAGTGCCGAAACTTACTGTATCGGTTGAAAATTCGAGAGTGGCCGAAGGAGAATCCGTTATCTCATCGCTTATACAGGAAGACATTGCGACCCCCACTAACAAAGAAAGCAGGAGTAAAATATGTGCTTTTCTAATAAAAATATTCCGGCAATCGTTCATATATTAGAAACGATATAAGAAAGGGCAATATTGCACCATGAAATATATGCTTGTGGCCGGGGAGGCATCCGGCGATTTACATGCCTCTAACGTGATAGAATCTATAAAAAAACTGGATGCAGAAGCAGAATTCCGGTTTATTGGCGGCGACTTGATGAGCAAGGCTGCCAGGAATTCTCCGGATATACATTACGACAAATTAAATGTGATGGGATTTTCGGAGGTAATTCGGAAACTGCCGGAGATACTCAGTAATCTGAAAGCAGCCAAGAGGATAATCAGAGAATACATGCCGGATATATTGATTTTGGTGGATTATCCCGGTTTTAATCTCAAGCTGGCCAAATATGCGCACAAATTGGGAGTGAGAGTTGATTACTTTATATCCCCGAAGGTTTGGGCATGGAAAGAATGGCGAGTAAAAAGCATAAAGAAGTATGTTGACAACATGTATTCTATACTTCCTTTTGAAGAGAATTTTTATTCGAAACATAATTACAAGGTTAAATATGTAGGCAATCCGTCGGTTCAAGAAATAGATTATGCTTTGGGGCACTTGCCCCCGAGGAAGCATTTTATGGAGAGACAAGGTCTCCAAGATATTGAGAAACCGATGATAGCACTCTTGCCGGGTAGCCGGAAGGGAGAGATAAGAAACAATCTGCCGATAATGATTGAAGCAGTGAAACGTTTCCCCGGATTCCAGTTTGCAGTGGCTGCCGCACCGGCCATTCCTGAGAAGTTTTATAGGGAAGTTGCCCAGGACCCGGGGTTGCAATTGGTGTTTGGGGCCACCCCCTCTTTATTGAAATATTCTATGGCAGCATTGGTGACGTCAGGCACAGCCACCCTTGAGACTGCATTGATAGGCACGCCGCAAGTGGTGTGTTATCGGGCCAATGGATTGAAAATCTCCTATAAGATTATGGAGAAACTTCTTAAGGTGAAATATGTTTCTCTTCCGAATCTAATAGTCAACAACAGCATAGTGCCGGAAATGCTTGTACACAATTGCACGGTAGAAAAGGTGGCGCGAGAGCTTTCCCCACTTCTTCAACCGTCCCCGAAACGCGAATGGCAGATTAACGGTTACCGCAATATGCGTCGCCGGCTGGGCAACAGTGTAGCTTCCGACTATGCGGCGGAGCTTATAGTAGACTCATTAATAAAGGCTCCCTAAGGAGCCTTTATCTTTGAATTTTATTTATTTGGGATTTGTGCTGTGATTGTGAGGGGTTTGTAACTCCAGGCGAACTTTATAGTGAGAGTGCGGGATGCGGAATCATAGCAATAACCGTATTGTCGGATAGCCTTTGGAGATTCGAATCTTTCCATCCGGGATTTGTCAGACAAAATCACACCTGTTGGATTATCCACATCCATCACCTGCAAAGTGATTTGACGTACATGGGGCATTCCGGAGTATTTACCGGTGGCCTGGAGACTGACAGTGACAGCCCCCGAAGTTTTTTCACCGGTGAAATCAATCAACTGGTACTGCTTGTCTTGCAAGGAAGTAGGAGACATCCTGTTATCGTCGAACAGTTGATAGGAAGTGTTCTTGCTTGCAGGATAATATCGCACTGTGAGGAAAGTTGGATCATACTGGGTCACATTCTCTATCGGAAGGTCATATTGAGGGATGAAAGAACCCTCTTTCACAAACAAAGGTAATTCTTCCAAAGGAGCAAATACATTTATTTTCTCCAAAGTGCCACCTGTATATTTCTTGGAAGGATCCCACCAACTGATCCAATTACCTTCCGGGAAAAGCACCTCACGGGAAAGAGCACCCTGTTCCATTACCGGAGCCACGAGCACATTGTTGCCCCATAGATATTCATCCTCTTGCCAATAATATTTGTAATTCTTGTTGTCGCCCATAAAGTTCAGAGGGCGAGCAAGCGGCCAACCTTTTGTAGCATTTTCATAAGCCAAGGTGTAATTATATGGCAGCCATTTATAGCGGATCTTTACATATTCCTTAAGTATATCCTCGCTGTCGGGATAATGATATGGTTCAGGTTTCAGCTGAGCATGCGTACGCATCGTGGGAGTGAATGCACCCATCTGCACCCAACGCACATATAATTCCTCATCGATAGGATTTTCAGGATCTACAGCGAATCCACCGAGGTCGGAACTCATGTAACCGAGACCTGACAGACCGGAACTGAGCATAAGTTTCACTTGAGGTTGGAAACCGCCCCAAGAACGAGACACGTCAGTAGTCCACGGAAACACGCTATAATTCTGAAGACCTGTTGTGCCACCACGCATCATAAGGAGAGGTCGCATTGAAGGAAAGTCTTTACGAAGACCATCATATATAATTTTAGACCAGGTATTGCCATAGTTGTTATGGAATTCAGTGGCGGTCTCTCCATTGGCATGGACAATTGTTTCAGGATGTACTTCAGGTTCACCGAGATCACCCCACCAACCGGCCACACCTTCTTCGGTGAGACCTTTGAGACGGTTCCATAACCATTTTTGCGTATCAGGGTTACTGACATCGAACATACCGGCCTCACCTACCCAAGTTGTGACATCATGCGGGTTTCCCGCTGCATCTTTTGTGAGCATACCTTGTGAAGCCAGCAAGTTATAGTTATCTATAGCACCAATTTTATTTATATATGGTTGGGTGATTAACACTGTGTTGACACCTTGGGCTTTAAGATCAGCAAGCATTTTCTTATGGTCGGGCCATTGCTGAGGGTTCCATTCGAGACGTCCCATATCGGTCTCCTGACCATACCAATAAAGATCCAGCACTATACCATCCACAGGATATCCGTTGTTTTTCAGGGTATCGATTACTCCCAGAGCCTCATCTTGGGTGCGATATCCATATTTAGATGTAATGTACCCCAATGCCCAGAAAGGAGGCAAATCCTGACGGCCAACAAGTTCTGTGAATTTCTCGGTTGCATAGGCAAGAGACTTATGACCGTTGATGAAATAGTAAGAAAGCGGACGCGGAGTTGCTGATGTATAAGTGATGGTGTCGCCTAAAACGATATTTGCTTTATTATAGTCATCAAAGAGCACTGCGTAACCAAAATCGGAAACAAAATAAGGGATAGAGATTCCCATTTGAGATATACGTATGTCTCCTTCGGTGTATCCGTAGTTCTGGCGATTATAGAAAGTGAGAGTATCACCTCTTTGGTTGAGATTTAGTTTATGCCCTCTCTCTCCACCTCCGTAATGACCTTCATAGCGAGTGCCGACAAATGAAACCTTTTTTACCGGGCCTGTGTTGTCAACTCCGTCAAGTTCTTCGAGCAATGCTTTCCCTTCCGCATCATAGAAAGTCACCTTCCCGTTGTGCAGTTCTATTCTAACAGTGGTGGTTTCAGAACAAACCAGGAAAGCTGAGGGAGTGGAATTTGTGCACACGCCCACCTTGTCAGGATGAAGCTCGGAAACCCTTGATTCCGGGAATACGGGTTTCATTCCCTGCGGAAAAGTGGTGACACGGAAAATATCACCTGAAAGGGCCTCTACGGCAACTGTGCCTTTAGGTGTGGGAACGGCATAAAATCCATTCTCAATAATTATTCCGTCTCCCGTTTTCAAAGCAAAGGCCGAGAAAGCGGCCAAAGCTGAGGCAATCGCTAAAATATATTTTTTCATTTCTTAAAACTTACAAAACTACCGGACAACATGACTATGAGACAACCGGACCCGAATCATACCTCCAGATCGCCGTCGACAATTACATGCCAAGGGAGACCAGACAGGGCGAGTTTTTCAAGGAAGGGATCAGGATTGAATTCCTCTACATTGTGTACCCCGGGTTTAACCCATTGACCTGTGAGGAACATATAAGCTCCCACCATTGCGGGAACACCGGTGGTGTAGCTAACGGCTTGTGCTCCGGTTTCTTTATAAGCCTCTTCATGTGAACAGTTGTTGTAGATATAATAAGTGGATTCTTTCCCTTGTTTGTCAAGGCCACTTATCCTGCATCCTATGGAGGTTTCTCCCGTATAGTTTTCTCCCAGGCTGCCCGGGTCGGGCAACACGGCCTTAAGGAACTGAATCGGTATTATTTCTTTACCTTCATACATCACAGGGTCAATACGGGCCATACCGATGTTTTGGATAACACGGAGATGAGTGAGATATTCCTGTCCGAAAGTCATCCAGAAACGTGCACGTCGGATAGTGGGAAAGTTTTGAACCAAGCTTTCCAATTCTTCATGGTAAAGCAGATATGATTCTCTTTCCCCGATGTTGGGATAAGTCAATGGCCGATGTATCTCAAGGTTTTCTGTTTCCACCCATTTGCCGTCTTCCCAATATTTCCCTTTTTGAGTGATTTCACGGATATTGATTTCGGGATTGAAGTTAGTGGCGAATGCCTTTCCATGATTACCGGCATTACAGTCTACTATATCGAGATATCTCATTTCAGAGAAATGATGTTTGGCCGCATAAGCCACAAATACACCTGATACTCCGGGGTCGAAGCCACAACCCAGGATAGCTGTCAGGCCTGCTTTTTCGAATCTTTCACGGAAAGCCCATTGCCAGCTATATTCGAAATGGGCTTCATCTTCGGGTTCATAGTTGGCTGTGTCGAGATAGTTCACTCCGCATTGCAGACAAGCCTCCATAATGGTGAGATCTTGATAAGGGAGGGCCACGTTAATACAGATATCCGGTTTGTGCTTGCGGAAAAGCTCACAAAGTTGCTCCACAGAATTTGCGTCAACCTGATCGGTCGTTATATTTTTAGCACCAATTCTCTTTGCTATTTTATCACATTTTGATTTGGTGCGTGAAGCAAGCACAATTTCATTGAAAACATCAGAATTTTGGGCGCATTTAGCGGCCACAACAGTGCCGACGCCGCCGGCTCCGATAATAAGGACTTTTCCCATGGGTGGGGATGTTGTTATTGTTATGGTTGTTATTGATTTTGTGGTTATTGCTGTCCGGCTACAAGAATCTCCTTGGTAAGTTTCTCAATTTCCAATCTTTGAGTTCCGGTCATATTCTTTTCAAGTTCGCGATAGCCTTGAAGAAGGTCTCCGAATTGATGCATATCCACCTGAGCCTCAAAGTCTGCGGAATACATGCCATGGAAAGTAAGATAACCGAGCACGGCTCCTAATTTTGCAGCCTCATCGGAAGAGAGGGTGCTGCATTTAATATCACCGTTACAAAGGGTAGTTGCGATTTCTTCGGCCGGTGCAGCTTTGCAAGCCTGTTCATAAGCTTTGTCAATTGCCGCTGCTCCCTGGCTACATGATGCCATAACAAATAGTATGGCACAAGCGATGAAAGAAAGAAGTTTTTTCATGATTTAATAGGTATTATATTGAATTTACAAAATTAGAAGAAATAAAGTAAAATCGCAAATATTATTGATCACGAAGAGCTTTTGACCTTTAGAATCTTTATGCCACTTTTGAGCCGGATGATAGCCACCAATAAATAGGTTCCATGCTTCATCAAGGAGAATAGCCGGGTTGAGGATAATTATGTAAATTTGCAATAGAAATATGAACAATAGATCGGCTATTATTTTGTATATAAGCAAGTTAAAATTACTTCAATAATATTTTCATGGTCATAAAAGAAATTACGAGTCTGGATGAAAAATGCGTTGAAGTTTATTCCTCCTTGACTGAACATCAACTCAAAGACAGGCTGTCATCGGGTGTTTTTATAGCCGAGTCGCCAAAGGTTATAAAAATGGCTCTCGAGGAAGGTTATGAGGCTTTGTCAATTTTATGTGAAAGAAAGCATATTGAAGGAGATGCAAAAGATATAATATCTTCATTGCCGGGAATTACCATCTACACAGGTGAAAGAGAAATACTTTCGAGGTTAACGGGTTACAAACTTACGCGGGGAGTTTTATGTGCGATGAAACGTAGACCATCGAAGACTGCCTCAGAAATATGCGAAAGATCTAAAAAGATAGCTGTAATCGAAGGGGTTTGTGACACTACAAACATCGGATCAATATTCCGTTCAGCAGCAGCGTTAGGAATAGATGGAGTTTTATTGACGCCTGATTCATGTGATCCATTGAATCGACGAAGTATCCGGGTATCAATGGGTTCAGTTTTCAAAATAGCATGGACATTCTGTGAGAATCCTATCGATTTATTGAAAAGTTTTGGATTTACGACTGTAGCCTTAACTCTACAGAAGGATTCAATTGATATTAATGACCCCGTTCTTAAGAGAAACAATAAAATAGCGTTGGCATTAGGTACTGAAGGTGATGGTCTTACAGCTGCCCTTATTTCTAAATGTGATTACAAAGCCATCATTCCTATGTATCATAATGTTGATTCATTGAACGTAGGTTCAGCTGCTGCCATTGCCTTTTGGGAGATTGGAATAAAATTATGACAGCATGAAAATAGAGGTTGCCAAAATTGTAGATAATCTTTTTAGTGGTAGAGATAGTTTTAAATAAAAATTTGATTATTAAGTGAAATAATCAAATTTTTTCTTAATTTTGCGATGTATGGTGTCGAATAACATTCTTAAGGAAAGTTAAGTAAACACGATACAAGACATAATTACAAGCGTTTATCACGCTTATTCTTGGCTAACAGAAACTTAGCAACTTTCAAATTCAAAGTCAAGAATTAGCAATGATGAGCGCCTTACATGATATGATTATATTTTGAAAGGACATGGCGTGCCATGTCTGTTTATAAAAGCAGATATAACATATCAGCGTGAGGCTTCGCATTGCTCGTTCTACTTTGAAGGGTAATGCTAAGACCTCTGTTAGCGGGACGAGCAATTTTAAAGCTCTCACGCTTTTTTTATTGCTTTTTCTGATCCAAGAATAATTTCTATCAGCAACCAGAGCTAGTATGCTACCGAACTGATTTCGCTTACCCCTTATGTCCTTATAACGGCCCTCTATCTTTTTATGTTTCAATCCCGATTGAAAATGACATAAAAAGACATTTAGAGAAAATTGAGAAGCAAGCTAACTTTGCAGAAATTAAGAATATGGGAAAATATATCATAGCATTAATTGCTCCGAATGAGACGGGGAAAACTACTGTAATAAATAATGTGTGGGATCTTTTGCCATGTTTTTATCCAGAGGAGAAAGTAATATTGAATGACAGAAAATATCACGAAATCGTTGGATATGTTGATGGATTTAAAAATATTGCTAATGATCATCATCCCATCCACCGCCCTTACCGTGTTGGTGTAAATTCATTGGGCGACACAGTGAATCAAATTAAAGAGGGACTCGCAGTTCTCATTCATCATAAATGTAACATAATAATTTGTTCAGCAAGAGCAGAACTTCCCAAAGATGGCAGAAATGATTGGGAATCCATGCTTAAAGATGCAATATCTGGTATTTCGAATACGGATCTTCATGAAAACCATCTTGATTTAATAAATGAAATTTCTCCAGATGGTATTAAAAAAGAGGATTTGGAATATATAGCTGAAGAGGTTAAGAATTATGAAATAATCACCTGTGGACATTTCAGAGATTTTAAATTGAGGGGTAAACCTCTTAAACATACGAACGAGGATCCGGAGCCCGGAATTATACGAATTCCGGATAACAAAGGATTAAATGTTGATAGGATATCGGCACAAAACATCGTAAATCTAATAGAAAGAATACAAAATAATTATTAAAACCAATGAAAAAAATATTATTTACGTTTCTGTCAATTGTAGCCATAATTATGGGCTTTACAGAGAAAATTAATGCACAACCTCCCGGCGAAGGTTGGGTAAGTCTAAAAGATGCCGTAAAAAATAATTTTATAACTTCCAATCATGAGGGAATGCCTTATGGTTACAATCATAAAATAAAGCTATATAATTTAGAGCCTGTGAACATTTCAAAACAAGTTTTTATAGATGAAATTGCTTTCAAAAACGAAAAAAAAATAAAAACAGAATCTAATCCCAATCTAATTTTGGAAGGAGTTGTGGGAATAGAAAAAACACAATTTATTTCATCTGATAGATCTTCTGTAAATGGTTCTTTGGAATTAAATATAAATAATCAAAAGATAAATAAGAAGAATCTCAAAAAAGAAAATAATGGGTGGATGTCTTATAAATTTGATAATTTACAAAGAATACTTTACATTGGAGAATTTATTGAATCTCCTTCATCATTTGTCAATAAAAAGGGAGATACTCCATCATCATATTATGATTACCCAATATTTTCAAATATCTATGTAAAACTAGGAGATGGAAGTGCATATATAAAAGAAGTACAAGATTATATTGCAAAGGAAAACGAAGAAAAGAAACGGGCAAAAGCAGAAGCTGAAGAAAGAGAATATAAAGAGAAACTTGCCAAAACATATACTACGCCCCAAGATAAAGGTTTGACTTCTATAAAATCAGAACAACTAAAAGACGGAACAGTTGTAGAGCATTATGCCGAAGGAATCAGGTTTATAAAAAAGCCAAACGGTGATTACGCATCTTTTAAAGAACCTGACGACCAAAGAGATCCCAAGACCTTGGATATGGTGAAAGGTTATGATCTTCCCTTAGATGCAAAATCAATTCCGGTGGGAGATTTCCGATTAACCTATGCAAATGGAGTAGTTGGACAAGCTAATCGAGATGTGGAAATGTATATTGCTTCTAACGGTCAGACACTAAAAATGGAAGGGGAATCGATTAAAACAAAAAGATCATATTTATTACCTAACGGTATGATTGGGTATTATCCTACAATGGACATAACTTACGAGCTTTTTAATAATCCCAATAATGAATCACAAGAATTTGTTTATGGGGGCAATAAAAACCATTCATATTTTGATATAACAACAACCAGACAAAATGCTTTCTCTGTGTTTACAAATGATTCCGAAAAAGAACATTTGCTAAATTTATATATTGATAAAGCTGGAATATTTGCTATAGGTGAACCCATAAACGAGAAAAACAAATGTTTTTATTTATATAAATTTGATAATAATGGTTTAGTTCAGAACGAGATCGTGATAATGCCCGGTGGAGATATAAATACATTGCCAATCTCAACAAAGATTAAAGAGGTTACTAAAGATAAAATTATTTTTGAAAATAATGATTATATGAATTATTCCATGGGTGCGAAATTTGGAAAACCAATTGCAGTTTATTCTGACTTATTTTTAACTCTTAATGACGGCACTATAATAGAAAAAATAGAAGGTAAATATAGAATCAAGAGCCCGGATGGTAGTCGATATGTAGGGACCATCTTTCCACCATATGATGATGCTTATACTCTAACCCAGCTTAGGGAGGGCATTGAGGCTATTACAAATGGAAAATCTCCTCGTTATTGGACTGGATATTTAACGACAAAGGAAGGAAAAGAGATAGAGTATAAG
This sequence comes from Muribaculaceae bacterium, assembly GCA_022510425.1. GTDB lineage: Bacteria > Bacteroidota > Bacteroidia > Bacteroidales > Muribaculaceae > Lepagella. Next base: position 61,063 of record JAFLTO010000013.1, read on the forward strand.
GATGCTAAGAATTTAACAGAACCTGAGAAACCTCAACAGAGGGAAGAAACTGAAGAGGAAAAAGCATTCTACAAGAAATATGGTCGCGATAATGTATTTAACGCTCGATTGGGAATAGTGAAAGTCGGAATGCCTTTGGAATTAATTGAAATGTTTATGGATCCTTATCTGGATAGTGAATCCGTTAATTCAGCGTGGTATAAAGTGAATGTTTTTAATGGATTTACAACTAACCACTGGTATTTCAGGGTAAATAAGAAAACCGGTAAAGTGGAATATGTATCAAAATAAAAATCTAAAATTAAGCTTTAAAAGATTAAATATTTAATGTTTTTAGTTGCAATTTTTTTAAGGCACAAAGGAGGCAATGCGAGCTTGGTGACAACGAGAATTGCGAAAGATTGCAAAAAGAGGTTGGGATAAAGTAAAATTAAAATAAATATTAAATAAAATTATGAGTATTAAAGTAAAACACACTATCTGTTTTTTGGCAGTTATTTTCACACTGCTTTCAGTGAATCCACTGTTTGCATCGGAGATAGTAGACAATATTGATGAGGAAGAGGAAATATTTGATACAGTTGAAGAACCGGCTCAATTCCCCGGAGGGCAAAATGCCTTAAATAGATGGATTAGTGACAATTTACAATATCCTGAATCTGCCAAAAAGAATGATATACAAGGAAGAGTAATTGTTAAGTTTGTGGTAGAAAAGGATGGTAGCAATACTAGTGCAGAAATTGATAGAAGTGTAGATAAAGACTTGGATCAAGAAGCATTGAGAATTGTTTCAATAATGCCTAAATGGAAACCAGCGACAATTTGGGGGGAACCAGTAAGATCATATTATAAACTCACAGTAACCTTCAGAAATACAAATAATTGAGAATTAAAAGAACATTTTAATGCTTTCGGCTACATGCTCAGATATATAGGCGGAACCCTCCGACACGTTGTGTTCGGAGGGCTCGGCCTTTTTCTGTTGCTTTATATTTTGTATAAAGCAATATGGAGTTAAGATGAAGAAAATTGTGTCTAAAAAGCAGCCACTATTTTTCTAACCTTTTTCAGTCGAGACATGAAATCAGGGTTACTTTTGGCTATTTGTTTATTGTAGTCGGATTGAAATCGTAGCCAAAAATCCGCATCTATATCCAAAGCTGCTTCAAACAATAATGCGTATTCCGTGGTAATGGCCCGTTTCCCATTTATAACTGCGTTTAAAACAGATGCCGGAATACCGGTCTCTTGAGCCAGTTGTTTTTGGGTAACCCCTCTTGCTTCAAGTTCATCCTTTATTATTTCTCCGGGATGTATTGCATAACTTGATGTCAAGTTATTAGCTATCATATTATCAGGAATACCTTCTATATGGACTTTCATAATCTAAGAAATATTATTTTAGTTATAAATCATTGATTTCTTCTTCTCTTAATCCGGTATATCTTGAAATCTGTTTGGTAGTCAATCCATCTTTTTTCATTCGAGATGCAGTTTGTATCAAACTTTTATGAACTGCACTCTCATAAATGGCTTTTTCATTTCTATCCCATTCCTCCCAATCAGTATTTCGTAAATGCTTTTCTATTTGTACTTTTAAGGGTTCTAAATCATAGTGAATGACATTCCAAACTTGATCTAAATCTATTTGATAATAATCGTGCACTAAGACATGTCTCATTTTTGAAATTGCATCCCAAGGCACTTCTGGATATTTTGTTTTATAAGCAGATGTTAGTTTATATGAAGCCTCACCAATTATCTCAATATTTTTAACGATTCCAAAAAAAATAAGGCTGTCGGTTACCAAATCTTCTTTTGATTTACCTTCAGCATAATTGAGTATCCTTTTTATTGATTCAAGGATATGATAAAGTCTTTCCTTATCTCTAACAACTTCTCTCATAAATCAATTTAAGATCATCCATTACATGTTCTTTGATATTCGGATGAAGCAATTTCATTTGCACCAAGTCAACCGGTTTGTCAAGCAGTTTTTCCAAATCGCAAATAATTGCTGCATGTTTTAACAGACTTATACCTTCGGGTTCATACTCTACGAGAACATCCACATCGCTTAATGGGGATTCTTCTCCGCGAGCATAAGAACCAAAGATCCATGCCTTCAGAATTGGTTGGGTCTTAAAATAATCTGCTATTATTTGCTGTATTTCTATAATAGTCATCATTCGCAAATTTAAAAAAATTTATATCAATCCGCAAATGTGATAATTTTATATTAAGAGGAATGTGTAAATAAGCACAGCTGAATCAAAGATGAAAAATTTTTAAGACAATATAGTATCAAATTCTTTATTTAGTTTTTCGATTTCGGAATCCAGTATTAGTTTTAATTGAAGGGTTAAATCTTCTCCATCTATATTTTTGGGAAAAGCTTCATATATTGCTTGGATTTTATGCCAATAATTGAGTCTTATGGTCGACATTTCAAAATAGTTATTAGCTTTTTTAAGAGAATCCAGAGAGATCTTAGTGGCTTTGTCTATTTGAATAGAAAAAGAACTTAGAAGATCTTTTTTCTTTCGTTCATGTTCTCTGGCCGCTTGTAGGGATAATGTTATTGAATCTTTAAGTGTTTCATACTTCTCTTTTAAATCGAGATATGATTTTTCTTGGCGATTTATTTCTCCAGTTTGAAAGGCTATTTCTGCCTTTAAATTGTCTCGCTCTATCTTTTCATTTTCCCATTCCTTAACAATCAAAATAATAAGAAAAGAAAGCGATAAAACAATAAATAAAAATATAGGCAGTAACCACCTCAAATATAATTTATTCCATTCCTTTTTTAAATCTTCAACGTTTTGAAATCTTTTATCTGGATTTTGTCTTAAACATTTTTTTGATATCGTAGAATATTTATCTCCAAATAGGATTTTGAAAATTATTCCTAAAGAATAAATATCCGACCTGATGTCAGATTTATTCTCTTTTATAAGTTCAGGTGCTGAAAACCCTTTTGTAAATCCTATAGATTTTAGAGCATAGTTTACATCATTATCAGATAAACCCAAATCGATTAACTTTACTCTATCTCCTGTTTTACTGACTAATATATTCTCCGGTTTTATATCGTTATGGATAATTCTATTCTTATGGAGATACCCTATGGCATCCAACAACTCCATGAAAATTCTTTTTCTCTCTTTAAAAGACGGGCATTCCGTCAGAAAATAATTAAGCGAACGTCCTTCTATATATTCCATTACGATTTGATCAGCAAAATCTTCTGAATAACGGAATTCATAAATATTTACAATATTAGGATGATTTAGCCCAATGGATATTTCATATTCTCGTCTTAAAATCCTTCTTCCCGTTTCATGAAGCACAGCATTTTGTTTAACAATGAAATATTTACCATCTTTCTTAATCCTATAGAGCAACGAATGAGAAGTGGTATATATCAATTCAAAAATTTCTTCAGTATTATTTTTGAAATTTTCGTCTGGAATATCTATTATTTCACTATCTTTGTTAAGCATGCTTCAAAATTAATGATATTTTTTTATGGGAATAGAAACGGGTTCACCCAAAATACAAATGCTCCTCCTTGAAGTAGTAAACAAATTCGGAAGTCGTCCGGGAGTACCCGCTGATTTTATTGCATTAGCTGATTCGATAAGGTCATCTCTTAGGCAACATATTTCTCCCTCCACACTCGAAAGAGTATGGAATTACTCTACTCGTAATGCTGCAACAGTTTCCGTGCATACATTAAATTTATTGTGTGAATATGTCGGAAAGAAAAACTGGTCGATTTTCTGTTCCTCTTTAAATGAGTCAGGATTAATTGACTCAGATATGGTTGAGGATAAGGCTGTTTTTTGTAAATCATTGTCAGAGGGAGAAAGACTTCAAATCGGTTGGTTACCCGACAGAAAAGGAGTGGTCGAATATTTAGGTGATTATAAATTCAAAGCGATATCCTGTGAGAATTCTACCCTTAAACCGGGCGATACTTTCAAATGTATTGAATTTATTAAAGGCCAACCAGCCGTTATGGATGAACTGCTCCAAGCTTCCGATTCATCAAAGACACCTAAAAGATACATTGCAGGGAAACAACATGGATTGTCATATATTAAGAAATTGGGGAAAGAGGAATGTAGGGTCAGCAAATGACCGTTCACAAACGAATTCTGGTCAACCCCACTTTCCATGTCTAAAATAAGTTTTACAATAACCTGGGAAGATAGGAAAAGAAACTTATCCTTTATTTCTATATGGTTTTATTTAGCCGAGCGGCAAAAGTGAGAGATAAGGTTTAAGGATTAGAAGTTTTAAGTTGAAAATTTTTAATTTTGCCAAGTAATAGAATTTGAGCATGGCTAAAAACTTCGGCAGAATCTTGATTGTTGATGACAATTTGGGAGTGAGAAGAACTCTTAAAGTGGTTCTTTCTCCTTATTTTGAGGAAATACATACAATAGGATCCCCAACTGAGATAATATCATCCATTTCTGAATTTAAACCTGATGTGGTTTTACTTGACATGAATTTTAAAGCTACGATAAATTCAGGAAATGAAGGTTTATTTTACCTTAAAGAGATAAAATCCAAACATCCGGGAATAGAAATTATATTATTCACAGCCTACGGAGACATACCTTTGGCTGTGGAAGGAATGAAAAACGGAGCTTTTGATTTTATAGAAAAACCATGGGACAACGACAATCTGATTGACACTCTGAAGAAAGCTGTGGCAAAAAGGAAGAGTCAAAAATCCGAACTGCAATCTGATGATTCAGTTTATTGGGGCGGTTCTCCTAAAATTGAAGAGATAAGGGAAGTTATAAGTAAAGTTGCCCCGACTGATATATCAATCTTGATAACGGGAGAAAATGGTGTGGGAAAAGATATTATAGCCAAAGAAATTTTCTCACAAAGTGACAGGAAAGACAAGCCTTTTGTGGCGGTTGATATGGGTGCCATAACAGACACTCTTTTTGAGAGCGAACTTTTTGGTCATGTAAAAGGATCTTTCACCGGGGCAGTATCAGACCATAAAGGAAAATTTGAACAGGCTCAGGGCGGTACATTATTTTTGGATGAGATTGGCAATCTATCATTGCCAGCGCAAGCAAAACTTTTAAGAGCTATTCAAAACCGAGTAATCACTAAAGTTGGAGGAGACAAGGAAACACCTGTGGATGTAAGAATATTCAGTGCAACCAACAAGGATTTGAAAAAAGAAGTTGCCCAAGGTAGGTTTCGTGAAGATTTGTTTTACAGGCTTGCAGGATTCCAGATTGAAATACCTGCATTAAGGGAAAGAAAGGAAGATATAATTGGTTTGGCAAATCATTTCCTTGAAATTTACTCAGAGAAATATCATAAAAATATTGAAAGAATAGAGAAAGAAGCACAGATTTATTTGAAAGAACATAATTGGCCTGGAAATATCCGTGAATTAAAACAACAAATAGAGAAAGCTGTGATTTTTGCTGAAGGCAATATCTTAAAGGTTGAACATTTGAAAGCCGGGAACAATTTTCCTTCCATAGAAAGATCTAAGGACGAAAAGGAAATGATAGCCGAGGCTCTATCAAAGACTGATAGAAATATCAGTAAGGCCGCAAAACTGTTAAATATTAGCAGACCTACTTTATATTCCAAGATGAATAAATATAACCTCTGATGAATACATGGATATGGATAGGGATTGTGGTGGGTATAGTTATAATAGCAGTTGTAGCTACCATAGCTGTAATGAAACATAAGACTGTCAGTAAAATCAATTATATGTTTGATGCCTTAGAGGACGGAGAGACGAATTTTAAATTCAGAGAGAAAGACAGTTTAAACAAATCACTCAATAGACTTAGGGGAATTTTTGAAAAACAAAAGATAGCTAACGAGCAGGAATCATGGACCAAACTTACTCGCGTTCTTACTCATGAAATAATGAATACTTTGGCACCTGTGGTAAGTTTGACCGATTCTTTGAATAAAAATGAAAAAATTAAAAATGACGAAATACTAAAGGAAAGTTTGGATATAATTTCAGATTCTTCACACCATCTAATTGAGTTTGTGAATACTTATCGTCAGATCACCGGGATATCAAGGCCTGTGAGACAAAAAATTGATCTTAAAAAAGTTATTGATAAGACAGTAAAACTGAACGAACAGTTACTAATAGAGAAGCATGTGAAAATCTCGATGCAATTCCCTGAAGAAGATATTATAGTCTATGCGGATGAGATACAACTTACACAGGTCTTTCAGAACTTAATCAAGAATGCATGGCAAGCTGAGGCCCACAAAATTGTTTTTCGCTTAAAAATCTTATCTGACTCTACAGTGATTTTATGGGTTAAGAATGATGGGCACCCAATACAGGTTGAAGCACAAGAACAGATTTTTATACCATTCTATACTACCAAAGAAGATGGGACCGGAATAGGTCTAAGCGTGTGTCGCCAGATTATGCGGTATCATAAAGGTTCGATAGATTTATTGCGTAGCAATTCGAAAGAAACCGTTTTCGAACTCTCCTTTATTTAGATTTGATAGTTCCGACGGGTTTATGCTTTGAAGCCCTTCCCTTACGCCCTAAACGACTTCGGACAATTTCAATTCTTTTACAAATATAGTATTTTATATCTTAATAACAAATTCTATCTCAGTTTTATTATCAAAAATTCTGCAAAGTTGTCTCCTTTCTGGTCACACCCTCAAGTCAACCTAATTCAGGAAAAATACAAAAGTGTAAAGATTGTAAAGAGGGGATTTTACAAAAATGTAAAGACTTTACACATTTTCGACAATAAATATTTTACTAATATTTTGTAGGTCAGCAATTTACATTTTTGGCACACTCATTGTAAAAATGAATGTGTAAAATTGACAAAATGTTGAAAAGAACCTCAGTTTTCTCTTTGTTCATCATCTTGGCTCTGTTTCATATAAGGGCAGAGTCAAGAATGATGACTCTTTATGACTGCATGGAATATGCAATCTCAAAATCAACTAAAATCAAAATACAGAAAGCCGATATAGCTGATAAAAGACTCGAAATCCGGGAGGCAGTGTTAAGTGCTTTCACTCCGGTTGTTAATGCTTCCACTTATGCTTACTATAATTTCGGACGAAGCATAGACCCGCAGACTAACACCTATTTCAATCAGACCTCCTTCCATAACAATTATTCGCTCTCTGCTTATATTGATCTCTTTGACGGACTGTCAGCTGTGAACAATATCAAAATTTCCAAAACCGGACTTCTGATTTCACAATCTCAAGAAAAACAAATTGAAGCTGACATCTGTCTTGCAGTGATGGAAACCTATTACAATGTGGTCTATTATTCAAGACTTTGTATAGTTTATAAGTCTATTGTGAAAGATGCAGAGCAGGCCTTATCACTTGCCAAGAAACAAGAAGAATTGGGTGTAAAAGGTTATGCCGATGTCATTCAAATGGAGGCAGATTTGGCAGACAGGCAGTACGAATTAATCTCTTCAAAAAATATGGCTAACGACCAACTGATGACACTTAAAGCACTTTTATTCTGGGACGAAGATGAAGAACTGAATGTTGACCAATCTTTACCTGACTTTTTAGAAGAAAGTTTTGACCCTGAAATGATAACATTGTTAGCAATGGATAATAATCCTGAAGTTAAGATGTCGGCTTGGAATGTAGAGATTTCCAAACGGGAGTTAAGGGTTGCGAAATGGTCGTTATTACCTACCGTGACTTTATATGGTGGATGGAACACAAGTTATTACACTTATTCCGGTTATATGGCTGAATCATATAGGAATCAATTTCGAAACAATATGGGTGAATATATAGAGTTAGGATTCACCGTGCCACTATATAACAGATTGAAGGGGGTATCCAATATCCAGAAGAAAAAACATGTCTACAATAATGCCCGTTTGGAACTTGATCAGAAAAAGATGGATATAGAGATGGAAGTGAAAAGAGCCATCCAGGATTGTGAAGGTGCATCTATAGCTTATCTTCAATCCATAAGAAAATCGGCAGTGCAGGAAGAGGCATTCAAACTTAATCAAAAGAAACTTGAACAAGGACTTATTTCTCCACTTGAATTCCAGACAGCCAACAACAATTATCTAAAGGCTAAATCTGACGAGATGAATTCTCTTTTCAAATATCTAATCAAAAAGGCTGTAGTGAAATATTATTCAGGAATTGATTATTTGGAAAGTGCAAAGGACATTGAGTATAGTGCACTGTTAAAAGAAAATCTTGGAAATTAAAATTAACAACAAAAACTATGTAATGTGCACATTGCACTATAGTCTAAAAATTATGGATAAAGAATTACCAAAAATAACAGGTTGGAGAAAAGCCGTAACAAAAAAAGCTCTGCCTTGGTGGGCCGGCGGCATACTAATAATAACTATAATTGTGCTGTTGGTAACAACCACTTCCGATAGCTTGAGAGTGGATAAGAATAATATTACCACAGCTAAAGTTGAAAAAGGAGAATTCAATGATTACACAAGGGTTTCCGGAAGCGTTCAACCATTGGTATCGGTGCAATTATCTCCACATGAAGGTGGGATTGTTCAGGAAATACTGATTGAAGAGGGTTCCCAAGTTAAAACGGGAGATCCCATATTGATTTTGTCTAATGACAATCTGGATTTACAGATACTGAATGCTGAGGCAGAACTTGCTGAAAAAGAGAATATTCTTCGCAATACTATGATTCAAATGGAGCAACAAAAACTTTCTGTGAGACAGGAAGAACTGCAGTTGTCAACGGATGTTCAGCGAAATCTTCGTAATTTTAGACAACAGGAGGCCCTTTTCAACGATAAATTGATTCCTAAGGAAGATTACCTCAAAGCAAAAGAAGATTACGAATTAGCCCAAAAGAGATATCAGTTGGTGAAGGAACGAGCCATTCAGGACTCTCTATATCGTGGCGTAGAAATACAACAGATGCAACAAAGTCTTGGAAATATGCGGCTAAATATGGATATGATTAGAAGAAGGAAAGAGAAATTGATAGTGAGGGCACCAATCGATGGTGAATTGGGTCTTTTGGATGTCAATTTAGGTCAGTCTGTGGTTGAGGGAGCAATGATAGGTCAGATAAATTCCATGGATAGTTATAAATTGGAAACGAAAATAGATGAGCATTATATCGACAGAGTGATTCCCGGATTGATAGCAAACTTCGATCGACAAGGAAAGCAATATGAGGTGGTGTTGAGGAAAGTTTATCCTGAAGTTAGGGAGGGTAAATTTCAGGCTGACTTTAAATTTGAAGAAGAACGGCCGGAAAATTTGAGAAGAGGACAGACATATTATCTTGACCTTCAATTAGGGCAACCGGAAGAAGCTGTAATCATACCACGAGGAACCTTCTACCAGAAAACCGGAGGAAGATGGATATATGTGATTGATAAAAATGGGAATAAAGCTACAAAGAGGGATATAAAAATAGGAAGGCAGAATCCACAGTATTATGAAGTGACGGAAGGTCTTGAACCTGGTGAACAAGTGATAGTCTCTTCCTACGATCGATTCGGAGATAATGAAACCTTAATTTTCTAAAGAATAAAGTTTAAAGACATGATAAAAGTAAACAATCTTTCAAAAATTTTTCGTACCGACGAAATAGAAACAACAGCTCTTAATGGAGTTTCAATGGAAATAAAAGATGGTGAATTCGTTGCCATAATGGGTCCTTCGGGATGCGGTAAATCCACTCTCTTAAACATCCTCGGTCTTCTTGATAATCCTTCCGGAGGAAGTTACAAATTCGGGGATACTGAAGTGGCCGGCTTAAAAGAAAAAGAGAGGACCAAATTCCGTAAAGGAAATATCGGTTTTGTATTTCAAAGTTTTAATCTGATTGATGAACTCAACGTATTTGAGAACATCGAACTCCCTATGAAATATCTGAATATCTCCTCTTCCGAGAGAAAGAAAAGAGTGACAGAAATAATGAAACGAATGAACATAAGTCACCGTGCAAAACATTTCCCACGTCAGCTTTCCGGAGGTCAGCAGCAACGTGTGGCCATAGCCAGGGCAGTTGTTTCCAATCCAAAATTGATACTTGCAGACGAACCGACAGGTAATCTTGACTCCAAGAATGGTCTTGAGGTGATGAATCTATTGACTGAACTTAATCAGGAAGGAACTACGATAGTTATGGTGACCCATTCACCAAAAGATGCCGCCAAGGCTCAACGCACCATAGACCTCCTCGATGGTAAAATCGTCTCGGATATCTCTAATAGTTTATAATTTGACAGCTCTTTAAATTTTAATTCTAAATTTTACGGATGCGCATCTTTAGTAAAGGAAATACCTTAGTTTCTACCATTCTTAATATAATTGGATTAACGTTTGCTTTTGCGGCACTCTATATAATTATTGTTCAGGTGCATTATGACCTCACATATAATCATGGTATAAAGGATAGTGATCGGATTTATTTATTGACTTCAGCAGACGGTTATAATGAAGGTAAATTTTCTCCTTATGTAAATAGACCAATCAGCGAGGGTATCATAGATGGGATAGGGATAATTGAAAGCGGAGGTCTTATTATGCCAAGTGCTGAATATTATGGGGAATTATATCTATCTGAAGAATCTGATCCTATAGACATCAAATTATCAAGAGCAACCAACGAAGGTGTGGACGCTTTAGGTTACGACTTAATTGAAGGCAGTTGGACTGATTGGGTAAAGAATGGTTTAGCTATGACAGAGTCATACGCCTCACGATATGGAATTAAGATAGGAGATCATGTCAGATTAGCAGGTTACGATTGGGTCATAGCAGTCATATATAGAGATTTCCCGGAGAATAGTGACTTTACTTTACATGATGCGCTATATAATATTGGGGATCAAGATTTTGAAAGCTGGGGTCAATGGAGTTATAATTATTTTGTGAAATTTCAACCCGGAGTTTCTGATGAGGAAATTAACTCGGCGTTGGATATTCATTTGAGAAATTGGTTTAAAGACGAGGAAGGAAAATCGAATGAGAGTATTGATGAAAAGATTAAAAGATACGGATTAAGGTTTTTCGCGTTAAAAGACATATATCTTAATCCCATAGTGAATTCTGTTGGAAATAAAGGCAACAAGACAACCACAATTACGCTTTTGGGTGTCGCCATATTGATAATCATAATAGCATTTATAAACTATTTCAATTTCTTTTTTGCATTGGTTCCTGTGAAATTGAAAGGAGTTAATACAAGGAAGGTCTTAGGTGGTAGCAGATCAAGTCTCATATTTTCCATTGTATCGGAATCAGTATGTTACGTTTTGATAGCTTTGGGGTTAGGTGCCATATTGGTGGTGATATTCTCTCATTCTCCTTATGCGGAACTTATTAGCACTTCCGTATTGTTTAAACATCATTGGGGAATGGTTTTTATAACTATAGGAACCGGTCTTATAATCGGAATATTGTCTTCTTTATTTCCGGCTTTCTACATCACTTCTTTTAATCCTGCTCTTGCAATAAGAGGTTTCATTGGTTCTTCAAGCAGAGGGAATGCCTTTAGGACAGGATTAATTGGTTTTCAATTCACAATATCTCTGATCCTTGTGATTTGTGCTATTGTAATAAACCAGCAAAGGAGGTATATGTTAAATTATGACCTGGGATTTAATAAAGAAAATTTATATTCAGTCAGAGTTTCTCCAAACGTTGCTTCCAAATCCGATGCAGTTGAAAGTAGACTTTTGCAAGACCCCGCTATAACTGATGTAACATGGGCTTCCGGACCAATGGTTGCGGAAGGACGTATGGGTTGGGGAAGAAATTTCAATGGAGAACAAATCTCGTTGCAAGTATATCCAGTAGCTTGGAATTTTCTTAAATTTATGGACATAGCAATAGATGAAGGAAGAGATTTTGTTAAATCGGATAATGAGAACGAGAACGGGTTATTTATCATGAACAAGGAAGCCCGTGAAAAATATGACTTTAAAATCGGTGACCGTTTCACAGGTCATAGAGATGACGAAAATCCTGCTGAAGTAATAGGTTTCTCGGATGACTTCAAATATAAGCCTCTAAGGGACATCGGAGGAGCTTTCTGTTTCTATCTGTATGGGAAATATCCATGGGGAGAACTTCAACAAATGTTTGTAAGAACGCTTCCTGGAGTGAAAGCAGGTGAAGCAAAGAAAAAAATAATTCAAATTATAAAAGAAACAGACCCAAATACGAATGAAAATACGTTACAAGTGGATTCCTTTGAAACCACTTTAGAGTATCTGTATGCCAAGGAGGAGAATCTCTCCAAGCTTATCAACCTCTTTACACTGTTGGCTATTGTCATCTCTTTGATGGGGGTTTTCGGTTTGGTGATGTTCGATACTGAAAGGCGCAAAAAAGAAATTGGAGTCAAACGTGTGAATGGAGCCACCATTGAAGAAATTCTTGGTATGTTTAATATGAAATTCATAAAGATCATATTTGTCAGTTTCATAATAGCAGTACCTATAAGCTGGTGTATAATTAAAGTTTACCTTGCCTCATACGCATATAAAACACCAATTTATATCTGGGTATTCCTTGTGGCCCTCTTGGCAGTTCTAATAATTACCACCGGTGTTGTAACTCTTCGTTCTTATAAAGCAGCAACGGCAAATCCTGTAGAAGCTCTCAGAACCGAATAAAAATTTATAAGGATTAAACTCATGAAACGAGATACAATCATAAAGATACTTTCCTTATCATTAGGAATGACCATAGGAATCATTCTTATCGCAAAGATCTTCTATGAGATTTCTTATGATACTTCTTATCAGGACTCAGAAAGAATTTATATGATTATGACTAATGTTGACCGAGGCGAAGGAGATGAGAAGTTCGGTCAAATTAGCGGTGGAGTGGCTCCCGGATTTAAATCAGAGATCCCCGGCGTTGAAGCAGCCACAAGGCTTACCGGATATTCCGACGGAGTCTTTAAGGATGAAGAAAAAAACACTTACAATGTTTCAACCTTTGCAGTTGACTCATGTTTCTTTGATGTATTTTCGAGAGACATATTAATCGGCAATCCTAAAGAAATTTTGTCAGATCCCTCTCTTGTGATGGTGTCTGATGATTTTGCTTATAAACTTGGAGGAACTGAAAAGGCATTAGGGAAGAAACTCTATAATAGTTATTGGCCTGATACTGAATTTATTGTTTCAGGTGTTTATGAAAATTTTAAACCTAATGGCAGTATTAACCCTGATATGGTTGCCTCACTTAATCTAATGAATGAATGGAGCCGATTAAATTGGTTAGGCAACGATAGATACTTCGGATATGTAAAACTTATGCCGGGTATAGAACCTGAATCTCTTACTGATGCCATCCATTCCATGCAGGAGAATCATCAACAATTGGAAGCGTTTGATAAAGCAGGTATTAAAGTTTGGTATACCCTTTCTAATTTGAGTTCCTTGCATAGAGGTCAATCTAAAATCAAGAGTGCTATTATCATTCTTTCAATCATGGCATTTCTGATTATCTGTGTCAGCCTTTTTAACTATATCCTGGTTGTGATTTCGGGTATAGTGAAAAAATCAAAAGATATTGGAGTGAGGAAATGTTATGGAGCTACCACGAAATCAATATATCTTATGCTGGCAAAAGAGAGTGTCTGTCTAATAGTTTTATCCTTGATGATTGCGGGGTCTTTAATATTTATTGGAAAAGGAATTATTAAGGAGACCACAGGCTATGAATTTTCTGAATTATGGGTTCCACAATCGATTATAGCAATATCTATTGTGATATGTTTGGTTTTGATTATCTCTATTATTTTACCAACAGGTGTATATTTAAGGATACCGGTGGGAAAGGCTATCAGAGGATACGATGAAAATTCACGGAGATGGAAAATCGGTTTATTATGTTCTCAAATAATCATAAATATATTTATAATTTGTTTTGTATTGATTGTGACCTTACAATATGATAAGGTAAACAATTTTAATCCCGGTTATAAAGTTGATAATATCCTTATGGTAGATTATTTCAATGATGATCCTACTGTTTATACAAGAATAATTAACGAATTAAAATCTGATCCTAATGTTCAGAATGTCGGTATATGTGTCAATCCTCCCTATAGGGGAGTCCCATCGGGTAATGATGTCTGGCCAATGGATGCCAATGATGATGAACGTTTCAATATAGCTGACATGATGGCTGTCACACCGGAAACCTTCGATATTTTTGATTTGCACTTTATAGAGGGTGGTAAACCACAGAATCCAAATGAAGTGGCAGTGAGCAGATCATTTGTAGAAAAAATGAATAATTATAGAGATTGGAGTGACGGTGCGGTTAGTAAACAATTCAAAATGAGCGGTCATGATAATCCTGTTTTTACAATCACGGGAGTTTTTGACGATATAATTGTTGGCAATCTTTTGGAATTTGATAGCCGGCCCTTAGTTTGGCCTTACGGTTCTTTGGAAGATAATAAGGATTATTTGAGATTTATTATAATAGAGGTCAATGAAATAAACCCGGAAGTAATTTCTCATATTTCCCAAATAATTAAAAAAACTTCAGGAGATGAAGAAATAGATGTGGAAATTTTAAAAGCTAACATTTCACACGCTTATGATGAAAGCAGGAATTTAAGGACAGTATTATTGATTGGAGGAGCTTTCTCTCTTCTGATTGCTTTGATGGGTCTTATTGGATTTCTTAACGATGAAGCTCAAAGGAGACGGAAGGAACTTGCAATAAGAAAAATTAACGGTGCATCTTCAAAAGATTTATTCAGTTTATTTTATTCCTCGATAATAAAACTATCTTTGGGTTCAGCTTTAGTAGCCTGTTGCGGCGCTTTTATAATGGGAAGGCATTGGTTGCAGCAATTCTCTGAGAAAATCTCTTTATCTCCTTTAATCTTTATTTGCGGCACCCTGTTTATTCTGATTATTGTAACAGCAGTGGTAATGGCCAACAGTTATAAAGTAATCACTGCAAATCCAACCCAATCGCTTTACAATGAATAACTCCACCTTTCATCTTTAAACTCTCAACTTTCAACTTTGTAATTGTGAAATCATATTTTGTTTTCCTTTCAAGACATAAAATCTATACGGCAATCCAAGCAATAGGTCACTTTGCCTATATGATAACAAAACCCGATAGCTTGATTGCTCAGGGGCTACCGGGATTCAACGTTGCAAAAATAATATCTTTTTATTAAAAAAACCAAGACACCAAAAGAAAGATATGATAAAATGTTGGAAAGGTGTCCTCAAATGTTTGAAATATTCTCCTTGAAAGACATAGCCTCTTATCTCAATATCACTCCCACACTTTTAAGTAGGTTACGAAAAAAATAAAGAAAAAAATATCCATTAATATTTGTACTCTCAACATTTGTTGAGAGTTTTTTCATTTTTATATCCGAACTTTGTTTAATAAAAATTTCTTTATATATGATTTCAATAAAGTCAGATTGGCGGGGATTTTTATCCTTTGTAATAATATGATGCTATGGCAATAAGAAAGATTATTCAAAATCAGAAATAATTGAGAGTTATGATTATCGGTATACTGATTCGCTGGTAACTGAGAATAATAAGGGAAACTTTTTCTTAACATTTATTAACTACATAATATAGTTATAACTATGAAAAATAGTTATAACTTTGCCATATAACATTAATCAGTATGGATAAATTAACAGCAAAAGAAGAAGAAATCTTGAATCTGTTTTGGGAAAAAGGACCCCTATTTGTAAGGGAGATAGTAGAAATGTATGATGATCCCAAACCCCATTTCAATACTATTTCAACAATGGTGAGAGCATTGGAAGATAAAGGATATTTAGACCACCTGCCTGTGGGGAAATCTTTCCAATATCGTGCTATTGTAAATAAAGAAGACTTCGGAAAAAGAAATCTCACTTCTATAATTGGGAAATACTTTAAAAATTCATATTTAAGAGTGGTATCTTCTTTTGTTGAAGAAGGAAATATTCCGGTAGAACAATTGAGAGAACTCCTTGAAGAAATAGAAAAACCTAAAAAAGAATGAACTTAACATGGGCAACTTATTTAGTTTTTCACTTATCTCCTCATTAATAATATTATCCCTATTACCGGTTATCTATTTTCTGGTAAATAGATGTATGAATTTCAAGTTCAACAGAAGGGTCATTATCCTATCAATTTTAATAGCAACCATATTCCCTTTTTTATCAAACTTTAATTACAAAGTAATAGAACTGCCGGAAGTTTCAGGACAAGTCTTCAAATATATAAAAGCTGAAGTAATCTCCATGACTACAAATGAACTGAAATCTCAAGTTATTTCCTTCATCCTAATAATTTATATAGCAGGCCTTATTTTTCTTGTTATTAAAGAGTTTATTTCTTATATCAGGCTTTTCATTCTGATTTTAAGAGCAAGAAGAATTAAGAAAGAGGGTTATACCTTATGCATTATAAATGAAAAAAATATTTCGCCTTTCAGTTGGGGTAATTTCATAGTTTTCCCTGGAGGCCGGGAAATAGAATCGCCGATTTTACTTCATGAAATAGCCCATACACATTTTAAGCATTGGAGAGATATTATATTACTTGATATATTCTGTATATTCACATGGTATAATCCTTTCTCCTGGGTTATCAAAAGCTTAGCCAAACTTAATCATGAGTTTGAAGCTGATAATATGGTAATTCAAGAAGGAGTGGATGTTAAAGAATACCAGAAATTACTTATTTTTAAAGTAATAGGTGAAAAAAGTTTTTCTATCACCAATAATTTTAGTTTAAATAAGAGTCATTTCAGAAAGAGGGTGTTATTTATGAACCGGGGTGAAACTAAGGAAAGGAATTGGATAGCTCTATTTGGGTTACCATCCATTATTGTATCCTTATTTTTAATTTCGACACCTCCAATTGCAGCTATGCTTGCAAACATTTCAGATTATTCCATCAAACAATGGCCTTTTATCAGAAAAGATATCCCCATTAGTTTAGCTGATGAACCAAATGTAATGCCAGAGTATAAAGGTGGTTATGAAGCCTTGTATCAATTGTTATTTGATAATATCCAATTCCCCGAAACTCTTTTAAATGAGTCGGGAATAAATAAAAAGGTAGTAATCAATCTTTCGATAACAGAACTTGGAGAGATAAATGAAGTCAAAATACTGCATTCTCCAAGTAAAGAGATAGAAAGTGAGATTAGAAGGGTGATAAAGATGACGCAAGGCAAATGGGAACCTGCAACTATAGACGGGCACCCGGTTACAAGTACCATAAACCTGCCAATAACGTTCACCACAATGTAATCAAGTTATCAAAGTCTGAATTATATACTAATTACCTGCCTTTTGTAAGGTAGGCCGGGAGTCCTTACATCAAAAAGTATTTGACCAATGAGATCAATGATTATAAAATATCAAAAATACTTTGTCTGTCTTCTGACATTAATTGTTGGAATAAAACTATGTGCACAGAACTCAGAGGACTTGGATTCAGTCATAAATAGCCTGTCTTTAAAAGAGGTAATGGTTACAGCTAAAAAGATAAGACAATCAGGGGATACGATTTCATATTCGGCTGCTACATATAGGGATAAAAATGACAAGACACTTGAAGATTTGTTACGCAAAATGCCCGGGATAGAAGTGAAATCTGACGGAAAGATAACCTTCAACGGGCAATGGATTAACGAGTTTTATATCGAAGGAATGGATATGCTCGGTAGCAATTATGGTGTCGCCACACGAAATATTGATGCCAATGACATTGGAACGGTTCAGGTAATGCAAAACCATCAAGACATAAAAATGCTTCAGGGTATTCAAAGCGGGACTGCTCCGGCCATGAACATAAAGCTAAAACAAAGTGCCCTCGGAATATGGTCCTCTACAATTCAGGCATCACTTGGGACACAACCCAATTTATCCTGGGATCTATCAGCCAATCTTATGAATTTCCGTCGCAAAGCACAGAATATATCTGTACTCAAGACAAATAATGTAGGAAACGACCTCAGACAAGATATCGGAGCACCTGTTACTTTCAATTCAAGTTATGGAACGGGTATACTTTTTCCGGATTCTCCCGGTCTTAATGACATATATACATACCGTAACACATCCGGTTGTCTTTCTATCAATCAACTTTTTAAATTAGATGAGGATAAGACCTTTTCCTTTAACCTTAATTATCTTTACGATAAGGAGAAAAGAGATGCAAGTGAACAAACAACATATTTGACAGACAGTATCTCCAGATTCATTATTGATGAGTCGAATAAAGTAAGTATGCGTCAGCAATTCATTGGAGCGCATGCAGTATATAAGCTAAACGGGAAAAAACATTATTTAAAAAATTCTTTTACAGCCGGTGTCTCATTCCCCAATGGAGAAGGAACAATCAATGATTTAATCCATCAACATTTTACCGGCCATTCATTTAAAATTGATGATGAATTAAAAATTAATTACAAGACCATGCATGGAGCAGTGGGTGAAGCTATTATTAAAGCCAATTTTACCGATAAACCCTGTACACTTATCTTACCGGAATTAGGATTGAGTCAGGCTGTTAGGCAACGCAATGTAAACGCTGTCGGCATAGCGTCTTTAGTTTCTGTTGCCGTGCCACATTTTATGTTTAACCTCAACGGTGGTTTCGAT
>JAFLTO010000014.1 GCA_022510425.1 Muribaculaceae bacterium
AAGTCCTGCCTCCGGCTTTGGATGCCCGTATTTCTTCTTCCAATAGTAATAGCTGGTGAAGCAGATACCTTTGTCGGCAAGAAAGGTTTTTATACTCTTGCCGCTCTCTTTTAGCTCACGTTTGAGTCTTTCAAATTCTTCTTTGGTCATGCTACAAAAATTATAGGATTTGTAATCCTGCAAAATTACAAACCCTATATCCTGTACTCAAGGTGTACTTCAGTTAATGCTTACAATTAAGTTATGTAGCCGTTGTAGTAATTACAGCGGTTATTTTATTTAAAACGTTATTTTGACGTTTTGAAAACGCCAAAATGCTACATTTACATTCTAAAAATTAGGTGTTCATATTTCGCTTTGTACCTTGTGCTTTTCTTATTGTTTTCAATCTGTTTATCTCACGATAACACAATTAAATCAAGCATTTAAACTCAATCTTCGCGACCTCCGTCGCTCAATTACAAAGTTAGCGAAATTTCTCCGTTTGTCCCCCGAAAAATCAATTAATATGTTCATATTTAGAAATGAAATCTTTTTCGTTTTGACCCATTAATTCAGCAAATTCCGCAAAACAATTACATTTTGAAACATCAGGAATTTGTAAACCAAGTTTTATAATTTTACCTCCGTTTATACCATCCTTTTCAGTTTTAATATTATAAATAATGGGATTAAAATTATTGTTAGATTTGGGGTATAAAAGAAATCCTATGTCAGAACAAAAACGATACATATAAGTAATAGTTTTATAATAAACGGCCGTAGCTTTCTCCTCACCATATTCATGTTCCTTGTCTAAAGGAATGTATTTTGCATCAGCGACTATTCTTTTATCCATAGATAAGTAATCAGGTATAATTTGTTGAAAATTATTTTCAAACAAATTGAGACGTGTTCCCTTATTTTTTCTATAATGATAAAAGTGAGGGTATAAGATTATCCCTAAATATTCCTCCCATAACCATGCAGCATCAATCAATAATCCATATATCTCGTTATTATTATTACCATATTTTAATTCTTCATATCTTAGAATTTGGAGGCAAAGTTTTTGAAGTGTAGTATATTCACTATAATAAGGATGATTTACAGGTCTTAAGTTTCTATTGATAACTGAATTTAAATCACGACTTACATATTTTGGTGTCACTGTCATAATTTGATTTACGTTTTGTTTAATTTCATAATCAAAATTTAGGATTTCATTACCAATAGGTATTTTTCTTATAAACTCTATTGTGTGACGAATTAATTGAGTAATATTATTATCGTAATTATATTCACGCTTTGAATATGCTATTTTACCATTAAAAGGTAAATTTGTATGGATATGTCTGCTAATATTTATAGGTCCTCTAACACAAGTATCATTATAATCTTTGTTAATATATTGTTTATAAATTCCTTGTTTAAGTGCTCTCTTAAGAAATTGTGGGAATAAATATATTAAAAAATTAAATATATCTTCTTCGTCTGTCGTATGATTAAGATTAAGCAGATTTATTCCAGCCAGTTTTCCAATCATATAATGTAGAAAATAGTCTTTGATGCCATTAGAAAACCTCGAATGTATTGATAAATGACTTTTCCCTTTCCCAACAAACCCCACAATGCTGTTTGTGACTAAAAATTTATCATCTAAGATATGGCATATTGTTTTTTTACCGAAATTCTCATCGTATTCTGTAAAAGAATCCGGAAATATTAGTAGGTTTGATTCATTCCTAACTGCTAATTCCGATAATGAAACATTCGAGATTGTCTTTATATCGGCTAATTCTTTGGAATCAATTTCCTTTTTATTAAAATCTGTGGTTTTCAATTGTCGGATTTGTCGTTATATGCTTTTAAAAGACTTTTCATTTTAATTTCGATGTCAGGCACTCCTCTTAAGTATTCATAAAGGAGTCCTTCAATATGGTATTTCCATAAATCCTCAAAATTATTATAAAGATTAAATTTCAAGAAATATGCCGGTCCAATTTGAAACGATTTAGTTAATCCGATTTTTACCTGATTAGAAATCGGCTCTTTATAATATTTATCTATAATCGCTTGATTTAGATGTGTCATTCGATTTTTTAGTTCTTTCAATGTATTTTCATCAGGCTTCCCATTTTTACCCCAAGAAGTCTCATTGTCAAGTATCTCCATCTGAGATTCAACTGAAATATCTTTCCAAGCAAATCTTCTTCTCATTGCAAAATCCATACTTTCTATCGATCTGTCAATATCATTCATTGTACCTATGATATATACATTTTCAGGAACAAAAAAGCCATCCTCAAAATCATCTCCAACTTCTATAAGGTTATGGTATTGAGTTATAACTTTACCTTTTTCTCCTCTGTAACCAGGATCAATTGAGAAGAATAATTCTCCAAGAATCTTTGAAATTTCACCACGATTTATTTCATCTATAATGAAAATATAATTTTTTCGTTCAACCTGTTCAGTATTTGCGTCTAACTTTTGAGTATAGTTTTTGTATAAATACATTAGTAAACCCCAATAAGCAGAAGAATTACATCCCCCAATTACAGTTGATACTTCTTTATAAATATTTGTAATCTTATCTAAATCATTTATATTTTTGAAAATTTCAGACAGCTTTTTTATTCGATTTAAAGATACAGTATGATATGTGCCTGTATTATTATCTCTTGCTTTTAATAAAATATTCCCTTGTGTAGAAACTTCTGGAATCATTGAAACTCCTTCAGATCTTAATGGAATTTCTTTGACTTTCCCATTTTCAATATCTTCTCTTAATTTTTCATAACTTTCTTCTATATTTCTTTCTGATTGAATCTCACTGGGACTCTTTTGGCTGTCACAAAAATTTTTTAATGCCTCAGCACAAAAGTCTTTGAAAATTCCATTTTTCCTTTCAAAAGTATTTACAGAGGAGTTATTTTCAATGGTATTTTGAACAGGTCGTAATCCTTCGACAAAATCGGTGTAATCCATTGATGGATGGAACTGAACCATTCTGCATTGTCCATTTTCTTCAGTAGCACCTAGACTTTCTGCAATTTTCTTAGCTAAAAATGTCTTACCAGTTCCTGGAGCACCAGTTAAGATGAGATTATAATTTGATTTCAAAATTTTAATACAGTTATTTTCAAGTTCGGATCTTCCCATATGTATTTCTATAAATTTATCCTAAAATCTTTTTAAATTATTATTTGGATCTCTGTCATCAAACAATCCCAATGAAGTTAAAGTCATAATTTCTACTGGTTTTGCATTGGCAGAATCTTCTGTTGAAATATATAATTCTGTAATATGATTATTATTCCATTTAGCTCTAATGTTTTCCCATGTTCGATCCCAATGTAGATAACTGCCTCTGCGTTGGGGATATGTGCCTGACACCGTTATACTTATAATTTCTCCGTCATAATTATTCCAATTCATAATTTGATTCTGAATTTTATGACCATTATATCCTTGACCCGATATTTTAAAACTAGAAATTGGGGCAATATATTTTGCATAGCCTGGATGATTTTTATCCTGGTTAATCACCCATTCTAAATGGGAAACAAAGTATTCTAATAACGATTTGAAATTTTCATACTTATCCATTACTGTATGTACTATATCTAATTTTCGAAGTTAATAAAATTTCCCCGTTCGTGCCCAAAAATCAAACTATCTTATGCCATATTGGAGAATAATGGTTCCATAAGATTTAGTCAATAATTGTCAGTTAAAATATCATACTGATTTAATTCACCGTATAAAGGGTGGTTATTGAGAAACTCTGTTAAAACGGTTGATACGTTCTTTCACTATTCGTGCATAACTACGTTTGGCTTTCTCGGTAAGATAACTTTGATTCAAAAGGTGATTGGCCAAATCCGGGAACTGTGAATATTTATTTAGAATCCGATCAATTCGCTTCTTAACCAAACCAATTTTAATGCCGAATTTTTCAAAATCAAGACGACAGGGATGACCTGTTCTTTCCCACACATCACTTTTCTCAATTTCACGAGAAAGATCCTCATCGAGTCCGAAATCAGAGCCTTCAATATGAAGACAAGTATTAAGGAGATCATAGGCCGGAGCCAAACGATAATCATCACCAACCAATATCAAAGAGAAATTCTTGAGGTGGGCATCGCCATTACCATAAACATAATTAAATATTACCAGTTCAAAAAAACGCTCCAAATCCACCATCCAGGCAGCCACATTTTTTCTTATTGCCTTGGCAATATCCTCATAGCTTCCGTCATACTTGAATTGTTTTCCTGCCGTCTGTTCATTTTTTCCGATAATGGAAGCAAAATCCTCCATTGGCAATTTTGAACCATCCGGAAGGATATCGAAACGACGCGTAATATAAACCGGTTGCCCTTTAGGTGTAAAGCACAATCCGTTCGTAGTGGTATGTATTCCATAGACCTGTGAAGCTATCTGCATTGTCACATGTTCATTTGCCGGAATGAGTTTTCGGTCCTGTAAAGTTATGTCCCAAGGATACGGTTTTATGATATGAGTAGATCGTTCATCATCACCTGCGATTTTGATTTCACCGGATTTAATTAATGCCGGGAATTTTTCTTGTGCACCTGATACAGATATCCTGTGCATAGCGTCAGCCAGTTCTTTGCCATTCCGGAACTCGTCGATATTAAAACTAAGTATTGGATTAACCTTTACTCCGGCAAAGAGCGTTTTTATAGCTTTAGGGCTATAATTTTCATACCCGGCTTGCAGGGATGAGGGGCAGTTTTTTATATCAATCATTTTTTATCCTCCTGACATTTATAGCACCAATAAAGTCTTTGTCAGCCATTGTAGTCAACAAACCGAAGGAATCGTTTTCATCAATTCTTTGAGTATTGCATATCACTCTTCTGTTAGAACCTTCAGGAAGCATATTTGAGAAAAATGGGAAAAGATGTTCTGAGATGTAAATTTTGTTTTGCTTAGGTAGTGTGATGGAAATTGGTGGCAGGGGAGAATCTACATACTCATCCAAGTATTGAAAAGAGTAGTCTTTCCCGGGATACTCTTCAGTAAGAATACCGGCTTTTACATTATTGAAATATACCGCTAATTGTCTCACAATTATTAAAAATTATATGGTTTGCCTTATTTTGTATTCTATCTCAATTCCAAGTACCTCAAGAATTTTCATTATAGTATTTAGTGCCGGATTACCTTTCCCTCGCTCAATATCTTTGATTGTAGCAACGCCAACCTCCGCCATCTCAGCGAGATCCTGTTGAGTCAAGGAAAGAAATTCCCGACGTTGCTTCATTATTTCTTTGAGTTCCATAGTATGATATAATAAACTTTGTGGCAAAGATAACAATAAATTTTAGAAACTTCAAGCAAAAGTATAATAAAATATACTTTTAAATTTTTAGATGTTCTATGTTATATGTGAAAAGTAGAAAAGTATAATATAATAGACCAGAGCAGTTATCTCTTTAATTTGGATTGAGAAATGCCGTGAATTCATTGAAAGAAGTATTGCGAACAGGAAGGCAAAACATATAATTGTTGCGACCCATCATGTTCCATCTTTCGAATTAATGGCCGATGAATTCAAGGGAAGTCCTATAAATGGAGCCTTCACTGTTGAATTAGGTAATTATATTGCCAATAGCCCAATTGAATATTGGATTTACGGTCACTCCCACCGGAATATCAACAAGCAGATTGGAAATACCCTTTGCATAAGTAATCAGTTAGGCTATACCTTCCACAATGAAAACAAGACGTTCAATCCCTCAGCCATCATCGAAATCTAAACATTTAATAACCGCAGTGAGTGTCACGGCGGTTATTATTATAAAGGTTCATTTACTACCCAGGTTGAATTATTTTTGGAACCGATACGCTGAAGAACTCCCTTTTCTTTTAAAGATTTGATAATACGGTCTATCGTTCTTCCAGATAATCCAGTTGCTATTGTTAAAGATGAAATAGAGATTTTTGAGTTTTTCATAATTAAACTCATCACTGCCATTTCTTTTATTGAAAGTTTTTGAGACAATAATTCTGTCGTTTCTAAAACGTCATTTTGGCGTTTAGTTGTTTTTGAAATGTCATTTTGGCGTTTAGAGGGTTTTACAACCTCAGTTTGAGGTTTTACAGATTGAATTTCAGAAATTTGTTCCTCTTTTTTCCAACGGATATGCAGAGTTCGATTTCTTAAGTCAGCTGGAGTTCCAAAAACTGCATGATTCAGGAATCTTTCTAAGGGTTCAAAAGTGCGGTGAATACCTTTGGGAATATTTTCGTGTTGAGATCTTACTAAAGCATTTCTGAAGAACCAAGAATGCTTTGCAAAACTTTCATTATCAACATTGAAACCGAAAGATTTCAGATATTTGATTAAAAAGACGGCTGTAGTTCGTGTATTACCTTCCCCAAAAGGATGAATTTGCCATATTCCGGAAATAAAACGGGCGATATGGTTAAGAGCCTCTAAGGAGGAATGGTTAGAGTAATCAAATCTTTTCTCTTCACTGAAATCAAAGTTCAGGAGTTCGGTAAGATTTCCAGCTCTTCCATATTCTATTGTATCTCCGTCAAGAATCCATTGACTTTTAGTGATATTATAATCCCGGAATATTCCGGCTCTTTTATCAATTCCTTTAAAAAGGAATTCATGAATATGTCTTAATTGAGAGGGAGAGAAAGTAAATGCCTTTTCTGCTAAAAGAGTATTTATTCTTTCGATAACATTATCAGCTTCAAAAGTGCGGTTCTTGATGGCTTCTTCTCTTACAGATTTTTCTTTGTAGTATTCCTCAATATTTTTTCGGACCTGTTCACGAGAGATATTGCCTTCAATATTTTCTTTTGCCTGTTGCAAAAGAAAATCAGAAGGATGAATACCATCCACATCTTGAAGACCAATTGCAATAGACCAGTTTCTCGCTCTTTGAACTTTATCGGGTTCTTCTGCTCTCAAATATTGCTCAAATTCTTCGTATTTCTCCATTCTTTAGTTATTGTATAAATTTAAATTGAACTTTTCGTATTCATCAAAATTAGTGATGTTACTTAAGGATTTTCCATTTGACGGTTTTATCAGAACCAATTCTTTTTATAAAGCCTAATTTCTTAAGTTCTCGGGTTGCTCGCTTCGCTGTAGATTCAGAGATATTGAAGATATTCATAAGTTCGGAATGAGTAATTTCCGGATTTTTTGTATCGCCATATATATTCTTTTCAGACCTTCCTTCAATGCTTTTACAGTATCATTCCGTGAGTTTACAGTGTCATTTACAAGGTCAAATTGAGAACTTACAGTGTCAGTCTCTTGATACTGTAAAACTCGGTGGTTCAAATTGGTGATATGATGACGCAGCATTGTGTCCTGGTTATAAGAAAGCCAAATAGGCCTTCATCGCTTCCTCTATCTGTATGTCAAGACCTTTATCCATAATCAATAAGCAATTACCTTTCTTTGAAATTTATAACTTATTTGTTGTATTTTGGCGTTATCAAAACCGGACATTATCGGCCTCATCCGCTCCTCTTGTGTAGTCATATAGTTTCTTTTCTAATGTCAAAAATTGGGCTGTTAAATGTTATCATAATTCGGTTTCTTACCTTCTCGAAACTTTCTTCGGGTATATTAGCAATATTCATAAATTTATCTTGCCAATCTCGTCTCCTTATCTCATTCTTTCTTGCCGGGACCCTTTTAGTATCTTTATCGTAAACAAACAGGATTAACATTACCCCATCTAAAACTCTTTTCCCGATTAGTTCCCACCAAGTTTTATCTGTTTCTCCTAAAGATAATCCATATAAACAAATTAAATGGCTATTATTAATTATTTCCTTTGTTTTATTGTCGTTAAGATGTCTTAAAGATTGATTCATCAAAGGTTTGATTAAGTAATTTTGAACTCTAATATCCTCCCTTAAATTTTCATTTGCGATTTGTGTTTTATCATTGACTCCTAAAATTGGGTCATCGACATTACCATGAATATGAATTATATTATTGAGAATGGATTTTACATTTGAATTATAAAAAGCACGTCCTATTTCCAGTGGTTCACTCCCTTTTTTTAATATTTTCTCTATAGTAGCAGTATAATTGAATGAAATTATGTCAATGGTATGATGTTCATTCGTTGATTTTGCATTTGATCTTACAAATGTGCTTTCCGCTGGTGTTAGGAAACTATTAAATTTTAATATATTTGTTTTTAAAAGGTTAAAATCGAATTCTTCAATTTTTTCATTAAATGCTTCATCTATTTCAGTTACATAGTTTTGGATGGATTCATTAATGTCATCATAAACTATTTCGACATCCTCAAAATTATTAAGTTTTATAGTATGATTCCCAATTCCGATTTCTAAATCAGACCAATTATTATTTTTTCCTTTTATATATTCTGTTATATAAGATTTTAATTCTTGGACTAAGCTATGATCCTTATCTCTTGGTAAATTAATATAATAGTTATAAAAATAGTTATAACTTGTTTTCAGACCTAAATTAATGTCAAAACCGTTACCAATCAAAAATACTGTCTTCATAAAATTATTCCGATTTCGAGGTGATAAAAATAGGAGCACCTTCAATATGTCCTGGTTTAAAAATGATCTCTTTTACTAAATCCGAATATTGATTTCCGGATTCATAAGAGGGCTGGGTATTGAAAATTTCATAGCGGTAATTGTCGGGACGCTTATCGGGATAACCTAATTCGTTGATTTGCTTACCTGTTATCTCTTTAGGGTCTGAAATCTCCATTACTCGGATTTCAGTCGGTTCTTCCATATTATAAAGAATTAACTTACTGGTCTTGGCAAAAAGTTCTTTATGTTCGTCCATAGAACCTGCTCGGTCACCCAGACGAACATTATATTTATTGTAGTTCAAAATCCATTGAAGATGTTCCGGAGATTTATAACAGCCAACTAAAATGTGGCTTTTATTACTCATATTTGAAACACTTTCAAAATCGGAGTATCCATAAACCTCAAAAGGTTCTGCTGCTAAGCTATGTTCTCTTTCAGATGTAATATAATCAGATTTTATTTCGCTATTAGTCTTCTTATGAAGAAAATGATGAAGTTTTATAATATTCAACTTTTTTATGGCATTTATCAAATTATCCATAAACTCAAAATCAATATCATTGCCTTTTTGAGGCAACTTTATATACTTGTGCTTTACGACTTCCCAGCCGCCTAACTTGTTTTTGTACGAATATATTGGCAGATCAGTAACTTTATTGATGCACATTACCATAAATAAATATTGGTTTTGAGACAATTTGCTGGTTGCGGATTTCCATCGAATTGCATAAGCGTCAGATAAAACCGTAAATTCATTCGACTGGAAATACGCCCGATAAACATCACTGTTAGACGGAATGGTAATTACATCTTTCAATATTGTTGCGTTTGCCTTAGGAACATAATAGTTTAAACCTTGGTTCCTGAAACTTGACGTCAAACAAGGTAATATAAAATCTCTATTAGGCTCACTTGGAAGTTCTTTGGCTTTATAAGGCAGTTTCTTCGTTTTTATCTTATCAAATAAATCACCTAACTTATAGTCTCCCCACTTAATGCCATTAGTTTCAATATTAGCTAATGCATTCTTTTCGACTTTTGTCAATTCATAATCATCAAACTGACATATCTTTAGATAGTTTTCTAAATCAGCGATATGTACTCGTTCCAATTCCGATGAAAAGGCATTTATAAATTCAAAATCAATTTCTCCGCTTTCTGTGATAGGCAAAAATATTTTACTATTAATAAATTTACTGTTTACATTTCTAACAAGAACTGATAACAACCGTAATTTTAGACCATTCAATAATGTGGTAAAAAATATGTGACTATCCCCAATTATTTCAAATTTAGGTACAACCTTTCTAACAAATTGCCCCGCATACCAAGTTTTTTTTCTATAATAGAAGTCCATTTGGAGTAATCCCAAACTCCAAATACCAGACTGATTTATATTTCCCGAATTTACATATCCAGTAGTTGATAAAACGCCTTGGTTTGATGAGGTTCTAGTTACATAATCGTAATCATCACCTTCGACTAATTTATCCGAATTGAAACTTTTGGCGTTTCTTATATAGAATAAATCGTCTATTTTAAACTCTCCCCACTTAACCTTAGACAACATACTGTTAAGTGGGGAATCTATTTTCCCAAGCAGCCCTCCTCAGTCTTTTGTTGTTTTAATAGATTGGAAACCTCATAAGAAAGATATTCCGAGAGGGTTTTTCTAAAATCTGCTAATGTCGGTCTCGAATCTAATGGAGCCGATTGGTTCCAGTCATCACCACTATTCGGGTCTATATGTCCTTCAAAATACTCCTTTTCAGTAAAAAGATTAAGTTTGGACTTGCCATAACGAACAAGATTAACTACTTCTTCATACCGCTCCTTCGCCTGATCGGTATCGCGTAAATTAAGAACTTTTTTGGCTTTCTTCCTATTAGCACGAGTATATCCATCGTTAGAAAAGTCGATAAACTTGACAATATCATCTTCTTTATGCGCTTCGTTAACCCTAAAGACATAAACAGCTGTCTGTACGCTTGATTTCCCAATAAAAAGGTCTTTAGGCATTTTAATACTTGCCAATAGAGTATGCTTCTTTAAGATGCGTTTATTATATTCCGAAGCCTTGCCTGAACCGGCAGAGTGTTGAATGATAATGGCAGCATAACCTCGATTCATCATACCTAATGCCTTTTCTACGAAATTCATCCCATTACCATCTGCTGAATACGGAGGATTCAGAATAAATGCATTTGCCGGGAACTCTTCATTTGTCTTTCCGAATCCATATTTGCCGTCAAAGTCGGTCAATGAGTCTCTGTTGAGAATATTTGAACTGCCGTCTCCCATAAGAATCATATTGAGGATAGCAAGCATATACACTTCCGGGAGCAATTCTATGCCAAGAAGTTGCTCAGTTTTTATTTTAGCCTCTTTAAGTAACAGTTCTTCAGGGGAGTGTATATTGTTTTTGGCATCAATAAGCATCTCATTCATTGCCGCCACCAATAATCCAGCAGAACCTGTCGCAAAATCCCAAACATAGGAATCCCTGTCTACTCGAGCCAATTTAACCAAAAGTGTAGCTACATAAGATGGTGTCAAAACTACATCATTGAGTTTGTCTTGCGAGAACCCGAGCCATCCATACATTTCATTGAATAACTTTCCTGTGAAATCAGTGGTTAAGCCAATCTTGTAATAGATGCCTAAATCATCGACGATTTTCGAGAAGACACGTTTTAATTGTGTTTCGCCATCTACAGCTTTGTTAATATACTCTGCAGTAAGTGTATTCTGTAACGTTCGTAATATCAAATCTTTTTTCCCTTGCGGCAGTTGTTTCTCCTTCAAAAACGCTCTAATTTTACGAAGAATGATGTCGCCATCCTTATTGCCCTCCTCCATTGATGATCTCAGTTCATCCTTTTCAAGTGGTGCTACTTTGCCCGGAATGCCCAACGTCGCCATAATGGATGCCGCAACAAGATATACGCGGTCTTTTTCTCCTAATCCTTTTTCATTCTTATAAATATCGTTGTTGAGAGTCGTTAAACTTGCTGTAATTTCCTGTTCCCTTTTCTCTTTAAGCCTATCCAGTTCTTCTTGCGTTAATCGCAAAGACTCAACTTGTTCAATAAATGCATCGAAATGTTCGTCTGCCAAAAACGATAAGTCAGTGAAATCACCGACTTTTTGACCGGTCCCTAAATTTTTCTTAGATACATAATATACACCTATTGAATGTTGGAGATTGCCATAATCATCTTTGTAACCAGTCATACCAATAGCAATGATATCCGTATAACTTGTATGGTGCAATATGGCATTAGCATAGTGTACCGCGCCATTTACAGCGTATTCATTGATGTTTTTAAAATGGGGTACATTCTTATTTTTCTTATTCTCAATTTGAGCATAAACGTCCAGCTTAATCAGCTTGTCTTTGTAACCCTTATACTCTATAAGAATAGGATAGTAATTAAGCTTTTTATCTCGTAGCAATAATTTGGCATCAGGACGATTTGCGCCTGAACCACCATTTTTAGAAAAGTAATCATGTAGAGCATTATCTATTTCAGAATTAAGGTATTCCTGCTCTAATTTATAATCTAGATCATAAGAACGCATCCAACTATTCGCGAGATCTGCAATTTGAGGCTCAACTGATTGTATTTTTTTCTTAGCCATAATCAAATATTCTCTTTAACGTTGATAAGAATTCTGGGCTCAACTTTCAAGATCTCACCTATTTTTACAAGCATTTCCAATGAAGGTTGAGCTGTGTTGGAGCACCATCGCGAAACTGTAGCTTCATTCTTGCCTAATTGCTCAGCAAGCCATTTCCCGGTGCGATTCTGCTCCGCTAAAACAACTTTTAGCCTATTTATACGGTCTATATTATCCATATTACTTGTTGATATGAAGTAATTCATTGATGTTATTTGTAAATTTAGTGATAATATTTGTAGGAACAAAAATATTAACCCATTTTATTATCTTCGGCGGCGAGAGGGGTCGTGTTCGTGGGCGTCACAGGAGGATTGGGAAGAGGAACAGCCGGAATCTGTGCCGACTTGTGGAGGGGTGACACCTCCCGAAGCAGTCTGAAGCATTTGTGCTAAAAGAGAATGTTGACTTTGGTCAATTTGTTCCCAAGGTCAGAAAGAGTTTTCAATCTCTGCTTGATAAGCATTTCTTTGACGGAGTGAATCCAAGGTAAGATCTTCAATTTCTTTTTTAGATCGTTTCGTTTTTATTATCTTTGAAGATGGTTCATTTATTCCCGATTTTCTGATAAACTATTATTAATTAAAATAGTTTGGTTAATGATAGGATTATCCATTTACGCAGGTAATAGGTGAATAATTTAGAAATCTCAAAAAATAATTATGCCAATTTGGAATCCTTGGCATGGCTGCCATAAAATAAGTGAGGGTTGCAAGCATTGTTACGTGTTTCGAGAAGATGCCGCTTTTAGTAGAGAGATCCCAACAAACGAAGTCAGGAAGACCTTATCCTTCAATCTACCGGTAAAAAGAGACAGGAAACACAACTGGAAATATCCGTCAGGAACTGAATTCGCCTTATGTTTTACATCTGATTTTTTGATAGAAGAAGCTGATGAATGGCGAACGGAAATATGGGATATGATAAGAGCCAGGGATGACTGTTCATTCTATTTCTTCACAAAAAGGATAGAGAGATTTGAAGAATGTATTCCTTCCGATTGGGGAGAGGGATGGGATAATGTAGCCATCGGATGCACAGTAGAGAATCAGCTTAGAGCGGAACAAAGACTTCCAATCTTCCTTTCTTTACCGATAAGACACAGACTTATTGTTGTAGCGCCAATGATAGAACAGATAAATATTTTGAAATATCTGCATCCTGGATTAATAGAAGAAGTAAGCGCCGGTGGAGAATCAGGAAAGTATGCAAGGCCTCTTGATTTTAACTGGGTATTGAATCTGAGGAATCAATGCATGGAAGCAAATGTGCCATTCAACTTTCATCAGACAGGTTCCTATATCATCAAAGATGGAAAGCAGTTTCATATTCCGCGACCTTTGCAACATTCTCAGGCTCAAAGAGCCAACGTGGATTATAGACTGAAAAAATGAAAGCTTTAAGTAATATTATAAACTTGCCAATTGATATTTACTGTTATAATTGCATCGGGGACGAGCATTTGGCTGGCTTTTTACAAACAAAAGCGTCTGACGTTAAATAAATGCTTATCGCAAATTCGCAAATCAGAGATTAAGAATATTTGAGTCGATTGTTTTGCCTCCGGCACTGAGTACCAGACTAGCTCATTATCCCGCTTCGCTCTGCATGAGCCGTCTGACATCCTCTAAACAATCTCCTCGAATTCGCAAATCAGAGATTTGCTCATTTGCCGATGCAGAAGCGGGAGAAGATGGAGTGGAGGAGATCAGTTGAGGTTATCGAGCCGGTGATGGCTGAGAGATAAGCGATTGCCTCTCGGATGTCTTGAGCAATCAAATCGGACGGAATATAATTGGAATCTGAGGGACAGCTTTTCAGCGAGGTTAATGCTCTTCTAAGTGCAGCGGATGCGTTGGTTAAAGCTTCAAAATGACGTGCGTTGGTCACGATTATGTCAGCTTCGGAATTTTGTCCCCCGGTGGCGAAGGAATTAAGTTTTGAAAGTAGTTCTGAAAGACCGGTTTTAGATTTGGTGGAGAAAGTGATCAGAGAGGATTGAGAAATCCTATCTTGTAAATATTGTTGAGAAGATTGTAAAGTACTCTCTACCAGATCTGATTTATTAAGTAATATAATTATGTTTTTCGTGGAATTTGTAGACAACACTTCTAATAAGGATTGATATTGAGGCTCAAGATCAGATGTGGAATCTATTACCCAGATTATGATGAAAGCTTTCTCAAGTGCTTCTTTCGCTCGGTCCACTCCAATACCTTCAACTATATCAGAGGTTTCTCTCAATCCGGCTGTGTCTATGAATCGGTATAAAATGCCATCTATTTCTACTGTGTCTTCAATTATATCTCTCGTAGTGCCCGGGATATCAGTTACGATGGCTTTATCATCGTTGAGTAAAAGATTCAGAAGAGAAGACTTACCTGCATTGGGGATACCGGCTATTACCACAGGGATTCCGTTTTTTAACACAGCTCCTCGGGAGTAGGAAGAAGCGAGATTATCTACTTTCTCCAAAACCTTCGTGCATAATGAAATCAGTGCTGACCGGTCGGCAAATTCCACATCTTCTTCCGAGAAATCGAGTTCCAATTCCAATAACGAAGCAAATTCAATAAGTTTTTCTCTTAAAAGATTGAATTCTTTTGAGAAGGCACCTTTAGTTTGGGTTATGGCCAGATCATGTGCCGCTTTTGAAGAGCAAGCAATCAAGTCGGCCACTCCTTCAGCCTGGGCAAGATCTATTTTGCCATTTAGAAAAGCTCGTTGGGTGAATTCACCCGGATTGGCTATCCTTACACCTCTTTTTACAAGATCTCCCAGCAATTCTCGTTGAATCCAAGGAGATCCATGGACGCTTAATTCCACCACGTCTTCACCTGTGAAAGAAGCCGGAGCAATAAAGACAGTGGCCACTGCCTCATCTATGAGATTTCCGTCAATAGAGAAATATTTCCCAAGATGAGCGGTATGCGAATTAACAGTTTTCAGCTTAACGCCTTTCCAGGCCGCATCCACAATATCAATCGAATTTGGGCCTGAAACCCGAATAACGGCAATACCACCGGTTCCCGGAGCAGTTGAAACGGCTGCAATAGTTTCCCTTATTTCGATTTGTTCCATTCCGTGAAAGAATAACGTGACTCTACTTTATTTTCAATATCATCGGGAAGAGCAGGGAATAGGTCTACTCCTAAGTAGTTCTCCAAATCATCAATGCTCATAGCATAGTCCTGCATGTTACCCGGAGAAGCCATATTGGGATAGACAAAAGCAATGGCTCGGGGTTCCTTTACATAAGGCGCCAGAAAAGCTTTAAAGAAAGCGCTTGGTACCCTTACACCAATATCTCCGATTCTTTTTGTGTCATTATCATCATAAACAGGACCTGCTACGATTATGATGGCTGAATCTCTTCGTGCCCATTGTCTCTCTTTGTTTTCAAGAGTGTTCCAGGCTCCTGCATTAAGGTTATGGTCTTGAGGGCATATATTAGCCATTACAAAACAATCATTCATTGCCCGTTCGCTCCATTTCTGGTCGGCCGCCGGACACATGTGGCCTCTGTCGTAGCCCGAATGTGTATAATCTCTATGAGTGGGGCATCCTTCAATTTCAAAATCTTGCCAAAAATTGTTGGAACGCTCCACACCGTTGGACACCTCAGAGCCAAGCAATTCCCAGGCAACATAATTAGGTGTGTGGTTATCCTTATTGAATGATAC
Organism: Muribaculaceae bacterium; assembly: GCA_022510425.1. Classification (GTDB taxonomy): domain Bacteria; phylum Bacteroidota; class Bacteroidia; order Bacteroidales; family Muribaculaceae; genus Lepagella. The sequence continues at coordinate 15,942 of JAFLTO010000014.1, forward strand.
CGTGAAACCGGCATATTCTTTGATTTGTTCAGGGATACCTTCTCGAAGCGTGACTGTTTCAAGTGCCGGATAATGCCCTGTTGCCACTTCAAGAATTTCCTCTATGCGATTTGCTTCAGCTGTGGTGTTCAAAGCAAGAAAGCAACCTATCCCAATTAGAAATATACAGAAAATAAGACCGAAAATAGCTAATTTTGGAATTTTTGTCATATAGTATAAAGCAGGAGGTGCAAGGCAAATTTAGTGAAAAAAGGATAAAAAGGGAAATAATTGATAAAAGACTTCCGTTGAATGATAGAAAAAAATTAACTTTGTAGTCATGCAAAAGAAATCTATTTATAAGTACGCTTCCGAAGCAGGACTTCCCGCCGGACTGTATCTTACAATCATGTCAGCATGTTTGTTGCTAAGTGTTAAATTTCCCGGTTTGCCATTAGTATTATTCCCTCTTGCATTAGGTTTCCCATTCATTTTATGGATGCTTATGAAGCGAATTTCAAGAGAGGAACCTTCCTATAATAAATTTTCATCATTATGGCTTGGAGGAATTTATACTGTTATTTTCGGTTCACTGATATGCATGTTCCTTTCGGCCATTTATATTGTGGTTTTTGAGCCGGGATTTGTTCAATTATATGTGAGCAATGCGATTCAAGCTGTTGAGTCCACACCGATGGCAGATCAATATCAACCCACCATTAGGTTGATGAAAGAAGCAATGGATGCTCATTTATTGCCCTCAGGTCTTGAATTCTTGACCTCTATGGCATGGCTCACATGTTTTGTCGGCTCAATACTTTCATTAGTTCTTGCACTAATAATGAGCAAGAGCTCAAAGAAAGTTTCAAGGCAATATTCAGCATAAGGTTCTTATGGATATCTCAGTCGTCGTTCCATTATTTAATGAAGAAGAATCACTTCCGGAACTCTCAGATTGGATTAAGAGAGTGATGGAAGAGAATAATTTCAGCTACGAAATTATCTTTATAGACGACGGGAGCACAGACTCATCATTCCGAGTAATTAAAAAACTTTCGGATAAAAATCCAAGAATCAAGGCAATAAGATTTAGTAGGAACTATGGAAAGTCTCCGGCCCTCCACACAGGATTTAGAGAAGCACAGGGCGACGTGGTGATAACGATGGACGCGGATCTTCAAGACAGTCCCGACGAGATACCAGAGCTCTACAGGATGATTACTGAAGAAGGATATGATCTTGTGTCGGGATGGAAAAAGAAAAGATACGATCCATTATCGAAGACAATTCCCACAAAGCTTTTCAACGCCACAGCCAGAAAAGTAAGTGGAATTAAAAATCTTCATGACTTTAATTGCGGACTCAAGGCATATCGCCGCCCGGTGGTTAAAAACATCGAGGTTTATGGCGATATGCACCGTTATATTCCATATCTGGCAAAAAATGCCGGATTCAGCAGAATTGGTGAGAAAGAAGTAAAACATCAGGCAAGGAAATACGGGCACACCAAGTTTGGATTAGATAGGTTTGTGAATGGCTATCTTGATTTAGGCACCCTTTGGTTTCAGACAAAATTTGGAGTCAAGCCTATGCATATTTTCGGTCTTTTAGGGTCGTTTATGTTCTTGATAGGTTTTCTGGCTGTTTTGACTGTTATAATTCTTAAAATTGTCAGTGTTTGCTCCACAGGCTTCTATTTTTACCTAACCAAATCTGTATATTTCTATCTTTCTTTAGCAGCCATGATAATGGGTTTGCAATTTTTCCTGACAGGTTTTATAGGAGAACTTATAATTAGGAACTCATCAGAACGAAACGAATATCAGATATCTGAAAGGATAGGAGACGAGGGATGAGGTGTTAGGGATGAGGGATGAGATGAAGGAGCGAAGCTTAAATTTATATATGAATAAAGTGGGACATATTGGAAGAAAATTGGCAGGACCATTGGTATTTCTTGGTCTTACAATTGGTTTTACCGGAGGATGTTCCACATCTGAATGTTACGACAATCAAAATTCATTACCATTAGCCGGTTTCTATAGCTCAGAGGAAGTGCCTGCATCCATTGCCCTCGAATCGATATCTATTTATGGAGTGGGAGCACCGGGCGACAGTGTGCTTCAAGATTCAGTGAGAAATATCTCAGAAGTTTATCTTCCTTTTCGTATAGATCAAAATTCCACCACCTATCAAATCTTTTATCTATCAGGATGGCCCGGACTATATGGGATTTTTGATGAAATAACTTTTAATTATGAAATAATTCCAATGTTTGTTTCTTCGGCATGCGGCACGGTGTATTACTATAAAATGACATCTATAGACCATACTGATAATTTTATCGACTCAGTGGTGTGCCCTACAGGTGAAATAACGAATGCCAACATTGAGAATTTAAAGATATATTTCAAGACCCAAGAAGAATCGGAATAATTTAGGATGAAAAGCAGATGGTTCGCCATAATGATTTTACTCTTGATCCCGTCATTAATCATGGTGGGCCAGAAGAAAATCACACCGGTAGACAATGATCCTAACAAACCAAAACAGCCCACCCTTCATTACTATGATCAACATGGTAACCCTTTGGACGACCCGGTTTTATTTATGGCTGAATTGGATACTGTGACAAGTAGTAAACCTCGACCTGTATATCCTTTGCTATATTCGGCAAATATCGGATTCAATTTCTTTGATGGAGTGATGTCACTTTTTGGTCAAAGTTTTTCAAGTTATGATATTCAGGCTTCTCTGTCTCTTCATAATTGGTTTGAACCTATAGTGGAATTAGGAATTGGATTTGCAGATCACCATCCTGAAACAAGCAACTACAGATATAAAAACAAGCCTTCTTTTTATGGCAAATTAGGTATAAACTATAATTTCATGTATAAAAGTAATCCTGATTACCAGGTTTTTCTTGGTTTAAGATTAGGTTATTCTTCCTTTAAATATGAAATTACAGATGTCACCATTAATTCCGATTACTGGGGGCAGAGCAACCATTTCAGTATTTTGAATCAAAATGCAAGTTCTTTATATGGACAAGTGTTGGCGGGTCTAAAAGTAAAGATTTGGAAGTGGTTCTCATTGGGATGGAATTTAAGATATGGTTTCAAAATGAAAAACAGCAATGGTAGCAATTCCATTCCCTGGTATGTGCCCGGATATGGTACAGGGGCCTTGAGCGCCTCCTTTTCCTTGATATATTCCATTCCAATAAATACTAAGAAAATAGAATATCCTATAGAAACAATCGGAGAGGGAGACCCATATATTTCCGGAGGCATACCTGAGCCATAAAAATTTGGAACATAGCAATAATTGATATAAATTTGCAAACTGAAACAAAAAATATGTTTTCTAAAACATAATTTTATATCATAATTGCAAGCAATATGAAAGGCAAAATAGAAATACCTTTTATAAAGATGCAGGGTATTGGCAACGATTATATTTATATCGATGCCCTCCGGGGAGAAATACCGGAGTATCTAAATGAAGAGAACCTTTCTGAATTAAGCAGAAAAATTAGTAATAGACACTTCGGCGTTGGCAGTGACGGTTTGATTTTGATTCTTCCCTCTGACATCGCCGATTTTCGTATGAGGATTTTCAATGCCGACGGCTCTGAAGCTAAAATGTGTGGTAATGGAGTTAGATGCGTCGGGAAATATGTATATGATTTAGGATTTACAGATAAAAAATCCTTAACGATTGAAACTAACAGTGGTATTAAACACCTTGAGTTAATTACAGGTAAAAATGGAGTGGAGAGTGTCATAGTTGATATGGGCTCTCCACTTTTTAAAAGAGGTGAAATTCCTGCAAACGGAAATGCAGAAGAAGTTATGAATGATCAGATATTATTTTCAGGAGGTCAAGAATTCAAAGTCACAGGAGTCAGTATGGGCAATCCGCATGGTGTTGTCTATGTGAACGATGTTGATAACTTGGATTTAGCTAAAATGGGACCCGGATTGGAAAAACATCCGGTCTGGCCTGACAGAGCAAATATAGAATTTGTGAAGGTAATTTCCCCGGAAGAAATAAAGATAAGAGTTTGGGAAAGAGGTTCGGAAGAAACGATGGCTTGTGGCACAGGGGCCTGTGCTTCAGCTGTGGCATCTTTTAGAAAGGGATTAATAAAGGAGGAAGTTATTGTGCATCTTCGTGGAGGTGACTTGAAGGTTGCATACGATGTAAAAAGTAATCGTGTGAAGATGACAGGGCCGGCTGAATTTGTAGCAAAAGGAAATTTTTTTGCATGAAGGAATTTAGAAGATGATAGTTAATTTATGATACGGGTAAATGATAATTTCAGGGAATTGCCTTCGGTGTATTTGTTTACACAGATAAGCAGAATTTTGGCAAAATATAGAGAAGAGGAATCCCCAATACCATTAATAAGAATGGATATTGGAGATGTGCCAGGGCCAATTGCTAATTGTGTAGCTGATGCTATGCATAAAGCCGTTAATGATTTAACAAATTTAAATTCATTCAAAGGTTATGGACCCGAACAAGGTTATTCCTTTCTAAGGGAAATCATTTATCTAAAAGATTACAAAGAAAGGGGAATAGATATAGATCCATCGGTAATCTTCATAAGTGACGGAGCAAAATGTGACCTTGGAAATTTAGGTGATATTTTATCAAAAGACTGTAAAGTGGCTGTAATGGATCCCTCTTACCCGGCTTATATTGATGATAATGTTATAGACGGAAGAGAAGGTAAACTTGAAGGTAACAAATATTCGGCCATCACATATTTGAAGTGTAAGGCTGAGAATAATTTTTATCCTGAATTGCCAGATAATCAGGTTGATATTATTTATTTATGTAGCCCTAACAATCCTACAGGCTCCGTGCTTCCCAAAGAAGAGTTGAAAAAATGGGTGAAATATGCCAAGGAAAATCATAGCTTAATAATATTTGATTCTGCATATGAAGCATATATCAGGCATACAGATTTACCGAAATCAATTTATGAAATTGAAGGTGCAAAAGAAGTTGCTATAGAAATCAGAAGCTTTTCCAAGACAGGAGGTTTCACCGGCATCAGATGTGGCTATTCTGTGGTGCCCAAAGTACTTACAGGCTATTACTCTAATGGAGATAAAGTTGAATTAAATAGTTTATGGAGCAGAAGGCAGACCACGAAATTCAATGGAGCTTCCTATATATCTCAAAGAGGAGCGGAAGCATTGTATACTGATGAAGGAAGGAAATCTGTAAAAGAAATGACCGATAGATTTATCTATAATGCTTCGAATCTTAGAAAACTTTTTGAAGATGCCGGTTGGAGTGTAACCGGTGGCACTGATTCTCCTTATGTGTGGGCAGGCAACCCATTCGGGATGAGTTCTTATGAAATATTTGAGACTTTGCTCAAGGAGTGTGGAATTTCAACTACTCCCGGATCCGGTTTTGGAGAAGAAGGAGAAGGATATATCAGATTGTCAGGTTTCAATACCAAAGATAATACTGATAGGGCAATAGAGAGAATTGGGAAATGGTTAAATGATACAAAACACAAATCACGATAAAAAGTTATGTCAGATTTAAGGTTTAAGAGCGTGATGGAAGCATCCACACGTAAAGCAGTGAAAGTGGAGAAACCCGAAAAAAGGGTTGAGCAGTATTATGCCGAAAAGGTATTCAATCGTCAGAAAATGTTCCAATATCTGCCGGCAAAAGCATACGAAGCCTTGGTTGATGCTATCGACAACAAGAAACCTTTGAGCCGTGAGGTTGCTGACAGTGTTGCCGACGGTATGAAAAGATGGGCTTTGGATAATGGGGTTACACATTACACACATTGGTTCCAACCTATGACAGGTGGCACAGCCGAGAAACATGACAGTTTTATCGATCATGACGGGAAAGGCAGTGTAATTGAGAATTTCTCAGGGAAACTTCTTGTACAACAAGAACCCGATGCTTCAAGTTTCCCTAATGGAGGCATCAGGAACACATTTGAAGCAAGGGGTTATTCTGCTTGGGATATCTCTTCTCCGGCTTTCATTGTAGGAACCACCCTGTGCATTCCTACTATATTCATTTCTTACACCGGAGAGTCACTTGATTATAAAACCCCATTTCTTAAGGCTCTCAATGCTGTTGACAAAGCAGCAACGAGAGTTGCGAAATATTTTGATCCAAATGTGAAACATGTAATTTCATATTTGGGATGGGAGCAGGAATATTTTTTAGTAGATGAGGCATTATTTGCTGCACGTCCTGACCTCACTATGACAGGAAGAACCTTGATGGGACATGAAAGTGCCAAAAACCAACAGTTGGAAGACCATTATTTCGGATCAATACCGAGCCGGGTAGAGGCTTTCATGCTCGACCTTGAAATAGAAAGCCATAAATTGGGCATACCTGTTAAAACAAGACATAACGAAGTTGCTCCCAACCAATTTGAGCTGGCACCCATATATGAAGAAGCTAATCTTGCCAACGATCATAACCTTTTGATTATGACAGTGATGAACGAAGTGGCAAGAAAACATAATTTCCGGGTGCTTTTCCATGAAAAACCCTTTGCCGGAGTAAACGGAAGCGGCAAGCACAACAACTGGAGCCTGGGAACAGATAATGGCAAGCAACTTTTTTCTCCGGGCAAGACTCCCCACGACAATCTTGAATTCCTGGTTTTCTTAAGCAATGTCATGAATGCAGTGCATAAACACAATGCTTTATTGAAAGCCTCTATAATGTCAGCAACTAATTCTCATAGGCTTGGTGCTAACGAAGCTCCTCCTGCCATAATTTCAATGTTTCTGGGTTCGGGAGTTTCCGGTTTGCTCGATAGTATTGAAAAGAATGATTATGAGGCTATGAAGGTTCAAGGAAAGGAAGGTTTGACACTGGGTGTGAGCCAAATTCCTGAAATATTCTTGGATAATACCGATAGGAACAGAACAAGCCCATTTGCCTTTACAGGCAACCGTTTTGAATATAGAGCAGTCGGTTCTTCAGCCAATTGTGCAACTGCACTTATTGCCTTGAATGCTGCCGTAGCTTATGAACTTGAAGATTTCGCTGATAGAGTTGACGCCAGATTAAAAAAGGGAGAACAACTTGAGAAAGCCCTTTTTGCTGAAGCAAGGGAAAACATTCTCAAGTCACGTCCGATTCATTTTGATGGCAACGGATATAGTGACGAATGGGTGGTAGAAGCTCAAGACAGAGGGCTCGATACTGAGAGTTCAGCTCCATTGATGTTTGATGCTTATCTTTATGATTCAAGTGTAGAAATGTTTGAGAAGATGGGCATCTTCAGTAAGAAAGAACTCATTGCACGCAATGAAGTGAAATGGGAAATGTACACAAAGAAAGTGCAGATTGAATCGAGAGTTCTTGGAGATCTTGCCATTAACCACATTATCCCGGCAGCAGTGAATTATCAGGGCCGATTGCTTGATAATCTCTATAAAATCAATCAACTTTTCCCCACTGATAAGGCACAAAAGATTGGAAATGCCGATTATGATTCGGTAGAGAAGATTTCCGATCATATCAATCAAGTGAGAGATTTGGTAAAGGAAATGATCGAAAACCGTAAAAAAGCCAATGTGATAGAATCACAGAGGGATAAAGCTATAGCCTATCATGACTCAGTGGCTCCTTTGATGGAGAAAATTCGTTATCATATTGACCATTTGGAATTGATGGTGGATAACGAAATATGGCCGTTGCCTAAATATAGAGAACTCTTGTTTATAAGATAGATTCTTCGCTATTATTTAAGATTCTATCAGCTACGAAAGGTAAATAAAATAATGTGGGATTTCTTTAATGAAATCCCACATTGTTTAAATAAGTATCTTTTTTCCCTAAGAATTCATTCACTTGTTGGTCTGTTATTTCCTTGGGTACTTTTTTTGTCCTCACTTTCATTAGAGCAAGTTTTCGAGTAATCCTGCCAAGGGCTTTTTCAAGTTGCCTCACTCCTTTCTCATTGGTGTAATTCTTGATTATGAAATCGATGGTGGAAGGTAGGAAATTAACCTCACCTTTCTTAAGCCCGTTTTCTTGAAGCACCTTGTCAACCAAATGTCTCAAGGCTATTTCTCTCTTCTCATTTAAAGTATAACCTGCCATTTCAATGATTTCCATACGGTCGCGAAGGGGTCCGGGAATGGAGGAAAGATCGTTGGCAGTTGCAATAAAAAGCACTCTTGAAAGATCGTAAGGGAAATCTATGAAATTATCATGGAAAGTATTGTTTTGTTCCGGGTCTAAAGCTTCCAGAAGAGCCGAAGAGGGGTCGCCCTTATAATCTTTCCCGACCTTATCGATTTCATCAAGAAGGATGAGAGGATTCCCATATTTTAATTTAGAAAGAGTGTGAAGGAAACGTCCAGGCATAGCCCCGATATAGGTTTTTCTATGGCCTCTGATCTCAGCTTCATCATGCATACCTCCTAAGGATATACGTGCATATTCCCTCCCGACTGCTTCGGCAACTGATTTACCGATGGATGTTTTCCCAACTCCGGGAGGCCCATAAAGACAAAGAATGGGAGCTTTCATGTCGTTACGCAGTTTTAGAACTGCCATGTATTCCAGAATTCTTTCCTTTACTTTTTCAAGTCCGTAATGATCACGGTTCAATACTTCTTCAACTTTATCTAAAGATAGTTTTTTATGATTATAATTATTCCACGGTAATTCAAGAAGGGTTTCAAGATAGGATAATTGTATGGAATATTCCGGATTGTTTATATTTAATCTTTTGAGTTTCTGCACTTCCTTTTCAAAATTCTCCCTTGCCTCTTTGGTCCATATCTTTTTCGATGATCTTGACATTAAATCGGAGATTTCGTCTTTTTCTTCCGATTCCCCCAATTCATCCTTTATCATTTTCAGATGCATACGAAGAAAGGCCTCTTTTTGTTGTTGGCTCAATTCTTGATGGGTGCGCTCATGGATTGATGCCTGAATTTTTATTTTTTGTTCAAATTCATCAAGCATTAAAATAGTTGATTCCAGCAATTGATTGAAAGTGTTTGACTCGATCAACCTGTATTTTTCTTCCCATGAAAAAGGAGCGACATGTATTATTGAATACAAATGCTCTACAGGAGTATTAGAATTTTCTTGAACAAGTTTTTCAGCCGTGACTTTTTCCGGTTCAGCAATGAAATTCATCACCATCTTGAATAGAGAGTCCACGCGATCCATCAGAAGGGGGAATTCTTCTCTTTTTCTCTTTGGTGTCTCCACGTTTTTCAATAAAGAAACTTTAGCCATCGGATAAGCAGGGGAGTATACCATCCCTTCGAAATTAGCTCGACATACCGGTCGGACAAATGCAAGAGAGGGAGCACCCGGCATTTGAAGCACCCTGTCTATCACACATAGGAGCCCTAATTTTTTGATATGTTCTTCTTCCTCACCTGTATTTTCTTGATGGTCTACAGTGGCAAAAAACACCTCGTTATGGTTTGAATAACACTTGTTGATATAATCCCTTTGCTCTTCCCGGTCAATTTTCACCGGTTGAGGAATCATCGGAGTCAATACAATATTTTCAAGGGCAAGGATTGGATAAATGGAAAATTTGTCATCTTTGCCTTCTGTTTTCTTTTTACCCATATGGCAAAGTTACAGAAAACCTCTTAATTTTGCATAATGGCGACAGATATGTTTCGGTTTAAACATTTTGACGTATCTCATTCCCAAAGCAGCATGAAAGTGGGGGTGGATGCTGTTTTACTTGGTGCCTGGACACGGAATTATGGACGTGATATAATAGATATTGGCACCGGGTGCGGAGTCATTTCTCTCATGTTGGCACAAAGATTTCCGGAAGCTTTCATTGATGCTATAGATATCGATCTTCCCTCCGTGGAAGAATCCGGGGTTAATTTTGCAAATTCCCCATGGAAGGACAGATTGAAAGTTTGGTTAGCTGAATTTCCAAAGGATCTGAAAACCTTAAATAAACAATATGACTTGGTTGTCAGCAATCCTCCATTTTTTCATTCCGGCATTGAAAATCCCTCCACATCTCGGGAAAGGGCCCGGCATCAAGACAAATTATCGGTTTTCTCTTTATTGGAATATGCCCCTGAAATTTTGAAAGAGACCGGAACTTTGGCGATGATATTTCCCTTGGAGTTTATTGAAAAGGTTAAAGAGAGTGCCATTTATAAAGGTTTACGGCCTAAAAGAATATGCCGAATTAAAAACAGAGAGGACAAAGCCGCGAAAAGGGTTATGATTGAATTTCAAAAAAGTGTTAATTCGGAGTTAAAAGAGGAAGATTTAACACTTTTTAATGGGATTTATCCCACTGAGGCCTATAAAAATTTATGCGGGGACTTTTATCTTAAATTTTAAAACACTATTTTTGTATTAGTTCTGATTAGAGAATTTTTTTGGCATAAAATTGGCTCTTAAACTTTAAGGGTCCTAATTAGTCTAAAAATAAAAACATTCCATAAAAACTGACAAGCAAGAAAAGTTATGAAAAAGATTAAAAAATACATAGCGATGGTTGCCCTGATTGCCGGTTTTGGAACGGCATTGGCACAGGATTATTTTGACGATGTTTATTACAATCCAAAGAAAGATACTTCTTCTACCTCATCCACAAAAAAACAACAATCCAACTATATAGCCAATATGGCAGAAATGGATGTTGATACGTATAACCGAAGGGGAGAACAGTATTACGTATCACAGATCGACACAATCGGTACTACTGTGGAAAACGGCGAAGATTTCGTTTATACGCAGCAGATACAAAAGTATTATAATCCAACTATTGTAGTTGATAATGCAAATGCATTGGGTGATGTATTATCAAATGCATATGGTAATGTTGAAATAGTTATAAACGATAATGGCTATCCTGTTTTTGCTCCATGGTATGGTTACAATTGGCCGTACTATAGTTATGCTTGGTCACCTTGGAACTGGGGTTTCAGTCTCGGAGGCTGGGGCTGGAGCATAGGATGGTATGATCCCTGGTATGCATGGAATTGGGGATGGGGTCCTTCCTGGGGATGGGGTCCGGGTTGGGGCTGGGGAGGTCCCGCTTGGAATCCGGGACCGGGCTGGGGACCCGGACCGGGGTGGGGACCGGGACCAGGTCCACGTCCTATGGCTACTTGGAGTCCCGGAGGCAACCGCACAGTTGGTCCTCGACCCGGTTGGAATGCTCCTGCTCCCAATAGAGGAGGAAATATAGCAATGGGAAATAGACCCGGTGGAAATAATGCTCCTATGGGAAATATGGGTTCAGGTGCACGACCTGGGGGCGTGCAAACAAATGGTCGTCCCGCAGGAGTTGTTAACAATGGCGGAAGATGGCAGTACAACACCACGGGTCAAACAGGTCATAGAACTGCAGGTACAGGTGTTTTACCCGGTAATAACAGCAATAGAAACAATATTGGAACAGTAAGGCCAAACTCAGGTACTACAAATTCCAGGACTTCGGTTTCAAATTCCCGGAATAATACCTCTAATAGAACCACTATTTCCACCGGCAGGAATAATTCCGGATCTTTTGGTGGTTCACGATCCACAGGTGGAGGCGGAAGGTCGACAGGTGGTGGAAGAAGCGGTGGCGGCGGTGGAAGACATCGTTGAAAACCGTAAGACTCCGACTAATGTATTAAACTATCACTGGTAGTTACAAAAAGTTTATGAAACAGATGAAGAAATCAATAATTATATTTTCACTACTGGCAGCAAGTGGTGGTGTGGCAATGGCTCAAGGTGCCATAGATGCCTACAGTATATCGCAGCCGGACTTAAAAGGTACCGCACGATTCATGGGTATGGCCGGTGCTTTCGGTGCTCTGGGTGGTGACTTATCTTCTATTTCACAGAATCCGGCAGGAATCGGTGTATATCGTAGTAGTGATATCGGTTTTACACTTGACCTTGACCTTCAGAGCTCAAGTTCACAGGCACAAGGGTTTAAATACGATATGAACCAGACAAAGTTCCTCCTTAACAATTTAGGAGCAGTTTTGACTATGCGTCTGCCAAGCACAACATTCCCTAATTTTAACTTCGGTTTCACTTATAATAAGGGTGCTTCTTTCAACAGAGTATATGGCGGAAATATCAATACTTTGAGGAATTCCATGAGTAATTATATAGCCGGCATTGCCAATGCAAATCAACTCACTGAGGGAGACGTGGCGTCGGGCAATGACTATGATCCCTATAATCCGGGATATAATGACTATGCATCTCCTTGGATCACCATTTTGGGTTATGATTCATATTTGATTTCTCCGGATATGAATCCGTCGACCGGTGTAACAAATTGGTACGGACTTTGGGATGATAATTCAATGACCGGGCAAAACACTTCCGGCTCAGGTTCTTTCCTGATGCAAGAATGGGGTGGCACCAATGACTTTAATATAGTGTTTGGTGGAAATATCTCCAATGTTCTTTACTGGGGGATGAACTTTGATATTGTCAATATCAATTATCGTCTCAGCGCTTTATGGGGTGAAAGTCTTGACAATGCTTTAGTTCCGGCAGAAAACAATAGTTTTGTTCGGACCACAGCAGATTGGAATCTCAGTAACATTTACAGTGTGTCCGGTACCGGTTTCAACTATCAACTCGGTTTTATTTTAAAACCTGTTCAGGCACTCCGTTTAGGTTTTGCTTTCCATACTCCTACATGGTATAATTTGAATGAAGAGTTTGGAGCAAGCGTCGATTATCTTTATGGTGGCTCAGAAAGCGGATATGCCACTGTAAATAACGGTTATTTGGGCTATAATAGTTATAATCTCCGCACACCATGGAAGATAATAGCAAGTGCAGCAGGTGTGATAGGTAATAATCTCATATTATCTTTTGATTATGAATGGGCAAACTACGGAAAGATGCATTTCTCCGAGCCTACTTACTATGACAACGGCTGGTTTGATTATTACCCCTATTCCCTACAAAACACGGGCCCTGTTTCTTATTCGGGTTTCTTGAATCCAAATGATCCATATGCTTATGAGAATTTGGATATTTCCACTTACTATAAGTCAACCAACACTTTCAGAGCAGGGGTGGAATTCAAACCCACTTCATCTTTTAGTATTCGTGCCGGCTATGCAAATGTTTCTTCCCCGGTGAGAAAGGAAGCCTCGGGAAACCAAGAAATAATTTACACCTCCGGCACACAGCCAAGTTATCGGTTTGATAATTCCACAAATTACATCACATTTGGTTTAGGTTATAGATATAAACATGTTTATGTGGATCTGGCCTATGTATATAAACATATGGATTCTGAATACCATGCTTATTCACCGGATCCGGAAAATCCCCAGATTCCTTCACCACAATCTAAACTCTCTTTTACGAATAACCAGATTGTGCTTTCAGCAGGATATAGATTCTAAAATTACAGGTTTATCTCCTAATTTTGTGGCGTAAATAAAATTGTCTGTACCTTCTTTCAATTTATATACCCTCCTTATTTCTTCAGCTTTAAGAGGGTGATTGCGTGAAACAACTGTGGCCGGAAGTCCTATAAGTGATTTCCGGTCTTGTTTTCTTATAATTCTCATAATTTTTGTTACTCTTCCTGGGAATTCTGAAGGTTGAGATTGTGTAACAAATAAATGAGATGATTTGCCGATTTTCTTAGCCTCAAATCGTGTGCAAATAGTTTCCCATGGCGACAATTTCATAACCATGGCTGAGGGTTCAAGTAAAAAGGCTCCGGAAAGTAAATCTTGCTCTGTGGCGAAATCTATAACACGACTATTTTTTTCAATATTTAATTCATCGGTAAAAAAAGAAATGATCTCACCGTCGTTATCAAGGTTTACAGCTTCAATTTTGATATTATTGTTTTTAAATTTTCCTGACGACTTGAGTTCAATCAATAATTCTTTGCATTCTCCTTTTACTCCGATAGCGCTTATGGAAACAATATACGGGAAATCTTTTATAGTTTGAGAGATGTCAAGAAGCGGTGAGGCTTTGATCAATAATTTATCACAATGTTTAAGCAAAATATCTTGATTCTCAATAATATTTGGACTACAATCCCGAAGGTTATATAATCTTTTATTGCATTCTCCTCTCCGAGAAGGGTCGGCAAAAATTACATTATAATGTAGATTAGTGTGCCTAAGATATTCTATAGAATCAGTATTAATCACTTGGAATGCCTTCAAACCAAGAACCTTTGAATTATAATTAAGGGCTTCCGCTTTCAAGGGATCTAATTCCAATGCAGTGACAATCCCTCCTTTTTTAGCACAAGACATAGAGTCGATACCCAAACCGGCTGTCATATCGCAAACTGTTTCATTCTCCTTGATTTTATTTGAATGATAGTAGGCCACTGCTTGATGTGAAGACTGTTCGGCACTTATAGTGTCGGGAAAAATAAATAAGTGGGAAGAAATGAAATTTTTTAATTTTAATGATACCTTTTTTCTACATTCAATTTGAGTTATAGCAAGATTAAGGTCGAAGGTATATGATTGTGGTTTAAGAGAGAGTCTTAAATTATTGGGGTCTTTATCCTTATTTTGTTCGATAAACTTATAAAAATCATCATTAATTTTGAGCATTACAAAACCTAATTTGATGTATAGTCAAAATTAAAGAAAAATTTTTGTAATTTTGTGTGTAATTTAGGAAAATAAGATGCTGAGAGCATATTTAAGAAATATAATTGTTTATATATTTTTATTTTTTGTGATCTTCGAGATAGGAGCAAAAGATGAGAATGATAAAAATTTCGTTGTTGTAATTGATGCCGGACATGGAGGTAAAGATATCGGTGCAGCCGACAATGGAGTTAAAGAAAAAGATATCAATCTCAAAGTGGCAAAATATCTTGAATCACTGATCAAGAAAAAGCTCAAGAATACAAAAGTAGTGATGACGAGAGATGACGACACATTTCTCTCATTACAGCAGAGAGCTGAGAAAGCCAACAAATCTCAAGGAGATATATTTATTTCCATTCATACAAATTCCGTCGATAAGAAAAACAAGAACCGTAAAAATATAGCCGGAAGTTCTGTCTACACCTTAGGTCTACATAAGGATGAGAGCAATCTGGAAGTGGCCATGAGAGAAAATTCTGTGATAGAGCTCGAACAGGATTATGAGCAGAAATACAGCGGTTTCGATCCCCAAAGAGATGAGAGCTATATCATCTTTGAAATGGCACAAAAAAAGAACCTCGCCAAAAGCATAAAGTTTGCAGAGAATGTTGAGAACGAATTGGTGAATATCGGTCGCCAGAACAGGGGAGTGCATCAAGCCGGATTTTGGGTGCTGTGGGCTACTTCGATGCCTGCAGTGTTAATAGAATTGGATTTCATTTGTAATCCACAATCCGCAAGCTATATTTCTTCTGACAAAGGTGCTAAGGAGATGGCCGAAGCTATTTTCAAGGCTCTCCAAAAATATGAGTCTTCATGGCGAAAAGCTTTATCAGGGGCGGGTGAAAATGATCTGTCTGAGGTGTATGTGGAGAATTCTGAAAGTAATCTTGAAGATACATACATTACTAATTCCGATACACCGATTGCCGTTGTAAAAACCAGGACTCATAAGGTCTCCACCCCGGTAAAAAAGACATCCGATAAAAGAAGGAGAAGATCTGCTTCCGCGCGAGAACTCTCTATTAATAAATCGTTTGAAAAATCAGATTTAGTTTTTTCCGGTGAACAATCCTATATTGACAAGATTTCTGAATCTCCGGTGGCTCAACAGGAATATTTAGCGATAGACACTTCCAAGGATAAAGACAAGAAAAAAGACAATAAGAAAAATAAAAAAGAAAAGAAACCCAAAGAAGACAAAAAAAAGATAAGCAAGCCAAAGAATCGTAAAGAAGATGCTTACAATGCTAAAGTCAATAAACTTGTCACTGTCTACAAAATTCAGATTTTAGCCTCTTCTGATCTTTTAAGCCAAGGGAATTCAAGATTCTGTGGGCTCGCTCCTATCACTACATATAAAGAAAACAATTTATATAAGTACTATTATGGTGAAAGCACTGATCGTTCTGAGCTTGAAGCTGTTTTGGCTGATGTAAAGAAAAAGATTCCTGATGCTTTCATAGTCTCAAGTCAAAAAAGTATTAGATCAAACCAATAATAAGATGAGAAGGTTTTTTACAAAGGAGGTGATTATAGGTCTATGTGTTGCTGTGGCCATTTTGATTCTTTGTTTTGGAATAGAGTTCCTTAAAGGAATCAATGTATTCAAACCATCCAATTTCTATGTTGCTCAATATGAAAATGTGGAAGGTTTGGAAATTGCGGCTCCTGTTTTGATCGATGGTTACAAGGTTGGTCAAGTAAGAGAAATAAACTTCAATTATTCAAATCCGGGTAAGATAGAAGTCTTAATGGCATTGAATAAAGAACTTCATCTGCCTGTAGATTCCAAAGCATTGATTGGCTCTACTCTTTTGAGTGGAAGTTACATTGACATAAAATTAGGTCAAAGTTCAGAAATGCTTCCTTTAGGGTCGGAAATAATGTCGGGATCAACTCCCGATCTAATGTCAAGTATAAGTAATGATGTTCTCCCGGCTGTTAGTGCAATGGTGCCTAAAATTGACAGCTTGTTGGTATCGGTGAATAATCTGGTTTCAGACCCTTCTCTTGAAGTTTCAATAAAAAATATTGAAACTCTCACGGCCAATTTGTCTGCTACTTCTCAAAGTTTGAATACTTTGATGAATCGTCAGGTGCCGGGGATACTTAACGGTGCAAATATGGCTGTGACAAATCTTGACACTATAACCGCCAATTTGTCTATCCTTTCTGAAGAACTCAACCGTCTTCCCTTGAATCAAACAATGGAAAATGTAAATGGTCTGACTGCTAATCTTGTTAAGTTCACCGGCAATCTCAACAATCCTAACTCAACTCTTGGTGAGCTTACTCAAGATTCCGAATTATATGATAAGTTAAACCGTCTTACGGCTGATATAGATTCTTTGATAATTGATATAAAAAAGAACCCCAAAAGGTATATAAGTATAAAATTATTATAATTAAATCGGGTGGAACAATTTTATAGTGAGCAATTATAAAAGTCAGGGCCATTGAAATTTTTTTCAATGGCTCTTTTGTTAATTTTAACAATTCGCAACAAAATCATTATTAAGGGTTTCACTCAAAATTTTTTTTGTTTTTTTAATTCCCTGACATACATATGCATAATAAAAAATCGATTTTTGCAATAGAAAAAAAACTTTTTTTTCAACTTTTTTTGTAGTTATTTTGTAATCCATTTCAACTAACGCTAATGAAAGAGGATTTCAAATTAAAATGGGATAAAGTGGTGGAAATCATCACTGACAATATCGGAGAACAAAGAGCCAGAACTTGGTTTGGAGTTGCTGAACCTCTTTCATATATCGACAACAGACTTCTTCTTAAGCTTCCTTCCGAATTTTTTGCCGAAAAATACGAATACGAATTTTACAACATTCTCACTTCATCAATGAGAAGGGTATTCGGACCTACGGTTAAGCTTGATTATGAAATTGAGATTATCAAGAACGATAAGGATTCAAAAATAAAATTATCGGGTAAAAACCAAAGTCCTGCTGTCAAGAACAAGTTCATACAGTCGATGCAGTCTAATTCCCCGATAATCGACAAAAAAGATCCAAAGCCGGATTTTGATCCTCAACTAAATGAAGCTTTGACTTTTGAGAACTATTGTGTGGGGGCAAGCAATAAACTTCCATTCACAATTGCTGAATACATAGCAAATAATCCGGGGAAAAATGATTTCAATCCTTTCTTTCTATATGGCGATGTAGGAGTGGGTAAGACTCATCTTATTCAGGCTATTGGAATTAGGGTCAAGGAAAATAGACCAAATGCTAAAGTGAGTTTTGTAACTCTTCGTCAATTCCAGCAGCTCTATCAGAATGCATTCATTCGTAAGGAGATTCCCTATTTTATCCAATGGTTCCAACAAATGGATGTGTTGCTTATAGACGATCTTCAGGAACTCAGCCATAAGTCCGGCACCACCGATGCTCTTTTTGCAATATTCAATCATCTGCATCAGAATGGTAAAGCCATAATCTTTACTTGCGACCGTCGTCCTATGGATCTTGATGGTATTGCCGATAGGCTTATCGACCGTTTTAAATGGGGTATCACTGAGGAACTTCCAAAGCCCGACCTTGAACTTAAGAAGAAAATACTTGAATTCAAGGCATCCAAAAATGGTCTTGGCCTTTCAAAAGATGTAATAGATCTAATTGCAGAATATAGCACCGGATCCGTTCGAGAACTTGAAGGCATTGTAATGGGTATTTTAACAAGGTCTATTGCATTAAATTGTCCCATCACGATAGAACTTGCCCGCGAAGTGATGAAACATACAGTAAGACCTCGGGCACAAAAGGTTATCAATTTCGATATGATTGTTGAAGCCACCGCTGATTTCTATAATCTTAATCCCGATGCAATTTTTTCAAAAAGCAGGGTTAGGGATGTAGCGGATGCGAGACAGATAATAATGTATCTTAGTCATAAGTTAACTTCTTTGTCTTCAAGTGCCATAGGTCAAAAGTTAAATCGTTCTCATACCACTGTGCTTCATGGTATATCAGCAGTGGAAGATAGGGTAGAGTTCACAAAGGATCTCAAAGAAGCAGTTAATGCAATTGAGGAAGACCTCAAGAAATAAATAAGAGCCCAAACGCGGGCTCTTTGATTTTAATTTTCTGATAGATCATATCTAATCTTATCCACAATCAGACGCAAATCAGATGTCTTTATTCCAAGGTGCTTGATGGTGGAACTATCGTCTCGGAACGCAATCACCAAATCAGTGATATTTTGATTTTCTGTGTTTATTACAAATAATTTATATAGGTTCAATGCTGATTTAAAATCCCCGGAAGCCAAGGCTACGTGTGCGGCGTTCAGATAATCGGTTTTATTGGATTCCGGCTCATTTAAAAGTTTTTCATAAAGATTCCGGGCTTTCTCATGATTTCCCGACAAGAGTTCAGCCCAGGCCACAGCTCTTTGCGGAGCAATTTTATCAGGCTTTAAATATTGTGCATGATAAAATTTTTGCAAAGCCTCTGAATATTTTTCACAAGATAAAAGACATTCTCCCGCACTCATCAGAAGATGATAATTATCGGGCTCAATGGCAAGAGCATGTTCGTAGTATTCCATAGCTTCTTCGGCATTGCCTGAATTTTTTAATGATATTGCAAGCCTCTTTTGTAGCCATTGATTTTCCGAATTTATGATTTCACTTTTTTTATACCATTCCACTGCTTTATTGAACTGCGACATCCTTTCATAGCAATAAGCTATCTTTTCCCAGTTATTGTATTTTCCGGCATCCATCTTATCATGCAGTTCAAAAACGTTTGCGGCCTCTTCATAATATTTATTCTTAAAATAAAATTCTCCAATCAATTTTATACTGTCAGCATCAATTGAAAATATCCCGGCTAAAGCTTCAATATCGTTCCCTACAAAAGGATGAGAGAAGGGGTCGGAGAACTCTTCCTTTTTACGGAAAAATTTATAAAATCTGTAGATATCTTGAAGAGTATGCCTGATTTTCTGCGATAAAAAACGGGAATCGGAATCTCCAATGGAATCACCCATGGCTTCATATGCCTGTTTCATTTGATTTTGCATATTGCTGATCATTAAATTTCTTTTATCTTCAGGCATGGTTTGCAGGGAAAGAAGGAATGAATGAAGGTCGGAATCACACATCACACAGGTAAGCCGCTTCAAATTTTCTTCATCTCGTTCAAAAGGCAATGCGGCAAACTCATAATATCCCGGGGTGAAAGGTAGAAACCAGTTGCCGGGACGTGCAAAAAACGGAAATCCCTTTAAGTTAGAAAATGCAGTCACCATAACATCAGCTCCCTCCAACTGCATATCTGTTATTTCTTTCAATTTATCCCCGATTCCGCTCTCTTCTATCATTTCTTCCCACTCAGGATTTCCTTCGGTGAGAAAATTCTCTGAATCCGGTGAAATATTCCTTATCTTGTTGATGATTTCAGGGTTGATCTTCATGAGCCCGGGAATAACTTCATTCCTCATCTTGTTGTCAATACGCTTAGTGTCATAGGTGCGTATAATATTTATGAGAACTTCGTTCATTAATCTCTTAAATTCATCATCGCCGGCCGATAGTAAAATTCGAGATTTCAAGTCAATATTACCTATTAGGCGTTTTGAATATAAAAGAGAAATAAGCCCTATGCCCACAATTGCTTTAGCCTTTAATGCAACTGAATCGGTGTTTTCATATACATTTAATAAAATCTCAAATGAATCTTTATCAAAATATGATATATTTTCAAGAGTGATGGCTGAAATTAATAGTGATTTTAAATATTCCGGATATTTAGGATTCTCAAGAGTCGATGATAAGGTTTCGTAGTCAGAGCTTTCAGAACCGAACATCGTCCACACGAAATTGAAAATTTCATTCAGTATTCTTGATTGGGTTTCAGTTATTGTGTAAATGCTTGCTTCACTATTCTCCTTGAATATTTCCTCTACTGCTTTGTCGTATTCTTCAAAGATGGAAAAGAGAGTTGTCCCTCTCAAATTAAACATCCTTCTTGTTGACGAATAAAGATCGCTGCTGTCTTTTAAAATGTTTTCTCGTAAAAGAAGATCATTGGCCCTGAAAAGATTGTCACGTATCTGTTCAATCATTTCAACTTGAGAAGGATCTGAATGACCCTCAGCTATAAAATCCAACATATATTTATAAGTGGACTCTTGCCGTATGAGCCTTTCTATTTCCTTTTTTAAGGAAGCATAAGTTTTCATCTGGTTCTTCAAAAGCAGAAAAGCTTCGTTATATCTTGAAGAATTGATGAGTTTATTTATTTTGCTATGGTTTTGTTGTGCCGGAATATTGTTCCCCATCTTTCATTATTTTTTATTGTATATGATTCTAACAAAAAATGTGCCATAATGTATCACTTTGCAAATTCCTTATTATACGTTAACTTTGCATATTATATTTAAATGTAAATAAAATGGTAATTCAACGCTGGCAATCGGTTTTGCTTTTTATAGCAGCTGCTGTCATGGCATGTTTCACTTTTATTCCTTTTGGAATTGTCACTACCCCTGATTATACATTTAATCTGACCGGTCTCGGATTTTACGAACAGGGCACTCCCACAGGTGGAGAGGCTCCTATGGTGATTCACACATGGTATTTCTTTATGCTCTCTATCACTACTATAGTTTTGTTGCTTGTAGATATTTTTTTGTATAAGAACCTGAGGCTGCAGCAAAGAATCTGTATGGTGTCAATTCTATTTATTATTGCTGACGGTTGTGTTGGAGGGCTCCTCGGTTTTTGTGCTATTGATGATGGACAAATTTGGTGGAAAACCACAGCCTTATGCCCATTTATAGCATTGATTGGTGCTATTTTGGCTTACTATAGAATGGCACAGGATTATTCCCTTTTAAAATCTGCCGACCGATTGCGTTAATCTTTTGATATTTCAATCCATTTAATAACTCATGGCTAAAGAATTAAAAGACCTCACTAAGAGAAGTGAAGATTATTCTAAATGGTATAACGAACTTGTAGTAAAAGCAGACCTGGCTGAACAAAGCCCTGTGAGAGGATGTATGGTGATTAAACCTTATGGATATGCCATTTGGGAAAAAATGCAACAGACTCTCGACGGTATGTTTAAAGCCACAGGTGTACAGAATGCTTATTTCCCGCTCTTGATTCCAAAATCATTCCTTTGCCGAGAAGCAGAGCATGTGGAAGGATTTGCAAAGGAATGTGCGGTCGTAACCCACTATCGACTAAAAAATGCAGAGGATGGATCAGGCGTTATCGTCGATCCTGAGGCAAAACTTGAAGAAGAGTTCGTGATACGTCCTACTTCAGAAACTATCATTTGGAGCACCTATAAGAACTGGATACAAAGTTACAGGGATCTCCCGTTGCTTATTAACCAATGGGCTAATGTGATGCGTTGGGAAATGCGTACAAGAATGTTTCTGCGCACCTCTGAATTCCTTTGGCAAGAAGGTCATTGTGCCCACGAAACTGCCGAAGAATCTGAGAAGAGGACAGTGGAAATGATTAATGTTTATGCAGATTTTGCCGAAAAATATATGGCTATGCCTGTGATTAAAGGTGTGAAAAGTGCTAACGAAAGGTTTGCCGGAGCTGTTAATACCTACACCATTGAGGCTATGATGCAGGATGGTAAAGCTCTGCAAAGTGGCACATCTCACAATCTCGGCCAGAATTTTGCTAAGGCTTTTGATGTCACTTTCATTAATAAAGAGAATAAACCTGAATATGTATGGGCTAACTCTTGGGGAGTGTCAACTCGTTTGATGGGTGCTTTAATTATGACCCATTCTGACGATAATGGACTCGTGCTCCCTCCAAAACTTGCTCCTTTACAGGTTGTGATTGTACCGATTTATAAGAGTCAAGATCAAAAAGATGCAATTTCTAAGGCAGTGCATCCAATTGTTGAAGGTTTAAGAAAGAAAGGTATCAGCGTTAAATACGATGATGCCGACAATCGGAGACCCGGATTCAAATTCGCTGACTATGAATTGAAGGGTGTGCCTGTGAGGTTAGCTCTCGGTGCCCGCGACCTTGAAAACGGCACTATTGAATTAATGCGTCGTGACACTCTTGAAAAAGAAACCCTCCCCTTAGATGGTATAGTGGAAAGAGTGGAAAGGGAACTTGAGTCTATTCAGGATTCTTTATTTAATAGAGCTTTGAAACTCAGAGAAGAAAATACTTTTAAAGTAGATTCTTATGATGATTTCAAGAAAAGAATAGAGGATGGTGGATTCTTCTTGGTTCACTGGGATGGCACAACTGAAACTGAAGAGAAAATTAAAGAAGACACTAAAGCTACAATTCGGTGCATCCCATTAGATGCAGAGGAAGAAGAAGGAGTTTGTATGGTCACGGGTAAACCATCAAAACGTCGTGTCATTGTGGCTCGTTCATATTGATACCGTCCTAAACTGATTGTAAAATTATGAGAAAAATATTTTTTGTTCTTACTATGGCCTTAGCTGTTTTAACAGCTAAGGCTCAACTTTCTATTGCCGATTATTGCGACTTGAAAATTTGTACTCCCGCCAGTATTAAAGATATTACTCCCTTACCTGATGGTGAATCTTTCGCTGCAATCAGTGATGATGGTAAATCAATTGAAAAATTCAGTTACAAAACCGGCAAGAAAACCGGAGAATTATTCTCCCTGTCTTCTATAAAAGGGGAGCTTCGTATTGATGAATTCGATGGTTTTCAAATTAGTGACAACGGCAAAAAAATCCTTCTTTGGAATAATAAGGAAAAAATCTATCGTTATAGTTTCCGTGCCGAATATTATGTTTTCGACACTTTTAGAAACACTTTACAAAGAGTGAGTGAAAAAGGACTCCAAAGAGGGGCAACTATATCACACGACGGCAGATATGTGGCATATGAAAGAGACAATAATATCTGGATCTCAAACCTGGACTATAAGACAGACATAGCTATTACTGAAGATGGAGAGAAAGGCAAGATTCTTAATGGAATTCCCGATTGGAGTTATGAAGAAGAATTCAATATGCTCACTTCTATGTGCTGGAATAGTGATGACACAGTACTGGCTTATGTGAAATTCAATGAATCTGAAGTTCCTGAATATAGATTTGACCAATATAGAGGATATTGCAGCGAGGAGCCTTTGGGTGACCTTTATCCATCCTCTTATTCTTACAAATATATGCTACCCGGTTTCAAGAATTCACAGGTAAGTGTCCATGCTTACAATATGGATAACCGCACAACAAAAAAGATGGACCTTCCCCTGGCCGTTGACGACTATATCCCTTCTATTGCTTTTGGTGCAGATGGTTCTCGTCTTATGGTGATGGTGTTGAATAGAGATCAGAATTCATTAAAACTTTATAACGTGAATCCTGCATCTACAGTTGGTAAAGTTATTTTAACAGAACAAAGTTCAACATGGATAAGTCCAAGTGTTTATTCTGATACACATTACAACACCACCGATTTCGTATTTTGTAGCGAAAAATCGGGTTATAAACACCTATATATTTATGATTATAATGGCACTCTGAAAAGAACCTTGACTTCGGGGAATTATAATGTCACTAAATATTACGGATCCGATAAGAAAGGTATACATTATATGCAAACCACTACTTTAGGACCCACCTGCCGTAGTGTTGTCAGTGTTGACCCGAAAGGAGTTGTGAAGAATCTTACCGGGAATTTTGGGACCTCTTCTGCTGCTTTCAGTTCTAATATGGCATATTTTGTCAAGTCGTTCAGTAGTGCATCTACTCCTCCTCAATACACGATTTGTTCTTCTTCAGGCACTCAACTTGCTGAGCTGGAAATGAATAGGGTTTACGCGGAGAAATATAAAAACGCTCCCAAGATGGAATTCTTGAAAGTTAAGAATGATGAGGGGCAAGAAATGGATGCTTATATGATCAAACCGCAAAATTTTGATTCAAATAAGAAGTATCCGCTCTTGATGTATCAATATAATGGTCCTGAATCACAGGAAGTGCTCGACAGATGGCGAATGGAGGGTATTTTCTATTTAGCTTCGCAAGGATATGTAGTGGCTTGTGTCGACGGCAGAGGCACCGGCAACCGCACAAATGAATGGGCAAAGTGTGTTTATCTTAAATTAGGTGACTTAGAGACAAAGGATCAACTGTCTGCCGTAAGGTATTTTGCCTCACTACCTTACATCGATGAAAACCGGTTGGGATGTTTTGGATGGAGCTATGGCGGTTATATGACACTAATGGAAGTAGGTGCTGTGAATTCTCCTCTGAAAGCAGGTATTGCAATGGCTCCAGTTTCCGACTGGAGGTTCTATGATGGCGTCTACACCGAAAGATTTATGAAGACACCTCTAACTAATGCGTCTGGTTATAATTCATCTTCTGCTTTGAACACCACGCAAAATATGGATTCTAAGCTTCTCGTTATTTCAGGTTCTGACGATGATAATGTACATATGTATAACACGTTGAAATACACTTCAAAACTTTCTTCAGAAGGTAAAGTGTGTGACATGATGATTTACGCCGGTTTTGAACATAGCCTCAGAATGTGTGATGCCCGTGTTCAGCTTTTTAGAAAGATTAACAACTTCCTTGAAAATAACTTGAAAAATTAATAAACCTTTTGTAGATTTAAAATGTTTAAATTGCGGATAATTTTCATTCTCAATTACTAAGGTTACAAAAAATTGTTCTCTATTGTGGTTAATCATTATTGATTTACTCTTATCCTAAATAAAGTTTATTGATAAAATGAGAGATTTCGGAAAAATCAACACTACTCAGATTTATGGTTTATGGAAAAACCTAACGGTCTGTCTTATTGCTGTAATTTCCACACTCATATTTTCGAAAATTTTACCCTATTATCTTTCACCTGTGGTGGCTCTTCTTGTTGCCTCCGGCCTTTACATTTACATTTATAATGAAAGATTTGCTAACTCCAGATCCTGCATAGTCCCTCCAATTACTATTTTGTATAGTATTGTGGCTTATGCTTTCTTAACCATCATACTGAACTTGATGCATGTGTGGGGGCTCTTTGAGATGCCGCATGAGTTTATTTTCTTCACCGATCCTTTTATCCCCGCCTTGATTCTTAATCCTGTAAGTTTCATAGTGCTTTTGATAACTTTCTTACAGAGAAAAAAACTTAGGCCTTGTATTGATTGCAGGTCTAATAAAAGTTTTGGTGGCCAACGGGGTGTTTACGGTATCTTGAATTATGAAGCTCATCTCCAGATGAAAAACTTTATCGTTCTTTCAGGGCTTCTTACTCTGGCTGTGTGGCTTTATTATCAATTTTCATACATTAATACTAACATAAACAGCCGTGACTCCTATATCTTCACATGGCTCACTGTTATCGGAGTATTTCTTGATGAAATTTATTTCTCTTGGAGATATTATAATTTATATTTGGATCTCAAGGAAAATGATGAATTGATCACTCCCGATGAATTAAGGGATATGACTGCCAAAACTTATATACGTTTTTATGTCGTGGCCGGTGATAAAATGTATTTAACTGATAATGCAGTTGATTCAAATGATGGAAAATCAGAAGTGTGGGATACACCCTTCTTCACCAAGCAATCTATGAATGGCAGATTAGGTGATGATGTAAAGAGCATCATTAAAAGAATGACGGGAATATACAACGGTGAGCTTAAATTCTTTTATGGTAGAAAAAGCCCTGACGACAATAAACATTCTCTTTTGAGATATTTCTATTTCTTGGATGGTGAGGCTGAGGATTACCCCGAACTTGATACCCCTGGCGAGTGGGTCTCTTTTGACAAGGTGAAATATATTTATTCAAATCAACCCAGGAAGATGGCTGAATTGGCTGTGTATGACATCACAAGATTGGCTACTATAATGTTAACGGAAAAGATTTTTGATGAAAATGGTTTCCGTAAATCAGGTATTCGCTCATATATGCCCACTTTCAATCTCCGTGAAGTAAGAAAATCCAAAATTGATTTCCAAGATGACAAATGGATTGAAATATCCCTCTTTAATTCTGACACAAGGCTTTATAAATTAAAAAAATGGTGGAGAACCAGAACTCAGAAGTCTCAAAGGTAGGCAGGTTAATCACTATTTTGGGTCCTACTGCCACAGGTAAAACTTCCCGGGCTGTTCAATTGGCAAACGAAATTAATGCGGAGATAATCAGTGCCGATTCTCGTCAGGTTTACAGAGAAATGGATTTAGGCACAGGTAAAGATTTGGAGGAATATGGTAGTATCCCTTTCCATTTGATTGATATTTGTGAAGCGGGCGATAAATATAATCTTCACAAATTTCTACAAGATTTTCAAAGTTCTTTATCAGAGATAAAATCACGTGGTAAGAATGTGGTTTTATGTGGAGGCACGGGTTTGTATCTTGAGACCGCTCTTAGCGGAGTTTTGCTACCCGAAGTACCGGCAAATATTCCTCTGAGGGAAAAATTGGAAAAATTGTCATTACAGGAATTAACCGAAATTTTAAAAAAATATAAAACCCTACATAACACAACAGATGTTGACTCTGTGAAAAGAGCTGTCAGAGCTATTGAAATAGAGGAATATTATCGGACACACCCTGATGAGGCGGTTTCTGCCGACAAAAAAAAAGCAACGCCTTTGGAGTCTATTATAATAGGTATCTATATCCCAAGGGAAGAACGTCGCAAAAGAATCACGGAAAGATTACACAAACGTTTGGAGCAAGGTATGGTAAAGGAGGTAGAAGGGCTGCTAAAAAAAGGTATTGCCCCCGAAGATCTCATTTATTATGGTCTTGAATATAAATATCTCACCCTCTATGCCATAGGTAAGATGCCTTATGCACAGATGGTTAAAGAACTTGAAATCGCAATCCATCAATTCGCCAAACGTCAAATGACTTGGTTCCGAGGAATGGAACGTCGAGGATTCAAAATCAATTGGCTACCCTACGATCTTTCCAAAGAGGAATTTCTTCTACAAGTTAAAAGGCTATTTGAGGGGGATTAATTAGGATTTAATAAATGTAATTATGTCTTTCGGTGTAAATTGCTTGCCTTTCAATAGCATACTGCTCCTATAAAGTTTGCCGGCAAAAGCTACACAGAAAAAGGCAGTTGCATAAAGAACCGCAAGCGATGTTGTGGTTTGCCATATTGGTGCAACTCCCGATACGGCAGCCACTGTCCCTACAGTGGGGGAAGTAAAGGGTATGTAACTGCATACAATGGCCAAAGCAGAATCCCCGTTGTCTACGGCAAATTCTCCTAAATAAAATGCTCCTAACAGGATAAAAGTAATCACTGTCATATAGGCTTGATTTTCATTGTCTTTATCAGTTATAGCCCCGCAAGCTGCATACAATGAACCGAAGAGCACATAACCCCCTATGAAATAAAGGAGAGTCCATGTTATCGCCAAGTATGTTTTCCCTGCAGTTAGATATTCCCAGGGCACATTAAAACCGAAAATTAGAAAAAATACGGTCACTCCTGCAAAAACCAATAGAGCCCAGATTAGAAGCTGAGTGAGGCCGGTGAGACCCACAGAAAGAATTTTTCCCAACATAAGTGTTTTCCCGGGCACAGAAGTGCATATTATTTCCATAATACGGTTGCATTTTTCGGTTTTTACCTTATTGAATATCATTGCTCCGTATATCATTAGAAAAAAGGTGAGAAAAATTCCCGCCATCATTCCGACTGCTTTGGCTGCAGTCATTTCTTCCGCATCCGGTTGAGTAGGTAATTCACTCACGGTTTTGGTGAAGGTGTCGGATTCTGCCATCAGCACACCTAATACACCTCCGAATAATATAATCACAATCGGCACTATGAAGGTGCTGATCCAAAAAGATTTGCTTCTTATGTCTGTGAGATATTCTGTTGATACTATTATCTTTAATTGCTCCATGGATGAGGCTCTTCTTTTAGTTTATGAGTATTTATTTTTACTGTAAATTGCCGGTATATCTGAGGAATATCTCATTAAGGGAGGGCAAATGCTCCTCAAAATGTATTATTTCTCCTTGCATAGACACAACCTCAAGGATATCATTGTTTTTCACTCCATCTTTTTTTATGATATTATAGGCGTTACCTTTCCTTCCGTTTAAGGGCTCGGTTTTTTCTATTTTTTCGATCGTCCCGCTATCTTCCAATAAAGACAATTCCAATGGTTTACGGGTTGTTAGAATCAATTTTCCTGTGCGATGTGAATCTTTGATATCGGCTAATTCTCCTTTCACCAATAATTGCCCTTTGTTTATTAAAGCGATGGATGAACACATTTCCTCGATAGCACTCATATTATGAGACGATAGCATAATTGTGCTGCCTTTTTCGTTTAGTCTGGCTATTAAATCTTTTAGAAGTGCTCCGTTAATAGGGTCAAAACCACTGAAAGGTTCATCAAGAATCACTAATTCCGGTTCATGCACCAACGTGGATATTATTTGCACCTTTTGTTGATTCCCTTTGGAGAGTTCCTTCACGAGCCTTTTCCCTTGGCCGGTCAGATTGAAGATATCCATATATTCGTTCATTACTTCCCTAAGGCGTTTTTTGTTGCCTCCTTTTAATCGCCCGAAATACATTATTTGATCCTCAACTCTCATCTTTTCATAAAGTCCCCTCTCTTCAGGCATATAACCGATATGACGGGTTGTTTTTAATGACACCGGTTCTCCATTAACTGTCACTTCCCCGGAGTCATTCACCAAAAGGTTGTTGATGATTCTTAAAAGAGTGGTTTTCCCGGCACCATTTGGACCCAATAATCCGCAAATCTCACCTTTGCCAACTTCAAATGTCACATTGTCCAATGCCTTAACACTGGAGTAGTGCTTGCTTAGGTTATTTATTTTCAGCATGGTTCTTTCTATTCATTCTCATGGATATAGGACTTAATATTCTGTCTCCTATATCCTTGGCCATTCGGCTTCTCATTTTTATTATCTCTGATATCCTGGCATGAAGCTCCATTTCTTGTTCAGGTCTTCCGCTTTCCAGGTTCTTCAACTCTCTCATCAATCTCTTCAACTGCTCGTCGATTATTCCATTCTTGAGAACATTGAGGGAAGTGATGATAAGTGATAATATTTTATCTTCCTCCTTGTCTGTTTCTTTATTTTTGGTGAAGAGGGTGCTTAACTGGTGCTTCTCCGCCAATGCTTGGTTGGTATGATATCGGATGATCGAATCCTCATGGCTGCCAAATTTATCTAATATATAATTCTTCGAAAACTTTTCTTTCTCGTAGCTTACATAATCAATCAAGGATTGTTCCAATTTTGATTCTTCACGTTTGATTTCAGTTAAAGACAGACTTTTTTTGGATATTTTATCATAACCTTCATTTCTTTTTTGCTCGATATTCTCTTCCAAACGCTTTTCGTTTTCCTTTAGATCTTGCTTGAATTGGGACACCATGTCAAGCAATAGTTGAAATACATAACCGAACTCTTGATGGGTGAAAGTAATATTGTCTATGGCAAGCTCTTCTGCAATATATTCTATCACGGTAGAAAAGGCCTCTTCTCCCGATGAATCCTCTTCCTCCCAGAGGCTTAGATATCCATATTTTAAGCAATTATAGAGCAACTCTTTCTCCAGAGGATATAAGGGTGTTGCTTCCCCTATCCCTTGTATTTGACGTTCCGACTCTGATTTAGTTTCAGGAGTGGCGATATTTTTTTCAGGATATTGCTTTTGTAGTTCTTCTGTTCTCCTCTTCATTTTATCCTGTTCCACAACTTGGAATCGTGCTTTTGCTACTTCCGTGCTAAGTGTGGATTCTTTTATATCGAGAAGATCACTACATTCCTGAATATAAATATCTCTCTTTATCTTATCAGAAATGTGGGCAATGCTTTCAACTATACTTCTTATGGCCAACCAGCGTTTTTGTGGGTCATTCTTAACTTCGTCAAGCAAAACGTTGATCTTAAAGCGAATAATATCTTCTTCGTTCTCTTTTAGAAACACCTTAAGTTCTTCCGGGGAAAGTTTAGCCGATAGCGAGTCGGGGTCTTCTCCTTCCGGAAGTCTGACTGCCTTCACATTGAGGTTGTGAGCTAAAAGCATGTCTATACCTCTTAAAGAGGCTTTGATTCCCGCTGCGTCACCATCGTATATCAATACTACATTATCAGTGAATCTATGTATCAACGTGATTTGTCCATCTGTCAGTGCTGTGCCAGATGAGGCCACGACATTTCTTATTCCTGATTGCCACATTCCGATCACGTCAAGATAGCCCTCCACAAGATAGCATTTGTTTTCCTTCACCATGTCATTCTTGGCCTGAAAAATCCCGTATAATTCCCGGCTTTTGGAATAGACTTCCGATTCGGGTGAATTTACGTATTTGGCTCCTGAACCTTTTATGTCTCTTCCGCCAAATGCTATCGTTTTGCCTGAGGTGTTGATCACTGGGAAAATTATTCTCCCGCGGAACCTGTCATAATTGGTGCCTTGTTGACTTGTGCCCGTTAATCCCGTGGCTTTCAATATTTCAAGTGAAAAACCTTTTCTAAGTCCTTCGTCTGTATAATCTGTACCCTTATCTATGGCATAGCCAAGACTAAAAGCTTTGATTGCCTCTGGTGTCACATGTCTTCCATAAAGATAAGATAATGCTATGTTTTGGCCGTCTTCTTTATCAAGATTTGATACAAAATAGTTACGTGCCCATTCATTCGCAATTAACATCGCTTCCCTTTTAGTCTGCTCTGCTCTCTCTTCAGAGGAAAGTTCTCTTTCTCTTACTTCTATGCCATATTTCTTCGCAAGTTGAAGCAATGCCTCATGATAAGAGACTCCTTCCTTTTCCATTATGAAGTTAACCGGACTGCCTCCCTTATGGCAAGAGAAACAATAACAAAAATTTCTGCTTTTATTCACAGAAAATGAAGGGGTGCGTTCATTATGAAAGGGACACAAACCCATATAATTTGACCCGCGTCTTATAAGGTGAACATAGTCGCTCACCACTTCTACTATATCCGCGGTGTCTTTTATTTTTTGTACCGTAGCGGGATCTATCATTTAGATAACTCCGATATTTTTTTTGATTCCTTTTCTAATTTCTCTTCCAATTTTTCATTCACTCTCACTAAGGGCAATCTTAACACATTTTCAATAAATCCCATTTTTGAAAGCACAGATTTCACTCCGGCCGGGTTCCCATCTTCGAATAAATGCCCTATAAAAGGATTAAGAAAATTTTGTAGGTTTTCGGCCTCATGGTATTGGCCCACTCTACATAGTTCCACCAATTTTTTAATTTCTTTAGGAAAAGCGTTGGCCGTCACGGAAATTACTCCTTTTGCACCTTTTCTCATTAAGGGATAGGTGAGAGCATCGTCTCCTGATATAACGTAAAAATTCGCTGCCTTATTTCTAATAATTTCCTCGCTTTGAGATAAATTTCCGGAAGCTTCTTTTACTCCGTAAATATTGGAAATCTTTGAAAGTCTAAGTGTTGTCTTGGCGGTAAGATTAACTCCGGTTCTCCCGGGCACATTATACAACAAAATTGGGAGTGGAGAGGCTTCAGCAATGGCTTTAAAATGTTGGTACAATCCTTCCTGAGTAGGTTTGTTGTAATAGGGGGTCACTGATAAGATGGCACTATAACCATTTAAATTCATTTTTGAGATATCATTAACGACACCTGTCGTATTGTTACCTCCGATGCCGATAATCAAAGGCACTCTTCCATTGGTCCTTTCTTTAATAAATTCTGCAATATCAGTTTTTTCCTCATATGATAAGGTGGGTGATTCTGACGTTGTGCCCAGAACAACCAAATAGTCGCAACCTCCCTCCAATACATGTTCTATAACTTTTTGTAGGCCACCATAATCTATCGTCAAATCACTTTTGAAAGGTGTCACAAGTGCTACTCCAAGTCCGTCGAATCTTATATCTGCCATATCCATGCAGTATTTTCTGCAAAGTTAATAAATAAAATATTAAATTTGCACTCACAAGAAAAGATATGGCGGAAACTACTAATAATTTTAAAACGGACTTAGAAGTAAAATTGAAGGGGTTCTGGAAAGAACTAATCTCTTATTTCAATGTTGCAGGAGATCTGGAGTCTCAACAGGATGTTGAACAATCAATACGCGCCGGTGTCGATTTCAAGGGCAGTACGCTTTTAGTGTTGATTTTTGCCATTATAATAGCTTCTTTAGGACTGAATACAGATAGCACGCCGGTAGTGATAGGTGCCATGTTGATTTCTCCCCTAATGGGTCCTATAATTGGGATGGGACTCGGGATTGGTATCTCGGATTTTGAACTCCTTCGTAGAAGTTTCAAGAATATTTCTATGGCCGTGCTCGGGTCGTTGATCGCATCCGCTATCTATTTCCTCATCTCTCCGCAATATGAAGGCTCAAGTCAACTTCTGGCTCGCACATCTCCTTCCATCTATGATGTCTTCGTGGCTCTTTTCGGTGGAGCAGCCGGTTTCGTGGCTATTGCTTGCAGAAGCAAGGCTCAGGTTATGCCTGGTGTGGCTATAGCCACTTCTCTTATGCCGCCTCTTTGTACTGCCGGGTATGGTCTTGCCACTATGCAGATGAATTTCTTCCTCGGTGCTCTCTATCTTTTCTTCACCAATATGGTCTTTATTCTTTTCGCTACATGGATTGGAGTGAAGGTTCTAAAATATAAGGCCGTTGTATATCAGAATCCAAAAAGAAGCAAGAGGGTTCAGATTTTTATCACAATTGTGGTGTTCTGCACAGTCGGTGTAAGTTGCTTCCTTACGTATAGAATGATTACAAAGAATATCTTTTTGGCTAAGGCGCTGACATTCGTGGAGCAGCAGATGGTTTTCCCTAATACCCAGGTATTGAATCATAAGGAATATATCAGTGGGGGGAAAAAATATATTGATGTAACATTGATTGGAACGGCTCTACCCAAAGATTCGCTTCAACTCGCGATGATGAATAAACTTGACAGCGTCGGCCTTGGTGGAACAATTCTCAGGATAAAACAAGGTTTCTCTGTAGGAACAATTAATAATAACGCAAATTCTCCTGAAAAGAATTTCTCGGAATTTTATTCGCTGGCTCAACAAGAATTGCTTCAAAAACAATCCACCATTGATTCTCTAAAAGAATCGATTAAATTTCATGAATGGTTTGACAGGCAAAGCATAGAAGTGGCTCCGGAAGTAAAAGCTCTTTTCCCTGCAGTAAAGGATTTGGCTCTCTCAAGAATGGTCGTTACTTCCTTAGAAAATGTTTCGCCCGACACTGTTAGTATGGTTTTTGTAAGGGCTTCTGCCGGATTTTTGGATCCTGATCGTAAAAAATTATTGGAATTCCTTAGGATAAGATTCAAAGATGATAAATTAGGTCTAACAGTAAACCCTCACGGATTCCCTTGGCCGGCCTCTCTCTAATCTCATCCTTCCACCTTCCGATCAATCCTCCTCGCTCAATTCAAATCTGTTAGGTCTTTCTCTTTGTAACATGTCCGGAGAAAAGCTCCCCATCGCTTTTTGAAGCGTTAGAGATTCCGGTTCTTATTTAGTCCGGGAAAGTATGTCTTTATACTCTTCGGCCTTTTTTTATATCATGCAATTTTATTATTTTTGAAAATTGAAAACAAACTCTTTTTAACTATATGATACGTTTAAATTGCTTTATCAAGGTGACTGAAGAAAATAGAACTGCTGTTCTTGAGGCAGCAAAAACATTAACAGCAGCATCTTTGCAACAAGAAGGTTGCATTGCTTATGATGTTTTTGAAAGTGCAACTCGTCATGATGTCTTAATGATTTGCGAAACTTGGAGAGATCAGGCAGCACTCGAGGCTCATTCTTCTTCTCAAGTTTTTCTTGATCAAGTCAAAATAATGCAAGATTTGGCCCAAATGAAACTTGAATCTTTCCCTTTCAATAAATAATCTTATTTTAACATGGAAAACACCCGCATATGTCTTACCGATGATTTCCCACAATATCCAAATTTCAAGGAAGGCATAAGAAGAGCTCCTGATAGGGGCTATACCCTGTCACAAGAAAAGACTAAAACGGCTCTGAAAAACGCTTTACGTTATCTCCCTCCGGAACTCCATGAGAAAGCTGCTCCTGAGTTCTTGGAAGAATTAAAGACAAGAGGCCGTATTTACGCTTATCGTTGGAGACCGGAAGGTGACTTGAAAGCCAAGCCTATTGATCAATATAAAGGGAAATGTTTGGCTGGAAAGGCTTTCCAGGTGATGATAGACAATAACCTTTGCTTCGATATAGCTCTTTATCCATATGAATTAGTGACTTATGGAGAAACCGGCCAGGTATGTCAGAACTGGCTCCAATATCGCCTCATAAAAAAATACCTCGAGGAAATGACCGACGAACAGACTCTTGTGGTTGAGTCGGGTCATCCGCTCGGACTTTTCCCTTCTAAGAAAGACTCTCCACGTGTGATAATAACCAATGCCATGATGGTGGGTATGTTCGATAATCCACACGATTGGCATGAAGCAATGCAGATGGGAGTCGCAAATTATGGACAAATGACGGCCGGCGGTTGGATGTATATAGGACCACAAGGTATTGTGCATGGCACGTTCAATACTCTTCTTAATGCCGGAAGAATGCAATTGGGCATCCCTCCGGAGGGTGATTTAAGAGGTCATCTATTTATTTCTTCAGGACTCGGAGGTATGAGCGGTGCTCAACCAAAGGCTGCTGAAATTGCCGGAGCCGCCGCAATTATTGCCGAAGTGGATCCTTCTCGTATAGAAACCCGTAGAAAGCAAGGGTGGGTGCAAGAAGTCACAGATTCTATTCCGGAGGCTTTTAAACTGGCTCATCAAGCCATGGAGAAGAAAGAGCCCATTTCTATTGCATATCTGGGGAATGTGGTTGATCTGCTTGAATACGCTGTGGAACATGACATAAAGATTGAACTTCTTAGTGACCAGACTTCCTGTCATGCGGTTTATGAAGGTGGTTACTGTCCCGTTGGTCTTACTTTTGAGGAAAGAACCGCACTTCTTCATGATAATCCTGAAATTTTCAGAAAGAAAGTTGATGAGTCTTTGAAGCGTCATTTTGAGGCTATCAAGAAATTGACTAAGAGAGGCACTTATTTCTTCGATTATGGCAATTCGTTCATGAAAGCTATATATGATGCCGGAATTAAAGAAATATCCAAAAATGGGGTCGATGAAAAGGATGGATTCATATGGCCCTCATATGTGGAAGATATTATGGGACCGATGCTATTTGATTTTGGTTATGGTCCTTTCCGTTGGGTGTGTTTGAGCGGCAAACATGAAGACCTTGTCAAGACCGATAAGGCAGCAATGGACTGTATTGATGCTGAAAGAAGAGGCCAGGATCGAGATAACTACAACTGGATCAGGGATGCCGAAAAGAATGCTCTCGTAGTGGGCACACAAGCACGTATCTTATATCAAGATGCGATGGGACGTCTCAACATAGCTTTAAAATTCAATGATATGGTGAGAAAAGGTGAAGTAGGTCCTATTATGCTTGGAAGAGACCATCATGATGTGAGCGGCACTGATTCTCCGTTCCGTGAAACTTCCAATATTAAAGATGGCTCGAATGTTATGGCAGATATGGCAGTGCAATGTTTTGCCGGTAACTGTGCCAGAGGTATGAGCCTTGTAGCCCTGCATAATGGGGGAGGGGTTGGTATTGGAAAAGCCATTAACGGTGGCTTCGGTATGTTGCTCGATGGAAGTGAAAGAGTGGATGAAATTCTTAAGAATGCAATGCTTTGGGATGTGATGGGCGGAGTGGCTCGTCGTTCATGGGCCCGTAATGAAAATGCGATTGCAACTGTCAAGGAATGGAACGATACCCAAGCTCAAAACGGATTCATGATTACCGAGCCGTTCCTTGCGAATGAAGATTTGGTAGAAAATGTGATAAACACCCCACAATAATACAAATAATAATTAACAACTATAAAAACACCAAAAACCATATCAACGTCAAAATACCATGAAACAAATCATAGAATGCGTTCCAAACTATAGTGAGGGTCGTGATAAAGAGAAAATGGAAAAAATCCTTGACTGCTTCCGCGGAAAGGATGGTGTAAAACTACTTGATTACAGCAATGATGTCAACCATAATCGCATGGTTGTGACTTTGGTAGGAGAGTACGAGCCACTAAAAAATGCCGTGCTTGAATCTGTGGGGAAAGCGGTAGAGCTTATCGACCTTAACAAACATGAAGGCCAACATCCAAGAATGGGAGCTGTAGACGTTATCCCTTTCATTCCTATCAAGAATTCCACTATGGAAGAATGTATCGCCCTCTCCAAAGAAGTGGGAGAGGAGATTGCAAAAAGATATGATTTCCCTGTCTTCTTGTACGAAAAGTCAGCTTCCGCCCCTCATCGCGAGAATCTCGCAGCTATTCGCAAAGGTGAATTCGAAGGAATGGCCGAAAAGATTCACGAACCGGAATGGCATCCTGATTTCGGTCCCGAGGAACGTCACGCCACAGCCGGAACCGTAGCCGTGGGGGCACGTATGCCTTTGGTAGCCTATAATATCAATCTTAATACCAATCGTTTGGATATTGCGAACAATATTGCAAGAAAGATCCGCCATATCAACGGAGGTTTCCGTTTTGTCAAGGCTATGGGTGTAGATCTTGAGGATAGAGGTATAGTACAAGTATCTATCAATATGACCGACTTTACCCGTACAGCTCTTTATAGGGTATTTGAAACCGTGAAATTTGAGGCTCAACGCTGGGGTGTCACTATCGCCGGTAGTGAAATAGTTGGTCTTGTACCTATGGCTGCTATTGTTGACACGGCTGAATATTATCTTGGCCTTGAAAACTTCAGCATTGATCAGGTTCTTGAATCCAAACTCTAAGATATGGCCGGTAATCTCTTTGTCAAAAATGCAAGGGTAGTAACTCCTATTGGTTCTCAAGCTATAAAGGGTAAGAAAATGGGAGATCTTCAGGAAATCCCAAATACTACTATTGCTATTAGAGAGGGTAAAATTATTTATATTGGCGACAATATTGGCTGCCCGGAAATACCTGATGCTAATAATATTGATGCAAAGGGAAAAGTGGTTTTACCCGGCTTTGTAGACTCTCATACTCATCTTATTTTTGGTGGTTTTCGTCCCGATGAGTTCGAATGGAGACTAAAGGGTGACACCTACATGTCTATTATGGAACGTGGTGGCGGAATTCAATCTACTGTTAATGCGACTAAAAAAGCTTCTGAAGACCAACTCATGAAAAAAGCTCAATGGTTTCTCGATAGAATGGGGGAAATGGGAGTTACAACGGTAGAGGTTAAAAGCGGATATGGTCTGGATTTTGATACTGAGCTGAAGATGCTTAAGGCGATAGCTCGCCTTAAAGAAGAAGAAAGTTCAGTCATAGATATTGTTCCCACTTTCTTGGGCGCACATGCGGTGCCACCTGAGTATAAAGGCAGAACATCTGAATTTGTAGATCTTCTCATTGAAATGATGCCTCAATTTAAAGATTTGGCTAAATTTTGTGATGTGTTCTGTGAAAAGAATGTATTTGAAATAGAGGATTCTAGACGTCTTTTGAAAGCTGCCGAAGAAAATGGGTTTAAACTTAAACTTCATGCCGATGAGATAGTAACTTTAGGCGGTGGAGAACTGAGTGCGGAATTAAATGCCGTATCTGCCGATCATCTTTTGCATGTAAGCCATGACGGTATACTGAAAATGGCTGAAGCAGGTGTTGTAGCAACTTTATTGCCCTTAACTGCTTTCGCTCTAAAGGAACCTTATGCTCCGGCCCGTAAATTTATCGACCAAGGATGTGCGGTGGCTTTAGCAACCGATCTTAATCCGGGAAGTTGTTTCTCAGGTTCTATCCCACTTACAATTGCTTTGGCATGCATTTATATGAATATGTCAATTGAAGAAACTATCACGGCACTGACTCTTAATGGGGCCGCAGCTCTCGATATGGCAGAAGAAATAGGTAGCATTGAAGTGGGTAAGAGGGGCGACTTGGTAATACTTGGGAGCGACAACTATCGTATCTTGCCTTATTACGTAGGTATGAATTGTGTCAAAGCCACTATCTTCAATGGCAACATCGTTTCTTTAAATCCTTAAAACTATACTAACAATACTGATAAATAAAAACACTTACAATTATTAATACTAACCATGAAACTCCAAGATCTAACTATAAAGGAATTCCTTGAAAAAACCTATGGTAAAGACCCTGTGCCGGGTGGTGGTTCAATATCTGCACTTTGTGGTGCGCTTGCCGCTTCATTGAGTGAAATGGTCACAGCTCTTACTATTGGTAGAAAAAAATATATCGATGTGGAGCAGGAAATGCTCGCCTATGCTCCTCAGATGGAATTGGCTCGCAGAAAATTCCTGGATTTTATCGATGAGGATGCAGAAGCTTACCAGATGGTATTCGATGCTTTCAAACTCCCTAAAGAAAGTGAAGAAGAACAGAAAATACGTCATGATATGATTCAAAAAACCACACTTCATGCAGCTATGATTCCTTTAAGAGTGGCGGAAACTGCGGTGGGTATTATGGACGCTATTTTCCAGATTGGTAGCAAAGGGAATCGTAATGCAGTAACCGATGCCTGTGTAGCCATGATGTGTGCTCGTACTGCAGCTTGGGGCGCTATACTTAATGTAAGGATAAACCTTGCAGGTCTAGACGACAAAGAAAAGGTTAATGAACTTGAGAATCGTTGTATGGCACTTCATGATGAAGCACAAGTGAAAGAGGCGGCTTTATTAGACACTGTAACATTTTAAAAGATGAATAATAAAGAAGTTTTTGAAATTGGAAGTTGTGATCTCACTTATGATCTTATTGAAAAGATCCTGAATAGTGGCTGCAAATTAAAACTTTCAGATGAGGCTATTAAAAATATTACCCGATGCCGGGATTTCCTTGATAAAAAAACCGATGAAAACACTGTCCCCATTTATGGTATAACTACAGGTTTCGGTTCTCTTTACAATAAGCACATATCTCAACACGAACTTACAACTTTACAGGAAAATTTGGTAAAGAGTCACTCTTGTAGTGTCGGCACTCCCGTTGACCCAATCGTTGTGAAATTGATGTTGATGCTAAAAGCTCATGCCATTTCTTTGGGGTACAGTGGTGTGCAATTAATCACAGTAGAAAGGATTCTTGATTTCTATAATAATGAAATTTATCCTGTTGTCTACGACAGAGGATCTCTGGGAGCATCAGGCGACTTGGCTCCTCTTGCCAATCTTTTCTTACCTTTGATTGGCGAAGGAGAAGTTGTGTTTGAAGGAAAAAGAATGTCTGGAAGGCAAATTCTTGATATTTTCGGATGGAAACCTATTGAACTGGAATCAAAAGAAGGATTGGCTCTCCTTAATGGCACACAATTTATGTCAGCAAACGGTATAAAGGCATTGATTGATGGTTGGCATATGGTGAATTGTTTCGACCTTTTCGGAGCCATGAGTCTTGAAGCCTATGATGGCAGAATCGAACCATTCTGGGATTGCATCCAGCAAGTGCGTCCTCATCCCGGCCAAATTGAGACGGGCAAGGTGTATAGAAAAATCCTCGAAGGAAGTGAGATTATCAAAAGAGAGAAAGAACATGTGCAGGATCCTTATTCTTTCCGATGCATCCCACAGGTGCATGGTGCCGTGAAAGATGCAATGAATCATGTCACTGAAGTATTGCATATTGAAATAAATTCTGTCACGGATAATCCTACTGTCTTCCCGGATGATGATTTGGTTGTGAGCGGCGGTAATTTCCATGGAGAACCCATAGCCCTTGTGTTTGATTATATGGGGGTTGCTCTTCATGAACTGGGTAATATATCGGAACGGAGGGTTGCTCAATTAATTCTTGGTAAACGTGGTCTGCCAGAATTCCTGGTTGCAAAACCGGGATTGAACTCCGGCTTTATGATTCCTCAATATGCCGCTGCTGCTTGTGTCAGCCAGAATAAGATGTATGCTTGGCCTGCCTCTTGCGATTCTATTGTAAGTTCAAACGGTCAGGAAGATCTTGTGTCAATGGGGGCTAACTCAGCTACAAAACTTCATAAGATTATCGATAATCTTAAAATTATTGCAGCTATTGAATTGATGAATGCAGCTCAAGGTATAGATTTCCGTCGTCCATTGAAATCTTCTCCCCTTATTGAAACAATAATGACTGAATATCGGAAGGCTGTTCCATTTGTGGAAGAGGACGTAGTGATGGAGGAATACATCAAAAAAACAATGAATTTCTTGGATAATTTTGATATCATAATAGAATAATAATTCTCCAATTACACAAACAACACCAGCCCTAACTTTGCCACTCTGTTGCAAACAAATTTTTATATTTTTGCATAAAATAGTTTGTATGGCAACAGTTGTAGAGCATCATCATAATGGACATCACCATTCTTGTTGCGCCGATCATTGTAACCATCATGAAGGCGGATGGTTCCGCCCTTATTTAGGTGCTTCAATTTCCTTGGCTCTTCTAATTGCCGGGCTGATTTTAGATCATTATCATGATTTTATGACTGATACCACATGGGCAAAACCATTATGGTATTTTGTCGCTTTTATACCCGTAGGTTT
The DNA here is from genome assembly GCA_022510425.1 of Muribaculaceae bacterium. Lineage (GTDB taxonomy): Bacteria > Bacteroidota > Bacteroidia > Bacteroidales > Muribaculaceae > Lepagella. The sequence continues at coordinate 57,154 of JAFLTO010000014.1, forward strand.
TCCGGTGGTTAAGGAAGCATTTGAAGGAATTGCTCAGAAGGATTATTTCAATGAACTCACCTTAATGGCAATTGCTTGTATTGGTGCATTTTGCATAGGTGAATATTCCGAAGCTGTAGGAGTAATGCTTTTTTATTGCATCGGTGAAAATCTTCAAGACCGTGCAGTTGATAAAGCAACCAGGGATATTTCAAAACTTCTGGAAATAAAAGCAGAGATTACTCGTGTAGTCAAAGATGGTGAAGTCATTGAAATGAAACCTGACCAGGTGCAGGTGGGAAATATTATTGAAGTTCACCCCGGGGAAAGGGTGCCTCTTGATGGCGTTATGTTAACAGAAGAGGGCGGAATGTTCGACACTGCTGCTTTGACAGGAGAAAGTGTTCCAAGAGAAATTGATAAAGGAGGAGAAGTTCTTGCCGGTATGATTTCTTCGGGATCAACTGTAAGAATTAATGTCATCCGACCGGCAAGTGACAGTGCATTATCTCGGATCCTTGATTTGGTTAAGAATGCGCAGGCTAAGAAAGCCAAGTCGGAAGTGTTTATCCGCAAGTTTGCAAGAATCTATACTCCTGTAGTCACTCTTCTGGCTTTCCTCGTGGTTGTGTTCCCTTATTTTATCTCTTTGATTCATCCTTCGTTTGTGTATCATTTTAATGAATGGCTATATAGAGCTTTGGTCTTCTTGGTTATCTCCTGTCCATGTGCTCTTGTTATCAGCGTGCCCCTAAGTTATTTTGCAGGTATTGGCGCTGCTTCAAGACAGGGTATACTCTTTAAAGGAGGAAATTATCTGGAAACAATCAAGAATGTCAATGTTGTTGCTTTTGATAAAACCGGGACTTTGACAACGGGTCAATTTAGTGTGGAGGAATCACATCCTGTACTCGGTATTGATAAGAATCAAATGTTGGCTATAATGGCTGCCGCTGAATCGGAGAGTAGTCATCCACTTGCGAAAGCCATTGTAAATTATGTTAAAGGGATTGGATTGAAGATACCTACTGTTGAATCTATGCATGAAGTGGCAGGAAAAGGTACAAAGGCTGTGATTGAGGGAAAAATTGTCTTGGCCGGAAATCTTAAACTTCTTAAAGATGAAAATATTTCTTATCCCGGTGAATTGAATTTCAATTCTTCTACTATTGTAGCTTTAGCTATCAATGGAGAATTTGCCGGGTATGTCATTTTGCAAGATACCCCGAAATTAGATTCTGCGAGAACAGTTACCGACCTCCATAATTTAGGTGTTGACCAAGTGGTGATGCTTTCCGGCGACAGAAAGGAAATAGTGGATAAATATGCAGGAATGTTGGGCATTAAACATTCTTTTGGTGAACTTCTCCCTCAAGATAAAGCAGAATATGTAGAAAAAATATCTAAAACGCCCGGTAAGAATATAGCATTTGTAGGAGATGGAATGAATGATGCTCCAGTCTTGGCAATTAGTAATGTCGGTGTAGCTATGGGAGGGCTCGGGTCTGATGCCGCAATTGAAAGTGCAGATATAGTGATTCAAACAGATAATCCCTCTAAAGTAGCCACTGCTATTAAAATAGGTAGGTATACCCATAAAATTGTAATGCAGAATATTATCGGAGCGTTGGTAATAAAAGTTACAATTCTGACACTTGGAATCATTGGTTTTGCTTCTCTTTGGGCTGCGGTATTTGCAGATGTTGGCGTAACAATGCTGGCAGTCCTCAATTCAATGAGAGTGCTTTGGCATAAATACTAATCAAGTTTTCTCTTTGTTTAAATTGAGGTAAACCTGCTATTGCAAAAATAATTATTGAGGAGGCAAAGATTCTAAACAATCGATCGTGATTTTATTTCTTCCCAAAATTAGAGAGGACATGAGATTTTTCCCATGTCCTTTCTAACCCAAATAGATTTTGGCTTCCTTTATATTACAATTAGTCTTATTTCCTGATAAGAGAATCTTTTATTGGATTGCAGATAAGGTTTCAATACATTTCTTCACCTCTTCATCTGTAGTGAATAGTTTTTCTCTGCAATATTTAATGAGTTCCGCTGCTCTTTTGGTATAACCTGCAAGGGCATCTATATCGCAATTGTCGCTCTGCATTTTTGCTACGATAGATTCCAATTCTTGCATGGCCTTGCTATAAGTCATTTCTTCCATAAGATCTGATGTTTTGAAAATTCTACCATTTTATCACAGACAATCCAATTTTATGGTTTTGGTTTTGATTCACAATATAAACAACGATATTCACCGGGTTTATCATGTGCGGGTCGAAATATGCTTTCCACTCCTGTTTCCATATTGGATATGCAGCGTTTATTCCTACATATGTATTTACCTCTCAAAGCATCTTTCGGGATCAATTCCGAATTTTTAGAAGGATCCTGAGCCCATTCCAAGAGCTTACTAATCAGGGCCATTCTAACAAATTTTCCATTCTCGACCTGTCTGAAATATGCAGCCCGAGGATCGGAATCCACGTCTGTGCTTATTTCATTAACTCTTGGCAAGGGATGAAGAATACACATATCAGGTTTAGCATTCTTCAATTTCTCTTTGTCTAACACGAAGAAGTCTTTCACCCTGTCATATTCATCTTCATCAAGAAATCTTTCTTTTTGAACCCTTGTCATATAAAGCACATCCAAATCTCCAATAACAGGTTCTATAGAATCTACTTCAACATAAGGCACGCCATTCATTTCACAAACCTCTTGCTTCATATAGTCCGGTAACCTTAATTGTTCAGGGGCAATTAAAACTACTTTTATACCAGTATACCTTGATAGTGCCTTAATTAATGAATGTACTGTTCTTCCGAATTTCAAATCCCCACAAAAGCCAATAGTGATATTGTCTATTCTTCCAAGTTCTCTTTTTATTGTAAGAAGGTCGGTTAATGTTTGAGTAGGATGGCTGTGGCTTCCATCGCCGGCATTAATAACGGGCACTTTGGAATTCATTGCAGCCACTGTAGCCGCCCCCTCTTCGAAATGTCTCATCGCTATTATATCGGCAAAGCAATTGATGACCTTTGTGGTGTCAGCACAAGTTTCTCCTTTGCTGACAGATGAATTCTTTGCATCGGAAAATCCAAGCACATTTCCACCCAATTCCATCATTGCTGATGTGAAACTCAAACGGGTACGTGTAGAAGGTTCATAAAAGAGGGTGGCAAGTTTCTTGCCTTTGCACACTTCAGAATATTTCTCTCTATTGGCTATAATCTCTTGACCCAGATCAAGAATTTCTTCCAATTCATCTTTTGTGAGATCTGTGGGATCTATTAAATGTTTTGCCATGATGGATCAGATGGATTTGACATGAATTTTTTTAGTTTCGCTTCCTCATTTTTGGAAATATATCCCTCTTCAACCGCTGCTTTACAAAGTGTGTCAAAGTTTGTTAATGAATAGTTGGTCACATTAGCCTCCTTAAGACGTTCAATTCCTTTTGCCATTCCATAAGTAAAAATGCTAACGACGCCCAATACATTTGCACCGGCCTCTCTTAAAGCATCCACAACTTCAATGCAGCTTCCTCCGGTTGAAATAAGGTCTTCAATCACTACCACTTTCTCACCTTTCTCTAACTTCCCTTCGATACGGTTACCTCGTCCGTGGTCTTTATTCCCACCTCTTACATATCCCATAGGAAGATCAAGAATCCAACCGGCTATTGCCGCATGGGCTATACCGGCTGTGCTCGTACCCATTAACACTTCTACTTCAGGAAATTTTTCCTTAACTGTGTTGGCTGTGGCTTCTTCAACAATTTTTCTTGCTCCCGGGTCTGTCAATATTAACCTATTGTCGCAATAAATAGGACTTTTTATACCACTTGCCCATGTGAAGGGGTCATTGGGACGAAGAAATACAGCTTTTATTCTAAGAAGTTCTTTAGCAATTTCGATGTCTTTCATGATCATATGAAATTTGATGGGTTATATAGAAAATCTTCTTTTTCACAAAATTCTTCAACACATCTTTGATAGGCAGCCACCGGCTCAGTAGCTGCGGTGATGGGTCTACCCACAACAATGAAATCTGATCCCAACTCTCTTGCCTTGGCTGGATCTGTTATCCTTACCTGGTCATCAGCTGCAGAATCTGCAAATCTAATCCCCGGTGTAACAGTTAAAAAGTCAGGTCCACAATATTGCTTTACTTTAGATGCCTCCAATGGTGAGCAAACAACACCGTCAAGTCCTGCTTCCATAGCATTCTTTGCGTAATGGGCAATTGTCTCATCAATAGGATTATCAATCAATAATTGTTTAGTCATGGCTTCCTGAGAGGTAGACGTTAATTGAGTCACTGCTATCAGTAAAGGTCTGGTTCCATCTTCGCGTGTTAATCCTTCTTTGGCTGCCTTCATCATCTCAATTGTACCGGAAGCGTGAACATTAACCATGTCAACATCTAAATTAGAAAGCACTTTCATGGCTTTCTTCACGGTGTTGGGTATGTCATGAAGTTTGAGGTCAAGGAATATTTTAAACCCCTTTCTTTTGAGTTCCTTCACTATATCAGGTCCCGCCGCATAGAACAATTCCATACCAATCTTAAGAAATGGTTTCCTTTTAAGATTTTGGAATTTATCAAGAAATTTATAACATTCCTCCGCTGAAGAAAAATCGCATGCTATTATTACGTCCCGTTGCATTTATTTAATTTATATTAATATCTATTTGTTGTTATTTTTAATCTCTTTAATGCTCGTCAAATTCAATTTCCGTAGCAAAGATGGAAGTTCATAAACTATCTCTTCACAAGCATACGGATTAATCAGATTAGCTGATCCAACCTCTACTGCAGAGGCTCCTGCCATTATCATTTCCACTACATCTGAAGCCGACGACACACCACCGCATCCAATTATGGGTAATGTGGGAAACGCTTGTCTTACTTGATAGACCATCCTTAAGGCAATAGGGAAAATAGCGGGACCTGAGAATCCACCCATTATATTGGCAATAACAGGCTTTCCTGTTTTGATATCAATCCTCATGCCCAATAAAGTGTTGATCACACAGAGTCCATTTGCTCCATTATCTACACAGGCCTTCGCCATTTCAACTATGTCTGTTACATTTGGAGTAAGTTTAACTATTAAAGGTATAGTGCAAACTTTTTTGACTTCTTTCACTAAATTCCCGAGCACAACCGGATCAGTACCAAAAGACATTCCGCCTCCATGAACGTTCGGACAACTCACATTCAATTCAATGAATTCAACTTGAGGTTCTTTGTGGATTTTAGAGCAACATTCCAAATATTCCTCTATTGAGAAGCCACTGATGTTGGCTATGATAGGTTGATGGAAAACCTCTCTTAGTTTTGGTAACTCTTTAGCAATTACAGTGTCAACGCCGGGATTCTGCAGACCCACCGAATTTATTAATCCTGCATAACATTCTGCTACTCGAGGCAGAGGATTGCCAAATCTGGGAGATAAGGTAGTGCCCTTCATTGATATGGATCCGAGGATGTCTATGGGAAAATATTGATTCATTTCGTATCCAAATCCGAAACAACCTGATGCCGGTATCACCGGATTCTGAAGTGTCACTCCACAAAGTTCTACACTAAGATCTATATCGTTCACTTCCATATCAATTCGCTCTTTTTGAATACCGGACCCTCCTTACAAATTCTTTTTGCTCCTTTATGTGTTTCCAGTGAACAGCACATACATGCTCCAAACCCACATCCCATCCTGCATTCAAGGCTTAATTCTCCGTCAGTGGGTAACTGGGATAAAGCTTTTAACATTGGCATAGGCCCGCAAGCGTAGAAATAATCATATTTCAAGTCCTTTTCTTTTAAGACATCAGTCACAAAACCTTTTGTTCCTAATGTCCCATCCATCGTAGCCACATAGGTCACGATTCCCATATCCCGAAGTTCCTTTTCAATTCCATATGAATCTTTTGCTGTATTGTAGCCTATCACAACTTGGGGTTTCACACCATTCGCCATCAAATCATAACCAAGTTGAAGAAGTGGCGCCGCTCCAATCCCACCTCCTAATAATATTGGACGTAAAATACCTTCCGGAAGAGAGAAACCATTTCCTAAACCTATCAATAAATCAAGTTCCGTTCCGGTTTTCATTTGTGACAGAATTTCTGTCCCGTCTCCAACCACATTATACAAAAGGTGTAATCCTTTTTCTCGAGTAAAATATCGACTAACCGATATGGGGCGGCGAAGATATTTACCGGGTATGGAAATATTCACAAACTGTCCGGGAGCTGTCAATTCTGTTACATCTCCTTTCAATCTAAGGAACCAAGTGCGTGAAGATAATTGTTTGTTTTCCTCGATAATAAATTTCTTTTTGATGTCACGCATATTAATCTTCATCTATTGTGGAAACTTTCATCGTGATATCTTCAAGCACATCAAGTAGTACCTCCACGGTCTCCAGTGAAGTGAAAACAGTTATATTGTTATCAACGGCTGCTCTACGGATATGATAACCGTCTTTATGTGAATGATCTGCACCAAGTTCCATTGTATTGATCACATAGCTAACATGACCTTGGCGCAATGATTTCATAATGTCGTCGCTACCTTCGCTAAGTTTCTTCATCAATCTTGTTCTTACACCATTCTTACGTAAGAATTCTGCTGTTCCACGTGTAGCTTCAATATTGAATCCAAGGCCATAGAAACGCTTAATCAATGGGAGAGCCCGTTCTTTATCATTGTCTCCTATTGTCACGAATACGGTTCCATAATTTGAAACATCCATTCCGGAAGCCTGGAGAGATTTATATAATGCTCTTTTTAAACTCCTGTCGTATCCGATAGCTTCTCCAGTGGATTTCATTTCAGGAGAAAGATAAGAATCCATTCCTCTGAGTTTTGAAAAAGAGAATGCCGGAGTCTTTACAAACCAGCGTTTTTTCTCTTCCGGATAGAGTTCAGTTATTCCTTGTTGTTTCAAGGATTCTCCCAACATCACCCTTGTAGCGATTGGAGCCAATGGTTTGCCAGTGGCTTTTGAAATAAAAGGAACTGTTCTTGAAGATCTTGGATTCACTTCTATCACATATACCTCATCATTACCGTCAACAATAAATTGTATATTATACAGACCTACTATACCAATCTCTTTTCCTAATTTAACAGTATAGTCAAGGATTGTATCTTTCACTTTCTGAGAGACACTGAATGTTGGATATACGCTGATTGAGTCGCCGGAATGAACTCCGGTGTGTTCTACATGTTCCATTATTCCCGGAACAAATACATCTTCTCCGTCACAAACCGCATCAACCTCAAGTTCCTTACCCATGATATATCGGTCTACGAGGACAGGATGTTCCACATTCACTTCCACAGCTTCATGAAGATATTTTCTCAGCTGTTGCTCATTGCTAACAATCTGCATAGCCCTTCCACCAAGCACAAAACTGGGACGAACCAATACGGGATATCCAATCTCCGCAGCTGCTTTCACACCGTCTTCTATAGTAGTTACGGCCACACCTTTGGGTCTTGGAATTCCTAATTTTTCCATTATAACTTCGAAGCATCCTCGGTCTTCGGCATTCTGAATTGCTTCAATGCCTGTACCTATGATAGGAGCTCCATGTTCTGCAAGTCTCTCGGCTAAATTGATCGCTGTTTGTCCCCCTAAAGTTACAATCACTCCATCAGGTTTTTCATGATCGAGCACGTTCATAACATCTTCAACCGTTAGAGGTTCAAAATAGAGCTTGTCACTTGTGGTATGGTCAGTAGAAACTGTTTCAGGATTATTGTTGATCACGATAGCTTCATATCCTGCATTTCTGATTGCCCAGATAGCATGTACAGTAGAATAGTCAAACTCAACACCTTGGCCTATTCGAATGGGACCTGAGCCAAGCACAACTATCTTCTTTTTCTTGGAAGGTATAGATTCATTTTCCGTATCGTAAGTGGAATAGAAATAATCTGTGGTAGAATGAAATTCAGCCCCGCAGGAATCAATCATTTTGTAAACCGGTTTGATACCGTTTTCAAGCCGTAAATTACGTACTTCATCCTCAGTTATTTTCCAACAGTCAGAAATGAATTTATCGGAGAATCCAAAATTTTTTGCTGTGCGTAAAATTTCTATATCTTTAGGATTTGCCTTTACCTTCTTTTCTATGTCGAGTATATTTTTCAGTTTGTCGAGAAAGAACATATCGATTTTGGTCCTGTTATAGATATGACCTGAATCTACATCTCTCCATAAAAGTTCCGCAATGGCATAAAGTCGATCGTCGGTAGGAGTTTTTACATATTCTAAAAGTTGTTCTGTTGTATAACTGTCGAACTTAGGTAAGTATAAATGATTCACACCTGTTTCAAGAGATCTGACAGCTTTTAAAAGAGACTCTTCGAAATTACGACCTATACTCATCACCTCTCCGGTGGCTTTCATTTGAGTGCCCAATTCGTTGGAGGCATCAGCAAATTTATCAAACGGGAATCTTGCTATTTTTGTAACCACGTAATCCAGAGCAGGTTCAAAACTTGCAGGAATATGACCTAAGTTTATCTCATCAAGATGCAGGCCAACAGCTATTTTAGCGGATACTCTTGCGATGGGATAGCCTGAAGCCTTTGAGGCCAATGCTGAGGAACGCGAAACTCGAGGATTAACTTCAATAAGATAATAATCAAAAGAAAGAGGGTCAAGAGCAAATTGCACATTGCAGCCTCCTTCTATTTTCAAAGCTCTGATTAATTTGAGGGCACTGTCTCTCAGCAATTGATATTCTTTATTCGAAAGTGTTTGAGAAGGTGCCACGACAATAGAATCGCCGGTATGCACTCCCACAGGGTCAAAATTTTCCATTGAACAGATAGCTATAACTGTATCATTGGCATCACGCATCACCTCGAATTCAATTTCTTTAAACCCTTTGATACTTTTTTCTACCAATACTTGATGCACAGGGGAAAGATCGAGGGCTGTTCTCATTAGCTCTCTTAATTCTTCCTCGTTGTCTGCGAAACCTCCTCCGGTGCCACCAAGTGTAAATGCCGGTCTTAGAATTACGGGATAACCGATTTTCTTTGCTATTTCCACGCCTTTTTCTATGCTGTCGGCCACATCACTTGGTAAAACAGGTTCTCCGATTGACTCACAGAGTTCTTTAAACAATTCTCTGTCCTCGGCTTTTTCGATACTGTCGAAAGACGTTCCCAATATTTCAACACCACATTCCTCGAGAATTCCTTTCTTTGCCAGTTGCACCGCTAAATTTAAACCGGTCTGTCCACCAAGTCCCGGTACAATTGCATCGGGTCTTTCATACCTCACTATCTTTGCAACATATTCCAGAGTGAGGGGTTCCATATAAACTTTATGGGCAATCTCCGGGTCGGTCATAATTGTAGCCGGATTAGAATTGACCAAAACCACTTCATAGCCCTCTTCTTTAAGGGCAGCACATGCTTGAGTGCCTGCATAGTCAAATTCTGCGGCTTGACCCACAACAATGGGACCGGAGCCGATCACCATTATTTTCTTTATATCTTTTCTTTTTGGCATTTTTAGAGTTGTTTTTCTTTTTTAGGAATCATTTGAAGGAATTGATCAAAGAGGTAGATAGTGTCTTGTGGACCCGGTGCGCTTTCCGGATGGAACTGCACTGAGATCACTTTGTCTTCATTGCATTCCAACCCTTCCACAGTATTGTCTAACAAATTAATATGGGTGATGTTTAGGGCTGTTTCTTCCACAGAATCTTTGTCAACTGCAAAACCATGATTTTGTGATGTAATTAAAACTTTTCCCGAATTCAATTCTTTTACCGGATGGTTACCACCTCTGTGACCCGGATTTATTTCACATATTTTGGCTCCGTAAGCAAGGGCAAGAAGCTGATGTCCTAAACATATTCCAAACATGGGCACCTTGCCTCTAAGTTTCTTCAAAGTCTCCACTACTTCCGGCACATCTTCAGGCGATCCGGGACCATTAGAAATTAAAACTCCGTCCGGATTGAAGTCAAGAATCTGTTCCGCACTTGTGTTCCAGGGAACTACTATGACATTACATCCATGGCTGTTGAGATTTCTTACCATATTCAGTTTCATCCCGCAGTCTATTGCCACTATATCGTATTTACAATTGGTGGTGCGTGCAAACCATCTTTTCTTACAGCTTACTTTACTTACTAAATCTTTAGGACGAGGATGAGATTTTATTTTTTCAACAGCTTCTTCCACAGGAGTGTCTTCATCTGTGATTATGGCTCTTAACCCATTGGCATCACGTAGGATCCTGGTCAACATACGGGTGTCGATCCCACTTATACCAGGGATTCCGTTTTCCTCCAATACTTCTGCCAGAGTTTTTGTGTATCTGAAATTTGATGGTGAATCATTATTTTCTTTTACAATCATTCCACCTATAGATGGGAACTTTGTTTCATAATCCTCATCTGTAATCCCATAATTTCCAATAAGAGGATAAGTCATTACGATGATTTGATCGGAGTAGGAAGGATCAGATAAAATCTCCTGATAACCGACCATGGAAGTATTGAAAACAAGTTCACCTACTCTTTCTTCATCGGAGGCAAATCCGAGACCTCGGAATTCCCTTCCATCTTCAAGTACTAATTTTCTTGCTGGATTCTTCATAGTGAATTATAAATCGGATTCCCGTTGTATATCGTCATTTTAATCTTTCCTTGCAGAGTCATTCCCTCATAAGGGGTAGCCTTCCCCAAAGTTTTAAAATCTTCAGGGTTGACTGTAAACTTTTCATTCGTATCGACCAAGACCAGATTTGCATCATCACCCGGTTTTATATATTTTAATTCATTTAATCCTAATAACTTTCGTGGAATTGAAGCCATAACTTCTATTAATCTTTCAAGCGACATAAGACCTGAAGCCACCATTGTGGTATACACCGCCGCAAATGCTGTTTCCAATCCCACAACTCCCATTGCACTTTTTTCAAGTCCTATGCTTTTTTCTTCTAAAGAATGGGGAGCATGATCGGTGGCTATTACATCTATAGTTCCATCGATGAGGCCTTGACGTAAGGCAGCTTGGTCTTCAATACTTCTGATAGGAGGGTTCATTTTAAAACGTCCATCCTCTTGAAGATCTGTGTCATTGAATGTGAGATAGTGTGGGCCTGTTTCACAAGTCACTTTCAATCCCTTTTGTTTTGCTTTTCTAACCAGTTCAACGCTTTCTTTGGTAGAAATATGACATATATGCAATCTGCAACCGGTTTCTTCAGAAAGTTTGATATCACGTTCCACTTCTTTCCATTCCGATTCAGAATTTATTCCTTTATGGTTGTTTTTCAAGGCATATTCTCCGGCATGTATGTAACCTCCATTTAATAAAGACTCCACCTCGCAATGAGCTGCAAGAATCTTCCCGGTTTTTGCAATGCCTTCCATAGCCTCTTTCATAACTTTTGGGGATTGGACTCCACTGCCGTCGTCGGAAAAACCTGCCACGAATGGTGCCAAAGATTCATAATCCACTAACTCTTTTCCGCTCCTTCCTTTAGTTATGGTCGCATAAGGTAGTATGTCTATTCTTGAATCCTTGTCTATGATATCAAGTTGAATTTGTAACTTTGATAAAGTATCAGGGGCCGGATTTAAGTTAGGCATTGTACACACTGTAGTAAAACCACCGGCTGCTGCAGCAAGGCTACCTGTAGCAATTGTTTCCTTATAGCTAAAACCGGGTTCTCGAAGATGTACGTGCATGTCCACAAAGGATGGTAGAAGAGTCTTGCCATTAGCATCGATGACTTCTCCTTTGAAAGTCTCAGGAATTTTATCAGACACTTCTATTACCTTGTCTTTTTCTATTATGACATTGCAAATCTTAAAACCTTTTTCTGTCAAGATATTAGCTCGTTTGATACAAATGGAAGAGTTTGCCATGACTATAAATTTATGAGACTAATTTCTAATCATTTGTTGTGGAATATAAAAAAGGCAATTCAAAAATGAATTGCCTAATATATTTGAAAAAATTGTAACGCGGCGGAAAGATTTTCCGTTGTAAGAAGCCTGCATGTTAATGGCTTGCCAGGTTTTTACATGTTGACAATTTTTTGCCATCACTGATTTTTCTGCAAAGTTAATAAATAGACTCCATATATACAAAATGAGAGAGGATTAAAATTTGTAATTGTTTATAAAGATATTTTTAATTGATTATAAGGATAGTAGTAAGTAATCATTTAAGAAAAATATTCGATTTAAATTTATTCTTTGAAAATAGTTGCATAAGAAAAGGAAAAGATTTAAATTTGCACTCACAAATGAAAAATCTGTTTGGTGCCATGTCCGAGTGGTTAGGTACCGGTCTGCAAAACCGTTGACACCAGTTCGAATCTGGTTGGCACCTCAAAAGCCGGAATTGAACTTATCAATTCCGGCTTTTTTATAGCTGAAAGGATTCGAGAGAAGGATATGATTAACTTTTCCAAATATTTTTTAACATATTTTGATTTGTCATAGAATCAGGTGTTTATGTCTGTTATGTCCCTGCCTTTGGCGCCTTTGAGAAGGGAACATTTGGAAAAGGGCAGCGGATTGCATTAATTTTGCACTGCTAAAAGCGGCCGGGGCTGAGAGGTTCCGGATTTTTAGCGGAAAGAGAGAACAATGAAATATTGCCACAGGACAAGTGGCCGAAGAGAACGGAGCCGGGGGTAAGAGTCCCCGGGGACGAAGGCTGAGGCCACGAGCAGCGTTAGACAAAGGAACAAGGTAAGAACAATGAGCTTACCCGTCTTTGAAAAAATTCCTTTAGATATACAGAGAGACAGCCGGACAGACAAAACAAGAAAAAGATATCATAAAAGATATATCAACAGCGGAGAGTTTGATCCTGGCTCAGGATGAACGCTAGCGGCAGGCTTAACACATGCAAGTCGAGGGGCAGCGGGGAGAGTGCTTGCGCTCTCTGCCGGCGACCGGCGCACGGGTGAGTAACACGTATGTAACCTGCCCCTGTCAGGGGGACAACCCGGGGAAACCCGGGCTAATCCCGCGTAAATCCGGAGAGGGCATCCTCTCCGGAGGAAAGGTTTAATCCGGACAGGGATGGGCATGCGGCGCATTATGCTTGTCGGCGGGGTAACGGCCCACCGAGGCTACGATGCGTAGGGGTTCTGAGAGGAAGGTCCCCCACACTGGTACTGAGACACGGACCAGACTCCTACGGGAGGCAGCAGTGAGGAATATTGGTCAATGGAAGGAATTCTGAACCAGCCAAGCCGCGTGAGGGAAGTAGGCACTACGTGTCGTGAACCTCTTTTGCGCAGGAACAAAGGTGGAGATGTATCTCCATATGAGTGTACTGTGAGAAAAAGCATCGGCTAACTCCGTGCCAGCAGCCGCGGTAATACGGAGGATGCGAGCGTTATCCGGATTTATTGGGTTTAAAGGGTGCGCAGGCGGTCGCGGTAAGACAGCGGTAAAATGTCGGGGCTCAACCCCGGCCGGCCGTTGTGACTGCCGGGCTGGAGTTGGAGAGAAGTGGGCGGAATGCGCGGTGTAGCGGTGAAATGCATAGATATCGCGCAGAACTCCGATTGCGAAGGCAGCCCACCGGCTCCACACTGACGCTCAGGCACGAAAGCGTGGGGATCGAACAGGATTAGATACCCTGGTAGTCCACGCAGTAAACGATGAATGCTGGCTGTCCGGGGCGTTTAAGCTCTGGGTGGCGAAGAGAAATCGATAAGCATTCCACCTGGGGAGTACGCCGGCAACGGTGAAACTCAAAGGAATTGACGGGGGCCCGCACAAGCGGAGGAACATGTGGTTTAATTCGATGATACGCGAGGAACCTTACCCGGGCTCAAACGCCAGATGAAGGGAGGCAGAGACGTCTCCCGCCCTACGGGGCATCTGGCGAGGTGCTGCATGGTTGTCGTCAGCTCGTGCCGTGAGGTGTCGGCTTAAGTGCCATAACGAGCGCAACCCCCGCGGGCAGTTGCCAACAGGTTATGCTGGGGACTCTGTCCGGACTGCCGGCGCAAGCCGCGAGGAAGGCGGGGATGACGTCAAATCAGCACGGCCCTTACGTCCGGGGCGACACACGTGTTACAATGGCCGGGACAGAGGGAAGCGACAGAGCGATCTGGAGCGGACCCCGAAACCCGGTCTCAGTTCGGATCGGAGTCTGCAACCCGACTCCGTGAAGCTGGATTCGCTAGTAATCGCGCATCAGCCATGGCGCGGTGAATACGTTCCCGGGCCTTGTACACACCGCCCGTCAAGCCATGGGAGCCTGGGGCTCCTGAAGTGCGTCGCCGCGAGGCGCGCCCTAGGGAGAGACAGGTGACTGGGGCTAAGTCGTAACAAGGTAGCCGTACCGGAAGGTGCGGCTGGAACACCTCCTTTCTGGGGAAGGCAGTCTCGGGTTTAAAGTAAAATTTAAAGGAAAGAAGGAGACGCCGTTCGGTCCTGTTGGCATTGATCCTCGAAGGGGGGATTAGCTCAGTTGGCTAGAGCATCTGCTTTGCACGCAGAGGGTCAACGGTTCGAATCCGTTATTCTCCACCCGGAAGAGCACAATGACATGATGGAAGCGAGCGGGAGGCTTGAGGCCTTCCGAAGCGAGAAGAGAAACAAAGAGTAGAGCAAACGAGCGCCCCGCGGCCCTTTGAGGCTGCGGAGGTGAAGGCGAGACATGAGGCGATTGTCGTGACGCATATGAGACAGCCGATGCCGGCGTTAAGTGCCGTGCAGGCTGGCAGAGATAAAACGGAACGTAAACAAGGGCGCATGGGGGATGCCTAGGCTCTCGGAGGCGAAGAAGGACGTGACAAGCTGCGAAAAGCCGTGGCGAGGGGCAAATACCCTTAGACCCGCGGATATCCGAATGGGGCAACCCGGCGGGAGCGATCCCGTCATCCGTGATGACACGGAGGCGAACGCCGCGAACTGAAACATCTTAGTAGCGGCAGGAGAAGAAAGTAATAACGATTCCCCCAGTAGAGGCGATCGAACGGGGAGGAGCCCAAACCGGCGGTGTCGCAAGGCACGTGCCGGGGTTATAGGATCCGGCATAAGATCACGGGGAGACCGACGGAAGCGTCTGGAACGGCGCGCCGCAGAGGGTGAGGGCCCCGTACGGAGGCAACCACCGTGATCAGACGGACACCTGAGTAGGGCGGGACACGAGGAATCCCGTCTGAATTCCCGGGGACCATCCCGGAAGGCTAAACACTACCGAGAGACCGATAGCGTACGAGTACCGTGAGGGAAAGGTGAAAAGAACCTCGGACAGAGGAGTGAAACAGACCCTGAAACCATGCGCCTACAAGCGGTCGGGGCCCCTTAGTGGGGTGACGGCGTGCCTTTTGCATAATGAGCCTGCGAGTTGCCGTCGGCTGCGAGGCTAAGTCCTTTAGGGACGGAGCCGGAGCGAAAGCGAGTCCGAATAGGGCGTCGAGTAGCCGGGGGCAGACGCGAAACCGGGTGATCTACGCATGTCCAGGCTGAAGGACAGGTAACACTGTCTGGAGGGCCGGACCGGTAGGCGTTGAAAAGCCTTCGGATGAGGTGTGCGTAGGAGTGAAAGGCCAATCAAACCCGGAGATAGCTCGTACTCCCCGAAATGCATTTAGGTGCAGCCTCGGCGATATGCCATGGAGGTAGAGCGACCGACAGGATGCGAGGGCTTCGCCGCCTATCAAGTCCTGACGAACTCCGAATGCCATGGCACTTACGCCGGGAGTGAGGGCGCGGGTGCTAAGGTCCGCGTCCGAGAGAGGAACAACTCAGACCACCGATCAAGGCCCCGAAATCCGGGCTAAGTTGAAG
>JAFLTO010000015.1 GCA_022510425.1 Muribaculaceae bacterium
ATATAATCGCTGTAATACAAAAATACTAAAGGCCGGTTCTTCTGTAACAGTTGAACCGGTCTTTGTAAATCTACAAAAGTACAGATCCCTGAACACCTCTAAAAGGTGTACTTCAGTTTATGCTTACTCTTTTCGAATTCCTCCTGAGTTATCACCAGCTTAACTAAATTAAAAAGCCGCCAGAAAAATTTATGTTTAATCTGACAGCTTCTTGTTACTCAATATGTGTTGGATTTATCCCAACATATATTTATCGATAGCTAATTGTCTTATTTTTCTGTCTTAATTTAATGTCCTTAATTGAATTCGGAAACTTTTTCCAACACAACATTACCATCCACATACTTGGCAGTAATGTATTTAGTAATCTTAGACTGCCCGTCCTGTACATTGACTTTGAAAACTCCCTCTCCTTCATAGGATACTGTAACATCATGCGATCCGATACTTTCACTATCCTCAGAACGGAAAATCCAAACTCCTAAACCATCATTTTCACCCGTATTTTCTTCATATTCTTTTCTTAGAGTTGATATCAAACTAGGAGAAAGATGTTTTTCATAATAGCTTTTATCAGATGATAAATTCTGGGTTCCAAAAACATATTTCCGATAGAACTCCTTTATAAAAACCTTAATTTCATCTACATGTTGACCTGCAGTATTTGCTGCTTCTTCATTAATTTCACTTACAGTTGCATATGTAGCAGGATTGTTTATATTAACTCCAGGATTCTGTTTTAGGAAATCGTTATATTCATTACCATTGAAATCACCCATAAATACTAATACACCGGCAATAGATTGATTTTTTGGTAAAATTTGAGCAGAAATAGCCACATTATAATTATGAAAATATTTATAAAGATTTTGGTCTGTTACAACAAATACATGGCTTTCGTCAGGCATAAGATTGACACCCGGTTCAACATAAAGCTTCGAATTATTTAACCCGGGTCCATAGGCTACATTTATTTCCAAATTATATTCATCTCCTTTAATCTCATGATTAAGTTGATTGGTCAGTTTGGCACTTATCTTCACATTATTTCTAAGGCCTTCAATATTATTTCCAGCCACCCAATGAATATCCTGATAATTAACAACAAGTGACTCTCCATTTTTATTATATGTTTGTTCCGTCAGAAACAAAGTGTATTTTGATGGTTGGAAAAGTAAATCCAATTGGTAATCATCAATTTTCTTTACAGGGACTCCTGTAAGCTGGGCCAATTGAAAGACACTTGGATCAAGTTTAACTATACCTCTACTATTGATAATTTCCGCTTCCTTATTATCTTTCACATCAATATAAAGAAGTTGTCCACCTGGTTCATATTCTGCTACATATATTGAATCCTGAAGATTGACTTTGACCTTTTTATAATCTAAAGAATCTACCACATTTGAAACCTTCATTTTCGACACAAGAGGATATAAAGAATTTACAGCTGAAAGATCCTTATCATTTACCGCCAATGCAAATTCCTTTGCAACTCTTTCCGCTTCGCCTTTCTTGCTATCGCAAGAAACTGTTAGCAATAAAAATATTCCACTAATTAAAAAAAGTTTTGTGTGCATATTTATTAATGTAAATATAGATAAAGATCACTTATACTAAAAATAACTGATAGTCTTTATCTTAAAATGAAAAAGGTTTTTGTATTAGTTTAATTATTTATTTAAACTTTTGCAAGTCTTTTAGATAATCAGCATTGATTTTTTGATATTTCACTATTATAGAAGGATCGTCACATTTGTTGGCCAATTCCATTATTTTTGTTGCTTGAGCAGTGCACTCACTTGTTTTTTGTATTAATTCTAAGTTAGCATCTGTGTCTCCTTCTTTTACTTTTTTGGCCAATGCTAATGCCTCTTTAGTAAGAGTTTTGTATTGCTGAAGTGCTTTTTCACATTCTTCTTTTATATCTTCAGTTGTTCCAGCTGAAGAGTTTTCTTCAAAGTCATAACCGGTTATTTCTTCAGTTTCTACTGAAACTGTTTCTATTTCTTCAATAGGAATTTCCATAATATTTTCTTGAAGGACAGTGGAAGAACCTCCTCCTTTATAAGCTATAAATTTAGCAGACCTGGAATTAGGCTTTACCACTAAATATTTGCCTCTTTTACATATTTGATTCCAATGTTCTTGACTGTCATCTTCTTTCCATTCTTGAAGAGTCTGAGATTCTTGCATTCTAGCTCTTGTCGAACCTGGTTGTATAACATAATGAAATTCACCATTATCCCAATCATAATCGTAATCTATATGGTATGACGGGAGATCTGAAATTTCAATGTGATCCTCATCTTCAACCGTAACAGATAATCCAAAACTATAATCTGAGGCAACGCTTTTATTAACCTTAATAGACAATGAAGAAACTAAACTTTTTACATTTTCACCATCTTCTTTTTCATCTATTAATTTTATTGTAGCCTCATTATCGGAAATACTTATAAAGTTACCTAATTGACCAAGTTGAGGGTCAACTGTTAACGTTACAGAATTGGAGTCACTTCCTCCGCAGGAAGCCAATGTGACGAGTATTGATATACTCAAAAAAGTTTTAATCTTTTTCATTTAATTTATCTTGAAATGATGATACTCTTTCTTGTATTAGTTTAGTGTATTTTGCTTCCATCTCCTTATATTTTTTCGTTTGTTCCGGAGAAAGAGTTTCAGGATATTTTATTAATTCTTCGTTTAATTCTTTTGATAGATTTAATAATATTTCAGCTCTATTGGTAATGGCAGTAAAATTATCAGGATCCACATTTGCGGGATTTAATATACCTTCATATATTTGTGAATAAAGGTTAAGTATCTGATCTCCACTGATCCCTTTTTCCTGGGCTGTTCTTGCAATTTCTCCCCATGTTTCCCAAGAAAGATTTCCTGCAATGCCAATAGGCATAAAGTAATTTATTGATTTTATAGTTTCAGCTATTTTATCGTCTTCATCTGCTTTATTCCGATATGTAAATGTAAAAGAATCAGTAGATCCCTTTTGTCTCTTTAAAAATTCATAAAATCGGAGAAGTTCCGGTCTCTCAAGATCAAATTTGATTCCATAACCTTGCTTTTCAAAATCTTTATCATAAAAAACTATACTTGTTGCCACAGCTGTAATTTTCTCGTCTGCTTCTTCTGTGGTCATCTCCTTAAGTTCTGGTATTTCGAAATTAAGAACCAGATTTACTGTAAAATTTAGTTCTGCAGAATCATTGCTATTGTTTTTGTAAGTTCTATAGCTTAATTCAGCTTGGGTGTTTACAAGGGAAATCAAATTCTTTAAATTACCATCTTCATAGATAGTAACTAAAGATTCAATGTCTTTCCCACCTTTTGAGCAGGCACTAAATAGTAGCCCTATTATCATTAAATTTAATAAAAAAGTTTTATTCATAATTCATAATTATTAAGCGACTAAATTCATATAACAGTAAGATTTAATTCGCCATTATTCATATTAAATTACAATAATGGCCTTCTATTAGATGCTGAACCAACATAGTTTACTAAGCCGGTTTATTATTTACACGAATCCATTTATATTTTACATTTCCATGATAAGTGATGTCTGTAACCCATTTATACCATGTATTATTTCCTATCTGATCATCTTCTCTAAGAGTTAGTCCCAATTCCTTTAGCATTTGAAATTTCATTCCAGTTTTAATATTACTCCTTGTGGCATTTATAACATTGGCCTTAAATATTTCGCATAATGTTTATTCCAATGATCATTCTTTAATTAACCTTAATCAATAAAGAAGATACAAAAGATTTTACATCTTCTCCTTCTCCGATTTCTTTTCTCTCAATCAAGTTACTGTTGTTTCATTGTAATTAACGTATATAAAATTACCGAGCTGTCCTAAATGAAGATCCACAGTTAAAGTTACTAAGTTTGTGTCCTTACTTTCACATGATGTAAGAAGAAGAAACCTCGATAATCCTAAAATGATATGAGACTAATTTATAGGATAGTTTTATTTTATTTAAAATAAGGAGGTCTTGCGACTTGTTCCTACATAATCAATAACACCCGTTTTATTATTTACACGGATCCATCTATATTTAATATCGCCATGATAAGTTATGTCTGTAGCTAACTTATACCAAGTATAATTTCCGATCTGATCATCTTTTGTTAGTGCACAGTTCATATCAATTAGCATTTGTAATTTCATTCCATTTTCAATATTTCCAGCAAGTGCTTTGTCAACATTGGCTTTACCATATAGATTGTATAATTTCTGAAGAAGAGCTTTCCCTGCTTTTTGTCTTTCTTGTTGAGCCAAAGTCTCATTTTGACTATTTACATATTGATATTCTTGACCAGAAACGGTAGTTAGTATCCCATCGCCATATAACAGATTTCCATTATTATATCCCCTAATAAAATTATTAATAACATTCAAACCATTACTACCATGATCTCCTACGAAAATATTACCATTAGGATGAGAAACCCGATATTTAGATGCCTCTGGAAAAACTTCTATTATTGTACCATCCTGTAAGGTCAAATGAGCCTTTTTCACTGATCCTCCACTGAAACTTATATAATCATCATTTTTGAAACTTACTTCAGTATAGCTGCCCTTATCTACAGAAATAACCTCAAAATTAGGAATTCTCAATTCTCTAATACCATCAGGATTTAATCCAGTCTTAGTTATTTTATAATATTGAGGCGATTTACTATCACTAAAATCATAACCATATTTTAAAGTTGCAAGATTAGTATTAGGAATAACTGTTTGGATATAATAAAACTCTAAATCAATTTGTTTTTTAGTTCCATCTGATTTAGTGTATTCAAAATACATCTTATCAAGATCTTTTTCTGCTTTATGATTAATTCCTTCAATTCTACCTTCTAATGGCTCATTAAAATATTCATATCCTAACCCATACAGTTGATTTACGCTTTTTATCTTTTTATCATCATTTAGATTTATTTCTTCTACACTTCTAGTATTCAACCATTTAGTAATCATTTCATCTCCATTAGGGAATAATACACTATCATTAATCCCACTTCCTTTTAAGATTACACCATCTGGTAAAGTTATTTGATAATCGCCGATTACATTGGCATCATATTCTAAATCTTGATCTGCACCTTTCTTTAACGATAGAGTTTTATCATCTCGTTTATCTTTAGGTTCTACAAAAGAGGCAAAGTCGCCATTAGATTTTTTTATAAATCTTATTCCTTCCTTATAATGTTCAATAATGGTTCCGTCATCTAAATTGTCAGTTCTTTCTAAAGTAAATCCTGCTTTTTCCGGTGTAGTATATAAAGATTTTTCAAAAGCTTGTTGAGCTTGAGATTGTTTCTCCTCTAAATAAGATGTGGTAAGAGCCAAGGGGTCTTTTGAAGGATCAAGCGTTACATAGATATTTTTAAGAATCGCACTGTTGAATCCGTAATTATCACTCACTCCTGTTACAGACGTCACTACTGCAGCCCCTTCTAAATCAAATATTGTCCACTCTCCATTAGTTGGAAGAACTTTTTTCTTAGTCTTTTTCCCTTTTTCTGTAATATCAAAACCATTTGAAATCACTATTTCGTCTTTTTCTATGTTTGGCACTCCATTATTCATATTAAAACGTTGTAAATGAAGGGCGGTAAGAGGAAGAAACTCACTTGCATTCTTTTTATAAGCTAATTTTGAAACAAATCTCAAATCAGAATCATTTGTTGAACCCGGAAAGATAGTATTATTAGCCAGTTTATATGTATCCTTAAGATAATCTTGAAGGCTTACCCAGTTTTCATCACTCGTTTGAGAGTAGAGCTTAAACGGAAGAATAGTCACAAAAGTAACTACTATCAAAAATGTGAATAAAAGCTTTTTCATTTCGTTATTTCTTAGTTTTTTAATTATATATTTTCAATTCATATTCTTTTGTGATATCTATTCCATCTTTAATGAAATATTCTTTCATTATACAGAGGATATTTTCAATATGAATAGGAGAAAGAGAAGGGAAATACTTCCTAAATTTTTCAACTGGCAATCTCTTTTCTTTAATTCTTTCCCCTAAAAGTATTTCTGCTCCCTGCTTTGCACCACGAGAAAGATAAACAAACTCTTTTGGCTGGATCCCAATGGCATTTCCAATCCTTTTTGCTACATCAAATACCGTAAGATCACCTACATATTTAAAATTATGAATAGTCTCCTCGACATTTTCATATAAATCCTCAAAGTCTTTATAATTATTATTCCAATGTTTAGCATCCATTAATTTTGATACTACTTTATCGTAAGCTTCTTTACGCCATATAAGATGTTTTTGATGAGCATTTCTTAATAGGGCTCTCGCTTTCTCCTGATCCTTATTCTCGGGAAAAAGAATGATCTCTTTTGTTTCTTCTAATTCTTTTTTAAGAGGTAAAGTAATATTATTAATATAGAAATCAACTAATTCATCTAATGAATCAAATTTTCTTTTTATTTTTTTAGATTTCATCAATTGAAAATTTTTTATTTCTTGCAAAGATAGGTTAAGGAATTGTAAAAAGCTATGAATCAGCGTGTCGGATGTTGTCGCAATTCGAGTCCAATTTGGACACATTTAATTCCCAGAAAATCAAATTCACCCCAAAGCCAACCTGCCTCGCTGAATTACAAACATGCTCACCCCATTATACACCGGATTCGCATAGATTCAGTTTTTTCCTATATCACCTATCTTATTTCCCTTCGAAGAGGTCACGGAAGAAGTTGAAATGCTGAATTTTCATATATTGACAAATCGTATTTTACTTGTTTTCAGAATATTAGGCTAAAACTTTGCATTTATAGCATTTTTAAGACCTAAAACTTTGCATTTATAGCATTTAATATTTACATTTGCATATATATTAGGGTTTTATGGATTTTATAAAGATACTTGCTGAACAAAAAGAAGAACTTCATTCAATCAATCTTGATAAATTAGTAAAAAGAGCTGAAGAAAAAGACATTGATCTTGACAGTAAATTTGCTCAAGTAGTGATCGGGGTCAGAAGATGTGGGAAATCCACTCTATGTCAAAAGGTGTTGATTGAACATAATGTAAAATTCGGATATATAAATTTTGACGATGACAGGTTAATAGGTCTTAAAGCTGAACATTTCGACGAACTTCTTTCTGCTTTGTATAGACTGAATGGTGATTTTTCCCATCTTTTTCTTGATGAAATTCAAAATATCGAGCATTGGGAATTATTTGTAAACCGACTGCTCAGACAATCTATAAAACTTTTAATAACCGGAAGTAATGCAAATCTTTTAAGTGGAGAATTGGCCACACATCTAACCGGCCGATACAATTCTATCGAATTACTACCATTTTCTTTTTCTGAATACTGTGAGGCTAAATCAATAAGTAATAACCAGTTCACTACAAAAAGCAAAGCTCTCTTAAAAAAAGCGTTTGATGAATATCTGTTACGAGGAGGCTTTCCGGAAATAGTTGAGGGGAGTGCCCCTAAAAATTATGCTATGAATCTTTTATCCACAATAGTAAATAAAGATGTAGCTCGTAGGTATCGTGTGAAATACACTGATGTTTTATGGAAACTTACAAATGTATTGTTGGAAAATACCGGAAGAATTATTTCTCCTGCTAATTTGGCAGAGGAACTTGGTGTGAAATCATATCATACAATTGAAAAATATATTGAATATCTCGTTAACGCTTATTTAATTGTACCAGCCAAAAAATTTTCTACCAAATCAATTGAACGGAAAAATTCTTCCAAATCTTATGCCATCGATATGGCTTTTATTTCCCAACACGGAGATAAATTTCAAAGTGAAGATTTAGGATGGAGAATTGAGAATATTGTGGCGTTGGAATTGATAAGGAGAAAGCCCAGAACCAATGTTGGGGAAGTGTATTTTTTAAAAAAAGGAAGAGAATTTGACGTGGATTTTGTGCTGACTGATAGCTCAAGAATAACAGAACTTATTCAAGTGACTTATGATTTTAAAGATCCTTCTATAAAACTATTTAATAGGGAAATTGGAAATCTTATAAAAGCTTCTAAAAGTACAGGATGTAAAAATCTTACATTAATTATAGGAGAAGGGGAACCAAAAGAAATTATTAAGGAGGGATTGACTGTAAAAGTAAAAATGATTGAGAACTGGTTGTTAAATCCTTTCCATAATTAGGAATTACAAGATTAAGACTGAATTAACCATCTTGTTTTCAGAATATTAGGCTAAAACTTTGCATTTATAGCATTTTTAAGACCTAAAACTTTGCATTTATAGCATTTTGCGATAAAGATTTGAAGGACCATTTCCCTTCGGAAAGGTCGCGGAAAAATCATGGTTGAGTATATTTGCATCAGACGTGGCACGCCACGTCCCTACAATCGTTTGATTTTCAATTATAATTTTAATTTTGGGGAACTATCGGGATAATCATATAAAATATTTAGGCAACAATAGATTTATGGCTGAGGATTGCCATAAAGTCATGAAGATATCAGAGAAGTATGGAAATAAATAAAAGTATATATTTTTTCGTTATTAAGTAGGATGTAAAAAGTAATCTTTTTCGGATAAATGTCAGCAATAAAGAAACCTAATCTGTTAGTATTAATTATATCAGCCATTATTGGAGGTATACTTTGCGGATGGTGGATGAATGAATCCGCAACACGTATTTTTGTTACATTCAATTCCCTCTTCAGTAATTTTTTAGGTTTCTGCATTCCCTTAATAATTATAGGATTCGTCACTCCGGCTATTGCCGATTTAGGATTAAAAGCCGGAAAGATGCTGTTAACCACTGTAATTTTGGCTTATGGAGTGACTCTGGGAGCAGGTTTGTTAAGTTATTTTGTAAGCGACAGTTTCTTTCCTTCAATGTTAACTGTAGAAACAATAGATTCCACCATTGAAGAAGCTCAGGTATTGCCACCATATTTTAACATCGCGATGCCTCCTCTTCTTGATATAATGTCAGCTTTACTTTTATCTTTTCTTGTAGGCATAGGCCTGACCCGGATTAATTCTGAATCCAACACTATAAAGAAAGGATTCATGGAATTTCGTGAAATCGTTTCTTGGATAATCAGAAAGATTATTGTGCCTTTATTGCCTGTGTATATTTTCGGGATATTCCTCAAGATGTCGTATTCAGGCGAGGTAAACTCTATTATGGTAGATTTTTCAAAAGTTATACTTGTAATTTTTGTGTTGCATCTTGTATGGCTTTTTGTTCTATATCTGGCTGGTAGTTTCTTCTCGAGGAAAGAGAAAAATCCCTTGAAATTATTATGGACCATGCTTCCTGCATATTTCACCGCTTTGGGTACCTCTTCATCAGCGGCTACCATACCTGTAACTTTGCGCCAGACTATCAAAATGGGGGTGAATGAAGATATAGCAGGATTTACGATTCCTTTGTGTGCCACAATCAACCTTTCGGGAAGTGCTTTGAAAATAGTAGCTTGTTCGGTAGCTCTTATGATAATGAAGGGTATGCCTTATGATTTTGGAATGTTCGCCTACTTTGTGGCAATGATGGGTGTAGCTTTGGTGGCTGCACCGGGTGTACCCGGTGGTTCCATCATGGCAGCTTTAGGTCTTTTAACCTCAATCATTGGATTTTCAGAGAGTGACTGCGCATTAATGATTGCTCTATACATTGCTATGGATAGCTTCGGAACAGCATGTAATGTCACCGGAGACGGTGCTATATCCTTGGTGGTTGACCGCTTCTTCTCAAAAAAAGCTTCTTCCTACCAGCCAGTTTTCAACTAAACGACACACCGTAGTCGGAGCGGTCGAGGTTGCGGTAGCCGATGGCTTCGGCTATATGATGCGACAATACCGGTGCATTCACAACTGATGAAAGAGATGTAGAATATTCCGGAGAGGTGGGTGATGCAAGATTCTGTGCCGATTCCAAGTCCGCTATTGTGCGGGCTACTCGCAGGATACGGTCGAAAGATCGGGCACTCATATTATTTTTCTCCATCCTTTCCTTCAATTTTGAAAGTCCAGATGGATCTGGCCATGCATATTTCCTTAACAACCTTGTATTCATTTGGGAATTGGAATAGACCCCCTTGTCTCCCTTGAACCTTTCTTGCTGGATTACTCTGGCTTTAACCACCCTATCTCGTATTACAGAACTACTCTCTGCCGGAATCGTGTTGGCTATATCATCGAATTCAACAGGCTGTATCTCTATCTGTATGTCGATACGGTCCATCAACGGTCCTGATATTTTGTTCATGTATTTGTTTACCTGTCCGGGCATGCAGGTGCATTTCTTCTTGGGATGACCGTAATAACCGCATGGACATGGATTCATGGAGGCTATCAACATAAAAGATGCCGGATAACTCACCGTATATTTGGCTCTTGCAACTGTAATGGTTCTATCCTCTATGGGTTGGCGTAAAACTTCCAATACTGATCTTGGAAATTCAGGAAATTCATCTAGGAAAAGAACTCCGTTATGAGCCAGACTTATTTCTCCAGGCATGGGATTGGTGCCTCCTCCTACCATTGCAACAGGGGAAACTGTGTGATGGGGAGTACGGAAAGGACGACGTGTCATCAACATCGACCCCCGAGAAAGTTTACCTGCCACAGAATGTATTTTAGTGGTTTCCAAAGCTTCTCCCAAACTTAAAGGCGGAAGGATGGTGGGCACTCTTTTGGCCATCATTGATTTGCCCGCACCAGGAGGACCTACCATTAAAAGATTATGACCACCGGCACAGGCCACTTCAAAGGCTCTTTTCACACTATCCTGACCTTTCACCTCAGAAAAATCTATATCGAAAAGAGCTGATTCATTGGCAAAAATTTCTCTTGTATTGATCAGTGTAGGTTGAAGATCGGAGGCTTCAGCAAGAAGTGCTATAGCTTCTGCAAGATTTTTAACTCCAAAAACCTCCACCTTGTTTATCACAGCAGCCTCTGTTACATTTCCTTCGGGCACAATAAGCCTTTTGAATCCCATTTCCCTGGCTTTTATAGCCATAGGAAGGGCCCCTCTTACCGGCAAAACCGAACCATCGAGTGATAGTTCCCCCATAATCATATACTCATCCAATTTTTTTTGAGGCACCTTAATCACTTCATGAGCGGTAAGCACTCCCAATGCCATCGGAAGGTCGAAAGAAGCTCCCTCTTTTTTCACATCTGCCGGCGCAAGATTTATTATTGTTCTTCTATGAGGAAAAGTGACACCACTATGATTTACAGCCGACACCATTCTCTGCTGACTCTCTTTTACTGCAGTGTCAGGCATTCCCACTATTGAGAAAATTGCTCCTTTATCGCCAAAGGTTTCAATAGTGACAGGAAATGCATCTATTCCTTGTATTGAGGCTGAATATATCTTGGTGAGCATAATATAGAGATAAAGTATAATGGATATGGGTTAAGGGTTTAAGGTGGAATCCTTGGAGTTGAAAAGAGTGCGATATTCTGTAATTGCATCTGAAAGTTCCGTTCCTCTATAAGATTGCACTCCTTCTTTATTGAAAACAATATAGTAAGGTATGGCAGTCACCTTGAATTTCATCATGGTAGGATCCGTCAGTCCAGTAGGCGACCAAAATCTTTTCATCTCCTTAAATAAGGAATCTTTTTTCATAGCGTTCTTCCAACCTATGGAATCTATATCCAGACATACGTCAGCTATTATTCTCAAGGAATCAGGAAATTCTTTTTCCAATGACTTGATAGAATCAATTATTACCTTTCTATTGGTATATCCCGTCTCCCAAAACAATAAAAATATGGGATTCTTATGATCTATGAAAAGAGTGTCGCCTCCTTTTTTTGCCGATCTCATTACCATACTCTCAAGACGGGCAGGATAAGAATAGGAATGATATATCTGGTCGGTCCTCCCTATCATTCCTAACCATTCAGGATCCTTAGCATCTCCTTTCAGCATACCCATAAGTTCTTCATATCTTCTTTCCTGCACTTTTCTATTGAAATAGCACAGCATAAGAATTGTTGAAACAGGGTTTTCGGGATTTTCCTCAACAAAACTTCCCACAGCCTTATTGACACTGTCCGGAGTGCATTTCACCATTATTTCCTTATTCTCTATTCTCCATTCAGAAAGAGTTTCATTTATCAAATTACCCCTTACTTCCCAATCCAAAGGATCTTTGTTTTCTCCTGAAATTTCAATTTTATTGTTTCTTTCAGCATAAATCACCAAAGGAAGCACTGAAGCACGTTGGGTGATATAAACAATGGTGGGGCGTTTTGTGTAGCCTTTCAAGTCACATTTACCCTCTCTAACTGAAGCCACAGCCTGTATGGTTCTGCCCCCTTTTGTGTCGGAAGCATAATAATTTACATTATAATTTTCAGTGACATCTGTAGCCAACTGAAATTCAAGATTGAATTCATTTTTACCACAGGCAGTAAAAACCACCAGCGACAATAAAAAAAGATAGCGTATTAAGGATACCATACGCAAAAATACAATTTTTTTACTAATTTTGGATTCTAACTCATATACTTATTAAAATACAGACAGATAAAATTTATAAAACAGCGATGAAATACAACCGCATACTTTTAAAACTCTCCGGCGAATCCCTTATGGGAAAGCAGGGCCATGGAATAGATCCCGACCGATTGAATTCCTATGCCAGCCAGATACAAGCTGTGTCCAACAAAGGAGTACAGATAGGTATAGTGATCGGAGGGGGCAATATTTTCCGAGGCCTCTCAGGAGCAGCTAAAGGATTTGACAGGGTGAAAGGCGATCAAATGGGCATGATGGCCACTGTGATCAATTCTCTGGCACTCAGTTCAGCTTTAGAAGCTATCGGTCAACCGGCTAAAGTATTTACAGCCATACCTATGTTTCCTGTTGGATACCCTTATTCAAAATGGGAAGCCATCAAAGCCATGAAAGAGGGTAGTATAGCTATTATGAGTTGTGGCACCGGGAGCCCTTATTTCACCACCGATACCGGTTCAGCTCTTAGAGCCATTGAAATAGAAGCCGATGTCATGCTAAAAGGAACACGAGTGGATGGTGTTTACACTGCAGATCCGGAAAAAGACCCTTCGGCCAAAAAATTTGATAAAATCACTTATGATGAAGTGATAGCAAGAAACCTGAAGGTGATGGATATCACCGCAACAGCCCTATGTAAGGAAAACGATATGCCAATCTATGTTTTCAATATGGACAAGGAAGGCAATCTTGAAAAAATGATCGAAGGGGAAAATGTGGGAACTCTCGTCTGCAATTAAATTTAAAATTCAACTTTATACTATTAACTTTAAAACATATACACCATGGAAGTAAAAGATTATCTCGACAAAGCCAAAGAGAATATGGAGATGGCCGTGGAATATCTTGACGATGCTCTGGCTCATATCAGAGCCGGGAAAGCTTCTCCACGTCTGCTGGATGCAATAAGAGTGGATTATTACGGTTCTAAGGCTCCTATTTCAAATGTAGCTAATGTTTCAGTGCCTGATGCCCGCACCATAGCCATCACCCCTTGGGAAAAGACAATGTTTAAAGAAATAGAAAAGGCTATAATCAATTCCGACCTTGGCATCACTCCGGAAAACAACGGTGAAGTAATTAGACTATCCATACCTCCTTTGACAGAAGAAAGACGTAAACAACTCGTGAAACAAAGCAAGGCTGAAGCTGAGAATGCTAAAGTGTCAGTGAGAAACGCGCGGCGTGACGCTATAGAGGGTCTTAAAAAGGAAATAAAGAAAGGCATGAGCGAAGACGTTGAAAAAGACGGAGAAGCCGAAGTTCAAAAACTTCATGACAAATACATGAAGAAAATCGACGAAGTATTCGCAGCCAAAGAAAAAGAAATTCTCACTGTCTGAACTCCACCATCTTCCAAAGAGCTATCCCCACACTCACGGATACATTTAATGAATGTTTCACACCGTGTTGAGGTATCTCTAAGATAATATCAGCCAAATCCACTATTTCTTGACTTACACCCTCAACTTCATTACCAGCCACAAGAAGATATTTAATATCTGAAGAGGGTATAAAATTTTGAAGAGGGATGCTTCCGTGAGCCTGTTCGAGCACACATATGAGCCATCCCTCTTTTTTCATATCTTTCACCGCCGTTAAAGCACTTTCACAATACCTCCATTTCACACTCTCTTCAGCTCCCAAAGCTGTTTTGGATATTTCAGGATGAGGAGGGCAACCAGTGATTCCACATAATATCACTTCAGAAATAAGAAAAGCATCGGAGGTGCGAAACACTGACCCCACATTATACATCGACCTTACATTATCAAGCAAAACAGCCACCGGCAACTTCTCCATCTGTAGATACTGACTCACACTGCAGTTGGTAAGTTCGAAGATATTTTTCTTTTCCCTATCCACCTTTATTTCCCCTTAATTACTCATTTCCAACATCCGTTGGATAGGTTTCACTGCTTTTTCGGCTATTTCCTTTTCCATGATGATTTCGGGGGTTTCATCCCGCAGACATTCATACACTTTCTGAAGAGTATTTATTTTCATGAAATCACATTCATTGCACTGGCATTCCGAATCTTCAGCAGGAGCCGCAAGGAAAGTTTTTTGTGGACATTTATTCCTCATTTCAAAAAGAATGCCACTTTCGGTAACTACAATATATTCCTTGGAATCATCTTTCTGAGCGAAATCCAATAAAGCAGCTGTGGATCCCACTTTATCAGCTATCAATTGAAGCGGCCTTCTGCATTCAGGATGGACCAATATTTTGGCATCAGGATGCTCTTTTTTCATCTCTATAATCTTTTTAAGAGAGAAACGGTCGTGAACATGGCAGGCTCCTTTCCATAAGAGCATATTTCTTCCGGTGACACTATTGATATATTCACCCAAGTTGCGATCGGGTCCGAATATTATTTTTTCATCCTCCGGAAGTTTTTCCACAATCTGACGGGCATTGCCCGAAGTCACCACAATATCAGTGAGAGCCTTAACAGCTGCCGATGTATTTACATAACTTATCACAGTATGTCCGGGATGGGAGTCTACAAATTCTTTGAATTCCACAGGGTCGCAGCTGTCTGCCAATGAACAGCCTGCTTTAGTGTCAGGTATCAGCACTTTTTTTTCAGGGCAAAGAATTTTGGCCGTTTCCCCCATAAAATGCACACCACACATCACTATTATATCAGCATCAGTTTTTGCCGCTTGTCTGGCCAATGCAAGAGAGTCGCCTATAAAATCAGCAATTTCCTGAATTTCTTCCCGCTGATAATAATGAGCCATGACAAGAGCGTTTTTCTCTTTTTTTAGTTTATTGATTTCTTCACGAAGCCATTCAACGCTTTTTGTTTCAGACCCCATTTTTTTATTTTTTATTTATTAGTTAATTATAAAAATTTAAATTTTAAATAATATGAAAAATAAACAACAAAAAAGGATGTGGATAACTACTATAACTTTTTTATGAAAAATTTGGATTTTATAGTTTTAGTTTCCTTTAGTGCATTTATCTTCATGGTTTCTACAAGTATAAATTTTGATTATTAGTGAAATATGAACTTTATATACATCTTGTAGATAACTGCAAATTTAATAAATTCCGCAAAAAAGACAGGGTTTTATTGTGTAAAAGATATCCTGAAGAAGTCAAAAAGCTTGAAAAAAACTTTTCTTTTTTATTCTCATTTTTTTATTTGCAAAAATCATTTTTTGTTTTGGATATAAGAAAACTAAAAAACTAAAAAAATTAAGAGGTTTTCTTATAGATTAATTTTGATTAGGAATGAAACAGGATTTACACAAGTTATCTACAGGTTAATGAATAAGAAACGGGAGCTACGGGATTTCTCCTGCCGCCCCCGCAACATCAAGGTTACGAAAAGGTTATATTTTCTACCCGGGAAAATACTTCCCGCACATCATGAAAGGTTGCTATAAATTACCCGGCCGGCAAAAGGCTATTGTTTACATCTTATTGCCGACCGGGATGATTTTTTTCTTTTCATAACTCAGACAAAATCTCTTCACTTAATGCTTCTTGGCATCCATCTTTAATAACTCCCGCGCTCTTAGGCATCCGGTGAGGCTCGATGTGCACTCGTTGCTTGTCTGTGAAAATCCTTTCTTCTCCGTGCTTGGCATCCACTTTTAAAAGATCCGTGCTCTGGGGCATCCGGGTTGGCTTTCAGTGTGCTCTCGCTTAGCGGTTCGGAACATCCTTGTCACATAATTATAACTCATGAAGGGTTAATTAGGTTCACGAACATTAAAAAATTTTTCAAAAAAAATTATTAATCCATTAATAATTTAATTAATAGACTGAAAACTAATAAGATATAAAAATTGTAGGACTCCTAAGAATTAGTGGCTCTTTCCGTTTCAATAGAGGAAGAAAGATCTGATTTGGAAGAACTCTTTTTACGAGTGATAAAATCTATAAAAGCTATGGCTTTTGAATCGAAATTAGATTTATGATATACAAAATTTCGTTGAAGCACGAAATTCCAACCCAAAGAAACAATACCGGAGACAGCAAGACGAGCAGCTGCAAAATACCCGTCGGGTTTAAAACCTATAGTTTCAAGCCAAGGCCAATGCATAAGTCCATAATAAAGAAGTTCAGTGCCAAATGAATTCAGCAGCAGGCTTCCCACCCATACCAAAGCATATTTCACTATCACAGCCTTCCACGGGCAAGAATTTGCATGAAAAGTGAATCTGTAATTTAGCACACAATTTATCACACCCCCCACAAAAGCCCCTATAGCAGTGGAAGCCCAGGGAGCGAAATGAGCGAAAGCAAAAAGCACGAAAGCCGTGCCCAGGTCAATCCAGGAAGCAAATTGGGCTGCACCTGCCGACCTTATGAAAGTGAACACAAGTTGGTCACTATTAATAATGTTTGATCCTATTTTCTTTACTTTCTCATTCATGGGCAAAGAAAACCACTTATGCAAAAATACATTGAAAATTCCATAAAGACAAACAACTAAAATTTCATCCCAATGTTGCTTTTTTATAATTTGTTATTGGTTGGTTGTCATGGATAATGTAAATTTGCAATGTAAACCCAAAGGAGGATACATGGACCCGCTAAAACATGAATGCGGCATTGCAATGATCAGGCTTTTAAAGCCAATCTCTTATTATAAAGAGAAATACGGGAGTTATGCCTGGGCTCTCAAAAAGCTATATCTTCTCATGGAGAAGCAACACAACCGCGGTCAGGAAGGTGCCGGTATAGGGGTTGTGAAGCTGCACGCTCTGCCGGGGTCGGAATTTGTTTTCCGTGAAAGAGCTTTAGGAACGCAAGCTATCAGAGAAATTTTTGATAATATTGGTCCCGAACTTGAAAAAATTCAGCTGGAACATATGTCACCTCAAGACGTGGAGCAAAAAGCTCCTTTTGTTGGTGAGATATACCTTGGTCACCTCAGATATAGCACAACCGGAAAATCGGGCATGAGTTATGTCCATCCTTTCTTGCGCAGAAACAACTGGCCGTCGCGAAATCTTCTTCTATGTGGAAATTTCAACATGACCAACGTGGATGAGATTTTCAAGAAAGTGGTAGAAAAAGGTCAGCATCCGCGTATCTATAGCGACACAGTGATGCTGCTGGAACAATTAGGTTATGCCTTGGATAAGGAAAACCATAAGGTTTATAGAAAATATCGAGATACTCTTCCTGAACTGGAAATCACCAAAAAGATAGAAGAGGAGATAGATATAAAAGCAGTCTTGAAGGCAGCTGCACCTACATGGGATGGGGGTTATGTGATATGTGGCGCCACCGGTTCGGGAGATATGTTCGCCCTTAGAGATGCAAAAGGAATACGCCCTGCCTATTATTATCAAGATGAGGAAGTGGTGGTGGTGGCTTCAGAACGACCGGTGCTTCAAACCGTGTTCAATATAGCCCGAAAAGATGTAAAGGAACTGGAACCGGGATTTGCCATAACTGTTACTGCAAAAGGAAAAACTGAAATTTCCCAAATATTGGATGCCACAGGCCATCAGAAATGCTCCTTTGAAAGAATTTATTTTTCACGGGGAAGCGACGCCGATATTTATCAGGAAAGAAAACAGCTTGGCAAGAACCTTGTGCCCGAAATTCTTGAAAAAATAGGTAATGATATAGACCACACTGTTTTCTCTTTCATACCCAATACCGCTGAAGTGGCTTTTATAGGCATGATTGAAGGTCTTGAATATCATTTGAACAACCTTAAGATAGAAAAAATCCTTAAGGCCCGAGACAGAAATGCCCTGACTGATGAAAGAGTAAAGAAAATAATAGGACAAAAGCTCAGGATAGAAAAAATAGCCATAAAAGATATCAAGCTTCGCACATTTATAACCGAAGGTGAGTCGCGCGATGAACTTGCCGCCCATGTATATGATGTCACTTACGGATGCGTGGCAAACAATGAAGATAATCTGGTGGTGATAGACGACAGTATAGTGCGAGGCACTACCTTAACTCAGAGTATCCTTAGAATTCTTGACAGGCTGCATCCTAAGAAAATAATTGTAGTGAGTAGCTCGCCACAGGTGAGATATCCCGACTATTATGGCATAGACATGTCAAGTCTGGGTGAATTTGCTGCGTTCCGTGCCGCAATCGCTTTGCTGAAAGAGAAAGGAATGGAACATGTGATAAAGAATGTGTACGAAAGATGCTTGGAAATGGCCAAACTTCCCGACAATCAACAGGTGAATTGTGTAAAGGAGATTTATGCTCCCTTCTCACAACAGGAAGTGGCGGCCAAAATGGCTGAAATGTTGACTCCTCCAGGCACTCATGCAGAAGTGAGATTGATATTCCAGACTTTGAAAGGTCTCCATGAAGCTATTCCGGGTCACCAAGGTGATTGGTATTTCTCAGGCCACTATCCCACTCCGGGAGGCGTAAGATTGGTCAACAAGGCTTTTGTGGCATTCTATGAAAAGAAAAATCCTCGAAATTAATTGTATCAGATATAAGGAATAAACTCAGATGAAAGACACTAAATATATATTTGTGACGGGCGGTGTGGTCTCGTCGCTTGGTAAGGGAATCATATCCTCTTCTTTGGCAAGACTTTTACTTTCCAGGGGATATTCTGTGACTGTTCAAAAGTTTGATCCTTATATCAATATTGATCCAGGCACACTGAATCCTTATGAACATGGGGAATGTTATGTCACCTCAGATGGTCATGAAGCCGATCTTGATTTAGGGCACTATGAACGGTTTACAAACATAAAGACAAGTAGAGCCAACAATCTGACCACCGGAAGAATTTATCGTGATGTAATCGAAAAAGAAAGACGCGGGGATTATTTAGGTAAAACTGTTCAGATAGTTCCTCATATCACTGACGAAATCAAGAGAAATGTGAAAAAACTTGGTGAAAACGGTAATTATGATTTCGTTATCACAGAAATCGGAGGCACAGTAGGCGATATAGAGTCTACCCCTTATCTTGAGGCAGTGAGACAACTTAAATGGGAACTTGGCAAGAATGCTTTGTTTATTCATCTCACCTATGTGCCGTATATAAAGGCCGCCAAGGAATTAAAGACAAAACCTACGCAGCATTCCGTAAAGATGTTGCAGCAGACAGGTATTCAACCGGATGTATTGGTGCTTCGGACAGAAAAAGAGCTTCCTCCTCAGATGTGTCGTAAGGTTGCTCAGTTCTGTAATGTATCTCCGGAAGCGGTATTCCAAAGTCTGGATGCCAAAAGCATTTATGAAGTACCCCTGATGATGGCTGCCCAAGGTCTTGATCAAATTGTATTGGAAAAGACTGAAACAGAAGGTGGACATGAACCCGACCTCAAAGATTGGAATATATTCCTTGATAAATTGCATAATGCCACTAAAGAGATTAACATTGCCTTGGTGGGCAAATATGTGGAACTTCAAGATGCCTACAAATCTATATCGGAATCTCTGAGCCATGCAGCTGCCTGGAATGATCACAAGCTTAATCTAACTTATATCCATTCAGAGAAACTGACAGAAGCCGATGTAGCCACAAAATTGGGAAATATGGATGGTGTGATTGTAGCTCCCGGGTTTGGTAAAAGAGGTATTGAAGGTAAATTAGTGGCTCTTAAATGGTGTCGTGAGCATGACGTTCCAACTCTTGGTATTTGTCTTGGAATGCAATGTATGGTGATTGAGTTTGCAAGAAATGTGCTCGGATATAAAGGTGCTAATTCAGTGGAGATGGATCCCTCGACTCCTTATCCTGTGATAGACATTATGGAGGAACAGAAGAATATTTCAGACAAAGGTGGCACAATGCGTCTCGGGGCTTACGATTGCGAACTCATGGAAAACTCCATACCTGCTAAGGCCTATGGAAAGAAAAAAGTGAGTGAACGACATCGCCACCGTTATGAGTTTAATGAAAAATATCGTCAGGATTTCGAAGAAAACGGCCTCAAATGTGTAGGAGTGAATCCGGGTACCAAACTTGTGGAAGTGGTGGAAGGAGAAGGAAAACGCTGGTTTGTGGGCACTCAGTATCATCCTGAATACCAAAGCACCGTATTGAATCCAAATCCGCTATTCATGTCGTTTATACAGGCTGCCATTGCATATTCTGAAGAAAAGAAATAATAAACTTAACTCTGTTAAACAAAACCCTCACTATGTAATTCCATGGTGAGGGTTTGCTTATTCTAAACGGACTATTTTTTATTCTTCGTATCTGATCTTTGCTTTGCGGATCACTTTCCAGCAACCTCCTTCAAACACGGCTGTACCCGAGGTTTCAGTGATGATACGTGAAACATCGTAAGTGTCATACAAATCATGACCGGTGCAGGCTGTTTCGAGATATTCTTCGGGATTAGATAAAGCCAAACTCCATGCCGCAGGTGAATCAGCTACTCTGAAAGTCCCGGTAAAACCATCTGAGGTGTCAAGCACAAACACTGAATGGCCCGCATTGAGAGTTCTGTCAGCTCTTACAAAAATTCCTCTTGCATTGGCTCTTCCTAAGAAAATGGTTCTTAATACGGGTCGGTTGGAAGGTGTTTCTTTTGATTCGGGTCTTCTTGGAGATGGCTCGGCTTTAGAAGCTGCTTTCAAAGCACCGATTTCTGAAGCCATCGCATCCAATTTCGTCTTTAGTTCTGAATTTTGTTTTGTGGCTGCTTCAAGTTTTTTCTTCAACATTGAGATTTCCACATCCTTGTCGGCCACTAAGGATTCATAATGCTCTAATTTGTCCAAGTCTTCCTTTTGATGGTAGGCCTCATTTGAAGATTGATTACCGGTTTTCTTCATCACATTGGCAGCATACACCACTAAAGCCACAACGATAGCCACCAAAATTCCTAAGACCATAATATAGACCCAGGTATAATTTGTGGCTTTTTCCACATTTAATTCTTCATCTAAATTATCATCATTTTCCAAGATAGGTGAAGCTGCCATGGATCCCAAACTGTCTAATGAAGTTAAGTTATTTTGGGAAGAGGCCGTGTCAGAGGGTTGCACATGTGCAACAGGAGTGGTTGGAGAAGACGTGCCTCCCCCTTCAGCCTGAGGGGGTGCAATAGTCATTTTATTAATTTGAGAACGGGCACGAAGTCTTCCTCCACGTCCTTTTTCCAATAATCCTTTATTTTGAAAGGCGGTCACAGCCCAATATTCCACCAATTTTTCTTTATTCCAGTCTTTATAATCGGTAGGCACAGGAATGGCCTTGAAAGCCTTGATGTTTTCTTTCTCTTTTGGTTTTAGACTTGCCTCAAGTTCTTCCATGGTTTTGGGATTGAGGTCATCAAGGTAGCCGGAACCATCGTTGGCATATCTAATATAGGCCTTTGCCGCAATGGTTCGAGCTTGTTCCATTTCCTTTTGTGTCACGGCTAATGCCAAAAGAGGCAAGAACATAACCAGAAATGCCAAAATAGTTTTAAATTTCAAAATTTTCTTTATCATATATAATTTTCTCCTTTTCTAACACAATCCCTTCATCATTTATTTATAAATCTCTTATCCCTTATATTGGTATCACATTTCCTTCCTAAGGCGTGCTACAGGGATGCCCTTTCTGTCTCTATATTTAGCTATGGTTCTTCTTGACACATCATAACCTTTATCAAGCATTTCAAGACGTATTTTCTCATCGCTAAGAGGATGTTTCTTATCCTCTTTATTTACTATCTTAGTAATCTCAGCTTCGATTTTTCTGTTGGTGAGAACTTCCACGTCTTCAGAATTTTCAGAACCGATAGAGTCACTGAAAAAGAATCTCAAAGGGAAAACACCCCAGGGAGTATTGACATGTTTATTGGTAGTGGCTCTTGATATCACAGAAAGATCATATCCTGTGAGGGCTGCTATATCCTTGATCATCATAGGTTTCAGCCTATAGATATTTTGGGTGAGGAAATATTCTTTCTGAATTTTCACGATTGCAGTCATCACATTGATCAAGGTGTCTTGTCTTTGTTTCAGAATCTTTATGAAATCGCGAGCGTCATTATAACGAGATATTATAAATTCGTTTCCTTTTTTTGCTCTTCTATTTGCACTTGCATTGAGTTCTGCCACTGCTTCGGAAAATGTCCTGTCTATGGTTAGTTCCGGTATGCGGTTGTTGGTTGAAATAGAGATTTCACCATCTTCCACATTCACATTTAGATCCGGCACAATCACATTAGAGGTATCGAGTGAAGAGGTAAAGATTGTTCCGGGTTTTGGATTCAGACTTTTGATCAGATCCACAGCCTGTTTCACTTTTTCAGGCGGCAATTTAAGTGAGGTCACCAGTTTATGAGAATGTTTCATAGAAAACGCCTCAAACTGATTGTCGATAATATTGAGGGCATCCTTCACTGTCTGAGTGGGTGGCATATGAATCAATTGTAGACGCAGACATTCCTTTAAATCAGCTGCTCCAACCCCATAGGGTTCAAAATCCTGCACTGTTTCTAAAGTTTTTTTAGCAGTTTCTTCATCTACAATGATGCCGGGTCCGAAAGCCATATCGTTTATGATTCCGCTTAAAGGCCGGCGAAGATACCCATTGGTGTCAATGTTTCCAATGATATATCGGGCCATAGTTCTCTCAAGATCGGGCATAGTTCTTTCAGAGAGTTGCCTTAACAATGCATCTAATAGAGTTTCCCCGGTGTCGGCAGGTGAGAAATCATATGCTTGGTCTTCCTGAGGGGTGTTTTGTGAATATAGCCTGTAACGCGGTATCTCTTCCTGTGCCACCGGTTGGTCTTCATCCACTTCCAAAGCCGGATTCTCTTCAAGTTCACGATCTATGGCTTCTTCCAATTCCGGGGCAGTATATTCCAATAATTTAGTAAACCGGAGCTGCTGTTGAGAAAGCCGCATCACGGTCTTTTGTTCAAGTGCTAATGATTGGTCGGAAGCCATTGTTTTAACATTACCTTGTTTTACTTTGCGAAATTAGGAAAAAAAAAGATAAAAAATTGTGGGTAACGTAAAAATTGTGTAATTTCGCAACTTGTAGGGAAATAGGGAAAAAGTTACAACATAAAAACAAAAAATTTACAACTAAAAAATGGCATCCCATAGAGATAAACATCAGGAGGAGACCGCAATTGACCGTATGAACTCTCATCTCACTGATGCAAGCAGTAAAATAGCAGACAACAAGAAAATTATAATCATAGCAGTCGGCATCATTCTTGTGGTGGCGGCTTTCGTGCTAAGTTACTTGTTTATTTATAAAAACCCACATGTTGAGAAGGCATTCGAGGCTTACAACGGAGTGGAAACCCAAGCCTTAAATGATTCAACAGCCGCAGCACAATATATGGAAGTGGCTGACCAATATGGCAGTGATGATGCCGGTAAATTGGCTGCATTAAGTGCAGGCGAGGCTCTTTATAATCAAGGTAGATATGAAGAAGCTGTTAAATATCTTAAAAAATTCTCGACAAAAGATGATATCCTTGAAGCCAATGCCCTCGTTCTCACCGGCGATTGCTATGTAAACCTCGAGAACTACGACGAAGCGATCAATTATTTCCAGAAAGCTATAAGAAAGGCTAACGGTAATCCGCAAATCGTGCCAAGAGTGCTCCTTAAGGAGGCTAATGTGTATGACGCTCAAGGCAACTTCGGTAAAGCTCTTGAATGCTATCAACAGATAAAAAACAATTTCCCGGAATTTAAATTGGGTAATGGCATGGAAATGGATGCCTATATAGCAAGGGAAATTGCAAGAATGGGCGAATAATTATCTCTGAAGTTTTTCAGACTTCATAAAATAATAAAACACTTGCTTATTTTATGAAAAGGGGCAACATCCTTAGGGGTGGGTGCCCTTTTCTATTGTAATCCTTATTCCAAACTTTCCCTAAGTCAACTTCTTCCCTAAAGCTCCTGTTTTGGGTCGGTGGTGTAAGGCCTTAAATTTTTTAGAACCTTCATTAAGTATCCGGTTACCCTCTTCATCCAAAAATGTCTCCCGGAATTTCTCCCAGATGTACTCAATCGCTTCGTCAGAGGGATGCGAAAGATCGGAGGCATAAAATCTATAATCCCGCAAATCATCAAGCATTATTTCATAGGCCGGGAAATAAAAACATTTGTCATCATATTTGCATATTTCCTCCACACCTAATTGTAACACTGCTTTTGAACGTGAATTACCCACAAAACCATTCTTTAGATGTCTCACGGGACTCACAGTGAATATTATAGCTATATCCGGAAATCTCTTTTTAAGGCTTTCGATTAAAACATGCCAATAGATGAAAACATCGCCTTCCGACATTCGCTTTTCATAAAACAATTCTGAGGGTTGTTTATGACAATTCCCTACTATGCTTTCGTCTTTCTTTAGATGATAACATATGGAAGTGCCGAAAGTCACTATCAAAACCTTTCCTTGACTGAGGTTTTCAAGAAATTCTTTTTGACGGTTTAAAAATTCCTGAATACAATCTTCCTTAATGCGGGATGAAAAAGAGGAATCAAAGCAGTGGGAATTCCAGATTCCTCTGAATTCAAACAGAGTTTGTTCAAATCTTTCATAACCCTTTTCAAGATCGAGCATCAAGTCTATGGCCTTGCATATGGAAAAAGGATTATATAGGGTTCCGAAGGGATTCACGGCTTTCCAAAGATGCTCCCTCATTTTTTCAGCTATATTTTCCGAAAAACAAGAGCCTGCCATCACCACAGGTTTCAGAGGCGATAATGTCAGAGAAGATCTCTGGCTTAAGTATTCTGTCCTGAATTTCATTCTTTGTTGAGCTCCAGAAGATTTTCCATCATTTCACGGCTGTTGCTGAGTCGGGGCACTTTCCTTTGGCCACCCAATTTATGGGATCCCTTGGTCTTAAGCCAGTCATCAAACACTCCTTTTCGTGCATTGACTATTTCTGGCATTTCAAGGAATATATTTCCGGAACGTTTAGCATCGTAATCTGAATTTAATTTTCTGAGTTCATCATCCAATGTAACGATGAAGGCCTTGATGTCGGAGGGTTGTTTATCCCACTCTATAAGCCATTGATGTCTACCCTTCTTGTTTCTTTTAGCATACACCGGAGCCGCTGTATAATTCAATATGTTTGAGTTATGGATATGACAGGCAGCCGCTATTGCCCTTTCGGCATTGTCTTCCATTAGTTCTTCTCCGAAGGCATTGATGAATGCGCCGGTTCTTCCGGCTATTCTTATCTTCACCGGATTTATAGAAGAGATCCTCACAGTATCTCCCAGTCTGTATCTCCAAAGGCCGTTGCTTGATGTGATCACCATTTCATAGGTATGATCTGGCTTGACTTCCCACACAGGAATTGGATCGGAATCAGGTTCCGTCACAGGTATGAATTCATAGAATACGTCTCTGTCAATTATTAATAGCATCCCCTTGTCGTCGGGATTGTTTTGCACTGCGAAAAATCCTTCAGAGGCATTATAGGTTTCAAGGAAATGCATGTCGAGCCCCTTGGTGATTTCCAGATATTCATCTCTATAAGGTTCAAAGGAAATTCCCCCGTGGAAAAATACTTCCAAACCGGGCCAAACATCTTTCAGACTTGTGGCTTTCTTGTTGTCAAGAATATGTCTGAGCACTGTGAGAAACCATGATGGCACTCCTGAAATATTGGTGACATATTCTTTTGAGGCTTCCTCCACAAGCGCCGGAAGCTTTTGGTTCCAGTCACTTAGAAGAGCAGTTTTCTTAGACGGCACTCTCACAAGTTCAGCCAAAGGAGTGATATGGTTGATTAGTGTGGCGCTTAAATCCCCGATATGGATTGTGCCTGCAGGGATGTTTAATGTATTGGAAAAAGATCCTCCTAAAATAAAACCTTTACCGGCAAACATGTGGCTTTTGGGGTTGTTGTTGAGGTAATGAGCCACAGCATCTTCCCCTCCCCTATAATGGTTGCCTTTAAGGGAATCATCGGTGATTGGAAGATACTTTGATTTTCCTCCGGACGTGCCCGATGACTGGGCGAAATTCCTGCACACACCCGGCCATAGAATATCCTTCTTGCCTTTGATCATTTTCATCACGTCTTCGCGTATATCTTCGTAATGAACTGTAGGCACTTTTTTTGAAAATTCTTTATACGGATCTTTACAATTTGCTATCTCGGCAAATCCGTATTTTTTGCCTATTTCAGTTTGGGATGCCCGTTTTAAATGGGATGTAAGCAAATCTCGTTGAATTCTCTCCGTGTTGCCTTTCCAATAATCCACTCTTTTTGCTATCCTCGTAAAATAAGGTCGTACTATGGGGGTAAAATCTATCCTCATACAGCCAATTCAAGTTTTTTCTTTTTAATGTGTTTGATTTGTATTGTCAGCATTATAGCTGTCACAACCGCTGCTGCAAAGTCGCAAACGGGATAACAAGACCAGACTCCGTTGAGACCGAATCTTGGAGGCAAGATGAGCAGCATGGGTATCATGAATATTATCTGTCGGGTAAGGGAAAGGAATACGGCTCTTCCTGCCATACCCAAACTTTGGAAAAAGTTGGTGCCAACTATCTGGAAGCCCACCATCCAGAAGGTGAGAGTGGTGATTCTCAAACAATTTATGGCACAATTTATCTGAGCCTCGTCTTGCATAAAAGCCGCAGCGATTATACCCGGATTGAAAGCTCCCACAAGGCTGCCGATTGAAGTGACACATACACCACTGATAATGGCAAGCCGTAAGGTGGCAAACAATCGGTTAAGTTTTCCCGAACCGTAATTGTATCCCAGGATTGGTTGCATACCTTGGCATATACCGATCACGACGAAAACGAATATCGTGACAAAACGATTGAAAACAACTACGGATGCAATTGCGTCATCACCACCATATTTAAGAAGGGAATTGTTTACAATGGCATTGATTGCGGAGCCGGCTACATTGATAAGAAAAGGAGACATACCGATGTAAAGGATTGCCTTTATCACCTTCCAATCAAGTTTGAATGTACCTCTCACAAAGTGTAAAGTGACATCTTTCTTAAAAAAATGGCTCATCACGAAGAAAGCCGTCACAAGCATTGAAATATCAGTGGCTATGGCTGCTCCCTTGATACCCCACTTAAAACCGAATAAAAATAAAGGGGCAAGAATTGCATTCA
Organism: Muribaculaceae bacterium; assembly: GCA_022510425.1. Lineage (GTDB taxonomy): Bacteria > Bacteroidota > Bacteroidia > Bacteroidales > Muribaculaceae > Lepagella. The sequence continues at coordinate 27,594 of JAFLTO010000015.1, forward strand.
TTCCGGCTCCTATCATGTTTGTGTACATGGCTCTGCTCGGATAACCCGTGGCACGCATAATATTGTTGTAGGAGAAAGTGAGGTTCATCAGTACCATTCCGGGCAAAATCCAGAGCATGAATTCACGTGCATATGGCAGTGAATTTGGTGACGCTCCAAACATTTTCAAAATCGGTGTGATGAATATAGCGAAGAGTGTGATATATGCGATTCCGATAAATACTGTGAGTTGCACTGAATTGCCTAAGATTATCTCTGCCTGCCGTTTGTTGTCTTGCCCCATTACAATGCTCACCCTTGTAGCGGCTCCGGCACCTATAAGCATACCCAGTGCGGTGCCCAAGTTCATCACTGGAAAGGTGACTGCTATCCCGCTCACCACATTCGGATCGTCGATTGCATGGCCGATAACAATAGAGTCGATTATATTATATACAGCTGTCACCACAGTGCCTACCACTGCCGGCAGGCTGTATTTCAGGAGCAGGCGCCATATCTTGGCATTACCCAGTTCCTGCAGTCGCTCATGAGGCGTTTCAGTGGTGGCGTTTAGCGGCATATTAATGAATTTTTGCAAATTTACTTATTTAGACCCCATTCCACAAAAAAGCGGCAAGTGTATTTTCACCTGCCGCCTTATATATTTATTGTCTAATCTTATTTAGAGAGGAGCATCAAGTTCCGCGCTTTCAGGCTTGAAGTTGCAGATTCTCCAGGCATAAGCTGCAAGCATTGCACCGACAGCAGGACCTACTACCATCACCCAGAATGTACACCAAGAAAGAGCGTTCGGATTGAACAATGCCGGACCAAAACTACGAGCCGGGTTAACTGAACAGTTGTCTACCGGAATACCAACGATATTTACAAGGCCTAACGCAAGACCGATGGCAATGCCGGCGAATTTACCATAACCCTTCTGAGCGTCGGTGGAACCGAGCACAACGAAAACGAAGAGGAAGGTGAGAACTATTTCAGACACAAGAGCCATCCAGACTGTTGCTCCGGGTTGAAGCACATTGGCTGCATATTGTACTTCTGTCACAGCGGCCTGAGTGCCATCAGGAAGTGTGGCCATGCCATTGGCAACATGGCTTGCAGGAGCTGCGATGCCAAAGGTATCGTTGATCAAATATGTTATGCCACCGAAGCTGTAGGGGAAACCGTCGGAGCTGAATTCTACCAGGAGCCATAGGAACCAGGCACCTACTGTTGCACCAATCAATTGTGCGATTACATACCATACGAAGTCTTTCACGCTCATTCTCCCGCTGACAAACATAGCGAAAGATACTGCCGGGTTTACGTGGCAACCGGATATGTTGCCAATAGCATAACATAGGCACAACAGCACGAGGCCGAAACATAGCCCGATACCTAATACGCCGATTGATGGTCCTGCCAATACCGCACTGCCGCACGCTAACAGAACCAGGAACATCGTTCCAAGGCCTTCGGCGAAATACTTTTGAATACTATTCATTATTTTTGTTTTTAAGGTTATTGTTTTCTTTTGATGTCGGGTTAGATTATCTTGAGGGCGCACTTTCCCTCTTGAAGAAACAAAATTAATTAAAATCTCACAATCACCAAACCCAAAGTAAATTATTTTCAAATTTCATTTAATTTCACTACTTTTAATCTTCTTCAGCCGGATCTTATTTATGCTATATCCTTCTCCTTTCGGGCCTATTTACTTGAAATCTTTTCAAGGTTCAATTATATTTTGTAATTGGATCTCACCGGATTGCCTTGGTAAATTATTAAAGATAGAATCAATTGCCGGAAACCAACAGACATCATCTGAAGATGCCGGTGTGCTCAATGAGGCCATTGGTCAGCTCAATCAATATTTCTCCGGCGTCAGAAAAGAATTCGATCTTCCTTTAACATTGATCGGCACAGAGTTTCAAAAGAAAGTATGGCAATTGCTACCGACTGTTGCCTATGGATCAACTATCTCCTACAAAGAATTATCCCAACGTTTTGGTAATCCCAAGGCTGTGAGGGCCATTGCCCGGGCTTGTGGAGCCAATCCATTGGCTATTATCCTCCCTTGCCATCGCATTGTGGCCTCCGGCGGAAAAGTAGGTGGATATACCGGCGGAATCGATAAAAAACTTGAACTTCTCACCCTCGAACAATCCTTTCTCCCTGAAGACGATTTGACTCTTTTTTCTCATTCCAAAAATAACAATTAAATTTGTGTAAACATTTGATAATAAAGCCTCCTGAATTAGTTGAATATCGACTATAAGACAGGGTGATGGAGTTTCGAAAATAAAATAAATATGAAGCAATATTCTTTTTGTTTGGTAGTGTGTTTGAGCGGCCTAATGTTGCTCTCGCAAGGTTGCAGGCAAGAAACAGTTAAAGAGGATAAATTGAAGAACGTGGTTTTAACAGGAGTCACTACTTTGTCGGCAGATGGTTCCACTAATTATCCCGGAGTAGTGGAGGAAGGAGCCAGTGTCGGTGCCGCTTTCATGGCAGAAGGGAAAATTGGATCTATATTGGTGAAGGAGGCAGACCGTGTTAGAAAAGGACAGCTTATCGCCACTCTTGATGACAGCGACTACCGAATCGGCGTATCCCAGCTCGAAGCTCAGTTCAATCAGTTGACCAAAGAAAAAGAACGTATGGATGCAATGTTTGAGAAGCAGAATATTGCACCAAATGATTATGAGAAATTCTGCACCGGATACGAGCAGATGAGACTTCAGCTCGAAATGGCTCAAAGAAAATTAGACTATACCCGGCTTTATTCGCCGGCAGATGGATATATCTCCACTAAATATCTTAATGTTGGTGAGTTGGTTGGTGCCGGCACTCCGGTTTTCAATATTATTGACGACACTCATCTTAATGCTATAGTTGATTTGCCAGTGGGGGTGTATCTTAACAAAGGCAATATCCTCTCGGCTAAGGGAAATGTACCGGGCATTAATGGCGATATTCCACTGGCTTTAGAAAGTTTCACACCGGTTGCTGACAATAATATGCTCTACCGCATGAAGCTCTCAATTCCGGCTTCCTATGCTAAAGAGCTTACCTCCGGTATGAATATTTCAGTTTGGCTCACAACGAAAGAAGACACAAATTCAGAGACTATGGTACCTTCGAGGTCAATATTTTCTGATGGAGGCCAAACCTATGTTTGGATTTTCAACTCTTCAGATTCCACAATTACCAAAAAACCGGTAAAAATTGAAGGGGCTCCGGAGGGTCGTATGAGTATCGTCAATGGTCTTTCAGGTAATGAATCTATTGTTGAGACGGGGGTCAAACAACTTTACGAGGGTCAGAAAGTGAACGTGTTGAACCGTAAAGATATCGGTATCTAAGAATGGAAAAACTCACAAAATTCTTTATGCAACGCCAGACATTGTTCTGGTCGTTGATGGTATTGATAGTCGCGGCAGGAGTGTTGACTTATATCCGTATGCCTAAGCTCGAAGACCCTGCTGTGTCGGTGAAACAAGCCTCTGTGGTGGTTTTATATCCGGGAGCCGAGACTCAACGTGTGGAAAAAGATGTTGTGACCGTCCTTGAGCAACAACTTCGTGCGCTTCCGGATGTGAAGAAGATTTCGAGCACTGTAAAACCGGGCCAAGCCTTGATAACGGTGGAATTCAACTATGAGACCCCTATCGATGAGGTGGAGCAACACTTCGACTTGTTGCGTCGTAAAGTGGCAGACACCGAAATGTTGCTGCCTCCCGGGGTTATGAGTCCTATCGTGATAGACGATATGATGGATGTGTATGGCATCTTCTATGCCCTCAGTGGTAAAGATTACACTATAGAAGAACTGGAAACTTTTGCCAAGACCCTGAAGCATGAAATTATGACTGTGAAGGGAGTAAAGCGTGTTAACATTGGTGGTGCCAGTCGTGAGGTGATAGATATAGCATTCTCCCCGGAGCAGATAAGACAGGATGGAATGTTGCCTATGTTGATTGCAAGTGCCTTGCAATCAACCACTAAAGCCATCAATGCCGGGAAAATAGACAATGGATCCGACCGACTGTCTATTAATGTCACTAAAGGAGCTTCCACTGTTGAAGAAATTTCTGACATCGTAATTAATCTGCCCGATGGTAAGAAAACTCGTATTGGCGACATTGCAAAAGTAAGCCGTCATGAGGCGGAGTCATCCACAGGGGGATTTTATCTTAACGGTGACCCGGCAATTGTCATACTTGTGGCAATGGAGAATTCAGCAGTGGTGCCTGATGTCGGGGCGGAAGTGGATAAAATTGTCAATAACACTCTTTCTATGCTCCCGGTTGGTCTTACAATAGATAAAGAATTCTTCCAACCCGATCAAGTGAATGAGGCCGTATCTTCCTTTATCATAAACCTTATAGAATCGGTGCTTATTGTAGTGTTTGTGCTTATGATAGCCATGGGATGGCGATCGGGACTGATAATAGGACTCGGACTTATCCTGACTGTCTTGCTCTCTTTCCCTATTCTGTCTTCTTTAGGCACGACATTGCAACGTATTTCCCTGGGGGCTTTCATTATTGCTATGGGTATGCTCGTGGATAATGCTGTAGTGATAATGGACGGAATTATGGTAGACCGAAAGAGGGGTTTGCCAAAATCAGTATATCTTTATCGGATAGGTAAACAGACCGCCATGCCGCTATTGGGTGCAACTATTATAGCTGCGGCCACTTTTCTGCCCATATTCCTTACAAGCGGCACAGTAGGCGAATTTGCAGGAGACCTTTTCTTGGTGGTATGTGTAAGTCTGCTGGTGAGTTGGGTCCTGGCTCTTATTCAGGTGCCTGTATGTGCCGACCAATGGCTTAATCCCAATGATATCAAGGGTGATATTGAGGGTCAACCAAAGCTTAACCGGGTGCAGAGAATGGTAAAAAGGTTGGTGGAATATCTTATCCGTCATAAGTCAATAGCCATCACAGCGGCGGTGCTTCTCTTGGCGTGTGCCGGAGGCGGTGTCTTTTTGGTGAAAAATGTATTTTTCCCCGATTTTAATTACGACCAATTTGTGCTTGAATGTTATTATCCGCCTGAGAGCAATCCTGATGCTGTAAGAGAACGTATGTTCCAGCTTTCAGACAGCATAATGTCGGATAAAGATGTGCGTAATGTTGCAATAAGCCTTGGAGGAGCTCCGGGTAGATATTGCCTTGTACGTCCTGTGCCTGAAGGTGGCGACGATTATGCTGAATTCATAGTACAATGCAAAGATTACCATGCCGTGCAACGTCTTGCCAAGGAAATGACTTCCAAACTTCGTGAAATAGCTCCTGAAATTTATATCAGGGCACGAAAATATAATTTCTCGGTGTCATCATCCCATTTGGTGGAAGTGGAGTTTGCCGGACCCGATGCCGCAGAATTACGACGTCTCAGCGAAAAAGCTGCAAATATAATGCGCAACTCTCCTTATGTTGACCCCTATACTGTGCAGACAAACTGGAATGATCCCTCTCGACAATTGTCAGTGGCCTATTCCGCTCAATCGGCAGCCCGTGCCGGAGTTAATAGAGAAGATGTGGGGAATGCCCTGATGGCTGCCACAGATGGTTACACTGTTGGTGTGATAAGCGATAAAGACAATCTTATACCAATTAACATAGTGATACGCGACAATGGTAAAAAGCTTTCAGACCTGTCGAATATCCCTGTATGGACCATGATGAATGTAAACCTTTCCGACAAAGATATAGAAGGATTGATCCGAGGCTCTTTAAGTCAGGAAGATATTCGTAAAAAGATGTTCGTAACCACCACGCTTGCAAATTGTGTCGACAGCATAACTACCATTTTGGATGAATCGCTGATCTATCGCTACAACGGACAGAGGGCAATACAGGTGGAATGCGACCCCGATCCATATAATCCCGAAGCCACGCCCGACAAATTGTTGAGATCGGTAAAATCAGAGATTGAAAAGATAAAATTGCCAAATGGCTACACAATGCGCTTTGTGGGAGAAAGCGAGGTGTCAGACGATGCTATGGGCAAAGTGTTCCAGAATCTCCCCGTAATGGTGGTGATTCTGATAATAGTGCTGTTGTTATTGTTCAACAACTGGCGTAAACTGGCGGTTATCATCTTGTGCTTCCCCTTTGTGTTGTGTGGCATTGTTCCTGCATTGCTTTTAACGGACACTCCGTTCACTTTCCTTGCCATTCTGGGTTTGATGGGTCTTGTGGGCATGATGATGAAGAATGCCATAGTGCTCGTGGATGAAATAAATGCTCTGACCACTCAACAGCGCTTAGACCTTTTTCCGGCAATAGTGCAAGCCACCTTATCGCGTGTGCGCCCGGTGCTTCTTGCTTCATTTACCACCGTGGCCGGTATGATACCTCTTGTGAGCGATCCGATGTATGGGCCCTTGGCTGTTACAGTCATCGGGGGGTTGATAATTGGCACAATGGTTACGCTGCTTTTCCTCCCGGTGCTTTATTCTCTGTTTTTCAATGTTAAAGCTCAGAAAAAATGAAAATAAGAATTTTAACCCTGCTGATTGGATGTAATGCCTGCTTATCTGTAGCTGCCCTTGATTTATCGCTCAAGGAGTGTCGCGAGCTGGCTCTGCAAAACGACGAAGATATGCACATTGCACAAAACAGGGTAGCACAGGCTGATCTTGATAAGGGTATAGCCAAGACCGGCTATCTTCCAAAATTCGATATTAACGGAGGTGCTTTCTATCTTACCCCAAACCCTTCTATGGGGTCTACGATGGATATTCAGATGCGTGGAGTGTATATGGCTGGAATTAGTCTGATGCAACCCGTTTATACCGGAGGAAAGATAATAACCGGTAACAAACTTGCCTCCATAGGAAGTGAAGTCTCACGATATCAGTTGGATGCGACAAGAATGGATATTATAGCGGATGCAGAAAAGAGTTACTGGATGTATGTGGCGGTGCTGTCTAAGATTGATATGATAAATTCTTATATATTACAATTGGATTCGATATATTCTTATACTAAAACAGCATATGAATTAGGACTTACAACCAGGCTTAGCCTCGAGCGTGTTGAGTCACGTCGTTCGGAGTTGGACTACCGGCTTCGGCAGGCTCAATCGGGAGCCGATATTTGCCGGATGGCGCTATGTCGAATCATTGGAGTGGATGAATTCACACCTATTGTTCCTACTGAAAGTCTCGATAATATGAGCCATTCCGAAAATTCTTTTGCAGGAATAGACAACCGGCCCGAATTGCTTATGTCACAGAAAAATATTGATGTGAAAAAGCTCGATGTGAAAATGGTTCTCTCAGATTTCTTACCTCTTGTGGGGTTGCAGCTTGGCTGGAATGCTTTCGGCAATATGAAGATGACAAGCTATACTCCCTTGCAGGATGGAACGATGTATCCTTTCTCTCAAACCATTGACTATCGTGGTTTTGTAGGTGCTGTATCTGTATCCATACCTGTTTTTCATTGGGGAGAAGGATATAGAAAAGTGAAAAAAGCCAAAATTGAAGTGGAGAATGCCACTTTATCTTTTGAACGTAACAGGAAGCTTATGGAACTTCAGGCACGTCAGGCATATAGCAATTATATTGACGGCTATGACCTGATAGTGACGGCTACAAAAGCCTTGGATGAAGCTCAGAATAATCTCACCTCCATAACAGATCAATATAGAAGCGGCCTAATGACTCTCACGGATTTACTTGAGGCTCAAGCTCAATGGCAAACTTCATATGCCAATTTGATAGAAGCCAAGACCCAATATAAAATAAACGAAGTGGATTACCTCCGAAACGTTGGATTACTTGAATAGCAACGGTGTATTTCCCTTTAATAATGAACCGTCGTTAGCCTTTGACTTTAAAAACACAAAAAACGCAAAAACTTTCCATATGAATTTGGTGGAATGAAAAATTCTCCCTAAATTTGCACTCGCAATGCAAAGGAACTATCCTGAAATTGCAAAACATGGCATGGTGTCATAGCTCAGTTGGTAGAGCAAAGGACTGAAAATCCTTGTGTCCCCGGTTCGATTCCTGGTGACACCACAGAAAACAAAACCCAAGTAATTGATTATCAATTACTTGGGTTAAATTTTTGTCTTCAACTCTTCAAATTTGAAGGCATTTTGAAGGCAACTTCAAAAATACTTCAAAAAGTTTCTGAAATCAAAACATGCCGTCACAGCTGGATTTAGCAACCATTTCCATTATTCATCCAAAGAGAGTTTCAAATAATCTTCGCTTATTTTCTCTTTTTTTCACAAGCTTTCTTTATCTATACTTGATCTATAACTGATTGACATTTTGTCAGATTGTAAAAAATCTGTAATTTTGTCTTTACAAGCCTGAACAAAGCCCCAGGTTGGGGATGAGGGAGGGCGAGCAGACATTTTGGGAAAGCGTTTGCTGACACTTGATTCTTGAAGGCATAAAATTCGCAGCTTTCAAATCTCAGTCAAGGATGAAGTAACAGCAGATGCCAGCGAATATGATGTATTTGCATGGGAAATGATGTGGACCAACATCGTTTCCTTGTTCGTATACATATTTTGTTGGTTTCTGCGTAACTCGTTTACTGAGATAGGGTAATGAGAAGACCTTATGCCATAGGACGAGTAACAGTACAGACTCCTACGCTTTTTTATTTTATAACCTAACATTTTTCATTCTTTTCAGGGGAGTCTATAAGAATTTTTATTTGAAATCCCAGTTCTCCTCTCAATATACCTTATTGGAATAAACAACAGGTCTTTGTTTTTCCATTTCCGAATAATAAATAATATAAGCATGCAGCACTTACCCTCTTACTCTCTTCTTACAAATCACATATTGTAGAGTTTTCAACCAATAAAATTCTTGTTATAAGGTTCGATTAGGGTAACAGCAAAGGAACCACCGGAATCAATTCTCCGTCTTCTTCAGTAGTTAAGATCACCGGCATCAACAATGCTGTTTTGATTTCCGGAGGTGAAGGCAAACAATTCCAAATTTATTCAATCGAGGGTCGCCTGATAAAATCTTTCAGGGCAGAAAGCGATGCTGAAAAAGTGAGCCTTGTACCCGGATGGTATATCGTATTTACCGAAGGAATTTCAGAAAAAGTGATTGTTAAATAAAAATTAATCCTGACATGAAACTATTTTCAACATATAAAAGAACAGCTGCATTTTTTGCTGCTATCCTGACTACAACAGTCCTGTCTATCCCGGCTTTCAGTGCCGTCGGAGATACATTAAGCGACAGTTACTTTCAATATGAAGTAACTGATGAAGAAAATTTAACCTGTAAACTCACAGGTCTTCTTAATACTACAGTTACCGGCACCTTAACAATTCCATCCTTAGTTTATGACAATTCAAATATCAAGCAATATAAAGTGACTTGTATTGCAAGCAGAGCTTTTGATGGAACCATTATGGGATCTGCCACAATAAAAATCGGAGATAATGTGGAAATAATAGAAAGCTATGCATTCAACGGTGTTAAGGCTTTTACAGGTCTCCTAAAAATACCCAATTCTGTAAAAATTATAGGAGAATACGCCTTTTATAGTTGTACAGGTTTTGAATCTATAGAATTAGGTGAAAATGTAGAATCTATAGGAAATTATGCTTTCTTTGAATGTTCCGGACTTAAGGGTTCACTTATCATTCCTGACAAAGTTAAGACAATTGGGGAAAAAGCTTTCTATCAACTTAATTTTGATGGTAATCTTACTCTTGGGAAAAGTTTGGAGAACATAGGAGAATCTGCATTTGCCCAAACGAAATTTAAGGGAAATCTTATACTGCCATCAAATTTACAAACCATGGGTACAGATGCTTTCTTTAGTTGTAATGGTTTTACCGGTTCCTTGGTAATACCTGATGAAATAAAGACAATAGAGGAGGGTGTGTTTGCTAAGTGTTCGGGGTTTAATGGTACGCTTACACTTGGTGAAGGTTTAACACAAATAAAGGCAGGTGCTTTTTATTATTGCTGGTTTACCGGCGATTTGATAATCCCTAAAAACATAAAATCAATTGAAGGCGAAGCTTTTTACAATGGAAAATATAATAATCTTATTTTACAGAGTAATACAACCTTAGGCGGAGTTTCTACAGGAAGATTTAACAAAAATAAAGTTTTTGATAGCATTGATTTTAAATCAATAACTTGTCTGAGTGAACTGCCTCCCTCTGCCGGGGGAGCTGAATTTTCTAATCATATTTACGAGTATGCAGATTTATATGTGCCGAAAAACGCTTTTTCAAGATATAGCCAGCATAGTGAATGGAAAAAATTCAGTTTTTTTCACTTTATTGTGCCAGTGTCTTCAGTAACAGTAAATTCATCAAAAAATAGTTACAAAGTAGGGGAAACCATAACTTTAACCACTACAGTATCTCCATCGGACGCAACAAAACCACTCGATACGTCTTGGACTTTTTCAAACAGCATTGTATATCCTAAAGAAAATAATGAAAGCTTTATTGCATGTAATAAAGGTACAGTTGAAATTACTGCTAAAGTAACTAATGAAGTTACCATAGGAGGTGTGGAAGGAACAACGACAATAAATATTCAGCCAAGTTATATTGAAGCCGATAAAACTTTCTCAGCCATCAAAGCAGGTCAAACAGCAACTGTTAAGTTAAATGTGGACGAAAATCTCGATGACACTTTCTCTTATTCCGGTTTTGGATTCAAAATTACATTGCCTACAGGAGTAAAGGTGAAAAGTGTTACAACTTCTGAATCTCTTTCTAATTTTACAACCCTATCATCTACAGATAAGGATGGTAACTATATAGTGAATTCTTATGCTTCTGATGCGGTACCCTCTTCAATTAAGGAGGCATTCCTAACCCTCACTTTGGAAGCTGAAAAATCGGTTAAAGCCAATAACTTGGCTTCCCTTAAAATTTCAGAAGTGATATTTACTTCTCCGGAAGCAATGGATATTAATTTCGATGATTCGGAGGAATATACTTTCGAAATTATAAACACTCCTATTACAGATGAAGATATCACTGTAAATAGTTCTGATAGGGAAGACAACGACAATCTCCCCGACAATGATGAAACAAAACGTGATTTCAATGAGATTTATGTCAATGAGAAAATCACTTATACGGCAGAGGTAGCTGAAACAGTGACAATAAAGGAACTTAAATGGCAACTCATAGACGACACCGATATTGTTTCAATAAAAGATAATGGAGACAACTCTGTCGACGTAACCGGTCAAAAATTAGGCACTGCCAAATTGAAGGCGGTATCCGAGGCTTATCCTGAATTCAGTTATGAACTCACGGTTAATGTAATCCCGATGCCGGTAACTGTTCACATAAAGGTTCTGGAAAACACCGATCTCAAGAATCTGAATGTGGATGATGAAGTTGAGCTGATATACACCCTTACGCCGGATAATGAATTGTTGACCGGCAAAATCAACCTCGCCTGGAGGGCAACTTCTGCTACAAATAGCATATCGGTTGAAAATGGAAAGATAACAGCCAAGGCCCTTGGCGATGCCAGTGTCATTCTCACAGCTTCTTACGTAAATACATACGCAGCCGACAAATATAAAACCGTACCGAATGATCAGGTAGAAGTAAAAGTAGTACCGGTACCTGCAGACGAAGTTACGGTTACTGTAGCTCCTTCTGTGACTGGTAAAGATGCTGAAGTTGTCGTGGGTGAAAGTTTAGAACTTTCCGTAGCTATTTCACCGGATGAAACTTACACGGGTCCGGTTGATATCTCATGGAGCTCAGCCGATAATGAAGTGCTCTCCGTAAACGCCGGTGCTGACGGAAAAACTTGCACCGTAACTGCAAAAAAATACACCGAAAATAAGGTGAAAGTAACCGCTACAATCACTTATGATACTGACAAGGTTGTAACCGGTGAAATCGAGGTCACAATTCTTCCAAAGGCAGCAGAATCAGTTAATATAACTGCAGAATTTTTAAAGAGTTGTACACATACCGATCATATAAAAGTAGGTGAAGAACTGCAGTTCATAGCCGAGGTACTTCCTGAAATCACAACTTTCAAAGATGTGGAATGGAAAGTGGAAGACCCTGAATATGCTTCAATTACCCCTGATGGTATTTTGACAGCCATCAAGGCCGGGACAACCAATGTGGTTGCAACTGTGAAGAATACTTCAGTAACTAAGAAATTTGCCCTCTTTATAACTGAAGGTATCCAAGGCGATGCCAATGACAATGGCAGCGTAAATATCGCAGACGTAGTGGCTATCCGTAATGAGGTACTTAAAAACGAAGAATCGGAAAATGCCAACTTCTGCCATGCAAATGCTGATATCGACGGCGCCAACGGGATTGAAGTGTTAGATCAGGCAGCTGTACTCAACTATGTATTGACCGGTAGCTTTAACGCTACTTCTGAAAACACACGCGCCGCAAATGTAATCACAGGGTGCCTCACTGCTGATAATTTCGATTCTCAAAAGGGAAAGACCGACATCAGCGTTGCACTTGACAATCCTTCAGATTTCATCATACTCCAGGCCGATATCATGATTCCTGCAGGTATGTGTGTGGAAGAAATTAAAACCGGCAAGCAAGCTGACGCCCACAATCTTTTCTACAACTATATCGAAGAGAACATTCTTAGGATTGTGCTTGATTCACCTTACAATCAGAACTTCAGCAACAGCAATGGATCTTTGTTCTCTCTCTCGGTTTCGATGGATCAAAATTGCGGTGACCTGCAAATAAGCAATATTGTGGCTGCCGATAGAAATATCAACCGTCGTGAACTTACTTTCAGAGGTGGCCATGACGATGGTTCTACTTCAGTAAGTATGGAAACTGAAGACGGATTTAAAGTCATGACAGTACAAGGTGGTATAACCATACTTAACGGTCAAGGTAAAAATATCTCTATTTATTCTATTGACGGAAAACTGATAAAATCGCTCAATCCGGTTAAAGACAGAGAAACTCTCTATCTTGCTCCCGGCGTTTATGCAGTGATAAAGGATAATCAGTCTGTCAAAGTAAACGTGAAATAAAATTAAGTCGTAAATTTTCAAAGAGGAAATAAAACGGTAAAAATAAAACTCATAAATATATTTGATTTTATGAAAATCAATAGTCTGATAAGTAAATTTTCACTGTTTGGGGCTCTCTTTCTCTCCAACACAGCCTTTATATACGCCCAAGACACGAATGTGCAGAAGCCTGAGTTCTCTGTTGATAATTTCTCAATCACAGCCGGGAGTTCTGTAAACAATATTGGGGTGAACATCAGTTTGCCACAGAATACACAATCTATCACTTATAGCGGTTTTCAGTTTGATATAACTCTCCCGGAAGGAATCACTTTGGACAATATATCGGCCAATTCCAATCTTTCAGGCATTACACTACGGAGTGCAAAACTAAACACCGGCAACACATGGAGAGTGGCAGCATTGAATTACGAAGCCAATACCACGTATACCGTGACCCAAGAGGTTGTATATCTCAATCTGTCAGCCGATAAAACTGTTGCAGCAACCACCGATGCGAAAATATCCTTCACCGATGCATTGTTGGTTGCTCAGGATGCTACAGATATTGATTGCTCCAATTCCTCCTCTAATTTCACAATAGTGAACGTCCCGATCACAGGCATAGAGATTGTTCCCGGCAATTCTTCAGCCGGCTCCTCCTCTCATGCCAACAATCAAATATACATTGACGAAGAAATTGAATATACCGTAAAAATTACTCCTTCCAATGCTACAATAACTGATCTGGAATGGACACTCACCCAGACTGATGATTTCGTTTCTTCTTCAGATATCACCAATGGTAAGAAACTTACAGGCTTGAAATTCGGCGAAGCTACCTTGACAGCAAAGTCATCTATATATAATGTCACAGGGGAATTTAAGGTGAATGTAGTGCCAATGCCTATTGAAAAGGTAACTGTTACTGCCGGGAATGTATCATTGGAACCGGAGGGCACCACAACTCTTACGGCTGTAGTGACACCAGCCGAGAAATACACCGGACCGGTCTCTATAACATGGTCGGCAGATAATTCAGGTCATGTTTCCGTGAATCCGACCACAGGTGTTGTGACCGCTGTATCTGTCGGCAAGGCTGTGGTGACCGTTACTGCAACTTACGATAACGGTAAAACCGCTACCGGAACTATTGAAATCACGGTTATTCCTATTTCTTCCGATAAGGTTACGGTAAAGGTTTCATCCTCTGATGGCGATGCCTCAAGCGACGGCTCTATTTCTATTGTACCAGGTAAATCTAAACAGCTGAACAGCTATATCTCACACGATACCAAATATACCGGGGAAATTACCACAACTTGGACTTCCTCAAATTCGAGTGTATTATCTGTTGATAATGCCGGATTAATAACTGCTAACAAATATGACAACCAAACCGTGACTGTGACTTCTACCGTGAAGTATGGAAATTATACTGTAACCGGCAGTATCAAAGTTAATATCACGCAGGTACCCATTGAATCTGTGACCGCCTCCGCTCAAAAGACAGAAATCAATATAGGGGAAAGCATCAATCTTTCAGCCGCAGCTTCTCCTGCCACTACTCTTACAGGTAATGTTAATTACACCTGGAAGACCGCAAATACCGACTTAATAACTCTCGGCTCCGATGGCAAAGTGACCGGTAAAGCTCCCGGAACTGCAACTATTACCGTTACAGCAGCCAACAATGTAAGCTCGAAGGAGGGTATAATACAAATAAAAGTGCTTGCCACACCGGCAGAGTCTATTGAAATACAAACGCTATCTCTGGAAAGATATGCTAACAAAGATATTATCAAACTCGGTGAAACTTTAAACTTCAAGGCAACCATATATCCGGAAAATGCCACTTACAAAGATGTGGAATGGTCGGTTGACAATCCTTCCATAGCCACCCTAACCTCAACTACCGGCGAATACGACATGATTTTGACTGCTAAAAGCTTAGGAAATGTAGTGGTGACTGCAAAAGTGAAAGCTACTCCAACAATATTAGCTACCTATAATATCTCTGTGGTAAAAGAGGTTCTCGGTGACGCCAACGACAATGGGATTGTCAATATCTCTGACCCACTGGCTGTAGGTAACGAAATCGTGGCCCTGAAGAATAATACTGTATCAAAAAATGCAAAATTCAGTTTCATAAATGCTGACGTGAATATAGATAAAATCATTGATGTAACCGACCAGGCTCTTATCACGGATATGCTCTACGGTCTCTTTGATCCTTATCAACCCACCACGCGGACCCTCAACAACGATTTAATCTATTTTTCCGACTCTCTTGTTGCAGATGATTTCAAGGTGAATGAAGGAAATGTGGAAATCGGGTTTAAACTCGACAACCCTTCCGATTACATCATCCTACAAGCTACAATTCATCTTCCGGAAAATATGAGGTTGTCTGACATTGCGAAAGGCCCGCAGGCTGCAAATCATGAATTTATTTACAGTATTAATGAAACCAACGACCTTACAATAGTTATCTATGCAATGCCGAACACATCTTTTTCCAACCTCTCAGGAAATCTGTTCTCTATTGTGGCAGAGGCATCCGATAACACCGGCGATATCTTTGCGGAAGATATAATCGTTGCCGACAATTCCCGCAGAAAGTATGTATTGGATTTCAGAGGCGGCCACAATCAAGACACCACAGGCATCTCATCGGTTGAGACAGAATCTTTCTCTGTGATCAGTTCTCACGGCAGTCTGACAATTATTAATGCTGCCGATAGGTTAGTAAACATATATTCTGTAAACGGTCAGCTGGTGAAATCTTTAGTGCCGGCGTCACGAAATGAGTCCGTGTATCTTTCTCCGGGCATTTACATCGTTAATTCAGGCGAGTCAACTTTCAAAGTAATTGTAAAATAAAAATTTATAAAAAGGGTATGCCATGGCTTTAATGACATATCCTTGTCTTTTTTTATAACCAAAACATGAAACGCTTTTTCCTTAATTTGAAACTGTTGATGGTAATGCTGTTGTTACCGGCAGTTTCCTTAGCGAATGCTCAAAGTGAGGGTAATTTATCCGTTTCTTTTTCTTCCGGGAACATCTCTATTGATTCCGGGGAGGATCAGGAAATAGGAATAGTGGTTTCCAATCCTTCAGCCATTAAATTTATAGGTTTTCAGGGTGACCTGGTAATTCCGGTGGGTCTTGAACTCAAATCTCTTTCCTTGGGGAGTGCCCTTCAAGAATCAGGTTTTAGTCTCCGTCCCATAGTCACCAATCCGGTGACCGGCAACGTGAGATTGACCCTTACTGATTTCAGCCTTGTCGGTTCGGAAATCACTTCGGGAGAAATAATAAAACTGACCTTGGTAACTACCGCCGGAGTAAATCCCGCGAATGTCACTCTTTCTCTCCGTGACATCCTTTTCACCGCTGAGGATGGAAGTGATATGAACTTAACGGGCTCACCTGCCACGGACGTGGATATAAAAGTGCCAGCTTCGGGAATTTCTTTGGATGCAAAAGACCTTACTATAGAAATCAGGGAATCAGTGTACCTTACAGCAACAGTCACTCCCTCCAATTCTTCTGACACAGATATTATATGGACTTCAGATGCTCCCGGGATTGCATCCGTAGACAACGGTAAAGTGACCGGTGTGTCTGTCGGTACGGCCAATATAACCGCAACTTGTGGCAATGTGTTTGCCACATGCAAAGTTACGGTAAAATATCCGATGCCTACTTCTATAGCTGTCTCTTCCGAATCGCTTGCATTAAAAGAGGGTGAGACATCAAATCTGACATATACTCTTACTCCTTCAGATGCCGTCACAACCGTGACATGGACTTCTGCTGACTCTTCCGTTGCAACAGTCGATAATACCGGCAAGGTGACAGCCATCAAGGAGGGTCAGACTTCGATAACCGTGACCACGGCCGAAGGTCAGACAGCTACCTGTACCGTGAAGGTTTCAAAGAATATAGTCATAGTTTCGAACATAACTGTTACTCCTTCTACAGCTCAGGTTAAGGTCGGTGAGACAGCTACTCTGACTGCCACAGTCACTCCGGACAACGCAACTGACAAGACTGTGACATGGTCTACTTCCGACGCTTCTGTTGCAACTGTGGTTAATGGTGTGGTTACAGGGGTAAAGGTCGGGTCTGTGACTATTACAGCAACAGCCTCTAACGGCAAGAGTGCTTCGGCCACCGTGACCGTTACTCCTCCCTCTCCCACCGCGATTTCGGTTTCTCCGACGACACTCGCTCTCAAGGAGGGTGAGGACGGTCAGCTGACAGCCACACTTACTCCGGCTGATGCTGCCACCACCCTCACATGGACAAGCAGTGATCCTTCAATCGCTACTGTGGACAACACCGGCAAGGTTACTGCCCTCAAGGAGGGTCAGGCAGAAATAACGGTTTCAACTGCCGAAGGTCAGACAGCAACTTGTTCGGTTACTGTTTCAAAGGATATAATCGTAGTTTCGAACATAACTGTTACTCCTTCTACAGCCCAGGTTCAGGTCGGAAAGACTATCACACTCACTGCAACCGTTTCGCCCGAGAACGCTACAGACAAGTCTGTAACATGGTCAATTTCTGACGCATCAGTGGCAACCGTCAACAACGGAGTAGTGACAGGGGTCAAGGCCGGCGTGGTTACAATAACTGCAACCGCCTCAAACGGCAAGAGTGCTTCGGCCACCGTGACCATTACTCCTCCCTCTCCTACCGCGATTTCGGTTTCCCCCACAACCCTCGCTCTCAAGGAGGGTGAGGACGGTCAGCTGACAGCCACACTTACTCCTTCAGATGCTTCCACCACCCTAACCTGGACAAGCAGTGGTCCTTCAATCGCTACTGTGGACAACACCGGCAAGGTTACTGCCCTCAAGGAGGGTCAGGCAGAAATAACGGTTTCAACTGCCGAAGGACAGACAGCAACTTGTTCGGTTACTGTTTCAAAGGATATAATCGTTGTTTCGAACATAACTGTTACTCCTTCTACAACTCAGGTGAAGGTCGGTGAAACCGTAACCCTCACTGCTACCGTAACTCCGGACAACGCAACTGACAAGACTGTAACATGGTCAACTTCTGACGCATCAGTGGCAACCGTCAACAACGGAGTAGTGACAGGGGTCAAGGCCGGCGTGGTTACAATAACAGCAACCGCCTCAAACGGCAAGAGTGCTTCGGCAACCGTGACCGTTACTCCTCCCTCTCCCACCGCGATTTCGGTTTCTCCGACGACACTTGCTCTCAAGGAAGGTGAGACAGGTCAGCTGACAGCCACACTGACTCCGGCTGATGCTGCCACCACACTTACCTGGACAAGCAGCAATCCTGCAATTGCAACAGTCGATAACATCGGTAAGGTAATAGCCCTCAAGGAGGGTGAAACCTTAATTACCATTGAAACAGACAATGGTTTTTCAGCTACCGTTACAGTCAAGGTAAGCAATAATATAGTGGATACTACAGATATAATCCTCAGTGCGGAAGACATATATCTTCTTGCAAAAACCTCCTATAGCCTCATAGCCCAGATAATACCGGATAATGCTACCAACAGACAAGTGACATGGAGAAGCAACCATGAGGAAATCGCCGAAGTTAATGCCGATGGTGTAGTGACCGGAATTAAAGAAGGAAAAGCCATAATAACTGCAATATGCGGCACTGCTTCAGCTAATTGCCAGGTAACGGTTTTCAGTCCAATAGAAATAACTGTCGACCCGGCAGAGGACACTACCCAAGGAAACGAGGATGATTCTCCTGCTGATAATACAGAAAACGGAGGTGCAATTATCGGCAATGATGTTTACGTAAGGATCGGTCAGACTGCCTCGATAAACCTTACATTGCCCGATAATCTTTCAACCGTACCCCGGTTAAAATGGTCGCTTGAAGCCGGAGGCGAAAAGCTTGTAGATTTAAATGTCAATGAAAATACTTTGGGTGCTTCTATCACCGGTAAACAACAAGGTGAAACTGCATATAACGTTTCATTGTGGGACAACGATGATGTTATAGTCAATGGCAAGATAACTGTCATTGCAGAGACTCCCATGACATCTCTGACGGTAAATCCCTCCGCCATTGATTTTATGCTCGGAGATCAACCCATACAGCTTGAAACACAATTTACCCCTGAGAATGCTTCAAACACCTCTATAGTATGGATAAGCAGTAACCCGGATGTGGCGACCGTATCACCTGAAGGTATGGTGACACCGATTGCCGAAGGCGAATGTCTCATTACTGCCACTGCCAATGATGGAAGCGGGTTGAGCGCAACCTGTCAGGTGACTGTAACTTCTATTCCTGAAATCACAATCGAGGTTTCACATTCTCCGGACTTCATCACGGTAAATTCAGGCGACAACGTGACTTTATGGGTGAATGCAGCCGGAGGAAATCCCGAAGGATGGAGCTTCCTATGGACTTCAGAGGGTCAGGTAATAGCTAATGAAAATTCTATTTCCTTTATTGCCGTGAATGACTATGATACTGCACTTCAGACTATCTATACAGTAAACATAACCAATGAATTCAATGGCCTGATAGTTTACTCAGAAAACTTCAACTTTACAGTAGAAGTATTGCCCGTCATTATCCTCCCTGATGAAGAAGACCTCGATATTTCAGGAATCAATGTATCGGATGATTCTTCATTGATCAAAATCAGAGAAGGAAATAATCTCACTTTGAGCGTCAAGGAACCGACAGGTGGTTTTGTTGACAATTGGGATTACCTTTGGAGGGACAATAATCAGACAATAGGAACGGGAAGGACAGTAGAGACCACGGCCACTATGCCGGCAGGTAGTAGCAAAGAGATTTTTGAAAACCTCTATTCTGTAACCCTCTCTAATTATAGTCCGGAAGGTGAATTATGGGCAGAAAAAACAATTTATCTTAAACCTGTAAACGTTTACCGTCGTCCTCAGACTCCGGCTCAATTGCTTCGTAAAGGCAATGGCAGTTCCTGCACATTTATTACCATGATGGATCTCAACGACAGTCAGATAAGTGAAAACGGATATAATTTCGTGTATGGATATATTGATCCTGAAGGTGAAAACCATGTCTTGACATCCACACCTAACCGATATTGCCATATCACATCATCAATCTACCATAATAGTGCCAACAAATTCTGGGTATATGCCACATGGACTTACGAAGATGGAAGTGTGGTAAGCAGCGGACTTCGATATCTGAACGGTGAAGCAGATGAAAAATTCGATGCTTCCGATTTTAGCCTGCAAACCAAGGGACTCGACGCAACTAATACGGATAACTGGATAAGGAATTATAATGGATCGATTCTTATAAATGTCGAAAGTAATGACGATGTAACAGTCACCGTACATACCTTCTCCGGCAGATGTGTGTATTCGCAAAGTTTTGAAGGAAGTGGCGTGATAAGCAAAATCCTTAATAAGGAGAATCTGGTTCCGGATTTCTATATCGTGACTGTGATTTCCGGTAAAAACAAGGTGTCGAAAAAAGTTGTAATACGTTAAACTGAAGATCCATATGAAAAGTTTAATCAAATATACATTAGTGGCACTATCGGCAACGGCAGTAGCCACTCCCCTTTCAGCTCAGACTGAGGAGGAAGAAGAAATCATAATCTATGAGATTAAAGAAACTTCCGGTTCAGACAAGACCGAGGGATCTATCTTTTCAATAAAACTTAGTGCCAATATCGGTTTGGGCAATACTCTCCAAGCCAAATATTCTCTTAACTCGATGACTCAGAAGTCAAATTCCGGAGATTATTCAGTGGAATTCGGCTGGAAGTTCTGGGAAAAGAAAAACAACAGTCTCGAATTGTTTGCAGGTCTTGGGTATAGCCCGGTGTCAACAAAACTTAACATTGGCGACATCAGCTATAATTACAATGCGCCTGCTTCGGCTGATATGGACGGAGACACTTACATCCGGTATTACGAGCTGAAAGATTTGGAACAAAAGATTTCCTTGAGCCGGCTTACCATACCTCTTTATCTAAGATACACCTTTAAATGCAACGATCTGATCGGTATTTACGGGGATTTAGGTTTCAGACTGGGATTTCCGGTAAATTCTTCAATCTCTTCCATAAAAGGGAGTTCCTATAGCTATGGTATTTATCCGCAATATGAGGACCTGAAGATTGATGAAAGTTATCTTAATGATTTCGGCCAGACAAACCTTGAAGACAGCTATAAGTCAAAACCTGACCATAATTCCTTCTCCGCTTCTTTCCTTGTGGGAGCCGGAGTGGAATTCAATATCATAAGGCAACTTTCTTTAGGGGTAGGAGTGAGATATGATCTGGGATTTGCCAACTTATATAAAAACAAAGATATCTCCGGCAAATTCACTTCCGAAACAGCTCCTGTGACCTATACAGTTAAGGATGGACAGACCATCAAACCCTTAAGTGACTGGTTAAAATCTTCCAAGTTGTCACAAATAGCAATCAATATAGCTTTGACCTATAGATTTTAATTAAGGTATTGATTTCTCATGGAGAGGGAGCCTCTTGGCTTCCTTTCTTTATTTTACAATTGCTGTTCGATAAAATTTCAAATCAATAAATTTACTGGGCTCAATCGTAGAAATAAAGCGGTTGAGTCCAAATTTTTTAAATTGCAAGCCCTTCAATCAAAAAGGGAAGGTTGCGGAGGTGGATTATTAGAATTTTCAAGAATAATTTCCCAGTCTTTTTCAGGGTGATTGAAAAGGCTGTAAAAATCCACATAATACATCATGTTTATCCTTACCATAGTGGCAAGTCCCGAGAAACTCCATTTACGTCTGAGACCTTTCTGCATGACAATAAGCAGGAGATTTGCTATCAAAGTCACCCAAATCTACCTTGACTCCTTTGACAATGAACAGATAGATGAGGGGAAGTATACAGGAACAACTTCAATGAGTGTTGAAGGTATCTGGCAAGGATTGAAAGTTTTTGAATCAACTGACATTGATAGAAATTCTTTCCGTAATGGAACCATGAAAGGAATTAAGCGTACCGTCAGAACCAATGGAAAATGTTTAGGACATAGGAAAGGTATAAACGGTAAAGAACTGTTAGGATATATTGACGCAAGAAAAGAGATTTATGTTCCCTCTTATAATTGGGTACTGGAGAATAAATGTCAGGAACAAATTAAGAAGATCAGAATAATGTCACAATCTAAACCAGTAATTCTTTTGGATTAAGATACTAATGATGATGTAGAGAATCCGACCAAGCCATTATCCCATGCTTCTCTAATCAAGAAATTTATTGAGGAAAACAAATGAAAGATATTTTAAGAATGTTGTTAGCCATTGGACTAGTATTGATTGCTTTAGTAATCTTTTCAGTCTTTGACATTACATCTTTAAAATTATTGATATTATTAGGCGTAGGGATGGTTATTGCCTTTATAATCGCAGGAGTTCAAATATTCCTTGACCGAAAAAATCTGGCAAAACTGGATGAGATAGGCTTGAAGGATACGGATAATGAAAAACCGACACAAGGATAATATAAGAGAAATTATTAACTTTGCAGAAAGGGAATTGCTATGAAACTGATAGAACTGAATATAGAGAAAATCTATGAACTTTGCCGTAAATATAAGGTAAAGACACTTTCCGTGTTTGGTTCTATCCTGACCGACAGGTTCAATGACGAGAGCGATGTGGATTTCTCTGCAACTTTCTATCCGGAAGAAGATCCTCTTGTTTCTGGAGATAATTTTATAAATCTTTATATGGAATTAGAAAAATTGATGGGCAGGAAAATTGATTTAGTTTCAGAAGAAGCAATTCGGAACAAATATTTTAAAGAAGAACTTGAAGAAACCAAACAATTAATATATGGATAGGAAACTCAAGAAATATTTAGAGGATATAAGACTGGCCATTGAAGACATCGAATCTTTTTTGGCTCAAAGGCCAAGAATGTACTCAGTATTTCTTGAAGATTCTATGTTCAGAAGAGCTATAGAAAGAGAAATTGGAATTATAGGAGAGGCAATGAACCAAATATTAAAACTTGACCCAAATATTTCAATCACTGATGCAAGAAAAATAGTCGGTACAAGAAATTATGTAATTCATGCCTATGATACTCTTCGCCCAGATATGATTTGGGATATTGTTATTAATGATATACCGATACTTAAGGAAGAGGTAAATGCATTATTATCTGAAAACTAATTTATGGTAGTTTTCCAATTATTTTTGTTACTTTTGTAATTGGGAAATGTGTCAGAATGATTAGACATAAATTCCGAAGAGAACAATAAACATTTATTAACAAATACATTCTGTTTAAACTGAGGTTTAAACCAGACAAAAATTAGGTAACAATACACTCACTAACTGCTTAGTTGGGATAAAAGAAAGGTGTTATAGCTCAGTTGGTTGTCTCTGAAAGATGAGCGAAGCGAGTCTTTTAGAGACCGAAGAGAGCAAAGGACTGAAAATCCTTGTGTCCCCGGTTCGATTCCTGGTGACACCACATAGAAAAACCTAATTTGTTGTTATATATCAAATTAGATTTTTGTTGTATTTAAAAAATGTCATTTTCGGTCTGCAACGTGACCATGGTTGAAAAATCTGATGGAAAACAAGGAAGTTCTCGAGTTTGTGACATACTGTATAAGTAAGTTGGGTCAGTTCCTAAACATGTCCCAACGAGATGTTTATATACGATTAAAAAAATCAGGTATCCTTGACGGGTATATCATTCACTGTTACGATATACTCCACACCTTTGGTTCACGTTATCTGATGGAAGACATAACTGAATATATGAGGGAGAAAGGTGTTCTATGATACTTTACCACACGTCATACACCACGATAGAAAAACCAGACATTTCACACTCACGGGATTTTCTTGATTTCGGTAAAGGTTTTTACCTTACCCATTTACGGGAACAGGGAGAAAGATATGGTGTCAGGTTTACAAGACGTGGGAAAGATAGTTGGTTGAACATCTATGATTTCGATTATAGTGACACAGACTGGAAAGTATTGAGATTTGAAACTTACGACAAGGAATGGTTGGACTTTGTGTCAAAATGTAGGGTTGGATTGGACTGTTCTGACTATGACATGGTTGTGGGAGGTATTGCGGATGACAAGGTCATCAGGACACTAGACAGATATTTCAACGGAGAAATTAGTGAGGATGAAACACTGGGACTGTTGAATATGAAAGACCCAATATCCAGTATTGTATCAGGTCACAGGAAATGTTGGACAGTTGTCTGAAACATAAGGAAAGTGTAAGACTATGACAGACGAAACTACGATAGTATTGAGGGGTGAGAAAAATGCTGGTATAATACGTTCGATGTGTGAACTGTATGGTCTTGACATGGGAACATCGACAGACATTTTTTATAAATCTGATACATCTACACTGATAGAAGAGAAAGTGTCAGACCTCCATTGTAGGAGTGATAGATACCTTGCGACCCTTGTGATGGATGAGTTCAAAGAGAAATACTAGACTGATTAAATATTATAGTCCCCCTTTATAAATTAACGTGAGTTCGACATAAAATTAGAATAAAGAAGGCCAGGGATTATCTACTAAATCAAGATTAATTGAGGATTTCTTAGGTTGAAAACTTTGCAGAAGTCATCGACAAGACAGAAAATTTCGGTAATTTAGGCTTCAGTAAACATGGCGTAAAGGTTTGTCAATCTTGTAAACAGGCACTATAAAATTACCTAAATTTACCCATATTTACAAGTAAATCAGCCAATTAGTTAACCCTGAATGGCTGGTTTATCCTTATATAATTATTGTCTTCTTATATCGAACTCACGTTAAATTATAATCTGTCAATAAACTAATTGTTCCCCAATTGGGCTATATTCTAATTAAAATTTTCTATCTTTGCAATCTAAATGATATCACAATGGATATAGCATTAGAAAAGAAAGCACATGTCTTCAGACTACCTGTCTATCTCTTGGAGAAATTAAAGGAACTGGCTGAAAAAGATAGAAGAAGCCTTAATAATTATGTGGAAGGTCTTCTATTGGATGCAGTCTTTCATGAACCCAATGAGGTGACTTTACAAGCCTTGAAAGATGCCAAAGAGGGAAAGACTGAAGGACCTATTGATACAAGCAGTGTAGAAGCCATGCTTAAATCAATGGGATTATGAAGAATATCAGATATACATCCCAATACAAGAAAGACTTAAAAAGATTTCTTAATCACCCAAAGAAACTCAAGGCACTTCAAGAGGTAATTGACAAATTAAGGAATGAGGAGGTTTCCCCTTGCTATAACTAACTTCTACCGGACCTAGTTTGTCTTTCTTTTCTTATGGTGAATCTTACAGTATAGATTAAAAAATCCATTATTTCCTACAATTTTTAGGTGAAATTCCCTTTAGTCTTTTAAAATATTTGCTGAAGCTTCCTTGGTCGGCAAAGTTCAGTTCATCAGCTATTTCCTTGATATTATAATCTGTTGATTTAAGAAGCCAGGTCGCTTCCATCATCAGCATCCCGCCCAATAAATTCAAAGAGTTTGTGTATGTCATCTTTGAATTTTACAGGGATTACAACTTTCCGAGTAACCGTCTTTAAGGTGTTCTCTATTGAAGGATCGATAACATCAGGCTGAATACTCTCCTGACGGGTCGAAAAAATTATATATCTATCTTCCAACCATTGTGTAAAATATTCAATCAACATAAATTTTTAGTTCTTATCCATTTCTTAAGGAGTATGACGGATTGGAGGCGCAATATGACGTGTTTAAAAGAAAAGCTCCGACTATCTTTCGACAATCGGAACCATCCATCTGAAAAATCCGCCAAATTTTAGAGAGACTGATGCTTATTTTATTAAATCATTGATTATATATTGTCGACTTCGATTATTTTCATCCTTGATTTCAAGATTTAAGATGTAAAAAGAACCTACTTCCAAAGTGAAATTATGTTTCCTTGAAGATGATAAGGTTATTAGATTTGGTATAATTTCATCATTAATTTTAAGTCCTACCTGATTTTTTACTCCAGGTATTATTGCTATTTCTTTACGAGTTGGAGTTGTTAAAAATTTCCCTAATATTGGATAGAAAGATTTATTACCATTATTATCTTGTAAAATTATTTCTATATCATATCCTATTATATCAAGGGGCAAAAAATCTTTTAAATCTCCGGTCATTACCTTAATCCGCAGGATTAGACCCAGAATCATGAATTTAAGGTCTCTCTCGTAACTTTGTGGAATTATATTTTCTTCTAAGTATTCATAAACTCCATCCCCGATTTCCAACTTAAGTTCTAGATTTTCGTAAACAACTCTATATCTACCTTCACCGAAAAAACCTTGGTCATAGGCTAATTTTCCTGTGGCAAATAATGCAGCCTCCTTATAAATTCTAACTCTATTTAAAATACCGGAAGCTTGAAGGGAATTTTTGAAAGACTTAACATTGGGTCGTGAAATTATAATAGTGTCTGTTTCCCTTAGCGTTCGTAAATTAGAAGCAAGAAAAGATTCTCCATAATTCTTGCATCCATGGAGGTAATCCTGTTGAATATCCAATGATTGAACATAATGGTAAATATCAGCAACGGATTGATTTCTACATTTTTGCAAATCGATAGTTAAAATCTGTCCGGTACCAGCTATACACACTGTCAGGATATCTCCTTTAAGATAAGCTATTGAAAAATCAGCATCCGGATCGCAAGTGTCCTCTTTCTTAATCTCCTCCTTAGAGTTTTGAGTTGGGATTGGCGGTGGTACAACTTTTTCTTCATTAGTTGTGGGTATGACTATTTTTTCTATTTTATTAACCTGATCTTCCGTAAGATTGAGCGATGATGCAAGTCTATTCAACAAGCGTCGGGTAGAAGGACTAATATCAGGGTCATCTGACAGACAAGCCCTATATTCTTCCAAGTATTCCTTTTCAGGCTCGCTTAAAGGATTATTTACTGCGGATTCTATTTTAGCTATTTGCTCTTGTGACAGGCCAAGGCTTTTAGCCAGTCTGTCTAACAGCCTTCTCTCGCTTGTACTTACTTGCCCATCATTAAGACAAGCCTCATATTCTTGTTGGTATTCCAACTCTTCCCTCGTAAAGGTATCCATATCGGAAGTATATTATGCTTTAGATTTTATTACTAAATTTTCTATTTCTTCTGCCCTTTCAGGAGTTATATCCAACGATGTGGCCAATCGGATTAAGATGCGTCTTTCCCGGTCAGAAATCACACCGTCATCCTCTAAACAGGCTTTAATTTCTTCCGCATATTCTTGTTCTTTATCTGATAAAGCATTTGGATTCACTTGCTCTTCCAATTCTTTAGCTCGTTCCTCTGAGATGCCTAATGATTTACTCAATCTACTTAAAAGTCGCCGTTCCCTGTCAGTTATTTCAGTTTGTTCCGAGTATATCAACTTTAATTCTTCAATGTACTCTTTCTCATTATCTGAAATTTCATTCTTCTTAACTACTTCTTTATAAGCTGTTGATGATGATTGTGCAGATTGTTCTACACTTGAATTAAACAGTTGATCCTTAGTTAGGGTAATCCACGATTTCCATAAGCACTTTTTAGACACCTCGAAAATCTCGTCTTGATTCAAATTGTAACTATTACCTACCTTGACAACCATATCAAAATCGGCCTGACTTAATCCTCCTTTATCTGATGATAAAGCATATAATTCTTGATAAAGTGAATTTTGAGCATTAGAACTAAAAGGAGTTTCTAATGCAGAATTTATCGAACTCTTTCCAGTAGTATCCCTCACTTGCTCTCTGTGAGAATTATTGCTACCATTTACATTTCCATAAGATTTTGGGATTTTATATCCGCTGAAAATAGTAGACCTTGATTCCGGTTGATAATCAGAAAAGAAAATATTTCCACCATTTTTATAATCATTCCTCAAATTAATTAACACCGCATAAATTTCATCTTCAGTAAGTCTATAATGAATTCCCCTTTCAACGACATATCGATAATCGAAGGGACTCCATCTGTTACGATTCGTGATTAAATCCTGTGTTAATTTCCCTTGATTTTTAGCCAGTGGTGAGTTGATAGTATTAGAATATCCAGTAGTCACAGAATTATTAGACTTAGAGAATGAATTATTCCCAAATAATTCTAGCATAGAAGGTTTTACTCCATTTTTCCACATACATTTCTTAGCAACCTCATATATTTGATCTTTTGATAAGCCATAACTATTACCAAGATTTATTATGAGGGCATAGTCACTATTAGAGAAACCTCCTTTATCAGAAGATAATGTTCTTAATTCTTTATGGAGGGCATTCTGTTTGGGAGAACTAAATTGTGTTTTGTTATGAGATCCTCCTGAATTCGACTTTTCTTTGTTAGACACGAACACAGTATTAGAAGATTGCTGATATGTATCTTCTTTTGTGAAATTATGTCCACATTTTTTACAAACATAATTTTGAGATATCTCGTCTGCTATACTTTCTGCGATATCTCCACCCATTTGACCCGAACTGCCAAAGATATAATTTTCAAGGAAACTACCAACCATATTAGCACCTCCCTTAATCAGTTTATCTCCCCAATGGCGATCAACATCTTTAGAGCCACACTTGGGACATTTTTTATTCTCTTCTGCCATTTTTATCCGATCCGTTGTACGTCAAGATATGCCATATTGACAGCACCGGCTTTTTTAATATCGACCCCATAGATACGCATGAAGGCATCAATGACAGATTGTCCGCCATTAGTCACCACAGGATTGCTCATTGAATTTGAAACAACGTCAACAGACATTCCTCTTTCCAATCTTACGCCGTTACATAATTTTGGCTGTTTTACTGTTACTCTAAAAAGTGGCATAATATTATTTATTTTAAGTTTTCCAATTTATTTATTTGGTCCTCCGTCAGACCAAGAGTTTTAGCCATTTTGCTTAATAACCGTCTTGTTGATGAACTAAGCTCTGGATCATCTGCAAGGCAGGCCCGGTATTCATCCAAATATTCCTTTTCTTCATCGGTCAATGGATTACCGGCACTTTTTTCAATCCGTTTCACTTGCTCCGGAGATAAACCAAGTTTGCCGGCGAGTCTATCCAAAAGTCGTCTTTCACTTGCAGCTATTTCTCCATCAGCCAAGCAAGCCTCATATTCTTCCTTGTATTCCAATTCAGCTTCTGTATAAGTAGAAAGGGTAGGAGGTGGAAGAGTTGGAGTCTCGGATTGTATATTTGAGAATTTTATATCTACAGATAGCACAAGATTATTGTGTTCTGAATACCGGGAATCTTCGTTTTTATTCCAATTCAGATGAAGATCGGCGAATATTGATTCAATCTCTCCTTTCAATTGATTTGAGGCAGTTCCCGAAATCACTCTGGATGACTTTGTTTCTATTACTTCTCTATGCGATGTGAGGCCTCCCTCTAATCTTTGCTTGATTAACCGTTGCCAACTTGGTTCTCCCTGAAGCCATATTGTATTAGTAGGCTGTGAAATCGTTGATTTGGGAGTAAATGTTTGGTGACGGTTAAACATATGCTCGAAATTGATTTCTTCGTCTCTTGAATAAGATGTATCTTGACTTGCTCCAAGGTTAGTTTGTGTCCAATGCTCAACTCTACCTGATTGACTCATCGAACCCTTATTTTCATTCCGGCTCCCATGACTGCTGATAACTTTAACATCAATTTCTGTAGCACCCAAGGATTGAGCTATTTCTGAAAGTTCCCGAAGCTTATCCTGTAGAATCTCAATTTCATAATTATCATAAAGAAGATAGACATTAGGATTATAGGGATGGGCAACATACAGTTGATTTACCTGAGGATGAATCAAGGGGAATTGCAGATTGGTATTAGCCAACAACGAATCCAATTCAACCGGCATCACTTGGTCTTGTGATATGGTAGAAAGATTGAAAATATTATTTACGGGGAAAATAAGTTTCCTTTCTGCGTATGGTCTTGTTGTAAGATTCTCTCCGAAATAATCTTTTTCTAATTCACGGATTTCGTTTTTGGCCTGTTCCCAAAGAAGAATGTCATCGTTAAATTTAACTTCTTTATTACCTTTGGCTGTGTCAAATAACAATTTCCTGACATTAGGACTATTCTTGTCTTCTTCGTATAAGATATTGGAACACCAATAATTGGCTTGGGAACGCCATGAGTCCGCTATATCATCTCCTTTCAGAGATTCCATAAACATCTTCCATGCTCTATCATAATCTTTTATATACCAGTAGGCTACATATCCCAAATTCCATTGTATTGCTCTTTCCCAATCTGGGTATTTACCTAATGCCTCGGATCCAATTCTCCATGCTTTTTCCGGATCTGATTCTTCATACTTATCCATTTCCTGAATTACTAGTTGTCCAGGCGGAATTTGAGGTATGGCGGCCTTTGCCAACTTTTGAAATAATCCGGCAAGTTGAGCTGAATTATATTTATTAATGTTGTCTTTAAAGAAAAAAGATTCATGAACATAAGAGGCGGAACCTTCTTCTTTATTTTCTGAATACCAAAAATAGAATAATTCATCTTTATAAGTCACATCTACTATATCTTCCCACCAAATCTCAATAATTTCAGAAGGCTTATCATTATCTGGGATAACTCTAATTCCTTTATCGGTAACTACCGTTCCCTGGTCTCGATTGTCCCAAAAAGATGTATCCCGACAATATAATAGTTCTTCATTAGACCCAACATTAAAGTTGATACGAAACAAATTTGGACTTGCAATGTTAGGCCGAATCATGGAATCTGTAGTATTTAAACCCGCTGAATTCCAAAGCCTTTTATTATTCTCAAAAACTGAAACTATATTAGTATTCATAACGTTATGAATTTGGAGTGATCTGATTATATCGGCAATATTCATATATATACCGTCTTTATATACTATTTGTGTGACAAATAATATCACTTACCTGAATATTAGAAAAATCTCCTCTTTCGAATCTAATGAGCAGACCTACTTCATCCCCTTCTTCCCCTTGATCAAATATTCTTTGAAACATTTCTACTCCAGTAATGATACCTATTGGATAAGGCTTCTTTCCTAAAAACACAATCTTATCTCCTATTCGTGCAATGCCGGAATCAATTTTTCCGGTATAAACTTTCCTTCCATCCGGGAAATCAAATATCCCTTCAATTTGCATCACAAAAGGATCTTTATCAATTGTTGATGAGACTGGATGATTGGGATCTCTCTGCATACTAATCTGAATTTAAGGTTAATGACAAAAAGAAGACGCGAGACTTGTTAGCCTTGCGTCCATTTGCCATAAGGTAAGCCGACGTTAAGATATTCTTTCAGCCGGCTCCTGCCAAGGAAACCTTCGAAAGAATGGACCGACTATAAATCTCACGTCTTGCCTACAATAATAGCGTCAATTGGCACATATAGCACCAATAACAATTATAAGCAAAAAGTGAGCATCAGTCTGGATCCACCTTCAAACCTTGGCAGTGTTTTATGGCATGGACCGCTTTGCTGTGCCTTCTTCTGTCGCAGCGGCATTTCTCTTCCGCTTTGACTTTGTAAAGTTAAGCAATTTTTATAGACTGATACTCATTATCTGATATTTATTTTTCATTTCTTGTCAATTTTTCAACGATGCAAAATTAGATTATCTAACAAGCCTTATCAAATTTTGTATGAAAATAAATGGGTAAAATCTTAACTTTGTACCAATTTTAAACTCCTATGATACAAACGACTCCAAAATACATAATCCAAGGTAAGATTTTGTAAAATTAAGTTTCAATCATTATAATTTTGCAGGCAGAAATAATCGGAGTATTTATGTTGAATAGTGAAATAATAAGTAAAATCATTGAAAGCAATCTGTTGGCCGCTTCACCCTCTCGGTTAGCTGTCGACTTAGGTTATGCCGGAAGGATGACAATCAATCGCCTTCGTACCGGAACCGCCGGAGAAGAAGCCACGCATGAATTTTGTAATCGCTTGAATGATTTAACCGGACTCACCAATGAAGATCTCATTTGGCTTGGGAGAATGTTAGAAAATACAGATGATTTCAACGACCAAATGATCTCGGAATTTGGAGAACTGACAGAAAACTCCAAGTATGATATCCTGTTTGCTTTTATATCCGATGACTATTCAATTTTTTCTCCCAATTACAGAGACCTCAAACTCAATCGATGGCTTCTGATGAAAGGGCATGAAAAAGATTCTTTCTTCTTCATGTTGTCCTTATTTCTTTTTGTCGATCACACCAAATCCTTCTACGACAAGCATCTTTCCACAAAGGATCGATACAATTTAATATTAGACCCCTTGCTTATAGCTTTAAAAGATAGATATCCCAAACATTCTATAGGAAATACTTTGTCATCCGGTATTCTGGAAACTCCTATGGCAAAATTGGCTTTCCCTTGTTTTCTGACTTGTGTAAGATTAGGAGGTATCATTCTCAAAGGTTATGTGTCAGGTTATTCCGAGGCTTCGTCTCATGATTCAATGATAAAAATTGACGGACTTCCCAACCGCACTTTCTGGAATGAAAGAGAAAATCATAATGAAGTAATATTTTTAAAATTCGTGCCGGTTAATGATAAGGGGAACGGTATATATGAATATTTCATATTTAATTTCAAGACAGGTAAGACAGAAAATCCGGCACAGCTATATTTTTATGGAGAAGATTTAGGATTGTTCTTGAAAAAAGAAAGGAAACTCGTGTTCGGGAACTGCTGCCTTGACGATATGACAAAACTGAAGATTATATTATATATTGACAGGTATAAGAAATCAGAATTTGTATGGAAACGATTGATGCCTGAAAATTCAGAACGTGTAAGAGAGATTGACAGGCTTTTCACCGACAGTTATATCAATAATGTGAAATACGAATCGCTGGGCATGGAGTTGTCGTGTGGTGTCATCATCTCAGAAGTGGTAGTAACAAAAACAAAAGTAATATTAATAACTCTCGAAGGAAACAAGTTCTCTATATCTCGGAACAGTTACCCATTTCTCACATCAGTTACTCCCGACATGATTCCTTTGGCTTATCGGGATATGGACAATAACAAACTATTCATAGAGTGGGAGAAGTTGGGTTGCCGTATTCCGTTAGAAGAATTTTCTCCGAATATCAAAGACAAAAAATAAAGAGGTGGACTGCTCCACCCCGATATTATATAAATCTTCGGATAACTTTTTTCAACTTCTCCCTATATACCGGATCCGTATCTACAATTTGACGTAGTTTTTCAGTATCAATTTTCTTCCCGGTTTCGGCATCCACAAAATGCTGAGAGAAATATTCATAAGTCGCCATTGTTGTGGAATAGATTATGAACTGATAGAAATGGATCGTGATATAAACGAGGAATGCCACAAATACCCCTACCCAAAGATTTCCCAAAATGATCCACACAGGAAGTGCAGGTATGACAGCAAAAAACAGTCTATAAATTATTTTCTTCATAGGATAAGCATTTTTCAAGAAAACGCTAACAGAATCAATTTTCTTATTTTTCTATGAGTCTACCATCTTCATAATGGTAGATATCCAAGGTTTCGCAAGTCATAAAATAGAAATTTATTTAGGAATACAAATGAAGAAATTTTATTATATTTGTGAAAGGGACTAAAATTATGAAACTGATAGAACTGAATCTAGAGAAGATATACGAGCTTTGCCGAAAATATAAGGTGAAGACACTATCTGTGTTCGGTTCTATCCTCACTGACCGCTTCAATGATGAAAGCGATGTGGATCTTCTTGTAAACTTCCTTCCCTACAATCGTGACAGTCTTGAGTTTGACTATGTAAGAAATTACTTTGATTTGCAGGAATCTTTAGAAAGTTTATTTGGAAGAAAGGTTGATTTAATAGAAGACGGAGATCACCTAAATCCTTTATTCAGAAAATTTGTCTACGCAAAAAAAGATTAATCTATGGATGAAAGAATTCAGGTTTGGCTTTTAGATATAAAAAGAGCCATAGAAGAAGTAGAATCTTTCTTTGAAAATTATCCAATGGATTACACTGTTTTTGAGAAAGACTACCTCAGAAGAAGTGCCGTGGAAAGAAAGGCAGAAATTATGGGAATTAATCAAAAATTTCTCGGTTATGTTGTCTCAATGGAAGGGCGTTTCACTAAATCTCGTTTAAAAAGGTTTTTATAAGGCAAAATTATTGAAAGAGCCGTTGTAATGACAGCGACCAATAAAAAAGTTCCTAAAAGTTGTTTCACCGTCAATAAAGTAGCCTGTGAATTCAATGTATTGTAAAGTGAAGATACAGCCATCTGCATGGATTCATAGTCTCCGTGACCTCCTGCAATCGCACTTCTATAAGATTTCAAATACTGGTCATAAGAGGTAACGTTGTCAAGTCGTATAGTATCCGCAAGTCTCACAATGGCTCCCTGAGTCCCTCTATATAATGTGGTGGAAATTACAGCAGCCCATAAAACGGGAGCCAGAACACCTCTTATACCGATATTATAAAATAAATGGGATGGTTTTTCCTCATATTTTAAATCCTTAGTTAGGTAAATTATAAAGTTTGCAATCAGGATTATCATTCCTACTCCCTTAAAAAACACGGCTAATTCCAACGACTGGTATCTTGCGTCTGAAGCTACGTTTAAATATGCGATGGCAAAATATAATAAGTAGCAGAACATACCTGATACCACCAATCCCCGGATATGCGAAAGATAACGATGCCAAAGATAACATACTATTCCTCCTACAATGTAGCCGGGTATTACCCAAAGATTAAGTTGAGCCGAATGAAGGTTATCAATCTTCAGCACACTACTCATATAACTGTTTATTACAGTACTGCTGGCATTAAAAAACATAACGAGGACCATAAAGCCGTAACCCAACAATCCTTCCCATCTCACCAGTTGCCACAAACGTATGTATGGTTTGGATGAATAATTGTTTTGAATCAGGAAGATTATAAAAACCAAAAGGGTAAAAATTGCAGCCGTTACGATTTTTGGAGAATTGAACCAATCAAGATTCTTTCCATAGGCACAGATGTATACAAAACCCAGCAAAGTCAAGGTTATGAGGAAAACACCGGTGTAGTCAATTTTCCCATAAGGAAAATGGAACAATAAATTAGCGTATTTAAAAAATATAAGCACTGAAAGAATGGCAAGAAGGCTTAAAACAATAAGGACATAATAGATATACTGCCATTCGAAATACAATGTAAACCATTCGGTAGTGAAAGTAGATAATTGTCCCACCCCCATGCTGAAAGGTATAAGCCATGAAATGAAAGTGCTATTGCGGTTAGAAGGAGTAATAAAAGGCCGAATCATTCCTAGACACGTCAACAACAGGAGGCCTTTAGCTATTCCGGTGAAGAAACATGCAATCGTGAGTACCGTCACATTATCAGTCTTGGCGCTTACCAAGGCAAGAATCACTTCCGCTATAAGACCAACTAAAAGCAAAGTCTTTGGAGTGTTGCGAAGATTAAAAAACCTCACTATGGGATAAATAATGCATAATCCCACAGAAGTGGAATAATAACTCATGGTGATATCATCACTCACAACACTTAGGGCACCTGCAAATTCCGGTGCGGAACTCAGGCTTATACCATTCATTGTGGCAGTAATGACTATGATGAGAAGAATCGTACATACTCCGATCCATTGAGGCACCCCCTCCCTTAACGGCAAACTGCTTTGTGCCATCTCTTAATGCTTCTTTGCTTTTTCAGCTTCAGCAACCACCATCATTCCTGCTCTGAGAAGTTCCATATCTTCCTCCGAGATATCTTCCAGATCTATCCTTACCGGGATTCGTTGTCTGACTTTTACAAAATTGCCTGCGGAATTATCCGTGGGAACCAAGGAATATTTACTTCCAGTGGCCTCAGAAATTGAAGTGACCGTACCATAAAAAGTTTTGTCAGGGATTGCATCGACATAGATACGAACAGGCTGCCCTATATAAATGTTCCCGATCTGGGTTTCGGTATAATTTGCAGTTATCCATTTGTCGTTTCCTTTTACAAGATTGGTCAATGTTTGTCCCCCTTGTACATATTCACCCTTTTCAATTGTGCGTCGGCCCATATATCCGTCGTAGGGGGCACGTACCACAGTATATTCAAGGTTAAGTTTTGCCAGATCCACCTCGCTCTCCATCTTCAATACTTGAGCTTCTGCTGACCCGAAACGGCTATTGGTCTCGGCATACAAAGATTTTGTTGCATCTTCCTGCCTTACAAGTGCCTCATATCTTGCTTTTGCTGCATCATAATCGGCTTTCACTTGTTCGAACTGATGACGGGAAACGGATTCTTCTTCCAACAACTTTTCATACCGCTTGTATTCCTGTTCCAGTTGCCAGAGCCTCGCCTTGGCTTCCTCAATATTGGACTGTTGCACGTCTATATTAATCTTTTTGGTCTGAGCCTCAGAGTTCAATGTGGCTAAGGCAGCCTGGGCATCCTTCAAGGACGCTAAGGCATCCATATATCTGATTTTATATTCCTTGTCATCCAACACAACAAGAGTATCACCTTCATGAACGAATTGATGCTCAAAAAAGAAAACATTTTCTATATATCCGGGGAGGCGTACACTTATCGGCACGACATATTGATCGACATAAGCATCGTTAGTGATTTCATATCGCTGATATTTCAACAGATAACTAACACCCCAGATAATTCCTCCCAATGCCAACAGAATACAGAAGGTGTTGATAGTTATATTGCGTAATTTTATCTTTGAAACTTTCATGTTTTATAATTTACCACAGACCTGCAACAACTGACAATATGTAAATAAGGCATTAACTTGAGCTCCTGTAAGCTGAAGCTCGGAATCCATTAAAACAGATTCTGCATCCAATAAATCAGTAAGAATGGAAAGTTGACTCATATACCGGTTGTTGACTATACGATAGTTTTCTTGCGCTTCTTTTACTGAAAGTTCAAGAGTTTTGATCCGGTCTAATGCCTGACGATGAAGGGAATAGTTTTCATTTATCTTTATATAAAGGTTTTGCCATTCCTCATCAAGAGCGTTCTTGGATATTAACATTCCTAATTTCTTCTCTTTAAGTTTATTGTTATATAAAGAAGATATATTGAAAGTCAAGGAAAGTCCCACGTCCCAGTTTTGGTAGAACTTATCTTCCAGTGATGAAGAGAGAGGACGTATAAGACCATAATTGGCAATAAGACTTAATTTAGGAAGATAGTCGGAACGGGACAAGGAGACATGGACTTTAGAGAGTTTGTCTTTTTCCCTGGCTATTTTCATGCCGGGATAATTCTCTGAAGCATGGTCTAAATAATAATCCAATGTTTGCAGAGGAAGCTCCAGATCTTCAAGGATGGTAGTATCAGGCATTATGATCAGAGTTTTGTCAAGGTCTAAAAGAACATCCAACGTGGTGCTATAAACCCGGATATTGTCGTCTACCGTTCTTCTTGCGAGTCGATATTGCGTTAACTGAAGCTTGCTTCGAATCTCATCGTTACTTGTGACAAGCCCTTCCTCATACATGTTATGGATATCTCGTAGTCTGTGTTCAGCAGCTGAAATGTTCCGGTCATATACTTCAAGTTGTTTATACATTAAAAACAGTTCCAGGTATCTTTGCAAGTATTCCAGTTTCAACTCCTGTTCCTCTCCTTCTAATGACAGTTCAGCAATTTTTTGTTCTATTTTTTCTCTTTCAACATTTAAATAGACTTCTCCACCCTGAAAAAGAGGTTGAACTAATTGAGCCTCATAATCATGTTTCCAACGAGGAGCAACCGGGAAAGTGGGATTGGCAAGACCGTTTGTGAAGAGAACAGGCTGACCCATATATCCCGCTGCAAGACCTATTCCGATTTGGGGTAAGCGGTTACGTTTAGCAGTTTTTAGTTGTTCATTTTCAACCTGTACCTGAAGTTTTGATTCCCGTATCCTAAGGCTTTTTTCAAGACCGAGGTGGAACAGTTCATCAATCGTGAGGTTATAGTAAATAATTGAATCCTGTAGTTCTGAAGCTGAAGTTGCCGAGACAGGGATAATGAACAGAAGAGAAAAAATAAAAATATGGAAGATAAGTTTCATCTTTAGTTAGATAAATCTTTCATTTTACTAACGTTATCATGTTTTTATTTATTATCGAAAAGAGATGCCATCATAAAGAGCTGTAATGAGCAAAGTTTCCTAAATAAATTTATCAGGGAGCAGGAATCAACATCAAGACAAAACGGGGACTTCGTCAGATAAAAAGCGAGCGAATATGTTATATATCGCTCGTCTTTTATTTAAGGAATGAATTAGTCTTCTTTGATTTTAAAGGATATGGTTATATTGCTTATTTGTGAAGATATTCAGTAAAGAATGATTCAATGGCATCAAAAGGAATCTTATCTTTTTGATCATACAAGTCTGTATGACTGGCCCCAGGAATAACCATAAACAGTTTATTATTATCCTTGCCCGGTGTTACTTTAAGTTTCTTATATGCATCACTTCCGAAGTAGAAGGAATGGGCCTTCTCTCCATGCACAACCATAACGGCATTCTCTATCTCGCCGGCCCGACTCATCAAAGGAGCATTTATCCAGGGAATAACAGCTGTTACATTTCTTCCGCCATTTGAGTTAAGTGATCTTGGATGATAGCCCCTCTCTGTCTTATAATAGGCATGATAATCTTTTAGAAATTGTGGTGCATCTTCAGGAACTACATCAGGAACACCTCCTGCAAGTTTTGGAGTACCGTTTTTGAAATCCTCAGTTCTTTGAGCTGACAACATGTCTCTAAGCTCATTTCTTGCTTCGGAACTGTCTGCACTGTCAAAATATCCATTTGCATCTACACGGCTCATATCGTACATGGTAGACGCAACAGTTGCCTTGATACGAGGATCAGAAGCAGCGGCATTAATCGCGATTCCTCCCCAACCACATATCCCTATAATACCTACCTCTTCCGGATTTACCATAGGATTTGTGACAAGATAGTCAATAGCTGCACTGAAATCCTCTGTATTTATATCAGGAGAAGTCATATACCTCGGCTGTCCACTACTTTCACCGGTAAAAGAGGGGTCGAAAGCAAGAGTATAGAAACCTCTTTCTGCCATCTCTTGTGCATAGAGTCCTGATGATTGTTCTTTAACCGCTCCGAATGGTCCACAGACTGCTATTGCAGGAAGGGGTCCTTTAGTATCTTTTGGGATATAAACATCTGCTACCAAGGTAAAGCCGAAACGATTTGGGAAAGTGACTTTTTTATGTTCCACTTTGTCACTTTTGGGAAATACTTTATCCCATTCATGAGTGATTGTAATTTCCTCCTGAGGGAGTTTGATAGTTTCTGTATTCATATCTTTAGAATTTAGTGTCAAAGAAAATGTCATTAATCCTATGGCTAAATAATATCTCTGTTTCATAATGCAAATTTAC
>JAFLTO010000016.1 GCA_022510425.1 Muribaculaceae bacterium
TATGTAAATATTTAGGATTTATTGAATCAGGATCTTTCAAATATGTTGCCTACACAAAAAAAGGAGAAGAGAAAACCGTTGGACTTGAAACTGTGAGTGGTTTTGTGGCTAACTGGCCATATTGTCTTCAAAACCTTCCTTCGCAAGTTGCGATAATCGCAAATACCGATTCGGAAGTCGCATGTCTTTCGGTTTCTATAATTATAAAGCGGATCGAAGAAGACAAAAATTTTAGGGAATTGGTAAGCAACGCCACCAAAGCAATGTTCTATACCATCTATGATAGAATGATAGACTTATACACCAAGACACCAAAAGAACGATATGATAAAATGTTGGAAAGATGTCCTCAAATGTTTGACTTATTTTCTTTAAAGGATATCGCCTCTTATCTCAACATCACACCGACGCATTTAAGTCGGTTGCGAAAAAAATAGTTATAAATCTTACACTAATTTAGAGCTCTCAACATTTGTTGAGAGTTTTTTCATTTATATATCCGAACTTTGCTCCATAAATATCAAATTATGGGTAAGTTCTTTAATATTCTAATATTTATTGGTTTCATTTTATATCCTTCGTTATCTTCTGCCCAACTGACAGATAACGATACTATAAAAGTAAAGGAGCTAAATGAAGTTGTTGTACACGCTCAAATGCAGAGTACATCTGTTTCGTCAACTACTTATACTCCTACTAAAAAACAAAAAACAGCAGCTCAAAATGCTGTTGATCTTCTTAGAATGATGGCCATCCCTCAAATTCAGATTAATCCTATAACTGATAAAGTTTCAGATAATTCAGGGGAAGAGGTCACCATTTTCATAAATCATCTGCATGCCAATGAGGATGAATTGAAAGGGTTACGCACATCTGACGTGAAGAAAGTAGAATTTCTTGAATTCCCAACAGACCCGCGTTTTAGAGGGGCACAAAGGGTAATCAATATTATTGTTAATGAATACACCTATGGTGGTTATACAAAAATATCTGCCAATGAAAAATTACTTATAGGATTATCAAGTCAAGAGAATATTTTCTCTAAATTTACCTATAAGAAGATGACCTATGACCTTTATATAGGAGTAAATAATATTAACAATCATCATACGGGAGAAGATGTAAAAGAGCTTTATTCTCTTGAAGACACAAAAGGAGATCTTTATACAATAATACGTGATGAAACGTTACAAAATTCACTTTACAGACAAAATCAATAT
This sequence comes from Muribaculaceae bacterium, assembly GCA_022510425.1. Classification (GTDB taxonomy): domain Bacteria; phylum Bacteroidota; class Bacteroidia; order Bacteroidales; family Muribaculaceae; genus Lepagella. The sequence continues at coordinate 1,221 of JAFLTO010000016.1, forward strand.
CCCATTTCATTTCGTGCGACCTATAACACTGAAAAATTCCAAATGCGAAATATGATTGCATTTAATCCCATTGATAATCCCGCCAACTATCAAAAAGGAATGTTAAATTTCTCGGTCTCACCTGATTGGGACTATTCATATGAAAGAAGCAACCCAGGTAAGAAGAATTTTGTTTCATATTCAGGTTCCTTTTTTATTTCTTTGCCAAGAAAGTTTTCTTTAGATATTTCGCCTCGCTTAAATTATAGTCATAATAAAGATAATCTCACATACACTACTTCAAACTCAACGAAAATAATCCGTAATGCCAAGGAAAATGTTTATAATTTTCGTTTAGACGGATATCTTCAAAAGAGATTTGGACAAAAACATATTGGAATATTTGGTATAAATGGAGGAGACAATATAAATCGATTAAACTATTCCGGTACAGATATATATTCAGATAGATTTCATTATGCCTTCCTTGCCGGATTAGTCGGATATCAATTGAAGAGTGATAAAGTCAGGTTGTATGCAGATTTTGGATTATATTGGAATCATACCTATATTAATGGTATGTCTTACAATGATACATATCCGTTTATTCATATTAATTTTGGTTTCTCTCCTAACTCAAAAAATTCTCTTTCTTTATTTTTTCAATATTCGAATGCCACCCCCAATATTAATCAAAAAACACCTGATATCCTACAAGACAATGAATTATCTTATATTACAGGAAATCCATTTTTAAAAAATAGTAGGAATTTAGCATTAAGGTTTAATTACACATGGATACCTTCCAATTTCCTTTCCTTAAATGCTTATAGTAATCTATGGGAATATTTTAATAGATTTATAATTACGTATGACTCATATAACAATGGCACTTCTATACTTCAGACTTATATTAATAGTGGGAACTTAATAAATGAAGAAATAGGTCTGTCTTTCAATTTGAAATTCTTAAATAATAATCTCCAGTTTTATGTAAATCCCAAACAAAAATTCTATAAATCAACTGGCAACTATCACAAAATATATACACCTTTTTCTATTAGTGCTCAAATTTCCTATTATTTATCTAAATTTTATATTCTATTATTTTATCAGTCACCAGAAAAAATGATGATGACAGCTGCTCCACAAATTTATAAAAGTAGAAATTATTATACTATTTCCACGGGGTGGTCAAATTCAAATTTGAACTTTAGAATAACATTAGCCAATATTTTTAACAAAGGTTGGGGAAGTAGTACAATTTCAACTGAGAGCAAGATTTATACTAATTATACGAAAATATATTCGACGGATTATCATCCATCTTTAAATCTATCCTTGACATATACCTTTGGATACGGAAAGAAAGTTCAGAGAAGTAATGAGATCGGGGAGCAATCCAATAGTGCTTCATCTGCAATTCTAAAATAGTTAATTATTTAATGAAAGTTAATAGGCTTCTCGAAAGAATTTTAAAAAGAAATAGGATTTAGCTATCCTCAATAAAGGTTAATAATTGTAATCGAAAATTAAATTATCATAATTAAAGACCTCTTATAAGTTAGTTTATTTCAATGATAAATATATTTGAGGAAGATTATCATTGATAGGGATAAAGCCTTGAAAAACACATAATTTCCATTAAGAAACGCAGTTTGCCCCTAAATGGGGCATTTTTTTGTATCTATATGTACCTTTTAGACTAATTGGTATCTGATAATCAATTAGGTAAATCCTTTCATATGAATTCGGTAGTCAGGCAGTTACATGAGCAAGGAACCGATGTCGTGATGGTCGATACCGGTAATTCATACGAGGGACTATGCGAGTATCTCGGAGGAAAATATATAAGCTATACCGAAGAGAAACCCATCACCATGAATCCTTTCAAGATTACCAAAGCCGAACTGAACATTGAGAAGATCAACTTCCTGAAAAATTTGGTCCTTCAGATCTGGTTAGGTTCAAATGTGGTTCCGTCAAGAACTGAGACAAGTGTGGTTGAACAGCTTGTCGGTGAATACTATGAAGCTTTCTTCAACGATAACAAAGGTTATACCCCGGAAAGACGAAAGGATATCAAGAAAGGAATGCTGACAGAGCTTGCCAACAAGAATATCGATGAACTGATAAATATTGAAGGTGAAGGAGATTCACCGGAAGAAAAGGTTGACAAACTGCTTGACAAACTTGAAGAACGAAGGAAGAATCTCAAGGTTACAGACCTTTCATTCAATTCATTCTATGACTATGCTGTTGAAGCGATAGCCATAATCTGTACCGAGAACTGTATCCCGAATGTTCCGAAACAAGGAATCAGACCCTCCGACTTCCGTACAAGCCTTCAGCCATTCTACAAGGGTGGAAAATACGAGAAGACCCTGAATGAACAGACTGACAGCACGCTGTTCGATGAATCTTTCATAGTCTTCGAGATTGATGCTATCAAGGATGATCCGACTCTTTTCCCCATAGTGACACTCATCATCATGGATGTATTTCTCCAGAAGATGAGACTGAAAAAGAACCGGAAGGTACTTGTAATCGAGGAAGCCTGGAAAGCCATCGCCACACCTTTGATGGCAGAATATATCAAATATCTTTATAAGACAGCCCGAAAATTCTGGGCTTCAGTCGGAGTTGTAACCCAGGAGATTCAGGATATAATCGGCAGTGAGATTGTCAAGGAGGCAATCATAAATAACTCAGATGTCGTGATGTTGCTTGACCAGAGCAAGTTCCGTGAACGCTTTGACAACATCAAGGCCATATTGGGTCTGACCGACGTGGATTGCAAAAAGATCTTCACTATTAACAGACTTGACAACAAGGACGGCAGGTCGTTCTTCCGTGAAGTCTTCATCAGAAGAGGTTCCACGAGCGGAGTCTATGGAGTCGAAGAATCCAAGGAATGCTACATGACCTACACAACTGAACGGGCAGAGAAAGATGCATTGAAACTTTATAAAGCGGAACTTCAATGCTCACATCAGGAGGCAATTTCAAGATACTGTCGGGACTGGAACAGAAGCGGCACCAACAATCCTCTTGAATTTGCAAGGAGGGTTCATAAAGCCGGTCATGTATTGAACCTGCCTGAAAGAAATGACGATTGATTATTAGAAACAATAAAAATGTGGTGAGAATTTTCACCGGTCCTAATCCTAATAGATAACGCTATGAATGAATTAAAACTTATCGAAGAATTCTGGAGAGATACCGAAGAGCAGAACTTTTCCCGTGAAGCGACAATCCTGTTCTATCATCTTCTTTTCCTTGGCAAAAGGAACAGGAATTATGAAAAGATATGCATGCACCCGGCCGGATTGCTCAGTAAGGTCAAAGACTTTTCAGTAAAGGATGTTACTAATGCCAGTGAGGAACTGCAGACCAGGGGTTATCTCAAATACACACCTGCAGACGGTAATTTCACATCCGGAGTATATCAATTCATTAAAGGTATTACAACTCCTTCCACAAAAAAATAAAAGACTTGAAAAAATACCTGCTCATATTAGTTCTTACAATCCTGACGGCAACGAAATCTTTCGGTGCCAATCCATGGTATTCCGTCAACTATGACAACAAGACGGTCGCAGCCATGGTAGCGGCATTCGGAACGGAGACAGCCACGGAGATGTACTATAGTGAGCAGGTTAAGGAGATACTTGACAGATATTCGGCAGCCGAAGTTGCGGCAGCCGGAATCTTCATGTCGAAGTTTCTCGACAGAAGGGCTCTTACAGACTTAGGTATATGGATCAGCCCGGATGAGAACTATTATTACAAAAGGATATACTCCATGGTAGCCTCCAGGATAATGCCGAAAATTTGGACGGTGGCCCAATTGATGTTGCATTCACCCCAGACGGCATTATACTGGGGAAGCTATCTCTTCAAGATCTGTGCAGAAGTCGAGTCACTTTGCATGCAGTTCGAGTCCATAGTAACCAACTGTTCCTTGTCATTCAAGGATATAGTCTTCTTTCAGATAGCACCACAATATGAGCCGTTGTTCAAATTGGCTTCCGGAGGAAACGTGGACTGGAACAAACTCTTTGATGACTTAGGAAACATCTCCAATAACTTCACAAAAGAGAAACTGCAGGCCGATATCGACAATCTCTATCAGATGGGAGTAAATATTGCCGGTGCAGGAATGGAGAATATGTTGGGTGCATTGTTCGGAGGAAGCAGTTTCGATGATATAGCCAACGGAAATATCTCGGCAATCATCAATGCCGTCGAGAGCAGTTACGGATTCTACAAGTCTCTTGACAGTTCCATCGGAGGAACATTATTGGGAATGATAGGTGGACCTGAAAATGTTGCACAGCTATTCAATATAGACAATTATAACATGACTTCTTGGATAACCGACTATATCCGGGAACTTCAAGGCCAGTATTATACACAGAGATGGTATATCTACCGGAACGATTCAGGGAATGAAGTGATATGCAATTATTATCCACCAACTGACGATAACTCCATTATCTATGGAGGTGAATGGTACAGGATAAACACCACCGATGCTTCTTTCTACCCCAATACAGAGCAGACAAACGCCATAAAAGCCAATTCTGAAAGTTATGCCGGTTGGTCACAGGCAAAAGTTAACCAGCTTAACAGCTCACAGAATGACTATAACTATTCTATCAGTTACAGCAGGCTTTCTTATAATATCAGCCGTAGCGGTAACCTCTATCAGAAATCCTATGCCTATTCAATAAAGGTCACGAGGTCATGGAACTGGAACGATATCGTATATGAGGATATCTTCGATTCATACACCATGGATCTGAATACTTTCCAGGCACAACTGAATGCCATGTTGTCAGAACTCAATGACAATGAGGAAGGATATGTTTACCGTATAGGGAGTGACGCAAAGAGATACTATAATGCCACCGATGAGGCCAAGCTGAAAGGTACAGAAAGTGTGATTATAAGTGTCACCTGCCATGACGGTTTCACCCTCATGCAAGGGACAACCCAATATAAATGCAGTTCCTGTGGCAGCAGTCTTAATTCACATTCCAAGGATTGTGCCATGACATCAAGTGTTTCGCCAAGCGATATTGATACATCTGATTTAGACAGGATGGAAAATGAATTAAGAAGTCAGATTGCATCCTTAGAGTCACAGATATCCATACTGGAAGCAGAGAATGCAGACCTGATCAGACAGATTGCATCTGCAACAATTGAGGAAGCGGCCATTCTTAGACAGCAATATAATGCCAATAAAGATGAGATAGACCGTCTCAATTCCCAGCTTAACTCTGTCAAGAGAAATTTGTCTGATGTTGTGGAAGCAAAAACCCAGGCCCAGGAAGGAGAAAATATCGCGACCGATGATTATTACCGGATCCCTGCCATAATGGCGGACTGTAAGACAGCATTTAATCTGACATGGACAGACGAAGGGCACTGGGAGGGTTACTCATTTGTCCGGACAGCCACATCGAGCGGAATGGATGCCGTGATAACATTCAAGGCCACGCTTTCACTTGCAAGGAAACCGAAATATTTCTTAGGTATCAAGATACACAGGGCAATCCTTCAGATTGACTGGGAACTCACGGCTAATTACAGCGGAACACAGGTTGTCGATGTGATAGAATTTGATCCTGATATGAGCGACCAGGATAAGACACAGCTGGTCAATAACCGGATAGCGGAGATAGCAAGGGATTATCCAAATTGCACAATCACCACAGAATACATCAAGAATGAACCTGTAGAACAGGATAACACCAATGATACTTTCCATTTGCTATGGTCTTCCGACCGGTTGGAGGTTGCAAGGTCAGTCGATGCACGATTGACAAGGATATATGCCGACTTGGTTTCTCTGGAAAAGATGATGCACTATAAGCTTACGATTATTGATGTCTTGAAGAGTCAGATGCCCTATATCAATGACAACCAGGGAAGGAAACTGACAATAATAGAGGAAGGCTTCCAACGATGGCTCGAAAACGCTTCGATGGCACTCCATTCATCCACTAATCCATATAATAATCCTGAAAATACAGAACCCATTGTACCTGAAAACAGATAATGAATAGATACTTCCACATATTGCTTTTAACTATAATGCTTTTGATTCCCGAATTATCGAAGGCACAATGGAGCTTTGACGTAGGTTCCGTGGAAGCCTACATAGCAGACCATAAAACACAGAGAAGTATTCTTTTAGCACGGGCAACTTTGGAACAGAGCAACAATATACTTCACGAATACAGTGCCGATGCTGCCGAGGATTTCAAGATACTCAACTTTGACCTTGACAAATATACAAGGGCATTTGACGTGATTGATGTCATGTACAATTCATTAAGGACTGCAATGAATGTCTATTCCACATATAATACAGTTTCTGACAGGATAACCGATTACAAAAAACTGATAAACGACTATAACGAGAAGATTATCCAAAGGAACCGGATAGCCCTCTCTGACACTATCGTGATAACGATAAGCATGAGGTGCATAAACAGGATTCTTGACGAGAGCAAGACCCTCTATAAGTCTGTAAGCGACCTTGTGCTGTATGCAACGGGAGCGGCAGCCTGTTCCACATCAGATTTATTGCTGGTTCTTGATTGCATAAACTACAGTCTTGACAATATAAAGATACATCTCAATTCAGCATACTTCGACACCTGGAGATACATACAGGTAAGGATCGGATATTGGAAAGAGAGTGTGTATCGCAATAAACCACGATCCGTGATATTGGAAGAAGCCTTCGGAAGATGGCGGGACAGCGGACTGAATCCCTATAGAAATAAAAATTGATCAATATATTTTTAATGAAACGATTTTACAAACATATCTTCCTAATCCTGATTTTAACAATACTTTTTGCTCCTTTGAGAATAAAGGCTCAATATGTGACCTATAACCATGATGATTCAAAGATGAACCAGTTTACTGTTGCAGAAATTGGTTCCGGTGCATTGACTCCTTCCTTGTATTACACTTTGCTTCATAATAGTTATAGACGGACAGCAGCTGCAAGGAACAAACTTAGTTTCAGGACAGAAGCCGGGGTCGCAGCCTACATACAGATAGATGATGCGACCAAACTTGACTCAGCAATGATTAAGAGAGCCGAAATTGAGGCACTCAATATTGCAGACCGGACTGGAGGAGCATTAGACCTTGCATGGATGGCCGAAGGAGAAAAGATAACTAAAAAGTTATCCGACTTCAGGACGAACATCGACAGGATCCTCCAATATGGCGGTACGCCAAACCAACAGAATGTATGGCTTGAACATTACAATGTTCTCCAGACAGCCATAAAGTCAACCCAGGAGGCTTACATGCCGAATTCCCAAAGGAAGAAGGAATATCTGTCCATATATGCCGATGCTGCCAAAAAGAATGAATCATTGATAAGGTATCTGGTCTATCTCTCCAACAGCAAGACAACAGCCTCACTATTGGGAGCTTCATACGAAAAACAGGACAGGACATCCGGAATTGTCGCAGAAGCCATGAGCCGATGGCGAGACGCAGGATGGCAGTCGGTATCAAACCGGACTATAAATTCAGATTAATGCAACACCGGTTCCACTTTAGACACTAACTAAGAAATTATATGAAACATATCCTAATCCTAACTTAAAGTCTGAACTATGGCCGATAACATTTTAAGCGATTTTGGGATCAACCTTCTTGAAGAAGAAGTTGATGACGTGATATTTCAGACTAACGAATTTCTATGTGACGCCACATTCACAGGAATGCAAGGTCCCTTCTGGTGGATATTGCAGATGAGTATGGCACTTGCAGCCATGTTCGCCATAATAATGGCCGCCGGAATGACCTATAAGATGATGGTCAAAAAAGAGCCGCTTGACGTGATGAAGCTCTTCCGACCCTTTGCAGTGGCTATAATCATGACATGGTGGTATCCACCTGCAGACAGCGGAATGAACAACACCAACAACAGCTGGTGTGTGCTTGACTTCCTTGCATACGTCCCCAATGCCATCGGTTCCTATACCCATGACTTGTATCAGGCAGAAGCAGCACAGATTTCCGACAAATTTGAGGAAGTCCAGCAACTCATCTTTGTCCGGGATACACTCTATACAGACTTGCAGGCTAAAGCGGATATAGCGAGAGCCGGAACCATGGATCCCTCCCTTATAGAATCCACAATGGAACAGACCGGAGTCGATGAAGTCACCAACATGGAGAAAGATGCTTCAAAACTATGGTTCACCTCATTGGTTAGCGGAGCAACAGTCTGTATTGACAAGATCGTGATGGTGATAGCCCTGATAGTTTTCCGAATCGGCTGGTGGGCGACAATCTATTGCCAACAGATCCTTTTGGGAATGTTGACGATATTCGGACCCATTCAATGGGCATTCTCCCTGTTGCCGAAATGGCAGGATGCCTGGGCTAAATGGCTGACAAGATATCTGACGGTACATTTCTACGGAGCCATGCTCTATTTCGTCGGGTTCTATGTCCTTCTCCTTTTTGATATAGTGCTATGCATACAGGTTGAGAACCTGACGGCAATAACCCAGAGTGAGGCAACGATGGCTGCCTATCTGCAAAACTCGTTCTTTTCGGCCGGATATCTGATGGCTGCCTCGATAGTCGCATTGAAATGTCTGAACCTTGTTCCCGACCTTGCGGCATGGATGATACCTGAGGGAGACACAGCCTTCTCGACAAGAAACTTTGGTGAAGGAGTCGCACAGCAGGCAAAGATGTCAACCCAGGGAGCTATGGCCGGAATGATGAGATGATTCCTGATCCTAATTACTCAGAGATGAGATAAAAATAAAATGCTATGGTAATAAAGAATTTAGAAAACAAGATCAAACTCGTGATGATAGTCTGCGGACTGTTCCTCGTAGGCTGTATAGTTATCAGCCTTGCGAGTGTATGGACTGCAAGGACTATGGTTGTGGACGCACAACAGAAAATCTATGTACTTGACGGCAACGTTCCTATCCTCGTTCAACGGACAGCTATGGAAGAAACTCTCGATGTGGAAGCCAAATCCCATGTCGAAATGTTCCACCACTTTTTCTTCACCCTGGCTCCTGACGACAAGTATATCAACTATACAATGAACAAGGCGATGTACCTGGTAGATGAAACGGGACTGGCTCAATACAACACTTTAAAGGAGAAAGGTTTCTATAACAATATCATGGGTACATCCGCTGTCTTCTCAATTTTCTGTGACAGTATCAATTTCGACAAAGACAAGATGGAATTCACCTATTACGGAAGACAGAGGATAGAACGCAGGACTTCAGTCCTAACAAGGGAACTTGTAACAGCCGGTCAGTTGAAACGTGTACCCAGAACAGACAACAATCCTCACGGATTGCTAATCACCAACTGGCGAACCTTGCTCAATAAGGATATAGAACAGAGAACCAAAAATCAATACTGACCATGGGCTGGAAGAAACTTATAATGGGAGAAAAGATGCCCGACAAAAATGATCCGAAATACAAGGAGAGATATGAAAAGGAGGTATCTACAGGCCGAAAGGCAGCCAAGATACTGAAGATCGACAAGACTGCCGGATGTATCCAGCGGTTTGCCTGCAAGAATCCGAAATGGTTCCTTGCCATAGTGTTCGGAATAGTATTGGGTTGCCTTTCATTGAATATCTACAGGATAGTTCAGGTATGTAACAGGCCGAAGACGGAAGAAGTTACGACAGCGGCCCAGAAACAGGAGAAACTATTGAATCAGAAACGCTTAAATCATAAAACACAATGACTTTTGCAGATATAAAGAACAAAATAAACTGGAAACAGCCGAAATATATGTTGCCGGCTATCCTTTATCCGCTTATTCTCGGAACTGGATATCTGATGTTCGATATGTTCGATACGGAGCTGGCTGAAGCACCGTCCCAGTTACAGACGACCGAATATCTGAATCCCGAATTACCCCAGGCTCAGTTAAGGAATGAGGAAATCGGAGGAAAGTATGAAAACATGGCCAAGGCATACGGTCATATCCAGGATTATTCAGCGGTAGAGAATATAGACCGGGATAATCAGAAAGAGATGGAGGAATATGACTCCCGATATACGGACGACGACCTTGCCTTTCTTGATGAAGAAGCTGCAGCCCGATTACAGCAGATGCAGGATGCACTTGACCAGAGCAGGGAAAGAGGCCTGGAGATGATGAATGATTCCGTTATGAACCCTCTCTCTGATGAAGAAAGGATTGCCAGAGGGGAACAAAGGCAACAGGAGGCATTGGAGGAACTTAACAGGGCTTTGGCAGAAGCCAGACTTCAAGGACGTAAAGGACTTGAAGATGTACCAACCGATGGTTCGGCGACCAATAATAATCTGGAAGATCATTTATCGGTTGGTGGAACCAAGGATGTGCAGATAAACGAGAAAGCGGTCAATCAGCCGGCTGAAGATGCAGCCATTGAACAGATGGTCAAGGCTGTAAGACCTTCATCTTCATATTTCAATACCCTTGCGGAGAATGAACCTGAACCACGACTTATAAAAGCGATTATTGATGAGAATATCAAGGCTGTCGATGGTTCCCGTGTAAGGCTCAGATTACTTGACGATGTAGAGATAAGCGGTGTGATACTCGAAAAAGGATCCTATGTTTATTGCACCATGAGCGGTTTCGGTCAGCAGAGAGTCAAGGGCAACGTTAAAAGCCTTATGGTTGATGACGAGATAATAAAGGTCAGTCTTACACTCTATGATACTGACGGGATGGAAGGCCTTTATGTACCCCAATCCTCGTTCAGGGAAACTACGAAAGATGTTGCGGCAAGTGCTTTAGGAAGCAATGTCAATATGAACAACAGTTCCTATAACAACAGTTTCCAGCAGTGGGGAATGCAGGCAATCCAGAACGCCTATCAGCAGACCTCGAATGCAATATCAAAGGCAATAAGAAAGAACCGTGTAAATCTCAAATACGGGACTTTCGTCTATCTTGTAAATAGCCGGGATAATAAAAAGTGATTCCAATAAAAATGATCCATTATAAACTGATAAACCTAATCCTATTAAATAACAGCAATGAAAAGTAAAGCAATAGTCCTGACCCTGGCCATGGCGATGATGTATATGGCATGGAACGATGCAAAAGCTCAAAACGAGTTCAATGATTCACCGGATAAAGTAATCCCTGTAGAAAAAGTTGAGAGACTAACGGCCACTTCTATGGAAGGAGTCTCCGGAGCATGGGATATGGAGCAGATAACGGTCAATGAACAGGTAACGACGGTAATCACCGCTTCCGAACCTATAAGATTCGTCGATATATCCACTGACAAGATAGCCGGAGATCAGCCCATCAACAATACAATAAGACTTAAACCTAAAGAACCGGGCCATGAGGATGGTGAGATTCTTGCAATCGTGACCATTGTCACTGAAAGATATAGAACCCAGTATGCCATGATTTATACCACTCGACTTACAGAAGCCGTGTCGGATAAAGAAGTGCAGCTGATAGAAAGAAATGCCTATCATAACCCGGCAGTGTCTATGTCAACCGAGGATATGTACCGATTCGCAAGAAGGATCTGGAACTCTCCGGCAAGATTCAGGAACCTTACAAGCAAACAGAACAAGATGGTTGTAAGGGTGAATAACATATATTCAGTCGGAGATTATTTCTTTCTTGACTTCTCTGTTCATAACAAGACGAACATCCGGTTTGACATTGATGAGATAAGGGTGAAACTCGCTGACAAGAAGGTTTCCAAGTCCACAAACTCCCAGATTATTGAATTAAAGCCTGACCTGATTTTAGATCGGACGGAATCATTCCTTCATGGATACCGGAATGTGATAGTGCTGAAGAAACTCACATTCCCTAACGACAAGGTTCTCACAATCGAGATGTCGGAAAAACAGATTTCCGGAAGGACAATCTCCGTGAATATCGATTATGAGAATGTTCTTTCAGCCGATGGATTCAATCAACTTTTATTGAAGGAGGATTAAGCCATGAAAAGATTACTTATCGCAATAGTGGCTATAGTCAGTATGGCGACAACCGCTTTTGCCGGACAAAAGGATGGCAGAGTCGGTGTCGGAGTCGGACTTCTTTACCGGAATGGACTTGAAGCTACTATCAATTATGAAAGAGAAGGGAACAACCATAATGCCTGGGAATTCTTTGCCAACGGTTATCTGAAATGGAAAGACTGTGAATCCTGTGGCCATGTTTGCCCTAAATCATTCTGGCATAATTACAGATCCTGGGGTATCGGAGCAGCTTACAAACCTTGTGTTTATCGCGGAAGAAACAATTACGGCAATATCCGTATAGGTGCTTCTCTCGGTTCAGATACACATAAGTTCCTTGCAGGAATCCATGCAGGTTACGAACACAATTACAGATTGAAGGCAGGCTGGCAGCTCTATTGGCAGGTCAAGACAGACCTGATGATAAAAGGACAAGACCTGTTCCGGACAGGTGTAGCTATTGGTTTTAAAATCCCGGTCAAATGATCCTTGATATGGAATATAGATATGAACGAATACTCAACCGTATGAAAAAGCTGATAACCAGGGCTGACAAAGTTGATAAGCCCAAGATGATAAAGAGAAAATGTGAACGTATGCTGAAATGGCTTAAGAATAACTGTTTTATTTCCTGTCTTTGCCTTTTGGTCTCTTTCACATTGATTTCGTGTGACGCTCATTTCGATGAGCCGGATCCAAGCATGAAAGTCGGAGACATTCTTTGTACTGACGGATCCGTACTTTCACTTCAGGATTTTGTGACCCGGCATAAGGAACCGGTGGCCGTAGTGTATAATGTTAATCCGGATATAAATTCAGAAATAGTCGGATATGCGGTATATCTGAATGATATTTCAGATGAAGCATTCGCTGATTCATTGTATGTAAAGCAGAATACCTCTTTGGACATTTATGCCTTGGATGGCAATGAGAATACTTACGCCATTTATAAGACAAAGGATGTGGCTTCACCCATGGCAATGCCTGTCTTTGACTTATGGACTTACGGTCAGGCAGCCTACATTCCATCTGTTGCTCAATTAAGACAACTACAGGAAGTCCACAATTTTATAAACCCAAGAATAGAGGCTTTGGGTGGGGAAAGATTATCTGATAATCCTGATGAGTGCTGGTACTGGTCTTCAACCGAAGTAGAAGGACAGGAAGATTTGAAAGCATGGCTGGTTTCAATGAATTCCGGAATAATCCATGAGACTCCGAAAGACCAGAGACATCACTGCAGACCTGTTGTTACCATCTATCGTCACAATGGTAATCAAAGTTATTACGAAGATGATGACATGGAGCATATCTGGAGTGACTTCACGCTTAAACTCTCAGTAAAACCGGGATTATTTGATTATAAAACTTTAGATGGAGAATATTTCGGTTCAAGAAACGGTTCAGATTGGCCTTTGAAATATTGGGTTGCTGTTTACAAAGGAAATTCAAAAGAACCGTTTACTCTGATTCCTTCCAATACAACAACTTTACCCATGTCCCTTCCTCCGGGGAAATACAGTTTCGTGGCATGGGCTGAGCCTGTTCCTGATCAGAACGGTTCCACCTACTACTTCCATACTGATGATTTCTCCGAGATGTTGCAGAAACATAAGTATGACTATAAAGGGAATGACGAAGGCAAGACTCCTTTCAGAGGATTGCTTGAAAAGAATGTTGCGTTCACCACTACCGATGTTTCAATGGAACTGAAACCTGCTTTCGCAAGGTATACACTGATTGCCACGGACTGTGACAGTGCAACTTTCAATCCGGGAAAGATAGTGATATCCTATTACGATTTACCCGGTGCTATCAATGCTCTTTCGGGAGAAGTAAATCTGAAATGGAATGATGTTTCTTTCACTTCTTATCCTGACGGCGAGTTATTGGCTTTTGACCATGTACTTTCTAATGATAAGAAAGAAACATCGGTTTCCCTCAAAGTTGAGATATACGATGATAAAGATGAATTGAAAGCCAGAGTAGATAAGATCACAATTCCACTTATCAACGGAGGGATAACAACTCTGAAAGGGAATTTCTATTCCATGCTGATTCCTGAAGATAATGATGATAACGGAAATTCCGGAGGTGGTGGTATCGGTATAGATCCTGAATGGGAGGAAACAGTAGAAATCGAATATTAACGGTTATAACAAATTCAATTACAAAATCCTAAACACAAACTTAAAATCCAAAAACTTAATGAAACACAAACTATTAACATTTGCATTGATGGGAGCTTTGGCTTCCACTATGCTCTTCTCCTGTAAAAATGCAGAGGAACCAATCCAATCTTCTCCGGTTATTGTAGATGCTGAAGGAATGGTGCAATATTCTCTGACAGTCAATATCCCTGACGACATGAGAACCAGAGCTGCTGCAGAAGCGATAGTCGGGAATGACGGACTTTATTCATTCTCAAGAACCATAGACAGACTATGGTACGGAGTATATTACAATGGCCAGTATCTTTATGACAGTGAAAATACTGTTTATCCGGCTTGGAGTATGGTTGAGAATGGCAAATTCAACGCATATTTCAAACTTCACCAAGAGATAGATCCGACACAGGTCAAGATCTTCTTCTGGGCAGGCAATGAAGATGATAATGTGACAGTATCAGATGTGACATCTTCTGATGCTATCAATCTCAACTTCAAGAACCGTTGTGTCAGTGTAAATCCTTTGTATATGAATGGAAATACTGAGCTAAAGGAATACGATTCCTTTGCCGGCTATGTTCAGCTTTCAAAACAGAAAGAGAACCCCAATTTCAATGAGACGGTAATACTTAAACGTCCGTTTGCACAGATCCATATCCTTTCAGATGAGTTCACATTCCCAGGTGTGAACGTATATTATCCAAACGGTGTTACAGTAGTTCCAGGTTTCGGTAAAGAGGAAGCCTCTGCACTCAATTACACGAATAACATGATGGCCTTGACAACCTGGTTCTTTGATTCATCTATAGATCTGCCGAATGCCTATACAAAGGAAGAATATATATTCTCCCAAAACAATTATGAGTTCACCAATAATCTGACAGGCACATCACCTGAAAGAGTGACATTTAAAGAGAGGGAGATGGATTATCTTGGTTGTTTCTATGTTTTTGCACCAATTGAGAAATCTCCTTTAAGATATGCATCTGCATCTGGTAATACAGGAACATTAGGAAAACTGAATCTTGCCTTCAGGAAGCCAGCCGAATCTTTAGGTAACGCGGAGTTCGTATCCGTAGATCTGCCTGTTGATGGCATACAGGCTAATAACCGATATGTTGTATACAACCATGAGAATACCGGAGACGGTGGCAAAGGAGAAGGAGGTTTCGTTACTAATACCTTTACATTTGAAATTATAACAGATTCTGCATGGAACGACACAATCGACTCAGAATATTGAAATTGAACACTAGAATCGGGAGGCGGTTAATCCGTCTCCCAAAATTAAAATCACTATGAAAAAAGTTATTTATTTTCATATTTTACTGATCAGTATACTTTTAGGTTTGAATTCATGTACATCCGTTGATGAGCCACAACTTACATTGCCAGTAACAGAAGAGCAAGAAAACGATGGCTTTCAAATTTTGGATTTTGAAATCTCCGTAAATGATATAAATGAAACAAGATGTATAAGACCTGAGGCTTCTCACAGTGATGATAGTGGCACTTATACTTATAATTTCCCATCTGAAAAATGCTCACCATCCATTACTAATGTCAAGTACATGGAGATGATGATATTATATGACAAAGAAATCCTCAATTCCACTATTATTGTCGATAAATCCGTAATACAAGATTTCACTGACAACGAGTATGTGGTATATGTAAATAAAAGGACTAACGGGGAACAAAGATTTTATCTGGCACTAAAATTCAAGTCCAATCTTGATCCCTCAAAAATAGAGTTGTTATTTACAGTTAAATTCCCCTCAGCAAGTAATTGGATAATTGAAACTACTGGTGGAAACTGTTTCTTCAAAAATAATGATGATTTAAATAATTGTTATATCAGCACTTCCAATACTGCGGAGCTATGTAGTTATTATGCAAAACATAGTCTTAACACTGAAAATGATTGGAAGACTGTAAATCTTAATATCATTCTAAAACGGCTGAATTCCTCTATTTGGGTTTTCACCACCCATCCATATTGTGATGCTTTTGACGACTATATTTCCTGGTTTTCAATAGGTCTGAACAATGAAAGGACAATCAATAATTTTCTTGACGATGAAGGTAACTTGATCTTTCATCAAAAAATTGTTAATGGGGCTGTAAGTAGCACACAGCACAGATATTATGTTTTACAAGACAGGACGGAGTTATCCCAATATTCACTATATCAATATTCCGGAACTTCCAAAGGCAAGACTTGGTGGTGGTATAATGATGAAGGATATAATAGACCCCATGCAGCGTCAACTAAATTATTTAAATATAATGATAAGACATATTATTATATAGGCTACTTCAATACTTTGGGAACCTTATCTGATAATTATCCTATCTCACATACCGGAAAAGTATTGAAATATCTAACAATGGTGTATAATGAATCCTGGTGCAATCAAAATAATTACCATTATGACGGTTATCTTCATTATCACTGGTCGACTCTTCCTTTGCCAGATGGTGGTTTGAAAGCAACTACACGGTATGTCTACATTCTTAACGATGATTTCAAGCTTTGGGAAAATACTTGGTATCAGGGTGATTTACCAACCCGCTCATCTTCCGAAGAAACTTTACAGACTACCGGATTTACATTGATTGAACAATCAATGGATGAACCACTTCCTTTTGAATTTATGGAGGAAGAATAATAGATCCTAATCTTAAACATATAAAACTAAATGAAAATGACAGTTTTGACTATACTTACAAGTGCGGTCCTTATAATCCTGATTTTTGTTCAAATGCACAACTCGATGAGAATTGAGGAACGCAGACAAGAACTGGAAGAGCTAATGGATAAATCTAACCATGTGATTTCTAATTTTGATTCAGTATTCGGAGAAATGACTCAAGAAAATGAGAAATATACATCTCTGATTGCTCGAGTTCATGAATTGGATAATGAAAATGATAAATTATTCAAAGAAAACCAAGAGCTTGAAACGAGCAATAGTTCGCTTAAAAAACAGAATGACACACTTCTAAAAGCCAATTATCAATTGCACAAAGAATTTGAAAAGACAGCTAATGATGTAAGACAAAGCAAAAAGAACTTTGATGAATTGACTTTTAATCTAAAATCCCTTAAGAAAGCGAAGGAGAGTCTCGAAATCGCCTTGGAAATTATTCCGGCTAAGGAGAATAAGAGGCTTTCAGATTCAATCTCGACTCTTGATTTAAGCCGGTCAATCCTTAACCATCTAATTAATAATGAAATTTATTGTATTGGCGATCTTGTAAAAAAGGAAGACTGGGAACTTCGAAGAATGGATAAGATAACCCGGAAGACTATAGATAGCATTCAGAACGAACTTGAGATCGAGAGATTGCATCTCGGGATGGAAGTCACTTGCATTGATGGCCATTGGTATCATCTCAATAATGAAACGATAGAAGAATAAGAATTATGGAAGAGACCAAAGAGATACAGGGATTGTATAAGATATTCCGGGCAGCGATTTATGTATCGTTGCTGATGGAATTCTTTGAGTATGCACTCGACCCTGAAACTTTAGACCATTGGAACGGAGTCCTTGTGGAAATCCACGACAGGATTAAGGCATGGATGATTTATAAAGACGGAAACCTTATTTATAGTAAGATTGCCACCTTCATTCTAATTTGTATAACCTGTGTAGGAACCAGGAATAAGAAACATTTAGAAATGGATGCACAGAAACAGGTGCTTTATCCCATTTTAGCCGGTTTCGGACTGGTAATCCTGTCAGTCATTTTCTTTGGTCATTCCATTCTTCCAAGAATCTATACACTGAAAGTCAATATTTGGATATATATGATTTTATCTGTTATCGGAGTTGTTTTGATTCATATAGCCTTCGACAATATATCCAAATTCTTAAAAGAGGGTCTGCTCAAAGACCGATTCAACTTTGAAAACGAGTCTTTTGAGCAGTCGACCGAAGCCGTAGAAAACAAATACTCCGTTAATATCCCCATGCGGTTCTACTGGAAAGGAAAATTCAGGAAAGGTTGTGTGTCGATAAGCAATCCCTTTCGTGGAACCTGGGTTGTTGGCACTCCAGGTTCCGGTAAGACATTCTCAATTATAGAACCGTTTATACGCCAGCACTCGGCAAAGGGTTTTGCAATGGTGGTTTATGATTATAAGTTCCCTACCTTAGCAACTAAACTTTACTATCATTACCTTAAGAATAAGAAAGAGGGCAAGACCCCTGATGGCTGTAAATTCAATATCATCAATTTCGTTGATGTGGAATATAGCCGTAGAGTGAATCCAATACAGGCAAAGTATATCCCCAATCTTGCAGCTGCTTCAGAAACCGCAGAAACTTTGCTTGAATCATTGCAGAAAGGTAAGAAAGAAGGAGGCGGTGGTAGCGATCAATTCTTCCAGACATCTGCCGTGAACTTCCTTGCAGCTTGTATATATTTCTTTGTCAACCATGAAAAAGAACCTTATGATGCTAACGGAAAGATGTTATATGCCGAAAAGGTATTGGATCCAAAATCCAAAATACTTAAACCTACCGGAGTTGTAAGAGAATATAAAGATGGTCCTGTAGTGGAACCGGCTTATTGGCTCGGTAAATATTCCGATATGCCACATATCCTTTCATTTCTCAATGAAAGTTATCAGACGATTTTTGAGGTATTACAGACTGATAATGAGGTTGCTCCATTATTGGGCCCGTTCCAGACAGCATTTCAAAACAAAGCAATGGAACAGTTGGAAGGTATGATTGGCACATTGCGTGTCTATACCTCCCGATTGGCAACAAAGGAATCATATTGGATATTCCATAAAGACGGAGATGATTTTGACCTGAAAGTCTCAGACCCGAAAAATCCATCATATCTGCTTATAGCTAATGACCCTGAAATGGAGAGTATTATAGGGGCGTTAAATGCCTTGATTCTTAACAGACTTGTAACGAGAGTTAATACCGGTCAAGGAAAGAATGTTCCTGTAAGTATCATTGTCGATGAGTTACCAACACTTTATTTCCATAAGATTGACCGTCTTATCGGCACAGCACGAAGCAACAAGGTTTCTGTTACACTCGGTTTTCAGGAACTGCCACAGCTTGAAGCCGATTATGGTAAGAATGGCATGCAGAAAATTATTACCACTGTCGGCAATGTTGTTTCAGGCTCTGCAAGAGCCAAGGAGACATTGGAATGGTTGTCCAATGATATTTTCGGTAAGGTAGTTCAGTTAAAGAAAGGTGTAACTATTGACAGAGATAAGACATCTATAAATCTTAATGAGAATATGGATAGTCTTGTCCCTGCTTCAAAGATATCCGATTTACCGACGGGATGGATATGTGGTCAGACTGCAAGAGACTTTATCAAGACCAAGACGGGTCGTGGAGACAGCATGAACATTCAGGAATCAGAAGAATTCCAGACTACCAAGTTTTTCTGTAAAACCGACTTTGACATGAAAGAGATTTCCAAAGAGGAATCCGAATATGTACCCTTACCAAAATTCTATCAATTTACATCGAGGGAAGAAAGGGAAAGAGTATTATATAAAAACTTCATTAATGTCGGTGAAGAGGTCAAACTGATGATAGCCACTATTCAGCGAAAAGACCAGGCACGGTAAAAATGAGAAAGTTAATCTTGGCTTTATTTCTTTCAATGGGAATATGCAGTTTTGCAAAACCCATGAAAATTATGGAACTGCCCCCTTTTGAGAGGGCGGTTTTAATAATCAAACATTATGAAACCCTTCATCAACCAAAACATTGGCCATACATTGGGTATGGTCATTTGGTTTTACCGGGAGAATCATATAAGAAAGGTTGTCAGCTGACAGAAAAGGAAGCAGACCGGTTGTTAAGAAAAGACCTCCTGAAATTCCTGTCATATTATAAATCTTATGGAGAAGACAGCCTGATCTTGGCCGTTCTCGCTTATAATTGTGGACCCGGGAAAGTCAATGAATCATCAGTTCTTCAGAAACTTCAAACCGGAAACCGCAACATCCTTAAAGACTATTTATCCTATTGCTATTACAAAGGCAAATTCCACCCAGGCCTTTACCGTCGCCGCTATGTCGAATACATTATACTATATTCCTCTTGAACTATGTTTCTTTATAGATTAGTAATAAGAATTGAAGTAGCTCACAATCTAAATTGACTTACCACAAAAATAACAGCTGAACTTGTTACAACCAAGGTAGTGATGGATGATTGAAAAGGAGTAAACTATGATAAAAGGTATGACATAGTGGTTAAGCAGGATTAAACCTACTAGATAACATAAGTGGTACAATACCGAAACGCTAACCAGACACTAAATGCCCCCAAATAAGACCATCCGTACTGATATAGACCGGATACTTAATAAAGCTCCATTGACAGTCTATAATTTTTTGGTCATGGTATAGGGAGAATCGAGAAGTGAGGGAGTTAGATGT
Source organism: Muribaculaceae bacterium (assembly GCA_022510425.1). Taxonomy (GTDB): domain Bacteria; phylum Bacteroidota; class Bacteroidia; order Bacteroidales; family Muribaculaceae; genus Lepagella. The sequence goes on from JAFLTO010000016.1 coordinate 21,830, forward strand.
CAATTTCAAAATATAAGGTTGTTGTCCAATCATATTGTTCAGGTTGTAGCTTTGTAGTGACATTGTTATTTCGGCATGTGTAATTTATGTTCATTATTGGTTAAGTACAATCCCTGCTCGTTAAGAAGCCTGAATACAAAATCGGGCAGATGCTATTGCACAGTGGTTTAAATAAAAATATAAAGAAGTTATATTATTATCATAATTCATAACATTTTTAATAAAATGAATTTCAATTTATTAAAACAGATAAATAGTTAAATAATGTTAAATATTTAATAATGGGATTTAATAATTATAATAGGTGTTATAATAATTTATATCTTTGCAAAGAAATCATATGATCTTAGGGCCCAAAATTGAAAGACCAGACTGGATAAAAGATGCCGAAAGGAAAGTGACTTGAATAAGACATATTTAATATAATTGAAAAATGGAAATTTCAAGAAACTAAGAAATGACAGCTGGTTAATAAAATTGTTTTTATTAAAAATTTAAGTATGAGTGCTATTAAAAGATTTTATTTTTATGCAGCTTGTTTTTTAGCGTTGTCTGCTTGTACAAATGACGAATCGTTTCTTATTGACTCAACACCCGAATCGGAATTTGTTAATCCCATGAGTTTTATTGGAGATATCCATAATCAGGGTTTAGATGCTATATCTTTTAATCTTGTAGGTATGGATAGTGTTAATTCATTCACTTCTTTATTTGTGGAAGATAAATTGGCATTTAAAGCATTGCCTTTGTATGAAATCAATGAAGTAACAATCAAAACCCTATCAATTGCAAAAAAAATTGGTATGGAATACTCCCAATCTTATTTAACACGAGGGGAAAGTGAAAGTCAAACAGCCGATAGTCTATTTCAAGAAATACCATATCATTGTAAGCCTTTTATTGATGAAATGATTCAAATAATCGATTCTAATGATATGGATAGCGTTCGAATTGCTCAGAAGTTCTCTGAAATCAATTTGGCTATAAATGAATCCAGTTATTTATCGGAAGAAGACAAAAATGGGTTATGGTCTTGTAGTGCCATCGCATTTTCAAGCTATATGTATAATCTTAAATCTATATCTACACGTGCAGTTACTGCAGAAGCAGTTGTAAAAGCAGATTTGGCGGGTGCAGTAGGAGGATTTTTAAGTTGGAAATTTTGGGGCAAGACAGCTGCGGGATTGGTATTTGGGCCTCAAGGGGCTGTTATTGCAGCAACAAAAGAAATTGTAAAAGGGGCTATAGTAAGTAGTGCAGTTAATGTTATTTCTGGTGGATATTTATGATAATAAATACTATTGTTTTTATAATAAGTACTATGGTGTTAGTAGCGTCTCCCTTATTTAAACGGAGACCTACTTTACAATATAATATGAGGTTTTTATCTAGTATTTTTATAATAGCTTGTGGGTGTAGTATTATAGAAGAATTTTTTAAAATTCAATGGCTTGGATCTCTATTAGTTGTAACCTTTTATTTACTGTTTATTTTTATAATCACAAAGGTTATCGATTCTATTATAAAAATTAAAATTAAATAGAAATAATCTAAAATACATTTTTGTTATAATAATTCAAGCTAATACCTCCGTTTATGTGAAAAATTGGATTAAAAAGCATAAGGGTTTTAGAATGAAATGTCATAAAAACATGAGTATTTATTATAATGCTCCTATTGGAAAGAAATTAGAGTTTGTAAATTTGTGAGTTTGCAAACTCTAATTTTTTTTGTACTAGGACAAAAGCATTGTAAGTGTTGACTAAACCATGCCTTTGGAGATATCAAAGATTTGTACTATTGTATATTTATAAAGGTCAGTTCTGTGATTCTGCTGTTTTAGAAGAATCATTTTGTAATAATTAATGTAATTTAAGAGTTTAATCATTTTGTCATTTCATGGACTTAATTCATTTTAGCTCCTGAATGGTTCTTTACCCACAGCTGGATAAGCCTGGAAACTTGATCAAATGAAGAAGTTTTATCATAATAAGGCGCTCAGGTTTTGATATCCTTCAAATAAACTATGAGATTTTCATCGTTTTTTCGGTAGGTTATACTTATATTCCTATAATGTATTTTACCACCAATCACCGTTTGTTAAGAAAGATGATGAAACCATAGTCATATTATGTTTATTATTGATTTAATTATCTATAATAGTACAAATATTATAAATTAATGATATACTATAAAACTTCATAATCAGGACTTTAATTTATTCTAAGAAGTTAAATAATGTTAAATATCAGATATTAAAAATCAATTATTATAATAATCATTATAAAATTTGTTATTTTTGCTATGAAATCATATGATCTCTGGGCCCAATATGAACCAGACCTTACTGGTTAAAAGGCGCGAAACCGAAAAGCGATATGAATAGGACCTATAAATAATTTCTTAAAACTAGTAAACATTAAAAAATTAAATTTATGGTAAAAAAAATTATTTTGCCTCTAGATGTAATTGAGGTACAGGAAGGAGAAGCTTTGATGGTATTAGGAGGATTAGGTTCTCCATCCATGGGTGGTAACGGTTGTGGTTGTGGCTGTGGCAATGAATTCACAAAACCGAACACACCTTTTGCTTGAACCATTGAAAATTTGATCATTAATGAAAGGGATAAATTTATCCCTTTCATTAATTAAGATTAATAAAAAAGGATCAAAATAATATTTTATGAAAAGTAGTCAATATAACATTATAGTAAAAAATAAGGAAAAAAATTCTATCTGTTATAATACCCGTCTAGATGCATTTTGTATTTTAACAAATGAAGATGCCGAACTACTCAAGAACGATGTTAAAAAGTTATATTTAAAAGCTCCGAGATTAGTTGAGTCAATGTATAAAAATAATTTTATCGTAGATGATGATTGTAACGAATTATATCTACTGGAGCAAGAATATAAGAAAGCTATTAATGATTCATCTGTATTTTATTTAACGATATTACCTTCGCTTGATTGTAACTTAAGATGTTGGTACTGTTTTGAAAAACATATTAAAGGAAGTCATCTTACACCTAATGTATCTAATGCAATATTAACATTTGTTAGAAATAAACTTAAAGATGAGAACTTGAAAGAGCTTAACGTTGAACTTTTTGGGGGTGAACCATTACTTTATTTCAAGTCAGAACTCTATCCATTACTAAAAAAAATTAGGGAAGAATCAATTAAAGTAGGGAAAAAAGTATCATTCTTCTTTGTTACAAATGCGGTCTGTATAAATAAAGAAAATATTCATTTGTTTGAAGAATTAGAATCTTCATTTCAAATCTCTATTGATGGTTCTAAAGAACGTCATGATAAAATAAAATATATTCCTGATACTGGGGAGGGAACCTACGAGTCAATGATAAAAACGTTATATTCACTTACTAATAGGCTTAATAATGTTTACATAAATCTACGTATAAATTATGACGATGAGACAATTCCAAAGATGCCAGAGCTTATAACTCAACTCAACGAAATAGATAGAAATAAAATTGGGATTCATTTAGAACGAGTATGGCAAACAGAAAGGAAAGTTTTTGATAATGAACAATTGGAGTCAATAATAAGCAAATGGTTAGAGGCAGGTTTTAAGGTTTCATACATGAATATGGGAAGGCGTAGTTTTTCTTGTAAAGCATCTGCAAAGAATCAGGTAGTAATTTCATGGGATGGTTCTGTGTACAAATGTTCAGGACGTGACTTCACAGATGCGCATAAAGAGGGAGAACTTCTTTGTAATGGTTCTATAAAATGGGACAATGAAAAATTAAAGAAAAGAATTGACATTGTAACTTTCGATAACGATATGTGCAAGGAGTGCAAGTTTCTGCCATTATGTTGGGGACCATGTTGTCAGAAACAAATGGAGTGCAAGGACGGTAACCTAAATCGATATTGCCAAAAGCGCAATATGGAAATGAGAATTGCAGAATATGTAAAATACAGATTCAATAATGCTTATGTTAACCCAACCAATTATCGAGAGTGGATATAACAGTTACAATGTATCAAACTGACATTCTATATCTCGATAAAAAAATATTGAATTTAGAGTAATGATTTTATAGATTTATCTGTCATAAGTTATATAATAGAGGGAAGGGAGAAGATACCTGGTCAAGGCCTAAGAATTAAGTAAATGAGAAATGATATAAGATATTTGAAGGGGGGTCTTTTAATTTTTCTTTTAGTTACCCTTAAAGTTTCTGCTCAGAACACTGTTACTCTAGTTACCGGCAATGTGGTTGATAATGAAGGGAATCCTCTGGTCGGTAGTACTGTCCTGTTCTTCCATACGGATTCAATAGTGGGTGGAGCTTCTACAGACAGCAAGGGAACGTTTGAAATCAAGGGACTGCCTGCAGGAGATTATGAATTCAAGGTTTCGATGATTGGATACGATCCGGCTTCACAGACTTTCACACTTTCCGGAAAAGTAAAACTACCAAAGTTTGTATTGAAAGAGTCTTCGACAGTATTGGAAGAGGTAACAGTCTTAGTAGGCATCCGTTCAAAAGAATTGGCAGGAATGTCAATCTATTACCTTTCCGACAGGGCTAAGAAAGAAAACGACGCCTACTATGCCCTGCAGGAAATACCGAGACTTATCGTCAACCCCTTGGGAAGGAGCATTAAGATTGATGACGGTAGCACCCCTCTGATACTTGTCAACGGCGTGAAGAAACCGCTTGACGTCATATCGCCGGAAATGATAGAATCCGTAGAGATAATTGATAACCCGTCCGCACGTTACCGGGGAGACATATCCGTGAGTACCGTATTAAATATAAAACTTAAAAAAGATGGGACCAAACCTTATCTACGCGGCAATGTACTTGCAAAAGCCACACCTAACCTTAACTCTCTTTATTCCAATGCGTCATTTGAATTAGGCTCTGAAACATCCTCTTTGTATCTTACGGGTGGTTATATGCAGAATAGCAATATGAGGAGTGTAAGTTATTCCGACACTTATCAGGGAAATCTACACAGGGTTGAGAATACTTGTAACAAGGGGGTATGGAGAAACCCCTATGTGTTTCTCGGGGGAGACAAGATGTTTTCAAAGAAGAATTATATTGCGGTAGATATCAGATATTTACCCAATCCAAGTTCGGAAACGTCATCCACCGAAGGACAAATTACGGACATTTCCACAGGAGGTTCATCCCCACTGACGTCTGAAGTTTATAACAGAAACAGATATCACCAGCTTGTTGCAAACCTGTATTACAAACATACATACAAGGACACGCGTACACTTGAGGTTACTGGTAACTATTACTATACCATGAACGGGGTGAAAACGCATCGTGAAGAGAACAGCTTCCTTTACAACTATACAAGTTCCATTGATCTTGACAACCACCGTCACATGGGCGAAATGGATGTAAACTACTCCGACATGCTAAACAAGTCTTTACACCTTGAGGTAGGATTAAAAACAGAGTATTCCGTTACAGATATAGACGACTTTCTCGATCCGTGGCCTGATTTCAGATACCGGAGGACCCGGGAGTATGTATATGCCGGAATTGACAACAACAGAGCATCCGGAAATAAATTTAATTATTCCCTGTCTCTCGGTCTTGACATGTTTTTTTCTGATGCGACAGGTGTGAGACACAATTACATCGATTTCGTACCTTCGGTTTCTTTCAGATACAAATTTGACACAAAGAACAGTCTCTCCCTGCAATACGATAGGACACGTACCATGCCGAATGCCGCTCAGCTAAATCCACTGAATACCTCTACGGACAGTCTAAAGGTGAATATGGGTAACCCTCTGCTTACACCAAGCCATAGCGATAAGTTAAGATTGGAGTATTCGTTCAGTAGCATAGGTTTCAGGGTCAACCCTTATGTGCAATATTTCCTTATGTCAAAAAGGATACAGCCATACGGATATATGGAAGGTGAGATTTACATAAATACATATCAGAATTTCGGACATATGTCATGGCTTCAGGTCGGGACCACTTTCAGTTATGCCATACCTCAGGGAAAACCGTATTACGGAAATACAAGTATAAGTGTATATTATTTAAAGAACTACATAAAAGGCATGCCTTTCAGCGGAGACGTTGTCAACTTTTCTTTCAATGCAAATTTCGGTTACAAAAGAATTTCCTGCTGGATTAATTTAGGTCTTAATAATTATTCTTTTTCTCTCTATACTAAATCAAGAAACATAGTTTATAGTAATATTCAGATTGATTGGAAAGTGATTGATTCAATTCGTGTAGCTTTATTTGCTGAAAAGTTCCTCTGGCCAAAGATGAATTCCGAGTACTGGACTATAAATGGCAATTACTATTCTTACAAAAAAAGCCATCAGACTACGCTAGCTCCTAAAGCCGGGGTATCAGTTTCATACATGTTTACTACGAAGAATTTCAAATGGAGAAATAAAAAACAATTTAATAATGAGGATATAGAGCTTAAAAGTATAACCACTAATTAGTTATTAATTTGGAGTGCTTTGAGATGAAGTGGATAGAACGAATATTCGGACTTGAAGTAGAACGTCAATTAGATGGCATGCAATGTGGTCTTGCATCATTGGCAATTATCTGTAATCATTTCGGGCGACGTTATTCTATTTGGACTCTATCTCAATACTGTTTTACTACAACTCAAGGAGTATCTCTAAAAGCCATTTCTGATACAGCTTTAAAACTTGGTATCCTAACGAAATCATATAAACCGAATCTAAAGCAATTACAAGAATTAGGTTATCCCTGCATTTTGCATTGGAATCAGAATCATTTTGTGGTTTTATACAAGGTAGACAGGAGGGGAACCCGTTTTTGGATAGCGGATCCCGGGAAAGGGAAATACAAGCTCTCGTTGGAAGAGTTCAAGAAGCACTGGATATCGACGCGAAGTGACGGCGACGAAAAAGGCATAGCTATGTTTTTCGAACCGACGGAAGAATTTTATAAGAAGAAAACCATGAATGAAGAAAAAGAGGAGAGCGAGAAGCGATCCTTCAGGTTTCTTTTTCAGTATTTGAAGCAATACCGTAAATATTTTCTCCAGATATTCGCGGGGCTTTTCCTGGGCTGTCTTCTCCAGCTTATCTTTCCTTTCCTGACCCAGTCGATCGTCGATATAGGGATCAGGCATGAGGACATCAACTTCATATGGCTCATACTTCTGGGGGAGCTGATGATAGTCATAGGCCGGACGGTTACCGACTTCATACGGCGCTGGCTTCTGCTTCATATATCTATGAGGATAAACATCTCTCTTGTGAGCGATTTCTTCATCAAGCTTCTCAAGCTGCCGATGTCATTCTTTGACACGAAGCTGACCGGAGACATACTGCAAAGGATAGGCGACCACTCCCGCGTACAGACGTTCCTGACCAACCAGGTCTTGAGTGTCCTTTTCAATTTTCTCAGCTTTATAGTATTCGGAGTGGTCCTTTTCATATATGACAAGCTGATCTTTCTTGTATTTCTGCTCGGAAGTATAATCTACGGGATGTGGATATCAATGTTCCTCAGGCGAAGGAAGGTGCTGGACTACGAGCTGTTCGAACAGCAGGCAATCAACCAGAACATGACCTACCAGTTCATCACCACGATGCAGGAAATCAAGCTACAGGACTGCGAGAACAGGAGAAGATGGGAATGGGAGGACGTGCAGGCCGACCTTTTCAACGTACAGATGAAGGTGCTGAAGTTGCAGCAGACCCAGGAGGCCGGGTCCATCTTCATAAACGAGATAAAGAACATCATCATCACGGTTTTTGCTGCGACGGCCGTGATCAACGGACAGATGACGCTGGGAGCCATGCTGGCCGTACAGTACATAATCGGACAGTTGAACTCACCGGTGGAGCAGCTTATGTCATTTATATATTCACTGCAGGATGTTAAGATTTCCCTGGAACGGATAAACGAGATACACGGTGGAAAGAACGAGGAAAACAGGGAGAACGCACAGACCGGATTCGACAACGGGGAGAAGGCGATATCCCTGGAGGGTATAACGTTCAAATATGACCGGCATGCAATGAAGAAGACCATTGACAATGTTTCGATAGAGATCCCGGAAGGGAAGATAACTGCCATAGTCGGAGCCTCCGGAAGCGGCAAGACCACCCTGATAAAACTGATGCTCGGATATTACCCGATACTGGAAGGGAGTCTAAGGATTGCCGGTAATGACATAAACGACTACAACCTGAAATGGTGGAGACGGCAGTGTGGGGTTGTTATGCAGGACGGTGTTATCTTTTCGGAATCGATAGCGAGGAACATAGCAGTGGATGACGGGGATATAGATATCGACAGGTTGGAACGGTCTGCCAGGATAGCGAACATCCATGACTATGTTATGGGACTGCCGTTGAAATACAACACGAAGATAGGCCGGGACGGAGTTGGACTGAGCCAGGGTCAGAAACAGAGGATACTGATAGCGAGGGCGGTTTACAAGAATCCTGACTTCATTTTTCTGGACGAGGCCACGAATGCCCTAGACGCCAGGAATGAGCGTGCCATAGTTGAGAACCTGAACGAGTTTTACCGTGGAAGGACGGTGATAGTTGTAGCCCACAGGTTGTCTACCGTCAAGAATGCAGACCAGATCATAGTCCTTGACGGAGGGAAGGTGGTGGAGACTGGGAACCACGCAACACTTATAGAAAGGAAAGGATACTATTACAATCTGGTAAAGAACCAGCTTGAATTGGGAAATTGATATAGAAGGAAAAGGAAATGGATAAAAAGGACAGACAAGAAGACAATATAGAACTACGGTCAGAGAAGGTCAGGAATTTGATAGGAGAAATACCGCCATCCCTGGTAAGATGGGGAACGGCGCTTATAGTGTTGATTTTCCTGTTGTTGCTTATAGCACTTTGTTTCCTGCCTTATCCTTACTCCAATGGAGAATCTATTATTGAACATTTTTTTCATAATATTAAATAATTAGAAAAAAGAATAAGGATCAATATTTACATAAACGTGTTTATTATTATAAATGTTATAATAATATATAATATAATTATATTGATAATCAGTAGACTATAATAATTATTTTGTTAATTATTGTAATTTAATAATTTTTAACAATAATAATTAGAATGTATGTTATAATTCTATTTAAATTTGTAAGACAAATTATTAAATGATATAAAATATATTTCATATGGTTTATTTACGTACAATAATAACCTTTTTGATTTTAGTAAATATATTTCAGTCTGCTAAAGCTAATATATTCAAAACTGATTCCTCTCAAACAATTAAAACGCAATCTATTATAATTGATTTAATTAGTAGTTTGCCAATTAAGACTGAAAATTGTGGAATAATTATGGAAATTGAAAGTCCCATAGAACCAATAAAAGTTACTACTAATATGGGTGAAGTTCCTACTGAGAATATGCTTTATTTTTCACAAAATCCTGAAATATTTAAAAGAGATATAATGCAAAATTTTGAGGAATTAGGATACCCTTTAATTAATATTGCAAAAACAGCTTTAAATGCAGGAGTGCCGTTTATGTTGCATGTATATTCGAGTAATTACCAAGAAGGTTTCTCAGTCATGTTTTCTATTGACGAACTTTTACAGTTATTCTCGAAAAAGTAAATATTAACCCTTTAATAATTTATTTAATGAAAGATTTATATGAAGAATTAGGTACTTCGGCCGAAATTTTTTTTGAAAACAATCCGGATGAGATAATGATTGTAGGTGGTAACTCACCCTCTTCTATTCCCGCTTCAAATGGATTGCGTTGTCTTTTAGACGGGAATAATATAGTTAATTGTGATATTGATGTTACTAATGTCGGAGGTTGTACCGGCAATAGAATAGGTGGTGGACCTAGAACATGTCCTTATTCTGTATAAAAAATAAAAATTGGAGTAAGATCTTACTCCAATTTTTATATTAAAATTGAGTGATTCAATGAAATATAGCATTTTTAATTCTCGTATAAAACTTTCAAAAAATACGGATATTATTTTTAATTCTTTAACTGAGAATTTCATTATTATACCTAAAAACAAATATATTAATTTGTCAACTATTGATAGGGATACATTAATTAAATTTAAATTTTTAGGAATCGTATGCGAAAATGATGAAAATGAAGAAAAAAAAAATTAGAAATATATTTTTGAATTCTGTCGAGAATAGTTCAATCTTTAGGTTAACTATCAATCCTACTTTAGATTGTAATTTTAGATGTTGGTATTGTTATGAGACACATAAAAAAAACACTAAAATTTCAAATAAAAATATATCTTTAATAAAAAAATTAATTAATAATATATTAGATAAATTTGATACAATTGAAATTGCATTTTTTGGAGGAGAACCATTGCTCGAATTTTATAATATAATTCTACCTTTAATTAAGTATACAAGTGAAATCAGTAATAATAAAAATAAAAATTATTATATAACCTTTACTACAAATGGTTATTTAATTAATGATGAAATAATTGGAAAATTAAAACAATATAATATTGGATTATCCCAAATCACCTTAGATGGAGGGGAATATACTCATAATCGAACGCGAATTAGTAAAGATGGCAATTCCTTCATAAGAATTATTAATAATATAAAAAAATTTACCGATGCTAATTTGCCTGTATTAATTAGAATTAATGTCACAAAAGATAATATAATTTATTCTAATGATCTAATCAGTCATTTAAGTAAATTTAGTGAACATCAAAAGAATAATATAACCATTTCAATTCAACAGGTTTGGCAGGATATAAAAAATGATATTTTTGATGAAATATTAGAATTATATAAAAAATTAGATAAGATAGGTTATAGAATCTATCCAATTAAACGTGATTATATTAGATCTATATGTTATGCCGATAAACGTTATTCCGCAGTTATTAACTGGGATGGACGAGTTTTTAAATGTACTGCATTAGACTTTGAAAGTACTAAGGAAGATGGGGTTCTTTCAAGTGATGGTAATCTGAAAATAGATAATCAATTTGATATAAGGTTAAATACTAGATTTAATAATAAACTATGTAAAAACTGTAGGATATTACCTCTCTGTAACGGAGGATGTTCGAAGAACATTGATTTATCAAAGGGCAAGGAATATTGTTTATATCCGACACAAAAGGATAAAGATAGAATTATAAAGTCAATTATCAAAGAAAAATTAGTGCTCAATAATTTAAGGAATAGAGTAGATGTAAATTGAATAAAAGCAATTTTTATTTATTATATTTTTTATTTTATTGATATAAAATTGATTATTTATAAATTAGAATAATGTTGACTTTTCTTTATTTTTTTGTTTACATTTTACTAATCTTCTAATTTTTTATTTGTGAAAAAATTTTTAATACTATTTGTTTTTCTTAGTTTTTTTGTTAATTTAAATGCAATAATTGTAACAGGAAAAATCTTTTCTATCAGCAACTCTAAAGGTCTAAGTAACGTCCAATGTGATTTGTTATGTAATGATAACATAATTTCAAGTATCAAAACTGGTACAAAAGGAGAATTTTCATTTATTATAAATTTTAAAGATAATTTTGTATTAAAATTTTCTTCTAATGAATACAATACTTCGGAAATATATATAGAAAACAAATCAAAGAATATTAATTTAGGAAAGATATACTTAAGTAAATCACATAATCTTAATGAAATTATTATTAATGGTAATTTAATTCATCTATCTAATGGAAATATATTAATTTACCCATCTAAATCAGATATAAATACTTCTACAAATGCAATCAGTTTATTTCAAAAACTTCCTTTGGCTGGACTTGAATCAAATCCAGTAAGACAGACATTGACAGTAGATGCAGGAAGTCCCATGATACTTATAAATGGGATACCTTCCACAATGGAAGATTTACAGGGATTATTAGCTAAAGATATAAAAAAGATTGAGTTTTCACGTGTAACCCCGGCTCGTTATGCTGATCAAGGGTATTCCGGTTTTTTAAATATTACACTTAAAGAAAGAACAGACGGTGGGACTGTATATCTTTGGGGAAGAAGTGCATTAAATACGGCTTTTATGGACGGGAACTTCAATTTCTCCTATCATCAGGGACCATCACAAATTACAATAGGTTATAGCCCTTCATGGAGAAATTATCATGATGTGTTTGACAATACTTGGGAAAGTTTGATCGCTCCAGATTTTAAAGTTGAACTTGACGACCATGATAACAATCCTTTCAATTATCATTATCATAACCTACTTTTTAAATATGATTTTTTTCCCAATACCAGAACTTTGTTTTCAGCTACATTAAGAGCAAGACCTAACTTTAATAATAGCAAATCTTATGGTGATGTAATTGATTCAGAATTGGGAGAATATTCCTATATTAATAAAACGAAAAATGATGGGTTCAATCCTTCCCTTGATTTATTCTTCCGTCATGATTTCAATGATAATAATTCATTGGAAATCGAAGAAGTGGGAACAATCAACCATTCAAAATACAGATATAACAGCATTTATGATTTTGGTAATTATAATGAAGATTATACAATGGATGCAAATAGTAACCGAAGTTCGCTTATCAGTGAAATAAGTTATGTTCATAATTTCAATGATAAATCATCCTTATCCACAGGCTATCAAAATACATATTCATATAGTAAAAATAAATACTTATCAAGTGATTATACACCAATACTGAAAGAAAATAATAACTATGTTTATGCAAAATATGGTCAAACCATTGGAAAGGTTTATTTCTCTTTGTCGACAGGAGTAAAATTATTTTGGATTGAGAATGATTTAAATAAAAGGCATTTTATAAAAAATCTATCATCATTTTATATTTCCTGGAATATCTCAAAATTTTGGAATATTACTGGTAATTTTTCATATAATCCAGGAATTCCATCATTGACTTCTCTTACTGAGTATCCACAACAAAAGACTCCTTACCTTATAATTAATGGTAATCCTGATTTGAAGGTTTCAGAGACAATGAGATATCAAATTATGCCTTCCTTCCAATATAAAAAATTCTATACTTCTCTCCTTATATATTACCAATCCATAAATAAACAGGTTATAAACGAAACATATTATATTGGAGACGGTTTATTTTTACAACAAAATAATAACATTATAAAAGGGGTAAATACAGGAGGTGAGGTAAACTTTAAAATCAATAATGTATATGGCTTCGGAGCTAATGTGTCATTAACATTTCAATACTTTTCAAGCAAAGGATTAAATTGGAGACATCACTTAAATGCTTTTAAAGCAAACTTTACTTTATGGTGGAACAAAGGGCCATTGATCATTTCTTATTGGCGAAAAATACCAGGGAAATATTTAATTGGTTTCTATGAGGGAAAAGAAGAGAACGGAAATATTATCTCTATAGAATATAAACTCAATAAACATTTGACAATTGGAGGAGGATGGTGGTATATATTTGAAAAGAAGGGAACGCAATATCCCTTATGGAGTTTTTCAGAAGTAAACCCTTATTATAGAGAAAGATATATTAAAAACAATAAAAATATGGTAGTATTGTCTATCAGTTTTAATACAAATTTTGGAACCAATTACAATTCAATAAAACGAACACTAAATAATAGTGATATAGATTCGTCATTATTTAAAATGTAATAACTTTTTGTGAAAATGACTTATAAGGAAATTTATATGAATAATAAGAATAGAAAAAAGTATATAATTCTTCGTTCGGAGAAGGTCAGGAATTTGATAGTAGAAATACCTCCATCCCTGGTAGGATGATGAACGGCGGTTATAGTATTGATTTTCCTGTTGTTGCTTTCAGCAATTTGTTTCCTGCCTTATCCTTACTCTAATGGAAAGACAATTATCAGACATTTCTTACTGAAAAAAATAAAATTGGGTTGTTATTTAATTTTTTATTGTATTATAGAGATTTTTAAAATATATTTCAAGTTGGTTGATATCGTATCCGGATTGAGTAAAAAAACCAGTAAAAGACTTTCCTAAATAACAAACTTCAAATATTTCAGCATATACTTTAGGATTTATATTATTTTTAATTTCTCCAGATTTAATAGATCTTTCTAAAACTGAATACCAAATTTTTGTTTCTTCTTCAAACCATGTATATGCTATTTCTTTAAAATTGTCAATGTATGTGAGAGCAGAGTTTTCTATTCTCATTAAGGCCTCATTGAAATTTTCTATTCCCATTTCCGTCATTGTAAGCTTTTCTTTCTTAAGAATTTCTATAAAGTATGAATAAAAGGAATATAATGATAGTCTATAGGGTTCTGGTACTGCTTTAACGGATGATGAATCGAAGATAAGGGTCTTTAAAATCTCTTTAAAGAGTCCTTCTTTATTCTTAAAATAGTATATCATTGACCCGCGACTGATACCAATCTCTGTCTCCATTACCTTAAAAGAAACAAGTTCATAGGGTCGTGTCGCAAAAAGTTTAAAAGCCTCCAATAAAATTCTTTGCCTACTTTGTTCTCCTTTAGTCATCTGTCTAATTTTAAAGTCTTACAAAGTTATATAAATTAAACTATATAAAAAACATTACTTTTATAAATAATAGATTATCAATTAATTATACTTATTAAAGAAAGATAATAATGAAAGTTTAATATTTGATTCTATAATCAATAGAATACTTTTATAATGTATGTTATAAATACTGAAGATTGTTTTTTATACATTACAAAAAAGAAAAAGATTATACGACCCAATTTAGGAGTTACAAAGTAATTACTGAATATTGATTTCACATGTTACATATCATTATTCTTTTATGCCTATGACAAGTAGAGAAGATTCCTTTATATTTAATTGTTAAAAAATATTTAGATATTTTATAGATATTCAACATGTTACAAATCATTTATATAATAAATGTTATATTTTTTCAGTTGAAAGTTCCATATATTAGTATTTTTTATTAATTTTGTAAACATGTTTAACTTTACTATCAAAATATGGATTACAAAAAACCAGAAATTTTAGTTAAAAGTTGTCTACCTTTGGCTGATTGCACTAAAAAGCCATGTGGAAGACCCTCTTGCTCCGCTAAACCATCAGGTAAGCACTAACAAAATTGCGGTAGCTTTGAGCTACCGCTTTCTTTTTTTTATGTATTATTCAAGACCTCCATATATAATATATCGGGATTTTCTGGATTACGGTTATTTAACTGATAATCGTAATTATGGATATGACACTGCCTCTAGAAGTTGTAAAAAGGTTGGAGACATGATACTGTCAAAAACAGGTAGTGTATTTTATTCTATTATATCTGAAAAGCCTCAATCAATATATGAAATTTCACAAAAATTAATAGAAAAGTTTAAGGGAGTATCGTTGGAAAAAATACAAAAAGATTCTTTTGATTTTTTTAATAAACTTAGTGAAGAAGGCTTTGTAATAAAAAAAAGTTTTATCAATAATCAAACTAATATAGATTGGTTTTCGTATGACAATATTACACCGTATGAAATAGAAAAATCTTATAAAGAGCCAGAAATTAATACTATTATTAGAAGCAAATCAACCGAAAATAGATTATCTAGAGTTCATCTTAATATTTCCGATACATGTAATGAGAAATGTGTTCATTGTTATATACCAAAATATCTTAAGCCAAATAAAATGTCAAAAGCATTATTCCATAAGATTTTGAGGGAATGTAAAGAGATGAATGTACTTAATATCACTCTGGGAGGTGGGGAGCCTATGTTAAATGATAATTTATTATTTTTCATAAAGAAATGTAAAGAAAATAATTTTTCAATTAATCTTCTTACAAATTTAACTTTATTATCTGATAATATGGTTGATGAATTTTGTAATATACCTTTACTAAGTGTTCAGACAACAATTTATTCATTGAAAGATAGGATTCATGATTCTATAACAGGTGTAAAAGGAAGTTTGAAAAAGACAATTGAAGGAATTAAAAAATTGCGAAATTGCAATATTCCCATGCAAATCAATTGTCCTGTTATGAAACAAAATTTGAATTTTTATAGGGAAGTCTTGGATTGGGGAAAATCTTTAAATATTGAGACTGATAGCGACTATATGATATTTGGTTGTTATGACGGTTCCAAAAAAAATCTAATTAATAGACTGGATCTTTCAGAGGTTAAATGTTTATTACGATGTGATAAACAGGAAAATAAAAATTTTATTGTTGAAAATAGAAAATACACCCCTAACTTTGTTTGTCCTATTTGCCAAACCTCCTTATGTATTTCTTCAACCGGTAATGTCTATCCATGTGAAGGGTTACAGAGTATATCACTTGGTAATTTAAATACTACTCCAATAAATAAAATATGGCATTCTTCAAATCTTATAAAAGAATTACGTAATTTAACAATAAACGATTTTCCAAAATGCAAAGTTTGCGAAGATAGAGATTATTGTTCCACATGTTTAGTTAGGAATGTCACTGAGAGTCCTTCTTTAAGTTTCAGAGATGTTAATTCATATTTTTGTTCAATAGCTAAAATGAAAAATGATATAATGAATGAGTAAAAGTTCGATATATTATTTCATAAGATTATGTATAAAAGATATATATATATCATCAATTGTGTTGTCATTATACTTATGACATTCGGGTGTTGTGATAATAACGAAAAAGTTATGAAGAAAATTGATCTAGCAGAGACGTTAATAGAAGATTTACCAGATTCGTCCCTAACAATTTTATCAAGTATTTCATTAGATGATTTACACGGCAATCAGGAAAAGGCTAGATTTAGTTTATTAATGTCTATGGCATTAGATAAGAATTATATTGATGAAACGACTTTTGATGTAATTCAACCAGCAATTGACTACTATTTAAAAAATGGATCTCCAGATGATATTCTCCGGACTTTTTACTATCAAGGTAGAATATATCAAAATCAGGGTGATTTAGGAAAAGCAATGAGTTCTTATTTTAAAGCCATTGAACTAGCAACTCAAATAAAAGATTCATTAGTATTAGCTAGAACCTATGTAGCTCAAGGAGTTTTATATATGGATTATCATGATTATAATGCCTATATACTTAACTTCGAAAAAGCTGCAGAATTATACTCTAAACTTTCAAAAAGAGATGATGAAATCGATTGTTTATTTGATATATTAAATGGTTATATAATTCTTCATAATAAGAACAAATCAGATAGTATTTATAATATTTTAAACGGGTTAGATTCATTGAAAGATGATCAGAAAATAACATTACAAGGATATAAGATAACCATGGCGGGTAGATTTGGGAATCTAGAAGAAACAAGGAAAGTGCTTGAAAATGATTTTAAAGAACTAGATAGTTATGGATTGTTAAGTTTGGCATTAGCTTATAATAAAGTTGGTGAAAACGAAAATGCAGAAAATATACTAAAGTATATTAAAAAAAATAATTTAAAGTATGATACAATTATGTATCAGTCTATAGAAGTATGTATTCTAAAAAATTTGAGAAAATATAAAGAAGCATTAAATGTCTATATGGATTTAAGTCAATAATTAGATTCATTGGAAGAGTTAAATTACAAAAATAATTCAAAAACTTTAGAAGAAAAATTCCAATTAGAATTAAAAAATCAAGAAGAAGCAAAAAACAAGAAATTATTAATGTTGGCTAGTGAGACTGGATTTGTTATACTTATTTTAATTATTTTGATTTTATTGTTATATGTTAGAAATAATCGTATTAAAAATGATTTGGTAAAAAAACAGACTAAAATAACGGAGATTGAAAATAAAAACCTTAAACTTGAAAAAGAGAAGTTGTCTTTAAAAGCTGAAAATTTAGCTAATAAAGTAAATATACTCGAGGAAGAAAAAGAAAGTTTAAAACACATAATTTCAACTCACGATGAATTGCCAGTAGAAGTACAAAATGCAATTAAAATAAGAATAGAAATGTTAAATTCTTTATTAGCGGGTTACATTACGGATAATGATCAATTTGAAAAGTCTTATGAACTTTGGGTTAAGAAACTTACAGATAATAGAGAAGAATTCATGAATTCTAACAGACTGGCCTTTCAAGTATCACATCCACATTTTATTAAATTTTTTGAAGATCATGGATTATCTAATTCTGAAATAAATTATGTCTGTTTATATGCTTTAGGTTTAAGGGGGAAAGAAGTAGGTAATTATATGAAAAAACCAAGTCATGTAAATATCAGTAGTGGGATTAGAAAAAAATTAGGAATAGATCAACATGAAACAAACATAGGTATTTATGTAAGAAGACTGTTAAAAACTCTATAATAGTTATTTTTTTGATTAAAGTATTATACGTCTTATTAAAGTATTATTTTTAAATTTTTATATATAATTGATTATTAGATGTTTGCAAAATAATGTATGAAACTTTTATTTTAATTATGAAAGTTTATTACATTAATTTTGTAAAAAAATGTCAAAGGAAAGGAAAATTTCAATTTCTAAAGAAGGTACAGAGCTAGTAGTATTATCTAAATTATTATATTTTTTAACAAGCATGATTGTTAATTGTACGGAAATTCAATTATTACATAAAACTTTATTATTAGAAGAATTAAGTTATGAGAAAGAAAAGAGAAAAGGCGATGTTTCTGAAAATCGTAACCTTATTTATAGATCTATCCCCTGGGATAGATTATTAGAGATTATAGCTGATAATTTAGATTTTTCAAATAAAATTAAACATACAGGAGTAAACTTCTCAAAGAGGGAGATTTTATATATGTGTGCTCTTATATGTGGAGTAACTGGACGAGAATATGAAATTATTACAGGCTTAAAAAGTCATTATAATTTAAGTTATTCGATTAGGAGAAAGTTAAAAGTTCCTAGAAAT
Organism: Muribaculaceae bacterium; assembly: GCA_022510425.1. Taxonomy (GTDB): domain Bacteria; phylum Bacteroidota; class Bacteroidia; order Bacteroidales; family Muribaculaceae; genus Lepagella. Next base: position 40,668 of record JAFLTO010000016.1, read on the forward strand.
TCTACTAATTTAGGAATTTATCTTAAAAGAAATATAGTTAAGAATTAAATTCAACTCTTATATTTAATACAATTGATAAATTATGAAAAAATTTTTATTTCTAATTTTATTTGTAATGTCAACAATCGGAAACATAGTTTCGTTGGCATCAACTAACAACACATCCTCTAATAGAGATTTGCCTATTAATTTAGATATTCATCAAGTAAAACGAAATCCTTCAGTAAAAAGGACCCCTGGTATAATAGATATAGAAGTGTATTATAATGAGAATACGCATACTATTGAAATATTATATGATGGAGAAAGCATTGGAGAAGTTTTCATCTATCTTGATGATAAAATAGTAGGATATAGCAGTGACATTAATACCATAATTTCTCTTCCATCTGAGAATGGAAACTATAAAATAGAAATTATTACGGATTATTGGATTGCAATAGGGTATATAGAATTATAAAATAGGCACCATACCTCTTAAAATAATGTAGGTCGGCATTTAAAAATCACCGACCTGCATTTTTTATTTATTAAAATTTTATTACTAAGATTGTACATTTTTTAGTAATTAATGCATATTGGTTATTTGGGTTTATTTAAGTTTTTATTTTTAATTTTGGTAAAGAGAGTTCACAGTTAGGGAAAGTGGAACATTTCTGCAGGAAGATTGCATTATAAATAACTGCTATCTCTTGGAGTGATGATCCAGTTTCAATATTATAGTCAAAAGTGTTTATTAAGACGGTTTCCCAAAATTTTAAATTCTTTTGATTGTTGGAAATAATTACTTCTTTGAAAGATGGAATCAAACTGATTCCTTGGATTTCAATATAATGACTTAAAGAAACTAAATCTAGAAATATACCGAAGCTCCTAATATATTTGTGAGCTTCTTGTAATTGTTGAATTTTAATTTTCCAATAATCTTCTAACTTATAATTGGACGATGGAACTGCATAAAGAACATTAAGAGGAGAATTATAAAATAATGTAATAGCTTGTTGAAAAAGATTTTCCTTATTCTTGAAATACTTGTATAGAGTTCCTCTAGTAGTATGGGTTGCATCTTCAATCGTAGGAATCGAAATGGATTCATAGCTTTTAGTAAGGAAGAGAGGTAAAACGTTCTTTAGGATTTGTTCTTTCAATTTTTCGGTTTTGATGATTCTATTCATAAAAGCAGGGATTTGCGGTTATTGTTTTGCAAATCCCTGCTTAATATAATGAGGCACGAATCTGCACACAATCTCAAAGATGGGAACTGGTAAATCCCAAAGACGTTTTTGTACGCAGTTCGTGCCGTATTAGAAACAAATACGACACGGTTGCTTTCATATTCACGTCTTTTCTATGAAAAATTACCAGTTTCTCTTTGAGAGTAAATATGTAAGCAATACAATAAAGCGACAGTCGTCACAAGTCAGCTTTTTATATGCTTTTGCAAATTTAATCAAATCAATTTATATTTTAAAATATTTGTTATAATATTTTAAAGAAAAGAATAATTTATAATTGCTTGATTTATAAATCTTTTATTTTATATTCAGCATGATGTTTATATATCAGTCTTTTTCTTTTTTGGATTGGTTTGTGTTAAAAGCTTATATAATCTTTATAAATAAAGGTGATATTATGAATTTATTTCCTATTTACCCATATGATTTATTTAATTAGAAAAAGTAATTATGTAACTTTTAGAATGATAATACTTTACAAAAAAATTCATATAACAAACGTTATATTTATTGTCAAAAAAATTTCTATTCTGAAAATAAAATATTAAATTTGAAAACCACATTATGTGTGTATTATTATTTATTTTTTAAAATTTAAATTTTAAATAATTATAATTCAAGAAAATATGGGTAGTACAGGTACAGGAAGATTTACAGATTATCCCGGTAATCCCAAACCAATTAAAGGAGTTGTAGGGCCAGATCCCAAAGAGGATAAGTGTGAACTAGCGATCTCAACTGAGCTTGAAGATGTGCAAACTAGTGAATATTATAACCAATATGGTAAAGTTCCGGAACAAGGTTCACTTGTTACAATAGGATTTAGAAAGAGAATAGTAGCTCTCAGTAAAGAAAAATTAACCATCGGGAGTCTACCTACTAAATATAATTATTTACTAGGATGTATAGAAAACGGATTCAATTATACCGGTGAGGTAGAAGATTCTGATGATGGTTGTGTCCCCTTTATTAAAATAGCTGTAACACCAAATTTGAAATAAAAATTTAATCATGGTATTACTAATTGGAGATATTTTGATTGATGTATCTCTCAGTCATAATAATTCCGAAGATAAAATGAGACTAGGAGGTATCATACATGCGGCAAGAGCATTATGGGCTTTAGGAATTGAATATGGAGTTGCATATTTTGCCCCAGATTATTTGGATGAACATATCATAGCTGGGTTAAAAGAATATAAATGTAAGGAAATCATTAAACTCGGGCACGTTATTGATAATCCATATGTCATATTGATAAAGGAAGCACGTGAAATTGGTAATCAAGGATATGATTTTTTATGTAGAGAATCTATAAATATTAAATATATAGAATATACTTTAAATAGAATTAAAGAGTTTGAAAAGATTCTGATTATATCCGGTAATTTTGATTTGAAAATAATCTCTAATTATATAAAAGATGATCAAAAGGTAAGTTTAGACTTTGCAAATAATGTAAAATCTGTAGAAGATCTCCCATCAACAATTAAATATGATACATTATTTTTATCATCTTCTTCAGATATTTTTAAAAGGAATTATTTCAATTTTGAAGATTTCAAAGATTTATTTGAAAAAAATACTCATAAATTGGTCGTAAAAGAAAATAGAGGTGGTTCCATAGGTTATATATATGAGTCTAAAAAAAAATTTGACATTCCTTGTTTTATTACTCCAATTATACATTCTGTTGGAGTTGGAGATGTATTTGATATAGTCTCTTTTGTTTCCAATTATAATGATTTTGAAGATCGATTATATTATGCTTCATGGATAGCTCAAGAGTATGCTAAAACAACTTTTGTAAATGAATTTAAATTACAGGTAGAACGGTCTTTTAATATTGAGATAGAAGATCTCAAGCAAATTGAAGGATGCTTTTTACCATGGGAAGAAAGAAAAAAATGTCAGATTTACATAGCTGCACCTGACTTTGATTATGTTGATACAGGTATAATTGATAAGATTGAAGAGTGCTTGAAATATCATAATTTTGATCCAAAGAGACCGATTAAATTAAATGGACAACTTTCTGATAAACCAACTATGCCAGAAAGAAAAAGATTGTTTAATAAAGATATGAACTTATTAAACAGTTGCAACGCTTTGATTGGTATTTACCTCTATGATGATCCAGGCACCTTTATAGAAATGGCTATAACATGGGCAAATAAAAAACCTGTCATATTATTTGATCCCAAGATGTTCTCGAATAATTGCATGTTAGTTGGCATTTCAAATAAAATAATATGTGATTTAGACTCTCTGATAGATGAAATTTTTAGAATATATTCTAAAATGTATAAAAATGGAACTCTCTAAAGGCGTAATTTTAGTATCTGGTGGTTTAGATTCCACGACTCTTATGTATTTATTTAGAAGAGAAAGAATAGAATTTGTACCTTTATTTATTAATTATGGTCAGCATTGCGCAAAGCAAGAGCTTGATACTTTAAAACAAGTGATTCCTATAGAATATAAAGATAAAATAGAAATATTAGATGTTTCTTGCATTTTTAAATATTCAACATCTCGTTTTATTAAACCAGCTAATTTATGGAAAGAACAAATAAAAGCAGATGATTTATATATTCCATATAGAAATGTCTTATTACTAACAATAGCAGCATCTTTTGCACAAACATTAGGGTTAAATAAGGTTTATTCTGCTTTTATTAATAGTAATCATGCTAAAGAAATTGATTGTTCTTCTGAATTTTTTAATAAATTAGATAATTTCTTATCTGAGTATGGCTCTGTTAAAATTGAGATGCCGTTTAGAAATTTTTCCAAATATGAAGTTGCTAAATTAGGAATTGAACTTAAAGCTCCTATAGGTAAAACGTTTTCCTGTCAGGCATCTGAAGAGATTCCATGTGGTGCATGTCCCAACTGTGTTGATCGATTAGATGCTCTTCACATGATAAGTCAGGAATTTAGAAAAAATGTGTGAGATAAAAACAAAACAAGCATTAAAATTAAAGAGATTTATTCTGTCTCTTCATGATTTTAAATTAATAGAGCCAGAAGTGTGTCCCTATGGAAACCATATTGGAGCAATTTTGGCTGATACAATTCTGCAAGCGGGCTTAAATTACAATTTAGTAGTGCGACCTAGAGTAGAATCAATTATTTGTAATTATCCTTCATCTAATACGCTTTCAAATTTTAATAAACTTCTTAGTGTAGAAGGTTTTGAAGTTGTCTTAAATTGGAAACATCAAGAAAAAATTACGAGATTACATGCATTAATTTCCTTATTAATAGAAAATAAAATTGATACGGTAAAAGAATTGATTTTATTCTTACAAATATATGAAAATGTTAACCTAATAAAAAGGATTAAAGGAATAGGAAATAAAACTTGTGATTATATGATGAAACTTTTGGGTTTCGATATAGTTCCAGTAGATAGACATATAAAATCATTTATTGATCATGCTCATATTGATTCAAAGGATTATAATGATATTAGATTAGTTGTTTCATATACAGCTGATTTTATGTCAATTTCTCGAAGATGTTTAGATTACAGTATTTGGCTATATATGAAAAATAATATTAGAGTTTAGTGTTTTAAATGTTTTTAAATTAATATAAAATGAAAGTTTAAATCAATATAATATGAAAGATTTTAGAATTTGGATAGATGAAAATAAATGTCGTTTAAGTTACGACGTGTATGGTTTATTTTTTGATAGTTATCGTTGTTTTATTAATGATATCGACAGACCTGCATATCTTTTAGCCTATCAAGGTTTAATGCAATATATACGAGAAAATATATTAAATAACTCTGCGAGACCCAATGGTATTACAGAAGGAGAGTGGGAAAATAAATATTTAAAACTATTAAGGGATGATAATAAGTGGGATGAAATAGTATTTAAATGTACACAACAAAAAGAAGATGTAGCTCAACATAAAGATGCTATTATGAACCTTTCCAATGAAGTAAGGGATAAGTTCCCATTGTGGAGGCAATTCAGAAATATTTGTGCTCATTACAAGGGTTATGATTTAAATAAAGCTCATACACTGACTTTATATTCTTTTATTGAACAGTACTTATTTTCATTACATGCATTAGGAGGAGTAGAAACTCTAATTCAACAATTCGATGATTTTTATAATCCATTAATAACTTCTGAACATGCTGATATAAAGCCCTTACTAGATAAAATAAAGGATTCTGTTAATGAAGCGGAATATAATAAATTTTTCTCTGAAGTTCATAAAATTTGTTCCAAACATGGGGGATATTTTAAGAATAGATTTTATGAATTTGTTCATAAGGTAATTACCGAATGTTCTGAATCAGTTAGAAAGGCAGTAATTAATTTTATATGCACAGATGACTCCATAATGGATCGATTTTTAGATACTTATCCCCAAGATTGTCTTCAAATTCTTTATAATTATAAAGACACTCATAATTTTTGGTACATAAGATTACCAAATTTGCGTCACAAACTTATTATACTTGCATTATTATTAGATTCAGGATTAATTCCAGATTATGATCAAGAGCAGGCTATGAGGAAATGTCTTAGTGCATCAGAAAATTTGTCTAATACACAATATGAAGATATTCCCAAAGAAATTCTAGACATTTTAAATGACAAAGGATATTTTGATTTATTTTTAGATATTTTCTTTAATCGTTCTCATACAGCGTATCACTATGATTCAATATGTTATAGAACTGATTTTTATATTGACATGGTAAATATAATGCGTTGGAATGAAAAATATGTATCGAATTTGATTGATGTCTTTAGAAACCTTCCTTATCCTTATACTTTATGTGATAGGATGAAAAAAATGTACACAGAGAATGAAAGATATAAAAAAACTATAGATGATATATGTAAAGAAAAAAATTGGGTTTTACCAGCTTGTATTAAAGATTAATATTAATGGTGTTTAATATATTTTTTATGATATATTATTAACTGTGATAAAATGAGTATGTTATTTGAATTTTATTAAAAAGAATTATTTTATGAGTCTCAAGGAAGATATTCTAAAAAAAGCCCAAGAAATAGAATCAGAAGATTTTATTGTTGATGATGTTTCCTCAGTTCCAACAATTTCTAACAGCAAACTAACCTTTGGATGTAAAGGATTAGAATTTGATGCTACAGTACTCTATATTGATATGAGAGGGTCTACCTCAATTCTTAATAATCATAGAAAAAGGGTTGTGGCAAAAATTCATATGTTATATTATCATGCGATTGTAAGAATAGCTCAAGAAGAGGAAGGTGAAATTCGTAGTTTTAATGGAGATAGCCTTTTAGTTTTCTTTCCTGGCAAATCAAGTGAAAATATTTCAAATGCTGTAAGAGCTGCCATGAAAATGGTTTATGCAATTAATAATTTGTTAAATGATAATTTAAAACGTTATTCTGATATAGACTTTGGGATTGGTATAGATTTTGGGAAAATTTTGGCTACCAAGGTTGGAATTGGGGGAAATAACGAAACAAAAGATTTAATTTGGATTGGTAATCCAGTAAATAAATCTACAAAAATTAGTGATAATTGCCATAATCCATATAATATCGGTATTTCAGATACAGTTTATAAAAAACTTGAAGATTATGTTAAGTATAATAATAGAAATGCAAATATATGGAAAAAAGAATCATTTAAATATAATAACCAATCGGAATTTTATTACTCAACAAATTATTATTGTATAATTAATTAGATAATGGATCCTGTTTATAAAGATGAAATTACAAGTGATATACATGATCAAATTATTAGATGGACAGAAAACTGTGATACTAAATCTTCAATAATTCTAGCTTTTATTGGAGTAATTTTATCTATTTTATTTACAAGTGAATTTATATTAAATACTTTAACTGAACAAATTCATAACATAATTATTTATTATTGTAATAAAATAGGTGACTTTAGTTTGAGGTCTACTTTAATGTTTGTTACACTAATTTCTTTTCTTATATTAGTCTTTATTTCCTGTAATTTTTTAATAAAATCTTTAAAAGCCAATATCAATTGCTCAGAGGATTCCCTACTTTTCTTTGGTAAAATTGCTCAATTTACTAAAGAAGAATATATTAATAAATTTCGCGATACTTCTGAAATAGATTTAAAATTAGATAAACTTTCACAAATATATATATGTGCTAAAATTTGCATGAATAAATTTTTTTATTACAATAAAAGCATTACATATCTAAAAGCATCAATAATAATTTTTATTTTTTTCATAATATTTTTGATAGTAGTAAAGGCATATTATTGATTAATATAAATTATAGATTTGAAAAATTTTAATATAAATTTTTAATTGAATATTGTTGGGTTTGGTGGATGTAGTCGAGGATAATCATGGGGTTAATGCGTTTGCGTTTATATTTGAGAGTGATATGTAGATGGGGAGTAGTTGAGCGACCGGTGTTGCCTGAAATGGCAACTGGTTCTCCCGGGGCAATTACCTGACCCTTTTTGACAAGTATTTCAGATAAATGGCAGTAAGACACGGTGTATTCTCCGTGTCTTATTGTTATATAATGACCGGAACGCTTATCGCTTCCAACTTTTATAACCTGGCCATACATCATTGCATAGACTTCCTCATACTTGGCTCGAAGATCGAGTCCACCATGATTGGCTTTCTTTCCGGTAAACGGGTCTTTACGGTTTCCAAATTGTGATGTTATTTTGATTTTATTCAATGGATAAGAAACCGAAAGATACCGGTCAATCCATTCTTGTCTGTTATCCTGAACCGTATCAGTAGTAACTACTTCAGGAATAGATAAATCCGATAAATTCTCTATGGTATCAATTTTGTTCTCTACCCTCTCGATTAGATATAGGGATTGTTTCTGTTGTAGAGTATGAAAAATCGATGTATTATTATCAATCCCTTTTGCCAGACTGTTTGCCGACAATAATAATGCAAATGTCAATAATGAAAAGTATTTTCGTATCATTCCACGAAATTAGTCTAACAATTATTAAATCCATTATTTTAAAGGAACTTTAACCAGATTCAAAATAAAATCATACTCTATAAAATTTTAACAATTAAATGATATGAGTATGAAAATAGAGTTTGATTTCATTCTTTATAATAATAATATTTAAAAATAGGCTGAATTATACTCTGTCATAGCAATCATTCATTGACATAGGATTATTTTTGCTCCAAAACTAATCCTATAAAAGATAATGACAGAAACAAGATTCAACCAGCAGGAGGTTCCATACGACACTCTCGCCAAATTCGGTCTCACACAGGAAATGCTCGAAGATCTGCCCGGAGAAGTCTATCAGGACATGCTCAATGGCAGACGCACTCCATTGTTACCCATTTCATTCATAGATGATGAAGGCAATGAGGTACTTTCAAGGACACGCTTCATGCTTGTAAGGAAAGACGACAAAACAGTGGATGTTATGTTCTATCCACAGTTGAAGGCAACAGAATTAAGCTATTTCACACCTGAAGAAAAGAAAGCCTTGCTCAACAAACAGGCCATCATTGCACCTATGAAAGACGGACACGGGAACGAGATACCGGCTTTCCATCAGATAGACCTTGCCACAAACCAGATTCTTTCAGTGCCGACACCGGTAATTGGTAGAAACCTTCAGGTAATTTCAGACGAACTGCATCTTACCAACGGGGAGTTGACTTGCCTTCAGAAAGGTATGCCAATCTCTATTGTTGACGGTGACGACATCATGCACACAATCGGCATAGACCTTAATGAGAAAACGGGAGTCAGATTCACCGAAGGAAATGAAAAGAAATGGAAGGAAGAGATGTTCAAGACCTTCGATAAATACAATTTCGGTCTTAACGGATGCTGGGTGACAGATGAAACAGGCAATCTTGACTATGTGCCCGAAGACAACTACAACCAGGAGATGTGGGAGGAACAGGCAAAGATAATTGAGAGAAGGTCAAGAGCCGCAATGAAAATGTAACTATTAAAAATGAATATCATGGAAAGAAAGAAATACCATCCTGAAGGGATACTCATCCAGAAAGTCCAGTCCGGAGAATACGGCTGGAAGGAATATATCGAACACCACTCCAAAGAACTGAATGATGAATATGAGAATTACTGCAAGTTCCACGCATACGATCCAAACGAAGAAGAATCGGCAGCAAAATTCATGGAAATGAAAGAGGTGGAGCTTGAAGAAGGCTTTGAAACCGAAAACGTATAGCCTATGGCAATAAGGACAAATACCAATCCCATACCATTGTCACTTTCCCCCGGTTTACAGGAGATACTTGTAAAGAACGGAATGCAGGCACAGGTCGTTGGAAGCAGCAACGGCTTTGCCCTTATTGTGCAGGGACATGATTCACCTGTGCTTACATATCCGATTACGGAGAAACAGCTGAAAGCTCTTATAGACTGGGGAACCAACACAGCCAACAAAAAAGCCTACAATACCTTCGCAAGCATTGTGGCCGCAGATTTCGATCTGCCGAAAGACTTTGTTCACGCCCGCAATGCCAACGGACGTGTTGCAATGGGTCTTCACGGATACAGGATAGGAGTCGGAGAATATGGCCGTGTAGGAGGTCCCGGATGGAGACAGCCTTATCCATACCATTCAATGGGATGGTCATTCTTAGGCTGGACACCGAGACAACAGGCCGGATGGCACATGAGAAGAATCGGAGGACAGCTTTATTATCCCGGAGCCCCGATGGTTCCGACAAGGCCTGACGGAAGAATGAAACCCGGAGAACTCGCCAACGGAGGTTACGGATTCTATTATAAAGGTCATACCACCGCACCAGTTGTTCAGAACCAACAGGATGTCCTGGCTCAACTTCAGACTGTGATAACGCCGATTCAACAGCCTACAAGACCTACCGAACCTGCGATACCTTATAACACAGCCATAGGATCAGTCGTGTATTTCTCCAATGAGAAATGGCAGGAAGTTCTTTCCAGTCATGGATTAATAGTAAATACCGAAACCCATAAACTGACTGTTCAATCTTCTGCCGTTGATGCAGACTTACAATATGACCTTACTGACGAAGAAGTCAAATCTTTGACATCAAATTCAATTGAGGAATATCCTGTAAGTGAAAGGCTGAAACTTCTTTCAAACATATTGAAAGAAGATTTTTCCCAACCGGTCACCATGGCAATGCTCAATTCAGAGAAGATGATAGACATACCGCTTCATCCGGAAGTCTTGTCAGATTTGAACGCTCAGCTGAATCAGCAACAGCAATATTTTCAGCAGCAAGCCAATGGTCAGGATTTAAACAATGGGGTTCAGCAAGGAAACGGACAATATCAGAACTTGCAACTTCAGCCTGATTACGGGCTTGACAGAGACCTTCCCAAAGGAGGTGTGCTGATGAACGGCAACGACCTTGCCTATATAGATCCTGAAAAGGGATGGTTCCGTGAAGGGAAACATGGCCGGGAGGTATCTGTTGAAGATATACGCGTTGAGCCAGTTGAAGGAGAAGGAGGCACCATGAAATACAAGATGTCGGCAGTCATTGACGGAGAAGTCATAAGCCATGAGATAAAGCAGAAAGACTACGACAAATTCATGGCCGTCGATGATTTCCACAGGATGAAACTCTTCTCCAAGATTTTCAAGGAGGTTGATATGAAAGACCGATATCCCGTCAATTTAGGAACCAAGATAGCTGCAGCCCTGACTGCCGGACTTGTAGTCACAGGCGAGATATTAAGAGGTCCGAGGCCAATTCCTCCGATGTATATGGACAGAGTTCCCGGTCCGCCACTGCCGAGAGTCTATTTCAAGCCGGGAGTGGATACTCCTGCCGATGTGGCAGCACGACAATTTGATGCAATGATAAACAATCCGAATCACCGAGGTCCTGGAATGGGTCAAGGGATGTAAAAGGGTTTTTACCATAGATAAAAGTTAATAGAGATGGCAGATCTTACATACGATGATTTCAAACGGATGGTCGATATCCAGGATGTATTGCAATACGCCGGATACCGGCTTAACCGTAGAGACGGGATGCGTTATCCATCTTATGTAAAAATGGGCAGTGACGGCAGACGTGTTCACGGCGACAAGTTCATTGTCACCTCCAACGGTCTCTGCTGTTTCCAGCCGCCACAGCAAAAGAACTATAATGTAATCTCCTTCATCAAGGAACATCCGGAACTCTTTTCCGATTATAATCCCGGAATGTCAAAAGACAGGCTTGTCAATATCGTGTGCAACAAGATCCTGAACAGACCAATAGAAAACAGACCCGTAAATATAGAGAGGGAAAGGCCACAAAAGATCTTCAATATCTTCGATTATAATGTAACCACTTTTGACAATGACAACTGGGATAGCCAGAAGAAATTCTATCCTTATTTCAAGAACCGGGGAATAGATATTCAGACACAGAGAGCCTTCAGCGGTCATTTCTTCCTTGCAAGTTCTGAAAGGACTGACGGTAAGCAATACACCAATCTCTCATTTCCCCTGACATTGGCAAAATGGCCGGGGAAAGATATTGTCGGCATGGAAGAAAGAAGCAGCCCGAATGCTGACGGAAAGACAGCCTACAAAGGTATGGCAGCAGGCAGCAACGCACAGGAAGGTCTTTGGATAGCCCGACTTGAAAACCATCGAAGCGACCGTGGATTCAGCAAGCCTATCGGTAAACATGAAGATATCTATTGGTTCGAGAGTGCCTTCGACGCGATGGCATTCTATCAGTTACAAATGAAGAATCATCCTGAAGATAGGCAAAAGATCGGGAATGCCGTATTTGTTTCAACGGGAGGAAGCCCGAGCAACAGACAGTTCTCATCATTGATACAACAGACTCCGGAAGCAACACACCATCTATGTTTCGACAGGGACAGGGCCGGTCAGATGTTCAGTATCAACTTCGCCTTGCAGCATAACAAAAGGATCTTCACTTCACATCTTACTCCCGATAAATCTATGCTGATTGTCACAGACCTTACCAAAGCCTTGCAAAGACATGAGATAGCATTGGGATCTTACGATTTCAAGGATATCTGCAGTCGATTGGGCCTTGTATGTTCCAAAATCGGTTATGAACCCTGTGACCAGAGATATAAAGACTGGAACGACCAGTTGCTCGACAAACCAATTTTAGAAGAAATGTCGGATAAAATGTCAGAAGAAATGTCGGAAATATCCCAAGATAAAAAAGAAGAGGAACAGGAAGAGAGACAATCAAGAGGATTCAGAAGATGAACAGGATAAATTCAATAATGCCACCCCTTAATTTCGGCACTATAGTCAGGCGACCAAAGTCGGCACAATTCATTGTCAATGACTTTATGGCCATAATCCTATGCGTTGCCGGACTGATTGTTGCCGGTATGCAGGAATGTTTCCTTGAAAGCATTTTGTTCTGGGCTTCCCTGATAATCTCTCTTGGCCTTATTTATAGACTGATTTATCTGAAACAGACAATCTATTATATCACCCCGGAGCAACTCATTTATGAACACGGAGTATTCCACCGTTCAAGAGATTTCATAGAATTATACCGGGTCATAGATTTCAGGGAGGAAAGCAGTTTCCTTCAACAGCTGTTCGGGATAAAGACAATAAAGGTCTATTCGGGAGACAGAACCACGCCTTGTCTTAAAATGGCAGGTATGGAAAGAAAAGATTTGCTGATTCCACCCATAAGGGATAGAGTCATGATAAACCGTAAAATGAACGGAATTTATGAGATTACAAACCGTTAGGATCTTATTTGTATTCATGATATCCTTTATCTCCTTCATAGAGATAAAGGCCCAGCTTGTTGTATCCAATCCGTTGGAATGGCTTGCCCTTGCCGAAGGTAACGAGGCAATTAACGGCCAGATAAAGGATCAGACCACAAACCAACTCAAGACAGCGGCATTGCAGAATACCATTGCAGCCGAGTTCACCCAGATTAAAAGTTGGGAATCCAAATACAGCAGTTATCTGCAGACAGTATCTGGCTTTGCATCCTCGCTGAAAGCTTCATGCACCCTGTATGAAGACGGAGTAAAGATAATAATCACCTTAGGAAAACTGAAAAACGCCATTTCGAGTAATCCGCAAGGTATTGTAGCCACTATGTCAATGAACAACCTTTACCTGGAGACAGCCACTGAACTGATATCGGTTTATACCCTTCTCAAAGATGCAATAGCTACCGGAGGAACGCAGAATATGCTTACGGGAGCCGAAAGGTCACAGACATTGTGGGCCTTGCAGGATAAACTCGATTCCTTTTCAAAGAAACTACACTTCCTATATCTGAGCATAAAGTATTACACCATGAACGATGTCTGGAATTCCATCACAGCAGGTATGATAGACAGAGACAACGGAACAATAGCACATCAGGCATTGGACAGGTGGAAAAGAGCCGCCAAGGTATTGGAATGACTAACCTAAAAAGAGAGCTTTGAAAAAGTTATTTGTCATATTGCTGATTATTCTCGGTTTCGTGCCGGTGTTCGCTCAAAGTGACCCGGTGCTTGCCGGGATGATAGCCATTTACACAGACAAGGCTGAAGACCAGCTGAAATCACAGGAAAAGGCTATGATGCTCCAGACTACAGGCCATATATGGACTAAAGAGGAAATCGAAGCCACAACGGATTTTCAGAGAAAATTCAACGATTACCTTGATTCATTCAGATCAGTGATTGTTTATGCAGCCCAGATTTACGGCTTTTATCATGAGATAGGCAGACTGACAGAGAATATGGGCAAGCTTACCGACCAGATGAAAAAGAGTCCGGGTAATGCCATTGCCGTTGCCCTCACTCCCAAAAGGAACACGATCTATCGGGAAGTGATATTGGGAAGCGTGGATATAGTCAATGATATAAGGATGGTCTGCCTTTCCAACAACAAGATGACAGAAAAGGAACGGGTCGAGATAGTCTTCGGTATCAGACCGAAGATAAAACTGATGAACAAAAGACTTCAGCACCTGTGTCTTGCGGTGAAATATACCTCACTTTCAGATGTCTGGAGAGAGATAGACCTTAGGTCAAGAGAATATGAGATTGACAAATGGAAGATAAGCGACCAGGCTTTCAGACGATGGCAATCCAACAGCAAGATTAGACCGAGTCGATAAAAGGGAAACAAACTATTAATCACAACAAGATAAATAAAAAGAAGATATATGGGAAAATGGTCCGCAGTCCTTAAGGGAGGAAAATATTTGATTAATAATCCGCTTACACGTTCCGTGGGAAGTGCGATAACAAGTCCGCAGAAAACACTTGTTGGAGCCGGCAGAGCGGTAAAGACAGCAACAATCGGAGCCGGGGTCGGCTATATAGGCTGGGAAGCACTGGTGAATGACAAGCCCGTTGTAAGAACCGTTGCCGATGTAGCCATAGGTAAAGATAATGTGGATGCCGTGGTGGATACCACCAGCAATACCATGGATTCCGTGAAAGAAACGGTCAGTGATGTGAAAGAGACCGTAACCGGTCTTCAGGGAACCGTGCAACAGGCAAACAGCACATTCGGAGGAATATCTGAATTCTTGAAAAATATATTCGGCGGTAACGGCACAAATATGTTCGGCAATTTCTTTTCAAACATAGGGAAAGGAAATGTATCCGGATTAAGTATAGTCGGACTGTTGGCAGCAGGACTGATGATATTCGGAAGGTTCGGCTGGTTGGGAAAGATCGGAGGTGCATTGTTGGGTATGATGCTCATAGGCAATAATTCAATCCTGAGACAGCAACCGCAACCGGCAGTACAGCCCCTGACACAGACCCAAGGAAATCTACCCACACCACAGACTCAGATAGAGGGTCCGGCTTCAGGAGGATTAAGAAGATAGACAAACTAAGAATTATGGAATATAACGAAAACATGAATCTCATTTCCGAAAGCGGTTACTGCATGCCCTTCAACGGTAAGAATGAAGATGTGAACCTGGTAAGTAAATTCGGTGAAAACGGAAATAGCAATATCATACTGGAAACAGACCGATATGTGTTGAAAGGAATAGCAGACGGCATTGTAACGGCAATAGGAACAAATCCGGCAACCGGCCTGTATCAGACAACCAGATATGACAAATATGAAGTGACATACGGAGGCATATTCAATGCCCTTGTAGGTTTCGGGAAGAAGGTCAAGGCAGGAAGCATACTTGCCATAAGCGGTAAGAAGCTCATACTGGAAGTCAAATATGACGGAGAATTGATAGATCCCATAGAATTTTTATCGATGATATATGGGAATATGAGAATGACCGAAACCGGTAATGAATCCGGGTTTCCTGAATTTGACACTATTGATATAGATATCCCTACTGACTATGACGATAACCGGGAAGAGATTGAGAGCCTGATGGCTCAATATTATCCCAATTATCTGAAAGAGATAATCCAGGGAATCTATCAGGTTCCCGAACATACGGAACAGTCATTGAGAAATGTCTTCTCGATGTCTTCAATGAGGAATTGTTTCTTCGAGACTATCCCTTCTATGAGTAATCCTTTGGGAGTCGGAGAAAGGTCAATTCCTATGGCAGTAAAGGTTCAGAATCTCCTTATAAGGGATTTCTTGAACTATCTGGCGTTAAGGCACCGGATTTTCTTATCTGCCATGGATGAGCTGAGTAAAAAAAAAGCTATGACGAAGCCGTCGCCACAGCCGGAATCATAGACCCTTTGGAAGACCTGCAGATAGATGTCCAGAGTTTCGACATACAAAGACTTGTCACAGTATATCCCGATAGAGCCGGGATACGCTGGTGGGCTAAATCATGGTGGAACGGTTCGGAAGATGGAGAGGCTGCCGTGGAGATCGAGACACAGAAGGCACTCGCTTTCATCAATGAATCAATCGACAAGGATACCATTCTTGAAGAATATTATCCCAAACAGATGGAGACCTACAGAAATGCCATCGAACAGACAAAAGACCAGTTGCTGAAACAACTTAACATATCCTGATGAGCAAGCCCAAAGACCCGCAACGATTAGCAGAGATTGAATTCTGTATAAGCCGGTATTTCAAGTCGAATATCCTTCCCATTATGAAAAGTGAGAAGGAATCTTTACAACGTGCCCAGGCAAAGGAATTTCACGATAATTCCCAGAGTTTCGCTGCAATGTCAAGGAGTGCCGTAAATGCAAGACATGGTTTGCCGGACGATTCCTTGTTGTTCGTAAGATTCGGTAAGGAATGTGGCAAGACAAGTGAAGATTATGTGGAGACTTGTCTCAAGAAGATCAGCGAGAACGATGCAATCCAAAAGGATTTTCAGAGGTTGGCCGGTGAATGGCGAACCGCCATTGTAAAAGAGATCGGAAGAGAGAGATATGATGAATTGTCTGAGAAATTAGGGACAGACCTGGCATTCGCATACCTGGAGAACCGAATAGAGCAACAGATGATCGACAGGATGGTGGCAGACAAGATGCCCAAATCATCTTTCGATTATATACTGCATAAGGGAATGTCCGAAAGTCTATTCGGTATCGGATATGAAATGCTCAAATCCCCGCTTGACCATGAGATAGACGCACGATGTGAGGCAGCTTATAAGCCGACTAAAGGAGAAAGAATTGCTGTCAAGGGAGTTTCATTGACAGCTGATGCAGTGACTTTGGGAGGTGTCTATTCCTGGGGGTCATTGGCAAAGTTAGCCGGCACCGAAATTATCTTTTCAGGATTGGAAAAGATATTTGACAAAGAAGTTCCCAAAGGAATGAGCGTGGATGAAGTTTTGAGTCAGGCAATCTTCGGTGATGAAAACAATTATTTCCCTTCAATAAGGAAAAATAGTGCAGAAATAGTGGAATATGAAAATACTTATCTCCGGGAGGTTGATACAACACTGTCTAAGAAAATGAATATCCTCACTGAAAAGTCGGAATATGAGGACCGGTTCAATACAGATCCGGACTTATGGCAGAAGAATAATCCTTTCGACCTGAATTCGGATTATTGGAAAAATCAACCGGTTAGTTTTCAGCGTGAAGTCCCTTTGGTTATCGCTCCCGGACAGGAAAAGGCGTACCTTGATTGGAAAGCTGAGCAGGAAGGAAAGGGAAAAGGAAATTACAAACCTCAATCCACTTCAAATACTTCAAGACCTGATGTTCCATTGGTTATAGCACCGGGGAAAGAACAGGAATATCTGGATTGGCTGGAGGAACATAACAAGAAAAAAGATATGGCAGAAAATCAGACTATACAGAATAAACAGGAAGCACAGGATATTCAGGAAACCAATCAGACGGTTCCTCAAAACGATTCACAATCTCCACAGACTGAACAGCCGGAGGATAACAATAATCTCGGTTGGTCGAATCTTTTCAGTTCAGTAGGTCTGGACGGATTCGGAGACATAACCCGGAACCTGCCATTTGTTATATCCATGCTGCCCGATATGCTCGTGGGACTTCTTACAGGAAAGACAGAATCCGTAGGATTGAAAAAAGATATAATCCCGGTTGCATCTATACTATTGGGAATGTTCATAAAGAACCCATTATTGAAAATGGTGCTTATTGGAATGGGAGGAGCAAACCTTCTCAACAAGATGGGACATGAGGCAATCGGCCGACAACAGCCGGATGTTACCATGACACAGCAATTCAAACAATATGCCGATGAACCGTTGAATCCAAGGATTGTCAATCCTGTTCTCAAAGGCAATACTCTTATAGCAACGATAGACAATGTCCCATGTTCCATAACCATTCCTGAAAATGCTGCCAGAGCATACGAAGCAGGAGCTTTACCTTTGAATACCCTTGTGAACGCCATTCTCTCACGGAATGACAATATGAGGGAGATGGCTGCAAGGAACTATCAGGAGATGGATATGCGTACAATAGAAAGAGACAGAGGTATCGGCATAAAATAGACCTTTTAATATTGAAATTTCCTAATCCACGATAACTATAAACATAACTATATGAGAGAAAAGACAGTACAGGAGCAGACAGCGGCTACAAGACAGGTTGAACTGATAACCAATGCACTCAGCAACAGAGATGATAAAGGCCACTGGATGAATATAAGCGGCAAACTGACTCCGAGGCTATATTCCAAGGGAGCTGCGTTGAGTCCTTTTAATGCCATGATATTGATGCTTCATTCAGATACCAACAATTATTCTACCGGTGTCTATACCACATTCAAGAAGACACATGATTCCGGAAATACAGTCCTGAAAGATGAAAAATCTGTTCCGATGAACTGGTACAACTGGAACAAATACGTCAACCGTAGCGATGACAGGGACGTGATTGACCGTGAAAAATATCTGACTCTAACTTCGGAGGAACAGAAGGAATACAAAGTAATCCGTCAAAGGGAAATCCGGTCACTTTTCAATATAGAACAGACCTCTTTCCCGGCAGCGGAAGAAAAGCAGTTCGAGGAACTCGTGCAAAATTATGGAGGAAAGAGAGACAGAGGTTTTTTGACCAAGGCAGAAAAACA
>JAFLTO010000017.1 GCA_022510425.1 Muribaculaceae bacterium
GGGCTCCACCTCTTCCCATTCCGAACAGAGAAGTTAAACCTTGCAACGCCGATGGTACTGCGAAAGCGGGAGAGTAGGTAATCGCCCCCTTAGAAGAAGCCTGAGAGAAATCTCGGGCTTTTTTTGCCTTATCTCGAGCTTTTTTCTCAAAATTACTATAACTATTTTGTAAATTAATCCATATTTATTTATTTTGTCTGTCAATCATATTTTTACATAACCTTTTGTGTCTTCAGCAGTCATGAATACTACCTATCATTTAGCGGTTGATTTAGGTGCTACTTCCGGAAGGACTATCCTTGCCAAATTCAATGGAGATAAAGTGGAAATGGAAGAGTTGACACGGTTCAAATATCCAATGCTTCCTATTGCTGGACATCTTTTTTGGGATCTTCCTTTTCTTTATCAGGAAATTTTGAAGGCATTGAAATTGGTCGGAGAAAAAATCGGGAAAGAGAATTTGACTTCGATAGGTATCGACACTTGGGGCTGTGATGTGGCTTATTTCTTTAAAGACGGGACTTTGGCCGGACTTCCCTACTGTTATCGGGATAGTCATACGGAAGGAGCCATCGAAAGATTCAGTTCCATAATGACCAAAGACACCCTATATGAAAAGACCGGTATCCAGTTCATGGATTTCAATACAGTATTCCAGCTTTTCACAATCAAACAGAATAATCCTGAATTGATTGAAGCCTCAGATAAAATCCTATTTATTCCCGATGCTTTAGCTTATATGCTCACCGGCAAAGCCGTGATGGAATACACAGTGGCTTCAACTTCACAGATGCTTAATCCCAAGACGGGTGATTTGGACGAAGATGTCTTGAAAATTCTTGGAATAAGCCGCAATAAATTTGGAACTTCTGTAAAACCGGGAGATATAATAGGGCGGATGAACAAAGAAGTTCTAGAATATACCGGTCTCTCGGATGTTGAAGTGGTGGCAGTGGCAGGCCATGACACAGCTTCGGCTGTTATCGCTGTGCCAACTCCTGACGAGAATTACGCATATCTCAGCTGTGGAACATGGTCGTTGCTTGGGATAGAATCTCCTGAGGCTATCATTAATGAAAAGAGCCATGGATATAATTTCACCAACGAAGGTGGAATAGATGGTACAACGCGTTTCCTTAAAAACATCTGTGGATTATGGATTTTTGAGCGTTGTCGTGAAGAATTCCCGAATAAATTCAAAGATGTGCCCGAAAATATTTCTGATTTGGCTGCTTTATGCAATCAGTCATCATGTGACAGTATAATCAATCCTGACCATCCATCTTTTGCTCATCCTTCAAATATGATGAAGGCGATAGAGAAATATTGTAAGGATACCAATCAGGAAATTCCTCAAACTCCGGCTGATTTTATCAGAGTTATCTATAGAAGTCTGGCCAAAAGGTATAAAGAAGTCCTTGAGAGGCTTAAAGAGTGTAGCCCAAAAGAGGTGAAACGTCTACATGTCATTGGAGGAGGGTCACTCAACCAATATCTGATGCAATATGCTGCCGATGAGTTAGGAATACCTGTTGTGGCGGGGCCCACAGAATCCACAGCCTTAGGCAATATACTTGTCCAACTGCAGGCTTGTGGAAAAGTGGATAACCTTAAAGAAATGAGAGAAGTGGCGATAGCTTCAACGTCAACCAAAACTTATCAGCCAAAACAACAATAAGAAACAAAAAACAAAACTATATATCATGAATAACGAAAACATTCAAAAGGCCTATGAAGTAGCTAAAGAACGCTACGCGGCTGTCGGAGTCGATACAGATAAAGTGCTCAAACTGATGCAAGATTTTCACCTAAGCATCCATTGTTGGCAAGCTGATGATGTGGAAGGCTTTGAAACTCGTGAAGGTGGCTTGACAGGGGGCATTCAAGTAAACGGTAACTATCCCGGGAAAGCACGCAATATAGACGAGGTGCGTAAAGACATACTTTATGCCATGAGCCTTATTCCCGGCAAGCACCGTCTCAACCTTCATGAAATTTATGGCGACTTCGGTGGGAAAAATATAGACCGTGACGAATGTACCGTAGAGCATTTCCAAAGCTGGATTGACTGGGGACTTGCACACGATATCAAACTTGATTTCAATTCCACTTCTTTCTCCCACGATAAGAGCGGCGACCTTTCACTATCAAACCCGGACAAGGGTATACGCGACTTCTGGATTGAACATTCAAAACGTTGTCGTGCTATTTCTCAGGCTATAGGAGAGGCACAACAGGATCCTTGTATCATGAACACTTGGGTACATGACGGAAGTAAAGATATAACTGTCAACCGTCTTTATTATCGTGAACTCCTCAAAGATTCACTCGACCAGATTTTCGAACACAAATATGACTGGATGAAAGACACGGTGGAATCTAAGGTTTTCGGAATAGGGCTTGAAAGTTACACAGTGGGCAGCAACGACTTCTATACAGCCTATGCCGCTCAAAAGAACATGATGATCACACTTGACACAGGCCACTTCCATCCCACCGAGAGTGTGGCCGACAAGGTTTCTTCTATGCTTCTGTTTGTCCCGGAACTGATGCTTCATGTTAGCCGTCCTATCCGTTGGGACTCCGACCATGTCACAATTATGGACGACCCTACAATGGATCTCTTCAGTGAGATAGTTCGTGCCGGTGCCCTTAACCGAGTACACTATGGTCTTGACTATTTTGATGGTACACTCAACCGTATCGGAGCTTATGTGATAGGAAGTCGTGCAGCTCAGAAATGTATGACACGTGCTCTTCTCGAGCCTATAGACACTCTTCGTAAATATGAAGGAGAAGACAAGAAATTCCAACGTCTTGCACTTCTTGAAGAAGCCAAGAATCTTCCATGGAATGCGGTATATGATATGTTCTGCCTTAAAAATAATGTGCCTGTAGGAGAATCCTACATCAAGGAAGTGGAACAATACGAAAAAGACGTCACTTCAAAACGATAAATGATAGTCTTAGGATTACTTATAATTGCGGCCGGCGCATTTTGTCAGTCGAGTTCCTATGTGCCCATTAATAAAATAAAAGGCTGGAGCTGGGAAACTTATTGGATCATTCAAGGATTGTTTGCCTGGATAGTGTTACCCTTGGCAGGTTCCTTCCTTGCAGTGCCTCCCGGACATTCTTTACATGAAATGTTTGCTGAAGCTGATCCCGTGAATATATGGGTCACTCTTGGCTTTGGTGTTTTATGGGGTGTAGGGGGATTAACTTTCGGACTTTCAATGAGGTATCTGGGGGTGGCTTTAGGTCAATCTATAGCCTTGGGCACTTGTGCCGCTTTGGGTACTATTCTCGGTCCGGTGATGCTTCAGATCTTTTTCCCACAGCAAGATCCTATCTCTCAATTGACATGGTCGGTATTTGTCGGTGTTGGAGTCACATTGCTTGGTATTGCCATCATTGGGATAGCCGGCTCAATGAAGGCTTCTACTCTAAGTGATGAAGAGAAAAGAAAAGCCGTGAAAGACTTTAATTTCCCTAAGGGAATCATGATCGCACTGCTTGCAGGCGTGATGAGCGGTTGTTTCAATGTGGGTCTGGAATTCGGGTCGAATATTAATTTTGGAGAAGAAACGCCGGCTATATTCCGTACTCTCCCGGTCACATTTATGGTTACCGTAGGAGGTTTTGCTACCAACCTGGTTTATTGTTTATATCAGAATCATAAAAACAAGACATGGGGTGATTATGCCAAAGGGACCGTATGGGGCAATAACCTTCTTTTTTGCATTCTGGCCGGTGCATTATGGTATAGCCAGTTCTTCGGTTTGGCTTTAGCTAAAGGATTCTTGACTCAGTCAGCCATTTTGCTGACATTCGCTTGGTGTATCCTCATGGCCCTCAATGTAGTTTTCTCCAATGTATGGGGTATTATTCTTAAGGAATGGAAAGGCTGTTCATCAAAGACTATATGGGTTTTGGTTGTAGGCTTAGTAATTCTTGTAGTATCCACTTTCCTACCTCAAATAATTTAATTTGAAAAAAAGCAATAAAAATGTCATCAGTATTAGACAATGCTCCTGCTTTGAAGCAGGAAATAGATAAAATAGCAGAGGCGGCCGGTTATCTTTGGACTAAAGGATGGGCAGAACGTAACGGAGGGAATATCACGGTGAATATCACCGAATATGTCACCGATGAAATAAAAAGCAAGAAAGCCATCAGTGAGCCGAAAGCTATCGGAGATACTCTGCCTTATTTAAAAGGTTGCTATTTCTATTGCAAAGGAACCCAGAAAAGAATGAGGGATCTGGCTCGTTGGCCAATGGAAAATGGGTCGATAATCCGGATTTTGGATGACTGTGCACATTATGAAATTGTGGCGGATAAGCTTGTTGCACCCACATCTGAACTCCCATCCCATCTGGCTGTGCATAATGATTTAATTGCAAAGGGTTCGTCCTTTAAAGCTTCCCTGCATACACATCCCATTGAATTGGTGGCAATGAGTCATAACCCGGAGTATTTAAAGAAAGATGTTCTCACAAAGATTTTATGGTCGATGATTCCGGAAACAAAAGCTTTTGCTCCTAAAGGACTGGGCATCGTGCCATATATGATGCCTTCTTCAAAAGATCTTGCTAACGAAACCATACGTGTGATAAATGAAGACTATGATGTGGTGATGTGGGAAAAGCATGGTGTTTTCGCTGTTGAAACCGATATAATGGCAGCCTTTGATCAGGTTGACGTCTTGAATAAAAGCGCTATAATATATATGTGTGCCAGAAATATGGGATTTGTGCCCGATGGAATGACCGAAGAACAGATGAATGAACTCACCGTGGCCTTCAACCTTCCAAAATAATCTGCTCCCGCACCATCTGGCGCCCGGCTTATCCAACCCTCCTGATTAATCATGATATATCATGTTTAACCATGATTATTCATGATTTTTAATGGGCAAAATTCCTGTGCATTTAGGATACTCACTACAACCCCAGAATTCTCTTCCTTGATTGCGCCCTTTTTTCTGCATTCTCTTGAACATAGGTTTACCACATATCGGACAAAGGGGATTGCCAATATTTACGGATTGAAGTTTTTTAGCTTCAAGTCTCTCTTGAGACATATTCTCTGAAAAACCACCGTTTTCTTTAAAACTTTCTAATTGATAACTCATTTGATTTTGTAGCATTTTGTTCAACTTCAAAAGCAAAACAAGTATTGCGTTGGCTACAATTTCAGGGTCATCATTTTCGAGCCATTTGTCAAATTTACTTTTCTGTTTTAGAATGTGGATGGCGGCATCATGTAGATAATTATTGGAATATTTTGCTGGGTCAAGATTTGTAGTCCAAATTGCTTCACGATCACTATTACCTATAGCCCAGACCTCCGCTTTTCTCCGGAGCAGGAAATGAAAAAAGTCTCCTTGCACTTCATCGAAACTGGCACGCCCAACATCAAGGAGACGCATTTCAGATTCTACAGATGTGGAATGACGTGCTGATCCTTCTGCTATATTAGCGGTGCCACATCGAGCAGACATTACCATTTGATCATATAACCGTCGACATGGATCAATCTGAAAATTTATAAAACGGTCACAAAAATCTTCAGTAGATAATTGAATTATATTAGCCAAAATCCAGGAATCGAGCCAAAAATAAGACTGAGAAAAAAATATATTAACACCCATAATCCAATCCAGTTGGTAAATTAAAAAGAGAAAATTCAATTAAACTTTTAGACATTTAACTTGCATAATTAGACAATAATCTAACTATAAATACATCATGATTAATCATGATATGTCATGTTTAACCATTACCAACATGATAAATCATTAAAGAATCAATCCCTAACTTTTTCCCAAATATACTTCCTTTATTCATCGCCCTCACGGGATATCGGGACATTAGAAAATATCATATAATCATCCCCAAATTGAAGCCCAAGTCCATCACTCTCTTCAGTCATTTTTAACTGCCTAATCATTTTTGCAGAAACAGGAACATCTTTAATTACTATTTTTCCTTTAATAGGAATTTCAGAGGGTAAAGTAAGACGTTTATTGCCTACAAAATAAATATTATCGCCAAATTCATTGGAATATGTATTTCCTTCATCATCAAAAGCTATAAGTCCAATAATTATAGGTGTAGAGCTGAAACCTACATTCAACTTAACCTCTTTGGCGCTAACATTTTCCATTAAAAAAGTTAATTCACAAGTATTTTCAAAAGCTTCACAACCGGTTAAAGTCACTTTAAGATCTTTACTTCCAGTCGTTACTTTAGTTGTTTGGCCAAAAGTTGATAAAAAGAAAACAAACAATAAATATGTGAATATAAAAATTCTTTTCATAAAAATTAATGAGACATTTTAGAATCTTTTTTAATCATCGCCTTCACGGGATATGGGAACATTAGTGAATTTAACAAATTTATCCTTACCCAAATTCCAATCCATACACCAAACTCCCAGATCTATTCTTTTAAATTCAGTCGCAGTTTCAGGTACTCCTTCAATCTGTATTCGAGCTTTCAAAGGAATTTCGGGGGGAAGTATATTAGAAGGTTGTACATAAAAACCTTCAGCTCCATTAACCAGATTACTATCTCCAAATCTTATATTTATTTTGCCACGAGAGAATTTATCTCCTTCATCATCATATGCAACAGTATCAACAGGTCTCAATTCCAATTTAACATCTTTAGATCCCACATTTTCTATCAACATGTCAATAACCGCTGTAGTGCCATTAGCTTCACATCGAGTGATTTTGATTTTGAAATCAGGATGACCCGTAACAATTTTTGTTTGGGCAACTGTACTTACACTTCCCAGAAGTGTAAAGAACATTAATAGACAAAATAATTTTTTCAATTTCATAACTTTTATAATTGTTTTAACATTTTTTCTGCTTGTTTATTACCCTGAGCCGCAGCTTTTTCCAACCAAGCTCTTGCCTCTTTTAAATTCTTATCACCACCTTGTCCGTTACGAGCCATTACCCCCATCATATATTGAGCACTGGCAAAACCCGCATCGGCAGCTTCCTTATAGTAAGATTTAGCTGTCGGGAAACTTTTCTTCACTCCATTACCATTGTAATATTGTTCTCCCAAATAGTAGTTTGCTTCTGCATTCCCTGCATCCGCTGCCTGTTGAAAACACTTAGCCGCTTCTTCAAAGCGGAACTTTTTCAACAATAATTTTCCTTCATCCAATAGCCTTTCCCCCTCTTGTGAATTTTTGACTATAGGATCCTTAGATTTTGAAACTACATTATCATTTCTTTGGGAAGGTGAGGGCACATAAGAATAGACATCTACTTTTTTCAATTCATTTCCTGAGGGATTGAATCGAAAATCGTTAATCAAGGACCCAACCACAAGAGGATATTGTTGATGGTCGGTAATTTCGTATGTATCCTTCACGACATTGGTCATAGTTTCTGAAAAAGAAACAGGATCTGACAAATTATTGATCAGTGAAGCCGCAAACGGACTGTTATCTCCTTCTCCATCATCTGCAGTTTTCCCGCTTTGAGTCGAAAATACTATTACTGAACCTATGCCCCCCTCCATTCTTGCCAAACCTTCTGAAGAATCACGTGTCCACGAGGAATTTATATTTCTGCAAGCATCGATAAATACGAGTTGAACAGGCACTCCTGAGTTTTCGATTCTCTGTAAGACATCATCGGCATGTAATGTTCTGTCAAGTTCTGATCTCCTTTGGTTCTCAAAATTAATCGGCAACAAATAATTTTTACCTTCATATTGGGTGCCATGTCCGGCATAATAAAAAAGAGCCACATCGTAATTCTTAGCTAATGAGGCAAACTTATTAAGTGCCGTCATCATATCCTCATAGTTAACCTCGTAGGCTTCCACTACATCAAAACCTAAGGATAATAACGATTCTGAAACATCAACTGCATCTTTTTGGGCGTTACGTAAATACTTGAGGTTTTCATAATTGGAATTCCCGATTACAAGTGCTATCCTTGATTCGGGATATTGAGAAGCGTTCTGACTTTTCTTAAGTTCGGGAGCCATCTCATTGTCTCGGCTTGAGGCCTGATTGGTTTTAAGCAGGAAATCCATTACTGTCTTCACTGCTCCTTTGGTCTGGAAAACCTTGGCTGATAATTTATATTTGGAATGGGTGTCTACATCCATTACTTCCATTGCCTGACTCTGATCTGTCCAATTAATGTCTTTGGTGCCGGTGAAAGTGTCTCCCACTTTCAATGGCTTACCTCCGATATTTATGGTGGGAGTAGTGAGTCGAAGTATTTTATAGGTTGCAGTATTGCCCCCAACAACCATTATGCTGCAGAAGAAAATAGATAGTAATATTATAAATATCTTTTTCATTAAGCTACTTTTGAATCAGCTTTTCTTTTTTCTTTTCTTTCTCTTTCTCTTTCTCTTTCTCTATGTAAACTCTATAACTGTTTATATAGGATACCGTTGAAAACACCAGGGCAGGCAACCAAGCGGTGAATGCCAAGTGGAACCATGAATATAGTGCTATTTTAACTAATCCTAAAATTAAACTCCATCCGATTAATGATATAAGATATACAAAAAACCTTGACTTGATCCTAATTATGTTACAAATTTTATCATTTAAATTTATATTGACAAATAACACGTACAAAATCAGCATATAAATAACTGAAGTGATTCCAAAACACACCCATGAGAATTTAGCTCCGGTTTTTTCAAGCATTTGATATGCTCTTACAGTGAGAAGAGGACCGGGAACATTACCCATATATGTTGTATGCTTATCGTTTTCAAAATCGCCTATTACTACGATTTTCCCTTTTATATCCCTAACAATATCGCTTAGAAGGGAATCTTTACTCATTTCATAACCTAAATAATGGTATTTTTCAAGCCCGTTTTCTCCTAATAGTTCGGTATCGTTTCTATAGAAAGGGATAAAAAACATATTATATGCGAGGGAAGAATCGTTAAAATAAAAAGGTCCTTTTTTTGACATATTATTTCCGTTCAAGGTGGAATACATTCTCAATGCCGAAGATTCCTTACCATCCTGCAAAAATTCATAACGAATAAATCCATCTCTATAATAACCTCTGAAATCTGAATAGGCTCCTTTCCGGCTTAATGAAGAAGTTATTAGAGGTTCTTTATCTCTATGGGTGGAATAAGAAAACCTGTCTAAACTTTCCATAATCTTGAAAAGCGAAGAATCATTTTGACTATGGGTTCCATCATCAAACCTTATATCAAGAAAGATATATTTATAATCCGAATCTTTCAAGAGCGTCAGAAAATCGGTAAGTAGTTTGCGGTCGGTAATCGGAGTCTTACCAATTGTATCTCCGAATTCATCTTTAACAGGAATTAACTCCTTATCTAAACCGACATTGAAATAAATAAATTCTTTATCAGGGGCATCTCCTTTCTGTGTAATAAAATCTTTAATTATAATAATATTTAAAGAATCAAATATAGGATAGGTGAAATTAGACAGGAAGTAATCAGCAACTTGTAACAAAATTGTCAGGAAAAAAACAATAATTAAGACCACTAATTTATTAGGACTCTTCTTTTTATCATTTTTCAAAGAATTATCCTGTTGATTCATAACATTTCTATTTGTATCAGTTTGACGGCTTAATAGATAAGTTATTGCTTGATGTATTCCTGACACAAAATTAATTCAATTATTCTAAAAAGCAAAGTAAGAGAGATGCGCTAAAGGATATCTTCCTTATTCATTTCCTTGATGCCAAAGTAGGAGATAACCTTATATCTTGGTTACCTCCTACTTGATTTATTTACGCTCTCCTTTTAGGAGAGTTCAAAAACTTCCCTGCTTATTTCCTAAGCATTACTTTCTTGCCGTTGATAATGTAGATACCGTTTTCAAGTTCCATTAACTTGGATGCATCCTTGGTGGTGACTACATTCATACCGGAAATAGTGTAAACATGATAGTATCCGTTAGGATCTGAGTTTACTCCCGCAATGCCTGAGGGTTTGTCGCCCGGTTCATCTTCACCCGGTTCATCGCCTGGTTGGTCACCCGGTTCATCACCCGGTTCATCACCTGGTTGGTCACCCGGTTCATCACCTGGTTGGTCGCCCGGTTCATCACCTGGTTGGTCACCCGGTTGGTCGCCCGGTTCATCACCCGGTTCATCGCCTGGTTCATCACCCGGTTCATTGCCCGGTTCATCATCACCACTGACTGCTTCAATTGTATAAGTAAGATTTACTGAATAATTGACTGTCGATCCGGCTACTCCACCATCAACAATATTAAGAATATTCACAACACCTTTGGGGATATTTATTACATATTCACCTGCTGATGAATATTCCTGTGGCAAAGTGATCAATAATCCTGTACCGTCTGCAAATGCTGAAGATTCTCCTGTGATACTTGCATTAACACCCGTTTGCGGGGTCCCGTTGATTGTGAATTCAACAACTGATGAGAGATCGCTAACTCCTTCACTCAAAGCAATTGGCAGTGCTGCCTCTTCTTCATTACTCCAAGTCAAAAGAATCTGCTGAGACAAGGTCGTTACCGTTCCGGTTGTTGCACTCACATTCATTGTAGGTTCGAATGGTTCAACAGCCGATTCTTCAATTATATATGTGAACTCTATTGGTTCACTATATTGCATGTTACAACCTTCAATATAAATTGTGAAGAGATTAGCCGGGATATTGATTGAGTAGTCTCCCACTGCAGTCTGAGCCTCTTCAAGTGTTACTATATAGATGGAATAATCCCAATCAGAATAATCATCTTCTTCATAATAGATTTCAGGATGCTTAACGCTTGCTATAGGAAGAATATCATTTTCATGAGATATCAAAATCCTTTCAATGGCATCTCTTTCCCATACATCACAATCATAACCGTCAAAACTAATTGTGAATGAACTTAATTTCCCGGCTTCTAATATTCCTGCTTCAGGAGTGATGGTTACCTTCGGCAATTCCGGTCCCGTGATATTGAAATTCAAATTAAGTTCCTTATTCAAGTTGCCTTTTTCGTCTACCACAAAGCCGGCAGGTATATTGAATGAGAGAGTGCCCGGAGTAGCTTGTTGAATAAATACTTTCAAAGTTGTCCCGAAATTATTTTCAATTTCATCCGGGTCCTGATAAACATACTCACCTTCTTCATTCCATATTTCAGTATAGTACCTACCATTCCAAATATCACCATTATCACTTGCAAATTGATAGGACAAATCATTGTTTTCAGGATCATAAAGTCTGATGTTCCCGGAAGGGAAAGTTATATTGACGTAACCTAACAACTCTACTTCCATTCCATCTTCATAATCCTCCGGATAGGTCACAACTCCGGCTTCAGACATCAGATTATCCGAAATAGTGTATTCAACACTTATTTCAGAATTAATATAGTAAGTGCCATTATTCTCTTCATCAATAATTGTTAAGTAACCTTGAGGCAATACCAAAGTATAAGTACCCGGTTCCAAACTGCTTAGATTTACAATGATATCGTAATTTTCTGGATGGATCGGGGAAATCCAATCATATCCGAATTCCAATATTGTTTTATTACCCTTAGAATCCAATACATATGCCTCTGTGTTTTCATTATACACAGGCCACTTGGTCCCTTCACCCCAATTGAATCTTATGTTGTTGAGCTCGGCAATCGAGTACTCTCCCGGTTTCGGGGTCACCTCATATTTTTCTATTACATCTCTTATTTGGAAGACAAATGTTTGGGAACGGTTATAATCACCATAATTGTCAATAAACAAACCACTTGGAATCATTATTTCCACATAAGAACCGGCTTCCAAGGAATAATCAGAAAAATCAATCGTAAGAGTATTTCCCGATACTGAAAGTTCATTTGGAGCTAATTCAAAATAATCTTCGTTTACCTGACCATAAATATATTTATCCGGGTCTTCTACGACTTTAATTGATTCAACATTCCATTGGATCTGTACCTGAGAAAGTTCAGGTTGGTTTTCTCCACCTTCAGGATTGATTACCACACCAAGTGGCATTCCCGGTAAAATTGAATAGGTAAAGGTCATAAACTCGCTCAAAGATCCTCCATCTTCAAGTTCATAGCTGTCTTGAATGAAGTATCCTTCCGGTATATTAATCTGGTAAGTGCCCTCTTCAAGATAGCTTAAATCTAAGTAAAAATAACTACCGCTTTCGTCAGAAGCTGTACCTCTATTTCCTATCTCATATTCTTCTCCTGATTCAGTATTTACCGCTGTAATGTTACCTATACTCCAATTCCCTTCTATAAATTCATAATCACCGTTTACGATTTTGACTTCACTTAATTGGTAAGCTTTATATTCTTTTCCAGGCTCAGGTAAAATAGTATATTCTTTTTCTTTAACAGGCCATAAATTAACTGTCCAGTTTTGTGAAAGATTTATTTCATTTTTACTATTTTTCACTAATCCCGCAGGAATTGTAATCAAATATTGGCCATATCCTTTAGAAGCAACAAATTCTGAAAGATCAGCTGAAAGCAATCTGGGATAATAATCCACATTGTTTGTAATTATGCTTGCCGGAATCTGAACAACTTCTCCGCCGTTGAATGACACATTAAGGTTTAATGCAGAGCTATTAGGTATTATATATTGATACCACCAACCTATTTTTATCTCTGATAGACTTGGCACTCTCTCAACATATTGTAAGCCTATAAGTTCACCATTGCCGAAGTCTCTTAAATCTTCTGGGATATAATCATAGGTGGCTGTCAATCCGTTAGCCGAAGTAACTGTGAAGGTTACGACAGCAGTATCATCCAGAATAGTTACTTGACCTTGCTGGTTTATAGTTGCCGCATCGGGATTTGAGGATTTCCAAGTTAGTTTGGTTGTATTTTGAACTGGAATTTCGACATTCAGTTGATACATACTCTCCCCAATTTCTGTCATTGATCTAATATACATAAACCAAGGATTCGTGTACGATTCTATCTGTTGCCAATCATTATATAATTTAAGTTGAGGTTGTCCATTTGCTGCAATTACTGTCAATGGATAACTTCTAACAACTTCTCCTTGATATGAAAGCTGAACTTGGGTCGTGCCAAGTGTACCAGTTGTGATAAGAAGGCCTGTTTCATTTACAAATGCAATGTTTTCATCTTCTACACTCCATGAAAAATCTTCGTAATTTGTTTCTATTGGCTCAAAATTATTCTGATAAACCCATCCCGCCGGTAATATCAATTCTTGAGTAGGCACATAAACAGAAGATGGAATTATATTCACTTGACAAGAAGTTTTAATTTCTCCGTCATTGCCGTTAACAAGTGCTTCAATAGTAATTGAAGTCGCTTTATTATCAATATTTTGCGCAAATATTTCACCCTCTGGATTAATTAAAATTATAGTTTTATCTTGAATGACATTGTATGTGACATTATATAGACATACGGCTGGATCAGTTATTACTTCAAGTTTGTATGATTCGCCTACCTTCAAGTCTATCACAGGCTCTTTAAATTCAATCGAGTTGGCATCATACAAAGTCCTGTAATATATAAATTCATTCCAAGGTGTTATATTTTTATATGCATCTACATCATAAATCCAGAGCCATCCTTCCGTGGCAACTTTAGTTCCACTAAATACATTATTGCCACAAGAAGGTGGCGTTTGAGCATAACATCTTATATCCCATAATTCAGGATTTGAACTAAACGCGTTATCCCCAATAGATAAAAGTGATTCCGGAAATCCAGAAACTATCCAATGCAAGTTACAATTTTCAAAAGCAGAGGCTCCGATTGATATTAGCGATGAGGGTAAATTTATATCTCCTAAAGAAGTACAATTAAAAAAAGCTTTTGATCCAATTTTTTCAATAGAATTCGGTAAACTTATACCAGAAAGAGTTGTCTTTCCTGAAAAGGCATTATCCAGGACCTCGGTTACAATATACATTTTATCAGAAGCATCATAAACCTCTCCCGTAAGAGATGGGCTCGTATTTTCTTCGAAAATAGTTCCCGAAGCAACTCCTTGAATACCAACGGTGTTTTCAGTAAGGATCTTATAGGTTATACCATCATAATCAAAGGTCTCACCAATTGTTTGAGCCTCCAAGGTTTGAGAATACATCAATCCCAGACCGGAAAGCACAAACGCAGACAAAGAAACTTTCAGTTTCTTCCCGATGTCAATTTGTTTCATAGAATGTTTGATTAATTATTTTAAGATATTTTTACAGTTATTTGTTTCCGTTTGTTTATACCTCTAAAATAACTCTTAAAATCCTATTTAACAAATATTTATAATTTGCATTATCTTAAAATCAAAATTTTCAATTCACCCCCCCCCATTTTGCATTTAAATATCTTAAAATCAATAACTTAGCAAATATATTAAAAATATTAAAATTATACTTATAAAAGTTAACAAAATTCCTCATCTCTCATTTTATCTCCCCTAAATACATTATGACCCGGGTTTCCGGGTTCACCATCCCCTCTCGGGTTTCCGGTCCTTGAGATTTATCTCCGGTTCTTTCATAGAATCAATTTTTTACAAATTTATATACAACTTTGTATAATACAACTTTGTATAATACAAAATTGTAAAATCCCTAATCTCTAATACCCCATTCACCCATCCAATTGCCGCAAAATAATATGAAGTTTGCCTTGGCTGTGTGGTGTACGGAGTGCACCAAACACCACCATTCTTCGCCTCCCAAAATTTTTTTTGATCAAAGTTGCGAAAGATAACACGCACCTAAATTTCACATGCCCTAACTTTGCCCCGTGAAAGAATAAGAACCTTTCTCGAAAGCTTTGTAAAAAGTGCCTCAGGTGTATAAGCTGGTATTTAGCCACTCCGTGCACCACGCTCTATGCACCATGCACTTGAGAAAAGCACTTAGTGCTTTTCTCTCAAAGCCCACAAGTCTGACAAACCATACTGTGATCGATGCGGTTACTCAAGCCTCCGGTCCTCTGGAAACCTCTCGGTGTGGAAGCCGTACACCTTCAAAAGGGTACTGCCATTCAGGATAAGTCCTTGCTCAAAGGTTGCTCGTGATACTGTCCCGAAGAACCGGCAAAGATATCTTTCTTACCGCTAATCACCACCGTTTGGCAACCACTGCTTGATATGCGCTTGGAATCTGTTCCCCATCTTTCAGTCCGGTGTTCGGCTCACAAATATCAGGGTCGCCGCAGTATGGGGCTGGCATAGGAATCTCTTATATTCCTCGCTTAATTTGAACCCGTTATCACATGTCGGGTCAAGGTGCCGGTGGGGTAATCTCAGGAGCCAAACAGATTTTTATGGAAAAGTAAGTGCTCAAAAACCTTAACCCTTATCCCTTACACCTTATCCCTTATGCCTAACGTAAGTTTGATGGGAGCACCAGCCATACAACGAATCCCCAAAGCCGATGGCTCTCAAGCCATCGGCCTTTGGTGCTTTATCGGATCAATCAAGTGTCACTAATTTATAATTTGTTGTGCCAAGACCGATTTTTTCAGCATGTTCAATGATATGAGTCCCGTGCATCTGTTTGATTCTTTCAATCATAGGATTGGCATCATCACCATCAACGTTTTCATGTCCAAATACCAAATCAAGACATGCCTTGTCAAGAGCAACCGGGTCGGTGGAAGCCAAAATACCCATATCTTTCAGCACTGGTGCCTCGGGATGACCGTTGCAATCGCAGTCTATCGACATGTTATTCATAACATCGATATAAACGATGTCTTTGCCCGGTTGTTTGAAATAATCGTGTACTCCCTGCGCCGCTGCTGCCATTGACTCGATGAACCCATCCTGATTGTCGACATTTTGCCATATTTTCTCAACATCTTCAGTTCTTCCTGCTGTATGGATATATGTTTTACCGGAAGAGGAGGCCACGCCGATACTTGCATTTTTCAATACTCCGCCGAAACCTCCCATCTGATGGCCCTTGAAATGAGCCAGATTAATCATGTAATCATAATTGGGAAGATGGCTGCCCACAATGTCATAATGAATCCAAGTCGTGTCTTTTACCGGAATCTTTGTGGTGCCTTCTGCATCCAGAATATCCACGTCGGCTATGTCAAGATATCCACGTTCTTCGATGGCTTTACGATGGGCCTCAGTAGTGTTACGGTTACCCGCATATGCCGTGTTGCTTTCAACCAGAGTACCGTTAACTTTCTGAACCAGGTCTTTTATAAGACCCACCTCAAGATTATAGGATTCTTTGGATTCTCCGGTGGAAATCTTCACAGCCACTTTGGCATTTTCCGGTACGGGGACACCTAAGGCTTCGTAAATCTTGACAAGATTCTGCGGAGTGATGTCTTTGATATAATACACTGTGGCCGTATCGTTGGTCTCTGCTGTCAGATTTTCTTCTTCTGCAACAGATTGTTGACTCTTGTTGGCGCCACAAGCCGTGGCAGTTAATAAAGCCGTTAAGGCTACAATAGATAAAAATTTTGTCTTCATATTGTTATATAAGGTTTCTAATTTCAAAGGTAATAAATATTTTCATACTATATTTATAATCCGGTGATTATAAACTAAATGTTTTTTTGGAAATTTAATTGCTTTGAGTCGGTTTTGTGGTTAAATTTGCACGCAGAGAAACATTTTAACTAATTGAATATGAAACTTTCAAAAATTTTACCTCTAATGATTCTTGGTGCAGGTTTTCTCAGTGCATGTGGAGAAGCAAAAAGTGAAAAAGAAGAGGCAGCACCGGCGTGCTCAGCTTCAGAAGCAGTGATTGAAAACATTATGACGCGCACAAGCATCCGTGAGTTCACCTCTCAACCGGTGTCTAAAGACACTCTTGACATCATAGTGAAGGCCGGTATGGCGGCTCCTTCAGCCATGAATAAACAGCCTTGGGCTTTTGTAGTGGTTACAGAAAAGGAAGTGTTGGATTCACTTAATGCAAAACATCCTTACGCTAATTTGAAGACTGCTACTGCAGCTATCATAGTTTGTGGTAACATGGAAAAAACCATAGAAGGTGCCGGCAGAGAATACTGGGTGCAAGACTGCTCTGCAGCCACTGAGAATATTCTTTTGGCAGCCCATGGTTTAGGGCTTGGCGCCGTGTGGTGTGGGGTATATCCTGTGGAAGAAAGGATTGCCGATGTGAGCGGTGTGCTTCAATTGCCGGAAAATATTATTCCTCTGAATATTGTCACGATGGGTTATCCTGATCAAAATCCTGAACCTAAGGATAAATTCAATGCAGATAACATCCATTATCAAAAGTGGTGATTCCAAAATTACAAAAGTGTCGGGTTAGATATCCGGCACTTTTATTTTTATGAAAGCATTATTTGTAGGTTATATCTTTAAAAGCTTATAAACCCAAAAAGTGAAAGTTTTGTTTATGAAATAAGACATTCAAATAAATTGGGAAGATAATGATAAAGACCGGAAAAGAACCGATAAAGGTCACGACGTATCTTGCGATACTGTCGGTATGCTTTATCATCAATCTTCCGGGGATCGTAATTACCCCAATGGAAGGGAGACTGAAGGAAATACTTCATGATCCCGAACTTGAAATCCAATTACTCACCATTCTTCCTAATTTCGTAATCATACCATTTGTTCTCCTTACAGCAAAACTTTCAGTCTGTCGGCATAAGATTCCGTGGATTGTATCCGCATTGTTTCTTTATTTGGGATGCGCTCTGGCATATCTCTTTTTCAATAGCATGACAGCTTTGATAATAATCAGCTGTCTTTTAGGGTGTGCCAACGGTATTTTGATACCTTTCTCCATGGGATTTGTGGTAAATACTTTTTTTAATAAATACCGTACAAGACAATTAGGAATAAAATCAGCCACTTCAAATCTCTCAGTTGTAATCGGAAGTTTTATCGTAGGAGCTCTGGTAGAAAAAGCCAACTGGCATATGCCTTTCATTGTGTATCTGGCAGCAATACTGCCACTGATATTCTCTTTCTGGCTGAAAGATATTCCCGGATTAAGTGCAAAGTCTGCATCTTCTTTGCAAGTTGATATTTCTTCGTCTTCTTCAAATGTCAAAAAAATTGATTTGCCAAAGGTTTGGAGCCTTATAGCAAACAATGTGTCATTATCATTTATGGCAATGGCAGTGGTGATATATCTTCCGCAATTAATTCAAGGTTTGGGCTTGGATCCCATGCTGGCCGGCAAAGTAATATCCGTATTCTTTATTGCCGTGTTGGGGGCCGGTTTAGGTTTGCTTCCATTTGTAAGATGTCTCAAACATTTCTCTTTTTTCGGGATAGCATTGTTCCTATTAACGGGATTAACTCTTATCACCTTCGTTCATTTTGAATGGGCATTTTATGTCGGTGCTGTTTTTGTGGGATTAGCTTTCGGATTATTCCAGCCCTTCATCTACGATAAAACCAGTTATACGGTCACCGACAGGTCGCAATCCATACGTGCACTTTCATATGTGTTAACAGCTTTATATACCGCCATTGCTGTAGAACCCTTCATAGTAGAAGGTATAAGCCTTTTATTCAAAATCAGGGATGTGAATAAATTTGTATTCCTCCTATGTTTTTTTATGGCAATAGTCTATTCGATTTGTGCATTGTGCTTAAGAAAGAAATTTGCATTCTCAGTTGAAAAAGAATATATAGCAGAAGCAGAGGAAATGACATAAAGAAAGGCGCGGAACCCTTCATCTTCCACGCCTTTACTATGAGTTGTAAAAACAATTTTATTTCTTGGAAACGATTTTTGCAGTGTCTTGAGCTATCATCATTTCTTCGTCGGTGGGTATAACCACTACATGCACTTTTGAATCTTTCCCGGAAATTTCTATTTCCTTGCCTCTTGTCTTGTTGGCTTCTTCATCAAAAGTCACGCCCAGATAAGCGAACTGTTTGCATATGGCCTCTCTTGTGCTTATTTGGTTTTCACCCACACCGCCTGTAAAAACAATGACATCAACGCCGCCAAGCACAGCCACATAAGCACCGATATATTTAATGATGCGGTATTCATACATTTCAAGGGCAAGTTTAGCCTTGTCTTCTCCTTTTAGTATAGCCTCCTCTATATCGCGCATGTCGCTTGACTTTCCGGAAACTCCCAGCACTCCACTCTGTTTGTTAACCAATTTACTTAGGCCGGCTGCGTCAAGATTCTCACGTTCCATGATGTAGATCAAAGCTCCCGGGTCAACATCTCCTGAACGGGTGCCCATCATCAGCCCCTCGGTGGGAGTAAGTCCCATAGAAGTGTCAACGCTCACGCCGTCACGAATGGCAGTAATACTGCCGCCGTTGCCTATATGACAGGTTATAATCCTTTGTTTTTCATAGGGCAATCCCAAGAATTCACAGGCTCTTTTGGATACATAACGATGGCTTGTTCCGTGGAAACCATAACGACGCACCCCGTATTTCTCATAAAGATCGAAGGGGAGAGCATACATATATGCTTTTGCAGGCATGGTCTGATGGAAGGCTGTATCGAATACTGCCACTTGTGGCACACTCGGTATCAAGGATTCCACCGCCTCGATACCGGTGACATTTGCGGGATTGTGAAGAGGAGCTACACTATAGGCTTCTTTCACCTTCTTGATCACATCGGGCGTGATAAGCACGGATTCACTGAAATCTTCCATACCGTGAACCACTCGGTGTCCCACAGCTTCGATTTCATCAAGGTTCTTAACAACACCGTTTTTCGGATCTGTAAGCAAATCAAGGATGTTTTTCACGGCCTCTTTGGCAGTGGGCATCGAAACATAGATGGTTTCTTTTTCTCCATCCGGCTTTTTAAATTTCAGAAATGAATCGGGGAGACCGATTTTTTCAACACCGCCTTCGGCCAACACTTTCTTTGTGTCGGAATCAATAAGTTTATATTTAACACTGCTACTGCCGCAGTTTAAAACAAGTATTTTCATAAAAATTATTACTTATTAGTCTTATCCCTAATTCTTAAAGACCCTTATCTCCGATTGCCTGATTGCAAGTCACTATAATAGTGTTGACAATATCTTCTACCGTAGCACCTCTTGAAAGATCGTTTACAGGGGCTGCCAAACCTTGAAGTATCGGACCAACCGCACCGGCTCCGGCAAGTCTTTGCACGAGTTTGTAGGCGATATTACCGGTTTCAAGCGACGGGAAAATAAGAGTGTTAGCCTTGCCGGCAACTTCGCTATCGGGAGCTTTAAGTTTACCTACTGAGGGCACAATAGCCGCGTCACTTTGTAATTCACCGTCAAGTTTGAGTGAAGGATCAAGTTTATGGGCTATTTCCAAAGCTTCTTTCACCTTATCGACTTTCGGATGGTTAGCACTGCCTTTTGTAGAGAAACTTAGCATTGCCACAATGGGGTCGAGTCCTGCTATATCCTTAGTGGTTTTAGCGGTGGCTATTGCAATTTGTGCAAGTTCTTCTGCCGAAGGATCCGGAATTACTGCACAGTCGGCAAACACTAACATATGGTTTTCACCAAAGTTGACATTTTCAGGAAGCAACATAATAAAAGCACCGCTCACTACAGAAATACCCGGTTTTGTTTTGAGCACTTGGAACGCAGCTCTCAGCACACTTGATGTGGGACTCAATGCTCCGGCCACCATAGCATCGGCATCTCCGTTCTTAATAAGAAGACATCCCAGGTAAAGAGGATTCTTTACTGTGTATTTCGCATCTTGGAGAGTCACGCCTTTTGACTTGCGAAGTTCGTAGAATAGTTCAGCGTACTTGTCGGTGGCTTTTGGGTCGTCACAATCGATGAATTCAGCTTCACCTATACGAGAAAGCCCTAAATTGGCTGCTTCTTTTAGAATATCTTCTTTTTTACCAACGAAAATTACATTGGCTGCCTTTTTTTCGATGATTTGTTCGGCAGCCATAAGAGTGCGCGGTTCGGTCGATTCCGGCAACACAAGTCGCTGTGGATGCTCCTGTGCTTTTTTAGTTAGTCGTTCAAAAAGAGTCATGGTATATTTTTGTTGTTAATGTTGTTATTGTTCTTTCTTATAGTGGCCCATTCAGATTTATTACCTCTGATTGATTAATTAAAAGCAGAATACCATATTTGCAAATTTAATAAAAACATTTTTTGGAGCATAGTAATTTGGTTATTTTCGGTTGCTATAAAATACAATAAGTGTTTTTTAGTGATGAAATTTGGAAAAATAACAAAAAGGTGTTACCTTTGCACTGCAAAAAAAGCGATGGCCCATTCGTCTATCGGTTAGGACGAGAGATTTTCATTCTCTAAAGAGCAGTTCGACTCTGCTATGGGCTACTAAAAGTTGAAGGTTTAGAGTTGAAAGTTTAAAGAAGGTTCTAAAAGTTCTAAACTAACAACTTGCAACTCTAACCACAAAGAAAAGATATAAAAGATGGCAAACCATAAATCATCTCTCAAAAGAATCCGTCAAGCAGAAAAGAGGAGACTTGAAAACCGCTATTGGGCGAAGACAGCAAGAAATGCTGTGAGAAAAATTCGCAAGATGACTGACAAGAAAGAAGCTGAAGAAGCTTATAACAAAGTGAGCGCCTTGTTGCAACGTCTTGGCAGAAAAAACATTATCTCCAAGAATAAGGCAGCTAATCTTTGTAGCGGTTTGCAACACCACATCAACAAACTTGCATAATAACATAATTGGTCCATTCGTCTATCGGTTAGGACGAGAGATTTTCATTCTCTAAAGAGCAGTTCGACTCTGCTATGGACTACCATCATTAACCTTACAAGGCCGGAGGCTAAAAAGTCCCGGTCTTTATATTTAATACACCCTTTTCTACGTTAAATAATAGGTTAAAACTGATCAGCATGAGCAAACAAAAATTTTCCTTATCCTATTTGAATGAAGATGACCGGGCCTACGGCCTCGCAGGTATGATGGTGGCGCTCGCAAGCCTCGATGCCATGGATAGGGTAGCCA
The DNA here is from genome assembly GCA_022510425.1 of Muribaculaceae bacterium. GTDB lineage: Bacteria > Bacteroidota > Bacteroidia > Bacteroidales > Muribaculaceae > Lepagella. Next base: position 21,908 of record JAFLTO010000017.1, read on the forward strand.
CTATATCTATTGATACGCAAGGTCCAATGGTGGAGTTCTCACACGAATATTATTTCTCCGGCTCACCGTCGATTTCACCGAAATCCACATGGGATAATCTCGTGTCTAATTTCCATCTCACCACCTCTATGATTGTTGGTAATATACTTGCAAGAACTTTGGTGAGATTAAAGGAGGAGGCTCCGCAGGATATTATGAAAGAAGTCTATTCCCAGGTGGAGGAAGAGGGTAGAGACACTTGTTCTCTTGAGAGTGATGAGATTGAAAATCTTTACAATCATGCCTTGAACAAAGCCATGCGGTTGTTCCGCAATCCGAGGCTTCATCCTGCAATAGATGAATTTGCAAGGGTTTTGGCTGTGAAACGTTCTCTATCTGGCAGAGAAGTAATGGACGAATTGCATCTTTTGCAGTTGATCTGACACATCCAACGTCACATAAGAGATATCTTCAGAATGCTTGATTTTATAAATTGGAATGCGAGTCCCGAGGTGTTTTCCTGGGGTTCTTTTGCCGTGAGATGGTATGGTCTCGCCTTTGCGGTTGGATTTATCATCGGCTATAATATTGTAGCCAAGATGTTCAAACACGAAGGCGCTCCTGAAAAATGGCTCGGTATTCTCCTTGCTTATGTTGTGGTGGCCACAATAATTGGCGCACGTTTAGGTCACGTTTTTTTCTATGAATGGGACTATTATTCACAACACCTTTCCGAAATACCCAAAGTGTGGAACGGGGGCTTGGCTTCTCATGGCGGCACGATTGCCATTATTATAGCCGTGTTCCTATTCTCATGGTTTGTCTCTAAAAAACCGGCTTCATGGACGTTCGACAAACTTGTGATAGCAATAGCCCTTGTGGGAGGTCTCATACGCCTCGGTAATCTGATGAACAGTGAAATTTATGGAGGAGAGACTGATTTGCCTTGGGGATTTGTCTTCGAAAGAAACGGTGAGACAGTACCGAAACATCCCACGCAGATTTACGAAGCCACTTGTTATTTCATTCTCTTTGCTGTCTTGATGTGGATGTATTGGAAGAAGAACGCTCAGGAAAGGCCATATTTAATCACCGGAGTTTTCTTTATCGGCATATTCCTGCCACGTTTCTTTATTGAATATATCAAGAATGTGCAGGTTGACTGGGAGAATGAGATGATTGCCACTTACGGCATCAACCAAGGGCAATTATTGAGCATACCCTTTGTGCTCCTGGGATGTGCTTTGGTTATATATTCTATGGTGCGTCCCAAAGAACATTTTTCGTTCCCCAATAAATACGCGGAAGACTTAGAGAAAGACAAACCTCACCGCTATATTCGAAAAAGATAATAAATGGTAATAATGAAATCTCCGGCTGCAGTAGGTAATGACAGTCTCTGTATCATGGCTTGCTGCCGGCAGGATATAGGTTCAATATCCATTCAGTTAATTCATTTAACCATAATTCATTAAAATAATTTTGGGATTTCACTCCCCATCCATGTCCCCCCACAGGATAGATATGCATACTTGCCGGAATGCCGTGTTTTAATAATGCTTGATAATATGATAATGAATTCTCCGGGATTACAAGACCATCGTTGCCTGATAAAGCTATGAAGGCTGCCGGAGTTTTCTCATTTACCTGAAGTTCATTGCTGTAGTAGGAAATTAATTCATCGGTAGGATTCTCACCTAACAAGTTATCTTTAGAACCCTGATGGGTAATCCCTTCTTTCATTGAAATCACCGGGTACAACAAGACTTGAAAATCGGGCCTTGATATAGAGTCATTGAAATGAGTGGCAACTGTAGAAGCAAGATGGCCACCGGCAGATGCCCCACCTATACCGATCTTATTTTCATCTATTCCTAATTCCGAAGCTCTCTTTCTTAAAATTTCAAGTGCCTTTCTTGCATCTTCTGCAGGCACTTCGTGATGCCCATTCGGCATTCTATACTTCAGTACTGCCAGATTAATCCCTTTTTCATTCAAAGGTTGTGACAGACCCCTCCCTTCATGTTCGATGGCAAGCCCATAATAACCTCCTCCCGGACACATCAATAATGTGATGCCATTAGATTCAGATGCGGGATAAAATATTAATTCCGGTTGGGTTACCAACGTAATCCAACCGGAATCTACAATAGTTTCGTCATTTTCTGATAATCCGTTATCATATAGAGGAGATTCTTCTTCCCATAATGGAATCACCATAGCATTGTTCTCAGACTGACCCAAATCTCTCGAATGATCAGCAGCTTTGACACCTCCGAATAACATTGAGTATGCGATAAGACTTATAATCAGTGATCTTTTCATTAGCATATTCATTTCATCCTAACAAAGACAATATATCCTTTCAATCATTAAAGGCTATTATTTCACGAGCACTTTCACAGAATCTTTACCGCATTTAACGATATAAAGACCGGAGGAAGCGGGAAAACTTCCGGCCCCCGACAGATTGCCTATAACCTTGCCGTCAAGAGAGAAGATAGCAGCTGTGCCTTCTGCATAATCAACCACCACTTCACCATAGCCTCCATGTGCTGCCAAAGTTTTTTCCATCCCGTCGCTTATAATTGATTCCACTCCGGCCGGTGAGAGACTTGCACTGCCGATTACAACATAGCAATTGGCCGGCACAACAACATTTTTGGTAGAAGCATCAAAACTTGGCTCGCTTTGATAAGACTTTGTTAAGATTACATAATCATCATTGTTGGATTTTTGAAAATTCACATTCATTGTCAAATTTCCTGTTGTATTCGGATTGACAAGAGTGTAGAGTTCTAAATCGCCATTCACTGAGCTCAAGAACCTGCCATTATTCCAGTTGGAAGAATTGCAGTTTATTGAGAAATTCACGTCCTTTGTAAACATCTCGGGATTATTGAGTCTCACTTCGATAAGTTGGCAATAATTATCGTAAAGTCCTTTATGGTAAGGATTTTCAAGGAGACTCCAGTTCACGATCTTCGGATCTGTGTTGTTTCCACCGTCATTGTTTTTAGTGTTCTGCGCGTTACCCATTTCCGAAAATTGCCAAATCATGTGGGCTCCGGGAGCCATAATCATCTGTGCAGCCGCCGAACCGCAACGCCACATACTGTTTTGGTCATTCCCTTTCACTCCTTCAACAGCCCATTGATCCTGTTTGTATGCGAGTCTTTGTTCGTCATGACTTTCAAGATAAGAAATTGTGGAGCCCCAAGTTCTGCTGTCTTGAGGAGCATAGAGGCGGTTCATATTGCTGTCTTGATAATAACCCATCGCGAATTGACAAGCTGCCTCGTTGACATTTGCCCAGTTCAGCATCCCGGTTTCGGCCATTTCGTTCTCTTCTTTTGCTCCGGCAAGATTCTCATTGATACAATATCCATTGGGATTAACACTCAGGATAACGTCCTGAAGATAACGCATCTCGGCCACACGGCTTGCATTATATGCGTTTGTGGCTGCATCCCCGTTATTGGCATAAGATTCGTTCAACCCAAGACCTTTAACGAGGTCGAAACGGAAACCATCGAATTTATATTCGTTCATCCAGTATTTGATAACATCAGCCCATTGTTCTTGAACCATCGGCATACCCTGGTTCCAGTCGTTCAATACGCTATATGCATGAGGAGCGTTCAAATTATAGAAAGGATTCTTTCCGGCAGGATACATTTGATACCAGGGATGAAGACCGTCACTCTGATTGAATACCATATCAAGAATCACCGCCATGCCGTTTTGGTGGCAAAGATCGATAAATTCCTTATAGTCGTCAGGAGTGCCATAAGCTTTATCTACGGCGAAATAGAAATTCGGGTTATATCCCCATGAGATATTGCCATTGAATTCCATTATTGGCAGAAGCTCGATAGCGTTTACTCCCAATTGTTTGAGGTAATCAAATTTTTCGATAGCCAGTTGTACCGTACCATTTCCTTTTGCCTGGCCCTCTGTGCCTGTGAAATCACGAAACAACAATTCATATATAATCAAATCAGAAGGATCGGGACCGACAAAATCCTCAACAACCCAATCGTAATCATTGATATTGCCTTGATATACTGCAACCGGAACATTCTGCCCATTCAAAACATCTGCCGGATAAGTGGGAAGATTCGGGAAAACATTAGTGTCAAGATACTTGTCATTGTATGGGTCAAGCACCAAACGAGCATAGGGGTCACCTACAATATATTCACCTCCATCAACCACGAAATAATACATATACATCTTTTCGGGATCAAGTCCCTTAACAGTAGTCCAGAAATATTTTCCGTTCTTTGTTTCTTGATAATTCATAACCTGAGCGGGGTCGTAAGCATAATTATTCCAAGAACCTACGAGAACCACATGATTCTTTTCCGGTGCACCGAAACAGAAAGTTACGCTACCGTCAGCATTAGCAACCGGACCCATCACCGGGTTTCCTCCCGGATAATTCACCTGTGCGGAGGCTGAGAGATAGTGGAAAGTGAGGGATTCTGTCGCTGTTTCATCACCTGCTTTAGCCGTGGCCGTTACAGTATGCTCACCGGGATTAACAAATGTGTATTCTTTTTCCAAAGATGTAGCATTTGCTGCCGTGGCTATAGTTTCATTATCAACCGAAAGAGTGATATCTGCCGCTTGCGTAGTGCTTACAGTGAATTTAACATAACCGGTTTCTCCGGCGATTATACTTCCGTTGGCATCCGAGGTGAGGTTGAGCTGCAACCCTTCATCATAAACGTTAAGGAAGAGGTCTTCGGTTTGACTGCTACTGTTTTCGGAACGGAATACAAAATCCAGTCCGGTAACTGCCGTACCCGAAGGAACATTATAAAAAGTATTAATGTCTCCGATATACAACATCCATAAAGTGCCACCCTGATTTGTCAAGAGATATTTTTCAGCGTTATTGCCCCAATTGGGTGCATTGTTCCATTTGCTCTTTGCAGTTTCATAACCTGTATGTGCATAAATCTTAGCTGAAGCACTTTGGTTTTCCAAAGAAGTGCCTGCAGCATTGAAATATATTTTCACATCCTTTGAACTTTGCTGCAAAGGTGATGGAACTGAATAAACCATCTGTGCATCCACGCCGAGCACACATAGCATCATAATCAGCAAAGTGGTAAAGTAAAGTTTCTTCATGATATAAATTTTAAGTTATTGTTAGCAAATTGAAATTTTATAGTGTAAAATTAATAATTGCCTCCTTTATATACAAAAAGAAGGCAACCATTTATCATTTTTTTTAACATCAACTCTTGAGAGAATTAAGGCCTGCAAGATAGACGCCTCAATGCACTGTGACAAGAGTTGCACCGAATCCGTATTCCCTGAACGAAGCATCCTGAAGTTCGGCCTTAGGATACTCCTTCTTGAGCAAATCCAGCACTGATTTCCTTAGCACGCCCTCTCCTTTACCATGAATGAAGACTATTTTCTGGCCTATTCTCTTGGAGTGGGCATTCATAGTTTTTCTCACCTCTGCCAGCTGCATTTCAAGCATATCTTTTGGTTCCATTCCAACCAATGAGTCTGTCAATTCTCCAATATGAAGGTCAACTTCTATCAGGGGAAGTATTTTGAATGGACTTTGAGAGGAGGGCTTTTCAGGTCTTTTTGAATTAATCTCAGTCTTATATTTCTTGGAAAGTTCTTTTGCCAGATCTTTATCGGGAACACTCTTGATGCCCTCTTCAAGTTTCCTGACATCAACCTCCAATTGAGCCACTGATTCTCCTCCACTCACCAGAGGGAATTCCAACACCTGACCATCGAAATATTTACTTTCGCGAAAACAGTGGAGTTTATGGAATTTTGTCAAATCAATCTTACGAACCACATTGAGCGGGGGGATAAGAGAAAACACCTTATCCTTTTTATATGCAATGGCCTGTAGAGCCACTTTCCCATAGTCAGGCAAATCTTCATGGGTGAGAAACACCAGATCTATCAATTCATTGGGATTGACAGTTCCTGTAAACACCATCTCCCATCCCCGGTCTTCAACGGAACGTTTGAGGAATGTAAAATCAAGATAATAGTTGGAATCGTTCACCAACACACCGGTGAAACGGGTATTTGCCAATTTCTTTATATTGTCGGGTTCGAATGTCAATAAAATATTCGGCACATCTCCGTGAGAAGTTTCTTCCACCGGCTCTTCTTTAGGCACCGGTTGTTCCACAATAGGTTCCGGTTTGTTAGGTTCATCGGTTTTTCTCCCGGCATCGAATGCCTTTTGGTCAAACATTATTTTACTACCCTTCACGGCGGCTTCATGACCTGCCGGAAGCACCACCACTATATCTTTAAGAAGAATGGGAGATTCAAAACCATCCTCATCTTCCACATATGCTGTCTTGCCGTCAATCTTTGTAATGACACCACCTCCTGTGGCATTCAAGAATCTTACTCTATCACCTATCTTCGCCATCTTCCTCTACTTCTGTTTCTTTTTCGCGTTTTTCATAAGCATCCACAATTCTTTGCACCAAAGGATGCCTTACTATATCTTTCTTTCCATACTCTATCACACCGATACCTTCCACACCCTTCAGAATTCTCATAGCCTGAAGTAACCCGCTTTGAGTCGTATGTGGCAAGTCAACCTGAGTAAGGTCGCCGGTCACAATCATGCGACTGTTCATTCCCATACGGGTAAGGAACATCTTCATTTGGTGGCGTGTGGTGTTCTGGGCCTCGTCAAGAATAATCACGGCATCGTTTAGTGTTCTACCTCGCATAAAAGCCAGCGGGGCGATCTGTATCACATCGGTTTCCATGTATTCCTTGAGTTTCAACTGAGGGATCATGTCTTCGAGAGCATCATACAAAGGTCTTAAGTAGGGATCAATCTTGTCTTTCATATCCCCGGGGAGAAAACCGAGTTTCTCACCGGCCTCAACAGCCGGACGTGACAGAATAATCCTTTTACAAGCCTTATTTTTCAAAGCCTGAACAGCCAAAGCAATAGCTATGTAAGTCTTCCCTGTTCCGGCTGGTCCCAACGCGAATGTGAGCCCGTTTTGTGAAAAACTTCTCACCATCTTGGCCTGATTTCCATTTCGAGGGCTTATAGGTTTACCGTTTTGTCCGAATATGATAACACCCTCGGAATTCACCGGTTTGGGTGGCTCTCCCTTTATGATGTCGATTATTACATCCTCGGGAAGTTTATTATATTTTGAAGCGTAAGCTTCCAATTCCTTGATTTTCTTCTCGAACTCCAAGGTTTCCGTATCCTCTCCAATCACTCTGAGCACGTTCCCGCGTGCTGCCATCCTCAATTTAGGGAACAGATTACGGATGAGGTTAACATTGTTGTTGTTGACGCCATAGAAAATCTGCGGATCAACAGAGTCAATTATAACATTTCTTTCGTTCATTCCGATAACATTTAAAACCCCAATACTTTAACACTAATACTTATCCCACACTTCCCTCCAAAGTGATCTGTAGCAATTTTTGTGCCTCAACTGCGAATTCCATCGGCAATTTATTCATCACTTCTTTTGCATATCCGTTAACAATCAATGCCACAGCCTCTTCCGTCGGAATTCCTCTTTGGCGGCAATAAAACAACTGTGCCTCATTAATCTTGGACGTTGTGGCCTCGTGTTCCACTGTGCTGCTGGCATTCCTTACATCTATGTACGGGAAGGTATGAGCCCCACATTCATTTCCCATTAATAACGAATCACATTGAGTATAATTGCGGCAACCTGTAGCTTTTTCGTCCACTCTCACTAATCCTCTGTAGGAATTCTGACTCTTTCCGGCAGAAATGCCCTTGCTCACAATGGTGCTTTTTGAATTCTTGCCAACATGAATCATCTTCGTGCCGGTATCGGCCTGTTGCATATTATTGGTGACAGCCACTGAATAAAATTCGCCTATACTTTCCTCACCTTTAAGAATGCATGAAGGATATTTCCATGTGATGGCACTACCGGTTTCCACCTGAGTCCATGATATTTTGGATTTATAACCACGACACAAGCCCCGTTTTGTTACAAAATTATAGATGCCACCATTTCCTTCCTTATCACCTGCATACCAGTTTTGAACCGTGCTATATTTCACTTCGGCCCTTTCTTCACATATAATTTCCACAATGGCTGCGTGGAGTTGGTTTTCATCTCGCATAGGAGCGGTGCATCCTTCAAGATAGCTGACATAAGCATCATCATCGGCCACTATCAATGTCCTCTCAAACTGTCCTGTTCCGGCTGCATTGATTCGAAAATAAGTGCTCAATTCCATGGGACATCTCACACCTTTTGGGATATAGACAAAAGATCCATCAGAAAAAACTGCCGAGTTAAGAGCAGCGAAGAAATTGTCGCGGTAGCTCACCACCGTTCCCAAATATTTTTTCACCAGATCCGGATAATCTTTCACTGCTTCTGAAAATGAACAGAAAATCACACCCAATTCGGCAAGCTTCTCTCTGTGGGTAGTTTTAACACTCACAGAGTCCATTACTGCATCTACGGCAACACCTGCCAGTTGTTTTTGTTCCTCAAGAGAAATGCCAAGTTTATTGAAGGTTTCCACAAGTTCGGGATCCACCTCATCCATGCTCTTCTTCAACTCCTTTTTCTTTGGAGCGGCATAATAAGAAATAGCTTGAAAATCTATATGGGGAATATTTAAATGTGCCCAATGGGGCATCTTCAAGGTGAGCCAGTATCTATAGGCCTTCAATCGGAAATCGAGAAGCCATTCAGGCTCCCCCTTCTTCTCGGAAATGAATCTTATCACATCCTCATTTAGACCGGGAGCCACGATATCGGTAGCAATATCGCTTGTAAACCCATACTTATATTCGCTTTGAGTAGCGTTGTGCAATATGTTTTCATTATCTTTAGATGCCATGGCTTTCTTTTTATTACTCTAATTTATTAACAAATTCTCTACCTATAGAGTTTTGAACTATTATTTTTCAAATTTTCCGATATAAAATTTGTAATTTAAACTTAAATGACTAAATTTGCACTCGCAAAAGCGGTATTGGCTTATGGTGTAATGGTAGCACTACAGATTTTGGTTCTGCCTGTCCAAGTTCGAATCTTGGTAAGCCAACACAAGAAAAGGAGGTCATTGAGGCCTCCTTTTTTGATTATATATGTTCGATATTAATTCATTATCGGAGTTTCGAAGAAGCCTCACGGATTCTGTGCATAGCCTCGCGGATATTGTCGTCGGAAGTGGCATAGCTGAGACGCATATATCCCGGTGCACAGAAAGCCTCTCCATCCACACAAGCCACATGAGCCTCTTGTAGAAGATACATAGTGTAGTCGCTGCTATTTTTGATTTCATAGTCACCATATTTCTTCCCGATATAGGATGTGACATCCGGGAACAAATAGAAGGCACCTTCCGGTTTGTTGACTTTCCATCCGTCGATATCTTTTGCCAACTCCACTATAAGGTCACGGCGCCGCTCAAAAGCTTTTCTCATTTCCTCGACACAAGTCTGAGGACCCTCGTAGGCAGCCTCGGCAGCCTTCTGGGCTATGGATGAAGCGCCGGAAGTATACTGCCCCTGAAGTTTGTTGCAAGCCTTGGCCACTTCAAGTGGTGCAGCCAAATAACCGATACGCCAACCTGTCATAGCGTAAGCTTTGGAAACTCCGTTGATGATTACGGTGCGGTCTTTCATCCATTCATTGTCTGCTATTGAGGAGACACCACCCACAAAATTGATATGTTCGTAGATTTCATCACTCATAACAGTGATTTCGGGATACTTTTTGAGCACTTCAGCCAAGGCCTTAAGTTCATCCTTGGTGTATACCGAACCTGTGGGATTACAAGGTGAATTAAGCAAAAGCATTCTTGATTTAGACGTGATTGCGGATTCAAGCTGCTCAGGAGTGATTTTGAAATCATTTTCCAGACCGGCAGCTACCAAAACCGACTTGCCTTCGGCTAATTTCACCATCTCTACATAACTTACCCAAGCCGGAGTGGGAATGATCACTTCATCTCCGGGATTTATTAACGACAGAATTACATTGGCCAATTCCTGCTTTGCTCCATTGCCCACCACAATCTGATCGGGTGCATAATGCAATCCGTTTTCCGTTTCCAGTTTTTTGCAAATAGCCTTTCTTAGAGAAAGATATCCCGGCACAGGAGAATACCTTGAAAAATTATCGTCAATGGCTTTTTTAGCGGCCTCCTTGATAAATTCAGGAGTGTCGAAATCGGGTTCTCCCACCGACATATTTATAACATCCACTCCTGCCGCTTTCAGTTCCGCACTTTTTTGCGACATAGCCAAAGTGGCCGATGGAGAGAGATTCTTAATCCTGTTTGAAATCATATGGAAAGTCTTCTAAGAGTATTCATCAATTCCTGATCTATGGGCTTGTCATTTTTGATAGCCTTTGTGAAGGGAACGTAAACAATCTCATCGTTCTTGATACCCACCATCACGTTTCTTTGATCGTCGAGCAATGCATCCACAGCAGCTGCACCCATACGGGAAGCAAGAATACGGTCGTATGCCGTTGGAGATCCACCTCTCTGCAAGTGACCTAAGATACTGACTCTCACGTCATAGTCAGGGTATTGCTCCTTCACCCTTTCGGCGAGTGCCAATGCACCACCTGTGGAGGGAGACTCGGCAACCAGCACTATAGATGAGTTTTTTGATTTACGGAAACCGTTGGCGATAAGTTCATCGAGTTGCTCTGCCTGGGTTGAGATTTCCGGAATTATGGCAGCCTCGGCTCCGGAGGCAATAGCACCGTTGAGAGCAAGGAAACCTGCGTCACGACCCATAACTTCGATGAAGAACAGACGTTCATGAGAAGTTGCAGTGTCGCGTATTTTATCCACACAGTCCATGATTGTGTTCAAAGCTGTGTCATATCCGATTGTGGAGTCTGTGCCATAAAGGTCATTGTCAATAGTGCCCGGCAGACCAACCACCTGGAAATTGAATTCGTTGGCGAAAATACGTGCTCCCGTCAGAGAACCGTCACCACCAATCACTACCAAAGAGTCGATGCCATGACGCTGCAAGACATCATAGGCACATTGTCTTCCTTCAGGAGTCTGAAATTCCTTACAACGGGCCGTTTTCAGTATCGTACCACCCCTTTGGATTATGTTTGATACATTTTGGGTGGAAAACTCCTGAATCTCATCGGTGATCAGGCCACGATATCCACGCATGATACCGTATACCTTAAAACCGGCTACAATTGCTGCTCGTGTCACCGCTCGGATGGCGGCGTTCATTCCCGGGGCGTCACCTCCTGAGGTGAGAATTCCCACTGCTCTTTGATTGCTCATATATTTGGAGTTTTAATTGACAAATTTAAAGATTTTGGGGGTTCTGACAAAAAATTTGGTTAAATTTGCCATGAAGACCTCATTCAGCAATTTATGTTTAAAATAAATGGATAAAATCAAAAATATAATATTCGATCTTGGTGGAGTGATCATAGACCTTGAACGCCGGATGGCCATTGACGCTCTCGATCGTCTCGGCATAAAGGATGCTTCTGCACTTCTTGGAGAATATGAGCAAAAAGGGCCTTTCCTGATGCTCGAAAAAGGAGAGATTTCTTCTTCAGAACTATATGACATCCTCCTGCCACATTGTAAAGACGGCACCACATGCAATGATATTCGTGACGCTTTTGAAGAATTCCTGAGAGAAATTCCGGTGGAAAGGCTTAAAATGTTGGATGAGTTGCGTGAAAAGGGATACAAGCTATATGTCCTGTCAAACACCAATCCTATAATGTATAACCATTGGATTGATAATGCTTTCAGAAATGACGGGAAATCAATCAATGATTATTTCGATGGAATAGTGACTTCATTTCAGGAAAGGATGTGTAAACCCGATCCGGAACTTTTCAAAAAAGTGACTGACAGATATCATTTGAATCCGGAGGAAACTCTTATGCTTGATGATTCTGAAGCGAATGTGAAAGCTGCAAGAAGCATAGGTCTTCAGGCAAATCGAATAATGCCGTCAGGAAATGATTCTTTTATGGCGGTGTGCGGGAAATTGTTGGAGAAAAATCCCGAAGCATGAGGAAAAGAGTTGCAGCGATAGGCACTTTCGATGGGGTGCACAGAGGTCACAAATCTGTGTTGAAAGCATTAACGGACTATGCCAAAGCACATGATATGGAACCGGTGGCGATTACTTTCAACCGGCATCCTTTGGCTTTAATCGATCCTTCCAGAATACCGGCCGAACTAACTCCATTGTGGAAAAAGAAAAAACTCCTGCAGGAAGCGGGAGCGATGCCAATGATCCTCAATTTTGATGAGCCATTGAGAGCCACTACAGCCCGACAATGGATGAAACAGCTCCGGGAGCAATTTCAAGTGGAAGCGCTTGTGATTGGCTATGACAACACTTTCGGCTGCGATGGTATTCATCTTTCCATCGAGGATTATAAAAATATCGGAAAGGAAGAAGGTGTGGATGTGTTGACTGCCGATGAAATAAAGGGAGTGAGTAGTTCAGCAATCAGGAAGTCTGTTAAAGCCGGTGAAATGGAAACTGCTCATGAAATGTTGGGCCGGCCTTTCTCGATCACCGCACCGGTGGTCAGAGGTAACAGTTTGGGCCACACCATCGGTTTCCCTACCGCTAACATCGAAATACCTGACGGAGCGGCTCTTCCCAAATCCGGAGTATATGCCGGTATTGTAAAAACTTTGACCGACGGTGTGAAACATCCTGCCATGATCAATATAGGGACTCGTCCTACAGTGATGAGAGGCGACCACATAGTAATCGAAGCACATATAATTAACTGGAATGGCGATCTTTATGGGAAAGATATCACGGTGAGATTCTTGAAAAGACTGCGCGACGAACAAAAATTCGATTCTATTGATGCCCTGAAACGTCAACTCGCATTGGATCGCACAGCCTCATTGGAGATAGTGTCGGAATTATCGGGCCGATAGCCATATTAACCCAAAGACTACAATTGACTACAAGACTAAAAAAATAAAATATGAAACTAAAAAGCCTTTCTCTCACCCTTGCAGCTATAATGCTATTGGTGTTTAACTCCTGTAAAAAGGATACAGTGGATGTGACCGATCTTCTTAGTTCCGTGCCTTCATCGGCTGCCGGAGTTATTGTTTTGAATATGGAAAACATGCTTGATGACGCAGGATGTAAAATCAAAGATCATGTCATCACTCCAAGTCAGGTTGTGATGAATTTATTGGATAAAGCTTCTTCGCAAGATAAGGAGGATTTTCTGATGCTATTTGATGGGAGCACGGGCATAGAACCCAAAGCAGCCGTTGTATTTTATGATTCCAACCGTGCTTTTCTCACCTTCGCCCTTTATGATGTAGATAAATTCTGCTCTTTCGTGGAGGGAAAAAGTGGCCATAAATTTGTGGATGAGGGTTCGGGGGTAAAAATGAACGGTTCTGTAGCCGTCAAAGGAGCACAAGCCTGGATTTGCCTCACCTCAGGTAAGAGATTAGATGCTGACGCAATCGCTTCTTATGCTTCATTAGGAAAAGCACAAAGTTTCCTCGTTACCCCTATCGGAGAAAAATTGTTGGTGGAAGAAAACGATATCAGAGGATGGGCATTGATCAATACTTTTGTCAATGAACTTTTAAGCCGTTCAGAGAGCAGCATGGCCACTCTCGGTTTGGGATTCTTGTTTGAAGATGCGGAATCAGTGAAGTTTAAAGTTGATTTCAAGAAGGGTGAGCTCGAATCTGAAGCAGTGGTTCTCAATGATAAGGGGAAACCGGCCAAATATCAATTGCCGGCTGAAAAGATAGATGTCAATACCCTTAAGAACTTGGGAGGGAGTTGTGATGCTATGATGGCTTTCACAATCAACTCTAAATTAATAAAGAAATTCGATCAACTCAGTTCTGCTTTCGGAGGAGTTATGTTTGGGAATCTGAATGATGCATTCAAAAATATCGATGGTACTGTAGGGGTGATTACAGGATCCAATAGCATGGAGGAATTAAAAGGTGTCATCACCACCAAAGGGGAGGTTTCACAAACTTTGAAAGATTTAATCTCCACACAGATAGCCCCTATAAGCCTTGACGGCAAATTGCTTACATTCGGTAAAGGGAATGTAAATGGCCATTTAGATGTGGCTGAATGTGCCGATGAATTGAAAGGTTGTTGCCTGGGAATAGTATTGGATGCATCAGGACTTAACAGTGTGGGTTATGATGCTTCCGGAATGGCAGCCGGATTCAAGAATTTTGTTTTGAAATTTAAGCCTGAATCAGGGGGGTTAGAGATGGAGCTTGAAATCAACACTGCAGATCCCAAAGAAAACGCACTTGTCACTCTCCTAAAGAGCACAAAATAATATTCCGGATACCCGGTTTATTAATTTTACATAAATATGGATAGGACTTTTTGATTGATTTTGTATCTATGGTATAAAATCAATTTAAAGTCCTATTAATATGAAGCTAAAAATTCTAAATTTAATTTTTGTTTCTATCCTTCTTGCTACAGGATTCAGTAGCTGTTCAAACCATGATTTCGATCCCAATGATTATGTAGTCTCAGTTTTATCGGGACAATATGGCAAGGGGGGATATGAACTCTTAGTTACAGAGAATGCAGAACCAATAGAATATTCAGGTTATGTGGATTTTTACGCCAAAAACCTTAATGTGAAAATGGAAGCCGACTTCGATTTCGTTGATATTTTACCGGGTGAGCCAAAAAGAAAATTTAAAAATGTCAAATTATATGATACGGGAGAAGGCATTGCTTTTTCCATGGATTATGAAAAAGACAAGAATCCTATAGAAATTACCGGAACATTGATTTTTGGATCAATGACCATAAATATAAACACGCATCCGGAATCCTAACCTAAAATGCTAATCGAGTATTAAAAAGACCTATAATAAATCTCATACTTTAAGTTTCTCTTGGAGTTCAGTTTTTCGTCTCCAAGAGAATTTATATGTAAAAGTTTCTAAATGAAGTCTTCTGAATTTGACATATATTTCAGGAAGCTGTATCTGCCACTTGGAATGTTTGCTCTTAGAATGGTGGAGGATGCCGATGTGGCGGAAGATTTAGTGTCAAACACATTTGCTAATGTATGGCAAAAGATGGTCGATGGGATTGAAATTATTAACTTCAAGGCTTATCTCTATCAATCAGTGAGAAATGAATGCCTTGTCTTTTTAAGAGATAAGAAGGAAATGGTAAGCCTGGAAAATATTTTAGAGGTTGACGAAGAAACAATCGACACTTCTGAAAGAGATGCAAAGATATGGAAAGCAATTGATCAACTTCCGGAAAAATGTAGACAGGTTTTTCTCTTAAGCAAACGCGACGGTCTTTCAAATGAGGAGATAGCTAAAGAAATGGGAATCTCAATAAAAACTGTGAAAAATCAGATGACCAAGGCATTTTCCCGTTTAAGAGAAGCACTATCATCGGGCCACAAACCTTTCTTCCTTCCCTTCTTGTAATAAAAATTTGTCAAAACCGGCGTTTCTTAAAATTTTTAAAACAGGATAGGACCTTTGCCATCTTTTTGCATCTTATATGTAAAAAAATTAATCTTAATTATGAAAAGGTTTTCAATTCTGTCATTTCTTGTCGTGACTTCCTTGGCAGTTATGGCTAAACAACCACAAGAAGGTTACAGAGGCTTTCTTGAATGGAGCAACGAGGTGAGGTCTTACAAAACTTATTATGGTAAATCCACAGATTATTTCACCGGAGTATCCACTTCACATGGTTACCAAATAAATGAATGGATTTATACAGGCGTAGGTGGTATATTCGAATATTGCAAAGATGGACCTGAGTATATCTTCGCTCCATTTCTTGACATACGGAGCGACTTGAAATTCGGAATGTTCACGCCTTTTGTTGATGCACGAATTGGATATAATTTCACCCATCCTGGAGACGGATTGATTATTACATCTGAAAACGGAGGTGTTTACTTTTCTCCCAAAGTAGGTTATAGGTTCAACTGGGGAAGGAAATTTGGAATTAATATAGGATTGGGTGTTACTTTAGTGGGATATAAGGGGCGTTATACATGGGATTCGACTACCGGTGAATTCTACGGAGTTAAGAATGGGTGTGACTCTTATTTTTCGTTCAGTATTGGATTTGATTTTTAACTCAATTTCTATTATGGACATCGATAGGGAAATAGATTTTATTGCCAAATATTATAAAGAAGGGTTATTTAATGCTGATAAAGCTTTAAGACAAATTAAACCGAAAATACGCAAATCTTGGTCTTGGCCTCGTATTGCGGCTGTATCATCAGTCATTATAGTGCTTGGAGCAACAGCTGCCCTCTTGATTCGAAATTCATATTATTCAAAACCAACAGTAGAAATAGAAAACCCGTCTTCAACGAATGTACCATTGGAATCCGTTTCCAAGGTCATTGATTTTGATGATGCACCACTTCCGGTTGTTATTGACCGAATAAATTCAGTCTATGATGTGGAAGTTATTAATATCCCCGTAGATGCAGACGAATACCGGTTGTCACTTCACTACGAAGGAAATGTGTTAGATCTGCTTGAGGCAATAAATGAAATTCTTGGAACTGATCTGGAGATTGAAAAATGAAAAAGCTATTCTTATTTTTGTTTGTCGTTTTCCTCTCCGGAATGTCGGTCTCTGCTCAAAATGTAACATTGAAAGCGAATAATCAACCTGCTGCTTTAGTGTTTCGTAATATCGTGGAACAGACCGGATCAAATTTCGTTTATTCCGCTGATTTATTGCGAGATCTTAAAGTTAGCATTAACGTTTCAAATCAACCATTGAAACGAGTGCTTGATGAAATTTTCAAAGACACTGATATCTCTTATAAGATAAAAGGGAAAAACGTGATTTTGAAAAAAGAAAAGAAAAAAAGATTGCCGTCACCAAAACAAAAACCTCCACAGAAAATCACTCTGAATGATTCTGTAGTGGTTCCAACTATATTAAATGAATTGGTGGTGATTTCAGATCTCAATCAGTCAAATGTTGAAAAACAAGAAATAGGATTTATCGAACTTTCAGCTGAAGACATTAAGAAAACGCCAACTATATTAGGAGAGAACGATATTATCCGCACTCTTCATACTCAAGCCGGAGTGGTGG
Source organism: Muribaculaceae bacterium (assembly GCA_022510425.1). GTDB lineage: Bacteria > Bacteroidota > Bacteroidia > Bacteroidales > Muribaculaceae > Lepagella. The sequence continues at coordinate 39,018 of JAFLTO010000017.1, forward strand.
AAGGAACGGAAGGTATCGCCGGTATGTATGTTGACGGCGGCAATCCTGATGAGAATCTATATATTTTAGATAATGTACCCTTGTTTCAGGCAAATCATTTTGGAGGGCTCTTTTCTGCATTCAATACAGATATAATTGACAAGGCTCAATTTTATAAAACAGGTTTCCCGGCGAAATACGATGGCAGGCTCTCTTCATTTATGGATGTCAGGTTAAAGCAACCGTTTGAAAAGGGTCATCATGGATCCGCAAGACTGGGATTGACATCCGGTGCTTTCAATATATCAGGTCCGATCGGAGGGAAGACCTCATATCTTTTCGGTATTCGGCGTTCTTGGTATGACGTGTTTACGATTCCGGTTCTGGCTATTGTAAATTCTGCTAATAAGGATCAAAAGACACAGTTTCACTATTATTTCACTGACCTCAACGCAAAAATCTATCATAATTTTTCTTCACGACTATCAGGTTTTGTTGGGGCCTATTATGGTAATGACCTTCTTATTGCAGGGAATAAAGAAAATTATAATTATCAAGGCACGGAATGGTTCGATAATTCCAAAATAAATTTAAACTGGGGAAATCTCATCGTTCAGGCAGGACTGAATTATAAAATCAATTCATCATTGTCTTCCAATTTTACAGTTGCTTACAATAAATATTTCTCCAATGTGAAATCTCAAGTTGAGGAATGGGAGGAAATTAATGATAAGATGAGGAAAAATCAGTCCGAAATAAAAAATTCCAATAATATTGATAATATCATTGCCAAGGCTGATTTCCAATTCATTCCCAACAATAATATCCGTATTGAATTCGGTGCGGGCTACACCTATCACTCCTTTCTGCCGAACCGATTATCAAAGAAATATATCTTCAATGAACAAGAAACTGTGATAGAAGACCATGTGACGGCTCTTGGTGGACATGAAGGGAATCTCTATTTCGATTTCAACTGGAGACTTAATAATCAATTCAGATTGGAAGCCGGTTTACATGGATCCATTTTTGATATAACGGATAAAACTAATGCGGGCCTGTCACCAAGATTTTCTGTGGTATATCGTCCCTCTCCAAATTTTTCTATAAAAGCGGCTTATTCCCACACGGTCCAATATATCCATCAATTGACAAGAAGTTACCTTTCACTGCCAACTGACCAATGGATTCCGGTCACCGGAGATTTCAAACCGGAAAGTGCCGACAAAGTAGCTGCCGGTCTTTATTGGAAATCGGATAATGGCGCCTATGAGATTTCATTGGAAGGTTATTTCAAGAATATGAAAAATCTGATTGATTACAAAGATGAATATTATCTTTACCCCGCTCTTGAAATGTGGAGTGGACAATTGACGTCCGGGTCTGGAAGAGCAAAAGGTATTGATATCACTTTTGAAAAAAAGGCCGGAAAAGTCACCGGTAAATTAAGTTATTCACTGGCTTGGTCCGACCGTTTGTTTAAGGATAAAAACGGGGGCAAACGTTTTCCTTCGAGATTTGACAACCGTCACACAATAAAGTTCCTTATAAATTGGGACATAAACGATAAAGTATCTTTAAATGCAGCTTGGGTGGGACATTCCGGCAATCGTTTCACTTTGTTGTCTCAGTCATTTGCAACTCCGGATTTCGATGGACATTCCATATGGATAGATTGGGGTGTCCCATTAAAAAATGGATTGAATAATTATCAGCTTCCATTCTATCATAGGCTCGATCTGTCTTGTTCTGTAAGAAACAAACATGGCTATTGGAGTTTCGGTCTTTACAATGCCTATTGCAATATGAACACAGTGGCTATCGTCAGGGGGGATTTAGATAGGGAAGTTTCCTATAATTCTCCCAATTCTTATGGAACTAAACCTGTTTTTAAAAAGTTTAAATTATTTCCTGTCATACCTTCAATTTCTTACACATGGGAATTCTAAGAATTTTTACATATTGTCTTATCGCCCTTTTGCTATCAAGTTGTTATGAGACATTCTCACCTGATATCAATGAAAAACCGGTGCTTTGCATCAATGCTCTGATTAAAGCCGGCGAACCTATAGATGTGAAGATAACTCATACTTGGGTTTATTCCGATTTCGAGGCGATGAAAAACCATGAGGTAAAAAATGCCTTGATATCCATTTATGCCAATGATGAAAGAGTAAATGAAGAATACATACCGAAAGAAGGTGAGAGAATCCGCATTGTGGCTGAAAGCGATAAATATGGTAAGGCCGAAGCTGAAACAGTTGTGCCTTATTCCACTATGCCCAAATTAATTGATTGGGATATGGACATCATTTCACAGAACGTTTATTCCGACGATGAATATGCGATTAATATCTTCCTTTATTTCAACCTTTTAATAAAACTTGAAATTTCGGATATCTCCGATTTGGAAGATTATTATCATATTTCATTTAAAACTTTTTCTTTGAACTTTCCTTTATCTGATGACAATCTCAAAGATCCCGATTATTTTCATGATAATTACCTGTTTTATGATTCCGGTTATTTGGATTATAATGCCGAGCCCCTGTTCTTTGAAAATGTGGAAGAACTTGAATCAATTTATGGGAATGAGTCAGGTTTCAACTTCTTTACAGACAAACTTTTTTCAGGCTCATCCTATACATTGAATCTATTGTTTGTCGGTTGCAAATATCACCTACAGACAAATGTTTGTGACCCTGATTTCTTTGATTGCGGAGAGATGATAACACTCCATTCGGTATCGAAAAGTTATTATGACTGGGAATATTATTATAACCAGATAAACTTGGGCTTACTAGATGATTTGACAGAATGGGGATTCAACGACCCTATCTGGGGTTATAGCAATGTATCCACCGGGGCCGGTGTAGTGGCAGCAGAATCCTCAGTGAATATTATGGTTAACTTAAAGGATAAACTCGAAAAATTTCTACCTTAATGCAAAAGAAGGCAGCCGTCTCCATAAGAAAGGAAACGGTAGCCCGATTCCAGAGCTTCCTCATATATTGTTTTCCAGGAATCATTTCCCAGAAAGGATGAGACAAGCAAAAGCAGTGTAGATTTGGGTTGGTGGAAATTTGTGACCATACAATCCGTGATTCTCCATCGGAACCCGGGAGCAATCATAATGGATGTGGAAGCTGTCAAAGATTCCATGTCATCTTCCTCCAGTTTCCTTATAATAACTTCCAATACCTTTATTGTGTCGAATTCTTCTTCGGTATAAGCATCCCATTGGTTCACTACCCAAGGATTGGATTTACCTTTCAAAATATTAAATCCAATGTAAGGAAGAGATTCCAAGGTCCTGACTGTGGTAGTTCCTACTGCCACTACAGGTTTCCTTTTCTTCTTCCATTCCAGCAATTGTTCCAACAAATTTTTGGTAACGGTAAAAGGTTCCGCATGCATGTCATGCTCCCCAATTGTGTCACTTTTAACGGGTCGGAAAGTGCCGGCTCCAACATGCAAAGTCACCTTCCCCACTTTCGTCCCATGTGCTTCGAGGCCTTCAAAAACTTGGGGTGTGAAATGTAGTCCCGCCGTAGGAGCAGCCACTGATCCTTTCACATCGGCATACACAGTTTGATAATCCTCAAGATCGGAGGCTTCCGATTCACGGTTCAAATATGGTGGAATAGGAATCTTACCGATTAATTCCAATATTTTACCGAAGGTATACAAGGGGTTGTTCCAATTAAAAGTGACCTCTGAAGACCCATCCTCTGCTGTAGACTCCCTCTGAGCATTGATTATTACTATTTCTCCATCTTCTTCCAATTCAGCATAGATACTGCCGTCTTTCCATTTCTTGGAATTGCCGACAAGACATTTCCATTTGCAGTTTTGTCTGCTTTGAAAATTCAATGCATAGTCACTTGGAATCAGTGGTTCCAAGAGGAAAAGTTCTATCTGCGCCCCGGAAGATTTATGAAAAGCAAGACGGGCGTTGATAACCTTGGTATCGTTGCATATCAGAAGTGCACCCGGAGGAATCAAATCAGGGAGCTCCTTGAAAATGCGATTATAAATTTTTCCATCCGGACTTCTCAGCAGCAATTTGCAATGGTCTCTTTCTTCCAATGGATGTAAAGCGATTTTATCCTCCGGAAGGGTGTAATCATAATCCTCTATTCTTATATCCTTTACCATAATTATGAAGCTGTTGCAGGATTGGAAGTTGCATCATTCACTGCAGGGGTTGGGGCTGAAATGGGTGCATCAGCTTTCGTAGAGGCAAGTGGTTTGGGATATTTAGGCAACCCGGTTCTTCCGGCACTTTGGAAAGTTGGAGTCAATTCAGGAGGCAACACTTTGGAAAGGTGAGCGAAAATCATGATTATAACTGCATAGACCACCTGGGTTATGGCTGTGGAATGAAGCACATTGTCAAGACCCACCAACGGGCTCGCGATACCACCGAACACATAACCTATAAAACCCAACAAAGCGGATGCATCTCCTGCATAGAGTCTGCCTTCATTCATTGCCAGGGTGTTCGACATTGTAAAAATCATTCCAACACAGAAAATGATACATATATTCCAAGCCTCATAGACCCAGACATTGTCTAATAAGAATAGACATATTCCCTGTCCGATTGTCAGGAACATAATTCCCCAGCCAGCAAATACTGCTGCTTTTTTCAAAGGTTTGAAAGTGAGGGCTGTCGTGGCTCCCACGGCTATGAAAATTGCATTGAACCCCATGAAGAGGCCGAACTGCAATTGAGTGAAATGATAATGATCCTGTATGATGAAAGGGGCTGCAGATACATAAGCGAAAACCAAACCCAATGCTGCACCTTTCAATGTGGAGTGAATCATAAACCGTTTGTTCTTTATCAGATAGCCGTAATTTTCAAAGGCAATCCAGAACGGGCCTTGCACTCTTCTTTGTTTTGGCAAAGATTCTTTAAGAGCTGGAGCCAGAATCAAGAGAAGGATGCTGAATCCGAACAGAATCCAGAAAATACCTCTCCAGCCGATGCTATGGGAAACAAAACCTCCGAGCACGGGGGCACTTGCGGGGGCGAAACCATTTATAGCTCCTACCAGGGCCATCACCTTTGCCAAAGCCTGTCCCTTATAAAGGTCGGCAGGGATTGTTCGCGCAAGGAAATAACCGCCGGATGCGCCGAATCCTTGCACGAGTCTCCACCAGATAAATTCCCAAATGCTCTTTGACCAGATACTGCAGATAGCTCCGACAGCGAAGACAACCATGGCGATATAAAGGATTGGCTTCCTTCCCCACCTGTCGCTGAAAGGACCGAAAAGCATCTGTCCGAGCCCCAATCCGATCATTCCGAATGTCAATCCCAACTGACAAGTAGATACCGAGCAATGGAAAGCTTTGCACATCACCGGCAATGTCGGGATATACATGTCATTTACGAAAGATCCGAATGCACTCAGAAGAACCAGGTAAATAATTATAAACCAATAATACCCTCCTGAAGTGGGGGCGGATTGAATGGCTGCATCCGACGACGGCGATTCCACTTCAGATGGTTTCATATCCTTCATAGGAGGCGGGCTCCAAGGATTATCCGGATTCTGAGAGGGCTCACCCGTAGGCGTATTTACCTGCTGGGGCTGTGAGGGCTTGAGATCTGACATTGGTATTTTCTTTATAATCCGTAAGTTATAAAAAATCTTTTCTCAAAATTGATGTAAAATTACACTAATTTTTTGAATCGGAAACCACTTCAGATCAAATTCCCCCTATATGCACTATTTTCGTTATATTTGCACTATATTCGATAATTATGGCAAATCAAGAACTCAACGAACAAGAAATAGGTCGCAGAAACAGTATGCAGGCATTGCGCGACCGCGGTATCGAACCATATCCCGCAAAGGAATTCCCGGTGACAGGTTATTCCAAAGAAATAAAAGAAAACTTTAAAGACGATGAAGAGCCCAAACGGGAAGTTTCAGTGGCCGGTAGAATCATGAGCCGCAGAATCATGGGTAAAGCTTCATTCCTGGAGCTTCAGGACAGCGAAGGAAGAATCCAGGTTTATGTGAGCCGTGACGATATCTGTCCCGGCGAAGACAAAGATTTCTATAATGTAGTGTTCAAGAAATTGCTTGACATAGGAGACTTCATCGGAGTGAAAGGTTATGTTTTCCGCACCCAGATGGGAGAGATTTCTATCCACGCTCAAGAGATAACAGTGCTTTCAAAGAGTCTTCGACCACTACCTATCGTTAAATTGAAAGATGGTAAAGCTTATGACGCTTTTTCTGATCCCGAGCAGCGTTATCGTCAAAGATATGTCGACCTTATAGTGAACCCCGGGATCAAGGAAATATTCTTGAAAAGGACAAAGATGTTCAATTCCATGAGGGAATATTTTAACTCCCACGGGTATGTGGAGGTGGAGACACCGATACTTCAAAGTATTCCCGGAGGAGCTGCCGCACGTCCTTTCATCACCCATCACAACGCTCTTGACATACCTCTCTACCTTCGTATTGCCGATGAATTATATTTGAAGCGTCTTATCGTGGGTGGATTTGAAGGAGTGTATGAATTCTCAAAGAATTTCCGTAACGAAGGTATGGACCGCACCCACAATCCGGAATTCACCTGTATGGAAATATATGTGGCTTATAAGGACTACAATTGGATGATGGATTTCACTGAAAAAATGCTTGAGAAAATCTGCATGGACGTGAATGGTACAACCGAGGTGCAAATCGGCGACAATCTGATTTCATTCAAAGCTCCCTATCCTCGAGTTACAATGGCTCAGGCTATCCTTGATAAAACAGGGTTCGATATCAACGGTAAGTCGGAAGATGAGTTACGTGATTTCTGTAAGAAAAACGGAATCGAGGTTGACGAATCGTTTGGCAAAGGAAAGTTGATCGATGAGATTTTCGGTGAAAAATGTGAGGGTAGTTATATCCAGCCCACATTCATCATAGATTATCCCATAGAGATGTCACCGCTCACCAAGAGACACCGCAATAATCAGGAACTTACGGAACGTTTCGAATTAATGGTGAACGGAAAGGAGCTTGCGAATGCCTACTCAGAGCTCAATGACCCTATTGACCAATATGAACGCTTCGTGGAACAGATGAAACTTGCCGACAAGGGTGACGATGAGGCTATGATTATAGACGGAGATTTTATCCGCGCTTTAGAATATGGCATGCCCCCGACATCGGGTATGGGTATCGGTATGGATCGTCTGGCAATGCTAATGACGGGTCAGTCGGCTATCCAGGAAGTATTGCTTTTCCCTCAGATGCGTCCTGAGAAGAAACAGGAAAATGGTGAGGATACAGCTGATGATAATGCTGCCGAATAATGGAAAATTTAGGTAAGATTGCAGTTATAGGGTCTGGGAGCTGGGCCACAGCCTTGGCTAAATTGATTCTCAATAACAATTCGCGTATCAACTGGTATATAAGGAGTTCCGAAAGAATTGAGGAATTCATCAGACTGCATCGTAATCCGGTTTACCTCAGTGATGTGTCGTTTGATACGCATCGTATTGATTTTTTCTCAGATATCAATGCGGCTATTTCAGGAGCAAAGACTATAGTTATTGCCATTCCCTCGCCATATTTCAAGGACGAAGCGGAAAAAATCAACGTCGCTATGGCCGACAAGAATATCGTTTCCGCCGTAAAGGGTATAGTGCCGGGTGACAATCAGATAGTAACTGACTGGTGTGCCTCCCGATTTGGTTGTGCCGACAACAATCTTTTGGTGATCGGAGGTCCCTGTCATGCCGAAGAAGTGGCTTTGGATCATTTGAGCTATCTCACCATCGGTTGTCACGATCCGATCAAAGGCACCAATTTTGCACGCACCATTTCGAGTGCCCGTCTCAAAACAATCGTTTCTTTGGATGTGGCCGGTATCGAATATGGTGCAGTATTGAAAAATGTGTATGCAATAGCGGCCGGTATTATCGATGGCATGAAAGCCGGCGACAATTTCAAGGCAATGCTCGTGTGCAATGCTATCCGGGAAATGAGACGGTTTATTGATGTGGCCGCTCCCATGAATTGTGATAGGGATATCGACCGCTCGGCTTATCTGGGTGATTTATTGGTGACTGCTTACAGTATATTCTCCCGTAACCATAATTTCGGTGCCATGATCGGAAAGGGTTATAGCGTGAAAAGCGCTATGATGGAAATGGAGATGGTGGCCGAAGGTTATTATGGCACCCGTTGCATGCATGACATCAATGATGAAAAATATAATGTGGAGATGCCGATTCTAAATTGTGTCTACCGGATTATTTATGAAGGGAAGAACCCGCGTCAGGCCTTCAGGGCAATTGCCGACACTTTCTCTTGATTTCTTTGAACCTTCCATATTTGAGGATTGTTTTCTAAGAAGTGATTCAGAATTTTATTCCGATAAATTTCGGCAACAATAATAACAATTATAAAAACAAAATTATGAGATCTATAGAACTTAACATTCAAGACGCTGTCTTCTTTGCAGAAAAACAATACGAAGCCAATCAGGCTAAGGCTGTGGATGCTATGACCACCCTTGAAAACGGCACCGGTGCCGGTGCTGATTTCCTTGGATGGCTGCATCTGCCTTCAGAGACTCCTAAATCTCTTTTGGAAAGTATTAACAAGACGGCTGCTCGTCTTCGTGAGAAATGCGACTATGTGGTGTGTATAGGTATCGGAGGAAGTTATCTTGGTGCAAAAGCTGTGATTTCAGCTTTATCAGACAATTTCGCTGATTTCTACGGCCCCGCTCCAAAGAATCCGAAGATTGTGTATGCAGGTCAGAATATCAGCGAGGAATATACGGCAGAACTCGAAAAACTTCTTGAAGGCAAGAAATTTGGTATCATAGTGATTTCCAAGTCAGGCACCACTACCGAACCTGCAATCGCATTCCGTATTTTCAAGGAATTGCTCGAAAAGCAGGCCGGCAAGGATGCAGCCAAAGACCTTATCGTGGCTATAACTGATGAAAAGAAGGGTGCGCTCCGAACTCTGGCAACTCAGGAGGGTTATGAAACTTATGTTATCCCTGACAATGTGGGTGGACGTTTCTCAGTGCTGACACCGGTGGGACTTCTCCCGATTGCTTGCGCAGGTTTCGATATCGAAAAACTTGTGCACGGCGCAGCTGAAATGGAGGAAACCGCAAAGCATCCGGGTGCTGAAAATCCTTGTGAAATATATGCACGTCTGCGTAATGCTCTTTATGAAAGCGGCAAGAAGATCGAAATACTCGTCAATTATAATCCTAAACTCCATTATTTCGCTGAATGGTGGAAACAGCTCTATGGTGAAAGCGAAGGTAAAGATAGCAAAGGTATATTCCCGGCTTCCGTGGATCTCACCACCGACCTTCACTCTATGGGCCAATGGATTCAGGAAGGTGAACGCACCATCTTCGAGACTGTGCTTTCAGTTAAGAAGCCTGCCATCACTCGTCGGATTCCACAGGATGCTGCCAACCTTGACGGAATAAACTACCTCGCCGGTAAGAATATCGACGAAGTTAACAAAATGGCGGAACTCGGCACAAAGATAGCACATGTAGACGGAGGAGTGCCTGTAATCAAGATAGAGCTCAACGCTTTGGAAGAAAATACACTTGGCCAACTTATCTATTTCTTCGAGAAAGCTTGTGGCATCAGTGGATATATGCTTGGAGTGAATCCTTTCAATCAGCCGGGAGTTGAGGCTTACAAGAAGAATATGTTCGCACTCCTTGAGAAACCGGGATATGAAGCTGAAACAGCGGCGATTAAATCAAAATTAAACAAATAATAGATTCTGATAATTATCGTTTTGTATATATGAGAGGTTATTTCCTCTAATATATATTTTGAGAAAGATTATTCAGAAAATAAAAAACTGGTTATCAGGACTGTCATTCCGCACCGGAGTGATAGTCCTGTTATCTTGTATCCCATTTTATGCGATTTCCTTCGCTCAGTTTGCTTTGCCCGTCTCCATAGGGCTTAAAAGTGCGTTATGGGTAATTTTCTTCGGTTTGGCAAAGACTGCGCAATATTCTGGCATTTGTATTTTAGGAGTGAAGGGCATGGAGAGATTAAAAGAGTGGTGGAAATCAAAACGTTCATATGAACCATAACGGCGCTCCGGTAGAGGGTAAGCAGCGGCATGTGATTTTGGATGCATTAAGAGGATTTGCCCTTCTTGGCATCTGTATGGCCAATTATCCCGAATTCTCTCTCTATTCCTTTTTGGAATCTGCTCCAAAGACTTTATTCCCCACAGCAGTGATCGACACCGTCGCTCAGTGGTTTCTCTATATTTTTATCGACGGGAAGTTTTACACCATCTTTTCATTATTGTTTGGTATAGGTTTCTCGATAATTCTTGAAAACAATCGTAAACGAGGAGCCAACGGCACTTTGATATTCTATCGCCGGATGTTTTTCCTCTTGCTTATAGGTTTTGCCCATTTGATTTTGATATGGAGCGGTGATATCTTGATGCTTTACGCCTTGGTGGGAATGACACTTCCGTTGTTTCTAAGATGTAAAGACAAGACACTCCTGATCTGGGCTTTCATATTCCTGGCAGTGCCTGTGGTAATTGATTATATATGCCAGTTCACCGGGGTTTATCTTTCAAAAAGATTGGTGGAATGGCAATGGCTTCTATGTGATCGGTTCGGAATAACGGAAGAGAATTTTGCATATTGGTTGGCTGATGCTAAGAGCTATCATGATATGCATAATTTCCTGTTGATGGGAGCTGTGGAAAGGATGCAGGAATTTGTAGACGGTAACCGTTATTTCAAGGTTTTGGGCTTGTTCTTGATAGGTTTCTGGTTGGGAAGGAACAGGGTATTTGCCCGTCTTGAAGAGTTCAGACCTTTATTGAAAGGAATTTCTCTATGGGGACTGTTAGTGGGACTGCCTTTGTCTGCCATTTATGCATGGAGTGCCATGAAGGGTAAGCCATTCGGTTTTGGCACACACTCGCTTTTTTATTTCATAAGTGTCTATCTCACCTCTTTCGGATATATCTCACTCTTCAGCCTTTTATATTTAAAATATAAGGAATCGAGGTTCTGGCAGATAATGGCGTTTCCGGGACGGATGGCCCTGACTAATTATATAGGGCAATCGGTGATGGGAGTTCTGATATTCTATGGTGTAGGTCTTGGCATAGGTGCTCAGGTAGGGCTCATTTATGGAGAGATGATAGCCCTGACAGTCTTCATCTTTGAAATAGCTTTCAGTAGCGGCTGGTTGCAATTTTTTCGATTCGGTCCACTCGAATGGATCTGGCGCTGCCTCACCTACCTCCGTATATTCTCTCCCATCTGAGACCATCATATTGACAAACTAAACTATTTAGGGTCTACCCAATGCCCTCCAATCATCTGAATCACCTCTGAACTCGATGAAATCTTGTCTACCAACATTGCACCTCTTACATAAGTTACCAACTCAACTTCGCCATCTACAAAGTCTGACCCTTTCTCTATTTCATAACTAATAGATACCTGATATTTTTCTAAATCAGTGTTATAACCCCATCTATATTTGGTGGACAATATTTTACCTACCCTAAGATTATAAAATATAATCAAAGAATATTGTGAGAAATCAATATCTTGGTTCATGAACTCTTCGTTTCCGAAAATCTCATCTTCAGGTAATTCGGAAATTGAGTTTACAACATACACATTTTCATTTATAATAGGCAATCCCTGCGATTCAGAATAATAAAATTCTTTCATGACAGGATTAAAAGTTTCAATTACAGGCAAAGGAATATAAATGGGGGAAGTGTCATTTTTATTGCATGAACAAACACATAATGACAGGCCAATCAAGGTAAAAATCAAATATGTAATCTTTTTCATTATCTATGCCTTCTTAAGTTCATAATATTCCGTCACAATCCAAAGGTATCAATAAGACAACCGGAATTCAACTTCCGAGTTTTCTGATATTTTTGAAACCAATATTGCACTCCTGCAATAAGTAAAAAGATCTACTGTTTCATCTTTTACTCCTGAATCCGACTCCGAGTTGTAAGTTATTGAAAAAATTATTATATCATTTTCGAAATCTTTTGCATAGTTGTAGGTATAACTTTCAACGACGCCTTGTACTTTATAATAAACAAGAAGCATTGTATATTTTTTGAAATCTATACCGCTCTCTTTTAATTCTGCCAAACCTATAAGATCCTCTTGCGGGAATTCACTTTCAGAATTAATCACCAGTTTTAAATTTGGCATTTCTTTAAGCTCCTCTTCCGAAATTTCATTCCTGTCAAAAACATATTTTAGTGCATCATACTCTTTCTCTATAGGCAAAGAATGATAAATCATCTCATTTTTATGATCGCAAGAAGGGAATCCTAATAAGATGCCAATAAAAAATAAATTCAAATAATTAATCTTTTTCATTATCTTTATTTCCTTGGTAAATTCTATACTTTTGATTGTGAAAAGCAGTATTAATTCTATACAGATAAATGGTAACAATTATGGCAAAGAAGATAGCAAACAAACCTGAACACCCTCTCATTACAAGATAAGTTTCTTGAGAAAGAGTTTCGAACCATAAAAGCATAATTATTAATAAAACGATACTAACTGAGATAAAGGATAAAGCTGTATATTTCAATTTTCTATTGGCTGGGGAATTAATAATTTTGTACCATTCTTCTTTTTCCTTGTCGTTAGCATAAATAGGTCTAAACATTCCTATGATTATTTTTTAATAAATATTATTGATTTTTTGAATTAATAAAATTAACCATTTCTCCCGAATTCCCGCAACCAAAAACGATTTATGGACTTTTTTAAAGCATAGTAAAAAATAGTTCAAATAGTTATATTTTGTTTTAGTTGTTTTTACGTCCCTGTAAGTCATCATTCGAGATGGATTTATCCGTTTTCTTTACTTGAGCACGTAGATTTCCGAAACGTAAGTTCAAACCTATGATAACTTGTTGTCGAGGTTGCTGAGAAGAAAAATTGTAGCCTGTCCTTCCTGCATTAATTGCATAACTATGGCTTACCCGCGAATGAATTCCTAAATTAGCTGCCGAAACGCTCACATCCAATCGGTCATTTAGGAAAGACCTCCTTAATCCGATAGAATAAGAAATATTTTGGGCCGGATTAACCGTGTAATTATAAAGACTGTTTATCCAACCGGAAAAATAATTTGAAGATAATGACAATGTGAGATTCCATGGCAACTTCTGTTGTATCCTTGTGTAGTAATATCCGGTGAGAAGGGAATTTTTGATTTTATCAACACCTTTTCCTAAGGTGTATCTTTCCCATGCAAGTTCTCCGTTTACCATCCATGAGGTTTTATCTGTAATTTGCCATAGGAAATATAGAGAAAATGTAGCCTGCCTGTCATGAAGTGAGTTGCCATAAGTATTATAGGTAATATTATCATCTGTCCATTTAATTTGTCCCATCCCATTATTTGAGGTTCTGAGTGATAGAGTAAGATCCAAATTAAACTTTGGCTTTATATAACTATAATTCAACAATAGGTTATCATAGGTGGAACTTTTTAAATCAGGATTTCCAAAACTAATATCAGTAGGAGATATTTCTACGGCAGGATTCAAATAAGAAATTCCGGGTCGTTGGATCCTTCGGCTGTATGACAGTTTCAACATTGATTCATTACTTGCATTCCATGCGACAGAGGCATTTGGCACAACATCATTTAGATTGGCATGGAAATCTTCCTGGTTTCCTGTCAGGAAATCTGCCTGCAATCGGGAATATTCATATCTAAGCCCGGCTCTGGCTGAAAATTTTCCAAACGAGGCTCTTGCATCGGCATAAATTCCAAAAATATTATAGGTATGCTTGAAATCGTCGTAAGTTTGACCTATCTCTCCCAAGTCTTGATGATTTATGGAATGAGAGGTTCGCAAAATATATTTTCCTCCCGTATCCAAATTGAAATGAGATCCTAATGGTCTATTCCAATCCAATTGAAAGGTATGTTCGAAAAATTTCAAGTCGAAATCAGAAAGATTATAAGAATAAGGGAATGGGTCACCTTGCAAAATAAAGTAATCAACCGTTTTATCTTGATCCTGGCGAGTGTGACTTAACCGATAACTTAAGGTGATGGCTTCGCCCTTTAATCGTGTTGATCTTTGATAATCTAAACTAAAGTCGACATCGGTATATCCGTTTTTTCTGTAGTATGAATTGAAATCATAGGAATATAATGTTTCTCCAAGAGAGTTAATCATAGTGGAATTTGATTGAAAATCATTGGAATTTTTACCTATGAATCCATTCACCGAGGTGGTGATAAGATTAAGGGTATCCAGTTCTAAAGAACCTTCTACATTAAACCATCCCCCGCTGCCGCCTGCTTGAAAAGTAGAATAAGTATCAAGGATATCACCCGTTGAATCAAATTCCATATGGGAATCTTGTGTGCCTTTTACAGTATTCTTTAAATATTTGTAATAACCTCCGGAAGCTGATAGGGTAAACTTTTTTATTTGGGTCATTATAAAGGCATTCGCCTGAGGTCCGAAATTAGTCTGGTAATTCAAACCTATATTTCCTGTGATACCGGACATGGAAACGGTGGATGTTGTGACAATATTCAGGATAACTCCTGAAGATTCGGCATCCTCTCTGGCACCCGGATCCGTTATAACTTCGATCTTTTTTATTGTTGAGGCTGGAATAGCAGCGAAAATATCCTTGGCATTCTTGGTAAAGGCATTATTTGGTCTTCCATTTCTATATATTTTGAAATTATCGGAACCGTTGACCTTTATGTTCCCTTCCTCATCAACCGATACAAGAGGTACTTTCTTCAATATTTCCCTTAGATTTGATGTAGATGCATCTCCGTCAGCCTGAACGTCATATCCAATCCTGTCTATTTCTTTTGTCACCAAAGGACGTTGAGCAGTGATGGTAACTTCATTAAGGGTTTCTTCTGCTAATTCAGTATTTACGATACCTAAGTCTGCCACAGGTTGTTGATTATTGACAGTGAAATCTATTGTTAAAGGTGATTTCGTTATTGCTGAAATCAGGATCCTATAATCTCCCGCTTTTGCCAAAGGCGCATCAATAAGTCCGTCTGAATCTGTCACTTTACCAATAATCTGATGGATTGTATCTGGCATCTCGAAAATCCTATATGTGGCATATTCCTCGGGTTGTCCTTCTTCATCTATCACAGTTGCCCTAACTTGATATTGAGCATAAGATTGCATAATACCGCTTAGCAAAATAAGTATTGGAAGAGAATTTCGAAATAATTTTATAATATTCATCATATGATGCAATTTTTGTTGTAAAATTTCTTATTATCGCGGAAGTCTGTCTGAACGAATGTTAAAAAAATATTAATCTTGGAAATTAGTAGCATTTTTAGTCGGTTTAAATGTTCATATCTTGATATATTTTCTAAGAATTCTTGTCAGAAAAAGGATTTACTACCAAAATATTTTCATATTGATTAAATTTAGATTGTTTTTATTTAGATGCATTTTCATCTAAAAGATCCTATTCTTTATGATGCAAAATTAAAATGCCAAAAATTCATTTGCCATACACAAAAGTGTAATTCTGCACATATTCCGGATAAAACCTATATCCCAATTCTTTCATCTCAACTGGTGTGAGACCACACGAGAACCGGGAGATATGATACTACGATTAATTTGACAAAGTTCGGATTTAAAAATGAAAAAACTCTCAACAAATGTTGAGGGTCCTAAGATAATTAGGAGTAATCCTGTTATTTCTTACATAACCTACTTAAATGTGTTGGAGTGATGTCTAAATAAGAGGGAATGTCTTTCAAGGAGAATATTTCAAACATTTGAGGACACCCTTCCAACATTTTCTCATATCTTTCTTTCGGTGTCTTGGTTTTTTTAATAAAAAGATATTATTTTTGCAAAGTTGAATCCCGGTAGCCCCTGAGCAATCAAGCTATCGGGTTTTGTTATCATATATGCAAAGTTACAATTTTTTGGGGATTAAGTGACTCTTATTTTATAGAACTCCTTAACACTCTGATAATTTGATATTTATTTTCAACAGTAAAATAGGGAAGCATAAAGGCCTTAAAAAGGTCTTTTAACTTTCTAAAATTCGGCTTGAGAGGGATCAAAATCAAAAAATAGTATATAGGCCAATTTTATATATACAAAATAAAGCCTGAACTCTTACTGTCCAGACTTAATTAAATATTAAGAAAACTGTTTGGTTCTATTTGAGTGATTCCATTTCGTTGAAGACTTTTCTTAGTTTTGGCAAATAGAAAGTCAAGGTAAAAGTGATACCAAACAATAGAGTGCCAATTACTAATCCAAAACTCAATGGACTGAAATCCCACAGGTTGGATAGGAAAAGAGAGAAAAAGACTGTAAGACCCACAATAAAGAATATCTCTCCTGCCAATGTGTAAAGTTTCAATTTGGATGTGACAAAAAGCAATGATACAGGTGTCAAAGTTGTAATACTCATCTTTCTAGTTGTATTCCATAGATATCCATACCAAGCTCCACCAAGAAGAAGATAGACAAGAAGAAAAATCTTCAAGTATAGAGGGAAACTGCTTGTGTTTGAACCTGATAATAGCAAAACAATAGGTATTATCGAAGCAAGTAAACAATTCCTTACATTTTGTTTATAAACTTTTGCCAATTTTGTTTGCGCTGTTTCTGATGCCGAGACATCAATCTTGATTTCTTCATTGGATTTCGCCAATACTTGTTCCAGTACACTCATGTTCTTTTTCAAATTGCTAAGTTCCATATCATTTTAATTTTGATAGTTTTTCCTTTATTCTAAATATTTTAGTAGCCACATTGCTCTTCTTCATCCCCATGGTTTCAGCTATTTCTTCATAAGAAAATTCATCTAACCATAATAAGATAATAGCCTTTTCTATATCATCAAGTTTTTCTATCAAACTATCAAGAGCCTCAAGTCTATCCTTTTGGAAGTTATCTGTGTCATTGGAAATATTAAATACAGTTGGGTCAATAGATACGGTATTTATTCTCTTTTTACCTATTCTGATCGCCATTAAAGCTGTATTAATAGCTATTCTGTAAATCCAGGTTGATACTTTGCTCTCAGATCTGAATTGGTCAATACCTTTCCAGATATTGATATAAACTTCCTGTCTTAAATCCTCGAGTGGTATAATTTCTGAAGAATAAAAATAACAGACTGAATTTATTATTCTTGAATTTTCCTTAATCAATGAATTGAATAAGATTTCATTTTCCGGTGGACTTTTCATTTTATTTCTTTTTACCCGTTAGATGCAATTTTTAACCGGAAAATTTCAATATCTGTCTAAAATAATTTTATTTAAAACCTCAATGAACTTAATCGTTGTTTATTTATAGATTTATCTTCTATTTTTAATTTCTTCGTATTCTTCTTCAAACGTACACAAACCCATCTCAGTCCTTCGTTGGTTTAAATTTGTTTTATCCTCAATTGGATAAAATTTTAATA
Organism: Muribaculaceae bacterium; assembly: GCA_022510425.1. Lineage (GTDB taxonomy): Bacteria > Bacteroidota > Bacteroidia > Bacteroidales > Muribaculaceae > Lepagella. Next base: position 56,496 of record JAFLTO010000017.1, read on the forward strand.
TCTTTTGTCCGTCGTTTTCTTCCCAATAGAACTGGGTGCCATATATTTGTGGTTGTCCGGAATTAACCAAGATACGATCTTCAAGCATAGCAATCTGAGAAGAATTCAAATCACCCTTTTTGGCACCTTCTTTCAAAAAGGGAAGGGCCCATTTTTGAGTTTCTATGTCTGAATGTTGAATGACTAACCAAATAGCAACAGTTTCATTACCAACCAAGTCTTTCCCAGGCCAGCCAAATTCCTTAATTATCTTCTTAATCTCGGCAAGATTATTTTCATCTATTTCTTTCATCTGCTTTGTCAAAGATTTAGTAAGGATAGTGTCAACAGGTGCAGATTTATAAGCGTTGAGAAATTGATGTCTGATGTCCTGATCACTTTTTCTAATCTTTATTAATCTATTTCTTAATTCAATATCATAATTTGCTTCAATCCTATTCCGCCTTTTATTTATGGTATCATTAATGGAATTCCAATAAATACTGTTTTTTAAATTATCCAAATCGGGATCAAATGGTTCAGTTAGAAACCAATCGGGATAATTATGTATTATATTCTCTAATAACTCATTACATTCCTTTAATTTATTACATAAAGAGGCGGAACAAGCAGCATTATAAAGAGTTAAATATTCTGCCTTTTCCGAAGAGTCAATTATTTGTTTATAAAAATCAAATGCCCCCGAATAATCACCATTATAATAACATGAGTCAGCTTTGGCAGTAAGAATTTTGGGATTTGAATTTATTATACTTTTATTTCTAACCCTTTGATTTTGACCGATTCTGTAATTCTCTATTGCTGCGACTCGTCTCGATTCAAGTTGATGACCCCAATATTCAATATCATTTGCAATATTCTTTAAATCATGACGATCGAAGCCATCGGTACCTAGCCAAGGTAATTTCATTCCTGAAGAATGTTTATCCCTTGTCTGCCAAACCATAATCTGGACAATTGGCTCATCTCCATAGTCAAACCAATCAGTGGCAAGAAGTCTTTTCTTGTCCTTGTCATAATATGTATATGTGTACATCTCGGTTGAATCGCGATTCCAATTCTCCGGATATTCATTGTATGTCCACATTGTGTATGGATTTTCAGTATTTATTGAGGAGGTCAAAGAAGATGGCCGTATTGCTTTCATTGGCTGTTTGGGTCTAACAAACATAATATTCATGTGAGGAGCATAGAAAAGTATCTGCGCGCTGTCCAGTTCTGCTGTATGTAAAACATCGACGATAAAGTTTTTCATTCCCGGATATTTTATTACCGAATCCATCGTTGATATAATGGTTAGATTCTCCGGATAAGAATTATTCCCAAGCTCCATTCGATATATGGTATCATAAACTATAATCTTTCCATAATTATTATCAATATACCATATTCTGTCAGCAAAAAGCAACTCTTTCGGGTGGCTACAACCAATAAGACAAATAGATAATACGAAAATCACTAGGGAGAATCGATACAATTTGTTTAGATATTTCATAATCACTGGGTTTATAGAGCAATCATATTCAACATGAGCAAAGTTAGAGGGGCAAAAAGACCTATACTATACACAAAAGTGTAATTTTACAATCACTATAGACTGATGATTGTCAAAATTTCTTATTCTTTAATTATAATAATTCCCATTCTTTTCCCTATTTAGTGAAAGGGCCTACGATTTGTATCACGTCCAATTCTGTTTCATCTAATGAATAAGCGGCTAAAATACCTGTTCCTCCGGTAATATTTGAAAAATATTTTATTGGTTCACTAACACCAAGGTCAATCATGCCACCGTGCAATCCTTCATTACCGGGATCATTATATAATTTGGATAGAAGGTATTGGTAATATGATTCTGATATGGAAAACA
>JAFLTO010000018.1 GCA_022510425.1 Muribaculaceae bacterium
GGGCTCCACCTCTTCCCATTCCGAACAGAGAAGTTAAACCTTGCAACGCCGATGGTACTGCGAAAGCGGGAGAGTAGGTAATCGCCCCCTTAGAAGAAGCCTGAGAGAAATCTCGGGCTTTTTTTGCATGCATTATACAGATAAGTTAAACCTTGCAACGCCAATGATCTTGACTTTTTGGTTAATTAATATTTTTTTGTTAACTTTGCAGTGCCGATTATATCCAGTTATTATGTCAACCACGGAACAGTCCCTGATTTGGCCATCAGACTGATCAAGTGGATGACTTGATTTGTGCAAAACAAAATATAATTAGGAATTTGTAAATAAATAACAAAAGTGGATACTTTAAGTTACAAAACTAAATCAGCCACACCATCAACCATTGAAAAAGAATGGGTTGTGATAGATGCAGAGGGGCAAGTATTAGGACGTCTTTGCTCAAAAGTGGCTAAAATTCTTCGTGGTAAAAACAAACCTGATTTCACTCCATTCATGGACTGTGGCGACAACGTTATCATCATTAATGCAGACAAGGTGGTGATGAGTAACGGAAAAATGGATAAAAGAGAATATCTAAGGTATACTGGTTATCCTGGTGGTCAACGGGTTTTCACTCCTGGAGATTTAATGGAGAAATCTTTTAAGAAAACTATAAAGGCTGGCAAACATCCATTGTTTATTAAGGTTTTGAAGGGTATGCTTCCTAAAGGTCCTCTTGGACGTTCCTTGATTGACAATATGTATGTTTACAATGGACCGGAACATCCTCATGCAGCCAACAATCCAAAGGTAATTGATATCAATAAAATGAAATAATAGAAGAAGATGGATAAAGTAAATGCAGTGGGCCGCCGTAAGGCTGCCGTGGCTCGAGTTTATGTCTCAGAAGGTAGCGGTAACATTGTTATCGACAAACGCCCCCTTGAAGTATATTTCCCCTCTTCTATACTTCAATATGTAGTGCTTCAACCGCTCAATAAAGTTGATGCGGTAGGCAAGTATGATATCGTTGCTCATATTGACGGTGGCGGTTTCAAGGGTCAAGCTGAGGCTATGCGTCTTGCAATTGCCAGGGCTTTAGTAAAAATAAATCCTGAAGACAAACCTGCACTCCGTTCAGAAGGTTTCATGACCCGTGATGCTCGTGTTGTAGAACGTAAGAAACCGGGCCGTCCGAAAGCACGTAAACGTTTCCAATTCTCAAAACGTTAATGCTGCTTAATAAAGAAAGAATCTGTTTAGTATCTAAACTTGTGGGATGAACCTTGGTTCCTACCCACAGGTTGGATTTCAACAAAAATTTAAAAAGAATGTAAACACCGGGTCTTTTTGACCCACAAAAATCAACACACAAAATGGCAACACCAAGTTTTGAACAACTCCTTGACGCCGGATGTCACTTCGGTCACCTCAAACGTAAATGGAACCCCGCTATGGCCCCATATATCTTTATGGAACGTAACGGTATTCATATTATCGACCTCTATAAAACAGCGGCTAAATTGGATGAGGCAGCAAATGCTCTCAAACAAATAGCTAAAAGCGGAAGAAAAGTTCTTTTCGTAGCTACTAAAAAACAGGCTAAAGAATCCATCGAAAACCATGCTAATTCTGTAGGTATGCCATACGTTACTGAACGTTGGCCGGGAGGTATGTTAACTAACTTCCCCACAATCCGCAAGGCTGTGAAAAAGATGACCACAATTGACAAAATGAGCAAGGATGGTACTTTTGATAATCTTTCAAAAAGAGAAAAACTTCAGATCACACGCCAAAGAGCTAAACTTGAAAAGAACCTCGGATCTATAGCTGATCTTTCTCGTCTTCCCAACGCTCTCTTCGTAGTTGATGTTATGAAAGAACACATCGCAGTGGCTGAAGCTAAACGTCTTGGTATTCCTGTATTCGGAATTGTGGACACAAACTCAAACCCTGAGGATATCGATTTCATCATCCCGGCTAACGATGACGCTTCAAAGAGTATAGATCTTATCCTTGACACCGTTTGTGCCGCTATGGCTGAAGGTCTTGAGGAGAGGAAAGTAGAAAAACTTGATTCAGCAGATGAAGATAAAGCAGAGGCATCAGCCGAAGCCACTCCGGGTAAACGTCGCCGCATGCGCAGAAATGAAAATAAAGAAGCTGCTCCTGCCGAAGCTACGGTAGAAGTGGAGGAAACAGAAGAAACTGCTGAATAATAATTATTAAATTTTTTCGTAAAACTATGGCAGTATCTATTGAAGATATAAAAAAACTGCGCACTTTGACAGGCGCAGGAATGATGGACTGTAAGAATGCCCTCGCTGAAACTGATGGCAATATTGAAGCAGCCATTGAAATTATTCGTAAGAAAGGTCAAGCTGTAGCAGCTAAACGTGAAGACCGTGAAGCAGCTGAAGGTTGTGTCTTAAGTGGAGTTAAGGAAGGTTTTGCAGCAATCGTTGCTCTTAAATGTGAAACTGATTTCGTTGCTAAGAACGAATCTTTCCGTGCTCTCACAAAAGCAATCTTGGATGCAGCTGTTAAGGCTTCTGCTAAATCTCTTGATGAAGTCAAAGCCCTTGACCTCAATGGAAGAACAGTAGAAGAAAATATTACAGATGAAATTGGAAAGACCGGTGAAAAGATGGAACTTGGAGCTTATGAATATGTAGAGGCTCCTTCTGTTGCCGGTTATGATCATCTCGGTAATAAATTGGCTACAATAGTTGGTCTTTCCGTTGCCGGAATTGATCCTTCAGTTGGTCGCGAAGTGGCTATGCAGGTTGCAGCTATGAATCCTGTAGCAGTTGATCGTGATCACGTTAAGAAAGAGATTATCGATAATGAACTTAACATCGCAATCGAGAAAACTAAGGAAGAACAAGTTAAAAAGGCTGTTGAAGTGGCTCTCAAAAAAGCCGGCATCAATCCTAACCTTGTTGACAGCGAAGATCATATCAACTCCAATATAACTAAGGGTTGGTTGACACAGGAAGAAGCTGATAAGGCTCGCGCGATAGCTGCAGAAACAGCGGCAGCTAAGGCTGCTAACCTTCCGGAAGCTATGATCCAAAATATCGCCAACGGTCGTCTCAACAAATTCTTCAAAGAGAATTGTTTAATGGAACAAGAATTCCATCGTGATGCTAAGATCACTGTAGGACAATATCTTGATCAGACTTCTAAAGGTCTTGTTATAGTTGACTTTAAACGTGTAAACCTTAACCAAGACTAATAGTTAATCAATAGTTAAATATTTAGAAGCGACAGAAATTTTTTCTGTCGCTTCTTTTATACAATAATTTCTTATTTTCAGCATCTTAGCTGTATAAATAACTGACATTCATATCAATTTATATTAATAAAATATTTAAACACAGAAAGGTTAAAATATATATTTAGAAATTATTAAATGAACCATTGAAGATTAATGTTGTTTTAATTTTAAAGAGGCAGTAAAATGCTGATTAAAAAATTAATTCTATTATTAACAAACAAAAAGTTATTAAAAAATGGCACAAAATTTTCATCCAGTGGTTCAAAAATTGATTGATTTGATCCGCGAAAACAATTGGCAAAGCAAGTTCGAAGAAGCTCTTAAGAAATGTGACGCAGAAAATGTAGAAGGTTTTGAAGATATCAAAACACTTGACGACTATTTCAAATGGTGTGACGCTCAGTTAAGCTGGATACCTGTTGAAAATAACTACGGTACTCTCGTTTATGATCATATAGCTAAGTTCTATTTCCTACTTGACCAAAGTCCTGTTAAGGAACTTCAAAATCCTGTTGTTCCTAACAATCAGCAACCGGCCCTTACTCCGCTAAGCGCTTGGATGAGAGAATATGTTGATGCTCTCGGTGCTTGGATGGATGAACCCGGTTCACTTTCTGATGCATCAATCAAGACATTCTACGATGCTCCTCGTTACAATATGGGCGAGTATACATGTCCTCGCGGAGGATGGAAGACCTTCAACCAGATGTTTGCACGTCACACAAAACCGGGTTATCGTCCAATAGCTGCAATAGATGATCCTTGCGTCCTCACTTCACCGGCCGATTCAACATTCGATGGACAATGGGAAGTTAACACCAATTCTCATGTGAATATTAAAGGACTTGACTGGAGAATCGAAGAACTTCTTTCCGACAGCCCATATGCTAATGAATTCATGGGTGGTATCTGGACACACTCATTCCTTAACACTACTGACTATCACCGTCAGCACACTCCTATCATGGGTAAAGTGCTCGAATCACGTGAAATCCAAGGTTGCTGTTACCTCCAAGTAAGTGCAGAACCTATTCCGGGTGATCCTAACGGAAAGAAGAAAGTTGTTATGAAACGCCAATTCGATATTCCTGACACTCCGGGTTACCAATTCCAACAGACTCGTGGTCTCGTGGTTATCGACAGCCCGATAGGTCTCGTAGCAGTTCTCCCGATGGGTATGGCTCAAGTTTCTTCTATCATCATGACAGCTGAAGCAGGTCGTTACCTCCATAAGGGTGAAGAGATCTCTTACTTCCAGTTCGGTGGCTCAGATATCGTAACTGTATATCAACAACAATCTAATGTAAGCCTCACAGCTTGTCCGGGTGTTCACTACAAGGTTGGTACTCGTATCGGTATGGCTTACCCCGTGATTGATCCTTGCTACAAGAAATATTAATTGATTTATTAAAAAACAAATTATGCGTGTGCCTCTTCAAAAGAGGCACACTCTTTTTATAAATAATGATCCAATATATTTCTAAAAGTATGAACCATTTCTTTTATAATCTTGTTATAATTATGGATAAAGGAAAAACATATTGATTTCCTAAAGCCTATTATAAAAGAAAACCCAAAATATTTTTATTATTAATCAATTTAAAATTATTAAAAAATGGCAACTACACTTCATCCAGTGATGCAAAAGTTCGTAGAACTTATGAATCAAAACAATTGGCGTCCTTTGTTCGAAGAGGCTCTTAAGAAAGCTCAGTCATATAAGATTATAGGAATGGAAGACATCAAAACTGTAGACGATTATATCGACTGGTGTAACGCACAGCTAAGCTGGGTACCGGTTGAAAATCGTTATGGTACTGAAGTTTACAAACATGTATGTAAATTCTATTTCTTGCTTGACCAGGAGCCGGTTAAGTCTTTACAAAACGCTGTTGTACCTCACGATAAGATGCAACCACTGACCCCTCTTTCTCAATGGATGAAAGATTGGGTAAACGCTCTTGGCGAATGGATGGATAACCCTATGACAATTACACCGGAATCGCTTAAAACGTTTGAAAACGCTCCTCGTTATAATATGAACGAATATATTTGTCCACGTGGTGGTTGGAAAACGTTTAACCAGATGTTCGCACGTCGTACAAAACCGGGTTATCGTCCAATAGCAGCAATTGGTGATCCACGTATCATCACTTCACCTGCCGACTCAACTTTCGATGGTCAATGGGAGGTGAATTCCAATTCACATGTAAACATCAAGGGTCTTGACTGGAAGATCGAAGAACTTCTCGAAGGAAGCCCCTATGCAGATGCATTCGCAGGTGGAATTTGGACACACTCATTCCTAAACACTACCGACTATCACCGTCAGCATACACCTATTATGGGTAAGGTAGTAGAAGCACGAGTAATTCAAGGAACGGTATATCTCCAAGTAATAGCTCAGCCGGTACCTGGTGACACAGAGGGAAGACATGATGTAGTAATGCATAGGACCTTTGATGCTCCTGATGATGCAGGTTATGAATTCATGCAGACACGTGGTCTTGTGGTTATCGACAGTCCTATTGGCCTTGTAGCAGTCCTTCCTATGGGTATGGCTCAGGTTTCTTCTATCGTTCTTACAGCAGAAGAAGGCAGAACTCTCCATAAAGGTGAAGAAATTTCTTACTTCCAGTTCGGTGGTTCAGATATCGTAACTGTATATCAGGAAAGATCAAATGTAAGTATCACAGCTCAACCCGGTGTTCACTACAAAGTAGGTACCCGTGTAGCAGAAGCTTTCCCGGTTGCTTTCAATAATCTGCGAGGCTGCTGATAAAAATTTTCGTTGTAAATAAAATTTATATTGATAAATGATTGATTGAAAGGTATCTTTAAGGAGCAAGATCCTTGAAGATACCTTTTTATTTTCTTCAAAACATTTTATCGTTAAATTTGTATTAATTATAGAGTGTTAGCAAGATTATCAGTCAATAATAATAAAATCAATTTATATGGCTTCTAATTCTACAAAAGATTTAAAGACACCACAAAAAAAAGCGACCCTCTCTATGTGGGGTATGGCCATTTTGATGGTTACCACCGTTTTAAGTCTTCGAGGCTTGTCTTCTCAAGCAGAATTCGGATACACCTCAATTTTCTGGTATATACTTGCCGCAATCCTATTTTTGGTTCCATTTTCCTTGGTATGTGCTGAATTAGCTTCCACTTACACCAATAGCGGAGGTTTATTCCGATGGTGTTCCGAGGCGTTTGGTCCCAGATGGGGTTGGGCAGCAATGTATATGGACTGGGTAATGGTATTGATTTGGTTCCCGGCCGTATTGATGTTCGCCGCTGTGGCTCTTGCTTACATTTTCTGGCCTGTAAGCTTTGACCAAACCCTTGCTGCCAATAAGTGGTATACGCTTGCAATAGTGCTTGGGGTGTTCTGGTGTGCTACTTTTGTAACATTCAAAGGCACGAAATTCGCCAACAAACTCTCTACTCTTGGTGGTCTTTTCGGTACAATCATTCCCGGAGCCATATTGATTATATTAGGTATCATATATGTATGTACAGGTGGACATAATAACATTGATAGCCATCAATCTTTCTGGCCGGATTTTGAAAAATATCAGACCATAGTGCTCGCGGCTTCCATATTTCTTTTTTATGCCGGTATGGAAATCCAGGCTGTGAAAGTGAATGAAATGCCTAATCCGGCAAAAACTTTCCCGAAATCGGTATTTTTTGCGGTAATTATAATTTTGATAATATTCATTGCCGGTACTTTAGCTATCGGTTTTGTAGAACCTGCTAAAGATATCAACCTACTTGCTTCTCTTTTGATTGCTTACAATGATCTTTGGGCGCATCTGCATTGTGAATGGCTTGGCAATATTATGGCAGTATTTATCACATTCGGTGTATTGGGACAGGTTTCTGCTATTATCAGTGGACCTTCCACCGGTATCCTTGCGGTAGGTAAATCGGGATATTTGCCAAAAGCGTTGCAAAAAACAAATAAGCATGGTATTCAAGTGCCATTACTTTGGATACAAGGTATCTGGGTCTCAGTCTTGGCTTTGGTGCTTATTATTCTTCCCAGCGTTGAATCAGCTTATCAGATCCTTAGCCAGCTTTCCACAATTCTTTACCTGGTTATGGTAGTGATAATCTACGCAGCGTTTGTAAGACTTCGTAGAACAGAACCGAATGTGAAAAGAGGATTCAAGATTCCGGGTGGCAACTTTGTGAAATGGCTTATCGGTATTGTTGGTATTGCCGGAGCTATTGCGGCAGCTATCATCAGTTTCTTCCCCCCGTCTCAGATTAATACAGGTAGTCCTGTAGTTTATATCGTGATACTCGTGGTTTGTACGATCGTTTTCTTGGCAATACCTTTCTTGATTTACGATTATCGCAAACCATCTTGGAGAGATAAAAACACTGATTTCTTTCCTTTTAATTGGGAAATAGAAGGCCGTCAACCGGGGATGGTTTCTAAATGGCCTGTTGGTTATGAACCAACTCAGGAGGAGATACAAAGGGCTATGGAATGGCAGGATGGTGATTTCGGTCCAGTGACTATGAAAACTATCGGTGATATTACAAATATGGCATTGAGACCTAATCTTTCAAATGGTATGCCGGCCATAGATTTGGAAAAGATGCCTGCGGTAGATATCTTGAAAGACCATGAGGTTAAAACAACTTTGGCTGCTCAACAAGCACTCATATTGGCTCAAAAGGCACGTGAGCTTGCCGACACTGCAACTCAAGAGGCAGATGATGTTCAGAAACTTGCTCAAGGACTTGCAGCTTTGGTTGATGCTGAAACAAAAGCTCATGCAGCAACTGCTGCTGCCACTGCAAAACTTGTAAAGAAAGTGCAGGATACTTTAGATCCTAATGAACCTTTCACTGCAAAAGATATAGAGGTTCATGAAGATGACAATGGAGCGCCAATTTCTTCTGATAATGACAATAAATAATTAATAATTAATAATTAAAATATTCCCCGGACATTTGAATCCAAAATGAATGTCCGGGGTATTTTGAAAACCATTTTGCTTATGAAAAAAACTTTACTTTGCCTTTTGTTAATGGGCAGTTTTTGCAGTTTTGCCCAATTTTCACATCCCACCCATAAAAGCCAACCTGTGAATATTCTCATGGGGGAAGTTGAGGATTCTCTGAAAGTGATGCAAGCTTTCATTGAAAATTCTCCGGCAGACTATCGTGTGCCTAACGCTCCTCGTTTTGCCATTGTCGGGAAAAATGAGATGTTTTATCTGGGATTCGGTGGTTATGTGAAAGGTACAATGAGTTTTGACTGGGGTTCACCCATCAATAACTTTAATGAATTCATTGTGTCTGCCATCCCGATGCCCGGAAGTCAAAAACCCGGGAACAAGGCTCAGTTTGGTTTGAGTGCACAACAATCTGACCTGTATCTTAACCTTGTGGCTCTCCCTAACAATAAAAACAAAGTAGGGTTCTACCTTAACTTTATATTTCTGGGTAACGGCTACACTCCTCAGGTGCGTCAGGCTTATGTGACTTGGAGAGGTATTGAAATGGGTTACGGCTTTTCTCTTTTTACTGACTTGGCTGCAGACCCTAACACTATCGACTATGAAGGTCCAAACTCCTTCACTGTAGACCTTAACGCCAAGTTAGACTACCGACATACTTTTGGAAAACATTTCGGTATCGGTATTGGTGCTGAATTACCCATGGCAAGTTACACCAACGGTCTTGGACGTCAAGTGATACAAGGTGTTTCAAGAACAATCGGAACCGCCACAGTAGAACAAAGGATTCCTGATATACCGATGTATGTTCAATGGAATTTCGGAAATAACAACCGTATACGTCTCTCCGGACTTCTTCGCAACATGCAATACCGTGCCAACATGAATGAAGTCAACAGTGTGCTTGAGGGTGGTAAAACTAAAAACCTTGTAGGTGGAGGTATTCAATTATCAGGTAATTTCAATATCTGCAATAAACTTGTTGGTTACTTCCAAGCCACTACCGGTAAAGGTATGACAAGTTATTTTGAAGATGTCACAGGCCTTGGTCTTGACATGGTGCCCGTGAATGATGATCCGGGAAAACTTCAGACAGTGAAGGCATGGGGTGGATATCTGGGATTGCAATATAACTGGAGTAGCAAAGTCTATTCAGATATCATCTATAGTCATTTGCGTGTCTATAATCCCTATTACAACGGAGGAACAACTGCCTGGAGTGCACAATATAAATACGGGCAGTATGCTGTGGCTAATGTATTCTATAACATTACTCCCGTGTTCAGTTGGGCAATAGAATATATATGGGGTAGACGCGTGGACATGAATGGAAGCCAAGCTCATGATAATAGACTTCAAACCATGCTTCAAGTCACATTCTAAAAAGAAAGTAGAACGTTGTAATCTCTTAGGTGACCCCGGTTGCCTAAGGGATTGTTAAATAAAAAAGGATTTTCCTAACTGGAAAATCCTTTTTTATGGGTGGAAGATGGGGCTCGAACCCACGACCTACGGAACCACAATCCGCCGCTCTAACCAACTGAGCTACATCCACCATGTTTGCCTCATGGGGTTCTCCCCCTTAAGAGCAGTGCAAATTTAATTCAAATTATTCATTCTGCAAAAGAAATTCTGCCTAAATTTTTAATTTCCCATCAATTCTGTCAGTGCCACATAAAATTCAGGATCGTGACCTACTGTGATGTTTCTGATCTTCCCCTGAGGGTCGATGATAGCTTTGGTGGGAAATCCGGGGACTGCATATTCGGAAGTCAACTTGCTATCCTCCGGGTTATAGACATTTACCCAAGGGAGCTCATATTTGGCTACACCTTCTTTCCAAGCTTCTTCACTCTCTCTACAGTCTATGCCTATTATTTCCAAAGTGCCGTTATATTTTTCATATGCCTCCTTTAATTCAGGAAAACCCTTTATACACCAAGGGCACCAGCTACCCCAAAAATCAAGAATAACCCATTTACCTCTGAAATCAGTTAAAGAAACATCTTTGCCTTCAAGATCTTTTAGAGTGAAATTGGGAGCCTCCACATCACCTGTCTGCAAAGCTTCCAACTTTTGTTCCATTTCTTGAATTCTTTTTTCTTTCTCTGTTTGGGCATCTTGTGCAATGCTTACATTCACAAAGCTTGCTGCTAACAATGCCGCTACTAAAATTTTATTTTTCATATGATTGAATTTATAAAAGTTTTTCTAATTTAGACATAAATTCATAGTTTTTCAAACCCCAAGAAGGTGTTATAACCATTCCCGGAGGCGATTGCGACAGAAATCTTTCAATGACTATATTTTCCGGAGTCATTTTTACGATTTCTGCACATAGTTCCAGATATTCCTCAAGTGTGAAATCCGGTATTTCCAATTCTCCTGACTCTAACTTTTGAAGCAATAAAGTGTCTTTCAAAACTTGCAATTGATGAAGCTTTATTGTTTCGACAGGGAGATTGACAGTTCGTTTAATCGTTTGTAAAATCATTTCACGATTTTCCCCCGGTAATCCTGCTATAAGATGGATTCCACAATGCAAACCTCTTGCGGCAATTTTTTTCACCGAATTCTCAACCTCCTCCCATGTGTGATTACGGTTGACTAATTTTAAAGTATTATCATGTGACGTCTCGGCTCCCAATTCAATAAAAATCGGTTTAACTCCATTCAATGTTGATAGAAGTTCCAAAACGTCATCAGAAATACAATCCGGTCGGGTGGCAATAACCAACCCTAAGATATCTTCAACCTCCAATGCCTCTTGGTATAATTTTGACAGTTCCTGTATACTTTTATTATAGGTACCAGTATAGCTTTGAAAATATGCAAGATACTTCATTTCAGGATACTTATGTGAAAAAAAATTCTTGCCTTTTTCAAGTTGATCTTTCACACTGAGGCCTGAATCGCAATAACCCGGCGAAAATGAATCATTTCTGCAATAAATGCAACCTCCGGTTGAAATAGTCCCGTCTCTGTTAGGACATGTGAATCCTGCGTCAACAGAAATTTTTTGTACTTTATGTCCTTCAAAGATCCCGGAAAGATAATCACCGTAGGTTTTCATACTAAAAAATCCGCAATCACCAGAGCGGCTATGGATTTTACGACAGGCACAGCTCTTACTGCAACACAAGGGTCGTGTCTTCCTTTCATTTTAAGAATTGTTTCCTCCCCTTGGTTGCTGATTGTATTTAACTCCCTTAAAATAGTGGGGGTTGGTTTGAAGGATACATTGAAATACACCGGCATACCGTTAGTAATGCCTCCTTGTATACCACCGCTGTGATTGGTTTCTGTAAAAACCCCTTTTTCTTCTGAATACCTGAAAACATCAAGTGTTTCAGTACCAAGCGATATAGATGCTTTCATACCTAAGCCATATTCGAAACCTTTGGCGGCGTTGATGCTCATCATTCCTTGTGCAAGCCGGGAATGTAGTTTGTCAAACACGGGATCTCCAAGACCTGCAGGAAGACCTTTAACAAGACATGTTACCATACCTCCAATACTGTCGCCGGCATTTTTGGCCTCAAGGATCTGAGCATCCATTTGCTCTTTTATATGTGAAGGAACTTCAATGTTATCTATGGTTGGATTAGCTGAAAACTCTTTTACTAAATTTTCTGTATAAGAAACTTTCCCCACTCCGGATAATTCTGCTGAGATCTTAATTCCTTTATCATTTAGCCATTGCATTGCAAGTGCACCTGCCACCACCCAGTTTGCTGTTTCTCTGGCACTTGCTCGACCTCCTCCCTTATGGTCTCTTAATCCATACTTGACATCATAGGTATAATCTGCATGGTTTGGACGGTACTTGTCTTCTGTTTCAGAATAATCATTCCCTCGGTTGTCTTGGTTTCTTATTATGAATCCAATAGGAGTCCCAAGAGTTATACCTTGCTCATTGATACCGGATAAAAACTCAGGTTTGTCACTTTCCTTTCTCTGAGTTACCAATAATGAGTTCCCCGGTTTCCTTTTTTCTATCTCTTTTTGAAGAGATTCGAAATTAATCTTGAAACCGGAAGGGAAGCCATCAATAACACCACCGATGGCCGGGCCATGGCTCTCTCCAAATGTAGTTATCCTGAGATTCTTTCCGAATGTGTTCATTGTATGTCTTCTTCTTCTGAAGTGATTATATCACATAAAGTGGCATTCGTAGCTTTTATATAATCCAGGGGATTCAATTTAATCTGCAACCCCCTTTTCCCCGCACTTACATGTATGAATTCTTGATCCATAGCATTCCGGTCAAGATAAACGGGGAAGGCCTTTTTCATTCCTATGGCAGTACATCCTCCACGAATATATCCGGTCAAAGGCAGTAATTCCTTCATTGGGATCATTGCCACTTTTTTATTGCCTGAGGCTTTAGCTGCTTTTTTCAAATCAACCTCACGGTCTCCTTGGATCACGCATACAAAATGACCATTCTTGTCTCCGTGGAGCACAAGTGTCTTAAATACTGTAGCAATGTCTTGACCAAGTTCCTCAGCCACATGCGTTGCCTCAAGATGATCCGGATCCACATTATATTCTTTAAGTTCGAAAAATATACCCTGTTTCTCCAGTATCCTTGATGCATTAGTCTTTTCTGCCATTATTTATCCATTGTTACGAGAAGTTCCTCGTTATTTCTGGTCATTTCCATTCTCTTTTTAATGAACTCCATCGCTTCAAGAGAGTTCATGTCGCCCAGATAATTTCTAAGCACCCACATCCGATTCAGATGTTCCTGTGGAAGGAGAAGGTCGTCACGACGGGTGGAGGAAGCAATAATATCTACAGCCGGGAAAATTCTCTTATTAGAGAGTTTACGATCCAGTTGCAATTCCATATTGCCAGTGCCCTTGAACTCCTCGAAAATAACTTCGTCCATCTTGGAATTTGTTTCAGTTAGTGCAGTGGCGATAATTGTAAGCGATCCGCCATTTTCAATATTACGAGCTGCCCCAAAGAATCTTTTAGGTTTTTGTAAAGCATTAGCTTCCACACCTCCCGATAGAATTTTTCCGGAAGCCGGTGTAACTGTATTATAGGCTCTTGCCAAACGAGTGATAGAGTCAAGCATAATCACTACATCATGTCCGCTTTCAACCAATCTTTTAGCTTTTTCCAAAACTATATTAGCAATCTTGACATGTCGGTCGGCCGGTTCATCAAAGGTGGATGCTATTACTTCAGCGTTCACACTTCTTGCCATATCGGTTACCTCTTCCGGTCGTTCATCAATAAGAAGCATGATGATATGTGTGTCAGGATGGTTTTCTGCTATTGCGTTAGCAATGTCCTTTAGAAGAATAGTTTTACCTGTTTTCGGAGGAGCCACAATTAATGCCCTTTGTCCTTTGCCGATAGGAGCAAACATATCAACCACTCTTGTGGATATATTGCAAGTCTTACCTTTAGTGATATCAAATTTTTCATCCGGGAAAAGTGGAGTCAAATGCTCAAAAGCTTGACGGTCACGTATTAATTCCGGGTTAAGACCATTTACTGAAATCACTTTAACCATCGGGAAATATTTGTCTCCTTCAAGAGGTGGGCGAATAGATGCTTCTACCACATCTCCTGTTTTAAGACCAAATTCCTTAATTTGGTTTTGTGAAACATAAATATCATCGGGGCTCGGAAGATAATTGTAATCACCTGAACGAAGGAAACCATACCCTTCGGGCATAATTTCGAGGACTCCGTAAGCGGTCAATATTCCATCGAGGTTATATTCCGGAGTTATTGGTTGTTGACCTTGTCTTTGGTTACGGAATTGTTTTTTCTGAAGCATTTTTTGTTGCTTCGTTAAGGGTTGTTGAGAAGTGGCTCCGGGTTCTCTCATTTGAATAGGTCGAGGTTGTGGGACCGGCAAGTTCTCTTCAGCATTTTGCTGAGAAGGGGTTGCATCATTTTGTGACTGACCCGGATTTTGTTGCGGATTTTGGATTAAAAGTTTCTGATGATCCTTCTGATCACGTGGAGTGAAAGTTTTTCCTTTATTGGAAGGAGAGAATAGAGAATAGAAAGATTCTTGACTTTCTATATCATTATTTCTTTGGTTTCTTGGAGTGAAGACCCTTAAACGAGGATTCTGAACAAAAGTTTTTTCCGGATTTTCTTCTTTAATCTCTACCTCCTTTTCAGAAGTTTCCTCTTTCGGTGTTTCAGCTTTCGATAAATTGTCTTCTTCTTTATGTGAATCCTCATCTTTATTCTTAGAATTGGCCTCAATAATCTGCTGAGGTCTTTCCTGAGATTTCTTGATTGATTTCTCTTGTGATTTTTCTATATTCTTCTCTTGAGCCTCTTTTAAAGCCTCTTCGGCTTCCTTTGCAGCTTTAGGTTTTCTGCCTCTTTTTTTAGCCACGGGTTTTGTTTCTTCGGCTTGGGTTTTATTGTCAGGCAGTTTTGGTTCTTGAGTGGTTTCAGCCTTTGTTATAGTTTCCTTGCTTTCTTGTGAAGAAGCTATTTCCTGATGTTTTTTCCTGCCTCTTTTAGTTCCTGTGGAAGTTTTTTTGGAAGTTTTTTTGTCAGGAGTTTTTGATACAACGTCTTTAGCTGTAGATTCTGCCTGTCGATTAAGTATTGACCCTATTAATTCATCTTGAGAGAGGGAATTTGCTTTTTTAATGCCCATGGAATCAGCAATCTGCCTCAATGCATTTTCATCCATGTCATTTAAGTCATTGATGTGATAAGCCATTGAAAAATAAAATGAAATAATGTGTTTTCCCGAAGGAAGGATTCAATTTTATCCTTATTGGGTTATTTTTGACCCTTCTGAGAATGTTATGTAAATTTTTTGGATTAAAAAGAAAGTGGAATTTTTTCTTTTAGGGTTACCGTAGAAAACGATATGATTCCCTTATTTTGAATGCAAATTTAAAACATTTTAGTTAAATTTGCAAATAAGGAAAAAATAAATACTAAACCATAAACGAACTCAAATGGCTACAAAACCTTTTCATTATCAGGAACCCTTTCCTCTTGGTCCTGACAAAACGGAATATAAATTAATCACCAAGGATTATGTAAAGACGGAAAATTGGAATGGTCACGAAATTCTCGTAGTGGATCCTGAAGCTCTTACAATTATTGCCAATGTAGCGAGTCATGACTGTTCTTTTATGCTACGAAGAGAACATAATGAAATGGTGGCAAAAATTCTGAATGACCCTGAGGCATCTGAAAACGATAAATTTGTGGCACTCACTATGCTTAGAAATGCTGAAGTGGCCGCTAAAGGTGTGCTTCCATTTTGTCAAGATACGGGTACTTCTATTTGTTCGGCTTATAAGGGACAACACGTTTGGACAGGTTGCAATGATGAAGAAAAAATATCTTTAGGGATTTATAAAACTTATACGGAAAACAATCTCCGTTACTCTCAGAATGCACCCCTTACAATGTATGATGAGGTTAATACAGGATGCAATCTACCGGCTCAGATTGAAATTCATGCCACAGAGGGAAATGAATACAAATTTTTATTCATTGCAAAAGGTGGAGGCTCTGCAAATAAAACGTACCTATACCAAGAAACAAAAGCGATTCTAAACAAGAAAACTTTGGTGCCTTTCCTGATTGAGAAAATGAAATCATTAGGCACAGCAGCCTGTCCTCCTTATCATATAGCTTTTGTTATTGGCGGAACTTCGGCAGAAGTGAATCTTGCTACAGTTAAGAAGGCATCAGCTAAATATTATGATGAACTTCCCACAAAGGGTAATGAATATGGTCAGGCATTCCGAGATGTGGAACTTGAAAAAGAACTTCTCGAAGCGGCTCAAAATATAGGACTTGGAGCTCAATTCGGAGGTAAATATTTTGCTCATGATATAAGAGTGATTCGTCTTCCTCGTCATGGTGCATCATGTCCTGTTGGTATGGGTGTTAGTTGCTCGGCCGACCGTAATGTGAAAGCAAAAATCAACAAGGAGGGGCTTTGGATCGAAAAACTTGATGAATTCCCCGGTGAATTGATTCCTGTGGAACTCCGTGAAAAGGGAGAGGGAGAAGTTGTAAAGATCGACCTCAACCGTCCGATGGAAGAAGTGCTGAAAGAACTTGATAAATATCCTGTATCCACACGTCTTTCCCTAAACGGAACAATAATAGTGGGGCGTGACATAGCACATGCTAAAATCAAGGAAAGACTTGACGCCGGTGAACCCATGCCACAATATCTAAAAGATCACCCCATCTATTATGCCGGACCTGCAAAGAAACCGGAAGGTATGCCTTCAGGATCTTTTGGACCCACAACGGCGGGACGTATGGACCCATATGTGGATCAATTCCAGGCTGCCGGAGGATCCATGGTAATGATAGCTAAGGGAAATAGAAGTCAACAGGTTACAGATGCTTGTAAGAAACATGGAGGATTCTATCTTGGTTCTATCGGTGGTCCGGCTGCAATTCTTGCACAAGATTCAATCAAGAACGTAGAGCTTCTGGAGTATCCGGAATTAGGTATGGAGGCAATATGGAAAATCGATGTTGAAGATTTCCCTGCTTTTATTCTTGTTGACAACAAGGGTAATGATTTCTTCAAACAAATAAAACCGAGATGTCCTATGGATGTTTGTGGAAAATAAGAATCGAGTATCAATATGATATGAAACTTAAAGATTTAATTAAAAATTGGAGAGCGCTGATTATTATCTGCGCTCTCTGTGCTTTATCCGTCTGCGATGCGAATGCGGGAAGCAAAAAAGACTCCTTTCAAATAGGAGAGGGTAGTTTTCTTTTAAATGGACAGCCCTTCATAGTGAAGGCGGCTGAACTTCATTATCCACGAATTCCTCAAGAATACTGGGATCAAAGAATTAAGATGTGCAAGTCATTGGGAATGAATGCTGTATGTCTTTATACGTTTTGGAATGTGCATGAAACTCAAGAGGGAATCTTTGATTTCACCGGACAGAATGATATCAGGAAATTTATTCTCCTCTGTCAAGAGAATGGCTTGAAAGTGATACTTCGACCTGGACCTTATGTATGTGCAGAATGGGAAATGGGTGGATTACCTTGGTGGCTTTTGAAAAAGAAGGATATAAAACTTAGAGATAATGACCCTTATTTTATGGAGAGGGTAAAAATTTTTGAAGAGGCTTTGGCAGATCAGGTAAAAGATCTCACAATTGATAATGAGGGCCCCATAATCATGATACAGGTGGAAAATGAATATGGGTCTTATGGTGAAAATAAGCCATATGTGTCTAATATCCGAGATATCCTTAGAGGGCTTTACGGGGAAAATGTTGTGATGTTCCAATGTGATTGGTCTTCTAATTTCATTTTGAATGGTCTTGATGATTTGGTATGGACGATGAATTTTGGAACAGGAGCTGATGTAGATTCTCAATTTGCCGATCTTAAGAAACTACGACCGAGTTCTCCTCTGATGTGCTCTGAATTTTGGAGCGGATGGTTCGACAAATGGGGTTCACCCCATGAAACACGTCCGGCAGATGAAATGATCAAAGGTATTGATGAAATGCTTGAAAAGAATATTTCGTTTAGCCTTTATATGACTCACGGTGGCACTAATTGGGGTCATTGGGCCGGAGCTAATTCACCCGGGTATTCTCCGGATGTTACCTCCTATGATTATGATGCTCCAATTAATGAAAGCGGTAATCCCACTGAAAAATACTGGATGCTCAGAAAGACTCTTCAAAAATATGCAGCAGATTCTTTACCGGTGTTACCCGGATTAATTGAACCTATAAAAGTGGACACATTTTCATTTACACAGATAGCGCCTTTGTGGGATAATCTTCCCCAACCCATTACTTCTGAATTTATACAAACAATGGAGCAATATAACCAAGGATATGGAAGTATCTTATATTCTTCTGAATTACCGAAGGGAGTGGAGGAAGGGGCGGTTCTTCATGTAAATGCACCCCATGATTATGCACAAATTTTTATTGGAGGTAAGTATATCGGGAAACTTGACAGGCGCCTTGGAGAAACCCAATTGTTGCTGCCAAAAACAGATAAAAATGAACGTCTGGATATTTTAGTAGAGGCAATGGGTAGAATTAATTTCGGGATTGCTATCAAGGATTTCAAAGGAATTACTGAAGATGTGTTTTTCACCGAGACTGTTGATAGTGTTAATCTAACAGTTGGATTTGATTATTGGAATGTTTATTTATTGCCGGATTATTTGGAATTCTATACATCTATGAATTTTCAATCCTTAAATAAATTCGAATTAGAAGAAAATGGCAGATATCCCAGAGGGGTATATAAAACTGTTTTTACAGTGGATAAACCCTCAGACACATTTCTAAATTTTGAAACCTGGGGGAAAGGTCTGGTTTATCTTAACGGCCATCCTTTAGGACGTATTTGGGAAATAGGTCCACAACAGACTCTTTATGTTCCGGGGCCATGGTTGAAAGAAGGAGAAAATGAACTACTTGTATTTGATATTTTAGGACCTCGTGAATATATATCATTTGGTAATGATAAGCCGGTGATAGATAAATTGCAAGGCGATGCTCTTAAAACACATAGAGCGGAAGGGGAAAGTCTGTATTTGGGTGATCTTACTCCGGTATTTGGTGGAGCATTTGCACAGGGAAACGGATGGAAACGTCAAATTTTCAATCAACCCGCCAAAGGGCATTATCTCATAATCGAAGCTTTAACTCCGGGATCTGATGTGAATTATGTATCAATAGCAGAATTTTATGCCTTGGATAGTAATGGAGAACGAATAAATCGAGAAACATGGTCGATAGATTATGCTGATAGTGAAGATCTATTATCCGGCAATAATTCTGCAGATAAGATCTTTGATCTACAGGAATCAACTTTCTGGAAGTCGGAAGATGATTCAAATTATCCTCAAAGAATTGTGATTAATCTTGGCAAGGAAGAAACTATCACTGGTATTGAATATTTACCCAGAGTTGAAAACGGTTCACCCGGTATAATTAAAGATTATAGGATTTATATAACAGAAACGGTTCCCCAAAAATAAATGAGCAGACATAATGTCTGCTCATTTATTTTTGATGCAATAGGCTTGCCTATTGATTTAGGTATTCTATAACCAAGGTTTGCATAGGTGCTACTTGAGTGTCATCTGAAACAGTAATAGATTCTCCTGTCAACACATTCCTGCCTTCTCCTAATTGAGAGCTGATTTCTGAATAATGACTCCATGGCACATTTATGGTTTCTGAATCGGAAGTATTTATAAAAACAAAGACGGTGCCATTGTCATTATAGCGGAAGTATCCATAACCCTCGTTTGTAGGTATGAAATGTTTTGTTTTCCCGTTATGGATAATGTCGGAAGATTTTCTCCATTGAAAAAGATTTTTGGAGAAATCATATAGTTCTTTTCTCATACCTTTCTTTAAAGGTTGACCGTCAAAGTCTACATCGGCAGCAGCTCTTCCTTCATCGGTGAAGAAATCGAAGGCGTCTCCTTCCCATCCACCGGGGAAATCTACTCGCAACCCGGGATGACCTGTCTTAGGATCTACGGAAGAGAACATCATTTCATCCCCTGAGAAAATCTGCGGAATGCCACGTACTGTTGCAAAAAGCACCATCATAGCTTTGAATCTGTCGGGATCCTTACCTACGATATCCCCGACTCTGTCAGTGTCATGATTGCTGGTGAATACCAAGAGATTATTTATATTGGGATATATATAGTCTTGAGAAATTACATCATATAGTTCACGAGCACCATTTTTGTGTCTACCTCTTCTTTGGCCCTGATTTTCTCCTGCGTCATTGGGTTTACCGAAAGCAGAGTTTGCTGCATGAAGGAGTGGGAAATCCATAACAGATGGAAGATTGGAATTGAATCCGTCATGATTGTTGTTGTCTTTCTGCCAATATGCAATAGCTGGAATTTGGCTTATCCATGTTTCACCCACAATATTGAAATTCGGGTATTCCTCAATAATGGCCTGGTTCCATTGACTCATCGGTTCCTTTTCGTTATACCAATAAGTATCCACGCGATAACCGTCAAGATCTGCGAATTCAATCCACCACAAGGCCCACTGCTTGAAGAATTGAAGCAGATAAGGATTGTTGAGATTCATATCGGCCATTCCGGGAGTGAACCATCCTTCTTCTGCCAGAGTTTTGTCGATATTTGAAGAATTGGTGTCTAATATAGCAGAGTTGGCATGATTGGAGCCTGTATATTCAGGAAATTGATGAATCCAGTCTTGAAAGGGGAGATCATCCGACCACCAATAAGTATGGGTGCCGCTATGGTTGGTGACAACATCCATGATTACCTTTAAATCCTTTTCATGTGCCTTCTCTACAAACTCCTTAAACAATTCATTATCGCCGAATCTTGGGTCTATCAGATAATAATCTGAAGCTGCGTATCCGTGATAAGATCCTCTTGGATCATTGTCCAAAAGGAGAGGGGTATTCCAAATCGCAGTAGCTCCTAAGTCGGCAATATAATCAAGATTGTTTATTATGCCTTGAAGATCTCCACCGTGTCTTCCTCCCAAAGAGTTTCGATTTGCTTTCTCATTGGTATCGTCTGTACTGTCATTGGATTTATCTCCATTGGCAAATCTATCAGGCATTATTAAATAGATAAGATCTGCCGTTGTAAAACTTTCGCGGTTTGAAGAATCCGGTCGTCTTGCTGCTATTTCATAGGGATATTCAAATGATTTCCCATCTTTTGTGAATACTAAATTATATATTCCGGCTTTTGCGTCATCAGGAATTTCTATATCTATGAAAAGATAGTTGGGGCTTTCAGCTTTATGAACATTTGTGACTTTCACGCCATCACCATCTTTAATGCTGACATCATAAGAACTGATATCATTTCCGTTTACCATCAATTGTAAAGGAAGTTTCATATCAACCCACCATGAAGGTGGGTTTATGTGTTGTATCTCTGAGGCAGTTACCTCTTTTGCCTTTAAGGCACAAATTCCTAAACAAAGGAAAACAAAAAGTAAAATTTTTTTCATTTGTAAAATTAAATATGTTTATAATTTATTTGACATTACTGAAAATAAATGGTTTAAAGTTGGATTCCAAATACATATAAAAAATAAAAATCCTCCAAGGTAAAACCAGGGAGGATATATGTAAACAATGTCAAATTTTTATTTGAGGAGTTCTACAGAACGTTTTATAAATTCGTTGAGATATTCCCCGGAAAGAAGATGACTTTGCAACAAGGCAAGGTCGATTATCTGACGAACTACAGGTTGAGTCTTGGCATAATCAGAAATCAATGCTGATTCTTTATCACGGAGCTCGCTCACTTTCTTTTCTTTCTCAGAAAGATCAGGAGCATCTTCTTTCTTATCAGTGGCAGCTTTCCGAGCCTCTGTCATTTCGTTGTTAAGTGTGTCTATCTCAGTTCTAATCGGATTGACTTCACTTTCAAGAGCTTTTGTGGAATTATCTACAATCTCTTTAACAGAAGGTTGATTGGTGTTTACAATAATCTCATAACTGTCGGGAAGTTCACCATAAAATCCTCCACCAGGTTGCATTGCCGCCATTTCTTTCATGCGTCGCATGAATTCATTTTGAGTAACAGTGGCGGGAGCATCGTTTTCGTTAAGGGCTGCAAATGTGACAATGAAATTGGTTTTTTCAATCGCAGGAATCTGACTCTTGAAAAGGGTGCTCATTATATCTGTTTGGAGGGGTGAAAGACCGGCATCTTTAGAATCGTTCTTCACTATCAGTCTTTCAGGTATATCTGAGTCAACTCTTACGAAACGGATTTTATCAAGCTTTTGTTCAAGCAGGCCAACAATGTGAGTATCCAATTGTCCATCCATCACAAGCACATTATAGCCTTTTTCTTCTGCAGCCTTGACATAAGTGAACTGAGCAGTCGGATCAGTGGTATAAAGGTAAATAATGGTATTGTCTTTATCTGTCTGGTTCGCTTCCACCAGAGTCTTGTATTCATCAAGAGTGAAGTATTTTCCTTCTACATCTTTAAGCAAGAAGAATTTCTTGGCCTGGTCGTAGAATTTCTCATCAGTGAGCATACCGTATTCAATGAAGACTTTGATGTCATCCCATTTCTCTTCGAAACTCTTTCTATCGTCTTTGAACATTTTTTCAAGACGCTCAGCAAGTTTTTTGGTTATGTAAGAAGAAATCTTTTTTACTTGAGAGTCAGCTTGCAAATAGCTTCTGCTTACATTCAATGGAATATCGGGAGAATCGATAACGCCTTGCATCAGGGTCATGAATTCTGGAACGACTCCTTCTACCTGGTCAGTGACGAAAACTTGATTACAATATAATTGTATCCTGTTTTTCTGTATATCAAAGTTGGTTTTTATTTTGGGGAAATAAAGAATACCTGTCAGAGTGAACGGATAATCTACATTAAGATGGATCCAGAACATAGGATCCTCGCTTCCCGGCATGAGTTCATGATAGAAAGTAAGATAATCAGTATCGGTAAGGTCGGCCGGTTTCTTGGTCCAAAGCGGTTCAGTTGCATTGACAATCTTGTCTTTATCTGTGTCAACATATTTACCATCTTTCCATTCTTGTTCTTTTCCTGAAATAACAGGAACGGGCAGGAAGCGGCAATATTTCTTAAGAAGGGTATCAATGCGAGCTTGTTCCAAAAATTCTTTATCTTCATCGTCTAAATAAAGAATAACATCTGTACCTCTTTCTTTTTTGTCGGTTTCTTCCATAGTGTATTCAGGGCTACCATCGCAGGACCATTTCACAGCCTTAGCACCTTCTTTATATGACAAGGATAAAATTTCTACCTTTTTGGAAACCATAAAGGCTGAATAGAAACCCAGACCGAAATGTCCAATTATAGAATTGGCCGTGTCTTTATATTTAGCGAGGAATTCTTCAGCTCCTGAAAATGCAATCTGATTTATATATTTATCAATGTCTTCTGCATCCATACCGATACCATGGTCGGAAACAGTAAGAGTACCGGCTTTCTTATCAATTGTGACCTTTACATTCATCTCACCCAATTCTCCTTTATAATCACCAAAAGAGTAGAGAGTTTTCAATTTTTGCGTAGCATCTACTGCATTTGCAACTAATTCACGAAGGAATATTTCGTGATCACTATAAAGAAATTTTTTTATTACGGGGAAAATGTTTTCTGTTGTAACCCCTATTTTGCCTGTTGCCATAATTTTTTAATTTAATTTTATAAAATAAAAACAAAAATCATTCCAATTATATAACGGACTATACATTATAAAGGTTTTATACGCCTACAGGCCTAACTTCTATTTAATATGATATAAGTAATGTGTTTTACTTTCAGCCTCTTTTACACCTTAAAAATTTTAGGCTTTACTATTCTCTAAGATTCGTGAACTATTTTAGAGAAAATATGTTTAATTTATGTTAAATTAATATTAAACATAAATGATAAACTTAAATTATGAAAAAAATAATCTTGCCCCTTTTGAGTTTGGTTTTTGTATCATTGTATAATGAAGATTCAAATGCTTGTACAAGAGTTGTGTATGAAGGTCCGGAAGGAATGATTGCTACAGGAAGAACTATGGACTGGAAGGAAGACCCTCAGACAAATCTATATATTTTCCCACGTGGAATAGAAAGGAAAGGAGCAGAATCAGAGACTACCATAGAATGGACTTCGAAATATGGGTCTGTTGTGGCAGCAGGTTATGATATAGGAATTTGTGATGGCATGAATGAAAAAGGTCTTGTGGCTAATCTATTATTTTTGCCTGAATCTATATACGAGACAGAAAATGATAAACGTCCGGTTATGGGATTGAGTATATGGACTCAATATGTTCTGGATAATTTTGCCACTGTGGATGAGGCAGTTGCAGAATTGAAAAATGATAAGTTTAGAATTGATGCACCTGACCTTCCTAACGGAGTGAAGTCAAGATTGCATCTGGCTATCTCTGATACGACAGGTAATAGCGCTATTGTAGAATACCTCGATGGACATGTGTCAATTTATGAAGGAAAACAATACCAGGTATTGACTAATTCTCCGGCTTATAATCTTCAACTAGCAGTAAATGATTATTGGAAACAAGTAGGTGGTTTAAATATGCTCCCTGGTACAAACCGCTCTTCCGACAGATTTGCAAGAGCTTCGTTTTATATTAATGCGGTTGCACAAACCACAGATGCAGATATAGCTATTCCAACGGTTTTCTCTGTGATTAGAAATGTTTCAGTGCCATATGGTATCTCTACTCCTGATAGCCCTCATATTTCATCTACTCGTTGGCGTAGTGTATGTGATCAGAAAAATATGGTTTATTATTTTGAGAAAACTGTTCCCATGGCTGTAATGCATGTTAATCTTAAAGACATAGATTTTTCCAAAAATTCCGGAGAAAGAGTCTTGAAATTAACCGATGGGAAAAATTATGAAGGTAATGTTACATCCGAATTTTTAAAATCTTCCCATCCTTTCCATTTCTTATTTGCTAAATAATTATATAAACACTTGACAAGATCACCTCCGGGGTTTCTCCGGAGGTGAATTGATGCATTATACTTATGAGAAAGCCGATATTAATAAAGAGTAAACTTCTTCGGAAACCGTATATATATGTATGAACTTGTTCGGATTATTGATAGTGCGGGATAAATCATTGATTGACCAATATGTGTTGAACCATGAGAGGATACACACCCAACAAGAGAAAGAACTTCTCTTTATCTTTTTCTATATTTTTTATATTTTAGAATGGCTATTCCGTCTGGTTCAATATAGAAATCAACATAAAGCCTACTTGAACATCTCTTTTGAGAGGGAAGCCTATAAATATGGTCATGACCTATCCTATCTATCTAAACGTAAACCTTATAGCTGGACTAATTTCTTATTTATAAAAAATAAATCTCTTTGAAAGAGATCATACTTAATGAAACTTATAGTTCACCATATTTCTCATCTTCCTTTACTGCTTGGCTGAAATTGCGATAAATTACAAAAAAGAATCCAATTATCAGAGGGACTATGATATATTGTAACACACCAAATTTAATTCCGTATAATACTCTGCATAATGCCAATGCAATCAAAATAGCTGTCCCTAATATCATCATGAACAGTGCGAAATATTTTCTTTTTTGATTTTTAGTCATTTCATTCAATAATAAGAAATACAAAATTAAAGAATTTTTTTAGTAATAGGAATCCCAAATAATTATAAGTAAAAGACATGTTAAAGAATAATATTGGAGACTTAACCATTATCACAAAGAAACAAAAGATAAATTTGTTTACTTTTGTAAACGGAAGGTAAACTAAGAAAAAATAATATTTATGGATAGATCGATAGCATTGATGGGAGCGATTTGTGGAGATATAATGGGATCTCCTTATGAATATTGGAAAGCGAGGACTAAGAAATATGATTTCAACCCTTTCCCTCCAAGAGCAAGATTTACAGATGATACTGTGATGTCTGTAGCAGTTGCCGACTGGATTATGACCGGAGGTGATTTATCAAAAGTAATGCAGAAATGGGGACATAAATACCCCAATGCCGGTTTTGGAGGAATGTTCAGAATGTGGCTTTCAGCTCCTGATCCACAACCCTACAATAGTTTTGGGAATGGATCTGCCATGAGGGTGAGTCCTGTCGGTTGTGCTTTCGACACCTTGGAAGAAACTTTACAGAAAGCCAAAGAAAGTGCAGAAGTTACTCATAATCATCCTGAAGGTATTAAAGGTGCACAAGCTACCGCTGCTGCAATTTTTTTAGCCAGAACCGGTAAGTCTAAAGAGGAAATAAAGGATTATATTTCAGGAACCTTTGGTTATGACTTAAATAGAACTTGCGATCAAATCAGACCGGGATATGAATTTGATGTCACTTGTCAGGGAAGTGTCCCGGAATCCATTATCTGTTTCCTTGAGAGTAAGGATTATGAGGATTGTGTAAGATTGGCGGTCTCAATGGGAGGTGACTCAGACACTATGGGAGCAATAGCCGGAAGTATTGCAGCTGCTTATTATGGTGAAATTCCGGATGAAATCTTTAATAAATGTTGGGAAAAACTTCCGGAAGATATTCGAAAAATTATAGAAGATTTTAGAAAATTCACCCAGCTACAAACAACCTGATATGTATTGCTACAAATACCCACATCCGGCTGTCACGGCTGATTGTATTGTCTTCAATAAAGAAGACAACAGGATATATGTTCTTCTTATAAAAAGGAAGAATGAACCCTTTAAAGATTGTTGGGCTTTTCCCGGTGGTTTTATAAATATTGATGAGTCGGCAGAGGATGCCGCTATAAGGGAACTCAAAGAAGAGACAGGATTGGAAATTTCCACAGTTGAACAGCTTAAAGCTTATTCCACTCCGAACAGAGATCCAAGAGAAAGAGTCATAACAATCGCTTTTATTGCAGAAAGCACAATAAAGGACGTAAAAGGAGGTGATGATGCCAAAGAAGCCCGATGGTTTGATATTTCAACTCTTCCGCCTCTAGCCTTTGACCATGAGCAAATATTGAAAGATGCTTTGGAAAAAGTAAAAAAGAATTAATAGATAGAAATTGATAGATAAGAAGTATTCTTTAAAAATATTAACCCCGGGAAAAAGAGAATAGACTAAAATTTTTCGATCATCCTGCAGTTCAATTTATTTCCCTGAACAATATACTATAGTAAATCCTTAATCTCAAGTTCAGCCATTGTTTGAGGGAGGTGTTGGAAGTTTGAGGTAGCGCTTATACTCCTAAAACTATTGCGGGATCGATGTTTAACTTCTGGCTTAATTTTTTTCCTTGTAATAATGTGGGTTGTTTCTTGCCTGAAAGATATTCACTGATTCTTGAGGGAGAGACCCCGATCAATTTGGCAAGGGCGGTCTGATTAAGTCCCATCTCATACATTCTCAATTTTATTATATCTACCAGCGTGGGTTCTCCCAATGAGAAATGTTCATCGGAATAATCTGCCACAAGATTAGATAAAATGACTAATTCGATGTAATTTGAATCTGTCTCGGGGGTTTCATCATTTACCAAGGGCAATAGTTGCTCTACTCTGTTTACAGCCCATTCATATTGTATTTCATTTTCTATTTTTGTCATAATTGTAATTCTAATTAAATCTTTGAACAGTCAATTCTATCATATTCTGAATCTGAGGATACATCTTTACATACAAATTATTATCACAAGCTGAAGCTACACATTTCCTGTTTAGATAGATGATATAGTCACCAATCATTTTTCTGAATTTCACATCTCCCAATGATGAAAGAGTTTCACATATAAATTCAATAAATTCTTGCGAACAGGCCAATTGTATCTCTTATTTTATAGGACCATATTTCTCATCTTCCTTCACTGCCTGACTGAAATTGCGATACACTACTAAAAAGAATCCAATTATTATCGGGACTATAATATATTGAAGTGTACTAAACTTAATGCCGTATAATACTCTGCATAACGCCAATGCAATCAAAATTGCTGTGCCTAAAATCATCATTAACAGTGCAAAATATTTTCTTTTCTGATTTTTTGTCATTTCTTTCTTAAATTGGAATCTGTGATCTCTTGTGGTGTTTATTCTGTAAAATCTTTCCGGCAAGGTATGTAGTCTATTTTGAAAATAAACTTTAATGCGGGGAAAGCCTTAAATAAATTCAAGTTCCATATTATAAAATTTTATATGACTATGGAATAAGAGTTTTAGCTAATTCTGTGATTTTATGATGATCTGGGCTCGGTTTCCACCCTAATCTTCTCTCAATGAAATCCTCTGGTTGAAAAAGTTTAATATTCTCATTTTCAAATTCAGATACATGTGTAGAAAGATGGCAAGAATTAGTGGAGGTATCCAGTGTGATTAAGGTGTTTTCCGGACAATTTTTATCCAGATAGCTTATCACAGCATTAGAAAAATTATATTCGAGATCAAATCTTCGATCTCTTTTGGTTAGACCCTCTTCTTCATTTTCCTCATCGGCATTTTCAGCCAATTCATCTTCAAGATAAGGGATACACTGCATGAGATAATCCTTATCAAGATAGAATTGCCCGGTTTCTTCATCTTGACACATCACACACAATGCTGATCTTACTACATCACTGTCATTTCTCCATCCTCCGAAATCTACTGAAATTTTCCAATTTTGTGTGATACAAATTTCAGGGGCACAATCGTTGTTTTCATCTTGCGTCTCTATGAATTCTTCAAGTTTTTTAAATAACTGTTCTCCATGTTCAACTTGTATTGGAGTCAAGACTTTTGGATTCTTTAAATCAATAGGATAGACTGGCCACCATTTTTTCTCTTCCTCGCGTTGCCTATAATATTCTCCCCACTCTTCATCAGTCAATTTAGAATTATCAGCGAAATGATTGGATTTAATTACCTCATACAATGTTGGTCCTACACCACTGTGTTCTAATTCCAGGTGAGTCATCATTTGACATGGATCTAAATCAACCTTCCTCTGAGTATCATAACATTCAAATTTTTTTTCATGACAATGAGTGGTAATGATATATCGTATATCGTCCGGTATTACGGTAATTGGTAAGAATCCATCTGTAACTAAAAGCTGTATAATCCTTTCATAAACGAACCCGGCTTCTAAACTTATATCCACGAGATTTCGTCCGGCAAAACTATCCCAATTGTCTTCTCCACACATAAAGTAACTTTTTCTGTTATTGTCTTCTACCACCAACAAAGTTGAACCTCTTTCTACAGAAGCTTCTCCATAGAATGGGTAATCTAAAAAATCTGAATAATCCTCCATCTGTTATATTTTATTTTTGTCTTATTTCATAATTTAAGGTCAATAAGTACACATTGTTATTTCATTACAGATACAAATGTTGGAACTAATTGTATCCCCAACACAGCTGCAATACGGAAGAAACTGGAAAGCTGCAAATCAGTTTTACCTTTTTCAACACGTGCTATATAGGTCTGCTCTCTACCAATCTTTTCAGCAACCTCACGCTGTGTTAATTTTAATTCCTGTCTACGGTCACGTATTAAATTGCCGTAATACCATGCTAAAGCCTTCGCATCAAATTCTGCTCGAGATTCGGTTCCAAACTTTCCATATTTCTCGTCAAGCATATCATTAGCTGTAGGAAGCTTGCTGACTTTTTCCATATCTAATTTTCTCATAATTCCAATCTGATTAAGATATTTTCTGCTAATTCTATTTGTTTTCGATAGTCTTTATTGCTTTTCTTTAGGAATGCGTTAAGAAGAATTATATTTTTAGCTTCAATAAAATTTTCATGGTCAATTGCAAAAAGCACCGTTCTGTATTCATTAGTCCCTACAGAGACTCTCATTTCATATAAATCTGTGTTTTCAAGATGTTTGATAAATTTAGTGGGCACATTATAAATTGTTGTCATAACATTTATGACATAATCAAATTTATCCTTTATCTTATCAGACAGATTCGTATAAAAAAACTCGTATTCAGTGGTTTTGAATACGGTCCGAATATATTCTTCTTTCGGCAATTCCTGTTCCATTATGCAAAAATAACTAATTAGTTATAATCATACAAATATTATTTAGTCAATTCCAGTCTAATCCAGTTATAAGGTAAATG
Organism: Muribaculaceae bacterium; assembly: GCA_022510425.1. Taxonomy (GTDB): domain Bacteria; phylum Bacteroidota; class Bacteroidia; order Bacteroidales; family Muribaculaceae; genus Lepagella. Next base: position 29,844 of record JAFLTO010000018.1, read on the forward strand.
ATAAGCTCCCGCGCCAATCTTATTCAGGAGCACTGATGCCAGTTTTTTCAGATTGTATGTCTGAACCACCTCCCAATTGTTTGGCGAGATATTTCCTGAAATCCCTTCCATCAAGGGTGTATTTCTCTGGAATTGACGGTCGGTAATTTTCACTTCGTGAACGAGCACCAGCCTGGCTTGTCACGACGCTCGGCTTTGCACAAACCGTCTGACGCATTCTAAGTTCAGATCCTCGATAAAATAATATTGCCTCATGATATTTTGCTTCGCAAATCGCTACCCAGCAGGCTTTTTACTTCGCTACGCTCCACAAAAGCCGCTGACGTACGCTAAATCATTTCGTTGATACTAAAAAAGAGGCTCGAAGCCTCTTTTCTTAGTATTCATCTTCGTTAAAGAAAATTTGAAATGCACTGAATCAGCAAGTTATCTCTTTCTTTTTGAATTTTAGCCAAACAAACCACACTATCAGATAAGGTCTGAGGCAATTAACAAATATATCGGGTAAACAAATTTTGGTTACTATAGCTGAATTATATTATAGAAATCTGATAATGACCAGTGATAAAAGTCCTTGAGATTATCAATGTATGTAGGAAATCATGAATACGAGAGTGTACTATCAAAAAAGATCGGATTGACAATTATCAAAAATCACTCTAATTGATGAAGGATTTTCTTAGCGATCCTTTTACAGAGGAGAAAAAAGATGCAATTAATGCTATTAGAATAGCTTTGTAAACATTTCTAAAATTGAAATACCGTAAATATATCACCACCTAGGAACAAACGTTTGGATAGAAAGTACATGACCTTGAAGTCTCTTCTTGTTGTTTTGTAAATTCGGATAAAGCATGCGTTATAGATAAATTAAATCAATTACTTCAAGTATCATGGCGAAGTCATCATGTTCTATAGAGGAACCAGAGATATAATCTGTGGTGGTGATCTCAATAACTGAGGATCAACAATATATAATTATGACAATTTGCTAATTGTATAAAGACCTCTAGTGACCACCTCTTACCTAAAATTCATAATAATACGATAATAAATGATTTGATTGATATAATGGTAAACTGCCCAAACACTGCCATGAGGAGTTGTAACCCTGATTTTTCAGGGCCGGGTACATAAATTTTGATTGGGGATTGATTTTTAACAGATGGGCACCCACCGATCAGGCAGGAGGTCCCGTTTACCGATATCGTCGGGTGGTGACTTGAGTTTGCGGAAGAGGTGGCACAGATAGGCGAAGGGATCTTTCCCATTGAGTCGGCAACTCTCGACCAGGGAGTGCATGAAGGCTGCGTTCTCTGCGGCCCCCTCACTTCCGATGTTCTGACAGTTCTTCAAATCGAGCTTTATGGGCTTCATCCTTTGCTCGCAGAGATTGTTGGATATCTCGGCGTTGCCGTCAAAGAGGAAGTTACGCAAGGAGTTCCATTGTGTCAGGATATAGTTGACGGCTTTCTTCACGAGGTCTTTTCCCATAAGCAATGTGTTCCTGCTTATTGTCGTTGCCAAGGCATGGATACGTGTCAGCACATGGTTGCTGAGTTTCTGACGACTCTGCTCCTTTTCTGTGGCCTCCATGCCCTTGAACCGGCGTTCGTAGTCAAAGAGGGCGTCTATCTCATCCAGAAGCTTGTATCCGATTTCTGACTCCACTCCGATCATTTCTATGGCTTTGCGCCGCGCATGGCTCCAGCATCCGCAGTGAAGGATGTCGGGATGTTTCTCATCGTCATCGAAGACCGTATAGGCGTTGTAACCGTCGGTCGATATTGTACCCTTGAACTTCTGAAGGAACTTCATCACCACCTCGCGGGCACGGCTCCCTCCCTCATAGACATAAGAGACAAGGTTGCCGCATTTGTTGTGGAAGGCCCACAGATACTTTTTCAGATACCCCACAACACCGGTCTTTTCGTTCTCGGTGCCTACAAGCACACAGGTCTCGTCGATCATTAGATACCGACAGTCGGCCACGGCTTGCCGCAGCGTTGCCTCGAGCATGGCCCGCAGTTCCGTTTCGGCCAACTGGTAGTAATGGTTGAAGGTGGTCTTGGGTAACCGGGCCCCCATCTCCCGCAGCTTCATTTTTATGCGTTTCTTCGGCGTGTGATACCCATATTTCTCAACAAGCAGGAAGGAAAGCATCTCTGCCGAAAAGGGACACCCTTTCACAGGGTTGTTTCTCTCTTCTTCGGGCAGTGTCTTGCAACAGTCTCCGTCGGCATTTATGTAACAGGCCGTCTGCCATACATGCCTGACTATGCGTCCGGGTATGAACTCATACTGGATCCATTCGTAGATCTCTGTCTCTCCGTCACGGGTCTTGAACCGGGCTCCTTCGGGAAGCCTGAAGTAGTCGCCCAGCTCATGGATCACCGTTTCGTCGCAACCGTATTTCTCTATCGAGGGCCTGCGGCCCTGGGATTTCTTCTTTTGTTTTGTACCCGAAGTATCCGCGGATGAAGTCCCGGCTGCAGCGCCTCCCTGTGCCGGAGGGTTTGTGCCGTCGAAGTCATCCTTGTCTTTGCCTCGACGATCTACGCGGCGGTTATTAAGAAGATCCCTCTGTTCGGTGGTCGGGGCAAACCGCTTGCTTTGGCTTAGCTTGCCTGTGGATATGGCGTTGGCCAGCTGCTCAGATAATGTGGCATTGATTTTTATCTGCTGCTCCATTGTCAGGCGCATCGTCTCTAGGCTTTTTTGCAGCGAGGCGTTCTGGGAGATCAGCGCCTGCTGGCTTTGAAGCAGGGTGAGGTTCTGCTCGCGCATGGCCGCCAGCTCGGCCTTGTAGGACTCTTCCATCGACCGCTGTTGTGCGAGCAATGCATCGAACTTGGCCTGCAGAGCAGCCTTCTCCTCCTGCATCCTCGACATGTTCTCAAGCAGCAGCTCGTATGAAAGATCCTTCCTTTTCATACCTCTAATTTAATGAAAATCTTTCATTTATGCAAGTACAAATTGCATTTATTTTATTGATTCCCAATAAATTAAACCACTATTTTGAAGGTTCCGGACTCACTTCTCCAAGCCTTATCTCGGTGCGTGTGAGTCCTTCTGTGAGGCAAACAAGATCCGCATACCCGATTTGATACCTCCCCGCTTTCGACTCGTACACGGGCTTGCGGAAGCGTCCCTGCGAAGGCCGCTTTTCATACATAACGTAGAAACCTCTCTCAAAATGGATCAGCCTGACGATGGTCCGGGACTTGTTCATGAAGATGAAGACGTTGCGTTCGTCATAGGGATTACTCCGCATCTCTGTCTTCACTATGTCGAACAGTCTCAGACAGCCGCCTCTGAGGTTCACCTTGCCTGTGTAAAGATAGAACCTCAGTTCCTCGCTCAGCCTAAACATAGCGCCGGTCTTATCTTGTTCAACATCTCCAGCAAGGTGTCAAGACCGATCGATTCCCTCTCAAGCCTCAGTCCGTTGTCAAAACTTATCCTGACAGAACGCACATTGACAGCCGTGGATAATGATGGCGGCCTGACCGCCACCATCTCCACCATGGCCGGCAAACTTCTGGAATCCGGCCCTGCCGATTGTCTGCGTGCCGAATATCCCATCCGGCTACGCCAGTTAATATAACTTCTATAGGGTATACCTTCCTCCTCACATATCTTCGTGAGGCTCATCTCCCCTGAAAAAGTCTGCACCAGTTCATGAAAACCGGCAAGATCATACTTGGTTCTTTGTGCCATAATCATAGTTTTTTGGATTTTGACACAAAGCTATATCATTCCCTCAACTCCTCATGGCGGTGTTTGGGCCGTTTACGATATAATGGTAAAATTGCTGTATTGAAAGATGAACGAATAAAGTTGTGGAATCATATTCGCTCTGGTATAGATGTGGCCATTATTACCAGTCAAATAATAAATATCCAGAATACGTACCAAAAAGTTATAGATATGTAGTCTTTAGTGGTAAGAACAAAAGCTACTATACACCAGGTAACCTTCAAGTCGCAGAATCATGTATGGTGGAGAATGCTTTGTATAAGACATAATTGAAGAAGATAAGTCTAAAATATCTTACAGAAAAAGTACAAACAGAACTCCGGTCAGCATTATTTCAAAGGTATAATTAGCTCTATGAATAAATTTTCTTAACTTTGTAACCAAATAAGCATTTGTCAGATATGAAAATTATTAGATTGTCTTTCAAAGATCGAAGAAGTGGATGGAATATAAAAAACCTATATTTCAACAACTTGACATTGCTTGTGGGGGCATCTGGCGTTGGAAAAACACAGATACTTAATGCAATAAATAGTCTTGTTAGGATAGGAAAAGGCAAATCAGCTGGTGTTGTAGAGTGGACACTTGATTTTGAGGTAAATAATCTTAAATATAGATGGGAGGGTGCTTTTGTTTCAGATGAAAATGACCAGAACAAGACTTTTGATATACAAGAGCCAGCTCTGCCCATTGAATATGAAAGGTTATATAGAATTAATGAGAGGGAGGAACTTCTTATTGATAGAATCATACAAAAGTTAGTATTTAAGGGGGAACAAACTGTTAAATTAGAAGCGACTAAAAGCGCAATTGCTCTTCTAAAAGAAGAGCCAGATATAATGCCTGTATATTCTGGTTTAACACATGTATATTCTCTGCGTCCGTCGGTGGAGAGTGGTATCCGAATACCTTTTACGAAGATAGAAGGTGTTGCACCAATCAAAAATTTAGATGAATTAAGAAAATATACCAATTTTACACCGATAGAAAAATTATTCTTGCTTTATAAGAACCAAATAAGTGAATATAGAGATATTGTAGATCGTTTTACAGATATATTCTCATTTGTTGAAACTATTGATTTTACAATAGAGACTTTTATTGATAAGTTCCAATATCCTGTCTTGAGAATTAAAGAACGTGGGCTCAATACTTGGATTCCACAAGATCGCATTTCATCCGGAATGTTACGAACGCTGGTTCATATTATTGTTATTTCATTGGCAGAGGATGGTGATGTAATTTTAATAGATGAATTTGAAAATGGTTTAGGTGTCAATTGTATCGAGGAGGTTGCTGATATGATAATTAACCCTGAGCAGAATTTACAATTTGTGCTAACGAGCCATCATCCTTATGTAATAAACAATATTGATTATAAATGGTGGAAAATCGTTACTCGTAAAGGTAGTGATGTCTCTGTACATACCGCGGAGTCTTTGCGCATAGGAGATCATTCTAAGCATGATGCCTTTTTACAATTAGTGCAGTCTTCTGCATATCAAACCGGGACATTATGAATTTGTACATAATTGTTGAAGGGGATAAAACAGAACTACAAGTATACCCCGCGTGGATGAAATATTTGGCCCCTCAATTGAATAGGATTGAAGATGCATGGGGTGTAAGCGATAACACTTACTATATTTTTTCTGGTGGAGGTATTCCTTCGATATACAACCATATTATTCATTCGATTCAAGATATAAATACTATTAATTCAAAAGGTGGTGCTAAATATGACATTTTGATGGTTTGTATTGATACAGAAGAAGACGATAGACAAGCCATAGAGAATCGTATCAGCAGCCATATAGCATTGAACAATCTTAAATTTAAAGATTTTGAAATTGTCGTATTTGAGCACAAAGTGTGTATGGAGACTTGGTTTTTAGGAAATCAAAATATTTTCAAACGTAATCCACAAGATGTAACATATCGTGATTACATACAATTCTATAATGTAGTGGATTGTGATCCTGAATTAATGGGGACTCCTAATGATGAATGGACAAAAGCTCAGTTCCATTATAGGTATCTAAAGAAAATGTTTAGTGAACGGCACATGAAATATTCAAAGACGAATACAAAAGAAATAGAAAAACATACGTATTTGAATCAATTGATATTAAGATATAAGGAAACTAATGATATTGGTTCTTTTGGTCGATGGTATGACTTTATTAGATCACTTAAATAATCCATTTGTTTTTCAGATTTCAAGATATGAAATAGATCCTTCAAGTAGAGTTTTCAAGACATATTCGTTACCTTCTCCGTCCATTATTCTTACCGTCTCAGGGGAGGTCGGAATGGGAGGTGAAGTCTGAGAAGTGGAAGCGTTGCAGAAGCGGTAGATGTCTTCCTGGGTGTACCAGTATTTATCACCCTCACGGGAATATCCGAGATAACCATTGTCACGGAGTTTCTTAAGGTATTTATCCTTGATGTTGAGGAGAGCCATTGTTAAATTCTATTTTTATAAAGACTCTTAAAAATATTTCCCGACTAACTCAATTTCATCGTGAGTTTCTTATCTCATTTTTATACTCCATTCAAAATGATAAGTTTACCTGTAAACTTAATCCAGGGTTTGAAAAGTAAAAAGTATGAATTTTGTTTCTCAGATAAACATACTCTATCTGTGACGTTAATTACCAAATATTTTTAGTAACAAGATGCTTCATTTATAATGATATACTAGGGACCTGTATGGAGGTCAAGTAAGGTACTTTATTGATTAGGATAACTTTACAGATACGGGATATACATAGGAAATCGAAGTTGAAATCAACAAACTCAGAGATCTCCCTTATGCAGAAATCTATGATATCATTATCATTAATCCGTTAAAACTGCTCCTATATATGAATTTTCTTATCTGAAATCATCAAGTTAAACTTACTAAAATTAAAATAGTTAGTATTTATTGCTTTTAATATGTTTCTTAAGAAAGGAATAATTACTATTAATTTAGTAACTTTACTTTCCTTTTATGTTGATAAATCCTTATTTTAAACCTTATGTTTATACCTGACAACATTATAGATCTCCTTCGGCAAAAAGATTGTGAAGAACTTGCTTGTAGATTTGGAATTGAGGTAAAGAGACATAAGGCCTATTGTTTCTTGCATTCAGAATCTGTTCCCAGCCTTTCATTCCATCCATCAAAGAAAAATGTTTGGCACTGTTTTTCATGTGGTAAGGGTGGTGATGCCATTAGTTTTATGATGGAATATGATAGGTGTGGATTCATTGAAGCATGTGAAAAGCTAAGTGCCATCTATGGTATTATCCTTCCGACCGGGAAACCATCCTATATACCTAAAAGAAGAGTATCCATCCGAACTTTTTCGAATAAGGATCATTCAGACTACAATAAAATGTTTGACACTGAAATAGCTGAATGGTTACTTAATAATATTATTTTGACCCAAAATGCAAAAAGTTTTTTGTTTGAAAAGAGAAAATTAAATAAGGAAATTATATGCAAAATAGGCATAAAGTCGATTGATGACAGCCGCTCAATAAGCCAAAAGATATGGAATGAATTTGGAGAAAAGCGATGTAGGGCAAGCGGATTATTTGGGGAAAAAGGGTATCTCTCGTTTTGGACTCCCTGCATTATTTTCCCATATAGAGATAAAAACGATCAATTGTTAGGATTACAATCACGGTATATTGGTGATAATGAAAAAGCGCCTCGTTTTCAATTTTTATCTCTTCAAAAGACACATCTCTTCAATATGCCATTATTAAATAAATGTACAGTTGAAAAAGATTTGTATATCACAGAGGGCGTAACGGATTGTCTGGCCATGCTATCGAATGGGAAAGCCTCACTGGCTATTCCAAGTGCTACTATTATTCCTGTAGAAGACTTGCACCTATTGCGTGGCTATAAACTAAAAATGATGCCCGACAATGACGAAGCCGGATGGGATGGATTTATGAAACTACGGAGGGCCTTGTTTAAAATAGGGATCCCTATTTTTAAAGAAGATATCCCTGCTGAGTACAAGGATTATGGAGAATGGTATGCGTCTGAGGCTATTAATACTAAGAATTGAAATATGAGGACAAATCCAATCGACATCTTTTCGAGTTACTCTAAATTTACAGGGGAACTTATTAACGAGTTTGACCCAAAGGCTAAGAGTGATGAACCTTTGAATTCTAATGAAGTTTTAAATAATTCAAAAGAACAAAGCTTATTTAATCAGGATGAGAAGTATTCTTTATTTTCATATATCTTTGACCTACACAATTTAGATATCATTGAATCAATTAGAAAAGGAAAATATCCCAGAGAAAAAATAGATGTAATGAATTTTTTATGGACAAATCCTCAATTGTTGTTTTATCGCTATATTCTCTTAAAAGATCAGGATCGGAAATATAATATCGGTTATTTTACAGAAATGTTTCGTAAAATGATTAAAACGTTAATAGAATTGAATATTTTTTTCTTTGATGCCTATATTTTATGTAAAGTAATTGATACATTTTTTAATTGGGAACAAATTAATAAAAAAATAAAATCTAAAACTAAGCCTTTTAGAATAGGTTACAACAATATCCTTATGGTAGAGTATAAAGGTAATAAACCCCACTTAATAATAAATGAAAATGGATTAAGAGATTTTAATTCCTATAGTACCGATAAGATTAGTCTTGGGCTATACTCAGGAAAAGATTTATTGTACTGCCAAAAAGTCACTGTCCCTAATTTCTCACCAGATGAACGTGAAGCAATATTTAAGGGAGATATTGGAAAGGATGGTCAGTTTAAATGGAGTGAACTTCTTAAGACATCGGAACCTGAAAACCAGACTATTACTAAAAATTATAACGAGATAAGAGAGTGGCTAGAAATTGTCGGACTTAAAGATAAATCTACTGAACAAAACAAATAAAAATCTCACCGATGATGGATAATGGAATTAATAATGAGGAACTGAAGAAAGCTCCTTTATATGAATTCGTAATATCAGATCATAATATTTATCGGGCAATCTATGCTCTGGAATCATATATTGAGGAGCTCTATCTTTTAAATACTGTAGCAAACTCAGATGATGAGAAAAAATCCGGAAATACTAATAGTTTGTTACATAATAAGAGCGATTTGGAGTTATATTACCTACTTCAGGACAAATATAACTGGGCTGTTATTGATGAGGTTATAAAAGTATGTAAAGATAGACTTAAAGATATAATTATCAAGCCGAATGAATATTTTGAAACTTCAGTTTTCTTCTCTTTAAAGAAATATGATGATGAAAAAGACAAGGTAAAATTCAGGCCATTACATACGGCTACCCTTATAGACCAGATCTGTATGGTGGCCATGCTCCAAATCTTAATGTTTGAAGATAGCGATGGAATGGAGGATAGTGCAGTACCTCGGCGTTTTCCTTCCGATCTGTTAAAATCGATTCCGGATAATTTCTATGGTAACCGTGGTTCACTAAAATTGGACCGCATATATGAAAGATGGGCGCCTAATTATCAGGCATATAACCGTAAGATTGTAGAATCCTGCGACAAATATAGCAGGAGCCATAAATATGAATATGAAGTGTCGCTTGATATAAAAGAGTTCTTTCCTTCGGTTTCTCCTTTTTACTTATTTGTCAATATTTGCGATATTTTAAAGGAAAGATATCGCAGAAACAAAAAGGTAAGTACAAATTCGCGACAATCCACTGAGGAGGATATTTATAATCTGAATTTTAATATACTTAAAAGAATCACAGTCAAACTTTTGTTCCTTAAAATTAAGGATAGTGATACAATTCTTGATTCTGAGCTGGAATATTACAATGTAGGGGATAATTATTTGGAGGAAATTAAAAAAAGTGATACATTTTTTGCCAAAGGAATAGCTCAGGGTCTTCCTCAGTCATATTTTTTTGGTAATCTTTGTATGACAGATGTCCGTAGGAATATTATGAGCGATGACTCGTTCAAGGGGAAGGATTATTTCTATGTAGATGATTCTGTAATTTATATAAGGAGCTCTAACCCGAATAGCAAAGATCTAATTAAGAATTTTAATACTAATATTGCTGCTCTTAATAATAAATTAAAAGATCTCACCTCTCTTGAGAAGATGAAGGATCGCTGGGAATCTGTGGTTAAGAATGATAATAACAAGACTTTGACAGAAGACTTGAAAGAATTCTGTGAAAACGCTGTAGACTTTCATTTGTTACTTACAGATTCTTATAAAATTGAGTTTCATAAGAAAGGAAAAAGTAAGATTCAGACTATAGATGATGCTGATCGAGAAATAAAGTCTTTGGGGGGATTAGGACGTAATGCTTCAGGCACGAATTCGTTTCTTATGGATGGTGATGACCGACGTATCTCAAGGGATAAAATGAATGCCTTGAATGAATACGCTTGGGAGGCAATAAATCAATTAGAATCTGAACAAGAGAAGGAAAAGAATAATGAGAACAATGAAGAGGATAAGAATGATGATACTGATAAATATGCTCTTCAATTAAAGGTTTTTAAAAGGTTCCGTAAGATTTTCTTATCCCGCAATTTGTGGATGGATACTATGGATTCGGGAGGTGTGAAAAAAGCTCAAGAAGAATGGTTCCTAAAATTACTGAATCCTGATGAATTGTATGTTCGAAACGAGATTTCTTCCCCTTATAAATTGCCGGAAGGCGATAAAGAAGCTGATTCTCAACAAATTAGTTCAATATTTAAAAAGTTTGAGAAAGAACAAAAAATTTCGTGGTTTCAACTTACTGATAAGGAGTCTTTTAGAGCAGAGGCTGTACAGTTATTAAAATGCAGTTCTCTTACCCATGCAAAAGAACTTAAAGAAAAGATAACCCAATTTGAAGAAAATTTTTCCGGTGTAGGTGAAATTTCATATTCCCATCTCTATTTTCATAAATATTTAGAGGGGGTGATAGAGGAACGGAATTTAACCGGGAATAGATATGAAAGTCTTCATAAAGGTATACAAAATAATTTTCCTGCAGCTGTAAATATAGACACAGCAAAGGCAATAGATATATTACGGAAGTATATTCCAAAAGAATTCCCATTTATATTTTCTTCTGACAATGAGTATGAGGAAAAAACTGAGAAAAATACTGAAGGAAATACTGAGGAAAAAACTGAGGAAAATACTGAAGGAAATACTGAGGAAAATATTGACACAAGTACCTTATCATATGAAGAACCAAATTACATTAACTTCGTGAAGAAAGTATCTGACGAATTCAAGAGAAGAATTCTGAATGCATATTTTTCTGTATTAATAGGGGTCAATCCATCTGAGGAGGTGCCTTTTGTCAAGACAAAGGGTGGTAGCATTGATTATGCTGCTTTCCGAATTCTGATATGGCTCCGGAATCCTAATTTTGATTTTAATGATTTTTGGCACTTTCTCTCTAAAATGGAATCTCATGCGCTTCCGGAAAGAATGATTGTTGATAACGGTCTTCCAGAAGTAGTAAAAATATTTGTAAGTCAAGTAGTAAATCCGAAGAAAATAGACAATCTTATCGTCACTCATAGGATTGTGAAAGGTTTATGGCAGAATGGATCAAAGTTCTTGAACTCCTATACACTGCATAATGAGGAACATGCTGTGAAGTTGATAAAGCTCTCAATGGATATTGTTCGTCGTATAGATTATTTCCAGTTAAAGCGACTTGATTATTACATACTCTTTCTTGCCTGCTATCTCCATGATATCAGCATGGTTATTCATCCTGATCTGCAGCGTTTCTGTCATATGGAAGAAGGGAATCTGGAAATAATGGGTAAATATCTTAGGGAAATGAAAAATGAAGTAAGTAAATGGGATAATTTAGTAGCTCAAAAAATCATTTCGGATGATTTGGTTAATTTCTGGAAATCCTTCGGGGGTAAAATGACTGAAATATTTCAGGGAATATATGAATTCTTTGAATCTGATATTAGGTCAAAACATCCTAAAGAGAGTGCTCTTTTTATAAAAAATAAACGCCATGATCTTTTCAAATATTTGGAAGAAACGATAGTCGAAGCAGTGGCGAATGCCGGTGAAGATCATGGTAAGGATATTTATAATATTTATGATATCCGTTCTTACGCTAAAGAAGATGTTATCAGTTCGAAGTATATTTCTATTCTATTACGTATGGCAGACTTGATGGATGTCTCAAATGACCGGATAAACTACCATCTACTTAATGAGAATGTAAGTCATTTATCTGCAGACTCAAAATTTCATTGGATTTCACACCTCATAACCGATGAAATTACTTTGATTCCTAATTACGAAATAGCTAGTCAGACCATCATAGACAACTCCGGAAAGGAGAACATTAGGTATTTCATTCGGGAGACGCTTCGATTCTATCTTATTCTTAACATGAAAAGTTTAGAACCATTGGAAAGACATGAAAATCACGGATGTGCAAATTGGTGTCCAGTAGAGTATAATCACGAATCAGTGCCGGATAGATATAAAGATTTCGAAGGGATTACTCTTAGTTTTAAAGATAAGTCATGTCAAGAAACTTCATGTCCCATGGTTTGCCGGTGGATGAATAATAAACATCACTGGTTATTCCCGGAGTTGGCAAGGCTTCAAAAATATCTGAACACTGTTAACTATGAACCATTCAAAACGGAGATTGAAGTCAATATTTTGTTTAAGGATTTTTCAGATATCAACCTCAAACCTTCGCTATTCGATGATGTAAGACGTTATTTAAAAAATGAGCACAATGAGTAGTAAACATAACTTTATAATACATCGTTTCGAAGAATTTTACCGGATAACTGAGGTTTTGGCCGAGGGATTTGTACCAAATTATCATGCTGAAGATCTCAGACTGTTAAAAGATAGTAAGGAAATTATGTTTATGGGTATACCTATGGTTTCCTTCGGGGATATTGAAGATACTGACATTTCAGAATTTATGAAAAATGCAGATCCGGACTACGGCAAATATGCCATTCTGATGAAGAAGGAATGGGCGTTACGACAACGATGGATGAGCCCCGTATGGTATGTTACCGATGATATGTTGAAGCTGATAAATAGAACTTGTAAGGCCTTATTGGAGTATGGGATAGTGGGATACATTAAAAAATATACTTCTGAATGGAAAGGAAATCCATATAATAATTACACTGAACGAGAATGGAGATATACGGTACCAATTACAGAAGTTAAATGGATCTTTAGCAAAGAGGATTACGATACATGGCGTAAGTTTCCCCATCTCCACAAAAGGCCTGCCCCAAACGAAGAACTCAAAAAACATGCTTTGAAGTTCGATATTGAGGACATAGAGGGAATTATCGTTTCTAATAAAAAAGATCAGGAGGATATCCATAAATTCCTTAATACAACAGAATTTCTTTCGGGGACAAAAAGACATCTATCTCCGGCAGAAATAAATAGATTGTTAGATTTATTGATAGTAATTGAGAAATAATTATTGTGTTTTTGAAATATTTCAAATAAACACTGAGAATCATGTTGTAATATACTATGATCCTTCCCTCTCCTTTATGATTAATATGTTTAATAGTCTTCTCCTTGAATATAAGTTCCTCCATTTTAGGATAAAATTAGAAGGGACTTTTGGTAATTGTATTATAATTAGTTAAAACTTATTCAAAAAATTGATATCTTTTGAAGTATTAAGAATAAAAAATTTGTCTAATTTAATCCCGTTAAATGGTAAGTTTACATTTATTGAGCAGATTACATATATATACAAAAAATTTAGATGATCGGCTTCTTTTATAATTTATTACAGTGGTGGAAGGTCAGAATGGGAGGTGAAATCGGAGAAGTGGAAGCGTTGTAGGAAGCGGTCAACATCTTCCTGGGTGTACCAGTATTTATCACCCTCGCGTGAATAACCGAGATAACCGTTGTCGCGGAGTTTCTTTGTAAGCATTAACTGAAGTACACCTTGAGTACAGGCTATAGGGTTTGTAATTTTGCTGGATTACAAACTCTATAATTTTTTATGGCATGACCAAAGAAGAATTTGAAGAACTCAAACGTGAGCTAAAA
>JAFLTO010000019.1 GCA_022510425.1 Muribaculaceae bacterium
TTGATTTATCTGTTTTAAGTGTCAGCTCTGTTTTTGCAGAATCAATGGCTTTGTTCACTGACTCCATGAATTTTTCAAGAATATCTTTAGTATTGTCTCCAAAAGTCAAGCCACTGCACCTATCTACAGCATAGTCAAGACAGAAAAGAATCAATAGCCAAAATTTATCAGGGTCAAGTTTCAAGCCTTCCAAGACTGTCTGCAATTCTTCATCATTCATATACTTTTCGTAAGTGTAGCGGGTGCGTATCTCATCGTTGTTATAGCGTGATTCAAAGTTTTCAACTGCAATGCCATAGTCAGCATGTATCATACTGTCATAAAAAGTCATACCGTTTTTACGGATTGGCTCTGAATTACCTGTTATAATAGAATCTATATAGTCAAATTCTTCACTGTCACAATCTATCGGCTTCTGCATATCTATTAGTTTAGAAGGAGTAAAGATAAAGAAAACCGCCTTTTATATTATAAGCGGTTCTCCAAAATTTATATTTTAGATTTATTATAGAAGGTTCTTCATGGCATCGTCTATTTGTTCATTATCAAAGGAGTCAAGATAGATCTGAGTTGTGGTAATATCAGAATGTCCTAATGCTTCGCTTATAAGTGCAATATTGGTTCCTGATTTTTTAAGTATGCTTGCGAATGAATGTCGTGCAACATAAGTAGTCAGGTTTCCCTCTATCCCTAATTGTTTTGCTAACTCTTTCAAGTTTGAATTGACTTTTACTAATATCTTATGTATTCGATTTTGCTTTTGTTGTGGAGTCTTATGTATTGACTTATCTAAAATTGGAAAGAGATAACCATTAGAATGAGATTCATATTTAGAGATAATAGCTTCTGCTTCTTCAATAAGTCCTATAGAGATTATCTTACCTGTCTTTTGACGGATATAACGGATTCTTCCATTAACTATATTGTCTTTTGTAAGATTGGCAATATCTGTAAAATTCATTCCACCACAAAGATAACTGAATATGAAGATATCTTTGCTTAACTCCTTATATTCACTTTTACTCTCGTAAGTAGGATTAGAGTCCTTAATTTCAAATATAAATGATTTTGATATGGCTCTCTTTTGTGTTGTAGTGTCAAATTTATTAATCTTATAATCATCAAAGGGATAATCTGACTTTCTTGCACACTTAGCTTGTATAGCTTTATTATAGGCACTTCTAAGTGTCCTGAACAAAAGACTTATCGTTGTCTCTTTGTTACCTTTCTTCCTTAACCATTTCTCATATTTAGAAAGCCATGCAATATCCATATCACTAAAAGGAATGTTAAGTTTACCCTTATTAAAGACTTTCAAGGAATTGTAAGACCCTTTATAAATAAGTCGGTTCCCACATTTACCCTGACTTTTATACTCCTCAATCAATTCTAAATAAAACTCTCCAACAGTCTTGACCTGAAATTTCTTATCTTCACCATTTAAAAGGGAAGAAGCCGTAAAATCCTTTTGATTAGCATTTAATTCAAGTATTTTACTTTGAATCTCAGCCTTTTTGTTTATAATGATTTTTATAAGTTGGTCTCTATCAGGACAATTAGACTTTGGCATATTCTTTGAAAAGTTCCAATATTTAGGATTTACGGATATGCCTAAACTCCGATATTGTCGTTTTCTGTCTTTACAGATATATAGCATTAGAGGATTTTCTCCATTAGAAAGCGTTTTCCATTTGTAACAAACAACAGAAATAGAAGTAGTTGACATAGAATTTTTCGGTTGACACATTGGTTGACACAGAATTTATGCAAAACCGCTAATTCCAACCATTCCATAAATAAAAAATCAGATAATCTTAGCATAGACTATCTGATTTATAAAGACTTGTTCTTGAGCGATAAACGGGATTCGAACCCGCGACCCTCAGCTTGGGAAGCTGATGCTCTACCAACTGAGCTATTATCGCACTTCGGTTCTGCAAAGTTAAGGAAAAAAGTTATAACTTTGCAGTTAGTATCGTGTTAATTTAAATAAAATGCAACAAGAAACTCCAATTCTGTATTATATGGTGGTGGATGAGAAATCCACAGGCCCGTTTACTCTTGACGAAATAAAATTGCATCCGGCATTGAAACCGGAGACTTTGGTATGGAAACCCGGAATTGAAAATTGGGTGGCAGCCATGACTCTGCCGGAATTGACTCCGGCATTTGTAAATCGCAACAATCCGGAGCCACCACAGTATATAGATGAACCCCGTCAGGAACATGATAGTTTCGGACCTAACTATAACCGTCAACCACCTTATTCAGATTGGCAAAATAATAACCATGGTTACAAAAGCCGGGAGAATTCTCACAGAGATTTAAACAATCCCTTCGCCAACAATCCCCAATACCAGGCCAACCATACCTATAATAATCATGACCGATATTATGAAAAATATGACCGTTATCATAATGGTTATAGACCCAACATGCACACAAACTGGCTGCCATGGGCAATAGTGGCAACAGTTGTAGGTTTCTTTGCTTCTTGTATAGGTGCCATTTTTGGTATAATAGCAATTGTGCAGGCAAATAAAGCCAATACTTTGTATTCTCAGGGTTTCGACCGTGAAGGTGACGCTGCAAACTCTAATGCAAAAATAATGACTATCATCGGGTTAATTTTTGCAGGTATCGGTATAATAGTGGCTTTTTCTTTCGGAAGTATTTTTTCCTCTATAGGTAATCTATCTTATTATTAATGGCAACGAAATATTACGCCATGATAGATGGCGAGCAAAAAGGTCCTTTTTCTCTTGAAGAGTTGCCTGCCGTTGGTGTTAGGCCCTCAACCTACATATGGTGTAAGGGTATGCCCGACTGGCAGAAAGCAGAGGATAATGCCGATGTCTGCAGACTGTTTCGAAACCATCTTTACGATATAATGCATCCGGGAGACCAACCGGTTTTCAATTCCCGGGAAGAATTGGATAAATACAAAATTAAACCGGAGGAACCCAAAGATCCACATAGATCAAGATTTGACGCTTTTTTACAACAATCAGGTAATGAACCTTTACCCACTCTTGATGAAATAGAATCACAAAAGGATAAGTCATCGCCTCCGGTTAATATGATCGGATTTGCATGGCTCGTGACCCTTTTATGCTTTTTTCCTACCGGTATCGTTGCACTGGTTTTTGCCTATAAATGTAAAAAAGCCTGGAACAAGGGTGACAATGAATTGGCTCATGATTACAGCAGACGAGCCAAAATGTGGACAGGAGTGACTTTTTTCATCGGAGTGATTGGCTATGGTATATTTCTATCTTTTTCCATGTAATGTTCAATCTAATTGTTAGAAGATTCTGCGGCTAATTCCGATAATTACAATATAAATGGCCCATCAAAAAAGGTCGATCCGAGATTTTCGGACCGACCATATTTTATGCAGTTAACTTCTGCTACAAGAAACTTATTAGAACCAACGAGTGTAAGCGAAATCCATGCGGTGTGGAAGATCCTTATTCTTAGGATACATCCTGAGTGAATAGCGGAATGCGCCCACATTTTCTAACTTATGGTCATATTCGTAAGTATAGATATCACCCTCACGTTTCACAACCTTCAAAGAAGAGGTGCCCATGAACTCAGCCTGGCCGTCACGGTCGCGGTATTTCACCAATTCCACACCGATAGAATCGCCAAGACCCTTGGTATCTATAACACATTTCACATATAATGAGTTGCCGGAACTCAAAGCAGAACCGTTTTGGGTCTGGCCGTCATTGATATCTACGCTTAGCACTTGTACCTCGTTCCATTTTGAAGCCACATCTTCTTTCCAGGCCACAATTTCACGTGCCTTGGCAAAGTCATTTTTCTTCAATTTTTCAGCTCGCTTTGCCTCCGGAACATAGAGTTTGGAGATATAGTCATCGAGTTGACGTTTCATTGTGAAATGAGGAGCGATATGTCCGATTGAACGTTTGATCCTGTTAATCCATTCGGGGCTATATCCTTTATAATTCTTATTGAAATAAAGAGGTACTATTTCATTTTCAAGCATCGAATAGATTGTGGCGGCATCAAGACGGTCTTGCTGACCTTGGTCAGTATAGGTACGCTTTTCTGTAAGAGCCCAACCGGCCATTTCATCAAACTTATATCCTTCATACCACCAACCATCAAGCACTGAGAAGTTGAGAACACCATTCATTTCCGCTTTTTCACCTGACGTGCCGGAAGCCTCAAGTGGACGAGTAGGAGTATTCAACCAGATATCAACACCGGAAACGAGACGTTTGGCTACAATCATGTTGTAGTCTTCCAGGAATATAATCTTACCCAAAAATTGTGGCATCTTTGAGATTTCCACAATACGCTTGATAAGACCCTGGCCGGCACCATCAGCAGGGTGGGCTTTACCTGAGAAGATGAATTGAACAGGATATTGCTCATTGTTCACTATCTTGGCAAGACGGTCGAGATCAGTGAAGAGAAGATGAGCACGTTTATAGGTAGCGAAACGACGCGCGAAACCGATGATAAGAGCGTTGGGATTGATTTTTTCAAGGATATTTACCACTGCACCGGGGTCACCTTGATTCTTAAGCCATTTTTCTTTAAAATCTCTCTTCACAAAGTTAATGAACTTATGTTTGAGAGTCATTCTCATATTCCATATCTCTTCATCAGGCACATTAAAGATACCTTTCCATGCCTCCGGGTTACTCTGGTCGTAGAACAATTGGTCACCGAGATGCTCTGCATAGAATGCTTTCCATTCTGAAGCAGCCCATGTGGGCATATGCACACCATTGGTGACATAAGTAACATGGCTTTCATCCGGACCGTAGCCTTTCCATACGCCAGCGAACATTTTCTTGGATACTTCACCATGTAGCCAACTTACACCGTTTGCCTCCTGACAAGTGTTGAGTGCAAACACACTCATTGAGAATTTTTCAGGAGTATCGGGATTCTCGCGGCCCATATTCATGAGTTCTGTCCATGAAATACCAAGTTTAGCCGGATATTCGCCGAGATATTTGCCGAGGAGACTTTCCTCGAAATAGTCATGACCTGCCGGAACCGGGGTATGTACTGTGTAAAGTGAACTTGCTCTTACCACTTCAAGAGCCACATTGAAGGGAAGATGATCCTTCTGCACATAATCAACCAAACGTTGAAGATTGAGCAGTGCTGCATGGCCTTCATTAGCATGATAAATATCAGTCTTGATGCCAAGACGATTGAGCATATAAATACCACCAATTCCGAGAAGGTATTCCTGTTTCATACGATTTTCCCAATCACCTCCATAAAGTTTATGTGTGATAGGACGATCGTATTCAGAGTTCATATCGAAATCAGTATCCAAAAGATAAAGATTCATACGACCTACATTCACCCGCCATACATGACAATAAATCATTCTCCCGGGATAGGGCACTTCAAGAATCATTGGCTGTCCGTCTTCACCCATCACTTGTTCGATTGGTAGCTGCTCGAAGTTTTGTGGTTCGTAGTTAGCCACTTGTTGACCATCGATTGATAGGGACTGGGAGAAATAACCGTAGCGGTAAAGGAAACCTACAGCTGTCATTCTGACTTTACTGTCGGAAGCCTGTTTTATATAGTCACCGGCCAAAACGCCAAGACCACCGGAATAAATCTTGAGGCAGTTGCATAGTCCGTATTCCATTGAAAAATAAGCCACGGAAGGTAAATCCGTACGCATTTTCTCTGACATATAAGCCTTGAAATCGGCATGTACTTTCTTGATTCTCTCCATCATTGTGGGGTCTTTCTTGACCTCGTTCAATCTTGTGGAGCTGATTCTTTGGAGAAGCATCACCGGGTTCTCACCCACTTCTCTCCATAAGTCATGGTCGAGGTCACGGAACAAATTTTTGCCTTCGCTGTTCCATACCCACCAAAGGTTCTTGGAAAGTTCCTCGAGAGCCTGTAGCTCTTTAGGAAGTTTCGTACTTACAGTAAGACTGCGCCATACCGGCTCATTCGTGTTACTTACCTGCAATTTCATTTTATAAAAAATATTGATTGTGTTCTTATTGTTTAAATTCTCTGATCTCTTCTTCGCTTTGCTGTAAGGAAAGCGGTGTAGTAGAAGAAAATAAAATATTTCCAGTCAGCTTTTTCAGCAGTTTTAAAAGCTGCATGAATGGCAAGATCTCTTGCATCTTTTGATGCCTCGGCATATTGCTTCAATTGTCTCGCTATTTCATGAGCGGCATCCTGGTAGTTGGAATCGTTTCTTGAAACCACTCTTACCCCACTTTCATAAATTGAATTCACCATGTGGGCAAGTATCCACTGGCCAAAGCCACTCTTATCACTGGTGATCGTTGGGATTCCGAATGCTATACTTTCAAGCGGTGTATAGCCCCATGGTTCATAGTAGGAAGGGAATACGGTCAGATCTATTGCCGGCAATAAGTCATAGTATGATATGTTGACAATCCCGTCTTTCCCATCAAGGTAGCAGGGTATGAAGATCACATTTACATTGTCACCTAACTTATGTTCCTTTTCTAATGAATCAATTCTTCTTGCCACGGAGTCATATTCCATGTTATGAAGAATATGGGTTATATAATCGGTAGAAAATTTTTCATCAGGATGGGAAACCCATGCAGGCACTAATACTAAAGCTATAACATCTTTATTATCTCCGATATTTTTTAATTCAGCTAATGAATCGAGATAAAGGTCAAGTCCTTTGTTCCTATACTCATTTCGGCCGGATGTGGCAACTATTAGAGTATCTTCCGAAAACTTACGGTTTTTCAGTTTCTCAGCTATCTCGAAAATCTTCTTTCTGCCGGCTTTCCGCAAGGTCTTATATTTCTTATCCCCAGGCACGAAACCCGGTTCAAAGCCGTTGGGTGTCACCACTTGAGGTTTGATGTCAAGTAATTTTGATGCCTCCTTTGCAGTAATATCGCTTACTGCTGTGAAACAATCCGCATTGATAGCAGCCGTTTTTTCAAGGCTATGTTTTGCCTCCATATTCAATTCGCCGGCCATCTGATCTCCGTTATAACCGTCGAAATAGTCGTATAAAGGTTTACCATTACCGCAAATACTTCTGCCGATACTTGTGGCATGAGTTGTGAAAAGTGAGGCTGCCTCGGGCATTATAAGACGCAAATAGAGAAGTCCCATTCCGGTGGTCCATTCATTGAAATGAGCGAAAACCCCCTTTGGATCAATCCCTAAGTGTTCTGCAAGATTTCTTATCACAACCGCAGTCGCCACTGCAAAGGCACATCCTTCTCGGTAATCGCCGTATTCATGCATGGAATCCACTCCAAACTTTTCCCACATTGTGGCAAAAAGTGAATCAAGATGTGGAAACACTCCGTCAAATTTCACAAGAATTACCTGCGGAGATCCTGGAATATTCCATTTCCCACATCTCACCTTTATATTAAAGTCTGTGATTTCTTTCTTGGCAAAATTTTTGAAAAGTGATTTTGACTCCGTAAACACCGGCGATGGATTTTCTTCACTCCAGACATCGGGGCCTATGAATACGAGATTTGCGCCATAGGCTTCTTGCAAAACCTTCGCTTTTGTTGACAACACGGTGTAGATTCCACCAATCTTATTGCATACCTCCCAGCTTGTCTCAGCTAACAGAGATATTTTTTCTATTGCTACGGGCTTCTCAGCTTGCATTTTTATAGTATTTTCATCACAAAATTACATAAAATCTATAAGACAACAAAGACACTTCCCAAAATGCTCTCGGGAAGTGTCTTTCTACTTATGATTTTATTTGCTATATGCAATGTGTATTCCCAGATTTTTTGCTTTTTTAATTTCTGCTTCCTCCAAATATTCTCAACAGGAAGAGGAAAAGATTTATAAAATCAAGGTATAGATTCAATGCACCCATAGTGGCAAGTTTGTCGGCCATTTGAGGTTCAAGATTTGCTGCAGCAAGTCGTTTCACAGTCTGGGTGTCCCATGCAGTGAGGCCCGTGAAGAGTAGGACTCCAACAATGGATATTACCCATTCAAGGCCGGAACTTTTCAAGAAAATATTCACTACTATAGCAATGATTAATCCCCAAAGTGCCATAACCATATATGTGCCATACTTGGAAAGGTCGCTCTTTGTGAAATATCCATAAATCGACATTGCTCCAAACATCCCGGCTGTGATAAAGAACGTATAAACTATGGTTCCAAGCCTATAAATCACAAATATCGGAGCCAACCAAATTCCCATTGCCGCTGCAAATATGCAGAACAACAACAGACATGTAGAGGTAGACATCCTTGTCAATCTTGCCGGGATTACAAATGCCATCACCAACATTCCTATAAATATACCCCAGAACACTATCTGGTTAGCAAAAAAGAACTGCATGGCAGCCGGACTGGAAGCCACACCCAAGGCACAAAATGCCGAGATGAGCATTCCTACAAACATTCTCACATAGACTCTCTTCATTACAGAATTGGTCTGTGTGGTTACGGCCTGACCTCCATAATAAGGCGGAGGTGTCATGTTTTGATTCTTATATTCCATATATCAAATATTAATATACTATTTAGACAACATAAATTGTGCCAAGTTTATTGTGTGAGATCTACAACCTCGTTTAATCTTTCAGGTTTAAACTTTACTCTTAATCTACATTCTCTCGGGCATTTCCATTCCTAAAAGTCCTGCCGCTTTTTTCAATATCACTCCCACTTCTTCTGAAAGCACCAATCTGAAATCCTTTATTTTCTTATCTTCTTCCTTCAGAATCGAATAGTCATGATAGAATTGGTTGTATTCCTTAGCCAAATCATAACAGTAATTCGCTATCAAGGCCGGAGAATAATTGTCTCCTGCTTCTTTCACTATATTCGGGAAATCAGAAAGCCTTTGTATCAATGCTGTTTCTTTCTCATTCGGCACAACTTCTTCAGAAACTTCCTTCGGGAAGGATCCGGCTCTTCGGGTCACAGATTGGATTCGGGCATAGGTGTATTGAAGGAACGGCCCCGTATTACCATTGAAGTCTATGGATTCTTTGGGATTGAACAACATATTCTTTTTGGGATCCACTTTCAACAAAAAATACTTGAGAGCACCCAGGCCTACCATTCTCGCCACTTCCGCAGCCTCTTCAGAAGGCATGTCGGCAAATCTTTCGGCAGAGGCCTCTTTGGCTGAGGCTACCATCTTGTCTATCAAATCATCAGCATCCACCACAGTGCCTTCACGTGATTTCATTTTTCCTTCGGGCAGCTCCACCATTCCATAAGAGAAATGCACCAAATCCTTGCCCCACGCAAATCCCAATTTATCAAGAATCAAAGAAAGGACCTGAAAATGATAATTCTGTTCATTTCCCACCACATACACCATCTTATCTATCGGATAATCCTGATATCGAAGTTTAGCTGTGCCGATATCCTGGGTCATATACACTGATGTACCGTCGCTTCTTAAAAGTAATTTATGGTCTAAGCCATCAGACGTCAGGTCTGCCCATACGCTTCCGTCTTCTTTTCTATACATTATGCCTGAATCGATACCGGCTAAAACCAAGTCTTTACCTTCCAAATAGGTCTCCGATTCATAATATATTTTATCAAAGTCTACCCCCAACCTCTTGTAGGTCTCACCAAAGCCGTCGTATACCCATGAGTTCATGGTTTTCCATAAACCCCTGACTTCACTGTCTCCGGCTTCCCATTTTCTTAACATTTCTCGAGCCTCCAGCATCAATGGAGAAGCCGCTTCGGCCTCTTCTTGTGTCATCCCCGCAGCTATCAACTCCTTTACCTCCTGCTTAAAATGTTTATCGAATTCTACATAATAATCCCCGATAAGGTGATCTCCCTTCTTGCCGGTGGTGGCGGGAGTTTCCCCGTTGCCCCATTTTTGCCATGCAAGCATTGACTTACATATATGGATTCCACGATCGTTGACTATATTGGTTTTAACAACTTTATTTCCGTTGGCTTCCAATATTTTCGAAAGAGAATATCCCAATAGATTATTCCTTACATGACCCAAATGTAAAGGTTTATTAGTGTTGGGTGAAGAGTATTCCACCATCACCAGTTTTGATTCATCGGAAGGAGATTTGAATCCATAATTGGAATCCTTCACCATGTCGTTGAGCACATGAGTCCAATAAGTTGGGCTTATCACAAGGTTTAAAAAACCTTTCACTACATTGAAATTACTGACAGAAGAATCATTCTTGACTAACCACTCCCCTATTTCTTTCCCTGTCTCTTCAGGACTCTTATGTGATATTTTCAAGTAAGGGAAAACCACTACCGTGAAATTACCTTCAAATTCCTTGCGGGTGGCCTGGGGTTTAATGCTTTCCGGATTGACATCCACTTTATATAAGGCCTTCAATGCCTCGCTTACACTTTTTGCTATAGTTGACTCGACTGTCATTTCTTTAGTTGCTAAAATTTTTTGCAAATATACATAAAAGAGCGTCCACGACCTACAGCCATGAACGCTCTTTTATTTCTTTCGTTTTTTTATTTTCCGAGTTCAGCTGCAGGTTTGAATTTAACTGTCTTGCGGGCTGCGATTGTAATCTTTTCTTTTGTTTGAGGATTGATACCGCTTCTTTCCGGTTTTTCAACCATGGAGAAAGTTCCGAAACCAATAAGTTTCACTGTATCATCATTGGCGAGGGCTTGTTCAATTGATTCAAGACAAGCATCAAGTGCAGCTTTGGCTGCCACTTTGTTCAAACCGGCTTTTGCAGCGATTTCATTAATGAGATCTCCTTTGTTCATATTCTTGTTTTTAAAAATTTTTCACAAAGATACTATATTATTATTGTAAATATGTAATAATCAAAGTTTTTTTTTTACAATTTGTTTATTTTTTAGGTTTTTTTTGATTTTAATTATTTTTTACGATTCGCAAGTTGACGTTTTGAAAGTTAGAAATAAATGAGGCAAAGAAACAGGAGCGTTATCAATTACATTATTGTATGTAAAGACTATTTTACTTTTTTATTATTTTTGTATCCATGTTTGTAATAAAAGACACTCTTATATCACTTGATCTTGTAGAAAGATTTTTTGCCTGTGACCTCAATGTGTGCAAAGGCCAGTGCTGCATCGACGGTGACGCCGGGGCACCTCTCTTGGAAGAAGAGCGTAAAGAAATTGATAAAAACCTTGACAAAATCTTGCCATTATTGACACCGGGAGGGAAACAAGCCGTTGAAGTAGGAGGTTCTGCATATTATGACTGTGACGGCGATTTGGTTACATCGCTTATAGAAGGTTGCAATTGTGCTTTCACCACTTTTAATTCCGATGGTATTTGCCTTTGTGCTTTGGAAAAAGGTTATAGAGAAGGGAAATTGCCCGACCTCAAGCCATCTTCTTGTTTTTTATATCCGGTTAGGTTAAATAAAGTCGGAAATATGACTGCCGTTAATCTTCACCGATGGAAAATTTGTAAATGTGCTGAAAAGAACGGGGAAAAATTGGGAATACGGGCTTATCAGTTCCTCAAAGAGCCGTTGATTAAAAAATTTGGGAAGGACTG
This sequence comes from Muribaculaceae bacterium, assembly GCA_022510425.1. GTDB lineage: Bacteria > Bacteroidota > Bacteroidia > Bacteroidales > Muribaculaceae > Lepagella. Next base: position 11,513 of record JAFLTO010000019.1, read on the forward strand.
GTATGATGAATTAGAAAGAGTGGCTCAAGAATGGATCAAACAAAAAGATCATTCATAAGACCCCCCTTTGTAATGTTGGATTTAATTAAAATATTGATATAAAAGTTTTCTATCATAAAATGGGCGACACAAGCCGCAGCAATGATTCAAGGAATCTGTGTCCTAAGGGTCGTTTTCTCCATTTCTCTTTCTGAAGTTTTTCACAGTCTTTCATGTCGGAATAAAAGATGTCTCTCATTCTGGAATTTAATTCCGGATCATGTATGAAAAGATTGCATTCAAAATTATTTTCGAAACTTCTGAAATCAAAATTTGTAGATCCTGCTGTCACTAAATCATCGTCGATCACCATTGATTTTGCATGAAGCATTCCCGGCTGATAAAGATAAATCTTGATTCCTGCGGCAAGACATTGCGAGATATAAGAAAAGGAGGCATAGTGAAGAAGAAAACTATCTGTATGGGCTGGCATCATTATCCTCACATCTATATTTGATAATGCGGCTGCTTGCAAGGCATTGTAAAGAGCGTCAGTTGGTAGAAAATATGGGGTTTGTATCCATATCAGCCTTTTTGCTGACGAAATTGCTTTCAAAAACATTAAAGACAAATTATCCCAAGTGCTGATGGGACCTCCGGTCACCAGTTGGATTCCTTTGTCGTTCCTGATAGCGTCTTGTCGTGGGGGTAACTGTGGGAAATAAGTATCTTTTTTACGAAAATTCCAGTCAATAAGAAAAGAATGAATTAGGGATTCCACTATGTCCCCTTTCACTCTAAAATGGGTGTCGCGCCAAAGTTCTTTATTTTTACCATTACCATATGCGTAACGGTCTGCTATATTCATTCCTCCGATATATCCGATCTTTCCATCTATCACGACTATTTTTCTATGGTTACGCCAATTTATTCTATTGGCAAGCTGGGGGAAATTCACTCTAAAGAATGGGTGAACTTCTATCCCCTCTTCTTCCATTTTCTTGAAAAAACTGTTGCTGGCCGAAAAACTACCGACATGATCATATATAACTTTTATTTCTACACCGTCGTTAGCTTTCTTTTTAAGGATCTCCGCTATTTCATTGCCTATTTTATCATCCAGAAAAATATAATATTGCAGATATATGGATTCTTTGGCTTTTAGTAAGTCTTCTTTTAACTTTTTAAACTTTTCTTCTCCGTGAATAATTATTTCTACTTCATTGTTATAGGTCAAAGGGTACCCACTTATCTGGCTTCCGAGCATCACTAAGTTTTTCTGCTCTTTACGCAATTCTGTTTCCTGCAATTTAACACCATAAGGTTGGAATGAATGTTGCAATCTTCTTTTATTCTTTTGAGAAATCATTTCACCCCTAATGCTTCTTCCGAAAAACAGATAAAAGATTAAACCGACCCCGGGCAAAAAGATTAAGGCTATCACCCACGAAAGAGCACGAATGGGGTTCCGGTTTTCTCTTAACACCACCACCACCGAAATAATAATGATGGCGAAATACATACAGAAAGCCAGAAACAAAAACCAAGTTCTAAGATGGATAGTTTCAGGAAACCACATTATTTCTTTTCTGAAGTAATAGTCTTTTATATTAAAGGGTTAGGAATAACGATAATTTCTATTGCTAAGTTATAAAAAAGCATTGTTATAACAAAGAGAATGCACCAAAATAAAGGTGCATTCTCTTTTACTAATATAAAGAATCAACTTATTCTTTTGTATCTTCTTCAGCGGCTGGAACTTCAGCAGCTTCATTTGCGGGAGCTGCACTTTCAGATTCCGGAGCTTTTTCCTCCGCAGGGGCAACGGTTTCTTCAGCCGGTTCAGCTGCTTTGGGTGCCTCAGCTTTTGGAGCAGAATCAGTAGTTTTCTTTCTGCGGCTTCTGCGTGTTGATTTCTCTTTCTTGCTTGCTTTTTCGTTCAACATCAATTCGTTGAAATCAACAAGCTCAATCATTGCCATTTCGGCATTGTCACCTAATCGGTGAACAGTTTTAAGGATACGAGTGTAACCGCCCGGACGGTCGGCCACCTTTTCTGCAACCACGCCGAAAAGTTCCTTAACAGCTTCTTTATTTTGAAGATAACTGAAAACAAGACGGCGATTGGCCATGTTGTCAGTCTTGCAACGTGTGATCAACGGCTCGGCATACACACGCAAGGCCTTTGCCTTTGCCAAAGTCGTAAAAATCCTCTTATGCAATATCAGAGAGATTGTGAGATTGCTCAATAGTGCCTCACGATGAGCCTTCTTACGACTGAGGTGGTTGAATTTTTTATTATGTCTCATCTCGGGTTAATCTTTATCTAATTTATACTTTGAAATATCCATACCGAAGCTTAGGTTATGGTTGGCAAGCAGTTCATCTAATTCTGTAAGAGACTTCCTTCCAAAATTTCTAAACTTGAGTAAGTCATTCTTGTTAAATGCCACAAGTTGTGCCAATGTTTCCACTTCCGCACTCTTAAGACAATTGAGAGCTCTCACTGAAAGATCCATATCTGTGAGTTTGCTCTTGAGCAATTGACGCATATGAAGCACTTCTTCATCAAATTCATCCACTTCACTCTCTGTAGGGGTTTCTATGGCTATCTTTTCATCACTGAAAAGCATGAAATGATAGATCAAAATCTTTGAGGCTTCTTTGAGCGCATCCTGTGGTTGGATAGAACCATCAGTAAGCACTTCTATGATTAATTTTTCATAGTCGGTTTTCTGCTCTACACGATAGTTTTCCACAGAATATTTCACATTCTTTATAGGGGTATATATCGAGTCTATTGCGATGAGGGTGGGATCTGAATTTCCTATCATTTCCCTGTTCTCATCTGCTGGCACCCATCCACGTCCCTTGTTAATAGTGAATTCCATGCGGAATCCGGACTTTGGATCAAGGCGACAGATTTCAAGTTCCGGGTTCAGAACTTCGAATCCTGAAAGCACTTTTCCTAAATCACCGGCTGTTACCACATCAGTGCCGGAAACTTCTATGACACCCTTTTCTGTGTCTTGATCCGGAACTAACTGCTTAAATCTCACTTGTTTGAGATTAAGGATAATATTTGTGACATCTTGACGCACTCCGGGTATTGTGTCAAGCTCATGGTTTACGCCATCTATTTTTATGGAACAGATTGCGTAGCCACCAAGAGATGATAGCAATATTCTACGGAGGGCATTTCCAATTGTCTGCCCATACCCCGGCTCCAAAGGTCGAAACTCGAACTTGCCAAACTTGTTGTCACTCTCGAGCATAATAACCTTGTCGGGTTTTTGAAATGCTAAAATTGGCATGGGTATTATCCTTTTTTATTTAGAATACAACTCGACTATCAACTGTTCCTTAATATTTTCAGGAATATCAGATCTTTCCGGCATATGAAGGAACTTACCACCTTTCACTCTTTCATCCCATTCAATCCATGGATATTTGCTATGGTTGAATCCTGCAAGAGCGTCAGCTATCACTTCCAAAGATTTAGATTTCTCTCTCACTGCCACAACATCTCCCGGTTTCACTTGATAAGAGGGAATGTTGACAACTTTACCATTTACAGTGACATGCTTGTGGAGCACTATCTGACGGGCTGCGGGACGTGTCGGAGCAATACCCAGACGATACACCACATTGTCAAGACGGCTTTCCAAAAGCTGGAGAAGCACTTCACCCGTAATACCTTTGGTGCGGGCAGCTTTGTCAAAGAGGTTGCGGAATTGACGTTCCAATACGCCATACATATATTTTGCCTTCTGTTTTTCACGAAGCTGGATGCCATATTCAGAAACCTTTCTTCTTCTGTTCTGACCATGTTGACCCGGTGGATAATTTTTCTTTTGAAGTACTTTATCCTCTCCGAAAATAGCTTCGCCAAACTTACGGGCGATTTTGGTCTTGGGACCTGTATATCTTGCCATTTTGCTTGTTTTTAAATTAAAGTGGACATCTAACCCTTTCTTTAGTGCAGCCGCTGGTTGTCGAGAGAAAGAAAGCAGACAACCAAATTTCACATAGGAAAGAGTGTTGAAGTGTCAATATTTAAACTCTTCTTCTTTTAGGAGGACGGCATCCGTTATGTGGCAACGGAGTTACGTCTACGATTTCTGTTACTTCTATACCGGCACCGTGAACTGTGCGAATTGCACTTTCTCTTCCGTTGCCCGGACCCTTCACATAAGCCTTAACTTTTCTCAAGCCGAGGTCATATGCTGTCTTTGCACAATCCTGGGCTGCCATTTGTGCGGCATAAGGTGTGTTTTTCTTACTGCCTCTAAATCCCATCTTGCCTGCAGAACTCCAGGATATAACCTGACCTTCGCTATTGGCAAGACATACGATGATGTTATTGAAAGAGCTATGCACATGGAGCTGACCTGCTGCGTCAACCTTGACATTTCTCTTTTTCGCTGCGACTGTCTTTTTTGCCATACTTTAATTTTATTTAGTAGCTTTCTTCTTGTTAGCAACTGTTTTCTTACGGCCTTTTCTTGTACGGGCATTATTTTTTGTGCTTTGGCCACGCACCGGAAGACCAATTCTGTGACGGATGCCACGATAGCAACCGATATCCATAAGTCTCTTGATGTTTAGCTGAACCTCACTTCTGAGATCACCTTCCACCTTATATTCATTCTGAATAACTTCACGCACTGCAGCTGCCTCAGCATCTGTCCAATCTTGCACTTTCTTGTCAAGATCAACTCCGGCTTTGGTGAGGATACGCTTTGCAGCGCTACGGCCTATACCATAAATATAGGTTAGGGATATTTCCCCCCTTTTGTTTTGCGGCAAATCAACGCCAACTATTCTTACTGCCATACTTTCTTTCTAAATTATTGTGCAAAGTTAATGAAAATTATCCTTGACGTTGTTTAAATTTGGGGTTCTTCTTATTGATTACGTATAATCTTCCTTTGCGACGCACGATTTTACAATCTGCGCTGCGTTTTTTGATTGATGCTCTAACTTTCATATCTTGTGTTTATTTATATCTGAAGGCTATTCTCCCCTTGCTTAGATCATAAGGGCTCATTTCAACCCTCACTTTATCGCCGGGAAGTATTTTTATGTAATGCATCCTCATTTTACCCGATATATGGGCTGTGATTTCATGACCATTGGCCAACTCTACTTTAAACATAGCGTTGCTCAATGCCTCGAGTATCACTCCGTCTTGTTCTATAGCTGCTTGTTTCGCCATATCTTAACTGGTTCCAAATATTTTTTTAATGACATATCAATTCAACATGATTTTCTTGAAGGGCTTCCTCAATATATTGAAATGTTGTGAGGATTTCATTCCCTTCTTCCAATATCAAGATTGTGTGTTCATAATGGGCAGAGGGTTTGCGGTCTCTTGTCCGGCATTCCCATCCATTGCTTTCTATAATTACATTTTTGCTTCCCATATTGATCATCGGTTCGATAGCTATGCACATGCCGGGTTTCAAGATCGGGCCTATGCCTCTTCTCCCATAGTTGGGTACTTCCGGTTCTTCGTGCATACTCTTGCCGATGCCATGTCCACACATTTCTCTAACAACACTATACCCCGCTTTCTCACAATAGGTCTGAATAGCATTTGATATATCTCCTATTCTTTTTCCGGGTTGTGCTGCGGCGATTCCTTTATATAGGCTTTCATATGTAGTCTTTAAGAGACGTTTTGTTTTTTCTTCTATTTCACCAACGGCAAAAGTGTAACAACTGTCTCCATGGAATCCATTCAATTCCACTACACAATCCGTGCCAATCACATCGCCTTCCCTTAGGGGATAACCGGAGGGGAATCCATGCACCACCGTTTCGTTAACTTCTATACACAGGGTGCCGGGAAAACCTTGATAACCGAGGCAAGCGGGTTTACCTCCATTGTCGAGGATAAACTCCCTTGCCACGTTGTCAAGCTTTCGGGTAGTGACGCCGGGTGTTACCCATTTTGCCACTTCTCCAAGAGTGCGGCTCACTAAATCGCATGCCGCTCTCATCCCTTCAATTTCCTCAGCTGTCTTGATATAAATCATTAAGATTTTGAATCTTTCAGTTAAAAGGCTCCACTTCCTGTGGTGCGTCCTTTAATACGGCCCTCCTTCATCAATCCGTCGTAATGACGCATCAACAAATGACCCTCGATAATTCTTAATGTATCAAGGATGACACCTACCATAATCAGCAATGAGGTTCCTCCGAAAAATGCTGCGAACTGACGGTTAAGTCCCACCACATGTGCAATGGCCGGAAGAATAGCTACTATTCCCAAGAAAATAGAACCCGGGAGAGTGATTCTTGACATGATGGTATCAAGATATTCCACTGTAGGTTTGCCGGGTTTAACTCCCGGAATGAACCCATTATTGCGTTTCATATCTTCTGCCATCTGAGCCGGACGTACTGTTATCGCAGTATAGAAATAGGTAAATGCCACAATCATGATAAAATACACAAGATTGTACCAGAAACCATAAAGATTAGTCATCGCTCCGAAGAAACCTGTGTGATTGGTTGTGAATCCGACCATAGTAACCGGGATAAACATGATGGCTTGTGCAAAGATTATCGGCATAACACCGGCTGCATTCACTTTTAATGGAATGTATTGTCTTGCACCACCATATTGACGGTTACCTTGGATTCTCTTGGCATATTGAACGGGCACTTTGCGTGTGCCTTGTACTAACAAGACAGCACCTGCAATCACGGCTACCAGGATGATAAGTTCCACAAGGAAAATCACCAATCCACCGCCGGCTGAATTCAGCAAACGTCCTGTGAATTCCTGGAATACAGCTTCCGGGAAACGTGCCATGATACCGATAAGGATTATGAACGATATACCGTTGCCGATACCTTTCTGATCGATCCTTTCACCAAGCCACATTATGAACATAGAACCGGCGGCCAAAACAATGGTCATGAAGAGCACACTCCAGAAATTCATATCAACCACCACTCCTGCGGCACTCACCTGATATTTGAGGTTGAGCAGATAAGCCGGTCCTTGCACGAGCAAAATTAATACTGTGAGGTAACGGGTGTATTGATTTAATTTCATTCGTCCGCTCTCACCCTCTCTCTGCATCTTTTGAAATGCCGGAAGAACCATGCCCAACAACTGTATCACGATGGAAGCAGTGATGTAGGGCATAATACCCAATGCAAATATAGATGCTTGAGAGAAAGCACCACCGGAGAACATGTCGAGGAGTTGCATCAAACCATCGCTTGTGAAGCTCTTGAGCGCTGCAAGATCATTGGGGTTGATGCCTGGTAGCACAACATAACAACCGAAACGGTAGATTATCACCAATAAAATTGTAATGCCCAACCTACGGCGTAGGTCGTCTACACTCCATATATTCTTTACTGTTTGTGTAAATCCCATTTTTATGATTTTTTGGAGACGCTGCCGCCTGCTGCTGTGATTGCTTCTTCTGCCTTCTGTGAGAATGCGTCAGCCTGTACTTCTATAGCTTTGGTGATATTACCATTGCCAAGCACTTTCACAAGACATTTTTTGGGCACCAAACCTGCAGCACGCAAATCGTCAACCGTGATTTTAGTAAGATTCTGGGCCTCTGCCAATGTTTCCAGTGCGTCAAGATTGATGGCCTTATATTCCTTGCGGTTTATATTATTGAAACCAAATTTCGGTACTCTACGTTGCAATGGCATCTGACCGCCTTCGAAACCAATCTTTCGGCTATAACCGGAACGGCTCTTTGCACCCTTATGACCTCTGGTAGAGGTGCCACCGGTGCCTGCGCCCGGACCGCGACCTACTCTTTTGTTTCTCTTATTGCTACCGGGTGCCGGTTTGAGATTATGTAATTCCATTTCTGTTGATGTTTAAATTTGTGTCACTTCTACAAGATGATGCACTGCCTTCACCATTCCTCTGATGGAAGGACAATCCTCGTGTACCACCGTGTGGTTGAGTTTTCTTAAGCCGAGCGCATCTAATGTGAGCTTCTGCTTCTTCGGGCAGTTGATACGGCTCTTTATTTGTTTGATTGCTATCTGTGCCATCTTCCTATATTTTATCCTTTAAACACTTTTTCAACCGAAATACCACGGTTTTTTGCTATCTCTTGAGGGCTTCTCATTTCGCTGAGGGCCTCGATTGTGGCCTTTACAAGATTATGAGGATTTGAAGATCCTTTACTCTTGGCAAGCACGTCTTTTATACCTGCACTTTCAAGAACGGCACGCATAGCACCACCCGCCTTTACTCCGGTACCTTCAGATGCAGGCTTGAGGAAAATGCGACTGCCACCAAATTTGGCACTTTGTTCATGAGGTATGGTTCCGTTATGCACCGGAACTCTTACAAGGTTCTTCTTTGCTGCCTCAACACCTTTTGCTATGGCGGCTGTAACTTCGTTGGCCTTACCAAGACCCCAACCGATAACTCCGTCTTCATTACCTACAACCACGATAGCTGCGAAGCTGAAGGCACGACCACCTTTTGTAACCTTAGTCACACGATTGATGGCTACCAGACGGTCTTTCAATTCCAAGTCGTTGGTCGACTTTACTCTATTATTCTTTCTTACCATGACTTCCTTTAAAATTTAAGACCGGCTTCGCGAGCTGCATCAGCCAATGATTTAACTCTACCATGGAAAAGATAACCGTTACGGTCGAACACCACTTGTGTGATGCCTTTATCCATAGCCTTCTTTGCTATATCAGCTCCCACTTTAGCTGCCACCTCTGTCTTTGTGCCTCCTTCAAGACCCTTGGAAGAGGATGCAACCAATGTAGTGCCTGCGATATCGTCTATTATTTGCACATAGATCCCTTTATTGCTGCGGAACACACTCATGCGGGGCCTCTCAGCGGTGCCCGATATTTTTCCGCGGATCCTTGTCTTGATTTTATTTCTTCTTGCTATTTTAGATACCATAGTCTTCCTTAGTTTAATTATTTGGCGTTGGCTGATTTACCTGACTTACGACGGATAACTTCTCCAACAAACTTAATACCTTTTCCTTTGTAAGGTTCCGGTTTACGCAGAGAACGAATCTTAGCACACACCTGACCCAACAATTGTTTGTCGGAGCTTTCAAGTATGATCAACGGATTCTTATTTCTCTCTGTCTTTGCCTCAACCTTAACTTCCGGCGGAAGCTTGATATAAATAGCATGTGAATAACCCAAAGAAAGTTCGAGCACCTGACCGGTGGCATTAGCTCTGTAACCAACACCCACGAGTTCCATCTCTTTCTTGTAACCGGTGCTAACACCTGTCACCATGTTTTGGATAAGTGCCCTGTAAAGTCCGTGCATAGCTCGATTTTCTCTGCTATCGTCAGGACGTTTCACTTCCAAATGGTTACCTTCCTGTTCAATTGTGATGGCAGGATTGATTTCCTGCTTCAATTCTCCTTTCGGACCTTTTACAGTCACTACGTGGTCTTTTACCTGTACTGTTACGCCTGCAGGTATCTCAATTGGTGATTTTCCTATTCTTGACATATCGATACCTCCTTATTAATAAACGTAACATAATACTTCACCACCTATCTTACGTTCTTTAGCCTCCTTATTGGTCATAACGCCTTGCGGAGTCGTAAGAATAGCAATTCCAAGACCATTCAATACCCTTGGCATATCTTTATATCCAGTGTATTGTCTCAGTCCCGGACGTGATACTCTGTGAAGGTTCTTGATTGCACTCACATGATCCACCGGATCATATTTAAGCGCTATCTTAATTGTGCCTGATGGTGTTGGACCATCAATAAATTTGTAGTTCAGGATGTAACCCTGATCAAAGAGGATTTTTGTGATCTCTCTTTTCATTTTTGACCCCGGAATGTCCACTACACGATGTCCTGCACGGATTGCATTCCTGAGCCTGGTCAAATAATCTGCAATTGGATCAGTCATTTTTGTGATTGTTAAATTGATTCAGATTTTCCGAACAATATTTAATTCTCTCTATATGTCGTCTTGAATGTTTCATTTTCCGTTGCCCGGTTTTTTATATTTTCGAACAACGGAAAACGTATACATTTTTACCAGCTCGCTTTCTTCACGCCCGGTATCAGACCGGCAGATGCCATTTCGCGGAACATAATCCTCGAAATTCCGAACTGGCGCATATACCCTTTCGGACGTCCGGTCATGGAACAGCGGTTGTGTAGGCGAACTTTTGACGCATTCTTGGGAAGCTTTTGAAGCTTTTTGAGGGCCTCATAGTCGATGTTGCCGTCTGCATCTGCAAGAGCTGCCTTTTTCAAAGCCGCTTTTTTCTCAGCATATTTGGCCACCATCTTCTGACGCTTCACTTCGCGCGCCTTCATTGATTCTTTTGCCATATGTCTCTATTAATTTTCGCGTTTGAATGGTAGACCGAATTTCTTTAGCAACGCCAGACCTTCTTCATCTGTCGGAGCTGAGGTCACGAATGTGATATTCATACCTTGAAGTTTCGGCACGTTATCAATATTGATTTCCGGGAAGATGATCTGCTCGGTCACGCCAAGGGTATAGTTGCCTCTTCCATCAAGTTTGGAATTGATACCTTTGAAGTCACGTATACGAGGGAGAGCCACTTTCACAAGTCTCTCAAGAAATTCATACATTTTGTCGTGGCGCAGAGTCACCATCGCTCCGATCGGCATCTTCTTTCTAAGCTTAAAGTTAGAGATGTCTTTCTTGGAGAGGGTTGGCACTGCCTTTTGACCTGTGATGGCTGTGAGTTCGTTCAAAGCTGTTTCGATAATCTTCTTGTCTTGAGTCGCTCCACCAAGACCTTGATTGATTACGATTTTCTCAAGTTTAGGAACTTGCATCACTGTTGTGTAGCCGAATTCTTTCTGAAGTTCGGGCACAATCTTCTCTTTATACTCTTTTCCGAGTGTGGTATTGTTGCTCATCACTTAATCTCCTCTCCTGATTTCTTAGAATAACGTACTAACTTGCCTGCATCATTACGTCTGCGACCTATACGGGTTGGTTTCCCGGTTTTAGGGTCAAGCACGTTGAGGTTGGAGATGTCCACCGGAGCTTCCATCTTTACAAGCCCTCCCTGTGGATGCTTTGCATTTGGCTTCATGCTCTTAGTGATGATGTTTACTCCTTCAACAAGAGCCTTATGTTTTTTCACGAGCATTTCGAGCACCCTACCGGTCTTGCCTTTATCGTCGCCGGCATTAACATACACGATGTCGCCCTTTTTGATATGGAATTTTGCCATTTTTTCTTCTTTTTAAATGATTAAAGAACTTCCGGCGCGAGTGAAACAATCTTCATGTTGGTGTTACGGAGTTCGCGTGCCACCGGTCCGAAGATACGGGTGCCGCGAATTTCGCCGGCATTGTTAAGCAATACGCAGGCATTGTCGTCAAATCTTATGTAGCTACCATCAGGACGGCGAACCTCTTTCTTGGTTCTAACTACAACTGCTTTTGAAACTGTGCCTTTCTTCACGTCGCTGGAAGGGATAGTGCTCTTAACGGTCACTACAATTACATCGCCAACAGATGCATATCTGCGGCCGGTGCCACCAAGCACGTGGATACAGAGAACCTCTTTGGCTCCGCTGTTGTCTGCTACATTGAGTCTGGATTCCGTCTGTATCATGATTACTTAACTTTTTCGATTATTTCTACAAGTCTCCATCTCTTGGTCTTGCTCAATGGGCGTGTTTCCATGAGCCTTACTGTATCACCTATGCTGCATTCATTTTTTTCATCATGAGCATGGTATTTCTTTGTCTTGTTGACAAATTTTCCGTAGATCGGGTGTTTTTCCTTCCACTTGATCTCTACAGTGATCGTCTTGTCGCATTTATTGCTTGAAACGACTCCGATCCTTTCTTTTCTCAAATGACGTTTTTCTTCCATCTTTTTTCTAAAATAAAGAATCATTTGTTTTCAGCAGGAGCTTCTGCCTTGGCGGCTTCAAGTTCCTTCTGGCGCAACACAGTCTTCAAGCGAGCAATATCTCTGCGATCTTTAGTGATCTTGGAGGGATTGTCTATGGGAGAGATCGCGTGCGCTACTTTCAATTCACGATAAGCCTTCTCGCTCGCCTCTATCTGGGCGCGCAGTTCCGGAATGCTTAATTCCTTGATTTCTTCCTTTTTCATAGGTTTATTTATCTCTTTTTATGCTTTATGCATTTTGGGATGCATCATAATCACGACGTACCACAAACTTGGTGGTCACCGGTAGTTTCTGAGCTGCGAGACGCAATGCCTCTTTTGCTACATCAAAGGGAACACCCTCTACTTCAATAAGGATACGTCCTGGGGTTACAGGTGCCACGAATCCTTCCGGATTACCTTTACCTTTACCCATACGCACCTCTGCCGGTTTCTTTGTGATTGGTTTGTCAGGGAAAATACGGATCCATATCTGGCCTTGACGTTGCATATGTCTTGTCACGGCAACACGGGCTGCCTCAATCTGTCGCCCGGTGATCCATTTAGATTCCAGAGTCTTGATGCCGAAGGAACCGAACGCAAGCTGGTGGCCTCTTTGTGCCTCCCCTTTCATGCGCCCTTTCTGCGAACGGCGATATTTGGTTCTTTTAGGTTGTAACATGCTTCAAATTCAAATTAACGGTTGTTGCTTTTCTTTGCCCTGAAGCCGCCTTTCCTGCCGCCGCCCTGGGGTCTTCCTGCTTCTTTCTGTCCTACTGCATAGGATGGTGTGAGTTCTTTCTTGCCATAAACTTCTCCACGGCAGATCCACACCTTAATACCGATGATACCTACTTTGGTAAGAGCTTCCACCATAGCATAATCTATGTCGGCGCGAAGAGTGTGTAACGGGGTTCTTCCCTCTTTAAACATTTCGCTTCTTGCCATTTCAGCTCCATTCAAACGTCCGCTCACCTGAACCTTGATGCCTTCGGCACCCATTCTCATTGTAGACGCGATAGCCATCTTAACTGCCCTACGGTAAGCTACCTTATTCTCTATCTGACGGGCTATATTCGTAGCCACGATCTCTGCATCGAGTTCAGGACGCTTGATCTCGTAAATATTAATCTGGATATCTTTGTCGGTGAGTTTCTTGAGTTGATCTTTTAAAACGTCAACATCTTTACCGCCTTTACCGATCACCATTCCCGGACGGCTTGTGCAGATTGTGACTGTGACATTTTTCAGAGTTCTCTCGATAATAATCTTTGACACACTTGCCTTGGCAAGATGAGTGCGAAGGAATTTACGGATCACTGAGTCTTCAAGAAGTGTCTCGCCGTATTTTTTACCTCCGAACCAGTTTGAGTCCCAACCCCTGATTACACCAAGGCGGTTGCTGATTGGATTAACTTTCTGTCCCATCTTTCAAAGCTTATTTATTAGTTTTTGTGTCGACATATAAAGTCACGTGATTGCTGCGTTTGCGGATTCTGTATCCACGGCCCTGAGGAGCCGGACGCAGTCTCTTAAGCATCGGAGCACAGTCAACAAATACTGTCTTGACATACAGTTCGTCTGCTTCCGCTTTTCTCTCGTTTTTCTGCTCCCAGTTAGCAATGGCGCTCCTGAGCAGTTTTTCTACTCTTCTTGCTGCTTCCTTGTTGGAGAATTTGAGGATACCAAGAGCCTTGAATGCCTCCTGACCTCTAATCATGTCAACTACAAGGCGCATTTTACGCGGAGAAGAGGGCACATTGTGCAGCTTAGCGAAATATTCGCTCTTGCGAGCTTCTTTAATGGCGTCAGCTGCTTGTCTTTTTCTTACACCCATTTCTTAGTTGTTTCTGGTTTTAAAATTTTTATCGCGTTTTGACGCCATTATTTCTTCTTATTTCCGGCATGTCCACGGAACGTACGTGTAGGCGCAAACTCTCCGAGTTTGTGTCCCACCATATTTTCTGTAACGTAAACCGGTATGAATTTATTACCGTTATGCACAGCAAAAGTATGACCTACAAAGTCAGGGGAGATCATAGAGGCTCGGCTCCAAGTCTTAATAACCGACTTCTTGCCGCTGGCATCCATGTCTGCCACTTTCTTCTCCAGCTTAACGCTGATAAATGGTCCTTTCTTTAGTGAACGACTCATATCTTGTGTTTATGCTATTTTCAAATTATTTCTTTCTTCTCTCGATGATATATTTTGAAGAATGTTTCTTCGGGGCACGTGTCTTCAAGCCCTTGGCGTAAAGACCTGTACGAGAACGAGGGTGTCCACCTGACTGGCGACCTTCACCACCACCCATCGGGTGATCGTGCGGGTTCATTACAACACCACGGTTGTGAGGTCTGCGACCTAACCAGCGGCTTCTTCCTGCCTTGCCACTCTGTTCGAGCGAATGTTCTGAATTACCAACCACGCCTACTGTGGCACGGCAAGTCAACAAAACTTTGCGTGTTTCGCCTGAAGGCAATTTGATAATAGCATAATCTCCTTCGCGAGATGTGAGCTGGGCGAAGGTGCCGGCTGAACGGGCCATACATGCACCCTGTCCGGGACGCAGTTCGATGCAATGGATCAAGGTACCGACAGGTATATTGGCGAGCGGTAGTGTGTTTCCTACTTCCGGGGCTACATCAGCGCCACTCAACACTGTCTGTCCTACCTCAAGACCATTAGGAGCAACGATATATGCCTTTTCTCCATCCTTATAATAAAGAAGGGCGATGCGTGCGCTACGATTGGGATCGTACTCTATGCTCTTTACAACTGCGGGCACTCCGTCTTTGTTCCTCTTGAAGTCGATGAGACGCAATTTCCTCTTATGACCGCCGCCTCTGTAGCGTACGCTCAACTGGCCGCTTGAGTTACGGCCGCCAGTAGATTTCTTTCCTACTGTAAGAGTCTTCTCTGGTGTGATCTTCGATACTTTCTTCACAGAGGCAGTGCCGTCGCTGTTCTTTACTGCGACCTCGTTACGGAACACACCAATAACCTTGTGTCTTTGCCCGGGTGTTACGGGCTTAAATTTCTTTACTGCCATTGTTTTTAAATATTGCTAAAATAGTCAATCTTCTGGCCATCGGCTACTTTTACGTATGCCTTTTTGAAAGCTGATCTTTGTCCTCTGATAAGACCGCCTTTTGTCCAGCGTTGTTTTCTCTTTCCGGCGTAGAGGGCTGTGTTAACTTTCTCTACCCTTACATTATACATCTTTTCCACAAGGTCCTTGATCTGGAACTTGTTTGCCTCAGGCGAAACTGCGAAAGTATAGCAATTCTGCTTCTCGCTATATGCATTTGCCTTTTCGGTAACGATAGGTTTGATTTCGATTTCCATGTCTTAGTTCTCCTTGTGGTTAGAAGTTTTCATTTATTAACTCTACACTTCCCTCTGTCATGAGTATCTTATCTGTGTTGAGTACACTGTAGGCATTCAAATCCTTTGCCTGCATCATCATGGCGTTGGGTACGTTTCTTACGCTTAATAGCAAATTGTTGTCAAGTCCATTCATCACCAGAAGAGTCTTCTGATCAGCTACCTTGAAACTCTTTGCAATCTGCATCCATTCTTTTGTGCTCGGTTTGTCGAAGCTGAAATTCTCTACCACTACGATAGCTCCCTTTCCACTCTTAGAGGTCAGAGCGATCTTACGTGCAAGTTGTTTCATCTTCTTGTTAAGCTTAGTGCGGTAATCGCGCGGACGAGGACCGAATACACGGCCACCACCCTTTAGAAGCGGTGAGTTGATATCACCTCTACGGGCACCGCCGCCACCTTTCTGGCGTCCAAGCTTTCTTGTAGAACCTGACACTTCACTTCTTTCTTTGCTCTTATGTGTACCTTGACGTTGGTTACCTAAGAACTGCTTGATATCAAGATACAATGTATGGTCCGCGTTCCCTTCGGTCAAGTCGCGGGCGAACACATCATCGTTTAAAGTTACTTTACGACCTGTGTCTTCTCCTTTGATGTTATATACTGCTACTTCCATTATTTCTCGACCATTACGATTGAACCATTGTGGCCGGGAACCGACCCTTTAATCACTAACAGATTGTGTTCCGGGAGAACCTTGATCACCTGCAAGTTCTGAACTGTGACACGGTCGCAACCCATATGGCCGGCCATGCGAAGCCCTTTGAACACTTTTGCAGGATATGAACAAGCGCCTATTGAACCCGGAGCTCTGAGACGGTTGTGCTGACCATGTGTCTGTTGGCCTACACCGCCGAAACCATGGCGTTTAACTACACCTTGGAATCCTTTACCCTTACTTGTTCCTACCACGTCGACATATCCACCTTCTGTGAAGAGATCCACTGTCAATGTGTCTCCAAGTGAGGGCTTGTTTTCAAATGATTTGAACTCGGCCAAGTGTCTTTGCGGTGCCACGCCTGCTTTGGCAAAGTGTCCGGCTTCCGGCTTATTGGTGTGTTTTTCCTTCTTTTCTTGGAAACCAATCTGCACGGCGTCATAACCGTCTTTCTCTACTGTCTTTACCTGGGTGACAACACAAGGACCTACTTCGATAACAGTGCACGGAATATTTTTTCCGTCGGCACTGAAAACGGATGTCATTCCGATTTTCTTTCCTAATAATCCTGGCATTTCTTGTATTGTTTATTAATGTTTGTTATTTCCTTGTTTGTATTAGCCGTTTATTGTCCGTTTTTTCAAATATCATTCCAAATTTTTTTTATACGGACAAAGAGCAACTTATTAAACTTTGATGCTAACGTCTACACCGCTCGGAAGTTCGAGCTTCATGAGTGCATCAACTGTCTTGGCTGTGCTGCTATAGATATCTATCAATCTCTGATAGCTTGACAACTGGAACTGCTCGCGGCTTTTCTTGTTTACGAATGTTGAACGGTTCACCGTAAAGATTCTCTTGTGAGTTGGCAAAGGTATCGGACCGCTAACCACAGCACCGGTTGACTTCACCGTCTTCACGATCTTTTCCGCAGACTTATCGACCAAATTATGATCGTAAGACTTTAGTTTGATTCTGATTTTCTGGTTCATATGGAGTTTTTCTAATTATTTCAGTAAATCAACTCTGCCCTGCACTTCGGTGAGCACATTCTTTGCTATTGAATTGCTCACTTCTGAATAATGGCTGAATGACATTGTGCTTGTGGCTCTACCCGAAGTGATGGTTCTCAATGCTGTGACATATCCGAACATTTCTGCCAACGGAGCCTTAGCCTTCACAATCCTTGCCCCGCTTCGGCTTGTTTCCATGCCTTCCACTTGGCCACGACGTTTGTTAAGGTCTCCGATAACATCGCCCATTGATTCTTCCGGGGTTACTACCTCTATTTTCATTATAGGTTCCATAAGCACCGGACCTGCTTTCTCACTGCCCTTCTTGAAGGCTTGAATTGCACAAAGCTCAAATGAAAGTTGGTCGGAGTCTACCGGGTGGAAACTTCCGTCGAGTAATGTCACTTTCAATTTCTCAACAGGATAACCTGCAAGAACTCCGTTTTTCATTGCTGTCTGGAAACCTTTCTGAACACTTGGTATATATTCTTTAGGCACATTACCACCTTTTACTTCGTCTACAAACTGCAGACTGCCCTCGAAACCTTCATCTACAGGTTCGATCCTTACGATGATATCTGCGAATTTACCCCTACCACCGGTTTGCTTCTTGAATACTTCACGAAGTTCTACCGGTTTGGTGATAGCTTCTTTATAAGTCACTTGCGGACGTCCTTGGTTACATTCCACCTTGAACTCTCTCTTCAAACGGTCGATAATGATATCAAGGTGAAGCTCACCCATACCACTGATGACTGTCTGACCGGTTTCTTCATTGGTTTCAACGCGGAAAGTCGGGTCTTCTTCAGCAAGTTTCTGAAGGCCAACTCCAAGTTTGTCAAGGTCTTTCTGAGTCTTTGGCTCAACCGCAATTCCGATTACCGGATCCGGGAATTCCATTGATTCAAGCACTATCGGAGCATTTTCATCGCAAAGTGTGTCACCTGTGCGGATATCCTTGAAACCCACACCGGCGCCGATATCACCGCAACCTATGACTTCTTTCGGATTCTGCTTGTTGGAATGCATCTGGAAGAGACGCGACACTCTTTCCTTTTTGCCGCTACGGGTGTTAAGAACATAGCTTCCGCTCTTCATTTCACCGGAGTATACGCGGAAGAAACAAAGTCTTCCTACATATGGGTCGGTCGCAATTTTAAATGCCAGAGAACACATAGGTGCCTCGGGACTCGGTTCACGTGTCTCGATCTGATCGGGATCATCCACAGCATGACCTTCAACTATACCGGCATCTTCCGGACTTGGCAGATATGCGCAAACTGCATCCAGCAGTGTCTGCACGCCCTTATTCTTAAAAGAAGAACCACAAATCATAGGATTAACTGCCATAGAAAGGGTGGCCTTTCTTATTGCAGCCTTAATTTCTTCCTCCTTGATTGTGGTTGGATCATCGAAATATTTTTCCATCAGTGTCTCGTCATACTCAGCCAGAGTTTCAAGCATCTTTTCACGCCATTCCTCTGCCTCAGCCACAAGGTTGCTCGGGATTTCTGCAATCTCATATTCAGCTCCCATTGTTTCGTCGTGCCAGAAAATAGCTTTCATGGTCACAAGATCCACAACACCCTTGAACGACTCTTCTGCACCGATTGGAATTTGTATAGGAAGCGGAGTTGCGCCAAGCACATCCTTCACTTGCCTTACTACTTCAAAGAAATTCGCGCCCGAACGGTCCATCTTATTCACGTAACCGATTCGAGGCACATTGTACTTGTCGGCCTGACGCCACACTGTCTCGCTCTGGGGTTCTACACCACCCACAGCACAGAAGGCTGCCACGGCACCGTCAAGCACTCGTAGGGAACGCTCCACTTCCACAGTGAAGTCTACGTGTCCCGGAGTATCTATTAAGTTGATTTTATATTTGTCCCCGTTGTAGTTCCAGAACGTGGTGGTGGCTGCCGAGGTGATTGTAATACCCCTTTCTTGCTCCTGTTCCATCCAGTCCATTGTGGCCGCTCCATCATGCACCTCACCGATCTTGTGGGTCAAGCCGGTGTAAAATAATATACGTTCTGATGTAGTGGTCTTACCGGCATCGATGTGAGCCATGATACCGATATTGCGGGTCAAATTAAGATCTTCGTGTTTTGCCATTGTTAATGATATACCAATTTAGAATCTGAAATGTGCGAAAGCGCGGTTTGCTTCAGCCATACGGTGCATATCTTCCTTACGTTTGAAGGCACCACCTTGGTCGTTGAATGCGTCCACGATTTCTGCCGCAAGTTTGTCGGCCATTGTCTTGCCGCCTCTTTTGCGTGCATATTGGATGAGATTTTTCATTGATATGGATTCCTTACGGTCGGGCCTGATTTCTGTAGGCACCTGGAAAGTGGCACCACCCACACGGCGGCTTTTCACTTCCACTTGAGGAGTAATATTCTCGAGCGCTTTTTTCCAGATATCAAGTGCGCTTCTCTCCTCGTTAGGCATCTTTGCCTTCACGACATCCAAAGCCGTGTAGAAAATTGTATACGCTGTGCTCTTCTTACCATCGTACATCAAGTGGTTCACAAATTTAGTAACCCTTACGTCGTGGAACACAGGATCGGGCAATATCACCCGTTTCTTTGGTTTGGCTTTTCTCATTTTTGTTTAATTTTTGGGCTGTGATCTTTTACGCTTCAACCGCTTCTCGGCTCTCTCGCTTGCGGTTTACTCAACCACATCCTCCCCTCACGGGGTGTTAATAATTCTCTTGTTTTATGCTGCTGTCGGAGTCTTTTTTCTCCTTTTGTCTGAAGCAACGGCAACTCGGCTTCAGTTTTTATTTTTTAGCAGCTTTAGGACGTTTGGCACCGTATTTTGAGCGTCTTTGCGTACGGCCTTGCACGCCGGCTGTATCAAGTGTGCCTCTGACGATATGGTAACGTACGCCGGGAAGATCTTTCACACGGCCGCCACGAACCATAACGATTGAGTGCTCCTGCAAGTTGTGACCTTCTCCCGGGATGTATGAGTTAACCTCTTTTCCGTTGGTGAGACGCACACGTGCCACCTTTCTCATCGCTGAGTTAGGTTTTTTAGGAGTGGTGGTGTATACACGCACACACACACCTCGACGCTGCGGACATGAATCCAGTGCCGGGCTCTTGCTCTTGTCTTCAAGTGCCACTCTGCCCTTTCTTACTAATTGTTGAATAGTTGGCATTCTTTGTCGCTTTGTTTATTGGTTATTGTTTAATTTGTTTCTTTTTTTCGAAGTGAAAGCAGTTTTGACAACCCTGCTTTAACCCTTTTTCACACATTCGCAGCATACACCCAAAACCACCACTAAACAACTATCCCTCAGTCATTTAGTGCCGGATATTGGCGCTTTATGCCCCAAATTTTGTGCAAAGATAATGAAAATAAGCTTCTTATGCAAATTTTACATCTTTAAAAGATTGGCAGGCCACACTCCGGTCAGATATTATTAAAAAAATAAACCCCGGAGCATAGCTGCGGGGCCTTAAACGTTTTCTATTCTGCCATGATTAATTGGCGTGCGGCTGTACGTTGATGAATTTTCTCCCTTCCTTGCCGGTGGAGAAAACCACAACTCCATCGATAAGAGCAAAGAGCGTGTGATCTTTACCCATACCTACATTCTGACCCGGATGGTGAACAGTCCCTCTTTGACGTTTGAGAATGTTTCCTGCACGGCAGTTTGACCCACCGAAGATTTTAACACCAAGTCGTTTACTTTCTGATTCGCGGCCGTTCTTTGAACTACCCACACCTTTTTTATGTGCCATATCTGATGAGTTTTACTTTACGATTGTTTTTACCAATACTTTGGAGAACTGTTGGCGATGTCCGTTTTTACGGCGATACCCTTTGCGACGTTTTTTCTTGAAAACAATCACTTTGTCGCCTTTTACAAGAGGATTGAGAACTTCGCATGTCACTTTTGCACCTTCAACGGCAGGCACTCCGACTGTTACGTCGCCGTCGGCATCGATTAGCAACACTTTGTCAAATTCTACTGTGTCACCTTCTTTTAATTCATCGCCGAGATGATGGACATAGAGGAATTTGCCTTCCTCAACTTTGAATTGTTGTCCTTTGATTTCTACAATTGCGTACATTTCTATTTTAATGATATTCAATCATTTCCGTTAGGCGGACTGCATTTTGCACTCTCTTTTTTAGCCCTGGCGGATTTCGCGACTGCAAAATTACTCATTTTTAATTAAATTTGCAACTATAAATGATTAGAAACTTTCTATAAAACACTTTCTAACTATGAGTGTTAAACCTTCCATACCTAAAGGCACACGTGATTTCGGCCCATTGGAAACCGCGCGCCGAAATTATATTTTCGACACTATCAGAAGTGCTTTCCGTCTTTTCGGCTATAATCCCATAGAGACTCCGGCAATGGAGAATCTTTCTTCTCTGATGGGTAAATACGGTGAAGAGGGTGATAAACTTCTTTTTAAAATATTAAACTCCGGTGATTATCTTAAAGATATTCCAAACGGGGAACTGGAAAAGAAGGATTCCTTGGCTCTGGCAACAAAAATAAGCGAAAAGGGTTTGAGATACGATCTCACGGTCCCTTTTGCAAGGTTTGTGGTCCAAAACCGAAATGATATTCAGTTGCCTTTCAAAAGGTGTCAGATACAGCCTGTATGGCGGGCCGACCGTCCCCAGAAAGGGCGTTACCGCGAATTTTATCAATGTGATGCCGACGTGGTGGGTAGCGACTCTCTTTGGAATGAAGTGGAACTGCTTTCTCTAATAGATGAAGTTTTCAAAAACTTGAAAATAAGGGTTGCAACAAAACTCAATAATCGTAAAATCCTTTCAGGCATTGCCGAACTTATCGGGGAGAGCGACAGAATTATCGACATCACTGTAGCTATCGATAAAATCGAGAAAATCGGAATTGAAAAAGTTTCTGAAGAACTTTATGCCAAAGGAATTTCGGAAGAGGCAGTAAAAAAACTCCTTCCTATTTTGGAATTGTCCGGTAGTAACACTGATAAGATAGCATCATTGGCTGATGTTTTAAAAGATTCTGAAATTGGCTCCAAAGGTGTGGAAGAACTGAAATGGATAGTAGATCAGTTCGATGCATTGGGACATCAATGTGGCCTCGAAGTTGATGTTTCTTTAGCAAGAGGTTTGAATTATTACACCGGCACAATTATAGAAGTGAAAGCACTTGATGTGGAGATTGGAAGTATCACCGGTGGAGGCAGGTATGATAATCTCACAGGTGTATTCGGAATGCCCGGTCTTTCGGGTGTCGGAATATCTTTCGGTGCCGACAGAATCTACGACGTTTTAAATAAACTTGAACTTTATCCTGAATCGGTAACCGAAAGCGTCAAAATTCTTTTCTTGAATTTCGGAGAAAAGGAGGCTGCCGAATGCATGAAACTGGTGAAAAGCCTCAGAGAGAAAGGAATTTCTGCTGAACTTTATCCCGACAATGCTAAACTCAAAAAGCAAATGAGTTATGCCGATGCTTTGAAAGTGCCATATGTGGCTATTATTGGTGAATCGGAACTCGCAACTGGAGAATTGATTTTGAAAGATATGTCCTCAGGCGAACAGACACGCCATTCCATTAAAGATTTTAGTTTATGATAAGTAAGGAACAGTTTCTTTTGCGACAGCCATCTATGCCGCAGGAGACATCTACCGATAAATTTTATTTTGATCTTTGCAACCACCTTGCGAATGTGGCCAAGGAAAAGAATATTTTCCCTTCTTATCCTGAAAAGGTGATGGAAAGGGCAGCTCTTGTTTTGATTGGTTACTATCAGGATGTGATAAGCGATGCCGGTGTTTGGCGTTCTTTTATAAATGAATGCAGAAGACTGTATGGTTACACTGTCCCATTCTTTTCCAATGCCGGTGATGATTATGTGGATTATGAACTAAACAAGGCTGATGTCCGCTTCATGGTTTGGTATGCTCTTTCCATGAACTATGAAAACCGGCGTGTTTGTTACCCTTTCGATAAGGAGATTCTGGATGGCGCCGAGGTATGGTTTGAGGAATTGGAGAAAGCATATGATGATGCTCCGATACCTGAGATCTATAGATTTTCGGCGGAATTGGAGATCCATTCCGAAGAAGACCGTCCCGAAATTATGCGCCTTGCCAACTGGCTTTTCCTGCATTGCTATCTTATGACACCTGCATATGCTTTGACTCTGACTGAGATTTCATCAGAATACGACCTCACGAAAGAAGATGGCATAATTGAAATGCAGAAACGTCTCGACCTTTCCATGTGGCAGGATCCCACAGGGCCTTTGGCTTTATATCTGGGCGAATGGCTATATCTTATCGTGGAACAGAAACCTGCCCCGGAACCGAAAACGAATGAACCGGAAGGCGAACATAAATATTACACAGCCTTTACGAACTTCACAGGAGGAAAGACTCTGCAATTTTTCTCAACTTATGAGGAAATGAACAGGTTCTTCATCGATGCTCTGGGATGGGCTGAAGGAGAAAGCCATTTGGAGCAGGTGAAAAACGACCACGATTTCGTCTTGATGGTCGACCCTAAAAAAGGTATGCTCCTGGCCAGGAATATCGCCAAATGTATCGCTTCTCCCGCCAATCATCTTTATGATAAGGAATATGCGCGGGATCATGCCATGGATTTGTTGACTGAAAGAGGGACATGTCCGGGGGATTTGTTGCGCTATATTTGTGAGAAAGATTGGTTGCCCGATGCCGTCTTCCCGGGTTCTGAGGATAAGGAACTGGTGAAAAATAACTGGGATTTTATTTCTCGTTGTTATCTCCAGCAATATTATAGAGGGGATTGATGAATTTAGAAAAATATGCACGACGCTTTAGTAATAATACCCACATATAACGAAATCGAGAATATCACGAACATTGTAGAAAAGGTGATTAGTTATCCCGATAATTTTGACGTGCTCGTGATCGACGACAATTCTCCTGACGGCACTCCCGAGGCTGTGGAAGCGCTGGTAGAAAAATACCCGCAACGGGTCTTCCTCGAAAAGAGAGCCGGCAAACTTGGTCTCGGCACTGCCTATATCCATGGTTTTAAATGGGCCCTTGCAAGAGATTATGGTTATATAATAGAAATGGACGCCGATTTTTCTCATAATCCCGACGATTTAACCCGCCTCTACCATAATTCTAAGGATAAAGGGTTTGATGTAACGATTGGTTCCCGTTATATAAGCGGTGTCAATGTCGTGAATTGGCCTATGGGGAGGGTCCTGATGTCTTATTTCGCTTCAGCATATGTAAGGATGATAACAGGCATGGATCTCCGTGATGCCACAGCCGGTTTTGTATGCTATCGCAGGAGGGTTCTTGAATCTATAAAGCTTGATAATATCGAATTTAAAGGATATGCATTCCAGATAGAAATGAAGTTCAAGGCCCACAAGAAAGGGTTTAAAATCTCGGAAATCCCAATAATCTTTATCAACCGCCAGCTTGGCACTTCCAAGATGAATTCCTCAATTTTCGGAGAAGCCATGTTCGGTGTAGTCAAACTTAAACTCGATTCTGTCTTCCATAAAAAACACTTCTAAATCCTTCCCGGCATACTTGAAGGGATGTTTGCCGCAACGAAGATTGGCTGAGGCGTTCAATTTAAACAAAATACTTTATCAATTGTTACCATTATATAAATCAATTTGATAACTATGGAAACAACAGTATTTTTAAATGGCCTCCCCATGCATCTCGTTGGAGACCTTCCTAAGGTTGGCGATGATGCCCCATATTTTGTGCTCACAGATAAAGATCTGAAAGATTTCAATCTCCACGACTTTAAAGGGAAGAGAGTGGTGCTCAATATTTTCCCGAGCGTAGACACTCCCGTTTGTGCAGCCTCTGTGAGAAGATTCAACCAAGACGCCGCTAAACTCGACAACACTGTTGTGGTGTGCGTTTCTGAAGACCTCCCGTTCGCATTAGGAAGATTCTGTGCAGCCAATGATATTGAAAATGTCTACACAGGCTCGGCTTTCAGAAGTGATTTCGGTAAAGTTTACGGTATCGAATTGGCAGATGGTCCGATGCGTGGGCTCCTTGCACGTGGAGTGGTAGTGATCGATGAAAACGGCAAGGTGATCGGCACAAATCTTTGTGAACAAATCACCACCGAACCCGATTACGCATTTGTAGAAAACCTCCTTAAGAAATAAATATTAGTCCCATAGACTAAATTTAAACAATCCCGGGCAAGAAATTTTGAAGATTTCTTGCCCGGGTTTTTCTTTTCCTCGCCTCA
The DNA here is from genome assembly GCA_022510425.1 of Muribaculaceae bacterium. Classification (GTDB taxonomy): domain Bacteria; phylum Bacteroidota; class Bacteroidia; order Bacteroidales; family Muribaculaceae; genus Lepagella. Next base: position 36,691 of record JAFLTO010000019.1, read on the forward strand.
TTTCTCTTCCTGACTCTCATAGATGTGTTTCAACATCTCTGTATCTACTTCTGTGGGTTTCATGTCCCTTCTTGACATCACTCGATCCATAATGTCAAGGAATTTGTTTAACGGCACAGTTGAGAAGCCGGTATGCGGACTTCCTTCAGAGAAACAGGGTACAAAATTCCTTGGGAAACCGGCACCGTGTATATTCACTCCCACTCCTATCACTGTGGCGGTATTTATCATACAGTTAACTCCGATTTTAGAATGATCTCCCATGATTAAGCCGCAGAACTGCAGGTCAGTCTTCATAAAGGAGTGTGTAGCATAGTTCCACAACCGGATTTTGCTGTAATCGTTTTTTAAATTGGAGGCGTTTGTCCCGGCTCCGATATTACACCATTCCCCTATCACGGCGTTTCCGAGGAAACCGTCGTGTGCCTTGTTGGAGTATCCAAAAAATACTGTGTTGTTAAGTTCTCCTCCCACCTTGCAATGAGGTCCGATAGTGGTGCCTTCATAGATCTTGGTGCCCATCTTCACTTCGGAAGCTTCACAAATGGCGAAAGGTCCTCTTATACATGCTCCCTCCATCAAAACGGCATCTTTACCGATATACACCGGTCCCTTGGTGAGATTTATGGAGGCACATTCCACTTTCGCCCCTTTTTCTATAAAAATCAGTCTCCCCAGTCCTTTAAGATTTGATGATGAGATTTTTCTCACGCAATCAGGTATCGGTTGTGATTTTCTACCTTTGGTGATAAGTTGGAAATCCCTTATTATTTCCTCGCCGTTTTTCTGGAAAATATCATAAAGATAGGTGATGGAAGGAGGCGTTGTCGTCGTGGGATCTTTCTGCGCTGTGGAGCTCGAGAATGGTATATATTTGAATTTATTGGACAGCAAGGATGACAAAGAACCCCTGAAGGCATAAATAGCTGACAGAAAAGAGGCTTCGGCATCTGTTTGTTTGGTTCTCACCAAAGCTTCTCCCGGATTCAGATTACGGATGGCTTCAAGCAGGTCAGGACGGGGTAAAAGATTACCGGCTATAAACAATGCATCTTCGTAAGGATTACTTACGGAACCGAATTTGTCTCGGAGATACTCCACGGGAAAGTATCCGTATTCCCCCGGTATATATTTCTCCCATTTTTCCTTTATAGTGAGTATGCCACACCTGAAATCCGCAATAGGTCGTGTAAAGCTCAATGGCAACAGATTTTGGTGAGCTTCTGTGGAATCGAATAGATAAATTTTCACTGCAATATGCTCAATATCGTTAGATATGTGCAAAAATATAATAAAAATCACACCTGAAACGCACTATTCCTGTTAAAAAGAATTAACGAACCTCTGACCCGTCCTAAAAATTTGCCTTGGCTGTGATGCGAACAGGGTTCGCATATCTATGAAGATTGCCTTTGCTGTGTGGTGCACGGGGTGCACCAAACATCCCCCATCCCTCAAACTAATATTAAGTTTGCCTTTGCTGTGATGCGAACGGGGTTCGCATATCTATGAAGATTGCCTTTGCTGTGATGCGAACGGGGTTCGCATATCTATGAAGATTGCCTTTGCTGTGATGCGAACAGGGTTCGCATATCTATGAAGATTGCCTTTGCTGTGATGCGAACAGGGTTCGCATATCTATGAAGATTGCCTTTGCTGTGATGCGAACAGGGTTCGCATATCTCTCCTTCATCCATCAAAATTAATACCTTATTAACATGACTACTCTGAAAATAAAATTCCGGCCCTCTTCACTAAAAGATAAAGAAGGCACTGTCTATTATCAAATAATTCATAATCGACATATGAAACAGTTTGCAACCGATTTCCATATATTCCCCGAAGAATGGGATGATAAAGCCATTATTAAACCTGCGATTAAAACTGACATTAAACGGATTGTTCTCCTGGAATCTTACCGTTCTCGAATCTCAATTGACAAAGAAAGGATATATAAGATCATTAAGGGTTTTGAAAACTCTGCTTCTCCTTTTTCCGCCGACGATATTGTTAACTCCTTCAGGGAATATATATCAGGTTTTTCCTTCTTCAATTATGCCGAAAACTTGATTATCAGAAAAAAGAGTGCCGGCAAAGAAAGAACCGCTGAGACTTACGGGTCTGCTCTGTCAAGTTTCAAAAAATTCCGTGAAAATGAAGATATCCTTATTGAAGCCATTGATTGTAGGCTGATAGAAGAATATCAAAAATATCTTATCGAAAGAAAAGTTTCCCTGAACACGATTTCCTTCTATATGCGAAATCTTAGGTCAATATATAATCAGGCTGTAGAAGAGGGACAGCTTCCTCTGAGATATCCATTCAGAAATGTTTTCACGGGTATTGAAAAGACTGTGAAGCGGGCCATCCCTCTGGACATTATCCGTCGGTTAAAAAAACTGGATCTCTCCCATTATCCTCATCTCGACTATGCCAGAGATATGTTCATGCTTGCTTTCTATTTAAGAGGTATAAGCTTTGTAGATATGGCTTTTCTGCAAAAAACTAACCTCAAACAAGGTCGGCTGACTTATGTGAGAAGAAAAACGGGAAAGAAAATGGAAATTAAGTGGACATCCGAGATGCAAGAGATACTGGACAAATATGAAAAAAACTCCACATCATTTCTTTTCCCGATTATTACGAGTGCCGACGGCAATGAGAGAGCCATCTATCGCAACAAGGCACTTATTGTCAATAATAATCTCAAGGTTATTGGCCGGATTTTAAATCTCAATATGCCTCTCACTCACTATGTAGCACGCCACAGCTGGGCCACTGCCGCAAGAAACAAAGGCATTCCCATAGAAATCATAAGTGAGGGTATGGGTCACAATTCTGAAAACACCACCCGCATTTATCTCGCCTCAATCGACACTTCCAAAGTAGATTATGCTAATTCCTTGATTCTTGAATCACTGAAATAAAAGTTTGACTGTCTGCAATATTCCCATCTTCAATGAAACATACTATACCTCCATCCCTAATCCCTCAAAAAGATTGCTTTTGCTGTGATGCGAACAGGGTTCGCATATCTATCCTCATCCTCCATCCCTAATCCCTCAAAAAGATTGCTTTTGCTGTGATGCGAACAGGGTTCG
>JAFLTO010000002.1 GCA_022510425.1 Muribaculaceae bacterium
GAAATTTGTCGTGGCATGTTAGATATATGTTGGTGTAATGTTATTTTCTAATCCCAAAATTAGCATATTTTCTAACATGCTATTTCTTTTGTCGGGACTATTGCACTGCAAACATATTATCTATTATGCCTGAAATTTACGGATTATTGGAGGAGACGGAAATGGAATCCGTTGGCTTGACGCACATGTTCGAGACCCTCTTTGGCTGCTGTGGCTTTGGCTGCCACTTCTGAATTTTCAGAACGTGATAGCACATCAAACATCCATAGCGCCTCGTCTTCATTGCCTTGAATAAGCTGGTACATAGCTTTGGCATATTGGCTTTCCGGGGTTTCGTTCTTTATCTTGGCAAGATATTGCCCTGCGGAAACGAGGTCACCTCTCACCATGGCAGCCGTAGCTGCGTTGAGATTAGCTATCTCATCTTGCGGATACATAGTGACAGCCAACTGGAATGCACGGTTGTATAATTCGCTGCCCGGTGCCTGGGAATTAGCGGCCACGAATAGTTCCTCGAGACTCAACTTACTCGGATTGGTCTCCATTATCTCGATAATTTCAGGAGCTTCCGTAAAGTGTTTTATCTCAAACTCAATCCTATAGTCGGAATGACGCAAAGCCGGATAAACATTAGCCAACAACCAGGCGTATTCCTTTGGATATGTGCTCTTTATCTTAGAGTTACGAGCATATGGCTCAAGGTCGCCGTTAACAATATTCAATATCTGTTGAGCGTGAGGCAATTCCTGTTGATAGGCATTATAAGAAGAAAGAGGTAATGGTGAATTATTGTTTTCTTGGTTTGCTATTATCTGGGAATTAGCCTTAAACTGATCTTGTCTTATACTGTCATTTCCTAATCCCTTATCAGTGATTCCTAATACCTGTTTCAAAAAAGCTGACAAGCCTTCCCAGTCAACAGGTTCGTAGCTGGAGGTGATTACACCTGCCGGGAACCGGTAAAGGCCCTGCACGTAGTCCTTCAAAGATTCAGTACGGCCTTTGGCAAGACGTACGTTGTTCTGATAGGAACCTTCAGGAGATGCAGTACCACTGATATGCAGTTTCGTAATTGTGATATCCTTATCATTTCTCACAGAGTCGATCGTGGCCTGTATCTTGGCCAGTTCTACCGGGTTACGGCGGTAGGTGGGATTAATCTCCGTACGGTTAACCACAAAATCTATATAGGCTCTTGCTGAAATGTCGCGTGTCTTTACAGCTTCAGCTTGCGGGGTCACATACAGGTAATCAGGAAAATATGAAATTTCCACATATTCTGTTTCTGCCAAAGGATAGTCGTTGCTACCTTTTCGGCAATTTGCACAACCCAAATCTTGGGTCTTAAGTCCCAAAGTGGCATAGTTCATCCATTCTTTATATGGCACCACACTTTCTATATTCAATATATCCTGAGAAGCATCCTTTGACTTCTTACCCCATCCCTTGAAAAGTGAGATATCTTTATCCAATCCGTTGCGTTCGAGCCAATAGAAGCGATTTCTACCGGCAATTGTGAAACTTTCGAGTTCCACCTGATTACCGTTGTCATCAAAAAGTACCGGAGTCACCACCAGTTCAGAATTACCTTTAAGGTTAACATTTGAGATATCGAAAGTAATATCAGTCAGAAGCTGATTACCTTCCACGGCAATATTATTGACAGTGACATCTATATATGAATTCTTTTTAGCACCTGCGGGAAAATCAAATGCAAATGCATTAAAAGTGCAAAGTGTAAGGATAAGAGATAAAGTATAAGGTATAAGGGAAGTATACCTAAAATCCTTGTATTTATTATTGTTATTATTAGCAGATAATTTCATTTCCTGGTTTATTTAAAATTTCAGAACAACCTGTTTATTTCTTTTGGCAGCAACCTTGGCGATAATTGTTTTAGAAATTCTTTCTTTAGTTTAAAACAAGTATTCAATGGCGAGGGAGAGTTTTGTGGGGCCGAAATAGTTATGATGTCCGGAGCCCTCAATTGAGCCACATTCGCCACAGGGATATCTGTCGAACCAAGTGTAGATGTACCCTACCCCGATTTCGAATTCGAGGTTCCAGTGCTTTGCAAGAATCCAGTCGTAGCCATAAGAGATGCCGGCACCAACACCCCATCCCTGATATCGATGGTCCTTGAGTTTGCTGAAATCGCTTCCCAAGAAATTAAGATGGTCAAGGATATTACCACCGAAATTACCGAAGTTACCGATATTGTATTGACCACCGATTGCGTGAAGCCCCCAGAAAGAACCCTGGAAAGCTTCGCAATACCATACTTTTACTTCAGGTTGAGCCATCCAGTGACGCCAGCGACGTTCGTGTATATTCCAGGCGTTAAGTTGACCGGCGATTTCGAAGGTCCATTTCGGCGACATCTTGAATTCAACTCCCAAGTGAGGACTTGTGGCGGCATCACTGATAAGATTTGTCTTGATGCCCACTTTCTGTGCTGAAGCACCCAAAGAAATAAAAAACAGAATGCCGAAAATGGCAAGAGTTTTTCTAATATTCATGTTACGTAGTGGAATAAGTTTTGGTATCTCCATACGGAGTCGAACCGTAATCGTCGGAACCGGAATCCGATATTCTATCCATTGAACTATGGAGACTAATTATTTCGCAAAATTAATGAAATTTTGCGAAGTGCATAAAGAATAGAGTTTTATTTATTCCAATCGGCGAATGAGAAAGAGGATTCCACAGCATTTTCAATATCATCGGGAAGAGCCGAGAAGAAATCATAACCTGTTTCTTTCTCAAGATCATCAATACTCATAGCATAGGCTGAGAGGTCGCCGGGATTAGAACCGTTCTGCATCACGAATGCGATAGCCCTTGGATTGGTGTTGTCATAATAGAGAAAAGCCTTGAAATATGCACTCGGCACTCGAGCCTGCGACCTGCCGATATATTTATCGTCGCTGTCATAATAAATTGGTCCTGCCACTATCCAAATTTTACCGTCTCTTCTGGCCCAAACTCTTTCCTTGTTTTCAAGAGTACTCCACATGCCAGAATTAAGTGAACGGAGCATGGGACTCATATTAGCCATGACCATACAGTCGCTCATAGCCTCAACCGACCATTTTTGATCAGCTGCCGGACAAAGGTGCCCGCGTTCATAACCGGTGGATGAATAAGCATAGTCAGTGTCAAGACATCCTTCCAATGAAGAATCAACCCAGTAATTATAATCTTTACGGTCTACGGAGCCATCGGTTTCAGATGACATTAGTTCCCAAGACACATAATTGGCAGTGTGGTTATTCTTATTGAAATTAAGAGTGAATCCTGTGTATTCCTTCACCTGTTCCGGGGTGCCATCTGGCAGAGCCACATATGCAAGAGGAAATTGGAACCCTTCCACCGTGTCCAGTCCATCGGAACTTGAACCATTGTTGTCACCACCAACAGGAGTCACGTCGGTAAGCACCATATAGAAATATTTACCGGAAGTCACACCCGTGAAATAACCGGTGAAGACATAACTCTTTCCATCTGAAATCTCGTCTTTTATAGCATTTATCGGTGTATAAAAACTTCCCTGATAAGAAGAACCCGGGATATTGATATTATAGTAGTTGCCGGATATGCTCAACTGACCTTCCAGAGAGATATAGGTGGGAAGTACGTTAGATGTGATTGAAACAGCCTGATTCACCATTGCACCGGTATAAAGAGTCGGTTCGGGATATGTAAAATCCGTCTCTCCCACCACTTGCAAAGAAGCTGAGTTTGTCAGTTGAAGCCCTGTACCGTAGACGCTGACGGTACCGGAAACCTTCACTACCGTACCTAAAGGATATTGTGACAGGTCTACATAAGCGTTGTAGTAGAAAATCGATCCGGCTTTGTCGGTAAGTATCAAGCCCTTGTCACTTTGTGCCGTCACAACTGCTGTAGCCTGAAGTTGGGCACCGTCGGAAAGATTCTTTATAGCCGAAGTGAGAGAAACCTGATCTTCGGGCTCATATGATTGGTCAACAAATTCAACTTTTTCTACATTATCGGCCGGGAAAAAAGTAGATGACCCGTCTTTTTGATATACCACTACTCCGGTTTCAGCCATAATAGCCGTGGAACCTATTAAGAGAGTGGCACATATGATAGAAAGAGTAGATTTTTTCATTTTTTATAGAATTTAAAATTTTTATCTTTTGAAGAGAAAATGTATACCCCTGTGGGAAAGTCATATAAACTGACATAAATATGACCATGAGGGTCAGTTTTTGAAGAGGATAAGATCTTTCCTGAGAGGTCAGAGATCACCACCGGAGTATCCGGAGAGAGATTGTAAGCCCCGATGAAAAGTTGATTGATCTTAATCACTGTAGAGTCGGATTCGACAGCATCAACAGATGCTTCATCAAAAGCTATGAATTCGAAAGAGACACCTCCCTGAAGATTGCAGACAACTTTTTCGTCATTACATTCCACCACAATTGCATCGTCATCGAATGTCACTGTCGGTGTGTCCCTTAGTAAGAAAATGATTTCCTTATCCTCTCCTGTAGTGGCGCCCGGAATCATCTTGACGGCGTTTTGTGCTTGAGCTGTCAAAGAACTACCAAAAGCAAGTAGGAAAGAACAGGTGAATATGCCTATTTTTTTTAACATAGAAATAAGAATTTGCTTAAAAAACGGATTGTAAAGTTAAATATTTTTTTATGGTTACAGACAAGCACTCCGAACCGGTAATTTAAAAAAATTAAGAAGAGTTTGTTAAAATTGAATGCTACTTTGTCAAAATGTAAAAAAATCTTAACTTTGCAGTAAGAGTACCGAGAAGTTTTCAAACCGGCACCCAGAATGAAAGACACATCCTTTTCACACCCACCCTTAGAACAAAACATAAAAATGGGGTTCAGAATTTCATCCTTATTTCCGAATAATATAAATCAAAATACATTTCAAATAAACAACCAGCTTATGAAGAGATTGTTTCTCGTAGCCCTGGTGGTATTCGCCATGGTTGGGACAGTTTTTGCCCAGACCAACACGCTGAATTGCCGGGGCATTGTGATCGATGAACTGGGAGAGCCCGTGGTGGGAGCTACAGTTCAGGTGCCGGGCACCACAGTAGCTACAGCCACAGACATAGATGGCAAATTCTCACTTAAAGTGCCGGCCAAAACCAAAGAAATTCAGATCAGCTATATCGGCTATAAGACCGTGAAATTGAAGCCTGAATCAGAAATGGGAGAAATCAAGATTGAACCTGATTCAAAAATGCTCCAGGACGTAGTTGTGACATCTTCAATCGCAAAGACCCGCGAAACGCCTGTGGCCATTTCTGAAATCACGGCTCAAGAAATCGAGGTGAAACTTGGCGACAAAGAATTGCCCGAATTGCTCAACAGCACCCCGGGTGTGTGGGCCACACCTGAAGGCGGTGGCCACGGCGACGCCAAAATCAACATGCGTGGTTTCAAGGCTCCCAATGTGGCAGTGCTCATCAACGGTATCCCTATGAACGATATGGAATGGGGTGGTATATATTGGTCCAATTTCGGCCATTTGCCAAACGTAACTTCCAACGTACAGACTCAGAGAGGTCTCGGAGCCGCAATCATCTCCACTCCTTCAATCGGTGGTACAATAGCATACACTACCAAAGGCCTTGACGCAAAGAAGGGCGGTTCTCTTTGGTATGGCACCGGCAACGACGGGCTCAACAACATAGGTATGACACTTTCCACCGGTCTGATGAAAAATGGCTGGGCCATTACACTTATGGGTGGAAGACGCTGGGCCAACGGTTATATTCAAGGCACCCAATATGACGAATGGAGCTGGTTTGTTAACGTTACAAAAAAAATCGGTGACAAGAACCAGATTGCTTTGACAGCATTCGGAGCACCCCAATGGCACAACCAGCGTTCAAGTGCCAGTCTGATGATAAACGAATGGCAAAATGTGGCCAACTATATGGGCGATGAGTCACCCTACCGTTACAACCCAATCTTCGGTTATGACAATGAAGGACAACAGCGCACCTCAGCCCGCAACCAGTTCCATAAACCGATCATTTCTCTTAACCATATCTGGCAAATCAATGCCTACTCATCACTTTCAACCGCCCTCTACGTATCTTTAGCTAACGGTTACGGTTACTCAGGTCAGGGACGTCCTCTCGACATCACAAATCCGAGCGGCACAAACTGGCGTACAGGATGGTATGGAACCGACGGTTATGGTAATCTTAACTGGGAATATAATGGCATTAGAACCCGTAGAGCCGACGGCACTTATGACTATGGTTCAATCCAAGACATGAATCTAGCCTCTTCAACAGGTTCTAATATGGTAATGGCAGGCTCTAACAACAACCACCAATGGTATGGTCTCATCTCTACCTATAAGAACGAGATATTGCCTAACCGACTTACCATCACTGCCGGTATCGACATGAGATATTATATCGGTCACCACTTCAATAAGATCATTGACCTTTATAGCGGTGAATACTTTATCGATGACTCAAGCCGCGGTGGATCTTCAATGCTGGCTCAAAACAATTCATTGGCCGGTAACCAAGCATGGATATATGAAAAATTAGGTGTTGGTGACATCGTTTACCGTAACTATTACGGTTATGCCAACCAGGAAGGTATCTATGGCCAGGCCGAAGGTAAATATCTCGAAGGTAGAATCACAACAGTTATTGCAGGTTCTCTCAATGTCACAACCTATCAAAGAAAAGACTTGTTCTATTATGACGCCGACAAGGCTTGGAGTCAGAAACGTTCTTACCTCGGAGGTACTATAAAGGGTGGTATTAACTGGAACATCGACCGCAATAACAATATCTTCGCTAACGGAGGATATATTTCCAAGGCTCCTTTCTTCTCCAATGGTGTGTTTGTATCCTCCGACGTGAGCAATGCTATCAATCCGAAATCATTTAATGAAAAGATCGGTTCTGCAGAAATTGGTTACAGCTACCACTCACCAAAATTCACAATGACATTAAACGGTTACTATACAGTATGGATGGATCAGACCAACAGAAACACCCAGCGTTCTGTGTATATCAACCGTGGCCCTAATGCCGGTGAACGTTACACAGTTAACCTTGAAAATGTAAGGGCAAACCATATGGGTGCTGAAATGAACTTCACCTATATTCCAACAAACTGGATGGAAATCAACGGTATGTTCTCTTGGGGCGACTGGAAATGGGGCAACGATGTGAAGGGTTATTTCTACAACAGTCAAGGCGAGCCTTTGGCTGACCTGGAAGGTAACGTAGCTTCCGGTATGTTCGCTCCCGACCATGCTTTCGCCGCCGTGAAACAAAAGGGAGTTTACATTGGCGGTTCAGCTCAAAGCACAGGTATGCTCGGCATCACATTCCGTCCGTTCAAAGGTTTCAGAATCGGTGCCGACTGGCTTCTAAACTTCCGCAACTACTCCGACTATTCACTCACTTCCTCTACTTTGAGCAGCTCTGTGAGCTATGTGGACGACGTCAAATGGATCAATATCGAAGAACCATGGGAAATACCGTTCGGCAACGAACTCAATCTCAACGTATCCTACAATTTCAAGATTGGCAATACCTATGCTACAGTATATGGTAATGTGAACAATGTGCTCAACAACTACTATATCAAAGACGCCAACACTAATTATTATGAAAAGGGAGACTGGAGTAATGCATGGGGATATTATTCTTTCGGTAGAACTTTCTCAGTGCGTCTCAAGCTCAGTTTCTAAGCCATCAATAACTAAATCAATAAAAGAAATAAATATATGAAATTCCATAATATAAAAACGTTGGCATTCGCGGGCTCCCTTGTAATGGCAGCAAGCTGTACCGACAATTCCTGGAACGACACATTCCTTGATGGTTTCGAAGGAGGTCCCACCTATGATAAAACTGTGACCGTGGAATATACGCTGACCACAACTGATTACGAAACCATCGGACAGGCACTTTATAACCAAGCGGAGACAGACGAGGAAAAGGCAGCTGCAAATTTTATCCGCAACAACCACTACTTCGATCAGAACGGTCTCTATCCGGCTCAGAAAGCAGTTCCTGTATTACTGAACCAGAATCAAACAGACTTCTTTATCTACAACGATGGCTCTACAGTGCAAGTGAACTTGTTGCAAGCTGAGACACCGGCAGAAGTTTCGGCTATATCAGCAGCTCCACGCTTAGTGCTTGATAAAGCACCTACTGCATTATCTGAAATTACAGGAATGCTAAATTCAGAATATCCTGATGCACAACCGGGTGACTTTGCAATAGTTTCCTATCCGGGTTCAGAATCAAATCCGGGTTCCGGTTCGGGTTCCGGCAGTGGCTCAGGAAGCGGATCCACAAGCACCGAGCTAACCTCAAATATCAAGAATCTTTCAGAGGGTGCCACACTTACAGCCACTGCAGTTGTGACGGCTCAAAGCACCCGTGGACTCATCCTTACTGACAAAGCAGGTTCCATTTTCTATTACAATAATAATGTAGACCTTTCGAGTTATCCGATCGGCACAATTGTTAATGTTTCCGGTACAGTAGCAGTGTATGGAGGGTTTCAGTTGACAAGCACAGCAACTCTCACCAAAGTGGGATCAGAAACTTATTCCTATCCCACCCCGACCATCTATACCTCTACTATGATTAGTGATGCCATTACAGCCAATACCCCAATGACAGCCCAATACATCAGCTTCGAGGGGACTCTGGACATCAATGGCAACTACTATAACATCAACATACCGGGTGTGGAAAACGGTCAGGGAAGCCTTTACACTCCAACCGATGCATTGAAAAACAAGCTTGAGTCGGGTAAAACATACACCTTTACAGGGTATTTCACAGGTATCACCAGCGGCAAATATTTCTATATGGTGCTGACAAATGCCACAGAGGTTTCCACCAAATCTCGTGGTTACTTCACTAATACCAGAGCTGATTACTGGACAGTTTCTGAGGCTCTCGCACAGATAGCAGGAGGATACGAAGGAGAAGCGACTGTGGAAGGTTATATAATCTCTATAACAGAACTTAGCACTTCCTATGGTAACGCAACCTATGTTATAGCCGATAACTCCACCGACACCGAAGGTCTTATCGTCTATAGAGGTTATTACCTCAACGGGGAGAAATTCACGGCTGACGATCAAATCAAGGTTGGCGACAAGGTAGTGGTGAGTGGAAGTCTGGTAAATTACGGAGGCACCACACCCGAGTTCACTACAGGCAGCAAGATTTTAAGTCTCAATGGAGAAGGCGGCAGCACAGGTGATGACAGCGGTTCAACAGGAGGAGATGACAACAACGGCGGTAACACCGGAGGCGATGATACCGGCAGTTATTGGACCGTTTCCCAGGCTCTGTCAATGATTGCAAACGGTTATGAAGGTGAAGCAACGGTAGGTGGTTACGTTATCAGCATTACAGACCTCAGCACAAGCTATGGAAATGCCACTTACACCATCGGTGACAATGCCACTGACACAGAAGGACTACTCGTTTATAGAGGTTACTATTTGAACGGTGACAAATTTACATCGGAAGATCAGCTCAAGGTTGGTGACCAAGTCGTGGTTTCCGGCAGCCTTGTGAACTATAACGGCACTTATGAATTCACCAGCGGCAATAAGATTGTAAGCATCAACGGAGAAGGAACCGTGGGAGGCGGCTTTGAAGAAGCTACTGCCATCAACCTCGTTTATATGTTCAATGGCACTACTTGGGCCGCAGCTGATAATGCAGTGGCCATGGACGGAGAGGCATACACAGCCATGGGGTTGACTCCCAATTCTCTCTCAGATCCGGCAATCTATTTGCCAATTTATATGAAGAATACTTATCCTTATACAGCAGCCGGTACGGTGAAATATGTAGCCTACAACCTTGGCAATAATTCAAGTGCTTGTGCTCAGATGGAATATGACGGTCAAAATTGGACTTATGTAGACAACTACATCCAAGACAAAGTGGCAGCCTTCGGTAAGTCTGGCGGCGTATACACCTTCCGAAAATATATTGGCGAGGAAGTATTCAATCTATACACAGGTGATAAGATTGGTTTGAACTGCAGCTATCTGATTGTTTACGGTGGCGTTTGTATGGAACCGGTACCCACAGGTAAAACCTACGGTTATCCGGGTGAAACTGAAGTTACCATCAACGATACATCTATCGTAATGCCTAATGGCGACAATTCATTCACCTTCACCACAACCACCGAATATAACGGCAATACATATACAGCTCCGGAAGGATATTTCATGATCCTCGACTCCAACGGCAGATATATGTATCTGCAAGGTACTTACTCAAGTTTCAATGTGAGAAGCAATAACGCTTACATTGAATCTGACGGAAGTATCTCCGTTCAATACTTGTTCAAGGCTACCAAGGAATCAGACGGCACCTGGAGAATTGTGAATGAACAGGATATCACCAGAACGCTCTATTATTCCGACGGCAACAATGACTTCGCAGCTTACACCGACGAACAACTCGACAGATATGTAGGACGCTTGCCATATCTCTATATTTCAGAGACAAGCACACCGGTGGCTGATGACGAAAATGCAGAATAATATTTCTATATGAATAACTTTGAAAGGAGCGGGCTTATTACCCGCTCCTTTTTAAATGAAGTGTCTTTTAATTTTGGGTAAATTGAAGTAAATTTGCATTAATAAAACCAAATAAAAATGCTTATGAAAAAATTTTTACTATCACTTGCGGTAATCGCATGCGGGCTATCAGCCTCAGCCCAGTATGGTACAGTTGAAGCCCCAATTTCTGTGGCTGACGCTTTGGAATTTATGAACGCAGGCTATGAAGGAGAAGCCGTAGTTAAAGGTATTGTTTCCAAAGTATCAGAAGTGAATACTTCTTATGGAAACGCTACATACTTCATCAAAGATTCTCTTGAAGATGAAGAAAGCCTCGAAGTATATAGAGGTTATGGCCTAAACGGTGATAAATTCACAGCGAGCAGTGAGTTACTTGAAGGAGCAATCGTTGTTGTTTCAGGAAAATTACAGAATTACAACGGAACATTCGAATTTGCACAAGGAAATAAACTTGAAAGCTATGTTGCTCCCGAGGTAACACCGGATGTGCCGGATGCTCCTCAAGATGTGATTAATGTGGCTGAAGCATTAGAACTTATTTCCCAGAACTACAGAGGTGAAGCTACTGTAAAAGGTATAATTTCTGAAGTGAGCATTAGCTTGGATTATGGCAATGCAACTTACACCATCAAGGACAACTTGGAAGATGAAGAAGGTCTTGTGGTTTACAGAGGCTATAGTCTGGATGGCGAAAAATTCACTACTGAAGATGAAATAGAAGTAGGTGGCACAGTTGTTGTTTTAGGCACTTTGACTCTTTATGGTTCTACTCCTGAAGTCAATACAGGCAGCAAAATCTTAGAATATACAGCTCCCAATGGTGAGAATGTAAAACCTGAGGTTCCTGAGGCTCCGGAAGGTGTAATCACGGTAGCTGAGGCTCTTCAGTTATTGTCAGATGGTTACGAAGGTGAAGCTACCGTAGAAGGTATTATTTCTTCAATTCAAGAAATAAGCACTTCTTATGGCAATGCCACATACTTCATCAAAGATTCTCTTGAAGATGAAGTAAGCCTTGAAATTTACAGAGGTTACTATATTGATGGCGAAAAATTCACATCAGAAGATCAAATCGAAGTTGGTGGAACTGTTATCGTAACCGGTAAACTCGTTAACTACAACGGCACATTCGAATTTACAACCGGCAGCCGGATTGTAGAATATTCTGCTCCTTCAAATAGTATCGATAGTATTGTGAATGGTAATGCACCTGTTGAATACTACAATCTCCAAGGTGTACGCGTTAACAATCCTGCACAAGGCGCCCTCTATATCATCCGCCAAGGCAAGAAAACTACCAAAGCAATCATCCGCTAATTCCAAAAGAATAGTAACTTATACAAGTATAGCCATTAAGAGGCTGTCTTAAAATAATCGGGGCGACTTTACAAGGTCGCTCCTTTATTTATATATCTGCTTTTTTAGTAACTTTGCTAAAGATTGAAATTTCGGCGATTACATATATTACCGCTCTTCCTTATTATGCTGCTTGCAAGTGCTTGCAGCAGTACCCGTCATGTGCCAGAAAACAATTACCTGCTCGATAGGGTGAATATCGAAATAGACGACTCCACAAATACTGTTAAGGCTTCGGAATTAAGCGCATACATACGTCAACTGCCGAATCATAAGATGCTTTGGAGTCTTAAACTAAGGCTCGGCGTTTACAATATGAGCGGTAATGATTCTACAAAATGGTGGAACAAATGGGTGAGAAAACTTGGAGAAGCGCCTGTGATCTATGATTCCACACTTATGCAGGCAAGTGTGGATCAGTTGGAAAAGGCTATGATTAACAAAGGGTATCTATACGCCACCGCTTCTGCCGATACTGTGAGGGAAAATAAGAAGATACGTGTAAATTATCACGTGAAAGCCGGAACACAATATATGGTGGACCGGGTGGATTATGTTTTCCCTGATTCCATATTCCAAAATCTCGTAATGACAGATTCCGATAATTTTATAGTCAAACCGGGAATACCCTTAGACAGGAATCTTCTTGAGACCCAAAGAGAGCATATCGCAACACTTTTCAAGAATCAAGGTTATTATGGTTTCAGCAAAGAATTTGTAACCTTTAATGCTGACACAACTTCAGGAAGTAATTTGGTGGATCTAACTATGAAAATCAATCCACCATATGAGAAACCAACCGGTAATATAATGACCCATGAAAAATATTATATCAAGGATATTAGATTTATCACTGATTTCGATCCTTCATTGGGTGAATCCTCTGAAGAAATGATAAAACGTTTCCAGAGGACAGACTATAAAGATCTGGAAATTTATAGTAACGGCAAACCCTATCTTCGTCCAAGTGTATTATATGAAAATTGTTTCTTAAGCACCGAAGAACCCTACAATCAGTCACAAGTGGACAGGACTTATAGCTCTTTATCGAGACTGGGAATTCTAAAATTCATAAATATAGCCTTTGTACCCGCGGGGTCTGAAGATGGTAAGAACATGCTCGATACATATATTCTCCTCACGCCGGGGAAAAGTCAAAGCGTATCGTTTGAATTGGAAGGCACCAATTCTGAAGGTGACTTAGGAGTAGCGGCTGCCGTGTCATATACACATAGGAATATCGGAAAAGGATCAGAAACACTCAACACTAAGCTAAGGGGTGCTTACGAATCATTGAGCGGTAACCTTGAAGGATTAATCCACGACCGCTATATGGAGTATTCCCTCGATGTAGGACTCACCTACCCCAAATTTAAATTCCCGTTTCTTAAGGAGTCATTCAAACGAAGAGTGAATGCCACATCTGAATTGAATGTGAGCATGTCGTATCAAGAACGACCGGAATATACACGTATTATTTCCACAGCCGGCTGGTCTTACAGATGGGTGAACAGGAAAGATAAAAATGTGTATCTTTTCACTCCTATTGACATAAACTATGTTTATCTGCCGGAAAGCACCTTAGATTTCATCAACAATATAGCTCCCGACAATCCGCTTCTGAAATATAGTTATGAAGATCATTTCATCATGAGAATGGGATTCACTTTTTATCATTCCAATAAAAGGGAAGAAAAGCCATGGGATGTATCCATGCAACGCAACATCTATACTATCAGAGCCAATTTTGAAACTGCCGGAAATATACTTTATCTGTTGAACATGATTTTCCGTCCAAGGAGCCATGTGAGCAGTGATCCTTTCAAACTCTTCGGTATTTATTATTCACAATATTTCAAATTAAATGCCGATTATGGTTTCCTGCATATCTTTGATAACCGAAACTCTCTTGCACTACATGCAGGGTTTGGTTTAGGATACCCTTATGGCAACTCAACTATCCTGCCCTTTGAAAAGAGATTCTATGGAGGAGGCGCTAATGGTGTGAGAGGTTGGGACGTTCGTACCCTTGGACCGGGAAGTTATCCCGGCAATAACTCGGTAAGTGATTTTATAAATCAGTGCGGTGACATCCGGTTGATTCTGAGCGCAGAGATGAGAACTAAACTTTTCTGGGTGCTTGAATTAGCTGCATTCATAGATGCCGGCAATATCTGGACGATTCACAATTATCCCAACCAACCGGGAGGTTTGTTCCAATTCAATAAATTCTACAAACAATTGGCAGCATCCTATGGACTTGGATTAAGATTTGATTTCACATATTTTCTTCTTCGATTCGATATGGGAATGAAAGCTCATAATCCGGCTATGAACCAAGAGCCATGGCCTCTCATACATCCGCGGTGGCATCGAGATTCATCTTTTCATTTCTCAATCGGATATCCGTTTTAAGGGATTGGTATAAGGGATGAGGGATGAAGGATAAGATAAAAAAGATAAAAAATGAAAAAACTATTGATATTTGATCTTGACGGCACACTACTTAATACAATCACTGATTTAGGTAAAGCCTGTAATTATGCCTTAGGAAAAATGGGATTTGCCACTCATCCTATTCAGGCGTATGCTTATATGGTTGGTAATGGGGTGAGAAACCTTATGAAAAAGGCTCAACAGGATGCAGATGAAGAAACAATTGACAAACTGCTGGAATATTTTAAGGAATATTACAACGATCATTGTCTTGACACCACCAAGCCTTATCCCGGAATCACCGAATTGTTGGATAATCTTGTAAAGAATGACATAGCCATAGCTGTTGCCTCAAATAAATATCAGGAAGCCACAGAAAAAATTATAGCGGGAGCACTTCCACAATTCAATTTCGTGGCTGTGGAAGGACAAATAGAAGGAAGAAACAGAAAACCGGATCCATCCATCATTTTTTCAGTGCTTGAGAAATTCCCTGTGGCAAAGAAAGATGTTATTTATATTGGAGATTCGGGAGTAGACATTGAATGTGCAAAAAGGGCTTGTGTGGAATCTATCGGAGTGACTTGGGGTTTCAGATCAATAGCAGAACTCCGTAAAGCCAACGCTGATGTGATAGTGACTCATCCCGCAGAAATCCTCGACCATCTTAATGATGAATTCTAAAGGTTGATAAGTGCGATGTTCGGTGTAAACATTTTCCGAACAAGTTATTTTCTGCCGAATTGCGGATCTATCTTAACAAGGGAGCACACCAGGAAAGTAAGCGTGGAACTCAGCACCACGAGCCAGAAAAAATTCACATATCCCTGATTAAATCCTGAAGCAAAAAATTCAAAGGTGTCGAAATATTGATGTATCCAACCCGAGAACATACCAGGCACCATCATACCAATTGCCATGAAAGCCGTGCAGAAAGCATAGTGAGAAGTGGCACTTTCACCCCGGCTAAAATAAAGTAGATACAACATATAGGCGGAGAACCCGAAACCATATCCAAACTGCTCAATAAAAATGGCAATAGAAACAAGCACAAAACTTTCGGGCTGCCACATGGCAAGAAAGCAATAAAAAAGACAAGGCATAGTCAAAGCACATGCCATAGGAAACAACAATTTCTTAAGACCACCACGAGAAATTGCCACACCACCGGCTATTCCTCCGATCAAGAGTCCAATCACGCCGATAGTGCCATTAACTAACCCTGCTTGTGCTGTGGTCAAACCCAATCCACCTATATCCCTTGAGGCAAGTAGAAAGGGTTGTACCAGTTTGATACATAAAGCCTCCGGAAATCTATAGAGCAACATGAAAGCCAAGGCAGCTAAAATGTGTGGCTTCTTAAAGAAGGTTGCAAAGGTCTTGAAAAAATCTTTGATAATGTTCTTTCGGTTCACACCATTTATATGTCGGTCATCAGCCACTTTAGGAAGAGAGAAGTAATGGTAGATAGCAATGATGAAAAAGAAAACCGATAGGATAGCAAAAATGTAAGCCCATGCTTTTGGAATATCTCCAAGAGAAGTTTCAAAATAGCCCGCAAGCAAAACCAAACCTCCTTGTCCGGCTATGCTGGCAACCCTGTAGAAGGTAGACCTAACGCCAACAAAAGCTGCCTGCTGATGTGAATCAAGCCCCAGGAGGTAAAGGCCATCGGCTGAAACATCATGAGTGGCTGAACAGAAAGCAATAAGCCAGAAAAAAATAAGTGTGATGGTAAAGAAAAAATTCCCGGGAAGAAAAAAAGCAACTCCTGCCATACCGAAGGCCATTGCGAACTGCATGAGTATTATCCACCACCTTTTGGTTTTGAAAAGATCTATGAAGGGGCTCCAAAAGGGTTTTATAACCCATGGCAGGTATAACCATCCTGTAAAAAATGCCATATCGGTCAGACTGACACCCAAGTTGGTATACATTATAACTGTAAGGGTGTTTACAGCAAAATAAGGCAAACCTTCGGCAATATAAAGTGAAGGAATCCACCACCAGGGCGACTCGGATCTCTTATGAGCAATAATTTTATTCATGCATCATAACCTACCTGGCGATAAATGTTTTCCACATCCTTATCATCAACTCGATAAAAATCCTCTTTAATCGGTGTGACCATCACTCCGGCCATATCTATTGCTCCGGGGCTGATCGCTCTTCTTTCCGGAGGAGAAAGGAAATATTCTTTAGGTCGATGTGCTTTTCTGGGTATTGCCATAAATTTCACTCCTCCTGCTTTCATATCTTTCCAGAAATATACATTCATCGGGTCTTTACTCCCCTTGATTTCTTCTTCATCCAAAAATATTTGGAACGGAAGTTGCAATTCTTGAATAGAATCCCATTTTGAACTAAGCAACTTTATTAGCGGGAGATATTCCAACGGAACAGCCTGAAAATGCATATGGTCGGGTGCTGAGGCACCGGCTCCATCGTCATTAAAAAAGACTACAAAACCATCAAGTTTCTTAGCCAAATTTATTCCGGTTTCGAATTCCAATTTCTGAGGTAGATGTTGAGAATTCACAATCGTGAAATGATACGGCAAAATAGGAAAGGGATTCACCAGTAGTTGCCAATCAGGAAGAATCTCAAAAGATTTTTGTTCTTCCGGACGGTTATGATCACACAGGAAGCATTTTCGTTGGTCTATGGATACTTTATCTACTTTAGCCAAAGTGGATACGGCCCTTGCAGGATTAAACTGGATATGACCAAGCAAAGATCCGCAACAGAACGTTCTCTTTTTTATAAATGAGAGAGCCTCGAAGTTAGTCCTCGCAAGCTCCCAAACCTTTATCTGATTTTCGAAAAATGCTTTAATATCCGGTTCCACATTATTCTTCATTCATGTTGGCACGTATCCTGGCTATCAATTCCACCGACCTCACAAAGTCTTTGTATTCATTATGCTTATTGGTTAGTTCTATAGAAAGGTCGGCATCGCTGTTACCGCTCCATCTACGGCAGAAGTAAATTGGTTCATAAATTCTTCCAACGGTGTAATCTCGGCTAATACGAAGTGCCATAGCATAGTCTTCGCCATAACTTACATTCGGGAAAAGCACATTCCTAAGCAAAGGTGTGAAATAAGCTCTGGGTGCTCCGAAACCGTTAACCCTCAAAGCATTGTTTGCTCCATTGAGTTCGGTCCATTCTTTGTGGTCGATCAAACCCGGTGGAATGGGATTTAGATCAAAATCAGTGAGCATATAACTGCCTACAACCATTCCACAATTCTCGTAATGGAATTTATCTACAATCTTGCTCAAAGTCTTTTTATCGGAATATACATCATCAGAATCCAATTGTATAGCATATTTACCACAATACTCCGATAATATAGCTTTGTTCCAACAGCCACCGATTCCAAGAAATTCTGAATCCTCGACTTTTATGAGTTTTAATTTAGGGTCTTCTATTTTTTCCAATAATTGTCTTGTGCCATCCGTGCTATCATTGTCAACAACAATTACGTTGAAATCAAAATCGGCCTCCTGAGATAAAGCGGATTCCACAGCATCCATTATGGTCTTGACACGGTTTTTCACCGGTATTATCACAGAAGCTTCAACCGAGAAAAAGTCTTCAGAATTAAAGGTATCAATCTGTTGTGGATTCACCATTCCTCCCGATGCGATAAGGAAATCGGTAAAAATCCGTTCCATATGGGCTTGATAAACCACATTACGGGGATTTACATAATCATGTTGCTTGTCACCGCTTTTACGGAAGTCAACTTTTTTAACAGTGTATAAATATTCAGGAATTGCTGCAATTGTTCTGCCCACCGACATTCTCAGGCGCAGTTCGTACCATCCGCCATCGGGAGACTCAGTATTGTTTGCAATCATCTCCTCTGAGGCTGCGAGTGCATCAGCTACATTCAACATCACCAGAGGACCGAAATCAAAATCATCCCTAATAGAACCGAACTGATAATCTATCACCGGATGAAGGGTTATTTTCCCGTCATGAATTTCCCGATAATGACTATAGGTTATAGTTGAATCGGCATCGGACGCCACTTCCTCCATTCTATGAAAATAATTTGGATCAAGAACGAAATCCCGGTCATCGAGTTTTATGACTACAAACTGTTCGAGACCGCCTCCCAATATTTCATCCCTAAGATTATGTATGTTAGAGAACCTAATGATTTTCATATTTCATTCATTTATTCCAGATTGTCAAGTAAATCCTTCATCACTTTATCTCTCTGAGCATTATTTATTGTCTCAAATGGTATGGATGTGACAATCACCCTGCTTTTGCCATTTTTCTTTATAGTAGCTGCCGGAAGGCCTGTATCACCAAATTTATAAATTACCTCAGCTGATCCTTCGGGATACAAAATATCGGGATTTTCCACTATATAAGTATTTTCATTCAAAGAGTTAGAATAGTTAATATTCTTTACCTTATATCCATTCATTGAGGCATAGATAGAACCCGACTCAGTTCTTGGTCCATCACTTTTAGAAATCCCCAAAATATCGTTTGCAAAAGATTTGCTCCCGGAAGGAGAACGATCATCATAAAGGTCACTTGCCACATACGCACCTGAAACCAGTAAATCCCCACCGTTCTTTACAAACTGTTCCAATCGTGTCTGCAGTTCTTTAGGAAAAGCCGTGTATTTTAGTCCCGAACTTCCGAAACCGGTGGTAGAAGTTTTTTGTTTGCCAAGAATTAAATCTATAATTTTAAAATCATTTAGATTAACGCTTCCATTTTCAACTGCTCCCACACTAACAGAAACGAATCCTTTGCCGGCCTCACTTATTGATTTGCCATGAATATATGGGAAATCAAAAGTATTACCTGCAATTACTTGTGATGCATAATCACCGTTGCTTTTACCAAAGCTTTCACCGGCACTTCTGCGAAATTCGGTTTGATATCCAATAAAAGATATATCTTTGATATGAGGCACACCAAAATCATTTAAAGCATAGAAGCCAGCCTCATCTCCATAACTGGCACTTGCCGGTGCCGACACCCTCGTAAATCCGTTGATTATCAAAACAGGATTATCCCCGGCCTCTCTCAAAGCCAAAGTTTCAGAAGGGAAAGACACTCCCCCGTCGTTGGCTGCTATAATACGAAAAGAGTGTATTTTATTATCGTTGATTTTAACCGTCAGATGTCTTGAAGAGGTTTCAGCAATCTTATGGAAACCAAGATCATCACCGGTTCGTTCCATAATTATATATTTATCGGGTTCGGCTGTTGGCTCCAATTTATCGTGAGTGACGTTCCAAGCTAATTTATAAGAACCTTTCTTTAGTCTGGTAATTTCAAAATCTTTTACAGGAAGGGGTTGCACCACAAACTTCCTGTCTTTCCTTTCGGCGATAAATCTACCGATAGCCTTATATATTGAACGGCTCACTGTGAACCTGAAGGCCGGATCGAGAGCATATTTCATATCGGCATAGTTCTGATGACTCATGAACTCTACAAGGGAGGTAGGCACTTCAGGAACTCTTGCCTCGACATAAGTTTTATCCCACATGGCTCTTCGGGTCCAATTTGGTTCCCAAGTCTGACGAATATCGAGAGTGATCTGCCTCAACAACATATCTGTAAGCGCTCTTGAATTTGTGCGAGGCGTACCATCGATATAAGAATCCCCATTATTGGTGAAATATATACCTAAAGTACCGATAAAGGAATCATCAGCTTTCTTACCTGCATCGCTATGTAGTGCCATAGCGACATCTACGGGTATATTCAAACCTTGCCTGTTTGGAAGCACTCTGGAACCCCCGGCAAGATAATTCACCCACAGGCCACGCGAAGTGTAATCATCTTTGTAATCATCCGATCCATGATAAGGAGAGTAAACTTCTTCGGGGAAACCTGCCCATTGTAACCAATAACGTGCGCCTTCCAAATACCTGGGCAGTCCTGAAGTTGTGAAATAAGGTATATAACCGTTTTTCGCAGCTTTCTTGGCAGATTCCAGTTTGGCATTGAATTCAGCCAAGGCTTCGGCTTCTTCTTCGGAACTCTCGTCTCCTATGCCTGAAAGATAAGAGATGTCGGTTTCTTCGGGTGTGGAAGGATCTATAAATATATCGGTTCTACTATCACTCCTTGCAATGTTACCCATCCCTCCTCCTATTTTCACGGCATCAGCTGTAATAATCTTACCACCTTGGGATGACATGTTAGTGAGGGCTACTACCGGTTCGTCGTCAGAATACCCGGCTTCCAAGGGGAAAGTACCAAGGTAGATCCATGTGCCACCTCCCATGGTCTGATTCACTCTGAATTCTTTTGAACCTCCTGAATAATTCACAATGTATCGTGCGTCTTCAGTTGAATTTGGAAGAGTTTTGTAGCTGACATATATAGCATATTCACCATCCTCAGGGATGTCAGCATACCATGCCGCTATTGATTCTTTTCCTGAAGTAATGGTTGAGGTTTGTCTATAGGTGCCGTTTTCAAACGGATTCTCAGTATCACGGAAATCGGGTAAATCATATATAAATCCTTCTTCTTCGCCGGTGACCCATTTTTCTTTACCTGTTTTCTCTTTATAATAAGGTTGTGAATAAATCTCACCCTCATCGTTAGTATCATTATCCACAATCACTTCATTACGATTGATATTTCTTTCTCGAGGGAGCAATACATATCCTCCCGCGTTTTCAATCATTGGCACAACGTAAGGGAGAATATAACTCATTGTATGCGTATCCTCCGTGACCTGAAATAATTGAGGCCTTTGCCAATACCATTGGCTTGAACCGGGTTTGAAGTATCTCCCATGGCTTGCCCACATAGCCACGATATCTCCGCCCATTCCGTCTTTGGCCTTTGCGAGAGGTTCGGCTTCCACTACAAAGGGTGTATTATGACGAGCGGATTCAGGCAGTTTGTCAATAGAAGTTATAAAATAAGACAAAGGTTTATCACCCACCATCAAAGATAGCTGATATCCCGATAAGGAATCCGGCAAGAGTTTTTCAGTCTCAATTGTAAGATCGTTGATCAAATCTTTAGTCACCGGAAGATAGGTGAAATTCTCATTCAAGAAAATTTTAGCGGAACGTGACCCTCTATCAGGTTTCACACTATTGACTCTAAGACCCCCGGGATTTAGATTTTCAGGAATCCATTCAAGAAGTCCGGCATTGACGAGCAAGGTCAATTCATCATTCTGAGGGATTTCCTCCGGTTTCTTGGTCTCAGTTTTTTTGACAGTTTTCTTACGGGTGGTTTTCTTTCTTGTTGTTGCCTTTTTAGAAGATGTTTTTCTCTTTGCAGTTGAAGTACTTTTTTTCTTAGCAGTGGAAGATGTTTTCTTCTTTGCTGTTGCTGTTGTTTTAGCTTTAGTCTTTTTTGTAGCGGCATAGTTTTCGGCCACCCCGACAGAAAGCAAACAAATTATGATGGTAATTAAAATAAAAATAAATCTCTGTTTCCTTTTCATTCTGTTGATTTATGCCATGAGAGATGTCATGAGTTGTTATGGAATCACAAAATTACCTTATTTCAATATATTATACCCATACCCTCTTCTCTTTTTTAACTTTTTAACGTGTCAATTTGTCCTATGAATTGTTATATAAATATAAATAAATTATTGTTTTAACCATTAAAAATCATTGATTATGAATCCAAAAGAATTTTCAGAGGCAATTAAACAGCCGGGAGTATATTTATTAGATGTTCGTCCATTGGCTGATTTTGAAAAGGCACATATCGAGGGAGCTCATCATATAGATGTAACTGACCCGGATTTCATTACAGAAGTAGAATCCACGTTACCAAAAAATGAAACAATAGCAGTTTACTGCAACACTGGTAAACGTTCAGCGATGGCCCAGGAGAAACTCCTTAACTTGGGGTATAAAGTTATCAATCTTGACAATGGTATCACTTCCTGGATAGCCGACAACCTCCCAACTGTATAAAAATTTACAACGAAGTAATAAGGCTCCTGAAAGAATCTATCATTTCTTTAGGAGCCTTTGTTTTTGATACTTATTGTATTAGTTATTAGATACCTTACGTTCCTCTCAGTCTTGTGAAGTTCATTGCAAATATAGAAAATGAAGACGGTTTAGATAAGGTGTGAAAGTATAGTGTCGCTGATTTCAAAGCCTGAATCTGTGAAAGAAAGATTTTCATCATCAAATTTCATTAAGCGTCGGGATATGTAACCTTGTGCTCGTTTAAGAAGAATATTTTTTTCATTTTCTCCAAACCTTATAGCATATTCACGGATATTAAGTCCTGAAGACCTTCTGAGCCTGGTCATAATGAATTCCTCTTTCAGTTCCTCGTCAGTTAAGATTTCCTCATTATAAAAACTTCCCATTTCATTTATACTCACCATAGATTTTGAGAAATGCTTTATATATTTTTTGATGTCATTAGGATTAGCACGTCTCATTTTATATCCATCATAAGAATGAGCACTTGGACCAAGACCAAGATAAGGTTTTCCGTCCCAATAACTGCTATTATGGATGGACCTGTAACCGGGTAATGCATAATTTGAAATTTCATATCTATCATATCCGGCAACTTTCAAAAAATTATGTGTTGATTGAAACATTTTCATCCATTCATCTTCGTCAGGAAGTTTAATTTTTTCTTTTTCCACCAGATGAGTCATTGCGGTGCCCGGTTCAAGCATCAAAGAATAGGAAGAAACGTGTGTCGGTTTTAAATCGATTACCCGTTGTAATGACTCGATATAAGAATTAAGAGATTGGTGGGGAATTCCGAACATGAGATCTACAGAAATATTATCAAAATAATTTTTCAACAAATTAAAAGCTTCTATTGAATCTTGAGCCGAGTGTTTCCTACCAATCATTTTAAGCTCTGTATCATTAAGAGACTGAATCCCGATACTTATCCGATTAACGCCTGCATTTTTCCACACCTTGCATTGGTGTTCGGAAATATCTTCCGGATTTACCTCTATCGTAAATTCCTGCCAATGGTTAACTCCAAGACCTTGATTCAATTCATCAATAAATTTTTCGAAATATACGGAAGGGATTAAAGAAGGTGTGCCACCACCTATATAAAGAGTTGAAGGTTTAAAATTGACCTCATCCTTTCTAACCTCGAGTTCGCATAAAATAGCCTTGATATATTTATCCCATTCTGCAATTCTTTGACCGCCTGAATAAAAGTCACAATAGATGCATTTATTGCGACAATACGGCACATGAATATATATCCCACCATCGAGCATATTCAAAATTAATAATTTTTTTGACATCATTTACAATAATATTAAAATTACTACGTTCTTGTTAGAGGTATATACCGCAACTAAAATAAGTCTACAGGTAAACTACTTTTGCGCAATTATCAGTTAATCTATGAGACAGCTAAAAATTACACCGGGCAACATCACTGCCCGAGGCACCCGTTCTATTGAAAAATATTTGCAGGAAATAGGTCATTGCGACCTTATCAGTGCTAATGAAGAGGTAGAGCTTACACAGAAAATCAAAAAAGGTGATGTAGAAGCCCGAAACAAACTTGTAATGGCCAACCTACGTTTTGTAGTGTCGGTTGCAAAGCAGTATCAAAACCAAGGTTTGAGTCTTGAAGACCTAATAGATGAGGGCAACATTGGACTTATTCGTGCCGCAGAAAAATTTGATGAGACACGTGGATTTAAATTTATTTCTTATGCAGTTTGGTGGATCCGCCAGAGTATCCTTTCGGCTCTTGAGGAGCAAACAAGAATAGTCAGACTTCCTCAAAACCAGGTTGGCATCCAGAAAAAGATTTCGCAAGCCAACATGGAGTTTGAACAAAAACATGGTCGACTTCCTTCTTCTGATGAATTGAGTGAGATACTTGATCTTCCGGCCAATAAGATTGAGGAGCTTATCAAAGTTTCAGGGAAACATATCTCCATGGACGCACCGTTTGCCGACGGAGAAGATGGGTCTCTTCTTGATGTTCTCCCCAACAACGACAGTCCACGAGCTGACTCAGTGTTAAACAAAGAGAGCCTGTCAAAAGAGATAGACAGGGCACTAATGCAATTGTACGATCGAGAGAGAGAAATACTAAAAATGTTTTTTGGTATCGGGTGTCAGGAGATGTCGCTTGAAGAGATAGGCGATAAATTCGATCTCACCAGAGAACGCGTACGCCAGATAAAAGAGAAAGCCATCAAGCGGCTAAAGGGACAGAAAAGCCGATTGTTGCGCAGTTATCTTGGTGAATAAAGAAAGAGAAGAAACATTCTCAAGGGAAAATCCTTAAAACCAAATAATGCGACAATTAAAAATAACCAAATCAATTACCAACAGAGAAAGCGCCTCGCTTGACAAGTATCTTCAGGAAATAGGGAGAGAAGAACTCATATCCCCAAGTGAAGAGGTTGAACTCGCACAGAAGATAAAGCAAGGGGATCATGCGGCTTTAGAGAAGCTGACACGCGCCAACTTACGTTTTGTCGTGTCGGTTGCAAAGCAGTATCAAAATCAGGGTCTCAGTCTTCCCGACCTTATTAATGAAGGGAATTTGGGGCTTATACGTGCAGCACAAAAATTTGATGAAACACGAGGTTTCAAATTTATATCCTACGCAGTATGGTGGATTCGGCAGAGCATGCTCCAAGCTTTGGCTGAACAAAGCCGGATAGTGCGACTCCCCTTAAATCAAGTAGGTTCTTATAATAAAATCACAAAAGAACTTTCTAAATTCGAACAGGAAAACGAGAGAAGGCCGTCTCCTGAAGAACTTGCCGAAAGGCTTGACATGCCGGTTGACAAGGTTTATGACACATTAAAAGTGTCAGGCAGACATATATCTGTGGATGCACCCTTTGTGGATGGCGAAGACAATTCCCTATTGGATGTGCTCACCAACGATGACAGTCCTTTAGCCGACCAATCCCTCAATCAGGAGAGTTTGTCGAAGGAAGTGGACAGAGCATTGAAACAACTGTATGAACGGGAACGAGAAATAATAAAGATGTTTTTCGGAATCGGTTATCCGGAAATGACTCTCGAAGAAATTGGAGAAAGATTCGACCTGACAAGAGAGAGAGTTCGGCAAATCAAAGAAAAGGCAATCAAACGACTTAAAGGCCAGAAAAGCAAAATCCTGAAGAGCTATCTCGGCCAGTAAAATTCATAAATCTCAATTACTAAACTTTCAACATAGCAATATGAACACTCAATACAATCCGGCAGACGTAGAGAACAAATGGTATGCCTATTGGATGGAGCATGGATTGTTTCATTCCGAACCAGATGATAGAGAACCTTTCTGCATAGTGATACCTCCACCTAACGTGACCGGAGTGCTTCATATGGGCCATATGTTGAACAATACTATCCAGGATATTCTGGTGAGAAGAGCCAGAATGATGGGGAAGAATGCTTTATGGGTTCCTGGAACTGACCACGCAGCAATTTCCACTGAAGCCAAAGTTGTGGCAAAACTTGCGGAAGAAGGAATAAAGAAAAACGATTTAAGTAGGGAGCAATTCTTAGACCACGCCTGGGACTGGACCAAGAAATACGGTGGTATTATCCTGCAGCAACTTCGTAAACTCGGGGCCTCATGTGACTGGGAACGCACTGCCTTTACAATGGACGAGATACGTTCGAAGAGCGTGATAAAAGTATTCTGTGAACTCTATAACCGTGGTCTCATATACAGAGGGGTAAGAATGGTTAACTGGGATCCGAAGGCATTGACAGCCCTTTCTGATGAAGAGGTGATTTACAAGGAAGAAAACAGTAAACTCTTCTATCTTAAATATATGATAGAGGGTGAACCTGGCAAGTATATCACCATAGCTACCACTCGACCTGAAACCATTCTAGGAGATACGGCTGTTTGTGTGAATCCAAATGATGAAAGATATCAGTGGCTTAAGGGTAAGAGAGTCATCGTGCCGCTTGTGGGCAGATCCGTACCGGTAATCATGGACGACTATGTAGAAATGGACTTCGGAACAGGATGTTTGAAAGTGACACCTGCTCATGATGTCAACGACTACATGTTGGGAGATAAATACGGACTTGAAAGCATCGACATATTCAACGATAACGGCACTATCTCCGAAAAGGGAGGCATGTATGTAGGCATGGATCGTTTCGATGTAAGGAAGAAAATCTCAGAAGATCTCAAGGAGAAAGGTCTTCTGGAAAAGACAGAGGACTATGCCAACAAAGTGGGACATTCTGAGAGGACAGATGCAGTGATAGAGCCAAAACTTTCTATGCAATGGTTTGTGAAGATGGAAGATCTGGCAAAACCGGCCCTGACAGCTGTAGAAAACGGAGATATCAAATTTGTTCCTGACAAGTTCCGTAACACCTATCGCTACTGGATGTCGAACATAAAGGACTGGTGTATTTCCAGACAATTATGGTGGGGACATCAAATTCCGGCATATTATCTGCCTGACGGGGGTTATGTAGTGGCAGAATCGGAAGAGGAAGCATTGGTTAAAGCTATTGAAAAAACCGGAAAACCTGAACTCACTCTATCTGATTTGAGAAGAGATCCCGACTGCCTTGACACCTGGTTCTCCTCTTGGTTATGGCCATTGTCATTATTCAACGGAATACTTGAACCTGAAAACAAGGAATTCAAATACTATTATCCAACCACGGATTTGGTAACAGCTCCCGACATCATCTTCTTCTGGGTGGCGAGAATGATCATTGCAGGCTATGCATTTGCAGACCGGAAACCATTTTCGAATGTATATTTCACAGGCATAGTGAGAGACAAAATCGGAAGAAAAATGTCAAAATCCCTTGGTAACTCTCCGGATCCATTGGATTTGATAGACAGGTTCGGAGCCGATGGCGTGAGAATGGGATTAATGTTAGGCGCCCCTGCCGGCAATGACATTATGTATGATGATTCACTATGTGAACAAGGAAGAAATTTCTGCAACAAGATATGGAACGCCTTCCGTCTTGTGAAAGGTTGGGAAGTAGATTCAGAAAAACCACAACCGGAGGCTTCAAAAGTTGCGATAGAATGGTTTGACGCTGTATTATCAAAATCACTTGAAGCCACAGCGGATTTAATGAGTAAATTCCGTATTTCCGAGGCTCTTATGGAGGTTTATAAACTTTTCTGGGACGAGTTTTCAGCCTGGTATCTCGAAATCATCAAACCTGCATACGGGAGTCCCATAGATAAGACAACATATGACACTACTCTTAACTTTTTCGACTCACTATTGAAAATGCTTCATCCGTTCATGCCGTTCATCACGGAAGAGTTATGGCAGAATCTTGAGGTGAGAAAAGAAGGAGAAAGCATCATGGTGACAAAAATGCCTGAGCCCAAAAAATTTGATGAAAAAGTCATCAATGAGTTTGACACTCTGAAGGAAACAATAGCCGGGATCAGAACTATTAGAAAACAAAAGAATTTACCTCAGAAAGAGGCATTGGAACTTTTGGTGAAAGGGAACCATAACGGTGATCTTAATAGCGTTCTTGAGAAAATCGGTAACATTTCGTCGATAATTGAAAGCGAAGAAAAGCCGGCCGGTTCCGTTTCATTCCTTGTCGGTGCAACAGAATATAGTATTCCGGTAAAACAATCTATAAACCTTGACGAAGAGTTAAAGAAACTTCAAGGGGATCTGGAATATTATAACAAATTCCTTGACAGCGTAAGGAAGAAACTGAGCAATGATAAGTTTGTTGCCAACGCGCCTGAAAAAGTTGTGGCACTTGAAAGAAAGAAAGAAGCGGATGCCTTGGAAAAGATCAATACAATCAACGCATCTATTCAGGCTTTAAAGGGATGAAATTTGAGGAATAAGTAATATTTAAAGTTTAAAGTGTAAATAGAGAAGCCCGGATCCTCACGGACCCGGGTTCCTTATTTTCATGATGTTGGTTATATAATCTGGTTCAGAGTGACAAAGGAGAATAAGGAAGATCCCAAGCCTCAGCCACTGCTTTATAGGTTACTTTACCATCAACCATGTTAACTCCTTCAGCAAGACCTTTATCCTGTTTGCAAGCCTCTATCCATCCGAGATTGGCTAATTTAACAGCATAAGGCATAGTAGCGTTAGTAAGTGCCAATGTAGAAGTAAAGGGCACCGCTCCGGGAATATTTGCAACAGCATAGTGCACTACACCGTCAACCACATATGTTGGTTCGGTATGAGTGGTGGGTTTGGAAGTGTCGAGGCTACCACCTTGGTCAATAGCAACATCAACTACAACGCTACCCTTCTTCAACAATGGAAGCATATCTTTAGTGATGAGATGTGGAGCCTTAGCACCCGGAATAAGAACTGAACTGATTACGAGGTCGGTTGTTGGGAGCTCAGTCTCAATATTATGGCGGTTGCTGTAAAGCGTTTTTACATTCTTAGGCATAACGTCTGCACAATGACGAAGAGCCGGGAGAGAAATATCACAAATGGTTACATCAGCTCCTAAACCTGCAGCCATAAGAGCCGCATTACGTCCTACAACGCCGGCTCCGAGAACAAGGACTTTAGCCGGTTTTACACCCGGCACTCCACCGAGTAATATACCTTTGCCTCCTTGGGGTTTCTCAAGAAAACGAGCTCCTTCCTGTACAGACATCCTTCCGGCAACCTCACTCATCGGAATAAGCAGTGGAAGACTATTGTCACGACCTTTCACAGTTTCATATGCAATACATACAGCACCTGCTTTTATCATTGCCTCAGTAAGAGCCAAATCACTTGCAAAATGGAAATAAGTGAAAAGCACTTGACCTTTTTTCACCAATTTATATTCCGGCTCGATAGGTTCCTTCACCTTTATAATCATTTCCCCTATGGCATAGACGTCTTCAATAGTGGGAAGAATTTTAGCACCGGCTTTTTCGTATTCCTCATCTGCAAAACCGCTGCCTTCACCGGCAGTGTGTTGAACATAGACCTCGTGACCGTTACGAACAAGCTCGCTTACACCAGCGGGAGTTGCACCTACACGATTTTCGTTGTTTTTAATTTCTTTTGGAATTCCAATTTTCATGGGTTACTTTACAAATTTAAGGTTGTTTTTTATGTATTGCTAAATTACCAATTTATATTATAACTTAAAAATATTTAGAAAGAAAAAACAAGAGATAGAAAAAGGATTTTTTATCAATGGAAGAAAAAATAGCTCACTACCACTGCAGCCACCGCTCCCACTATATCGGCAAATACAGCATATCCTGCAGCATATCGGGTCTTATATACACCTACGCTACCGAAATAGACGGCAAGAATATAGAAAGTGGTATCTGTAGAACCCCTGACAGCAGCGGCCACTTTGCTTACGAATGCGTCTGCACCGTTAGCTTTCATGACGTCGAGCATCATAGCACATGATCCGCTTCCGCTCAAAGGTTTCATAAGCATAGTTGGCAATGCACCCACCCAGTCAGCGTCGAGCCCCACAAAAGTGATACCCTTCTCCACGCAATCTGTGAAAGCATCCAAGGCGCCGGAAGCTCTGAACATACCAATTGCAACAAGAATAGCCACTAAATAAGGAATTATGGTTACAGCAGTCTTGAATCCTTCTTTGGCACCTTCGATAAAAGAGTCGTAAACATTTATTCTTTTGCTAATTCCTGCAATCAGAAAAGCAATAATAATCGAAAATAGAATGGCATTAGCTGCAAAAGTGGAATAAAGTTCAACTTTATTGGCGGGTAATTGGGAAAAGAACCAAACAATTATTGCCACCAAGGCTGCAATCCCGCCGAGCCAACTCCATATGACAGCATCCATTCGAATTCTTTGTTTAATGCAAAGTGCTATCAACCCAGCGAGAGTAGCGATGGAAGTGGCTATTAGAATTGGTAAAAAAACATCAGTAGGATTAGCCGCTCCTCCTTGAGCCCGATACATCATCACACTGATTGGGATAAGACAAAGGCCGGATGAATTAAGCACCAGAAACATTATCATGGCATCTGTTGCTCTCTCCTTCTCTTTATTGAGCGATTGCATTTCTTGCATCGCACGTAGCCCCATCGGAGTGGCGGCATTATCGAGTCCCAACATATTGGCCGAAATATTCATAAAAATAGCCCCCATGGCGGGATGATCTTTCGGAATACCTGGGAATAGACGTGAGAAAAATGGGTTTATAAGTCGTGAGAAGAAATCAATTACCCCTCCCCTTTCACCAATTTTCATTATCCCAAGCCAAAGTGTGAGGACTCCGGTAAGCCCAAGAGATATTTCAAAAGCAAAAGCAGCCTGAGAAAATGAACTATTGATGATTTCCGACCATATGGAAAGGTTACCTTGGAATATGGTCTGTCCCACAGCCATGAGAAACGCCACGGCCAGGAGACCGATCCATATCCAGTTGAGCACCATAATTCAGGGATAAGGATAAGGTTAGATGCTTCGTATACCCATTATCTCACGCACTTCTCGAAGTGTCTTAGAGGCAGTTTCACGGGCTCTTTCAGCACCTTGTTTCACAATCTTATTCAGATATTCATCATTACCTTTGATGTCAAGGATTCTTTCACGGATAGGAAGAGTGACTTTCAGGATATCATCAGCCAATTGTTTTTTAAGATCGCCGTAGCGAATTGAACAATCTGCATATGCATTTCTGTAGTGTTTCACTACCTCCGGCTCCGAAACCAATTCCATCAAAGTGAAAAGATTCTCAACAGGCTGGCTAACCGGAGAATTTGGACTTTTTGGTCCCTCATCAGTGACCGCCCTCATTACCTTTTTCCTGAGAGTTTTTTCATCATCTATAAGATAGATGCAATTACCTTCACTCTTACCCATTTTTCCGCTTCCATCAAGGCCCGGAACCTTTAAAGCCGCTGTACCGAAATTAAAATTAACGGGTTCTCCAAAGTAGTCTTTTTTATAAAAGGAATTGAATCTGCGCGCGAAACGTCTTGTAAGTTCCAAATGTTGTTCCTGGTCTTTCCCAACTGGCACATAGTCGGCATGGTGTATAAGAATATCCACTGCCATAAGGGTTGGATAAGTCAATAAACCGGCATTGACACGCTGGTTGCTTTGATTCCCAATAATTTCCTTTTCAATTTCATCACTATCAGAAATAATTCCCAGAGCTTTGCGAGCTTTTTCCTTGAAGGAAGCAGTGCGCATAAGTTCACCAATCCCCACATGCATGTTCAAGAGAAGATACATTTCCGAAATTTCCGGAACATCGCTCTGCACATATATAATATTTTTTTCGGGATCGAGCCCTGCGGCTATATATTCAGCAAGTATATCCTTAACACTTGCATGGAGTTGAGAAGGATCGGGATTAGTGGTCAAAGCATGAAGGTCGGCAATGAAATACCGGCAATCGTAATCATCCTGCAACTTCACGAATTTATTCAAGGCCCCGAAATAATTACCCAGATGCAGATTACCTGTGCTTCTTATACCACTGACAACTACTTTTTTCTTCTCGTCTTTATCTATTTTATTCTGTTTTAAATTTTCCATCTTAAACTTTTTTTCTTCTGCAAATATAAATAATTTAAACCGATATTAAGACAAAGTGTTATTAATATAGGTAGAATTAAATAATAACTATAAAAACAAAGATTATGGCAATAGTATTTGAAAAATTGAAAATGGAGGATTACCCCAATTTTCTAAGCCTTTATAACTCCACTTTCCCTCATGATCAAAAAAGAATATATGAGGATGAAAAGCATCTTGACAACTATATCAAAATGAAGGGAGGCAAATTCAACGCTTTTTCAGCAGTTGACGGAGACTTATATTTGGGATTTCTTTCTTATTGGACCTTTGAGGGTTATACTTATATAGAACATTTCGCTGTGGCACCGGAACAAAGGGGTAAGAACCTTGGCAGAATGATGTTGGAACATCTCTTCAAAGAAGTGAGTCCGAATGTTTTGTTGGAGACAGAACCCGGTGACACCCCTGAAGCTCTAAAACGAATTGAATTTTATGAGAAGAACGGGTTCAAAGTTCGAAAGGAAATAAATTATACTCAGCCATCTTACGGGGGTAAAGGCCAACAGGCAGTTCCAATGTTACTGATGACCCATGGAGATGTTGATCTTCATAACATTGACTCCATAAAAGACATGCTTCAGGAAGTTTACAATGTCAATAACGCATCAAACTGAAAGATTGCTAAAAATGAGAACCCGTATATGATATGCGGGTTCTTTTTTATTATTTTTTCATCTTCACTCTCATAGTGTCGAAACCTTTACCATACACCCCATTTACATTGGCTTGAGTGATGAAGGCGTTGTCATCTATACTTTTAACGATACGAAATATTGTGACGCTTTCAATTTTTCTGCACCAAACCATAAGTACTTTCACCGGATGTTTGGTGTACCATCCCTCTCCATCAATAACAGTGACACCTCTGTGCGCTTCAGTATTTATTTGAGTTGCTATTTCCTCCCATTTAGAGGAAAATATAATAAACTGAGTGGCCTGACGGTTGGTATTTATCACCATATCTGTCATATATGCAACAATAAAAGTAATAACCCAACCATATACAATCAAAGGCACCCGAGCCTCAATTCTCTGTTGCAGGTCTCCATCGAATGGTAAGAAAATCGAAAGAGACACTATGGTCATATCAGTAAAAATCATGGTACGCCCGATACTGACGTTGCTAACTTTAGAAACCATGGCAGCAACGATATCTGTCCCCCCCGAGGAACCGTTATGTACAAAACAAAGACCGATACCAATACCACAAAGAATTGCTCCCAATATAGCACTCATAGACACATCAGGAATAAGAGGATGACTTAAATGCATAAAAATAGCCTCGAAAATACCGATAGAGAGCGAAATAACTGTAGCCCCAAATATGGTTCTTAACACAAAGGTCTTTCCAACTATTTTAAAAGCAAAAGCCAAAAGAATTAGGTTGCAGACATATTGTGTTACCGCAACAGGTATTTTTCCGTTTGTGGCAAAATACACAAGAGTACCTACACCGGAAAGTCCACCAATTACGATTTCATGAGGCAGAATGAATGCCGTGAAACCGAAACCATAAAGCAGTAGACCTAATATGATGAAAAGATAATCTTTTAAGTTGGTAAAAAGGTTAGCTCTATTGAAATTCATTTCTATAAACCAAAAAAATACGGGCAAAATTACATAATTTTTTATTAATTTTGTAGGAACTCGTTTTTATGCTGACAATGAATAAACTATAATATCATGGATTCAAAATTAATCGACCGCTTCCTGAAATATGTATCCTACGATACCCAAAGTGATGAAGAGACCAACATGACTCCTTCAACCCCGGGTCAGATGGTCTTTGCCAGATATCTGAAGGAAGAGTTAGAGAAATTAGGATTGGAAGAAATAAGCCTTGATGACTATGGATATCTCATGGCCACATTACCTTCCAACACCGATAAGGTGTTGCCTACTGTTGGTTTCATCGCCCACATGGATACTTCGCCGGATATGAGCGGCAAAAATGTGAGGCCAAGGATTGTTAAAGATTACGACGGTAAGGTGATAGTTCTAAATGAAAAAGAAAATATAGAATTGAATCCTGAAGAGTTTCCGGAACTTTTGAATTACATCGGGGAAGATCTAATAGTGACCGACGGTACTACCCTTCTTGGGGCAGATGATAAGGCCGGAATAGCAGAGATAGTAACTGCTATGGAGTATCTGATGGCTCATCCGGAAATAAAACATGGAAAGATAAGAATTGCCTTTAACCCGGATGAAGAAATAGGCATGGGTGCCCACAAATTTGACGTGAAACTTTTTGGAGCAGATTTCGCTTACACTATGGACGGAGGAGCTGTGGGAGAACTTGAATTCGAAAATTTCAACGCTGCATCAGCTAAAGTTACCATCAAAGGACGCAATGTACACCCGGGATCAGCCAAACATAAAATGATTAATTCTATGCGAGTGGCCACCCAATTTATTGTAATGTTACCGAGATGGGAAACTCCCGAGCATACAGAAGGTTATGAAGGATTCTATCATCTTGTAGGTATACAAGGCACAGTTGAAGAGACGGTGTTAAGTTATATAATACGAGATCATGACCGTGCAAGATTTGAAAGTCGCAAAAGAGAGATAGAGCATCTGGTGAACAAAACAAACACGGAGTATCCCGGATGTGCCTCGGTTGAAATTAAAGACCAATATTATAATATGAGGGAAAAGATCGAACCGGTGATGCATGTGATTGAAACGGCAGAAAGAGCAATGCGTGAGGCCGGTGTAGAACCCAAGGTACAACCGATTCGCGGAGGAACAGATGGTGCACAACTCTCTTTCAAGGGTTTACCATGTCCAAATATTTTTGCAGGCGGTGAAAATTTCCACGGAAGATATGAGTATGTACCTATCTCATCGATGGAAAAAGCCAAAGATGTGATTGTAAACATTTGCAAGGATATAGCCGGCAAGTGAACAAACCGACACTTATAGTTATTACAGGGCCGACAGCTTCCGGGAAGTCGGCTCTTGCTGTTTCTTTAGCCCATAAGTTGAATACAGAAATTATAAGTGCAGATAGCCGCCAAATTTACAAAGGCATACCTATAGTAACGGCTGTACCTTCTTTAGAGGAACGAGAGGAGGTGGAGCATCACTTAATAGAAATACTACCTCTGGATGCTTATTATTCAGCTGCCAAATTTCAGGAAGACACACACAAGATATTAGAGAATATTTTTAAAAATCACGCCACAGCAATAGTATGCGGCGGATCGATGTTATATTTGGATGCGTTATTGAACGGAATAGATGAATTGCCTACTGTGCCTGAAGAAATTAGAATATCTTTGATGAAAGAATGGCAAGAGAAAGGGGATGATTGGCTTGTTGAAAGACTAAGAGAAACCGATATTGACTACTATCGAAGAGTGGATTTAAAGAATTTAAAAAGAGTTTTCCATGCAGTGGAAATTTCACAAACCGCTGGCAGACCCTACTCAGAACTTCTGACAAAGCAAGCTCAGTCAGCAGACTATGCCAAACTACCATATGATGTGGTCAAAGTTTGCCTTACGGGAGAAAGAGAATTACTTTTCGAGAGGATAAACAAAAGAGTTATAAAAATGATGGAAGCGGGTCTGGAGGAGGAAGCCAGGCGCGTTTACCATCTGCGTCATTTGAATTCACTTAACACTGTCGGTCTAAAGGAGATGTTTTCATGGTTTGACGGGAAACTGACAAAAGATGAAGCTGTTTCACGCATACAGAAAAACACTCGCGTCTATGCCAAAAAACAATTGACTTGGCATAGACGCGATTCAAAGTTAATATATCTCGATATTAAAGACGGTGTTTCCTCAAACGCGGAAAAGATTATGAGACTATTAAGTTCTTAAAAATCATATCCCAACGTGAAGACCCAACTTTTATTTTTTCCTCCTTCGGGTTGTTTCCAAGTGTGACGGAACCCGGCTAAATAATGCATTCCTATATAGTAATGTTGGAAAAACTGGAGACCTGTGCCTACCTTGGCTCCTGCATCCAAAGTTTCATGTTTTGCGGTGTATTGAGAATATCCTGTGTTTTGCGGTAAGCGGTATAAAACTATTATATTATTATCGCCGGTTTGTCTTCCTGCCCATTGGAAATAAGGGCCCAATTCGACTGACCACTTAATATTTTCAGCCAGGTTAAACTTTACAATGGCCATAACCGGGATAGTGACATAATATCCGCGGATATGACCCATCTGGTAATGTGTGTCTTCTTTAGTGGCATAGTTCAAATAATTGGTCAAATAAGCGTAATCCCCGCTACGGGATTCAATGAAAAGACCGGGCTGAAGAGAAAGATACTCTCTAAAATTTAGATTAACCAATCCACCCACATTCACACCGGTGCCCCAGCTATTGTGGTTCCACAAAGTGAAATAACCGTCAGGGAAAGTTTTATTTGAAGTGTTGAAACCTAATCGTGCGCTGAAAGAACAGAAAGTAGATGCTTCCGAAGTATCAAAGAATTCTTGAGCCCTCATCATTGCGGGACATAAAAATGCGAAAATAACGGAAAAAGCAAATATAATTTTTTTCATATCTTAGCGATTAAAAGACAAATTTAATAAAAATATATGTAAGATTAACGGATTAATGGACTTAAAGCTAAATATTGATAGAATAAAAAAAGCGGAAAAATGTTTCTCAACATTCGGCCGCCGGTGATTCGGATTGATTTTCTTACCTTCCCAGGCAATAAGATTTCACCAAATCACTACTTACAAAGTTATATCTCTATTTAGTTATTCCCTAATTCACCACACAGATAAATGTGTGGTATCTTTCCAAGTGCAAAGATAAGTTAATTTTGTGAATAATCAAAAAGGTCCGAAAGTTTTTTGAGACCTCCGTTTTGATCGATAATTTAATGTATCGATGGGTTCCCCTTTCATCGTTATACTATCTAAGTAAAGAGGTAAAACCTTAGTATCTTTGACGTGAATGGAGCCGAAAATTCTTGAGACAACTTTTGAAGAATCTGTGTGCAGTTCCATCTCTACTTTATTTTTTGAAGAGTTATAAACCATAGCCTCCCCGAAACCATCATTGTATTCCACTCCAAAAGTGTTTTTAAGGTTAGTAGAATTAGGCAGAAATAAAGAAAATTTAATTACATCTCCTTTTTCAATTTCAGGATATGGAATAGAAAAAGTAAAAGCATCATGGCCGCTTAATGGAGAAATAGTGAAATGTTCACCAAAAATCCATAAATCATCAGCCACTTTAAGCTTTTCCCCCTCCAATTCCGTGTATTTTTTTCTCCTTTTAATAATTTCCTTGTCGATTTTTTCAAATAATTGCGAGTAGTCATCCATATTTCTTCCATACCAGGCAAGAGTTGTGTCGAGTGTTTCTGAGGATACACCATGCAGCACCAAAACCCTTTGTCCCATTTCCTCCTTGACTTTAGGAGATATAGAAGGTTGAGAATTAATATAAGCTTCTGTGAGTTCCATATCAACCATAAGGTTGATCATATCTTTTTCCTTAAGCACATTTGAAGGCCTGTCGCTACAAGAAAAACTAAGAACGATAAGTGCGAACCAAATAGAGTGTCTCAAAGATTTTAGTCTACTTATATTCATCCTTGGAGTCAGAATCTTTTAGAGATTTTCTTCCTAATAAATTGAACGCTTTTGAAGCATCGGCAGAATAAAAGAAAATCAAAAGACAAACGCCCACACAAATAGAAGCGTCAGCAATATTGAAAATATATTGGAAGAACTCAAAATAGGAACCTCCCACACCCGGTATCCATTCCGGCCAATAAAAATCGAAGAAAGGGAAATACATCATATCGACTACTCGGCCCTCGAACCAACCGGCATAACCTTGTGGAGGAAAGATTTCGGCAATTTGAGGCGGCATCGGATTATTGAAAATGACACCATAGAAAATACAGTCGAAAATATTACCGGCTGCACCTGCTGTGATCAAAGCTATAGCTATGAAAAATCCCATCCTAAGATTCTCAGCAAATCTTATTCTGAAAACAAACCAAATGAAAATACCGACTGCTATAATACGTCCGAACGTGAGAACAAATTTATTCCAGAGTTCGAGTCCGAAAGCCATTCCATTGTTTTCAATGAATTTAAGATGCCACCAAGAAGTTATGGGTAAGTCTTCCCCCATATAAAAGGAAGTCTTTACCCATATTTTCATAATCTGGTCGGCCAGTATCACTGCAATACAGACAGCGAAGACCCACCATAACCTTTGATTAGCTTTATTCACTTTTCGCGACCTTAGCTTTCGCCTCTAAACCCTCGATTTCAAGATCAAGCGCGTCGGACTCTAAAGCATCAACCAACTTGATATTCTTTGCAAGAACTTGTCCGGCTATATAATCACCGAAAGCATCAACTGCATCACGAATTTCAGGAACATCCGACAATTCAACGTTAATCTTATCGGTGATTTCAAAACCACTTGATTTTCGAATATTTTGAATACGATTGATCAACTCACGTGCCATCCCTTCGTTTCTCAATTCCGGAGTGACAGTGACATCGAGAGCCACAGTCAGATCTCCGTCATTAGCAACGAGCCATCCAGGTATATCTTCGGCAAACACATCCACATCCTCCAAAGTAATAACCGGCTGTCCTTCAATATCCGTAAATTTAAATTCACCATTTTTCTCAAGAGATGCGATGTCAGTCTGCGACATAGTATTGATAGCTGCACCAAGCTGCTTCATGACCTTACCATATTTAGGCCCAAGTTTCTTGAAATCAGCTTTCACTTTCTTTACAAGACCGCTGTCTTCGTTACCTACGATCTTAAGGTCTTTAATGTTAAGTTCACTCTTTATCAAATTTTCAAGTGCCTTCACGCCATCTTTTTGGTCATTATTAATCACAGAAACGAGAAGCGTCTGCAGAGGTTGACGCACTTTGATATTAGTTTTTCTACGTAAAGCCAATACATTAGAAGTAATCTTCTGCGCAAGAGCCATCCTTTCTTCAAGAGAACGGTCGATCAATTCAGGATCACTTACCGGGAAATCAGCAATGTGTACTGAAGCATATCCATTGCCTTGGCTTGCCGGAGCAATCAAGTCTTTATACATTCTGTCCGAGTAGAAAGGAGCAAAAGGAGCCATTAATAGAGCCACAGTCTTTAAACATTTATAAAGAGTCTGATAAGCAGAAAGCTTGTCGTCGTCCATTTCGCCGGCCCAGAAACGTTTTCTATTCAGACGGACATACCAATTACTAAGATTGTCATTTACAAATTCCTCAATAGCTCTTGCGGCCTTTGTTGGTTCATAATCATCCAGAGCTTCAGTGACCTCTGCCACCAGACTATTCAACAATGAAAGAATCCATCTGTCGATTTCCGGTCTTTTGGTGAACGGTACAT
The DNA here is from genome assembly GCA_022510425.1 of Muribaculaceae bacterium. GTDB lineage: Bacteria > Bacteroidota > Bacteroidia > Bacteroidales > Muribaculaceae > Lepagella. The sequence goes on from JAFLTO010000002.1 coordinate 39,271, forward strand.
CTTTTTCTGCACCTGTGAAACCATCTACATTGGCATAAAGAGCGAAAAATTTATATGTATTATAGAGAGTAGAGAAAAGTTTCCTTGCTACTTCTTCAACCCCCTTTTCGTCATATTTAAGGTTATCCCAGGGCGAGGAGTTAGAGATCATATACCAACGTACGGGGTCGCTACCATAATTTTCTATATTTACGAAGGGATCGATTGCATTACCCAGTCTTTTAGACATCTTGTTACCGTTTTTGTCAAGCACGAGGCCATTTGAAATCACGGCTTTGAAAGCCACTGAATCAAACACCATACCGGCAATGGCATGAAGGGTAAAGAACCAACCACGAGTCTGGTCAACTCCCTCAGCAATGAAATCAGCCGGATAAACTTCCTTAGCATCGAGAAGTTCTTTGTTTTCGAATGGATAGTGAATCTGAGCGTAAGGCATGGCACCTGAATCGAACCAAACATCGATCAGATCAGTCTCCCGTTTCATTGGTTTCCCCGACTTGGAAACTAACACAATCTCATCAACATAGGGTCGATGAAGATCTGCTTTCTCATAATTCTCTTTAGTGTTATCACCGGGAACGAAACCTTTTTCCTTCAATGGATTAGACTTCATGACCCCCGCAGCAACAGCCTTATCTATTTCTTCACATAATTGAGAGTAACTTCCTATGCAGACCTCTTCCTTCCCATCTTCAGTGCGCCATATAGGTAAAGGAGTACCCCAATAACGACTTCTTGAAAGGTTCCAGTCCTGTAGATTTTCGAGCCATTTGCCAAATCTACCGGAACCTGTGGATGCCGGTTTCCATTTGATTGTCTCGTTAAGATTTATGAGATTATCACGAGAGGCTGTGGTACGGATAAACCAGCTATCTAACGGATAATAGAGCACTGGTTTGTCAGTACGCCAACAATGTGGATAATTATGCACATGCTTTTCAATACGGAAAGCTTTCCCCTCCATTTTCAATTCTACAGAAAGTTGCACATTCAGATCTTCAGCCGTCTCAGCCGCTTTGGCATCATACTTTCCGTTCTCATTAAATTTAGGATCGTATGCATTCTTAACATAATCACCCGCATGCTTTTCATATTCAGAAACATTGACACAATGTTTAACGAATTCGGGAGCTAAATCAGCTATAGGATAATATCTCCCCGTAAGATCCACCATCGGACGGGTTTCTCCGGCCTTATCAATCATAAACAAAGGAGGTATTCCGGCAAGTTTGGCCACTTTAGCATCGTCAGCACCAAAAGTGGGAGCAATATGAACAATACCGGTACCATCCTCAGTAGTTACATAATCGCCCGGTATGACTCTGAATGCAAGTTCAGCCACTTCCACAAATTTATCTTCATCACAAATAAAGACTTTATCAGGATGTTGTGCCGCATATTTTTTGAATGTATCTTCAGTGTTGTCATTAAGTGGCTCCACAGGTTTCACCCAAGGCATCAGTTGAGCATATTTCATACCAACCAAATCGGATCCCTTCCATTTTGCTACTATTTTATAAGGGATTATCTTATCACCGGGTTTGTATTCCTCTAAAGCCAGTTCAGATCCCTCCTTCTTAAAGTAATTGGGGACAAGCACTTCAGCAAGTACAACCGTTATTTTTTCTGAAGTGTAAGGATTGTAGGTTTGAACAGCCACATAATCAAAAGAAGGGCCAACACAAAGAGCCGTATTTGAAGGAAGAGTCCATGGAGTTGTGGTCCAGGCCATAAAATAAGGGTTACCCCATTTCTGTAATTCCTGAGCAGGCTCCAAGATTTCAAAGAGAGCCGTTGCAGTTGTGTCTTTTACATCTCTGTAGCAACCGGGTTGGTTAAGTTCGTGCGTACTGAGACCTGTACCGGCAGCAGGGGAATAAGGCTGAATAGTATAACCCTTGTAGAGGTAACCTTTGTCATAGAGTTGTTTAAGCAACCACCAGACACTCTCCATATATTTGCTTTCATACGTGATGTAAGGATTATCCAGGTCAACCCAGTATCCCATCTTATGAGTAAGGTCGGTCCACTCCTTCGTATATTTCATTACCTCTTTCTTGCAGGCCTCATTATATTCATCCACAGAAATCTTCTTGCCGATATCCTCTTTAGTGATTCCGAGATTTTTTTCTACGCCTAATTCCACAGGTAATCCATGGGTATCCCAACCTGCTTTACGTTTGACATGGAAACCCTTCATGGTTTTATATCGACATACGATATCCTTGATAGTGCGAGCCATGACATGGTGGATGCCAGGCATACCGTTTGCAGAAGGAGGCCCCTCGAAGAAAACAAAAGTGGGACCACCTTCACGATGTTTCATAGAATTCTCGAAAAGGGAAGCTTCGTCCCATTCTTTTAAAACCTCTTTATTAACGTCAGAGAGGTTGAGCTGACTGTTATATTCTTTGAATTTTTTCATCTATGGTTATTTCTAAAAAAGCATAATTTGATAAAGAAAATGATTAAGCCACTTGATAAAAATGTCAGTAACATTATAAATAAATTACAATCTTCCGTGAAAATTATAAATCTTAATAAAACTGTAATCACTCCAGCTAATATTATAATCCATAGGAAGCTTTGTCTCATTTTTTGACACCACCATTTTTTATGCCGCCCTTCAAGTTACCCTGTAAGGCAAAAATATTAGTATCATAAGAATAGGTTTTGCGATCGGTGTCTCTTTTTCTTTTAAGTGCCAAGGATATGAGTTTATCGATAAGTTCCTTGAAACTTATTCCGGTTTCCTCCCAAAGATAATAAGACAGACTACCGGGGATTGTATTTATTTCATTTACAAATATGTCATTATTCTCTTTATCGATCATGAAGTCAATTCTTGACACTCCATTGCATGCAAGAACACGGAATGTTTCAGAAGCAAGTTTTTGAATCTTATCGGAAGTTTCCGGTGGTATTTCTGCCGGTATTTTCTTTTGAGAGGCTTGCATACCTGATTTTGCTCCTGATCCGTATTTTTCGTTGTATGTAAGGAAGTCTTTTTGTTTTATAGGCTCCTCACACACTGAAGTATCTCTATGGTCCGCATCACCTAACACGCTGCAATTTATTTCTTTCATGTCTTGCACCATATGTTCCACTATGATACGAGAAGAAAAACGGATAGCGTTTTCAATGGCAGAATCGAGGGATTTTCTATCGGAAGCCTTGCTGATGCCCACACTCGATCCTAAGTTCGCAGGTTTAACAATTACCGGATACCCTAATTGGTCTTCAATCTTTTTACCCACTCCTTCACGATTAGAAAGCCATTCACGATCTGTGAACCAAATATAATCCACGACCGGAATACCGCTTTCCCTCAATATCATTTTCATTGTGATTTTATCCATGCCATTGGCAGAAGATAATGTGTCGCAACCAACGAAAGGTATTCCTATTGTTTCCAAAACTCCTTGGAACATACCATCTTCACCATGCGATCCATGAAGCACAGGAAAAGCGATATGTAGATCTGTTATTACAGGATCTTTTTTAGAAAACAAACCACTTTTTAAGTTAGCGCGATAAAGTTTATTATCACCATAAATTGGTTTCATATAAACTTCTTCAACTTTATTTTCCAAAGCTTTCAGATCCTTATAATTGGCAATATTAAGTAATTCAGAGCCTGTGAACCATTTCCCTTGTTTGGAAATATAGACAGGAATCACTTGATATTTATCAGAGTCGAAAGCGTTAATAGCCTGGAGGGCAGAAATCACGGAAATTTCATGTTCAACGGAACGCCCACCGAAAAAAACACCAACAATTGTTTTCATAACTACCTGTAAAAAGTCTACAAAATTACCAATATATGAGATAAAAAGCAAAAATGGGAAAAATTAGTTAATGGAAAAGAATAAAATAAAAAACTCCAATGAAATAATATTCATCGGAATGTTCTAAGTTTCGAATCAGATTTGTAGTATTTGATTGCAGTGCATGGAATTTGGTAAAGAAATGTGTATCCAACGGAGATTTTTTTCGTCTATAAGTTGTCCTACAGTAATTTCGCCGTTAAGTATCATTTTGCAAATAAGATTCCATAATTTGGCATTATCTATACAAAATATGTCTGCAGCTTCCCCTTTAATATGTTGAGAGTTTTTAGAACCACCTATGGCGTTATTAAGGGCTGCACATCTATAACCGCTTGAAATAGTAATGGGCAAACCGAATTTATTGCGGATTGGCTGCAGGATTTCGACACATAAACGTTTGAGGGATTCCATTACCTGAACATCTGGACGGTTGTCAATGTTCTTCAACTTTGCAGTGGCTGAAGATGTGAATTCTTCAAGATTAAAATTTTGCGATAGAATCATAAAACCGGTGATTAGAAAATATATGTTTCTACAGCAAAACTAATCAACATTTTAGCGATGCTTACATTATCTTTAACAAAATAATAAATAATGTATTAATTGGAAATTATTGGAATTCACAAAAAGACGAATACTTTGGAAGGGTATTATTTTTTGAATAATTTTTTATTTTGCTTGAAATAATTGATACAGTTAACAGTATCCTTAATTCCAAAATAAGCTGCCAACGACCCATAAAGAAAATACATGATCCCTCCTGATATTGTTTCCGCACTATTACTCTCTACCAACATTATTATTGACAATATCAGATAATATAATCCAAACAATGCACACAGAATTGCAATGATCAATGAAAATATTTGAAATACTTTGAAATTCCTCGGCTGTGGTGGAAGCATTGCCTGCGCCGAAGTGTGTATTCTGTTATTATAATAACCGGCATAATCCACCCGGAAAGCCTCTTCCACCACTGCGGCACATTCATCAGGAGTCTGATTATATTTTATTCTTGAATATATCTGATTTAACTTTACAGCCCTGGAAATAGCTCCAAAAGCAAAGAACCCGAAAATTAATAAAGCAATCCAATCGTCAGCGCTTCCTTTAACCATTGAGAAGAGAACAAATACGAATGCTACTCCAAGGTAAATAGCTGTGATAAACTCAATGGTTACCATCCTTGAAAGCCTTTGGATAAATGCCTTTACATTTCCTGTGTAAACTTCTTCAAGAACTGAAACAAGTTCAGAAACCCTTTCATATCTAAGTGTATCGGGCATATTCTTGTTAAGAATCCAAGACAATCCCCAAACTATAAACAGAGCAACTATAAATGAATTCTGATAAACCCATGGATTATGAAGCAACCCCAGCAAGGGGTATATGATTATCCACAAAAAGAAATAAAAACTCGTCTTCATAGAATTCAAATGTAATCACCGGAGCACTTACATATTTCGACTTGCCCGATTTTGTTTCTTTCAACCATGGTCGTATTGATTAAGATGACTACAGGATTATTTGAAAGAGTCGGGGAGGTCATTCTCATAAAGAACAGTATCTCCGGGTTGAAGCATTGGATTCACAAGTTTTTGAGCATCATTGAAACTGTTTACTTCATACAGTTTCCCTTCGAATTTACCTTTTTCAATTCCTTTAGTTATCGCCTCACGGTTGTGATGACCCACAATTATAGCAATATCGCAACTTTTAGCAATATATTCACCGAATTTCTCATTCAATTCAAATTGGCGATGACCAAGTTCAACCATACCGGGAGTAACCACAATTCTTTTACCTCCTGTGAATTGCTTGAGTACTTCCATTGCCATTCTGGAACCATCAGGGTTTGAATTGAAAGCATCATCTAATATAGTGACACCATTTGCTGTATGTTTCATGCTTAATCGATGCTCCACGGGTTCTATAGCAGCCACTCCCCTTTGTATTTCAGCATCAGACAATCCCATTGTTCGTGCCACTATTATTGCGGCAAGAATATTTGAAACGTTGCAGTCTCCAAGCAGACGAGTGGATAACTCCAATTCGAAACCATCTTTAGATTTAACAATAAAGGTGGTGCCTGAAGGGGAATATTTGATATTTTCAGCCCAATAATCGTCTTTCCCAATCAATTTAGAAGAAGTGGAATAACGCACACAATTCACATTTGTCACTTTGCGATTGCGACAATATTCGAAATCATCATTTACAACTGCCAAACCATGAGAAGGTAATGCATCAATGAGTTCAAATTTTGTGGCCTGCACATTTTCAATGCTTTTGAAGGTTTCAAGATGCATGGGACCCACAGCAGTTACAATTCCTATTGAAGGGTGCACCAGATCACAGATTTCCTTTATATCTCCCAATTGTTTTGCACCCATCTCACATATGAATACATTATTGTAAGGTTTCATTAATTCTCTGATGGTGCGGATCACACCCATGGTGGTATTATAAGAACCGGGGGTGATCAAAACATCAAATTTTTCACTGAGAATTCTTTCAAGGAAATGTTTTGTGCTTGTTTTCCCATAAGAACCCGTGATTCCGATAAATTTCAATTGGGGCATTCCTTTAAGAATACGAGCCGCATCATTCCAATAACGTTTATTGATTGATTTTTCTACGGGAATTAGAATTACAACAGCAATTAAGACAATAATCCAAGAAAAGATAGTCATCAGGAGCAAAATAGAGACAGTCAATGTAGGACCGGAGTAATAACCCCATGCTTCCGGTTTGAATCCCAAAATAAAACAAGCCCATAAAAAGAGGCCTACTCCAATACAAGAAGAGAGTGTGTAGATTCTCCATACTCTTTTGGTGAATACCAACGGTTTCTTATGTTTTTTCTTCAGAATAGAACCAATCTTATAAACTGAAAGTAATGCCACAAGAAAAACAGAGAATCTGAAATCGAGAAGTCGAGATAGGACGATGAATATCATCGCAACATCCACTAATCTCCAAGTGCTGCTGATATCATTTTTTGAAAGATACCTCCAATAACGCGGAATCCGATAACTGTTTTGTTGAAGCATATGGATATCGTGCTTGAAATTAAGCACCATATAGATTCCACAAATGGAGTATATGACAATGAGGTAGGGAATCATGGGGGAAGTTTAAAGTTTAAAGTTCTTTAGGGTTTGGAGAAGAGTTCCGTTTTGAAGAATTCGCGAATCACCGCTCTGAAACCTATTGGATTGTCAAGAAAACTGTAGTGTCCGCAATTAGGGAAAGACACCAAGCCGGCATCAGGAATATATTTTTCCATTATTTTGGCATCTGTTAAAGGGGTGGCAGTATCATTTTCACCCCATATCAAAAGAGTGGGCTGATGAATAGCATGCAACCTTTTGCGTAAATCTTCATTTACACATTTACTCATAATTGATCTCATTTTAGGAGAAGCAGCCTGATAGTCGGCAGAGCCTCTTTTCTTTAAAGATTTCTCAATCATTTTCCTACCGTTTTCCTCTCCAAAAATTGTAAGAGCCAATTTCTTAAATGCTTTATAAGAATAAACTTTATAATAATAGTTTAAAGAACGCTTAGGAGTAAGCCCGGCTGAATCAATGAGAACAATCTTATTAAATCTATCGGTATCGGATTTCGAAGCCATAGCTATAATTGTTCTTCCACCGAAAGAGTGTCCTATTAATGATGGTTTATGGATTTTTAGGTTGTCTATTAACTTCAAAATAGCATCAGCAAAATCATCTGAGCCCCATATTTCAGAGGGTTCTTGTGAATCACCATGTCCAGGTAAATCAATGCTGATAACTCTGAGTTTATCTGAAATAGAATTTGCGATACTCCTCACTGTGGTGTGATTACACCCCCAGCCATGTAATATTATTACTGTGTGACCTTCGGGATCTCCGGATTCCTCGTACCGAAGTTTTAGCCCGTCTATTTCTATTTCTTTTTCCATAAATAATCTATGCAAAAATACTAAAATCAGTTAATTACTCAAAAATAGAAATCTATCTTAAAGATAATCATTAATTTTGCCAAGATGAAAATGAGATTTAATGGATATTTTTTTCTTTTTTTATTGGTTGGCTTATCGATTAGCTCACCAATATTTGGACAGGAAATAACAGACACCATAGACTGGAATTATCTTGAAGATTTCGAGATAGTGAAAAAGAAACAAGGTATTTCCAAACTTTCAGGCCCGGAAATCGGGTTCAAGGTAGATCAGACAGAATTATTCAGAGCAGCCTGCTGTAATCTTGGAGAAAGTTTCACTACAAATCCGTCGGTGGATGTAAGTTACAATGACGCTGCAACAGGCTCCAAACAGATAAAGCTATTAGGTTTATCAGGCAATTATGTTCAACTACTCACCGAGAATCTTCCAAATTTTAGAGGTGCTGCACGTCCATTTGCCTTGAGATACGTTCCCGGACCATGGATGAAAAGTATAAGTGTATCCAAGGGGAGCAGCACAGTTAAAAACGGTTTTGAATCCATGTCGGGACAGATAGATGTGGAATATCAAAAACCACAGGATGAAGAGGGTTTGATTTTAAACGGGTATTTGGATTCTCAGTTGAAAGTTGAAGCTAATGCAGTGGGTAATCTGCATCTATCAGATAAACTTAATGCAGAAATTTTGGGTCATTATGAAGACCGGTTCCTCAACCATGACGGAAATGATGACGGATTTACCGATATGCCTGATATACGTCAATTCAATTTACAAACAAGGTGGAACCTTTTCACTGAAAAATACATAATGCACTCTGGCTTAGGTGCAATCAATGAAAAGAGTGAAGCGGGGCAACTAAATCATCATAAAAACATGCATTTAGAAAATCCCTATCTCATAACCATGAAGACACAAAGATATGAAGCCTACATGAAGCATGCCTTTATTATAAATAAAGATCATAATACCAATATCGCATGGATGAGCAATGGTTCACTGCATGATCTTGACGCTATGTATGGTATGAAAGGATATGACGTGAAAGAATGGAATGCCTTTTCGCAATTGATGTTGGAAACAGATTTCAATGAGCAAAATAATTTCTCGGCAGGACTATCCTATAATTATGATTTCCTCAGACAACATTTGTCATTGCATACCGAAACAAACGGGCCTCAATATATTCTTGAAAGAGAGAACACAGCCGGAGCTTATGCTCAATATACTTGGAAACCGATAGATAAATTCACTCTCATGGCAGGAGTGAGAGGTGATTGGAGCTCTCTTTACAAATGGTTTGTAACCCCAAGATTCAATATACGCTACTCCCCTATCGAGTCATTGACATTGAGAGCCTCTGCGGGGAAAGGATATAGAACGGTCTTTGCTTGGGCTGAATATAATTATTTGCTTGCCTCAAGCCGGGCTTTGGTGGTGGAAAATTTGAACCAGGAATCTTCATGGAATTACGGGTTTAACATCGATTATACGCTTTATATAAATTCAGAGCAGTTGCGCTTCAGCACGGAATATTATTACACACATTTCAATCGTCAAGTGATTGTGGATTATGAAACTCCTCATCAATTAACAATAGGAAATCTTGATGGCAAATCCTACTCCCATACTTTCCAGATTGAAGCCACATATGAATCTTCTTTTGGATTGACAGCCACAGCAGCCTGGCGACTTAATGATGTTAAGACCACCTATGAAGGTAAACTTCTTGAAAAACCTTTGACATCCAAATATAAAGGACTATTCACTGTGTCATATTCCACCCCATTGGATATCTGGCAGTTTGACGTGACATTACAACTTAACGGAGGAGGAAGAATGCCGGCACCTTATCTAACGAGTAATGGAGAATGGTCTTGGAGTGAAAGATTCCCCACCTACCCGATGTTAAATTTTCAAGCCACGAGATGGTTCCGTCATTTCTCTATTTATGCCGGTGCGGAGAATATCACTAATTATCGACAGAAGCATCCGATAATAGGTTCTGCTGATCCTTGGGGCCCGGATTTCGACTCCACAATGGTGTGGGGTCCAATTGACGGTATAATGTTTTACGCCGGAATCCGTTTTAATTTTGGAAAACTCTAATTCAGGGATGAACAGTCAGGGATAAAAATTAGTGAAGACAACAATAACAAAATTAATATAAACTATATAATAACAATAACCATAATATGAAAAAGATAGTATTATCAGCCATGGGTCTTGCATTTGCATTTTCGTTATATGCAAAAGATATGCAAGAACTTGTAGTGACAACAAATCCCCCGATGTCATGTCAGAATTGTGAAAATAAGATCAAGAAAAATATCAGATGGGTAAAAGGTGTTAAAGACATTGAGACAAATATACCTGACCAACGTGTCACAATCGAATATGACGCTGACAAAACTAACCCCCAACAGATAGAGGATGCGTTCCATAAAATAGGCTATCAGGTGGAAGTGATTCAAGAAGAGGCTTGCTGCGCCACTGAGGGTGCTCAAGTACCGGCCAAACCCACCTGTTCCGGCACTTGCTGCCAATCAAAACCGGAATAATACACAGTTTGGTTGAAAATAATTAAATTTGCAGTGCGTTTTAATTAAAATGGTAAAAAAGAAACGTATTGCGTTTTTGATTTTGTCCTTGATGACAGGACTTGTTTTGTTGTGCCCTAAAGTTATCGCACAACAGAATTCATCACGTCTCACCAATAGTTTTAAGAACGATCCGGGCGAGATGCAGGGAAAGGCAAAGGCCGACACCATCAAGGAAGGCTCGGCCTGGACCCTTACTTTTCCTTTGGCTGATCATATAGAGTCTAAGATTGACACTGCCACATATAATTATCAAAGGTACTCTATTCCCGCATTGCAATCAGATGCATATGTCACGACTGGTAATCTTGGTGCAGAAGGCATCAATATGATTTATTTTGACAGACCACAAAGGTACACTTTCTTCTTCCGTGACGCCTTGGACAAATGGTTACCTTCTTTCTCCAAACAGAAATTCTATAATGTCTATGTTCCCTCCACAATACTTCAATATGGATTTGCCGGGAGCAAGGAAACTCATCAGGACGATCTTAAAATAGATCTGATGGGGAATGTGAATCGAAGGATAGGTATAGCCGGGAAGGTGAACTATATACATTCAAGGGGATCATATGAAAATCAAGCTGTAAAGAATTTTAATTGGGGACTCTCATTCTATTATTTAGGCGACAGATATGAGGCCCAGGCATTTTATAATAACTACTATTCCTTGCTAAGGGAAAATGGTGGTATAACAGATGATTTATATATAACCGATCCGGCACAAGTGCAGGCAGGTGTAACCTCAATAAACTCAAAAAGTATCCCTACCCGTCTCAATGCAGCACAATCAAGGATGACCGGCGATGAATTTTATATGAACCATGCATATAAAATGGGTTATTGGAAAAGTGTTAGCGTGAACGACACTCTTACCAGAGAAGAATACGTGCCATTGGCTAAAATCGTTTATTCATTTGATCTACAACATAACCGGCACGGTTTTTCAAATTATAATGTGGCTGAAGGAAATGAATTCTGGAAAAATCATTATCTCTCAAGCAGCGGCACGAACGACGACACCTATATGAACATGATGACCAATTCAATTGGTCTCGAACTAATTGAAGGGTTTAGAAAATGGGTGAAATTCGGACTCTCCGCCTATGCATCCTATCAAATCCAGAAATACCATCAAACCACCTCTTATGAACCCATAGATCCGGAACAAATAGATTATCTCACCCCGCTGCCTGAAGGGATATATGTGCCTGAAACCGCCACTAAAAATTTTCTATGGGTTGGTGGCAGACTACAGAAAGACAAGGGAAATATTCTCCGATATTCAGCCGATGTTAAATTCGGATTAGTGGGCGATGTGGCCGGTGACATTGACCTGAATGGCAATATCTCCACGCAATTCAGATTAAAGAATGATTCTGTGAAGATTTCTGCCGAGGGTCATTTCTCAAATACCGCTCAACCCTATCTTCTTCAACAATACATTTCCAATCACTTTGCTTGGAACAATAATTTTGGAAAAACAAGAAGATATATGATAGGAGGAAGTTTGCATATTCCATGGACCAAAACCAAACTTTCAGTAGGAGTGGAAAACTTGCAAAACTATGTATACTTCAACTCCAATTCGTTACCCCAACAATATGGCGGCAATGTACAGGTGTTTTCTGCAAGCTTGAATCAAGAACTCAAGATAGGCATTCTTCATTGGAACAATACAATTTATTATCAAAAAACCTCCAACAGTGATGTTCTCCCTTTACCGGAGTTAACAATCTATAGCAATCTTTTCTTGAAATTCATTGCATTCAAGGTTTTGAAAGTGCAATTCGGAGTGGATTGTGATTACTATACGTCTTATAAAGCTTTGAATTATCAACCGGCAACAATGAGTTTCCATGTTCAAGGAGACGAACCGATGTATGTTGGCAATTATCCTATTATGAACGTATATGTGAACGCACGACTTTACAAAACCAGATTCTATGTTCAATACAGCCATTTGAACCAGGGTTGGTTCTCATCAAACAGTTTTTTCATGCCACATTATCCCATGAATCCGCGAAGGCTTGAAATGGGACTTTCAATCGATTTTGCCAACTGATGCCACAAAAAAACACCCGCTATCTTCAGATCATAGCATATGCAATGATTGCCGCAATCTTTATTTTTGTGATGGGAATCACAAGGAATTGTGGTAGAATTTCATCATTACCTTTGGAAGGTTATTCCGGTGGTGATACCTTGGATATAGCATTTTTATATGTACCCGGAGGTTATTATATATACGGAGATACTCTTTCAGGAATAAATCTTTCAGTGGCAAGACAATTCAGTGAAGAAACAGGTACCCCTATAAAAACCTGGAATATAGCAGATCCTGCCGAGGGGATGGCTAAGTTGGAATCAGGAGCCTTTGATATCGTAGCTTCACTTCCTTTGGACAATTATATTAAGAATCGTTTTAATGTATCCGAGAGTGTTTTCCTTGACCGACTCGTTTTGGTGCAACTTGTAGATTCTGTCACAAATGAAAAACCTGTGAGCTCATCCCTGGATTTAAATGGGAAAACAGTTTATGTCACAGCCGGCTCATCAGCTCTTCAGAGAATGAAGAATCTTGCTGAAGAGATAGGCGGAAACATTAAAATAGAAGAAGTGCCGGAACATTCTGATGAACTGTTAACACTAAAAATAGCAAACGGGACCTTGCCTTTGGCTGTTGTGAATGAAAAAGTAGCAAAAAAAATTGCTGAATCATATCCTAATCTGAATTATGACACTTCGGTAAGTTTCACCCAATTTCAGGTATGGGTTTTCAATCCTACCGATTCTCTTTTGTCACAAAAATTCAACAAATGGTTTGACGGGTATCGTAACACCGACACTTACCGTTCCATCCTCAACAATTACTAATTTTACCTGGCCAGCGATATATTGACGGCTATGCCATAATTGGAGTTGGAAGTGGGATATGAACTGTTGGATACAAGTGGATTATTAATCTGATGGTCGAAGAAAGCTGACAGAGTCACCCGTCGGCTAAACTGATAACTTGCCATGAAATTGATCGATATAGTCTGTGTGCCGGTTGTTGCCTGGGTATAGGCAGTTTCGATTTTTCTAATCAAAGCTTGGTTATTGGCAAACGAAAAGTCAAGATTCATTGACAGGTCATTGCTTATTCCTGCTTGTTTGCTTCCTATTTTTATCACCTTGTTGAATTCGGCAATTTTCCATCCGGCTCCAATTGTGAATTGCCTGCTTGTGGTTTCAACGATTTGTCCTGCTGAAGAATTCAAATTCAAAGTTCTTGAATCCCTATACTCAGCATTCAATGATATGTCGTTGGTGAAAGTCATGTTTACTCCGATTAAAGGAGCGAACTTTTCAGTAATTGCAACAGAAGATATATTATAGGGAGATGAAGGCACAGGAGTCTGAGTGAGTTCATCCATAGTGAAACCTAAATCATCGGTCACCCCTATCCAATTAAGGAAACTGGAATAATTTCCCACAGAATATGTGCACTGGTAGGCATGATTGACTGTGAAGGCTTTGAAAATCTTACTCATGTTTCCCATATATATAAAGCCATCGTAAGTCACCCTCCAGTTTGGTCGCATTGAACCAAGACCCGGGAAATGTTGCAATATGACCTTCTCGGGACTTGTACCGCTATATGCAGCCAAGAAAGCTGGAATAAGTACATCTGCACTTGTAGTCATAACCCCTCCTTGCGAAGGATTATATGGAGTTCCCCCAAGTGGATTATCTTGCATAAATCCGGAACTTGGGTATCTGAATCCCATATACTGAGACTCCACTCTATTTGCTATCACAGGTATATAACTGAGGAATTTATTGAACGCTTCAGAATTATATCCGTCGGCGGCTTTTGATCCCTTCAGTGCTGTTGCAATCGCTACATGGGTCCTTGTATATGAACCGCTAAAACTTGTCGGCATATTGGAATACATGAACTGAACTTGTTTCGTTCTGTTATCCGTTAGATTGCTTGTCAATACAATCTTCAGACCTCGGATGGGTTCCAAAGTCAATTCAAAATTAAATTCCTTACCTTGATTCCAAATGGCGGGAGAAGTCATATCTGATCCGGTCAGCAACCAATCCCTTGACAAGGCTTTTTCTACAAAAGATTCGTCATAGAAACCGAAGGCGAAATCCAAACCGGGAGCAAGACCATCGCCATATTTTGTGGATTGACCGAATATATCGCCAACATTAGGAGAGAATTGCGGTAACATCAAAGAATGTGAACTTCTCCAGCGGAAAGATAGGTTTCTCGGCATCATAAGGAATCGCAAGGCATGGTCAGCAATATTTTTGGCAACAGATTTCTTTTCCTGTTTTTCCTCTTCCCTCACAATGAGTTTAATAGACCCTGTGCCTTTATTCAAGATCTCTACAGTGTTTTCATCCACAACTTTGGTTTCAAGCTTAATGGGCTTACCGTTTTGTGTGGCATTCACTTTAATATCCTTTGTTTTGAGATTATGAGTGAATAGTGTGGATGTATCTGGTGATAAGGTTACCGCCCTTTCCACTCTCTTCTTATTATCCCTGACGGCAGCTCCTCTTCCCCCTCTTGTATTGGCATTCCTCGTGGGTGTCTTTGAGAATCGTTTATTTACTTCCTGAAGGTATTTACTCTTATTGTAAAGGGTTTCAAAGTTAAGACGTGCATCCGCATTCCATGTGGTCTGGTTTTGGATAGAGTTACCCAAATAAAGATCCTCCACAGTGGCACCTTTGTCCCATTGATAAGTGGAAGCGTAGGTAACACTACCCGTGAGATAATCCAGGAAAGGAATCTTATTAAATGGAGCTTTATATGATCCGGTAAAAGTCTGGTTGTAATTCCATGGAGTTCCGAGCCCCCGGATTGAAGACATCACCGTATCTTTCCATTCTTGATATTTATCAGGGAACAATTTCTTATTTACAGCACCAATAGTTTCTTCTATTCTGGCAACAGTGTTGCTGGCAAATGTAAAGTTAAGAGACTGTGTAAGGTTCCATGTTAAATTCAATTGGCGGTTCCAATAAAAGTTTTTGCTAACCTGTACAGGCAATTGGAAATAAACATCAGTCTCGCTTCTCGTCTGTTCCTCGTAATAATAACGAGTCATGTTAGTATAGAAAGTGAGATTATTAAACATCCAGTTTATACCCCATTCCCTAAAATACTTAGCACCTTTGCTTTTACCCTGTATGAATGAGAAGGGAGTCCATGGTTTGATATAGGGACTATAACTATATTGGAAACTTCCTCGATAATCATAAGTATTCTCATATTCAGTGGTTGGATCCAGTTTTTTCTGCTTATTAAAAGAAAATGAAAGTTGGAAGTTGGCTGGATCCCACGGCATAGGATTCTTACTTTGCACATTGAACCTGAATGAAGAAATTGAGAAACTCTCCACACTCGCCGTTGTCAATGCATAACCTTTTATTGAATCTTTTTCGTGTTTAGTTGTGGCCGCATCCAATGCATCTTTCAATAAAATATCCTGATCCAAGGGATTATATCTGGGTGTCGTTTTCTCATTACTCTTTGAATAATATATAGGAGCTGATAGTTTTGCTTTCTCAGGTAAGAGTTTGCCCACATCTCCCTGCACAGCCACACTATATTGCTCGTAATCGTCCATACGTCTTGTCGATAACCCCTGGTCGACACCTCCGAAACCGGAAGTTTCCTTGTGCATGGTGAAATTCACCATACCTATATCGCTGACATTAAGATTAGCATTAATATTAGCCGCCCATCCGCCATATTCGTTAAAATCAGTTACCCTTAACTCATTAACCCAAACGATACCCTCTTTGACCATATTGGTCTTGTTTCTGATACCGATCACCATTGTTCTGACATCACCAAGGTTAGGATTACCCATAACACTTACTGTGTTCTTTTCGTTATTCGGATCGGGTTCTGAATAGAGAATGAGATAGCCTACATTCTCTGTATGTTCACTCATTGCATGGTTGCGGGAAACTTTAACATTAGTGAACGCCTCAAAAGGAACATCCAAGAAATTGGAAATAGGCCAAACTTTCTGACGATCGGCATAATTATAGTTATTATAATAACCCGGAGGAGTTATTTCGAGGGGTATTTCATACTCATAATAATTATTCTTAACATCTGAACCAAGTCTGATAAATAAAGCCAGATCTCCATTTTGAAGATTAGTTGCGTCATTTACCAAGGCTTCAGCGTGTACCCACATTTGCAGTCTCTTATATAAACGTAGATCCTGTAGAGTGTTTTTGTAAGCTCCTCTGGAATCATGCGGTTGTAATCCTGTAACCTTTATTTGCAAGGATTGCTCGTTCAATTGTGTAGCTTGTGTTGAACCGGGATCCTGCTGACGGGTAACATCCGGCGGCAACACATAGTTGATGGGATCTCTACCGGCATTTTCCTCTATATTTACAATAGACATATCGAATAATCCTTCTGCCGGGCTTTCATTACCTCTTGAAAGATTATAATCGTAGCTTCTCCATTCTCCTCTTACAAGTTCAAGGGTTGCAAACCTAAGGTGGGTCACTTCCTTAAATCCTGTGAGGAATATTCTTGCAAAACGGATTGTGGAAAAATCACTTATGCTGCCCACCACCTTGTCGGGTTGGTTCAATGGAATTTTGAACTGATACCAAACTGTGGTAGCCGTTCCTTCACGTGTCGTCACTACTTTTTCCCGTCTGTCGGTCACATAATTTTTCCCTACCACTAAATCTTCCGGTCGTAATGACACCTTATATTCGAAATATCTTTCGTATTCATTAAGAGTGTTATCCTGGTTTATATCTTCTACATCAGGAACGCTTCTTGATGACTGATAATATGGATTGGTGCTTTCATCCGGAGAGAGTGAATTCATTTCCACACCATTATATCGTTTGTAACGGTCAAGAATTCCGGCCTTAATATTATCGTAATAATCACTTCTATAGAAATGATAATTGTCTCCTGCAGGGTCGTTCATAGGAGAAAATGGATCCTCTTCCATATTTTGTATTGTGGAAGCAGGAAGGCGTTCCTGAAGTCTTTCAAGATAATCTTTATAAG
This sequence comes from Muribaculaceae bacterium, assembly GCA_022510425.1. GTDB lineage: Bacteria > Bacteroidota > Bacteroidia > Bacteroidales > Muribaculaceae > Lepagella. The sequence goes on from JAFLTO010000002.1 coordinate 56,716, forward strand.
ATCCGAAAGAGAATTCATCCTCGTTGGGAAGCCCATCCAGACCTACGTCTTGTAATACTCTCGCATTTTCGGAATTTTCAAAAGCATAAGTAAGGGAAGTTTGTGTTGAAACCCGCCCCCAATTGGTCTCTTCAATGAAACTGTAGTTTCCATCAATGGGAATACCATTTTCATAACTCTTCTTTCCATCCTTGAGAATATCTTCACTTATTTCGCCGAAATTGAAATAAAGATCTCCTCCCTCTTCGTTTGGATTTTCCGGATCCAGGAATGGATCAAGCAACCAGAACTGAAGATATTCCACATTATTTTGCTCGAAGTTAGGGTTATCCATTTTTCTCATGATGCCGCCCCACCTTTTCTGTGGATTTATAAGATTTCCCTCTTCATCTATATTTTCGGCATCAAGATTATAAGGGCCTCTTTCAGTTGGATATATGGAAAGATTTAATGTCTGCACATAGTTGGATTCACCATAAAGAACTTCTCTTCCGGGATATATTTCATCAACTCTTACTTCTCTCACATAGGGATTGGATAATTGATGAAGATCATTTCTTATATAACCTGGTACCAGGTTGGAATTTTTTTGTGTCCAGAATCTGTCAATATAGTTCCACGCCAGCAATGCACGGTTCTTACCATAATCCACATTATTTGAAAGTCCCGCTTCAGGAAATAATGAGTTAGGTCCCGGATCATAAGGTGTCGATGCCAAAGTCCAGGAATAAGGGTTTCTCAAATCAATACCGGTCTGAGTCCCTTCAAAGTCATCGATATAAGAAGAGCCTTTGGTGGTTCCCGATTTCTGTTTATGAGGCAACAGCTGGGCAAACTCGGCATTCACTCTGAAGGCGGAAGGAGCTGTGGCGTTAATGGTTGGCACCTTGTTCAAAAGATTTGTGAGCCACATGAATTCTTTGTTGTAACTAAGGTTGACACCGAACATAGTATTATTGACCAACTCTTCACCAATTCCTACCTTCTCAGTTAATGCCTTTTCCGAGAAATTCATTATGGTTCCACCTATTGTGAGGTCTTTATTAAACCGATATTGGGCATCAAGACCCATCAAGGTCTTCCTTTGCATACTATATAATGACTGATTTTCCAATGTCACGCTAACATTGGTGCCCGAATCGATAATACTTTGGTTTGTTATAGTGACAATACCCAAACTGTAATCCACGGTATAGTCGCTATTTTCGGTTAAAGTGACACCCCCGGCTGTTACAACTACTGAACCTCGAGGCACATTCATAGCATTCAGCCGGATTGTGGCCCCACTGGATGCCTGATATTCTCCTGAGAGAGAAAATTTGTTTTTATCAGCAAATTGCTTTGCCACCGTTAATGTGGAATCGTAAAGTTCTTTATAAACATATTGCTGAGCTATCGTCGGATTCCCGATTTTTCTTTCAAGGTGTGAACCGAAAGGCTCAACTACGGGAAAAATAATCCGGCCATTGTTTGACTGTACTGTGTAACCTTCAACATAGTCGAAGAAGCCATCCGGATTCGATTCCTGGTTAGAATCTATACGGTCGAGGTTCATAACCTGAAGCAATGGCTGATTGGCTATATCTCCAACCGGCAGATAATTGATTTCCAATCCGGTAGTGTCGCTAAGATATTTAATATTAAGTTTGAAATTCTTTTGTTGAAGTTGATACGCACCAAGAGAATAGACATTTTTCATCATCAACTTCCATGCCGGCAATTTTGGAGAGACTGTTGTTCCCTTCAACATCTTTAGATACAGACACTCGGAGGTGTTGGTGACATCGCTTGAAAACTCTCCTACTTGATATACATTTCCATTGTAGGTATATTCATATGCCACAGCTATAACTTCATCATTACCAATAGCGGATTTCAATGAAATATAACCGAGGGTACTGTTTAAAGTATATTCAGAAGATTTTAGAAGTCGAGCACTTTCGACTTTTTCATAGTCCTTACCACCGGTTATGCCATATGCCTGAAGGGGAGCCATGGCTTGAGTGACACTGCTAATATTTCTTGCTTCCGCATATTCGGATTTCATTACGTCTAACAGATTATTGCTTTTATTCGACGGAATGTTGTAGGAATAATTAGGGGTCCAATAATCATTGGCAAGTGTCCGGTTTTCTCCCAAGTCCATAAATCCTACAAAGTTTCTTGACTCATCATAATAACCACTCTTGTTGGTTACCCAAACCTCTATTCTTGTGATGTTTATACCTGAAGAAACGTGCGGCAGACGTGAAGCGAAACTATCGTAATTATCGTAGAAATATTGAGCGAGGAAGAAATGGCGGTTTTCATCATAATCAGCGGCATTCAATGAATATTTTGTGGTTTGGACACCTCCGGTGGTATTTACAGTTTGAGATTCACTGTTTTGTTGACTGATTAGACCTGTCAATGTAAGTTTACCGAACTGAAGCTTAGCCTTCATACCGAAAAGTGAAGTACCTCCACGAATAAGACTTGAACCTGTGGTCATACTTACATTACCCGCTTCAATACTTTTAATTATTTCATCCTCTTTACCCTCATAATTCAATTTAAGGTTTTTAGAATCAAAATCGAAAGTTGCGTCTGTATTGTAGGTCATATCGAATGTCATCTTGTCGCCTACTGATGCTCCGATAGTTGCCTGGATTTTTTGATCGAAACTGAAATATGTTTTTCTTCTCGATTTGAGAGATAAGGATGGATTGTCGGTCTTATTACTTTTGATACCCATTGAGAGTTGAATGGAACCTTGTGTAGTAAGACGAACGCCTCCGGGTCCGAAAATCTTTTCCAACGGACCAAGAGCGAAGTTCATGTCAAGTATGTTAAAGGCTTCTTTGTCAGGTTTTGTGAATATCTCCGAGTTCCTGCTTTGGAAATAGTCAAACATTTCCTGACGAGTTATCAACCGGTTGTATTCATCGTTTGTCATCATAAAAGGGGTGACAATATCTCTTTCTCCCACTCTACTGTGTACCCAATACATGCCGGTTTCGGGATCGTAAATGGGCGCAAGCGTGATATTTTCAGGAGTAGCGAGATCGGCTGCATATTCACGACTCATATAATCGGAATATTCCCACGGAATAGTGGTTTGAACCGGAGAAGGCAGGAAAGTACTGTCGGGAATCTGGGTCTCGTCCAAATACTCGGGCACTGGAGGAGCCGGAGGCTGCAGTTCACTTTTCATGTACTGTCCGAACACAAAGACACCGGTGGCAGCAAGGGCCGCAACCGTCATTAAAAATTTGAGCAGATATGTTTTCCCGTACTTTCCGACAGGCATTTCAGAGCATCTTCAATGCAAGCTTTATGGCTTGCTCTGTGCTCAATGTCGGTTCTTTACTAAAAACTTTACTTAACGCTTTCTGACTCTGCTGGATAGTGAAACCTAACATCACTAAAGCGGCGGCTGCATCATCAAAGTTTGCTCCCGACACCGGCACACTTAAATTTAACGATGTGCCGGTGCCCTTTATTTTATCTTTTAGGTCCACTATTATTCTTTGGGCTGTCTTACCTCCAATTCCTTTCACTGATTTTAAGGGGATTTCGTTACCACTTGAAATGGCATTTTCAAGTTGATCAACAGTCAACGACGACAATATCAATCTAGCCGTGTTAGGACCCACGCCGCTAACACCTATCAATAATCTGAAAGCTTCTCTGGCGCCTTTCTCTTTAAATCCATAAAGATCGTGTGCATCCTCTCTAATGGATTCATGGATATACATTTTAATCAGATCTCCTTTGGATGTGGAATTCAAGGCATCATAATCCAATAGCGTTATGTTTAGTCCGTATCCCACTCCACCGCATTCTATCACACAATAAGTAGGCGCCAATTCAGTAACCTCTCCCTTTAAATATTCAATCATCTTATCTTTCTATATTTAATATATCTCCGCTTATCCCACCTTCTTATCCCTAACTTTTCAGCTACAAATTTAAAACTAAATCATTATTTTTGCACTATGGAAACGAGAATCGATTCTCAATTGTTGGAAAAAGCAGTTGGCGAACTTTCAAAACTGCCGGGCATAGGAAGGAAAACGGCGCTAAGGTTGGCTCTACACCTTCTCCGCAAAGATCCTGAAGAGGCTAAAGCCTTGGGGGAATCTTTGATTGAAATGAGAGAGAAAATTTCTTATTGTGCTCGTTGCCATAATATATCAGAAGAGGAAACTTGCCCTATTTGCAGCGATTCGAGAAGAGATCAGAAAACTGTATGTGTTGTAGAGAATGTAAAAGATGTGATAACTATCGAAGCTACTCATCAACACCACGGTTTATACCACGTTTTAGGAGGATTGATTTCACCTCTTGACGGCATCGGCCCTTCGGATATAGAAATCGAAAGTTTGGTGGAAAGAGTTTCAAAGGAAAATATTCAGGAAGTGATTTTAGCACTGAGTCCAACATTGGAAGGTGACACCACCAATTTCTATATTTTCAGGAAATTAAACGAATTGCCGGTTAAAGTCACAATGCTTGCCAGGGGTCTAAGCGTGGGAAATGAACTTGAATACACTGATGAACTCACATTGGGTAAATCAATCCAAAACCGTATACCTTTCAGTTAATAGTAACAATAATATCAACAAAATAGAAGATGCTTCATTCAAAACGACTTCACTTGCGCGCGCTCGAACCCTCTGACGCCGACTTCATGTATGAAGTGGAAAACGATGCCCAGGCATGGAGATATAGTGACACTATCGCTCCTCTGTCAAGAAAGATTTTAAGAGATTATGCTCTCACATATGATGCCGATCCTTTCACAGCCGGCCAATTACGCTTGATAATTACCGAAGAAGGAAACAGCAATCCTGTGGGAATTATTGATCTTTATGACGTTTCGCAACGCCATCAAAGAGCTTTTATAGGAATTTATATTTGCAAGGAATATCGTGGTAAAGGATATGCTGATGAAACTATCCAATTGATAGAAGATTATGCCCATAACACCCTTCATCTGCATCAGTTGGGAGCAAAGGTTGAGGAATCTCACTTAGCAGCCGAGAATCTATTCAAAAATCGAGGATTTGAGCTTCAGGGAAACTTGCAGGACTGGCTCAGCACACCCGACGGAAAATTCGTCTCAATGAAAATATTCACCAAAAAACTTAAAAAGTAATATAGAGATTAAAGTTGTTACTATTGTATTCAACTTTGAGCTTTAATTGAGTGAAGGATCAAGAGGGACCACAAGCCAGCCTCTATACTCTTCTCCAAGATCTTTCACTTCACGGTTCCAATAGTCTATACCGCAACCCTTAAGAAGATTGGGTGATTGAGGTAAGGCATTGACTGCCCAAGTTTTACCATTGATTTCACCGGCCAACTGTCCAGGCGACCATCCACAATAACCGAGGAAGAATCGGAGTTTTCCGTCAACTTCACCTCCATTGTCAATATAGTCAATGATTTTGTCAAGATCTGCACCAACATAGATACCGGGGAGAACTTCCGCAGACGACCCCAATTCATCTCCCAAAGTATGAAGAAGAAACATTCTTTGCAAATCAACAGGACCACCGCAAAAAATGGGCACTTTCTTTCCTTCTTCCCAATCGGGCATGAGGTCGTTTAGCGTCATTTCAGTGGGTTTATTTAAAATAAGCCCGAAATGTCCCCCCTCTTCCGGCTCATCTAAAACTAATATGGCGGATCGAGAGAAATATTTGTCATCCATCAACGGCTCTGAAATCAACAAGGATCCCATATGAGGAGTAGCAGTGGGCAAACCTGTGAATAATATATCTTTTAAGTCCATTGTATCTTTCTTTTATATGTTTATAACAAATTTAAAACTTATCAGTTTTATATATGGAATAGTTTCTTAGCATGAAAGTTTTAAAATTCGGAGGCACATCGGTAGGCTCTGTAGCGAGTCTCAATAATGTCAAAAAAATTGTTGAAAGCATCCCGGGGAAGGCAGTCATAGTTGTATCAGCCCTGGGAGGTCTTACAGATAAATTAATATCAACAGCAAAAATGGCGTCAGGAGGTGACTCAGAATGGCAAAATGAAATGGAGGCCATTTCTAAAAGACACTTTGATATAATCAAAAATGTGGTTCCTGAGGCTGCACAAACAGAAGTTAATAAAACCATTGAAGCTCTTCTACAGGAACTTAAAAGAAACTATGAAGGCATTTTTCTATTAAAATCTCTCCCCGAGAAGGTATTGGATGTTATTGTAAGTTTCGGAGAAAGAATGTCCTCCGTCATTGTAGCTGCCATGGTAGAAAATGGGAAAAGATATTATTCTCCCGAATTCATCAAAACTGAGAAATGGTATGGCAAAAACATAGCAGACAGAAAACTTACAGATAAACTTATCAAAGATACCTTAGGAAATTTAGGTGAAAACGAAAAGGCAATTGTTCCGGGTTTTATCTCCACTGATACGGTAAGCGGAGAAATTACTAATCTGGGAAGAGGAGGAAGTGATTACACCGGAGCATTGATCGCTGCCGCTTTGGGAGCGGAAATTTTGGAAATATGGACCGATGTGGATGGTTTTATGACAGCCGATCCCAGGATAGTGGATGAAGCCTTAATAATCGACCATCTCACTTTTACAGAAAGTATGGAGTTATGCACATTTGGAGCTAAAGTGATATATCCTCCCACAATTTATCCTGTTTTCCATAGCAACATCCCTATCAAGATATTGAATACATTCAACCCTGAAGCACCCGGAACTCTAATCACTGATCATCCACAATTAAATGATCTTGAAGTTAAAGGAGTGACGGCTTTAAAGGATGTAGCGTTGATTACCATAACTCTTAAATCATATAATGAAATCCAAGAGCCCTTGAAGAGAGCAATGAATGTGCTTTCCAAGGAGGCTGTCAGAATTATTCCCGTGGCTAATCCGGATCCATACTCAGAGTTGAGTTTTGCAGTTACTGCCTCTGATGCAAGGAAATCTATGGAAATGTTGGGAAAGGAATTTGCTCCGGAACTCTCTTCAGGTAAAATCACTCCACCACTACTTAAAGAAAATCTGGCAGCCGTGGCACTTGTAGGGAAAGATATGAGAAATAAGAGCAGACTCGCGGCCAGGATCGGACATTCTCTTCGTCGTCAAGGTATAAATGTGGAAGCTCATTCTGGTGGCAATTCGGATACCACATTAATATATATAATAAATCAAGAGAAGAGCTCTGAGGCCCTTCCCCTGATTCATTCTCTCGTTTTTGAATTATAAGTAACTTCCTTTGTTCCTATTTAATTCCGTCACGGTGAAGCAAGGCATCTACAGTGGCGTCTTTGCCTCGGAATTCACGATATAATTCGGTAGGATCCACTGTGCCACCACTCTGAAGCATCTTCTTGAAGCGTTTTGCCGGAGCCGGATTAAACACACCTTCTTCCTGGAAAGCAGCGAAAGCATCGGCATCGAGCACCTCTGCCCATTTGTAGCCATAATAACCTGCTGCATATCCGCCTGAGAAAATATGTCCGAAAGAAGGTGAAGTAACGGTGCCATCCACCACCTCAAATATTCTAACTGGGTTTTGTGCGTTTTCTTCAAACACCTCTACACTCACGTTATCTTGTATTGGTTCATTGACGGTGTGATAGGCCATATCAAGATATCCGAATCCTAATTGACGCATACAGGCGTAGGCTGCTCCGAATTGGTTTGAGCTTACAAATTTCTCTATCAGCTCTTCCGGCATCTTTTCTCCAGTCTTATAATGACGAGCGAAACCATCGAGGAATTCTTTTTCTGTAAGGAAATTTTCATTGAATTGGGAGAAAAGTTCTACAAAGTCATGATATACATTAGTTCCGCTCAATGAAGCATAAGTGGCCTGTGATGAAAGTCCGTGTAAAGCGTGACCAAATTCATGAAGGAATGTCTCAACTTCATAGGGGGTAAGCAGTACCGGTTCGTTACCTACAGGCTTAGAGAAATTGGTGACAATGGATATCAAAGGAATTTTTCTGTTTCCTTGGTCATCTTTAGTCTCCGTACGGAATTCGGTCATCCATGCACCGGGAGCTTTTCCGGCTCTGTAATAAAAGTCGGCGTAAAGTAGTCCAAGCAGAGAACCGTCGGCATCGTAAACCTCAAAAACTTTTACGTCGGGATGATAAACCGGCACATCCTTGTTCTCCTTGAAAGTATAACCGTAAAGACGAGTTGCAAGCCCTAAAACACCCTGGATTGTATTGTTTAGTTCAAAATAGGGTTTCATGTCTTCATCGTTGAAGGCATAACGATCGTTCTTCAATTTGTTGGCCCAGTAACTATAGTCCCATGGCATCAATTTGAAGTTTTTTCCCTGAGTTTTTTGAGCGTATTCTTCTATCTCTTTCAGTTCAGCCTTCATGGGCTCGGTATAATTCACTCTCAATTCTTCGAGCAAATTCATGACATGTGAAGGTTCTCCTGCCATGGTTCCCTGCAATTGATATTCGGCAAAATTCTGTTTATCCATCAATTGTGCAAGTTCCAAACGAGTATTTGCTATGTCTTTTAACACCTGGGTGTTGTCGAATTCACCTCCGTTATTACGTGAATTATAAATTTTATAAAGCTCTTCCCTCTTTTCACGATTGTCGGCATATTTCATGAAGGGAGTATAAGATGGACTGAACACAGTGAAAAGATATAGTGATTCATCATCTGTCTTACCCTCTGATTCAAGCACCGTCTTAGCCTCGCTTCTTGCCGCTGCCTTGATATCTTGTGGTATTCCCGCTGTTTCTGCCTCTGTCACCCAAAGCCTTCTATTGGGACTTGACATTTCATTTGTGACATTCTGACCGAATTTTACTGTTAAGTCAGAAAGTTTCTGGTTAATTTGACGATATTTTTCTCTTTTTTCACCTTCCAGATTTGCTCCGCTTTCGGCAAAGTTCCTGTAAGTTTCATCTATCAGTCTTAGAGCTTCCGGTGAAAGATCCTTTCTTTCTCCTTTAGTGTCATGCACACTCTTTATTCTTTCCCAAAGTTTATGATTGAGAAGGATATCTGTGGAATGTAAAGACAAATGAGGAGTCACTTTCGCCATAACATTCATTATAGCCGTGTCGCCCAAGGCAGATTCCAGATTGCTTAAAGTAAGAACTGCTCTGTTGAGCACCTCTCCACTTCTATCAAGAGCCGCCACTGTGTTCTCAAAAGTTGGCTCTTCCTGATTGTCAGTAATTACCGCGATCTCTTCATTTTGAAGTCTGATACCTTCCATAACGGCGTCCTCCATATCTGCCACCGTGATTTTATCAAACGGTATTGCTTCGTAGGGGGCCGTAGATGGTTTCACGAGAGGATTACCGCTTTCTTGTTTGCATCCTTCCGTCACCGTCATAATGCACATCAATGCTAAACTGTTCATTATAAATTTTTTCATATTAAAGGATTATATTTGCTCTATATTGAAATTACACTTCAAATTTACAAATAAAAAAGGCAATAGTTAATATTAGATTTTGGAAATAGCAAAATTTGGATTAAATTTGCCAAAACTAATGGGGCATTAGCTCATCTGGCTAGAGCGTTTGACTGGCAGTCAAGAGGTGACGAGTTCGAGTCTCGTATGCTCCACCAAGACTACTGAAAACCAAACAGTTATAAAAACAACGCACGAAATTACGCACAAAAAGGTGTAATTTCGTGTTTTTTTGTATCTTTTCGTCTCCCTTTATCATTTTAAAATTTAGCATAATTTTTGTTAGTATGAGTAATAATACCGCTTCCTCATGACAGGTGATGGCTTCTAAACACCATAGCAATTTACAAATACTTTCTGAAATTTTCTAATCTTGCACTATGAACCATTAATTTCTGGCTCTTACAAATAACTAATACCATAAGTCTAATAGTCAAAATATACAAACGTGTACTTATGTAAGTATGAGTATCCAAAGAAAATCTTTTAAAGTTTTTCTTTAAACGATTTGGAGTCGTCGGGTAATATGTAATCACCTTTGATATCCTCATATAATTCGGTAAGGGAAATTGTATTTGCAATAACTGTGGTTTAAGAAACATTGTAACCACAATGTAATAATTATTGAATGTCAATTCAATATAAAAGAAGGAAGAGTGTAATCATGGTCTTCAATTACATTTTAACACAAATTTTTGTAATTTTTAGGAGATATTTTATATATTTGCCGATTAGAATAGCCGAGGGTGTGAATCTTTGACTATTCCACTATTAAAAATATCTAACTAACCAAATAAATAACATAATGAAAAAACTCAGTACGGTAAGATGCACTCTGTTGCATCAGCTCCGTGGCTGGTTGCTTTTCCTATTGATATCTGTAGGATTGGCATCGGCTTCGGCACAGTCTGTAAATGTCACGGGTACTGTGACATCTGCGGAAGATGGAGAACCCCTTATCGGAGTTACGATCCAATTGAAAGGTACTACAACCGGCACATCATCCGACGTCGATGGTAATTATTCCATCAAGGCTCAGATGGGTCAGACCCTCGTTTTCTCCTATGTGGGTTATAACTCACGTGAAATCAAAATTGACAATTCAAGAATCGACGTTGCTCTTCTTGAAAACGACGCGGTTCTTGATGAAGTTGTTGTGGTAGGTTACGGCACACAGAAAAAGAAACTTGTCACCGGTGCAACTTCTCAGGTTAAAGGTGATGAAATCGCAAGATTGAACACCACTTCACCGCTCCAGGCCTTACAGGGACAAATGGCCGGTGTGTCTATCACCAGCACTTCCGGTCAGCCCGGTTCCGACATGAAAGTCCAGATCCGTGGTCTGGGTACAATCGGTAATGCATCTCCTCTCTACCTTATCGACGGTATTGGAGGTGATATCAGCACATTGAATCCAAACGACATCGAAAGCATTGACGTGCTTAAGGATGCTGCATCAGCTGCAATCTATGGTGCGCAGGCTGCTAACGGTGTTGTTCTTATCACTACAAAGCAAGGAAGGGAAGGTCGCGCCAAAGTGAGCTACGATGGCTATTTCGGCTGGCAAACTGTGCCAAGATATACAAAGATGCTCAATTCTCAAGAATATATGATGATTCAGGATGAGCAACAAATCAATTCCGGTCTTTCCGCATACGACTGGTCATCAATGTCGAGCATTTACAAACATAATGCTGAGGGATCTCCAATTGGAATATACGACACTGATTGGGTGAAGGCCATGTTCAAGACTCCGGCAATCATGCAGAGCCACACAATCGGTCTCACCGGCGGAAACCAGACTTCAACCTACGCAATGAGCCTCGGCTATCTTAATCAGGAAGGTATTGCAGGCGGCAGCAAGGTTTCAGATTATTCACGTTATAATTTCCGTATCAATTCCGACCATAAATTCTTCAATGGTATCGTAACCGCAGGTGAACAGGTTTCTTTCGTTTATGTTAAGAGCACCGGTATAGGTGTAGGAAACCAGTACAACAACACTCTGCGTGGTGCATTCGGAACATCTCCTCTTGCTCCTATATATAATGAGCAAGGTGAATTCAACAGCACAACAGGCTCTGACTGGTACCAATATGATGGGAACCCCTACGGCGCAATGATGGTCAACACCAATAACAAGTCTAAGAACGTCACTTTCAACGGTAATGTTTATGCACAGTTGGAACCGATCAAGAATTTGAAGCTCCGCACCGTATTCGGTGTTGTTTATGGCACAAGCGAATATCGCAGCTTCAGTCCGGTTTATGAATTCTCACCCTATTCCTACAATGACTATACACAGGTGAATCAAAATATGAACCATGGCCTTGGTATGACTTGGACAAATACCCTTTCTTATGACTGGAGCATCAAGGAACATGACTTCAATGCCTTGATTGGTATGGAATCTTACCGTTACAGTGGCACTTATCTTGGCGGTGGACAAGGCAAACTCAAAGAGGGATTCGACACATGGCATTATGCATATCTAAGCAATGGCACAGGTTCAACACTTGGTGAAGACAATGTATATATAAGTGGCTCTCCCAATGATGAGTCACGTTCAGTATCTTATTTCCTACGACTTGGCTGGAACTTTAAAGAAACCTATATGATCAACTTCACTTTGCGTAGTGACGGTTCTTCACGTTTCGCAAAGGGTCACCGTTTCGGAACATTCCCATCAGTTTCTGCCGGTTGGAATATCTCAAGCGAGAATTTCATGGAGTCATCTCGTTCCTGGCTCGATTTCCTGAAACTTCGTGTTTCTTGGGGTCGTGTAGGTAACCAGAATATCGCTAACTATCAGTTCCTTGCTCCTATAAAAGTCACTAATACGCATTATTTCTTCGGTCCTTACTGGGATCCAAACGGAAATATCAATGCTAATTATTCCAATGACTTAGCCACAAACTGGGGTGCTTATCCTAACCGTTTGAGCAACCTGGATCTCACATGGGAAACATCAGAACAGACAAACATTGGTATCGATGCACGTCTATTCAGCAACCGCCTTGCCGTGACACTTGAATATTACTGGAAAAACACAAAAGACTGGCTGGTTCAAGCCCCAATCCCGGCAACTTCAGGAGCTGAAGCTCCATTCATAAACGGTGGTTCTGTAAAGAACACAGGTTTTGAATTCAATTTGCAATGGACCGATGTTGTAGGAAAAGATTTCTCCTATAATATTGGCGTCAACGGTGGTTTCAACAAGAACAAAGTGGGAGCAATACCGACAGAAGACGGTATGATCCATGGCGCCACCAACCAGCTTTATGACAACTCGGAAGAGTTCTATCGTGCTCAGGAAGGTCATCCTATAGGATATTTCTGGGGATATAAAACAGCAGGTATCTTCCAGAATCAGCAGGAAATCAATGAATGGATTTCTGCAGGAAACGGTATCCTCCAGTCAAGTGTGCAACCTGGTGATGTTAAATTCGTTGACATTAACCATGACGGCGTTATCGATGAGAAAGATAAAGTTGACCTCGGTAACGGTATTCCTAAGTTCTCATACGGTATCAACATAAATTTCTACTGGAAAAATTTCGACCTTGGAATAGTTGGAACCGGAGCTACCGGCATGAAGATTGTTCAGAGCTATCGTAACTGGACTAACCAACAGGCCAACTACACTACTGAAATCCTTGACAGATGGACCGGCGAAGGCACTTCTAACAGAATTCCTCGCGTCACTAACCAGAATATCAACTGGATATTCAGCGATCTTTATCTCCATGACGGTGACTATTTCCGTATCTCAGACCTTACTCTCGGATATAACTTTGCTCCGCTGATTAACCGTCCTTGGTGCAGCAATCTCCGTCTATATTTCCAGATCCAGAATCTTTACACATTCACCAAATACAACGGTATGGACCCGGAAATCGGTTACGGTACTTCAGACTGGGTTAGCGGCGTTGACCTTGGTTTCTATCCACGCTCACGCAACTTCCTCTTTGGCGTAAATCTTTCATTCTAATCCTTTAAGATAGATGTTTATGAAACTTATTAATAAATTAACCATTTTTGCGATTTCCGGTTTTGTCTTGACATCTTGCGGAAGCAGTTTCCTTGATGTTGAATCAAAGACCGAAAGCAACGTTGATAATTTTTATTCAACTCAGAACGACGCTCTTCGCGCCCTGATTGGTTGCTACGACGGTTGGAGGCAGGTTTCTTCCAATCCGGGCATAGGCTTCTATGTCTCCTCAACTGTGATGAGCGACGAAACATTCGGAGCAACAGGAAATGGAGACGGCTATGGTTATCAGGCTATCGATTCTTTCGATCTGTCGAAGTCACCTGCCGATGCAAACCTATATGAGACAGATTGGAGCGATTACTATGCAGGTATCTACCGCTGTAATATGCTCATCCAGAACAGTGAAAAAATAAAATGGAATTCAGAATCCGACAAAGGTCGTATTATGGGCGAATGTCGTGCTCTACGCGCAATCCTTTATTTCGACCTTGTAAGATGGTTCGGTCATATTCCACTATTGCGTGTGCCTTCAACCGAACTTCTTGAACAGGCTGATCCGGCTGAAGTTTATGCTCTCATATTTGATGATTTGCAATATGCAATAGCTAACATTCCAGATGATGCCTATCATGGAAATAATCCCGACTCAGCTATAATCTCAGGCACCTGGGGTAGAATCACAAAACAGTCAGCTCAAGGTATTCTTGCCAGAGCCTATCTATATTATACCGGCTATTATAACACTCAACCCGGATGGACAGACGAAAACGGCAACGTCATTGGTAATGTCACTAAAGCTGAAGCTCTTGAAGGTCTTGAAGATGTCATCTCATCAGGATACTACAGCCTTGTTAGCGATTATACTTCTCTTTGGGTTGCAGCATCAGTTTATCCCATTGAAGGTGAACCGGGCTGGAATACCGAAACTTCTTTCTATGTCGGTGATGAAAACAGCGAGGTGATGTTATCCCAGAATTTCACCCCGACTCAGGACTATAATGGTAACAACGACTCTAATCGCTGGTTAGTCATGATGGGTATGAGAAATTATAACACAAACAGTTTCGGCCTTCCCTATGGTAGAGGCTGGGGTGCTTGTACAGTATGTCCTAATTTCTACAATAACTACCTTGCTAACGATCCGAGAGGGAATGCAGCGGTGATCAATCTTGCCGGTGAAGGTATTGCAAACGGTGCAGAATGGGAGGCGGCTGTCAACGACTGGCGTGAATACACAGGACTCACTGTTAAGAAATATACTCCCATGGTTTATGGTAACGGAAACCCGGCAACCAACCCTGACGGAACAGCCGGATTCCAGGAATGTAATCCCACCCCGTGGGTAATCCTTCGTTACGCTGACGTGCTCCTTATGGCAGCAGAGCTCGGTTCCCCGAATGCCCAGACTTATCTTGATATGGTTCGCGCCCGTGTAGGTCTCGGATCTGTAGCACCGACATTCGAAAACATCATGAATGAACGTAGAGTGGAATTTGCTATGGAAGGTCTCCGCTATTGGGATCTTCTCCGTCAGGGAGTTGATGTTCTTGCGGACGCTATCATGGCATCAAACAATCAGGCGGTTCTCAACGGAGGAGCTGACGCTGTAGTAACTTATGAAAGGACGAAAATTATAGAAACTCAGGGTTTGTCACAGATTCCACAGAATCAGATAACCCTTTCCAACGGTAAATTGAACCAAAATAAAGGTTGGTATTAATGAGAAATTGCAAAGAAATGTTAAAATAGGATTTTTAACCAATGATAGCACAATTTAGGATAATTTGTGGCGTTGTCAAGTGTAGAATCCTAATCATTTTATCCTAATCTTTGCATCAGTTTATTTAGATTAAAAAAACTAATCAATGAAAATTAAACTTTTTTGTGGAATCGGTGTAACTCTGTTGGTTTTGAGCGCCTGTACTGAGGAAAAATTCTCTTACGAAGCTCCCGATGTCAACTCCGCCGATCTCGTAGAGGGAAAAGCGTATTCCGTGACAATAGATCCGGAAACCAACCTCGTGACTCTAAAAAACCTTTTAGGTGATAGTTATGTTGCAAGCTGGGTAACGCCTAATGGTATTACCAAGGGCTCCGAAGTAAGTTTCTCTTTGCCTTTCTCCGGTAATTATGAAGTGCAATTCGGAGTTATGACCCGTGGTGGAATGGTGTATGGCAATCCTTACACTTTTGAACTCCCTTATAATAATTTCTCCCTTCTCAGCGACGAAATCTGGACAAACCTCGCTGGTGGCGTAGAAGTAGAAGATGATGGAACTGTTATCAGCAATCCCGTTACATGGGTGCCAATGAATCGGAAATTTGGAAAACACAACGGTTCTGCCCCTGTGACTTATCTAAGTCCGGATGATGTGCATAATAACGGAAGCGGTGATAACGACCTTAAATTTGGCACCGACAACTGGACAGAAAACTGGGACCCGGGTTTCCAAAGCTGGCTTATTGATTCCGACAATCCTTACATGGATAGCGAAATGACCATGTATCTTGATGCGCAGCAAGGATGTGTGGCTGAAATCAAAAGAGTAACATCTTCAGGTGAGACTAACTACACTACAACCTTTAACCTTAATCTCAGCGACCCTGACCGTCCTACTGTCACTTTCAATCAGGGAGATATGCTTTATGCAGAATGGGGTAACGGTATGTGCAGCAATTATTCAACTGATATTAAGCTTATTGAATGTACTCCTTACGTGCTACAGTTTGCAACTATGCGTACAAATTCTGAAGGACCATGGTGGATTGTATGGAACTTCATCAGAAAAGAGCTTAAAGAGGATCCTTCATTATTCCCGACAGATGGTCCGGAGCTTCAGGAAGTTTCTGATCCTAAACTACCAAGCTACGAAAACCTTGAAGAGCTTTTGTTCACTATCGTCGGAGACGATGCTTCTTATCTCTCTACACAGACCACATTGGTTATGGATGAAGAGAAACCTTACGACATTTACTATTGGAACAATGCCGGAGAAGGAAATTGGGAATGGATGAATGGTTATGGTTCTTCATGGGCTCCTGCTTATGGAGGTGCAGAAGACTTTAGCCTGACCCTTTCGAAAAAATGGGAAGATCTCGACAATGATGGTGTGAAGGAATCTCCTTATTTTGAAGGGGCTCTTGAAAATCCTGAAAACACTAAGACTACAAGATTTACAATTGGTGAAAACAGCATCACATTCAATGAGCCATTAATCCTTATGAGTGCGGGTAATTATCTTATGAGAGCCCGTGAATTCACTGTCTTGAGATGTGCTCCGGAAGATGAGGAGATAATCCTTGGTATTCCCGATGGCTATGACGCAAACAACAATTGCAACCGTTATCTTGCTGTAGGTCTTAAGATCAAAGGTGTTTCCGGCGGTCAGGAAGGTCCGACACTTGTGCAAGGTGACAATGCCAAGTTAGGTGTATATGTTGAGGCATCAGACCACTTGAGACTTGAATTGTATAATCCTTGGGGTTCCAACAACTGGTTTAATGATATTTCCAAATTGAAGTTAAAGAAAAACCAGACGGCTACAATCAACTTCAAGTTAGAAGGCGTAGACTGGAAAGATGGAGCTCAGCCCAGAGTGTTGTTTGCAAATAATGTTGATGCTCTTGGTTTCTCATGGCCGACGAAAGGAGAAGGCTTTGATCAGGATCATACTATACTGAACACTGCTACCGGAGAAGGCACCGCAACTTTGACAAATACAACTGGAGGAACTATTACATTCGAAGGAACCGGCTGTGTAACTCTTTGTATTGAAATTAATGGTTTGACTAATTCACCGGTAGAGGAAGACGGCAGTCTTGCTGCAGGTATAAAAGGTGAAATTATATCCTTTAGCATTCAATAATTTTTCTAAATAGAATATTGATGAAAACAAAATATATATTAGGTATCGCATTTGCTGCAGGATTAACTTTCACTGCATGTAATGATGACGATTTAACCATTAATACCACACCGGTGTTGGATGCTTCATCCATTGTGACCGGTTCTGCTAACCCGACATTGACTTCTGTGGCCCTATTCGGTACAATTAACGGTCTGGCCGACAGAAATCCCACTTCCTATAGAGTAGGTTTTTACTATACTACTTCAAAGGAAGAGATTGAGAATATACAAGAAAATAAATTAGGAATGACTGTCACCGGCTCTATGTCTGACAATCAGCTTTCAGCTACGCTTGAAGACCTTGAGCCATCTACATTCGTTTATTATCAGGCTTATATCACTCTGAGCTCTGCTCTTACATTCAGAGGAGAGATCAAGAGCACTTACACAACCGATGCTCTTGTGAAAACTCCGTCGGAAAGCTCCTCATTGCAACCTTTTGGTGTGAGCTTGGAATGTGATTTCGACAATGCTCCCGAAGATGCCCTTGTAGGCGTGGTGGTTTCACCATCCGATGATCAGGAAGTGCTTAGAGAGGCAGGCCGTCAGGTTGCTGCTTCAGAAGCTGTAAGAGCCACTCGCGGAACGCAGAGTGTAGATATCACAGGACTTGTGCCCGGAACTAAATATTACTATGCTGCATTTATGGATCTTGGTCCGACTTGTGTTTATGGTGATATTAACTCTTTCACAACTCCGATTTACAATTTTGATGTAGAAAAAGATCTTGTGGACCTTGGCTTGCCCAGCGGTTTGAAATGGGCAAAATATAATGTCGGAGCTGCTTCAGAAACCGATCTTGGTGGTCTTTATGCTTTCGGAGATGTCTCTGGTGCTGTCACTTCGGTTGACCCGGCTGACTATGCGAGTGAAGACACCTATAAGACTTTGAACGACGTGGCTGCAGTGGCTTATCAGAATAAGGCTACCCTGCCTACTGCCGCCGATTGGGAAGAACTGTTTGGCAACTGTAGTGTGAAATGGACCACAAAAGAAGGTGTAGAAGGTTATGAAGTGACAGGTTCCAATGGGAACTACATCTTCCTTCCTGCAGCCGGAAGCCGCACCTTAAATGCAGTTTCAGAAGTTGGAACAAAGGGTTTCTACCTTACAGGTTCAGCATCTTCCGCAAATTATTATCTGGCTTACCAGTTCACCAATTCTCAGAATGCCCGCACCTCCCTTCCTGTTTACCAAGCTGTGGCTGCCCGTGCGGTTTCAACTTCACGCAATGTGAAATTTAATGCCGAGGATCTTTATCAGACCTGGTATCTCGAGAACAATCAGGATGGCATGCTTCATATTTGGGAAGGTCCGTTCACTCAATATGGCGTGACAGATAACTGGGGTACTGTGACAAATGGTGAAAATAATCCTTATCAGAACATCTATTGGTCTGTGGGTCTCACAAACGAATGGCTTGGCTACACTGCCGGATTTGATCATGGCTACATGACTCTCAATGAAGACGGCACCGTGGAGGTTGGACGTAATAAACTGACCGAGTCAGGTGAAGTTTACACAGATGTTCAGAAAGGTACATTCACTATAGATAAAGACAACAAGACTATCACAATTGATATTCCTGTGCTTTGCGCAGACACATGGATTGGCGGCACTAGTGGAACCCTTAAGATATTATCGCTTGACGGTGATGGGCTTCAGATCGCACTTCCTGCTGATGAAACCTATGCCTATGCAGCCAACTACTATAGCGATGCAAAGAAAACCTCCGACGAGAAGATTCCAGTACAGCTTCTTTGTGTTGGCGGCGACTGGGGCGGCACATGGGGTGATGTTATCGATGCAATCTCACCTGATGAACTCAACGGAAAACACACTGCAACCTATAACGGCGCTGTAAACGGTGCGATGGTATTTACTCTTGACTTCCTTAAACTAAGAGAAAAATATCCTAATGCAATGGTTGCCTTGATTGACATCAAATGTGACGGCAAATCAATTCCTTTTGATGCAACTAAATTCTTCTATGGGGACATTGAAGACAATGGCAACTTCCGTATCGAGCTTTTCAATATCTGGGGTAAAGGATCAAACGATGGTTTAGTTGACTCTCCCTTCAGTTCTGTTGGACCTACAGATACCGATTGGAATTTCTCATGCACAGAAAGTCTTGAATTCACTTATGTGATCAATACTGATGGTTCATTCGGAATAGGCATGGTAAATATAAATTCAAGCTGGGGTGGCAGCTGGTACACTTACGGCGGTAACGTCGATGTACAGATTGTAGATAACAAATATGTTGCTGCTCCAATGACATTCGACGCTGTATATAATTGCGAAGGCGACGGAGGTTTCAGTAATGGATCTATGCTTGCTTATATCGACATAGCCTACCTATATGCCTTCTTCCCTGGTACAAAGACCACCCTCAACAGCATCAAGCTCGACGGTGTTGAACTCACGGGATGGGATCCATCAAAGATTTATAATTTATCTGCAGACGGTGCAGGTGTGAATCATCGTACAGAATTCTGGAATTGCTGGGGTCCGTCTTCTTCTGAAGGATGTGCCTTCGGCGAAAAAGATGGAGACATTATGCCGGCTCTCGGCTTTAACAGCTCTTTCGCAGTCAATGTAACAGTTGATCCGAAACCGGCTGAGGTTAACTTCTAAATTGATATATAAATGAAAAAACAAATTATATTTCCAATACTCGCTCTTGGGCTGGCTCTTACAGCCTGTAACGACGACAACGTGGAGAATGTGTATTATGTTGATGGCACTATGTCAGGGTTAACCTCTCAATACGCCCTTAATTTCGACAGATACGGAGCTCCTTCCACAAATGATCCCGACTATGAGGAGAATTACCTCACTTTCACAGTTAAAAGTAATGTAGCCCCCACGGTTGTTGCCGATCAAAGCTGGGTTAACATTACACATGCAAAGACTGATAAACAGGTACATACTTTCAATGTAACAGTTGATGCCAACCCTCTCAAAGAAACCAGAAATGCAACTATAACCGTGATGGCCGGGGATGAGAAAGGTTCCCTCTCGGTTGCACAGGCTCCCGGTAGAGGACCTGTCATCAATGCTGAAAGCAACGGCATGACAGCTCTTGATATCGCTAAGGATTTCAAGGCAGGTTTCAATATCGGCAATACCCTTGAAGCGCCAGACGGTGAAACCTCATGGGGTCAACCGTTGATCAATCAGGCATACATCAACGGTATTAAAGCTGCCGGATTTAACTTCGTAAGAATACCTGTGGCTTGGAATTCACATGCAGAAGACGGAGTTATCGATCCAGTATGGTTAGACCGCATTGATGAAGTGGTAGAATGGGTAATTGATGCCGGAATGTATGCTGTAGTCAATTCTCACTGGGATAAAGGCTGGCTTGAAGAAAACATTAATTGGAGCAATGAAGAGGCTGTTAACGCACTCCAGGGAGCGTATTGGACTCAAATTGCAGAGAAACTTAATGCCTACGACGAGCATCTTCTTTTCGCAGCCACCAACGAGCCTAATGCTGTCTTCGACGATGATAACGATTATGATGTGGCTGATAGGATCAATATTCTCAAGAAGTATCAGAAGACAATGATTGATGCAGTTAGAAGCACAGGAGGTGTTAATGCTGTTCGTACCTTAGTGGTTCAGGGTCCTAACACCAACATCGACCATACTATGGCTTATTATACTTTACCGGAAGATTCAGCCGAAGGACGCCTTATGGCAGAGGTGCATTATTATGACCCTTACCAATTCACTCTAATGGAAAAGGATGAATCATGGGGTAAGGTATGCTGGTTCTGGGGCGAAGGAAACCTTGTGGAAGGAAGCGATAGAAATTCTTCTACCGGAGAAGCCCATATGCAGGCTCAGTTCGCCAAGATGAAAGCTCAATTTGTCGACAACGGCATTCCGGTGATCCTTGGTGAATATGGAGCTTATCCCAACGAACATTTGGCCGGGGAACAAACCGATGCCGATAAGGCTGCTATCCTTAAATCAAGGGTATCTTATTATAACTGCGTTAACAAATACGGCCTTGCTGCCGGAGTTCTCCCATTTGCTTGGGATACAGGTGAACTCATCGACCGCAATTCAGGTTCTCTCCTGGTTCCGGAAATTGTAAATGCGATTATGGAAGGCTCATCTGCTGCAGTTTCACCTTATTGATTTTCAATTAATCTTGAATAAAAAAGCGTGTCAAAAATGACACGTTTTTTTTATGAGTATAAAAGGTTATGAAAAACATATATTAACCCTTTCTACGTGATGGTATAAGTTTTCATCTCCTTAGAATCTTTATTCTGTATTACAATTGATTTAGTTTTTTATTTGACCGAAGAGGCAGAGATTGTAAATGTGAATGCATGAGGTTGATTGCCATCAATAGTGTACTTGTCAAGAGTCCATGCTCCAAATGAATTGATGCCACCAACTCCATGAATCTCACCGTCAATGTTGAGATTGATAAAGTTTCCCGAACGCATTTCAAATTTATGTCTCACGTTTAAATCTTCCTCACCATAATCCCAGGCACGAATATTTAATGGCTGTTCACCTTCAATTTTTAGCATGGCATTGGGAGAAGAAATTTCAAACCAACGTATGTCTGTACGGTTACCGTTATCCTGCGGTTTTACATAGTCTGTCTGATAATCTGAGATATCCGTTTTATAAACACCTATACGTTGATTGAATTTTCTATCGGGATAATTTTCAAGAGGGCCCCGGCCATAGTATTGGATTGTTCGGAAGTTATCAGGCAGACGCATTCTCATTCCGAATTTAGGAATATTTGGCAAAGTATCTGTTAGGGGTACATAACCGGCATTTACCGTTATCTCACTATCCTCTTTAAAGAGATATTCTATAGACAAATTGGCACCGATTGGCAAATGATATGTGAACCTCAACCCTTTAGCATTATCTTGGTTGATGTTTTCAACCTTTTTTAGCTCTCGGTTTCGAACTGAGGGTTCCCAAATCCCCAATTTCCTGGTGTAGCCGCTCATCCAATTTTGATTGTCGTTTTCAGGTTTCCAGAAGTAAGGCTCAAGAGGAGCTTCTATCAGCTCGGTTCCATTGAAATTCCAAGACACCACTTCACCTAAAGAATTTATTTTGTAAACACTTTCCCCGGATGTTATAATGTAATCTTTCTTTTCTTTTTTAATGAAGGTATTATGTGGGGTTCTTATAATATTTTCTTTCGGTTGTTCATCTTGAAGTAGAAATTGATCATAAGCAACAATGAAACCTTTTTCAGCCCAAGAAGAATCTTCTTGTAATCGAGCTTCTACATTAAGCAATATTTCACCATCCGACTTTGGAAATTCAGGAATAACGAGTAAATCATCCTGGGAATATAATTTTCCGGAGGAAACAATTTCACCATTATCGAGGATTGAGTAAGTATAGTCATATTCATTTAATTCGGTAAAATAGTTTCTATTAATCATTCTTATTCCATTATCCTCTTTCAGGAAATTCACAGGTTGATACACATGTTTCACTTCATAATAATGGGGATGGGGGGTTCGGTCGGGAGCCAGAAGTCCGTTAATCATGAAATTTGCATCATTAGGACGATCGCCGAAATCGCCTCCGTATGCCCAGAATTCGTCGTCTAGCAACTCTAAAGATGAAGAATATCGAAGTGGACCTCCATCTATGGGTTTTGCCAATCCTTGGTCAACCCAGTCCCAAACAGCAGCCCCGGCTATACTTGGATCCGCGTAAATAATGTCCCAATATTCTTGAAGTCCACCAACAGAATTACCCATTGCATGGGCATATTCCCTCATCATGAAAGGTTTGTCAGAAATTCTCTGTGCATATACTCTCAAGCTGTCTGGTGGCATATAGGCTTCATCATAGATTGCTGAATATTGCTTGTCGCTGTCACAATAAGGCAGACGAGTTGGGTCTAAGGATACTATAGTGTCGTGCATGGCTTTAAAATTGGAACCTGCGCCCCCTTCATTTCCAAGCGACCAGAAAATGACACTCGGATGGTTCTTGTCTCTTTCCACTAAAGAAACAGCCCTGTCTATGTGGGCAGCCCTCCATTCGGGATTGTCTCCTATTATAGTGTTTTCAATATCGTAGCCATGAGATTCCTGATTGGCTTCGTCCATTACATAGATGCCATAAGTATCGCATAGTTCATAGAGATAAGGCATGTCGGGATAATGTGAAGTACGTAAGAAATTGATATTGGCCTGTTTCATCAGTCGGACATCTTTTTCTAATGTGGCATTATCCACATATCTTCCTGTGCGTGGATGATGGTCATGACGGTTGACTCCTCTTAATTTAACAGGCTGGCCGTTTATGTACAGAATCTCACCTTTTGTTTCAACCTTCTTGATGCCAAGATTGAAATGGAATCTTTCAATTTCTTTGTCCTGGTTGTCTTTGAGAGAAATAGATCCTTGATAGAGATACGGTTTTTCAGCCGACCATAATATAGGATTATCCATCACAGTGGAAATAGTGTAATCATTTACTCCATCTTCAAGAGGTTTGTTAAAAGTCAGATTTATGGAATCTCCTTTTGTATCCAACCCTGCTATTTTTATTTCTATATAATTTTGATTGGAGTTTTGAGGTGCCTGTCTTGTAGTGATTTTGGCACCAACCTCAGCTGTGAGAAAATCATCTTCAGGTTGACCAATAATTGTGTAATCTTCAATTCGGGTTTTAGGTCTGACCCATAATTCCACAGGACGGAAAATACCGCTTAATCGCCACATATCCTGATCCTCCAGATAACTCCCATCCGACCATCTGTAAACCTCAACGGCCAACTTATTTTTACCTTCCTTAACAAACTCCGTGATATCGAAGTCAGCCGGAGACATTGAATTCTGACTATACCCCACTTTTTCTCCGTTTACCCAGACATACATGGCGGATTCAACTCCTCCAAAATGAAGAATGATATCCTTTCCGGTCATTTCGGGAGAAATATCGAAATAAGTGATATAGGAACCCACAGGATTTCGATTTTCATAAGCAAACCAATCTACAGGCGGTTCAGAGGTCACTTTAGGTTGATCTCTTTGAAATGGATATGGAATATTGGTATAAATCGGTTTCCCGAAATTTTGTGTCTGCCAATTCCCGGGCACATTTATAGAGTCCCAGGTCTCAGTGTTATAATCTAATTTTTCAAATCCAATAGGACGGCTGTCGGGATCTTTACTCCATTTAAAAGCCCATCTTCCATCCAATGATTTCATTTCCGGATTATGAAAGGATGGCAACTCTAATGTTGCATGGTAATCTAATTTATTTATTCCGATAACTTCAGGATTTTCCCAGTCCGGAACTTCAACAGTGTCATCCCCCAATATTTCAATATCCTCATAAGCAATTCGGTTGCCGTTCATCCTGTCTGCCTCCAATCTGATTATCTTTGCATTGATTGGTTTAAAGTTTATGGACTGCCAGATTGGATTATTTATGATATTGGAAAATTCTCCGGTTGCTACTTTTTCCCAATTAGACCAATCGGTTGAGATCCAGACAGTATAATTTATTATGGTGCCTTCAGAGTTTTTTTGGGGAGGAAGATATTTGAGTCCGTTAATTTTTTTTTCTTTGTCAAGATCTATAAAAATTTGATTTTCACCTCCGAAAAAAATATTAAGTCCTTCCGAAAGCTTCTTAGTTCCTTCGTTAGTTCCATTTTCGATTTCAGGAGCGTAATAAACCCCTATCTTAGAAATCAAAGGAGATGCCTTGCTGTCCTCAATTGAGAAACGGATTTTATTGGCTTCTATGTCAGGGAAACAGATGATTCTTCTATGTCCAATCGTTGTCATTCCGTCTCCCTCTTCTGCGAGCTCATCTTTAAGTGCAATCCATCGATCATTCACCAAGGCTTCCAGTGAGAATTTTTTCACCCTTTGGCCCAATGGAATAAACTCTTCTACTAAAAACCTATTCATCAATGTTGTTTCGGGAAACTCAAGTTCAATTGTTCCAATATTTATTCCGTCATCAGTTGCCCAATAGGTCTTCTGATTTTCATCTAAAATATTTTCCGGTGAGAATCTTTTATCATTTCCTCTGTAAGAATCTGCTGTAATTTTAGCATTCCCAGCAAGATTGGTGGCGAAAATGTTTTTTATAGTTTCATAAAATATAGCTCCCCTTACGCTATCTATCGGATGAATCCTCCCTGACCGCATGATAGGGAAATTGAGCAGCAAGACAGAGTTTCTTCCCACAGATTTATAATATGTATCCATCAATTTGGAAAGACTTTTTACATTCCCATCCTCTGATGCATGGTAGAACCATCCGGGACGAATACTGGTATTTGTTTCTCCGGGAATCCAAAGGTCTCCCTCTTCCACCCCGTGGCGCAACATGTCTCTCGATATTTCCCCCTGACTGGTCAATAGATTCCAATTAGTTTCCCCGACACTTCCCTTCTCATTTCCTACCCATCTGAGATCTCCCCTTCCTGCTGCATCATTCCATATCAAAGCATCAGGTTGAAGTTCTCTTATCATTGCATAACTTTTAGGCCATTCATAGTAATCTCTGGTGATCTGTCTTTTTTCATTTGCACCGCCATACCATCCGTTGCCACCGTTAGCACCGTCAAACCAAACCTCAAAAATATCTCCGTAATTCGATAATAATTCATTCAGTTGGTTGCGAAAATACACCACATACTCTTCCCTGCCATATTCCGGATGATTACGGTCCCAAGGTGAGAGATACACAGCAAATTTCAATCCTGCTTTCTTGCATTCCTCAGCCAATTCCTTTACAATATCTCCTTGG
The DNA here is from genome assembly GCA_022510425.1 of Muribaculaceae bacterium. Classification (GTDB taxonomy): domain Bacteria; phylum Bacteroidota; class Bacteroidia; order Bacteroidales; family Muribaculaceae; genus Lepagella. The sequence goes on from JAFLTO010000002.1 coordinate 82,822, forward strand.
CCATTTTTCCATGGTGAATTCTTAACGCTATATTCAGTAAAAGATGAAGGCCATAGGCAAAAACCACAATGGTGTTTGGCCGTAAGGATTATGCCTGTCATTCCGGAATTTTTACAAACTTCCACCCATTGTTTCACATCAAGATTTTCAGGATTGAACAAAGCCGGATCTTCATTGCCGAAACCCCATTCCTGATCAGTATAGGTGTTCAAGGAATAATGTAGGAAAGCATACATTTCCATATCATGCCAAGCCAATTGTTGTGGGGTCGGTAAGGGATAAACCGGTTCCGGTTCATTGACTTGACCATTGATATCAATATTAAAGTTGCAGCTTAAAAATAATATTAATATAAGCTTTATTAAATTTGATTTGATATTTAGCATAATGTGATGGATTTGACTTTTTATGGGAGTTGTCAGCAAATTTAGAAATTATTTTTTATTTTGGGGAGTTTTGAAAGTCTAATTTAATTTTGTATTTTTACATTTTATTTGTTATTCAGAAGAATATTAAAGAAATATCTAACATAAAATCATAATGAGAAAAACTCTTTTTATGTCGTTGGCAGGCTTATTGCTGCTTTCTTCATGTGCTTCCGGTCCTATTAAAAAAAACAAGGATGGAGTAACAGTAAAACTTAAACAAGAAACCCCTACCGATACACGCTTGGTGCGTCTTTCAGTGCTTAATGAAAAAATTATCCGCGTTTCAGCTACCCCGGATGATAAATTCGCCGATAAAGAATCACTCGTGGTTGTGCCTCAAAAAGACCGCGCGAAATTTGATATTGTAGAGACTGACAGCACTGTTTCTGTGGTTACTTCTCATATGAGTGCCTCAGTGAATCTCTCTAACGGTCAGGTTATTTTCCGAGATAGCGTGGGTAAAATACTGGCCGCTGAGCAACCCAACGGAAGAACTTTCAACCCTATTGAGGTGGAAGGTAGAAAAGGATATTCTGTCGGCCAAGTGTTTCTCTCCGTCAACGATGAGGAAGGTCTTTATGGTCTCGGGCAACATCAAGCCGATGAATTCAACTACAAAGGAAAGAACGAGGAACTTTTCCAATACAATACCAAAGTATCTGTGCCATTTATCATATCCACAGATGGTTACGGTATCCTTTGGGACAGCTATTCCTTAGTGAGATGGGGTAATCCGGAAGATTATCAACAACTCGGCAAAGTATTCAAACTTTTCAACAAAGATGGTCAAGAAGGAGCCCTCACAGGTATTTATGTTCCTGCAAACGGAGGGGAAACTATTGTGAGAAATGAAGACTCAATTTATTTCGAACATCTCGACAGAAGTGACAAATTACGTTCCGTTGTAAATCTTCCAAAAGATTTCAATTTCCAGGGGGCAAATGTAACATTTGAAGGCGAAATAGAACCTCTTGAAACCGGGGAATATAAATTCATTCAATATTATGCAGGCTACCAAACCATAATAATAGGAGATTCAATTATTTCACCCGAAAGATGGAGAACAGCATGGAATCCAAATTCCTATAAATTCTCCATGTATATGGAAGCGGGGAAGAAATATCCAATCAAAATAGACTGGATACCTGACGGCGGCACTTCCTATGCCGGACTTCGAGCATACGCGCCCAATGAAAAAGAAGAACAACTCAAGATGAAATGGTGGAGCGAAATGCAGGAACAGGAAGACTACTATTTCGTTTATGGAGACTCAATGGACGACGTTATCTCCGGATACCGTACACTCACCGGCAAAGCCTCAATACTTCCAAAATGGGCGTGGGGTTATTGGCAAAGCCGAGAGAAATATAACTCTCAGGATGAATTGCTCGGAGTTGTTGCCAAATACCGTGAATTGGGAATTCCATTAGACAATATCGTTCAAGACTGGCTTTATTGGGAACAGGATTCTTGGGGCAGTCATGAATTTGACAAGAATCGTTTCCCTGATGCCAAAGGAATGATAGATTCAGTACACAATATGAACGCCCGCTTCATGATTTCTGTATGGCCAAAATTCTATGCTTCCACTGAGCATTTCAAGGAATTTGATGACAAGGGCTGGATGTACCGCCAAGCCGTGGAAGACAGCATCAAAGACTGGGTTGGTCCAGGCTATGTAGGTTCTTTCTATGATGCCTACGATCCGGAAGCACGTAAACTTTTCTGGGCTCAGATTGAAGAACATTTATATCCACTCGGGGTTGATGCTTGGTGGATGGACGCTTCAGAACCGAATATTCGAGATTGCACCGACATTCAATACCGTAAAGATCTTATCACTCCCACTGCATTGGGGCCGTCTGCTGAATATTTCAATGCCTATGGCTTGATGAATGCCGATGCTATTTATGAAGGTCAACGAGCAGTGGAACCCGATAAACGCGTGTTCCTTCTCACCCGTTCAGGATTCGCCGGACAACAACGTTATTCTACTGCAACATGGAGCGGTGACATCGGCACAACATGGGGCGACATGAAATCGCAGATTTCTGCAGGTCTTAATTTCGCCGCTTCCGGCATACCTTTCTGGACAATGGATATCGGTGGCTTCTGTGTGCAAAATAAATTCATGAAAGGTCAGGGAATATATGATAAAACGGGAGTTGAAAACGATGACCTCAAAGAATGGAGGGAGCTTAACACACGTTGGTTCCAGTTCGGTGCTTTTGCTCCTTTATATAGGGCTCACGGACAATGGCCATATAGAGAGATCTATAACATAGCACCGGAAAATCATCCGGCATATAACAGCATAGTCTACTACACCAAACTTCGCTATGACCTCATGCCATATATATATACTTTAGGAGGTATGGCTCATTTCAATGATTACACAATCATGCGTCCCATGGCGATGGATTTCACTAACGATAAAAACACCTACGATTTAGGAGATCAATATATGTTCGGTCCTTCTTTGTTGGTGGCTCCTGTGTATGAATATGGTGCCAGAAATCGTAAGGTATATCTCCCTGAAGGTTATGTTTGGTATGATCTTTACTCAGGTACCAATGCCGGCACTGGTGAAATCGTGGCTGCTGCTCCCTATGAAAGAATGCCTCTCTTCGTCAAGGGTGGAGCAATCCTTCCGATGGGACCGGAAATCCAATGGACGGGTGAAAATCCTGGAGGAGAGATAACGCTTTTTGTTTACGAAGGAGCAGATGGTTCTTTCACACTCTATGAAGATGAGGGATTGAACTATAATTATGAAAAAGGTGAATTCTCCAATATTCCTATTACTTACGACAATACTACGTCCACTCTCAAAATTGGTGACCGACAAGGTCAATTCAACGGCATGACTGCTGAACGTAAGTTCAATGTGGTGAAAGTTGGAAAGGATAACAATGTGGGATTCTCTCGCGATGTCAAAGGTCAAGAAATAATTTACAGTGGCAAAGCTGTAGAAGTGAAAATTTAATTCACCTCCTCCATTTATATCAAGAGAATATAAATCAATAGATAATGAGTTTTAATTTTAAAATATTTGCTGTGGGAGCGACGCTTATCGCTTCCACAGTGTCTTTTTTACACGCAGCTGATTCACGTGCCGTTTCTTTTAACAATGATTGGGAATTTAAACTTGGCAACGACACTATAGGAGGCAGTTGGCGCACTCTTAACCTCCCTCACGATTGGGCCATCGAAGGTGACTTCTCAGAAAAAAATCCGTCAGGCACCGGAGGAGGAGCTCTTCCCGGTGGAATAGGCTGGTACAAGAAGGATTTTAAGGTTCCCGAAACGGATAAGGATAAGGAATTATATATCGATTTTGACGGTGCCTATATGAATTCTACTGTATGGATTAATGGACATGAACTTGGCACACGCCCCTACGGTTATTCTTCTTTTTCATATGATCTGACGCCTTACATAAAATTTGGAGCAGACAACTCTATCTTAGTTAAAGTAGACAATGAGGAACAGCCGAATTCAAGATGGTACTCCGGTTGTGGAATTTATAGAAATGTATGGCTTAGAACACTCAATCCCACTCATGTAAAACTTTGGGGAACTTACGTCACAACTCCCGAGGTTTCAAAAGAAAATGCTACGGTAAAAGTTGAAACAACATTATCAATCGGTAACAATAAAGTAGTTCCTGAAGTTAAGACCAGCATAATAAACAGCCAAGGAATCAAAGTGGCCTCTTCAGAGAAGAAACCTGTCAATCTTACGGATTCAACAGTCACCCAAACTTTAGATATTCCGGATCCGTGTCTTTGGGCTGTTGGGAATCCTTGTTTATATAAAGCAATAAGTGAAGTTTACGAAGGGGATGTGTTGGTGGACACCTATGAAACACCTTTTGGTGTAAGATACTTTAATTTTGATGCAGAAAAAGGGTTCTCTCTCAATGGTGAGCCAATGAAAATACATGGCGTTTGTCTGCACCATGATGCCGGTGCATTAGGTGCTGTTGTCAACAAAAGAGCCATAGAAAGACAATTGGAAATTTTGAGAGGTATGGGAATAAATGCTATCAGGTCGAGTCACAACCCTCCTGCACCAGAACTTCTTGAACTCACTGATAGTATGGGTTTTATCGTGATGGATGAAACTTTCGATATGTGGAGAAAAAGGAAGACGCCACACGACTACGCAAGGTATTTTGATGATTGGCATGAAAAAGATCTGACCGAGTTGATTATCCGTGATAGAAACCATCCCTCGATAATGATGTGGAGCATCGGTAACGAAGTCTTGGAACAATGGAGCGATGCCTCAGCCGACACTCTTTCACTTGAGGAAGCCAATATGATCTTGAATTTCGGGCACAGCTCCGATATGCTGGCTGCCGAGGGTGACATTTCCGTGAATTCTTTGCTTACGCAAAAACTTGCCGACATGGTGAGGAAATTGGATCCCACACGTCCCATCACTGCGGGTAATAACGAGCCCTCACCGGGCAATCACCTTTTCCGCTCTGATGCGTTGGATATTATCGGCTATAATTACCATGACGAATGGTTTAAGGATGTTCCGACCAATTTTCCCGGAAAACCTTTTATAATCACTGAGAGTGTTTCAGCGCTTCAAACAAGAGGATACTATACCAATCCGTCTGATTCTATAATATTAGCTCCCGAACGTTGGGACAAACCTTATTTTGATCCCTCTTTTGCGGCATCTGCTTATGATAATATGAGAGCGCCATGGGGTGATCATCATGAAAGTGCCCTTCAACAAGTGCTTGATAATGACTTCATTTCAGGTCAATTTGTATGGACCGGGTTCGATTATATCGGTGAACCTACCCCTTATGGATGGCCGGCAAGAAGTTCCTATTTCGGAATCGTGGATCTGGCCGGTTTCCCAAAGGATGTCTACTATATGTACAAGGCCGAATTGATGCCACAGGAGACGGTTCTGTATATATTTCCACATTGGAATTGGAATGAGGGAGAAACTGTAGATATCTGGGCTTATTATAACAATGCTGAGGAAGTGGAGCTTTTCCTGAATGGCGAATCATTGGGAAAGAAAGCAAAGGGTGGAGAGAAGAATCCTTACCATGTGATGTGGAGGGTTCCTTTTCAACCGGGTACTATTGAAGCATTAAGTTATGACGCTGACGGAAATGTTGTAGCAAAGAATTCGAGAACAACAGCTTCTTCTCCCAGAAATATAATTTTAACACCCGACAGAGACTTGATAAATGCCGGCAATAATGATCTTTCATATATAACAATAGAAGTGACAGACGAAAATGGTAATTTGAATCCTGTAGCTGACAACGACATTAAATTTAATGTCACCGGCGGAGGTTTCATAGCCGGAGTAGACAATGGTTCACCTACTTCCCTCGAAAGATTTAAAGACGATCATAGAAAGCTTTTCAATGGCAAAGCTTTGCTCATTGTACAGACCGACGGTAGCTCTCAACCTATTATCATAGAGGCATTTGCTGAGGGATTAAATCAGGCAAAAACCATTATTCAAAAGAAAAAATAACACCCTTTTAATCATGACTAAATCTCTATTGTTATTATCGGCTGCCCTATTCTTTCTTAATACTGAAATTAAGGGATTAGAAGTCTTTCAAGACACGACTAGAAGTGATTCAGACAGAATTGAAAACCTCCTGGGTCTTCTCACCTTGGAAGAAAAGATAAATTTGTTCAGCACAAATTTAGGAGTACCTCGTCTTGGCATTCCCGATTGTGGACATTTTGAAGGGTTGCATGGTCTGCAGATAGGTGGTCCTGCCAATAAATACAGCCAACCCACCACAATCCACCCCCAGGCATATGGCCTTGGTGAAACTTGGGATTTGGATCTAATCGAACGCATAGGTAATCTCACTGCTGAAGAGATGAGATGGTATTTCAGTCAAGACAGCGTTCCACATAACCTTGTGATGAGAGCTCCCAATGCCGATTTGGCACGGGATCCAAGATGGGGAAGAACGGAAGAATCCTTCGGTGAAGACCCTTTCCTGACCGGAGAAATGACAGTGGCAAAGGTCAAAGGAATGCAAGGATACGACCCTCGATATTGGAAAGTAGCTTCTTTAATGAAACATTTCCTGGCCAATAGCAATGAATTCGGTAGAGATTCAACTTCCTCAAATTTTTCTGAACGGCTCTTCCATGAATATTATTCATATCCATTCATGAAAGGGATAACAGAGGGAGGAAGCAGAGCATTTATGGCAGCCTACAACCGATGGAATGGCATACCGATGGCCGTCCATCCGGTTTATGATGAAGTGGTAAGGCCGGACTGGGATATGGATGGAATAATTTGCACTGACGGTGGCGCTATGGGTATGCTTTTCACAGCCCATCATTATGTGGATTCATTGCCTGCTGCCGCTGCAGAAGTGGTTAAAGCCGGATTAGGTCAATTTCTGGATAACTACAAGGAACCGTTGACAAAGGCTATCGAATCAGGGTTGGTAACCGAAACAGACCTTGATAAGGCTTTAAAAGGTAATCTTAAGGTTGCCCTGAAATTAGGACTTTTAGATCCTGACATCACCAAAACTCCTTATTATGTTTCTCCGGATTCTCCGGCACCTTGGGAACAGGATTATGCCAAAGCTTTGGCAAGAGAAGCCACAGCCAAAAGTGTGGTCCTCCTTAAAAATGATACAGTGAATGGGAATCCTCTCCTACCCCTTAAATTAGCAGATATTAAGAAAATAGCACTTATTGGTGAACACGTGAATGAAGTGATTCAAGACTGGTATGGTGGCAATCCAGCCTATTCAGTCACAATTTTGGAAGCATTCAGAGACACTTTTGAACCTATGGGTATCGAAGTGGTTTCTGTTCCTGACAACAGAATGAGTGAGGCAGAAAGAATTGCCAAAGATTCTGATATCGTTTTTATAGTGGCAGGCAATCATCCTTATGGTACAAAACCTGACTGGTTTTTCTGCCCTGTTCCTTCTGACGGACGTGAAGCTGTAGACCGCAGATCATTAAATCTCCCCAATGAAGATATGATCAAACAGATTTATAAGTCCAATCCGAATACCGTTCTCGTGCTTCAATCCTCATTCCCCTACACTATCAATTGGAGTGATGAAAACTTACCGGCCATACTTCATTTCACTCATTCTTCACAGGAAACCGGTAACGGTCTTGTAGACGTGATAACGGGAAAAGTAAATCCTTCAGGACATTTGACACAGACATGGGTAAAAGATATTACAGATCTTCCGGACATGATGGACTATGATATCACCAATGGAAGAACATATATGTATTTCGAGGGGAATCCACTTTATCCTTTTGGGTATGGACTCAGTTACTCCGACTTCGGTTACGAAAGCGCTGTAATCGATAAAAACAGTGTTAAAGTCGATAATTTAGACGAGTCCTTATGCATCAATGTCACTCTTGCAAATAATAGCGATATCGAAGGAGACGAAGTGATACAGGTGTATGCTTCTTATCCGGAGTCCCTTGACTCTTTAAGACCAAAGAAACAACTAAGGGCATTCAAGAAAGTAAAGGTTCCGGCAGGTGAAAAGATAACTGTGCCTGTTGAAGTTAAGGTAAAGGATCTGACCAAATGGGATGAAACTTCACATCAATGGGTATTGGAGAAAGGAAAAGTGGATTTCCATATCGGACGCTCAAGCGCCGATCTTCCATTAATGGTTTCAACTAATATTAAATGATCATGAAAAAATATATTTTATCTCTAATAATACTCATTTTTATTCTGCCACTGAGTGCTCAGGTGAGAGTCTCTATCCTTGGAGACAGCTATTCCACTTTTGAGGGATATATTCCTGAGGGAAACGAAGCATGGTATGGGGAAAATATCGGGAATGATGTAAAAAATGTGGAAGACACCTGGTGGTGGCAACTGATAACTGATAACGGATTGGTTCTCGATCTTAACAACTCATGGTCGGGAGCCACTATATGCAACACGGGGTATCGTGGCGAAGATTATACCAACAGATCATTCCTAACTCGTTCAGGCAATCTTGGCGAAAACCCGGATTTGATCCTTGTTTTCGGAGGAACCAATGATTCTTGGGCCGGCTCACCCTTAGGTGAAAAAGATGGCACGGACATGTTCACAGTTCGTCCCGCGGCAAAAGCCATGTTCCAAAACATCAAAGCCTCTTATCCTGATGCATTATGTGTAGCAATTCTAAATACAGAACTAAAAGAGGAAGTGGAAAATGCAATTGTTGAAGCCTGCGAAGTTGAAAACGTCCCCTATGTAAAATTAGAATCAATCGACAAGCAACTCGGACATCCGTCAATCAATGGTATGAAACAGATTTCAAGGCAAGTTTGGAAAACCACAGCTCCCCTACTTTATACTCACCTCAAAAATAACTCTGCAAAAAAATAAATTTGTAAGTATAAAACTAAATATATATCTTTGAAATATGTATTTATTAGGATTGGATATAGGAAGCTCTTCAGTAAAAGCTTCATTAGTAGATGCCGGTACCGGTAAAATTGTGGCATCCGATTTTTTCCCTAAAACTGAGGCACCAATAATTTCAGTAAAAACAGGATGGAGTGAGCAGGAGCCACAGATGTGGTGGGACAATATGAAACTCGCTCTTGCCAAAGTGATGAACGATGCCAATGCCAAAGGGGAAGATATTGACGCCATTGGAATTTCCTACCAGATGCATGGCCTTGTTTGCGTAGATAAAGACCAAAACGTGTTGCGTCCTGCAATTATATGGTGCGACTCTCGTGCTGTGCCCTATGGGGAAAGAGCTTGTCGTGAGATTGGAGAAGATGTTTGCCTCTCTCACCTTTTGAATTCTCCGGGAAATTTCACCGCTTGTAAACTCGCATGGGTGAAGGAGAATGAACCTGAAATCTATCAAAAGATCTATAAGTTCATGCTTCCGGGTGATTATATAGCTATGCGTCTCAGTGGGGATATCAACACTACTATTGAAGGCCTTTCTGAGTGTATGCTCTGGGACTTCAAGAACAAGAAGCCTGCAACTTTCCTTTTAGATTATTTTGGCATTGATGAGTCGTTGATACCTGAACTTACCCCTACATTCGGTGTACAGAGTAAGGTTTCCTCTATTGCAGCCCGTGAACTGGGTCTCAAGGAAGGGACTCCGATTTCATATAGAGCCGGTGATCAACCCAACAACGCTTTATCCTTAAATGTATTTAACCCGGGAGAAATAGCGTCTACGGCAGGTACCAGCGGCGTGGTCTACGGTATCTCAGGTAAAGTTGAATATGATCCTAAGAGTAGGGTGAATACTTTCGCACATGTTAACTACACTCCGGAACTCACTCGTTTGGGAATTATGGCATGTATAAACGGCACCGGCATTCTAAACGCCTGGATGCGACGAACCGTGGCCCCCGAAGGAATGTCTTATGCAGAAATGAATGATGCAATGGCAAGTGTTCCGGTCGGTTGTGACGGAGTTTCTATAATACCTTTCGGCAACGGAGCAGAGCGAGTGCTCCAAAATAAAGAAGTGGGATGCTCTATTCATGGTGTAAACTTCAACAAACATAATAAAGCCACCCTTATGAGGGCTGCCCAGGAAGGCATTGTTTTCTCTTTCTGTTATGGAATGGATATTATGAAAGGAATTGGTATGGAACTTAGCAAGATTCATGCAGGGAAAGCTAATATGTTCCTTTCTGACATATTCAGAAACACACTTGCCACCACCAGCGGCGCTGTTATTGAATTATATGAGACCGACGGAGCTGCCGGCGCTGCAAAAGGAGCAGGCATGGGTTGCGGTATCTATAAGGATAATACCGAAGCTTTTGGTTCTCTAAAGAAACTGGCAGTTATAGAACCTGATGTCGCCCGAAAGGATGATTACTTGGAAGCCTATAGTCGTTGGAAATCAATCCTTGAGATGCAATTGCCTGACTCCAATTAAAACCCTGATAAAACCTTGATATCTCCACACTCCGGATATATCTCGTTAAAATTCACACATTAAAAACAATAACAAAATAATAATATAAAAATTTATGGCAAAGGAATATTTCCCCGGAATAGGGAAGATCAAATTTGAGGGTACTTCATCCTACAATCCCCTCGCTTACCGCTACTATGATGCAGAGAAGGTAGTGCTTGGTAAGAAAATGAAAGACTGGTTCAAATTCTCCATGGCATGGTGGCATACTCTTTGTGCTGAAGGTGGTGACCAATTCGGAGGTGGCACCAAATCTTTCCCTTGGAACTGTTCAGCCGATGCTTTGCAGAGAGCTAAAGATAAAGCAGATGCCGGTTTTGAATTCATGCAGAAAATGGGAATCGAATATTTCTGTTTCCATGATGTTGACCTTGTAGACGAAGGTGCCTCTATTGAAGAGTATGAAAAGAATATGAAGGAAATCGTTGCCTATATCAAAGGCAAGATGGCTGAGACAGGTATCAAAAACCTTTGGGGAACAGCCAACGTATTCAGCCACGCACGTTATATGAACGGAGCAGGTACAAATCCTAACTTTGATGTTGTGGCACGCGCTGCCGTTCAACTTAAGAATGCTATCGACGCTACAATCGAACTTGGCGGACAAAACTACGTTTTCTGGGGTGGCCGTGAAGGTTATATGTCTCTTCTCAACACCGACCAGAAGAGAGAAAAGGAACACCTTGCTCAGATTCTAAGAATGGCTCGCGACTATGCAAGGGCAAAAGGATTTAAAGGCACTTTCCTTATCGAACCGAAACCGATGGAACCGATGAAACACCAGTATGACGTTGACACTGAAACTGTTATCGGTTTCTTGAAAGCTCACGATCTTGACAAGGATTTCAAGGTGAACATAGAGGTTAACCATGCCACTCTTGCAGGCCACACATTCGAACATGAACTTGCTGTGGCTGTTGACAATGGTATGCTCGGTTCAATTGATGCCAACCGAGGTGACTATCAAAACGGATGGGACACCGACCAGTTCCCTATCGACAACTATGAGCTCACTCAAGCCATGATGCAAGTGATCCGCAACAATGGTCTTGGAAACGGCGGAACTAATTTCGATGCCAAGACCCGCAGAAATTCAACCGACCTTGAAGATATTTTCATCGCCCATATAGCCGGTATGGATGCAATGGCAAGAGCTTTGCTCAGCGCCGCTGAAGTTCTTGAAAAATCTCCATATAAGAAGATGTTGGCTGAACGCTATGCTTCCTATGATTCAGGTGAAGGCAAGAAATTTGAAGAAGGCAAGTTGACTCTTGAAGACCTCGTTAAATATGCCAAGGAAAATGGCGAGCCTAAACCCGTTTCCGGCAAACAGGAACTTTACGAGGCAATAGTTAACATGTATGTATAATAAACCGATGTATTTTTCGTATTCATAATTAAGAGATGACTGGATTTGTCATTCAGTCATCTCACCATATTTCAATTTTCAATTCTAATCTTAATTTAATGAAAGAAAAAGAAACAGGGAGCAAGAGTTATCTGTTCATGATAGTTCTTGTGGCTGTGTTTGGAGGTCTTCTCTTCGGTTATGACACCGCGGTGATTTCAGGAGCCGAAAAAGGATTGCAAGCCTTTTTCCTTGGTGCCCATGATTTTGTATACACCGATGTGATTCACGGTATCACTTCTTCGAGTGCATTGATCGGTTGTATCATAGGTAGTGCCCTTTCGGGATTATGTGCTTCGGCATTAGGAAGGAAAAGAAGTCTCTTTATAGCCGGCCTTTTATTTTTAGTTTCAGCATTAGGTTCTTATTGGCCTGAATTTATGCTGTGGGAAAGAGGTGTACCTCATATGGGCACTCTTGTCGTGTTTAATATCTACCGTGTTGTCGGTGGAATTGGTGTGGGTCTTGCATCAGCAATTTGCCCGATGTATATTGCCGAGGTTTCTCCGGCTGAAATAAGAGGTAAATTGGTGTCATGGAACCAGTTTGCAATTATATTCGGTCAGTTGACAGTCTATTTCGTCAACTTCCTTATTTTGGGGGAACATACCAATCCGATTATTGAAAAGATTGGTGAAACTGTTTATCAGGTAAGTTCAGCTTCCGATCAATGGACAATTCAGACCGGATGGAGATATATGTTCGGCAGCGAGGCGTTTGTGGCAGGTTTATTCTCCGTGCTTGTATGTTTTGTGCCGGAATCACCTCGTTATCTTGCCATGAAGGGCAGAGACAGCAAAGCCCTCACAATTCTTGAAAAGATCAATGGTGTTTCAAAGGGTAAGATGATTCTTCAGAATGTGAAAGAAACCTTAGTGGAAGATAAGGGTAAATTGTTATCATTCGGTATACTTGTGATATTTATCGGCGTAATGTTGTCGGTTTTCCAACAGGCCGTGGGAATCAATGCGGTTCTTTATTTCGCTCCCAGAATATTCGATTCAATGGGTATGGGAAATCCGATGGTGCAAACTGTGATTATGGGTATCGTGAACATCTTGTTTACCCTTGTGGCAATTTTCACTGTAGAGAAATTGGGAAGAAAACCTTTGCTTATATATGGTTCAGCAGGTATGGCTATAGGTGCTCTTGGAGTGGCATTCTCCAATATTGTTGCAGTTAGTCCAATTGTACCGGTAGTAAGTATCATGGTTTACTCTGCTTGCTTTATGTTTTCTTGGGGACCGATTTGTTGGGTGCTTATTTCAGAAATTTTCCCCAATACCATTAGAAGTGGTGCGGTGGCTATAGCAGTTGCTTTCCAATGGATATTCAACTTTATCGTATCTTCAACTTTCGTGCCTCTTTACAATATGTCGATGGGAGATATGGGAGAAAGTTTCGGACACTTCTTTGTGTATGCTCTCTATGGCACTATTTGTGTGGCTGCTGCGTTCTTTGTTTCAAGAATGGTACCCGAAACCAAAGGAAAATCTTTGGAAGAGATTACAAAACTTTGGGCCAACAAAGCAAAGAAAGAAGAGAAAAAAGAATTGGCTTTGCAATAATTTAAGATTTGATATTGAATTTACAGAACCGTCGATTACCCAATCACGGTTCTGTAATTTTTTAGAAACAATTTTATGACAAAAAGATTTTTGATTTCCGCGTTCGCCGTAGCGTTCTTCTTTATATTTCTGAATGGGAAAACCATCCTCTTTATAGGAGATTCTATAACCGATGGTAACTGGGGCTCTCCTTCAAAATATCCCTGTAGTACAGAAGAAAGGAATCTTTATGATAAAAACCATATTTTGGGTCATGGATATGCTGAAATGACTGCCGGCTACTTTATGGGTGAATTTCCGGAGAGCGGGTTCAACTTCATTAACCGAGGCATAAGCGGCGAAACTTTAAGACAGATAGCAAATAGATGGCATAAGGATGCGGTTAGTTTTAATCCCGATGTGATTTCATTGCTTTGCGGAACAAATGATATTCATTATTGGCTTGAAAGCCATCCAAGTTCTATAAAGGAATTTGATTTTGATAAGTATAGGGGCACATTGGATTCTTTAATTAATGTCACGGTCAGTCAGCTTCCTCATTGTAAGGTCATACTTTGCACTCCATTTGTTGGCAAAGCCGGATGGGCAGGGGCAGATTCACATTTCCATTTAAGAGAAGAAGGGGTAGACAGTATCGCTTCAATCACTCATGAAATTGCATTGAAATATTCCGATAAAAACGTTCATCTTGTTGATTTCAGAGAATTGAAAGGCACACTCGAAAAAGAGAATCCTGATATCGAATATTGGATATGGGATAGTATCCATCCCACCACAGCAATGCATTATCGGATGTCGAAACTATGGAGAGAAACCATAAGCCCCGAACTTCTTCAATAAACCATTCTTAAAAATTATCCGAAATTATGTAATTTTGGCTCATTACTTAATCACTATTGTTTTTTTTACCTGAATGAAGAAATACTTTCTACCATTATTCTTCGGATTGATTTCATTACCTACATTTTCCGAAATTACTACTGTCAATAATCATCCTTATCTTCTTTCTTTGCCAAAAGATATAAGCGCTGACTTCAACGACCTGTCAAACACTTATTTTCTGGCAGATTCTCTCGCTTCTTTTGATGTGGAATCTGGCAAAGGTAAAATATTGTGGAAACGTCATCAATTGATGCCTCGCCAGGCTTTTAATACTAATACATTTCTTCTTCAACCATTGAATTCTCTTGATTTCCCCGATACTGCTTATCCGCAGGATCCGGAACTGGATTTTTCAATCACACCGATTAATGAAAACACAATCAGAATAAAGGTGCATACTTCACCCTTTTATCAGGAAAAAGATTCCTCTATTATGCTAGTGAAAACTCCGGTAGGGAATAAAGATGGCTGGAAGATTTCAAGGGCAACAAACGGTGACGTCACTTATGCATCTAAAGAAGGAAGTGTAACAATTAAGACTGATCCCTGGAGAATAGTAATAGCAGACTCTGATGGAAAAGAACTTGCCCGCACGAGGGCATGGCTCGACAACGATAGCACCCAGGTTAAAATAAATCCTTTCAGCTTCATAAAAAGAGGATCTGACAATTCCCGCTCTATCAATCCTGTCTTTTCAATCGGACCTAATGAAAAGATATTCGGACTCGGAGAATCTCCTGCCGGATTAAACAAAGTGGGGCAAAAAGTAAATCTTTTTGTCACGGATCCACAAGGGCCGGAAACTCCAGACATGTATAAACCGATTCCTTTCTTTTTCAGCAATAAAGGATATGGAATTTTCATGCACACCTCCGAACCTGTCACAATGGATATCGGCCAAAGTTATATCGGTGCCAATAAAATTTATATGAACGATGAAGACATGGATTTCTTTATCTTCTTCGGTTCACCAAAACAAATTCTATCGGAATATACAGCTCTAACGGGTCGTCCGGATATGCCCCCATTGTGGAGTTTCGGCACCTGGATGAGTCGCATCAGTTACTTTTCAGAAGAGGAAGGTCGCGAGGTGGCTTCAAAACTTCGGGAGAACAAGATTCCGAGTGATGTAATCCATTTCGATACAGGATGGTTTGAAACGGATTGGCAATGTGACTATGAATTCTCTAAAGAAAGATTCAAGGATCCAAAGAAAATGATCGAAGATCTTAAGAAACAGGGTTTTCATATCAGCCTTTGGCAGCTCCCCTATTTCGTGCCCGGCAACAAATATTTTCCCGAACTGATAGAAAAGGATTTATATGTGCATAATGGCAACGGTACCCTTCCTTATGAAGACGTGGTGCTCGATTTCACCAATCCGGCAACAGTTGAATGGTATCAGGATAAGATCGGCAATCTTATCGACATGGGTGTTGGAGCCATAAAAGTGGATTTCGGCGAAGGTGCTCCTATCAATGCGGTATATCATAACGGGAAAACCGGATGGCAGGAACACAACCTATATCCCCTAAGATACAATAAAACAGTGTCTGATATAACTAAGGCAACAAGTGGCGACAACATCATATGGGCTCGTTCAGCGTGGGCAGGTTCGCAACGTTACCCTGTGCACTGGGGTGGCGATGCGGCAACAACCTCTGCAGGAATGCTCGGCACTGTCCATGCGGGTCTATCTTTAGGATTATCCGGCTTCCCTTTCTGGAGCCATGATATAGGAGGATTTGTAACCGACACTCCGGAAGAATTATATCGTAGATGGCTGCCTATGGGATTCCTCACATCTCATTCCCGTGCACACGGAGCACCTCCCACAGAACCTTGGCTATTTGAAAACAAAGAATTTGTAGATTATTTCAGAAAAGCGGCGGAACTCAAATACTCTTTGATGCCATACGTGATTGAGGAATCCGGGGAATCCTCTCAAAACGGATGGCCTATGTTCCGGGCTCTATTCGTTGAATATCCGGATGACCCCGGTGCTTGGAAAATAGATGATCAATATCTCTTCGGCTCAAAAATTATGGTGGCTCCTATTCTTGAAGCATCAGAAACAAGCAGAGAAGTTTATTTACCGGGTGGAAGAACTTGGGTGGACTACCAGACAGGAGAAAAATATAATCCGGGATGGCAAACCATTAGTGTGCCGCAAGATGGACTTCAGGCGGTGATATTGGTTCCTGAAGGAGAAACCATTAAACACGTGCCAATAGCTCAGAACACTTTCGAGATAGACTGGAATTCCGTCTATGAAAAGAAATATTAAGATCCTCTAATATGATTATCCCGAGGTTTCCCAAATTATAATTATAATTGAAAATCAAACGATTGCCTCAGACGTGGCGTGCCATTTCTGAGGCAATATATTTCATAACTCGTTGTAAGACATCGCACACGATGGCCCTACGAGTAGGCTTTGGGGAAAATAAAGGATACCCATTTTGTTAATAATCGTAATCGAGTGTGAATTCATCTACGTAGAGTACTGCACCGTTAGCTCCGGTAAAGTAATCACCATACTTTGAGGCGGCACATGTGATCTGAATATAGGTAGGATTAGTGAAATAATCCCTATATTCCAATTTTATTTCGAAAGGTTCATAGTCTTCCATTGTGCCGCTATAAAGCAATTCACCGTAAGCTATCACATAATCAGCGTCTTTATTGAACAATTGACGGTTGTTGGGATTAGTACGTATCTCATAGGGAGCGGTCCAGTCGGTCAATGCTATGTATATATGGCATGTGTCGGGCCTTCCCTTAAGGTCAGTCCATTCTGAATTTGTGTAGTCTATATCGGCTGTCTTGTATTGGTAATACCCACGAAGTTTGGTTGGACGCAAACTGTATTTACGACCGAAATCAAGTATACCGTTAGTACCGTCAACCTTCTTGAAGCTACCTGTGTATATTGAGCCTGCACCAAGTTTTCCGAGACCGAAAATTCCCACGAATTTAGTGTTAAGCTCTGCAGCCTGACCGGTTCCTGTTACAGTATGATCAGTTGGAACCACGTTGCTTTGTCCCAGTGTGGCCGCTCCCGTGTTTCCGGTATCCCAGTAGGGATCGCCTCCCTCATTCCAGGGACACCAGATTTTACCATCCTTGAGCCACCATTGGTCGAAAGATCCGTCGGGTAAGATTTCGGTTTCTTCTGTAGTAACAATCACAGTATTTCCATACTCATCGCCCGCCACACATCTTACGTCATAACTGGTAGTGGGTGTGAGATGAGGGATAAAGCATGAAAGTGATCCTCCATTCTGAGTTAGCCAAGAGGGATCTATGTCAAGCCATTCATCTTTTGAAGATTCTTTATATTGAAATGAGCCTTTCTTATCCGCCTCACAACTTCCGTAAGCCCAGATAACTTGACTCCAAGCCTCTACATTGTCGGTCCCCACAGTCTGTTCCACCAACTCAGCATATATAGTCCAATACTCCGTACGACCATGAGCAGACACTTCTATTCGCAAAGGATGAGTCAGATCCAATGTGGCGCCGGGATATAGGGATGGTTCATATGTTGTGATACCTTCCGGGCCCAATTTAATCTCATCAATCTTTACCTCTGACAATTTTGCATTTTCCGAAAGATACACAATAACCCTGCAGGCGGCAGGATCAATTACGGTTGTTCCCATCTGTCCTGCCACATTGAAATATCTTTCAATATTTTGAACTGCATTTATCTCCCATATATAGGATTGATAACGGGTGATTGTGACATAGATTGGTTGCTCCAAATCGTAGGTTCCTTCCAATAGGTTTATATCCGCCTCTCCACCGGCTGAAATTGTGAATTTATCGAAACGCACATTCTCAATATCCGTTGTTTCTTCAAGGTAGATAGTGGCACGAAGACCCAACGAGTCAATATAAGCGTCCCGGCTCTGACCCACGGCAGACAGAGATGTGATGGTTTGTGTAATTCTTGGATAAGGCAGGTCATTTTTAATACAGCCTGACAAGGCAAAAAGCATTACAACCAGTAAACTTATATATTGAAAAATTGAAAAATTCATTAACAATTATTCTATAAAGATTAAATTTTTGAACTCAGAGAAAGTGATTATTTTAGTAGATTTATATTGATTTAAAACTAAAAGATCCTTGTCACCTGAAACTATAAAATCCGCAGAGGAATTAAGAGCCATTCCTAAAATAAATAAATCTTTTTTATCTCTTAAATTATTTTCCTCAGTCTCACAAGAACTTACCCAATTACATCTTACATTAATTAATTCAATAAGATTTTGCAACGATTGTTGCGAGATAGCAGATTTAAATTTATTTCTGGTTGCCACCTTATTGATTTCTTCTATCAGTTCAGGTGACACAAATATCTGAATATCGTTCCTTTTAAAGATTTCTGATAATATTGACAATCTTTTACCTAAAAGAAAAGAAATCCAGATGTTAGTATCTAAAATTAAATTCATTGATCGTATCTAACAGCATTTACTGCATCTTGAATTTCCTTATCGGTGATATTCGTATTGGGAGGACAAGAAGAGATAAAACGAGTTAACACATCGTCTTTTTTTTCAAATGACCATCCCATTTTTTTAGCCAAACTCATAATGAAAGTTACCTCATCATTTGGTATAGAAAGAATTATCTGAGTCATATTATGTAATTTTTACAAAAATAAACGAAAGAAATCACATTACAAAACCAATTATTTAATCTCTTTTGAACTAAATGAATTATTGCTTTTGAGATTAAATCGTCTTGGGAGGTCGGGAGGATGCAAATCCTCCCAGCCCTGAATTTAGAATGTCAATTATTTTTCAAATTGGATTTCTCCATATTCGAGTTCAAAATCATCGAGATAGAAAGTAGATCCTGCACTGCCAGAGAAGAAATCTCCGTATTTAGAGGCGGAACATACAATAATGAGATGAGTTGGTTTTTTTACTTTTGAATTCTCTTTATAAAATAAAGGAATCTTCAGTTCTTCTAAAGCCCCATCCGGACCAAAGTCAACACCTTCAAACGTTATTTCACCAAATGCAATCACTTCATCTTCGTCTTTATTAAAGAGATGTCGGTTGTTGGGATTTGTGCGTATCTCAATTGGACCCGTAGTTAATGCCACATAAATCTGTCCATGATCCTTTCCTTTAGAAAATCCTTCTGGCACATAAGATTCATTTCCTGATTTCACATTTACATCAGAACCGGGTCGATAGTTAGCTAATACCTTGACATTTGAAGGATGACTTCCATTATATTCACGACCTAGAGATAATACACCATTTGTTCCATCAGTTTCTACATATTTGCCGATAAATATATTTCCTGCTGCTATCATTCCGAATGCAGATTTAGATTGCAAGCATGCAGAATATGTACCTGAACCGATCATTGTAGTTGACTTATCTGTCAATGTCATACTAGCAGTAGCCGCACCTTCATTACCTGAATCCCAGAAAGTATTATCATGGCCCGTATTTCCAGGATAAATTACATTTTTATTACCTAATAAAGTTTTTGCTGAATAAGAATCCCAGATTTCCATAGATGAGTTAGGAATAGCAAAAGAACTTTCGGTTGTAAATGTTCTGCTACCTGTTTCTATAAAATCATCTGCATAAGCCTTATACTCGTAAGTTGTGTTGGCTTTAAGACCTGTCAATTTTACAGTATATTGCTTTTTACCGGCTCTTGTTGAAAGCTCACTTCTTGTGTTTAATGCAGAAACCTTGATATATTCATCGTTTGTTTCACTTTCTCGATAAAGATATCCAAAGTCTTTTGCATTATCATCCATAACAGTCAGTGTTAGTTCTGCTGAGTTTGCTAAAATTGCCATAGGTGATTCAGTATCCTTAGGAGCTTCTTCACTTATAATAGGATCTGCTAATGCAGCTTCAGAGTTTGCTATTTTTAAAGTAGTTTTACCAATATAACCTCTTGCATCCTTTGCTTGAAATTCTATTAAATATTCCGATTCATTAGATTGCAATTTATTTAAGAATTCTGCTTTAAGGGTTATCCAAGCCTCAACAGCTTTAATGTTAGTGTCACTTTCTGAACTTTTTTCACTATCATTATTGATAATTTTAAGTTCAATATTACTTTGATTACCCAGAAAATCTGTTGTACCAATTAAATTGACTCCGGAAATTGAAGATAATTCAGAGGATTGATTAATAATCTTGCTATCAAAATTAATTATCAATTCTTCCATTTCTTCATAAGCCAAAGCACGTATGTTGACATCATTAAACTCTGATGTGGTTGATGAGATTTGTCTATCTAAATCAAAAGTCTCTGAACCATAGTAACCCTTGAAAGAAGGACCCGGAAATATCTCGAACCTTTGTTCTATAACCGGTATGTCTTCTATTACTAATCTAATGATTGCACCACCTGTATTGTTTTCAACAGGTTCGGAAGTTAATTTAACATTATAAAGATGTGCTCTCTCTACATTCTGTATTTCTCCTGATTTGGTAAAAGATTCGCCTAAGGAATTCTTACCTGTAATAGTATAACTGAGATTTGAGTCAGCGTTAGGCATCATGAAATACCCTCTTTTATTGGATTTGATTTCAGTTTCACCAAATTCCAATTTTCCTTTGGAGTGATAGAAAGCCACTTTTAAATCAGAGATTCCTTGCTGTGATGTTTGAGGATCTACTTGCACTATCACATTTGCAATGTCAAGGCTAAGAGACATCTCATTGGTTCCTGCTCCTATTGTTACTTTTTCATAACCTCTAAAGAATTTCTTGTCGAAAGAGGCGGATACTGAGTCACCGGTCCAACCTTCCACAACGTACGAACCAACCGGAAGTGAAATAGCCGGAGGTAACTGATCATATCCTAAGTATTTTCTTATTACACCTTTAGAGTTTTCAATATAGACTACTAAATTTTCATTGAGATAATCGTCATCATATCCCTCTATATTACCTCTGGTAACTACATTTATATCACTTCTGAGTTTGGTGCCTACTTTTAGTATACCTTCCCCGGAGGACTCAAACGGAGCCTCATTGCTACAACTCAAGAATCCATTTGCTGTTATAATAACAGCCCCACAGATCAAATATTTATATGCTTTTCTCATGGCTATTATTATATTTTGAGTTTCAAAGTACATTGGTTGGATCCATTATCATCTCCTACTTTAATAATAAAATGATGTTCCCCGGGGAATAATGATAGTGGAGTCATGAATTTAGATATGTCAAATTTTACTATTTTTTGACCTAATACTGAATCGACATCTTCACCCTGTTCATTTTGTAACAATCCTAATCCCTGTAAAGGATCTTTTAACTCACCCGGATTAATTAAATCCAAATGGGAGGCAAGACCTACTTGACGCAATTCAGAATCTGTTAAATCATTTGATTCGATATCAGCTTCAAATTTAGTAAATCCTGTTTGACTTGTAAATACAATGACTACCGTTGAAGATTCATTTACTTCATTTACTTTATCCAAATCTATAGGTGCTTGAGCCTCGATTGATGGGATCTTTCCTTGGCCTTCCGGTTCTTGTGTGCCCGGATTTTCAGGTTCTTGTGTGCCCGGATTTTCTCCTGAAGATGAATTGCCTTCTGATGGACGCTCATTATCATCGAGCAATTTATCTTCTTCAATAGTGATATTTTCATTCTGATTTACGATTGTAACTGCCGCAGAAACTGAAACTGAAGGAATTATAGATCCTTCGTCACTATCACCGGAGTATGTATGCTTAGCGAAGGTTAAACTATAATGGTTACCTTTGTCTACTCCGTCAAGAGTCTTGGTTTCAGTTATCTCCACGCCATCAATAGTACCATGGAAAGTTGCAACTAATGTATTTTCTGCAGTATGTTTGAAATAGCCGGCCCTTTGTTCATTTTTTGTAAATTTAAGACTATGTTCGCTATCTTTGTTCAAACTTACCAACACATATGCATCATCACCCATATTTTGGTAAATTGATGAATGGAAGTTGATACTGACTTTAACGTTTTCAAGTTTACAAAGAATAGTGCCAATATTGGTGGTTATTTTGTTTGCCTCTATTTGGAATTCATCAGATTCTCCCAAGTAAAATGGACTTTCAAAAGCAGCCATAACTTCTGTACCATAAGAAGCGTATGCTTTATACTTTCCAGCCTGTAATGTGATAACTTCCGGCATTTCCTTATATGTACCTGAAAATACGGTTTTAGTTTCTGAATCAGTACTCTTTATTTGAATATTGAAATCATTTATAATATTGTTCGATTCAGCACGAGTATTAATCAATGAGGCATCCAAGTCGATAGCATATTTACTTAGCTCACCTATAGCTTCATTTTTAGCTCCTTCAAAAGGTGCCTCCACAGAACAGGAAGCCAACCCAAATAAGGACATTATGGGAATTATATATTTTATTTTTTTCATAATCATGATATTATTAATATTCAAAATGAACATTAGAGATTCTCAATTCAGAACCTGTTGCCAAGGCTTTATAGTCGTTAGCATCCTTATAAACTATATAAGGAGTTATAGGTAAAGAAATTTTTCCTTCATAAAGTTCATCGTCCTTTGGAATATAAATTGAGGGATTAGTATTATTTTTAGATGATTTAAAAGATATAAAAATCTTTTTTGCCTTAATTCCAAATTGATAATTCTTAATTTCTATTTCAATTGGTATCATAGAAATAGAAGAGCTCAAACTTTCTGTATGTGAAAATAAAGGTTGATTGTTTTCATCCAATATTTCAATTGTAAATTCTCCTTCTTCGTTTTCTATAGAAGTATAAGAATAATCAAAACTAAATTTTGATGGTCTTGATTCAAATAAGACACCATTTACTCTTTGTTCTGAATTATTATTATATTCGTAACTTCCTAAAAATAATTCTCCTATTGACCTTTTTAATTCAGACGGCGAATTTGTACAATAATATGTTGTAGTCCAAAATTGACCAGATTTATTAATATTTGAACCATTCTCATGGTATCCTACACTTCTAATAATATTTGTATTTACTCCGTCTATATTTTCTACATAAGTAGATGGCACTATATACCAAGAATTTTTATTAATTGCATTTGGATTACAAGTTTTTGCATTTAAATTAGACCATCCGGATGCTACATTCCTATTTATAGATGATTTAATTGTGTAATCAATTGCACCAACTTTCCATTGTCCTCCTACTTGAATTGCTCCTTTCTCAATCATATTTTGAGGGCAAGGTTCTGTTTCGAAGTCTCCGTTTGGAACATCGGTATTTTTTTCGCTTTGGAAAGCACTTATTTTGCTTTTATCTGAAGGTGAAGGTGTCCTGCCTAATGAAATCACAAAATCATTGTAATTGGTATCCGGAGCAATTCCTTCAGTCAATGTAATGATACCGGTGGCAGAATCATAGGAATAACCTGATGAAATTAATTGACTCCCTTTATAGAGTTTGAAATCATTGAACAAGTCTTTTCCGTATTTTTCTACAGAAGTTTGTTCCGGATTAATTCTGAATTTCACTTTCTTTGCAAAAGCATCAACATCTACAGTGAAAACCGGCATATTAACTTCGATTACTGTTTCATGAGCTTTCTTATTAGGCACCTGTGCCTGAACCATCCATTCATAATTGTCAATTGGCTCTCTTAAAGTCAATTCGTATGCATATACATATGGAAGTTCTGCCGGTTTATTTGCGGGTGCATTTCCATTTAGATATTTTAGTGATGACACTTCAGCATAATTGCTATTGTCAATTCCTGCCTTAAAATTCAGTTGGTCCTTTAAGTCCGGACTGTTGGATTCTATATAAACAATAACTTTTTCATCCAGGAAATCAGGGTTTTCATAAGTAAGGAAATTATATTCCAATCCGGTTATCACTACTTTGAATTCCACTGGAGTGTCCAAAGATCGAAATAATTTGTCTTCAACATCTATCTTTGCAGTGTAAGATCCCGGAGTCAACCCTTTTATATATTCTTTAAGGTTTACTACCGCAAATTTGTCAGGATTCTCATAAAGCCCATCACAAACAATACCACAGGTTTTTAGTATTGACTGACTGTTGGCATCGGCAGTGACAAGGTCGATTGAAGAAAAGCCGGTGGGAACAACGCCATTGTTTTCTTCAGCTGTCAAAGTCAAAGTGGCATGTGTAAGTCCACCCAACGCCACAATATGGAATTCCGGATTTACATTCTCATACTCTAAACCCTCAAACAATGATTCGTTATTGCTGTAACCTTCTAATGTAACGGAGGGACCCGGAGTGGTGAACAACTCATCGGATAATGGAATTTCTTTATCCTCTGTAACAACCTCTTCTGACCATTCAATGGAAAGGAATGCATCACCAATATTAACATCGCCTTCTAATCCAAAGGTTAAAATATAATGTTTCTGTGGATCTGCCTTAAAATTGGTAGGACTTATTGTTACGGTATTATTCCCGGAATTAGTAAGTGTTAATTTCACATCTGCTTTAAGACCTGCAGATATATATGCCGGACGATTTTCACCCTGAACAAATACCACCGGATCATGTCCTTCCGTTATGACCGCAGCACTATAGCCGGGATAAATCTTTTTTAGATCTTCTGAATATCGAATACTCAACATTGCATTTGCCAATGTTGCCGTTATATTTGCACTACTTTCAGAACCTTTGGTAACAGATACCGGGGCTTCGCCGTAGAAATAAGGATTATTAAAACCTTCGGTATCCATATCACCGAAAGAAGCAGAAATAATATAGCTTCCCATTGGGAAACCATCTTCACCATTGAACGCATTTAGATTTTTCCAGGTATTATTATAACTACCATCGGTACTTTTCAAAGAGATTGAAAATTCCGCTTCATTAGGCACTAAGGGTGACATATCATCTGCCCTCGTACCTTTATTAACCTGTCCATCTGCTTTGACATACAGATGGATTTTGCCATCTGCCTTGTCCGAAGAACCCCAGGGTGATTCGTCTGCACAGGAGACAGCTATGAAAGCTGTTCCTAACGACAGGTAGATAATTCCTTTGTTTAATAATTTCATAATATTGTTAGTTTTATTTTTTTTCTTTAATCTAAACCCTAAACCCTAAACTCTAAACCCTATATATTAACTGCAATTCCGAAATTGATATTGAAGATGTTAAATCGGAAATTTGCTCCTGAAGTAGTGCGCCATCCCATGTCTTCATCGTCCACTTTCTGTTTCTCATGTTTGATGTTCAAGCCGAATACACCCAAAGAAACATTGAATGAAACCTGATCCAATACATATACGCAAACACCCGGCGAGAAATTCAAAGCTGCCTGGAAAGCCTGGGTATGAGTTCTTTTCATTTCTCCCTGGAAAGGTCGATGGAAATCCGAATCTCCTCCCGAAAGAGCAAGTTCAACCTCATTAAACACACCGAATCTTCCCTTTCTTGCTATTCCAAGATATTGTGAAAAGGTGAAAGAGGCCGAATAATTGTTGCTCTTATACATGATATCATGGAGATTGAAACTCATGTCTTCATCTATATCCACATTGAAGGAACCGATATTCGCCCTCCCCTGGGTATACCCCAATCTCAAACCCAAAGAGAGATTACTCTTGAAGAAATATTGAAAATAAGGACGGATACTCCATAATTTTCCGTTGAAATCTATATCAGAAATTAAATCAAGAACTTCCAAATCTGAAGTCGAGAATTCTCCATAGGAAGCTGTGAGACCTACCTGCCAGATTCCTTTAGGGATGAACAGATAGTTAAACAATCCACGATCGAATCTTCCTAAGTTCCTGGATTTTAGGATCATATTGATGGTATCCCCTCTGAAAACCACCTTCTCATTTAAATCCACAGGGACTTCCCACTCTTCCACCTGCACTGAAGTGGTAACTTCGCCTTTGCTTAAAAGTTCATTTACCTTTACATCCATAGAATCGGGAATCCATACGTATTTACCTCCGGGACGGTACAAAGTATCCACATAGATGATATTGGCATCAAAAGTCTCAGAAACCGAAGTTTGAGGTGCGGTTTTCAATGGATTGTCAAATGGTATTTCCTTTATTTCACCATTCTCCATATTCTTCTCCAACAGGTTTCCGTCTTCATAATATCTCACTACTTTTTGTGACTTTTGAATCACTTCAGTACGGGTGATTGTCTCTTGTGTAGTGATTGTATCCACTCGGAAAATTGTGTCTGTTCTTAGAGTGGGAGCGGATATTGCGTGGCTTGCTAAAGGCATTATCATTAAAGCCACAAGAACAAGTATATTTTTTAATTGTTTTCTCATGGCTATTATAGATAAAAGGTTGCTCCGAATGTAATCGAAAAGAGATTAATCCGGAAATTAGCTGACTTGGAATTACGAGTGGAAACGTAGATCTGATCTTTCACCGCACGGGTGTCAGTATAATTGAATCCCAACAATCCCACGTTCACCTCAAGTGCAGAGTAATCGCTGAGAAAGACACAGAGCCCTGGGGTGAGACCCACATTGAGAGAAAAATTCCTCTCATAAGTGCCGGTCAAATCGTCCCCCACTCCTGTGGTGAGTTTTGTTTGTCCACCTCCCATCTGAAGTGATACCTCATTGAAGAAACCGAAACGTTTACTTTTACCGATAGAGAAATAATTCCTCATTAAAGCCGCTCCGTAATAATTATGGGAAAGCCTGTAAAGGTGATCAAAACTGTAACTTGTTTCAGCGTCAAGAACTATATCGGCATTCGAAACCTTTGTCAGACTTCGAGCATATGAAAACCTTCCTCCAAGAGCAAGATCGGCCTTGACGGCGAACATCACCATCGGGGAAATCTTGAAACTATAGGTGTCTCCGGAAATTCCTTCAAGAATCAAAAACTGATATTTATCCTGTGATGACTGGGTATAAGATACTGACAAGCCAAAGATCCATTGACCTTTTGGCACAAAATCTACAGATTCAATATCTCTTTTAAACACTTCCAAAGTGTCTTTCTTATTTGCATAACCGGATACCGAGTCCGCTCGCAGGGCACTCCCTACATGAATATCGCTTCGGTCCGCACTCTTGGCGGACGAGGCATTTATGAGCAATATAAGAAGTATTATCAATAATCCTTCACAGGATCTTTTCATATGTCAGGTTAGTTTTTACATTTTGTTTTGTGAAGTAAAATTACAAATTAACCAATAAAATGGCAAAAATTTGCCCTTTATTGCCCACAAATGTTCCAAAAAGACCAAAAAAAAGACTCCATATTTTGGAGTCTTATCATATTTTATCAATTTAAAGCATTAACCCGGTTCCCCATCAGGTGGCAGGTTTTTATTTATTTTACGAATTACCAGCGACAATAAAATCCTAAAACATCCATAGGTGATAAAAGAAATTCCTATGTATATCCAAACCACTGCTGCTCCGAAAATCGGACCGGCAAGGAAGAAACATGCGCAGCCAATACTTACCAACAGTAGAAGGAAAAGCCATACTATCCAAAAAGATGAATATCGATATATTCCCAATGATTCCGAAATAGCATTGATGGATACAAATATTATGTAGAGCCCGGCACAGAATATAAAGCCTTGCACAAGCCAAGTGGCAGGGAGGAAAAACAGCCAAATAGAACATAGGATCTCTATGATTCCGGCAGCCACAGCCCAGCCCCAACCATGATTGTTCTTTAAATTGGCAAAGCCATATATTAGATTGAAAACACCCACCGCTCCGATGGCTCCTGCAAAGATATAGGCCATGATAGTGAGTGAGGAAACAGGATTGCAAAGACACCAAATTCCAAATCCGATGAACACCAGTCCGGTTATCATTGGAATCCACCAAAAAGAGGTGACTCTATAGAACAAATTTGAGTTAGACATTGTATAGTGTTGTTAATGTTGTTAAATTCTTTTGTCTTGTAATATTATTGTCTCCCGGTCAGTTGGAGTTAGTCAAGTTCATCGATTCCTATGATTTCTCCGGACATGTCAAAGAAAATATCCAAACTTGCGCCTCCTTGGTTGTCACTGAGTTCCACTTTATATCCCTGGCCGGTGGTATTGATTTCATTGATTCCATAATATGGGAACCTGTCATTTAATGTTGACATAACCTGTTCAGGAATAAATCCCGTTGGGATGGTCTTGCCATATGGAGCCTCTACTTGAGTCCACTCACCATTACCATTGAACACCACTTCATATCCATCCTGTAGGTCCACTTCATACAAAGTGATATTATCTTCCACATCTTTAGTGATTTTCACTATCTCATAATCCGGAAAATATTTTTTCAAGAAGGATTGAGCATCTGCAGGCAAATCTTTTACGGTGATGGTTGTCTCCACCTCATTCTGATCATCATCGGAACAAGAAACTAAAGGAATGAAAAACGCTAAAAGAAAGAGAGACGATAAAATTTTGATGTATGATTTTTTCATAAGATAAGAGTTTATCTTATAAACATTGAAAAGACAATTAAAGTTTAGGTCAATGATGAGGCGGATACTTCTCCCCTATTTTAACGAAAGAGAGATTTGAGATAATTTGAATCCAAAAGATGAAATATTTTATTGCCGTTGGGAGTGAAGGAAGGATCAGGCAATGCAAAAAGTTTCCCTACTATATGTTCCATTTCATCTGATGAAAGTTTCTGACCATAATTTATAGCCGCTCCTCTCGCCATTACAAGAGCCAAACGTTTCAACAATTCCCGAGCATCGCCATTGGTGTTGCCATAATTAACGTCGGAGTCATCTACCGACTCTATCATCCTCTTCACTACATCGCGAGCATCCAGATTCTTCATAAAGGATGGTATGCCGGTAATATTCCATCGTGTTTCGGAATCATATTCTATCCTGAAACCGGTCTTTGTCAATTCAGGTAAAATGTCTTCGAAAGCACTCTGCTGAGAAGGTTCAATCTCTATACTGTCAGGAAACATCAAACCTTGAGAGGTTTGTTCCCCGCTTTTTATATGGTTATAAAATTCCTCAAATAGTATCTTTACATGTGCCCTTCTTTGATCAATCAGAAGCAACCCGTCTTTTGACGAAGTCACGATATATCTGTCGGCATATTGAAGACATATGTTCAACAGAGCCGAATCACTCCGGAATTCTTTTATCACTCCCTGGCTTCCCGGTTGATTTTCCTCACTTTCTTTTTTATTGAAGCCATGGGCTCCGAACATGAACTCCGAGTAGAGTTTGTCCCAGTTGGAAACTGAGAGCGATGATGGCCTTCCTGAGAAGGGATTATAATCCCTGGGCACATCAATAGTGGGCTCTTTAGGTTTTTCCCCTTTCGGAAGAGGGGCCACCGGAACAACATCCAAATTGAAATCTATTGAAGGCACCGCACCAAATTTACCTAAAGCTGCTTTCACAGCTGCCTGAAGTATAGGCCAGATGTCTTGCTCGTATTCGAATTTGATTTCGTTTTTTGTTGGATGGATATTCACATCGATACTTTCCGGATCAACCTCAAACTTAAGGAAATAACATGGTTGTGTATCCTGGGATATAAGCGAATCATAACATCCCGTAATTGCCTTATGAAAATACGGGTGACGCATATTTCGACCATTAACGATAAGATATTGTAATGGATTTCTTCGACGTGCATATTCAGGCCGGGAAATATATCCCGATATTTTCACAAGAGAGGTATCTACTTCTATCGGTATCAGATGTAGATCAAGAGAATTTTTCCATAAATCCTCTATCCTTTGTCTAAATGACCCCGGTTTTAAGTCAACAGTCCTATTTCCGGTGTCGATACTCATTCTGATGGTATTATTCACCAAAGCCAATCGCTCGAATTCCCTCATGATATTGGAAAGTTCCACATTGTCACTTTTGAGGAACTTTCTACGAGCCGGAACATTGAAAAAGATATTTTTCACCAGTATGTTTGTGCCTTGATCACAGGCCACCGATTCCTGCGATTCCACTTTTGAAGCGTTGATTACCAAACGAGAACCGATACCCATCTCCATAGGACGTGTTTTCATTTCAATCTGAGAAATTGCACAGATTGAAGGCAGCGCCTCTCCGCGAAATCCCATGGTGTGAAGTGAAAAAAGATCGGAAGCCTCTTTTATTTTTGACGTGGCATGACGCTCAAAAGCCATCCTTGCGTCGGTAGGTGTCATTCCTTTTCCATTATCCACAACCTGTATGAGGGTTCTGCCGGCATCTTTTATAAAAATCTTAATGTCGGTGGCGCCTGCATCCACTGCATTTTCCACCAATTCCTTGATAACTGATGCAGGACGCTGGATTACTTCTCCTGCAGCAATCTGGTTGGCCACGGAATCCGGTAAAAGTCTTATTATATCACTCATCACCTTCCTCCTCTTCTTTTATTTGTTGCTCTATTATGGCAGATTGTTCTTCCGTTTCTTTGGCTATATCCTCTTCATCACGATTTCCTTCCTCCACATCTTCTATAGTTTCAGTTTTTTCCGCTACAGTTTCACTGATTGAAGGAGGCTCCGCAAAAACAGAATCAGGCACTTCCAACCCCTGGTTTCCATTTATTAAAGAATCCAATTCATCAGCTGTCGCAGCCAATGAATCCAATTCGTTTACAATCGGGAAGTCTTCCCAAATCGGTAATGAAGATGGAGGCAATGACACTCGCGTTCCTGTAAATGTTTTCGGTTCACCGAAATCTGAAGGCGCCATAAAATATTGTTCCAATTCATCGGGAACCTCTCCTAAGTTGTCAGCCCAATGAATGCGGTCGCCATACCATTCACGTTGAGGTCGCAAGAAACCCCACCATTTGAATTTCTGGAGATACATCTGAGGCCTTTTTACCAAGAATATAGGTGTGACTGTACCGCTCACCTCGGGCCACATCTTCAGCCAGTCCAATCTGTTGGAGTCAAGGTAAACCTCCATGTAAGAACTTTCAGCATTCACAAGTCGGTTGAATGTGGAATCCTCTTCCTGTGGCAAAAATATTGTCTCTACATTTCCCGACACACTCATTCTTCTCAATCCTTGATCTTTAAAATATGCGGTGATTTCCTTTCCATAAATCTGATTATAGAAATCTTCATCCACATATTCCGACATCAATCCATATTCAGGTAGATAAGCCCAGTCAGTGGTGCTATCGTTGAAATGGACATCGATTCTATTGCCCGTTACTTGTCTTTCCTCGCTCCAAACAATTGGTTTTCTAAAAAGATAGAGCATAGAATCACGCTCAACAAAAACAATAGAGTCAGCCACTCCTTGCATATCTTGTTTAAAGAATCTTCCCCTATGGTAAGCCAATATAACATGGAATTCATATGGTATGGAATCAACTTCTTCCCGGGGCACTTCTGAGTCTAAAGTGAAAGTATCTAAAGGAATAATGGAATTTATTTTTATGGAATCAATCGGCATTAATCCGGTGAAGGAATCCACCAATTGCATTGGCATTTCCGGGATATTATAATCTTCATAATCAGCCATTAAATCAATTATTTCGATTTTATCATAAATAATTGAATCAGCTTCCACAACTTGTATGAAATCACTCTCATCTAAAGGCATTTCTTCCAATGGTATCATTTCCTCCTCGACAATTACCATCTCAATCGGTTCTTCAGGTTTAGGGGGTGGCGCCACCGCAAAAAGCATCTGTTGCGGGGTGTCGACATATGGAATTCTTAACTTGAAGTATGCGGTATCAATCCATAGCAATCCGGTCAAGGAGTCTTTCATTGATATTATCTTCTCATTCCATTCCGGATAACCTGATTTGGTTCTTCTTTTCTTATCAGGAATCATCTCAGTGACGATAAAAGTCTTTATGGTATCGGCCCTCAGAAACAAGGTGTCACCTTGAGAATATTCCATAAGGAGAGGATAGATGGTTGCCAAA
This sequence comes from Muribaculaceae bacterium, assembly GCA_022510425.1. Taxonomy (GTDB): domain Bacteria; phylum Bacteroidota; class Bacteroidia; order Bacteroidales; family Muribaculaceae; genus Lepagella. The sequence continues at coordinate 114,933 of JAFLTO010000002.1, forward strand.
GCCTCTTTTGTAGAGTCGTTATAAATTCCAAAACCTCCTATTAAGGTTGTTTTTTGTGCCGTATCGGTTATCACCATAGGGGTGCTCCTCTTGAATGGGTCGCGATACATGTAAGCCCTGCTGATACGGGTCTTGTTATCGTAAATAATACTGTCGCCTTCCAGAGTAGTGATATTTCCTGTGGAATCCCTATGAATGATCAAAGACCTTGAAAGGAGGTCAGCATCACCTGTATCAGTGTAATATGTAGCCAGATTGGTTATGATGGTATCATTTTCACTTTGTATAAGAGTTCTGCTCTCTATATTGGCGATATGAGTTTCTGTGCTGTAATACAAAGTATCGGTATACATTGTGAAACCGTCTTTCTGATTTTCCAGCACTACATCATGAAAGAATTCGGCACGTTTTGTTTTTGGCGAATATTCCCCATACAGGGAGGTAAGTGTATTAACTTTATCGTCGATAGTACCCCATCTCACATACCAACCCAAATCTATTTCCATATTATAGTCGAGCGAGTCTGTTGTGAGGGTAACGTCTTTATTGATAAGAGTTACTTTCTCTCTTGTGGGTCCGTTCTTGAGAGTAGCTAAATGAGTGTCACCATTATAAAAGAGTTGGTCGGCATAAACAAACAAAGTGTCGCCTTGTTCCATTTTTACATTGCTGAAAGCATCAAGAGAATTTTCTTCAGGATAATAGTAGGCCGAATCACAAAACATCCATAGCCCCGCCTGACGGAATTTTACATTCCCTTTTAGAATCTGACGTTCAATGGTGTCACGCTTATTCACTTTTCTTTTGTAAAGAGAATCAGCATACTCCAGAAACACTTTATCTTCCTGATAACGGTTTACATTAGGAATTTCAGGTTGTATAAGGCGTGTCGGTTCAGGTCGATTGAAACTTTCCTCTTCCTTGATTTCATGTTTCTTTTGTTGCTGTGATTGAGCATAAGCTTGAAAGCCCGTGTTTATTACAAACACGAGCAGACATGATATTATACCGTAAGCTACAAATCTACCGCGATTAAGCCTCACTTTAAATTCTTACCAATTATCCCTTATCCCTAATACCCAATACCTTATCCCTCATCCCTATTTTATCCAACCCTGATACTTGAATTCGTCGCTTTGCCACCCCGGCTCTATCTTGACATAAGTTTCCTTTATCTTCTTTTCGAGCCATTCCCGGAGGATTTCCTCTTTCTTGTGATTCTCATACATTTTCTTGAGCAGATTATAATCATCTGAAAGATTTGCCCTATGACCCGGTATTCTCTCGGTAAGTTTCACAATCGCCGCCACATCCTTATGGTTGTTGTTTTTCATTATAAAGGCTTCACTGATGTCTCCGGGATTCATTTTCTCAATCTTTTTGGCTATTTCTGTGGGTAAGTCTTGCATCTCGAACTTACTGCTGCGATAGAGATTGCTATAGTCGTTGTTATTGGTCATTACTCCCTTGTTGTTGCGAGTATCCTTGTCTTGTGAAATATAAGAAGCGGCTTCTTCAAATGAGAAAGCCCCTCCCACAATCTCTTTTCTAATGGAATCAAGACGGTTAGTGGCATCTGTCAAATCCTTGTCACTTACTTTAGGTGTCAGAAGTATATGGCGCACATTTACCTGGTCACCTCTCTTTGCGATCAACTGAATTATATGATATCCGTATTCAGTCTCTACAATCCTTGAAACCTTCTTCGGATCGGTAAGGTTGAAAGCTACATTGGCAAATTCAGGAACCCATCCGGCTCTTCCGCTAAATCCTAACTCGCCGCCTTGCATTGCGCTTCCGTCTTCGCTATACATAAATGCGAGAGTGGAGAAATCAACTTCTCCCTTGTTCACACGTTCCGAATATTCTCTAAGGCGAGCTTTCACATCTTCGATTTCCTGACGCGGGATATTCGGATTGAGAGTGATGATCTGAACCTCTACTTGCATAGGAACATAAGGAACACTATCGGCAGGCATGGTATCAAAATATTTTCTCACTTCGTTTGGAGTGGCTGTCACTCCTTCTGTAAGATTCCTTTGCACCTGAGAAACTATCGAATTGTTTTTCATCATCTCCACAAGACTCTCACGAAGCACCGGTAAAGATTTATGGAAATATTCCTCCACTTTTTCTTTGGAACCCAACTGATTGATAAAGAAATTTATACGTTGATCCACTGCGCTTCTCACACTCGATTCGGGCACTTCAATTGTGTCCATCTTAGCTTGATGAAGATATAGTTTCTCCACTGCTATCTGTTCGGGTATCACTGCATACGGATCCCCTTGTATTGAAATACCCTCTGAACGCATCTGCTGATACTGTTCCTCTATGTCGGAACGGAAGATAGCTTCATCGCCTACAATCCAAGCAACTTCATCAACCACATTCTTATCATTCTGGCTCATAAAGGGTAGAACCCCTACCAACAGGGAAGCAGGCAAAACTAACTTCTTCAATATTTTTATTTTATTCTTTTTCATCTTTATCATATATTTCCTTGAATTCGTGGGTCAGTGGATTAAAACATACAGGTTCCAGTTTTTTATCCTCAATGGATTTATTGACGATAGATTCCACCAACGACTTTTCAAAAACAGCCAGATCATTTTGAGTCAGCAATTCTGTGATCCAAGACGAAGCAAACTCAAAGGGCTGTTCAGATCCTGACTGTAGATAATCTGTTATTTGGAGATAGTAGGAATTTTCACCATAATCCGTTTCAAAATAGTTATTTTTTTCTAAAAAATCATCGGGATTTCCAAATCTGTGTGGTATCCAACCGGCCACAGTCTCCCAATCTATCCATTTGTCACGGAAATAATTATATTCCAAGGCTCTGTCGAGCCATTCCCTCTCAAGTTTGTCAATCTCTTCCGGATCCTCTGACGACAGGAGGTTCTTAATATTCTCCTTCCCTCTTGAGTCTGAATCAATTTTTAGAAATACTCCTTTCACCAAAGGAACCTCCAATTTCAGCTCTTTTCTATGGTTGTCATAGTATTCTTTCACTCTCAAACCATCAATTTGAGGTGTTTGAGTCTCTTTCATTCTATTAAGATATTCCGAAACTATGAGACTGTTTCTATAATCCCTGACTTTTCTGTGGATTGACTGAATATCATAGAGCCGCTCTTCAGCGAAGTCTGAAAGAAGCACATCCTTTATCCACCCATCCACTATATTGTTAAAAAGAGATGCCGAATCAAAAGAAGAAATTCCATCAGGTATTTTTGATATCACTTCTTCATAAGTGAGTTCTTTATCATCATACCTCAGCAATACAATATCATTTCGGTCTGCCTTCTTTCCACATGAAAAAAGACAGACCAATACTAAAATATTAAGCGTTATCCTGATGTTTTGCTTCAATGAGATTTTTCCTTTTTCAATGTCTTATGAAGATTTTTTAGTTCCTTTTGGTTAATTTGAACCGTATGCTTTCCTCTCAAAGAATTTACCCAGTCATTTTCAAGTTGTTCCTGATAGTCGGAAACAACAAGACTCTTGACATCGTTCAGTTCTTCAGGAGCGTCTACAATTCTGCCGTCAACTATAAAATATGTTTTAAAACTCTTGATTTTGGGAGTGGTTTCGGCTTCTCCAAACATCAGATTATCCACCATAGCATTCGCCCCCTTAGCCATATTGAATTTATCAGCGGTGGCTTCTTTCTTGAAATTGCTTCTTACATATTTTACCACTTCATCAGGGGACATCCCGATTACATTTGCTCTTATCACATCAGCCACCGAATCATTCACGGCTTGAACCAAAACTCCTTTGGCATGGGGAGTATCCCAAGTATAGTTTGCTCGATTTGCATTGTAATAATCATTCAAACCTTCTTCATCATTAGATGCTTTATCCCATACATTTTTCACGCTCACTTCATAGAGCAAGCTGCCGTTTGTGTATTCATCAACCAAATTATGATATTCGGGATTATTTGCATACTGATCCACCTCTTCCTCGGCGATCAGTACCTCATAGGCCTCATCTTCCGGCAGATTTGCTATAGCTTCCACCATTTTGGGATGTTTCTTTTTTAGATTCTCTATATTATTCCTTCGAATCTCAAAAAACCTGGTGTCAAATGGTGAGGATGATTTTCTGAGCACATCAGCCTTTATTTCATCATACGACCTCACCGGATGGTTGAATTCCTCAGCCGGTTTTCTCGCGCCCGACTTAATGATGTGCCAGCCAACATGAGATTCAACTATATCAGATATTTCTCCTTCTGGTGTCTCATATTCCGCCGTTTCAAATCCATAGGGAAAAGTTCCGGCTGGTGTATAGCCTAAATACCCTCCCTTCTCAGAAGAAAACTTATCTTGTGAATATTTTTTTGCCAGTTCAATAAAATCCGCTCCATTCAAAAGTTCCTGACGAAGACTGTCGAGTATTTCCAAACTTCTCTTGTCTTTTTCTTCATCATGGGTGCGTATGAACATTATATGACTTGACTCCAATACCGTCTTTTCTCGATCCATGGCTATATCCACAAGATTATTGATGAAGGCGGTATCAGTGATATAAGGTTCCAACAACTCGCGTCGGTATTGTCTTATTTCTTTCTTAAAATTAGATGTTGTGTCTACTCCCTCTTGTTTTGCTTCTGCAACTTTTAGTCTATATACTTGAAACAAATCCAAATATTCGTCTAAAGTCTGAGGTTCTACTTGTTGACTATTGTTTTTCTGAAATAAATAAAGGAACTCAGATGTGGGGATTTCCTCTCCATCCACTGTCATAATCACTCCCTTATTCTCTTTTGCATTCAAGGCGGTCGCCCCTGTACTTAACATCATGGCAGCTATCACAGCCTTTCCGCCCTGACTCTTTATTGTATTTAATTTCATTTCTAAAAAATTTTCCTTTCTTTATTAACTGAAATATCCCCGTATTATTTTCTTTTTATATCCCCATTTCAGAAAGAAACTTTATTCTGACGAGTCTCACCTCGTCTTCCGTGAAATCATCTCCTAATTCATCCAACACATCATCTATATTATCTTCTTCAGATTCTTTTAACACATCCAGGATATCAAGCATTCTGTCAGTGTCCATAATTTCTTCAAGGAAATAGTCCACATTTAATTTAGTGCCAGCCTCCACGATCGCCTCAAGTTCATCCAAGAGTTCTTCAAATTCAAGACCTTTGCTTTGAGCCACTTCATCAAGATCAATTTTCTTATCGACACATTTGATGAGTTCAATTTTCATTTTACTTTTATTTGCCAAAGATCTTACTCTCATGTCCACCGGACGTTCTATTTCATTCTCTTCGACGTGTTTGCAGATAAGGTTCAGGAATTCCTGGCCATATCTTTTAGCCTTACCTTCACCGACACCGGGAATGGCTGCCATTTCCTGCATAGTGACAGGATAGGTGGTGGCCATACATTCCAAAGAGGTTTCCTGGAAAAGCACATAAGGAGGCAATTGAAGCTTTCGGGCCATGTCTTTTCTCAATTCTTTAAGCAATGAAAAAAGCATCGGATCGGCAGCTCCACTTCCGGCCTTGGGAGTTGGTTCCAAATCTATGTCAACAAATTCTCTGTCTTCCACTATTCTGAAAGAGTCTTTGCTGTTGAGGAAGCTCTTACCTTTTTCTGACACATTAATAAAACCATAATTTTCTATATCCTTTTCAAAATATCCATCCACACATGCTTGTCTCACCAAGCTAAGTATGAATTTTTCATCCTTATCTGAAAGTTCTCCGAAAGGTTCTATTTTTTCGTGTCCGTAAGATTTCACTTCATCAGTGGCCCTTCCTATAAGCAAATTCACAAGATATTCAGGAGTGATTTTCCTTTTAACCGCAAGCCGGGTTTCAATAGCCGAACGAAGTTCCTCACCGGCCTCCACAAGCTCTTTAGGATTAATACAATTATCACAGTTTCCACATTCATTCTGCTCCCGAATTTCACCGAAGTAATGGAGAAGAATTCTTCTTCGACAAAGACTTGATTCCGCATAAGCTGCGGTTTCGGATAAAAGATGACGGCCAATTTCCTGTTCTGCCGGAGTTTTGGTCTGCATAAGTTTTTCAAGCTTTTGCAAATCCTTGTTGGTATAGAATGCAATGCATCTACCCTCTCCTCCGTCTCTTCCGGCACGGCCGGTTTCCTGGTAATATCCTTCAAGGCTCTTGGGCACATCATAGTGGATCACAAACCTTACATCAGGCTTGTCAATTCCCATTCCGAAAGCGATGGTTGCCACTATCACCTGAACCTCCTCATGCAGGAAAGCATCCTGATTATTGGAACGAGTGGCAGCATCAAGGCCGGCATGATATGGCAACACTGATATTTCATTTATTCTTAAAGTCTCCGTTAATTCCTCAACTTTCTTGCGACTTAAACAATAAATTATACCGGATTTGCCCGGATTGTTTCTTATGAATTTTATTATATCCCGATCTATCTCCTTTGTCTTAGGCCTCACCTCGTAATATAGATTAGGTCGGTTAAAACTCGACTTATAGACATCAGCATTCAGCATCCCAAGGTTTTTCTGGATATCATGCTGCACCTTCGGTGTAGCCGTAGCAGTCAACGCTATAACCGGCCTTTCCCCAATTTCATTTATTATTGATCTGATTCTACGGTATTCAGGACGGAAATCATGCCCCCATTCAGATATACAATGGGCTTCATCCACAGCAAAGAACGAAATATTCATTTGCTTTATGAAAGCCATATTTTCCTCTTTGGTGAATGATTCCGGAGCTACATAGAGCAGTTTTGTCTTGCCTGACATCACATCTTTTTTAACCTTGTCGGCCATGCTTTTTGTAAGCGATGAATTCAAGAAATGAGCAATGCCGTCATCTTCTCCATAATGTCGCATGGCATCTACCTGATTTTTCATCAAGGCAATTAAAGGCGATATCACTATCGCTGTGCCTTCAGAGAGCAATGCCGGCAACTGGTAGCACAAAGACTTTCCTCCACCTGTGGGCATCAAAACAAAAACGTCTTTGCCATCGAGCAGGCTCTCTATGATTTCAAGTTGTGTACCTTTAAATGTATCGAATCCGAAATTGGTCTTTAAAGCTTCTTTGATTGCTTCGCGATCTGCCATGTAGTATGTAAAGAGGAATGATAAAAGAGATTCTACACAAAGTTATAAAATAATATTCAATTTTCAAAGAGAAAAAAATTAAGGAAATAGGAAAGTGGACGATAGATATGTCATTTATAAAAAAAAGTGGATAGCAAGTCATCATAATTCTTGCTATCCACTTTAAACTTTAAATTTTAAACTTTTAACTCTAATCCTTTATAGAAGTTTTTTCGAAATGTGCCCTCTCGAGTTGGTCTTTCACATATTCGGCATCAATGGTGAATTCTTTCTTATTCAAAGATGGGATCTCAAACATGGAATCTACCATTATGGTCTCTACGATAGATCTAAGACCTCTGGCTCCAAGTTTATATTCAATAGCTTTGTCCACAATTAAATCAAGAGCTTCATCTGAGAACTCTAACTTTACACCATCAAGTTCGAATAATTTCTTATACTGACCTATAATGGAATTCTTTGGTTCAGTCAAAATCCTGCGTAGGGCCTCTCTGTCAAGTGGGTCAAGACTTGTCAAAATAGGTAATCTGCCTATGATTTCAGGTATCAATCCATAAGATTTCAGATCCATTGGAAGAACATATTTCATAAGGTTCTCCCTCTTTTTCTTTCTTCCTGATTCATCATGACCGTATCCTACAATGTGAGTATTCAGTCTTGAGGCAATTTTTCTTTCAATCCCATCGAATGCACCGCCACAAATAAACAGGATATTCTTAGTGTTGACGGCAATCATCTTCTGTTCGGGATGTTTACGTCCTCCGTTTGGAGGCACCAATACCACAGAGCCTTCTAAAAGTTTTAAGAGACCTTGTTGCACGCCTTCGCCGCTTACATCGCGCGTGATAGATGGATTATCAGATTTGCGGGCTATCTTATCGATTTCATCAATAAATACTATACCCCTTTCAGCCTTCTCCACATCATAGTCACAAGTCTGAAGCAATCGTGTCAATAATGACTCTATATCTTCGCCTACATAACCGGCTTCTGTGAGCACCGTGGCATCCACAATTGTGAAAGGCACGTCAAGCAATCTTGCTATAGTCTTAGCAAGCAGGGTCTTTCCGGTGCCCGTTGGTCCGACAAGTATGATATTACTTTTTTCAATATCAACCTCATCATCGTCAGGCTGATTGATCCTTTTGTAGTGGTTATACACCGCCACTGAAAGATATTTCTTGGCATCGTCTTGTCCTATTACATACTTATCCAAGAATTCCTTGATTTCCTTCGGCTTGGGTATTTTATTGCCCTCCTTCTTGTCTTTACTTTTTGTAGCCTGACGTTTCAATTGCTCATCTCGTGCATTATCTATAAAAGATATGCAGTCGGTGCATAAATTTAGACCTTCAAGCACCTTGACAACAGGATTTGCGGCACTTTCACGAGTGCCGCACATCGAACATACCAAACCGGAACGTGGTGATGCCATACAATTAGTCTTTCTTCTTAGGATTTACCAAAATCTTGTCGATCATTCCATATTCTTTGGCTTCCTTGGCAATCATCCAATAGTCGCGATCCGAATCTTTCTCAACCTTATCGAAAGGCTGACCGGAATGTTCGGAAATGATTCTATACAGCTCTTCTTTAAGTTTCAGGATCTCTCTGGCTGTGATCTCAATATCAGATGCCTGACCCTGGATACCACCCATCGGCTGATGAATCATCACACGGGAATGAGGCAAAGCATAACGTTTCCCTTTCTCTCCCGCTACAAGAAGCACTGCGGCCATTGAGGCTGCCATACCGGTGCAAATGGTTGATACATCGCTCGATACATATTGCATGGTGTCATAGATACCGAGACCTGCATACACAGATCCACCGGGTGAATTGATATATATTGAAATATCTTTTTCAGGATCTATAGAATCCAGATATAAAAGCTGAGCCTGGATTATATTGGCAGATGTGTCAGTCACTTGTGTTCCAAGGAAAATAATGCGGTCCATCATCAAACGTGAGAAAACATCCATTTGAGTCACATTGAGCTGACGTTCTTCAAGAATGTATGGATTCATGTAGTCAGCCCTCGGATAAGAGGCCGTGATTCCCGGATTTGTGATATTGACATGTTTTACATAACTGTCGAATTCGCTTGAACTTACGCCTAAGTGGTTCACTGCGAAATTTCTAAAATCTTTTTGCATGTATATTGTGTATTTGTTTTATTGCGATTGACAAGTAAAGTTGCTAACTATAAATTAAATTTACCATTTAAACTTTACATTTTCATTTGGCAAAAATTATGCCAAATGAAAAGAGGTTCAATCTTTGGCTGTTTATTTAACCAAGATTGAACCCCTTTTATTGTATCATTTCCCCCAATTTCAAAAGAACCGGGATTCTATGTTGTGTTTGGAGAAATTAGTGAAATTTGAAATGTCTTTACTACTTTTAATTCAAATTCAAACTTTCAATTTTTTATTTCAAGCATAAAGTTTTCTGAAATCGTCAATAGAAAGTTCTTTGTTATCCAAAGTGACATTCTCCTTGATTGTTTCAAAAATTTTCTTGTTCAAGGCATTTCTTTCAAATGTGTCATGGTTCTTTTGATCCTTCATCACTTCCTGGGCATAATGTTCGATAATGCCTTCTGTAAGTGAAGCGGGACCATATTGGCTCAATTGACGATATACCGCGATACGAGCTTCGTTCATCAAGTCATCGTTTGATACTTCAATGTTGAATTTAGCTACGATATCATCTTTTGCAAGATCCCAAACAAGTTGAGGACGAATCTTCACAAATTCTTCATCGATGTTTTCAGCTGTCAGTTGTTCGTTTTGTTGCATGAGGAAATGTTTGAGCACCTCTTCCGGTAGTTCAACATTACCCAATGATTTTTCAACAACATTTCTTGCATCGATAGAGAAACGGAAATCTGATTCAGCTTTCAATTGATCCTTGATAAGATCTTTCACTGCCGCCTTTAATTCTTCTTCATTGTGAGCTTTGTCTTTACCCACTGCATTGTCGAAGAATTCCTGATCAAGATCAGCCGGTTTCAACACGATAATTTCCTTTATTTCAAAATTGAAATCGCCTTTATGATTTTCAACATCACTCTTGTCGATATTGAGCATAGAAGACATCTCTGTGACATTGCTGTTGCATGAGGCAGCAGGGTTGAACACCACAACATCTCCCGGGTGCTTGCCCTCGAAAAGCTTCTTCTGTTCTTCGCTTGTGAAATGTATTGGAGCGAGTATGCCGTTATCTACCACAATACCATCTTCCTTAACACTGCCATCAGGATTCAACTCACTTATCACACCCTTGATCACGGCATCCGGTTCGGTTTCTTCACCCGGTCCCTGAACACCAAATCTTTTACGGAGAGCTGTTATTTCCTGATCCACCATTTCATCTGTCACCGCAATAGTATAGTAAGGGATCTTCACGTCCTTGCCGATCTTAACGTCAAGTTCAGGAGCCAAACCCACTTTAAATTTGAAAGTGAATTCAGTTTCTCCATCTTTCAATTCATTCTCTTTATCAGGAACAGGCTGGCCAAGAACCCTTAGTTTGTTATCTCTTATGTAATTATATACAGAGTCGACGATTTCACGGTTCACTACATCATATTTCACAGCTGTGCCGTATTTCTTCTCAAGAAGACCCATTGGAACATGGCCTGCGCGGAATCCCGGTTCCGGACGGTTCTTACCAATCTCTTTCAATTGCTTCTTTACTTTGTCGGCATAATCCTTTTCCTCCAAAGTGATTGTCAATTCTCCATTGACATTGTCAAGTTTTTTAAACTCTACGTTCATATATTTAGTTCTTAAGTTTTTTATTTTTGTGCGAATGCAAAGTTATTTAAAAAACAACTCTCCAACAAATATGGTTTAAGTCACACTTATCCGGTAATTAAGTCCAAAAGGTTTTGAATACTTTCACCATATCAATATGGTCACTCACCCCGGCTGTCTCAACTGCCGAATGCATAGCCCAGATAGCTGAGCCCACATCCACTCCTTTGAAGTCTAATTGGGAGGTAAGAATATTACCGAGAGTAGAACCTCCTGCCACATCAGAATGGTTAACAAACATTTGGTAGTTTACACCGGCTTTAGTACACAATTCCTTAAAGATTGCGGCTCCAACGGAATCTGTCATATACTTGCAGTTGGAATTTATTTTTATCACCGGACCTCCTCCTATCACAGGGTGATTAGTTGGATCATATTTCTCATAATAATTGGGATGCCAAGCATGAGCATCATCCGCAGATATCATAAATGAATTAGCCACGCCTACATAGAAATCCTCCTTAGAGCCACCCAAGCGGTCACAAATTCTTTCCATCATATCCCTTAGAACGGGGGAAGCGGCTCCCTGACGTGTGCCTGAGCCTGTTTCTTCATTATCAAAAACTGCAAGTATCCTTATGTTGTCGGATTCATCGTCACAAGTAGCAAGCATTGCCTCAAGACCTGCGAAAGCCATCGACAGATCATCTATTCTTCCTGATTCTATATATTCATTGTTCAATCCGCACAATTGAGGTTTTATATAAGGATAAAGACTTATCTCATAGTCCAATATCTCTTGAGGATTCACCCCACATTCTTTGGCCACGGCTGAAAGCAGAATACCTTTACCCTGCTGAGCCATCCTTATAGTGGCAGCATCAAAATAGCCTATCACAGGTTTCATATCCTTCTGAACCGAAATCGGGTTCCCTTCATTCACCTGACGGTTGAAATGTATGGCCAAATGTGGTATAACCGCAACAGGTCTTCTAAGATCAAATATGATTTCCCTTGGATTCAAAGGATCATCACTCTTGACAGTGATTCTTCCCGACATGGAAAGTGGCCTGTCAAACCATGTATATAAAATTCCCCCTCCATATTTCTCTACATTCAAGGAGACTACACCTCCGTCACCATAAATTTCCGGATGAGGCTTCAATCTCAGGCATGGACTGTCGGAATGGGCAGCGATTAAAAGAGAGCCGTTTTTAAATGAAGATAACCCTTTGCCGGTGGTGAAGGCAAAAACTGCACTGCCGTTCTTCACCATATAATATTTTCCTCCGGGGTGGATATCCCATTCTTCATTTTGTTTTATCTCCTTGAAACCTCCGGCTTTCAATTCATCTATTATAGTTTTGGCAGCAAGAAAATTACATGTGGATTTTTCAAGCCAGTTCAATAATCTCTCAATCATAAGTCATCTTCCTCCCTTAATCCGTATTTTATATTGTTCAGTGCTCTTAAAACATTACACAGCGTCTGGCTCCAATAATTTTCAAAGTCTTCCTTGCAGCTTATGAAGGCCTCCTCAAGTTGTGCGCCTTCAGAATCATGCACAACTGATATAAAATTGAAAAGCGGTTGATAAATATCGGCCAATCCTTCGGATATAGAAGCCGAAATCGGGGTTTCACTATATTTCATATCCACCTCAAAGGTTTCAAGAAATATATCGGAACCTCCCATCACTGAAGCTATACCGTTTCTTATTTCTTCATACAGTCCCTCGTCGACATAGTCTGAGAAAAAATCCATTTCACCCAAGGAAATTGTCGCGGATAAATCAAAGAAATTCCAATATATCCTCGGTAGAAGATCCAACATTCTGTCAGTGAATTCTATCTTGGTATATTGTGTCACGTCCTGACATGTTTCGCAATAATCTTTCGACATGGAAACTATATCGAGCAACCTGTTTGTGTCGTTTTTCATTTATAGAGTTTATTTTCTTTAATATATTCTGAAACAGCCACCGGTACAAAATAGTTTATATCCCACCCGGATGAGATATATTCTCTTACCAATGAAGAAGACACTCCAAATTCGGGTGCTCCGTTTAAAAAAATCATTCCGTCGGGTTCAATTTCTGGCATTCCATAACCGGGACGAGGATACACAATCAATCCAAATTCTTTTTGAATTTTCAAATAATTTCTCCAATTATGGAAATTTTGTAGGCTGTCGCTCCCGATAATTATTTTAAATTCATCTTGAGGATACCTTCTTTTTAATTCCAACAATGTATCATATGTGTATGATGGAGAAGGCATTGTCATTTCAATATCTGTAACCTTTACATTTCTGCAATTAAAGGCCACAAGCCTTGCCATAGAGAGACGATCGGAGTCGGAAGCGATTGTTGTATGTTCCTTAAGAGGATTTCGACGGCTCACCATAATCCAGACCTCATCAACAACATTGCATTGAGATACAAAATTTGCCACCATCGCATGCCCTGTGTGTATGGGATCAAAGCTCCCACCGTAGATACCTACTGTCATTGGTTGATAAAGGATCGGATTTGAGTTTCAACTTCTTTCACAGCCTTGCCAAGATCGTCATTGATCACTACAATATCAAATTTATCGGCGAAACTCATTTCATATTCTGATTTCTGAAGCCGCTTCCCGATTGTCTCTTCGGTGTCCGTGCCCCTGTTTCTTAATCTTTGTTCCAATATTTCTTTGCTTGGAGGCATTATGAAAATGGTAAGCACCTCTTTTCCATAACGATTCTTTATGTTAATCCCCCCTTTTACGTCAACATCCATAATTAGATTATTACCGGCACCCGTGATTCTTTCCACCTCGCTCACCAGTGTGCCGTAACAAACCCCGGCATACACCTCTTCCCATTCCACGAATTTACCTTTTTCCACACTGTCCTTGAATTCAGCTTCGGTCATAAAGAAATACTCTTTCCCATGTTTTTCTTCTCCACGCGGCTTACGACTCGTGGCAGATATAGAGAATCCAAGTTTTAAGTCACTTTTTTTCATCAATTCCCCTATGATGGTGGATTTTCCGCTTCCGGAGGGTGCGGAGAGCACGATTATCTTTCCTTTTTTTGGATTTTCCATCACAATACGTTTAGAACCTGTTCCTTTATCTGCTCAAGTTCATCCTTCATCATCACCACAAGTTTCTGCATCTCTGCATCATTAGATTTTGAACCCAAGGTGTTGATTTCGCGCCCTATTTCCTGACTTATGAAACCTAATTTCTTACCTTTACCCACAACCTGGGTCTCATCAGGCTCGCCCAAAGTCTCTTCAAAATAATTCAGATGGCTTCTAAGTCTTTGTTTCTCTTCCGTCACATCTAATTTCTCAATATAGAATATCATCTCCTGTTCGAGTCTGCCACGGTCGATCTCAACGGCCTGAAGCTTTGAAAGCTGTTGCTCCAATTTTTCACGTATCTTGTTTATCCTTTCAGTCTCAAATTTCTCTGTATGAGCCAAATATTCCCTTATCCTTTCAATTTTAGAAAAGAAAAATTCATAGAGACCTCTTCCCTCTTGCATTCGATATTCTATAAAATTATTCACAGCTTCCAAGGATACCTTTGTTAAAATCTCTTTTTCTTCATCGTCAGCCTCCGGTGCGTGTGATACCATTGACTCGGGCAATCGTAGCAATACCGACACAAGATCTTTAGGTTCGGGAAGATCCAAATCAGTCATCAACTCTTCTATCTGGGTTTTATATCCGCTAATAACATCCTTATTGAACTTCATCGGAGTGACACCTTTTAGATTTTCATATGTCACCGTTATTTCCACTTTTCCCCTTTCTAAAACCGGTGAGAGCCGATTTCTCAGATTTGTTTCCTGTTCACGGAAAACCGCCGGCAATCTGAGGGTCAAATCCAATTGTTTACTATTTACCGATTTTATCTCTACCGTTATTTTAAATTTTTCATTGGCAAAACTTTTTTTGCCATACCCTGTCATGGAAGCTATCATACGAATCTTTCTGATTTTACTGCAAAAATAACTAAAAAACAATCAATATTCAATTCATAAGCGGAATTGACTTATTGGATATCCCATTTTTTTTGATTAGTTTTGCCTTTATCATTAAGAAAACCAAAAATCTCTAAATACAACAGAATTATGGACAACCAAGAACTCTTGAAAGAGGTGAAGGCGAAGGCTGAAAAATGGCTCTCGCCGCAGTATGACGAGGAAACTCGTAAAGCCGTGCAAGCTTTGCTCGATAATGAAGATCCAACTGCTTTAATCGATGCTTTCTATAAGGATCTTGAATTCGGTACCGGTGGTCTTCGCGGTATTATGGGAGCAGGAAGCAACCGTATGAACATTTACACTGTAGGAGCCGCAACCCAAGGTTTGGCCAATTACCTCAACCATTGTTTCAAGGATGAACCTCAAATTTCTGTTGTTATAGGTCACGATGTCAGAAACAATTCAAGAAAATTTGCTGAACTTGCTGCCGACATATTCTCAGCCAACGGTATTAAAGTTTACCTTTTCGACGCATGCCGTCCCGTGCCGGAAATTTCTTATGCTATCCGCAAACTTGGCTGCAACAGCGGCGTGATGGTCACGGCAAGCCACAACCCGAAAGAGTATAACGGTTATAAGGCTTATTGGAGTGACGGAGCTCAGATGATCGCTCCCCATGATGTGGAAACTATAGCTTATGTCAATGCCATCACTTCAGTGGATATGATCAAGTTCACTCCCAACAAAGACCTCATCGAAATTATTGGCAAGGATGTAGACAATATGTATCTTGACGACATCAAGACCCTTAGTCTTTCACCTGATGCCATTAAGCGTCACCATGACATGAAGATCGTTTACACTCCTATTCATGGCACAGGTTCTATGCTCGTTTTCGACTCACTAAAAAAATGGGGATTCGATAATGTCATTCATGTGCCTGAACAAGATGTGCAAAGTGGTGACTTCCCTACAGTGGATTCTCCAAACCCTGAAAATTCCGAGGCCATGGCTATGGGAATAGCAAAAGCTTTGGAAACCGGAGCAAGTCTCGTTCTTGCTTCCGACCCCGATTCCGACCGTATTGGTCTTGTAGTGCGTGACAGCAAGGGAAATTACCAGCTGGTAAACGGAAACCAGATTGTTATGATCTTCCTTTACTATCTCATCACACGCAACCGCGAACTCGGCAAACTCACAGGGCGTGAATATTGTGTTAAAACTATCGTTACAACAGAAACAATCAAGAGAATTGCCGAAGCCAATCAAGTTAAATGCTTCGATTGCTTCACAGGCTTCAAATGGATTGCTGATGTGATGAGAAATATGGAAGACCAAGGCCGTTATCTTGGTGGTGGTGAAGAAAGCTACGGGTTCCTCCCCGAGACTTTTGTAAGAGACAAGGATGCGGTTTCTTCAATCACTTTGATGTGTGAGATTGCAGCATGGGCTGCCGATCGTAACCTCACTCTTTACGATCTGCTGATTGATATTTACAATGAGTATGGCTTCTCTCGCGAGAAAGGCGTTAGCGTGGTTCGTCCCGGTAAATCAGGAGCTGATGAAATCGTGGCAATGATGAAAAACTTCCGTGAGAACCCACCAAAATCTCTTGCCGGAAGTCCTATAGTGATTATCAAGGATTATGCGGATCTTAATTGCAAGAATCTCACCACAGGTGAAGTGTCTAAAATGAATTTCCCTACCACTTCAAACGTTCTTCAATTCTTCACTGAAGCAGGCGATAAAGTGTCGGTACGTCCTTCCGGCACAGAACCAAAGATAAAATTCTATGTAGAGGTGCGTGAAGACATGCCTTCAAAAGACAAATACGAAGACACTGTGGAAAAAGCAGAAGAGAAAATCAAGAAAGTGCTCGCAGACCTCGGTGTTTAATAAAAAAATTCATACTGATAACGGAGGGGGCTTTCAAGCCTCCTCATTGTTTATTGAAACTTTATGGTTTATTGAAACTTTATGGCAAAAATATCTTGGAGACCCGGGACACAGATATATCCTCTGCCGGCAGTTATAGTTACCTGCGGAAATACCCCCGAGAATTGGAATATGCTCACCATAGCATGGACCGGCACAATTTGTTCCGACCCTGCAATGTGCTACATTTCAGTAAGACCTGAAAGGGCTTCCTACCCTCTAATTGTAGAGAATATGGAATACACAATCAATCTTACAACCGTCAAAATGGCTTTCGCAACTGATTGGGTAGGTGTGAGATCGGGAAGAGAATATAATAAATGGGGAAAGACGGGTCTGACTCCTGTTCCCGGTGAAAAAGTGGCTTCGCCCACTATTAAGGAATCACCATTGAGCATTGAATGCAGAGTGAAAGAAATAATCAAACTTGGCACTCACGATATGTTCATTTCAGATGTGTTGAATGTGAGGGTTGATTCAGAATTTATGGATGATACGGGTAAATTCAATCTTGAAAAAGCCGGTCTTATTGCCTATAGCCATGGACATTATTTTTCTCTCGGAGAAATTATTGGCAAATTCGGATTCTCTGTCAAAAAGAAATGATACAATTTCACGATAGATCCCTGCCATTACCCGTCTATAAAATTACTTTACTAACCATATTCGGGTAATATTACCTCAAGAATTACCTAAATTTAGGGATTGCTCCCCGAGGAATTCCATATTAATTTTGCATTGTGATTAGCAGATGCCATAATTCTCTGCAGATCCGTTTAGTTTTAGTTATTTTGAGTTAATTGAGAGATCCTTGGGATGCAACGTTAAGTTGCATTCCTTTCTCATCTTTAAAATGATTATGGTTAAAATCAGGGAATATAACGCCGATGATAAAATGATATCTTTGATTTCCAACGACTATAGACTTTTACAGGTGCTCAGTCGGTTTGGAATTCCATTGGGTTTCAGTGATAAAACCATACGTGAAGTTTGCAATGACGAAGGTGTGGATTGCAACACTTTCCTCTCGGTGGTGAATTTCTTAAACGGAGGTAAGGAATCTGTAACTTCTGCAGAGAACCTTTCCCTGCCATCCCTACTCCATTATCTCAAACAAAGCCATATATATTTTTTGGATTTTTATCTCCCTTCAATAAGAAGAAAACTTCTGGATGGAATCACACTCAAAGACTCCGACGTTTCTTTTCTTATCATCAAATTGTTTGATGAATATGTCGATAGCATCAGGGAACATATGGAAGAAGAGGAAAGGCATCTTTTCAAACATGTGGAGTGTTTGACATCCAATTCTTTTTCTTCGCAAAATGATTTCCCGGTTTATAGCCGACATCATGAGGAGGTGGGATCTAAATTGCGTGAACTTAAAAATATCATCATAAAATATTGTCCTCCCGATTCCAGTGCCAATCTACTAAATGCCGCCTTATATGATATTTATAGGTGTGAAGAAGAACTTGACGGACATTGCAGAATTGAAGACGAACTATTGCTCCCGGCAATGAATCAGCACATAAAAAAGCTATCTTAAGGTTTTAATATCATGTCTTCTACCAAAACATATAAGATTGTTATTGCTGAAACCGCGCCAATTATCTTGTCGGGTATAGTTAGTTGTCTTAAAAACATTAAAGATTTTCATCCATCAATTATCGAGGTGGATTCATCTGAGTCTCTTTTCGATTCCATAGTTTCTGACAGTATTGATCTACTCATTGTGAACCCCACTTTCGGAGGTCTGCTTCACCCGGGGGAAATCAGAAAATCGAGTCTTAATCCGGATATTAAGATTTTTGCGATCGAGATAAGCAAATTAAACCGTGCTACTCTGGCTTTATACGACGGTCATCTTCATGTCACCGATGATCTCTCAGAAATCCGTAATAAGATTTTAGCGGCAATCAAACTTGAAAATGATGAGACTGATGAAAAGGAATCTCTTTCATCCAGAGAAAAAGAGATTATTTCACATGTGGTCAAGGGATTCACTAATCAGGAGATTGCCGACAAGTTGTTCCTATCGGTGCATACTGTAATGACCCACCGAAGAAATATTGCAAGAAAACTTCAAATCCATTCAGCTACCGGTCTCACTATATACGCAATTGTCAATAAAATTGTGGATCTCTCTGAAATCAAACTTTGAGGATTATTTATCAGCTGCTTTTAGTTTGTTTTAACAAAAGATGGAACATTCATTGCTTGAAATTATGTAATTCTATGTAACTTTACACTTTCTCAAAAGTATTTGAATGTCCTTTAATTTAAAAAATAAGAGAACAAGCCTCCCTGAAATACAAGAAAAAAAATCTCGAAGAAATAAAAATATCGTCACTTTATTATGGTCGGTTTTTATTTCATTGGGATGTATAGCCGGCATTGTTCTACTATTGATTTACAATGGAGTAATAGGGTATATGCCCCCTATCGAAGAACTCGAAGACCCTCACGATAAATTGGCTTCAGTATTAATAGCTTCAGATGGGGAAACTGAAATGGGCCGTTATTTTTCCGGCTCCGGAAACAGAGTCAATTCTGATTTCAATTCCATTTCCCCCCATGTGGTAGATGCTCTGATTTCCACTGAAGATGAGCGTTATCTCGACCATTCCGGCATAGACTTCATAGCTTTGGGAAGAACCGGAGTCAAAACTCTTCTCATGGGAGATAAGTCTTCCGGCGGAGGATCCACAATAACCCAGCAACTTGCAAAACAACTTTATTCCCAGCCCTCTGCTAATCTATTCAAAAGAGCTCTCCAGAAACCTATCGAATGGATGATTTCCATAAAATTGGAAAGATTTTACACTAAAGAGGAAATCATTGCAATGTATCTCAACCGTTTTGATTTCCTGAACAATGCGGTGGGAATAAAAACTGCAGCCAATGTTTATTTCAATAAAGAACCCGCGGATTTAAAGGTGGAAGAGGCTGCCATGTTGGTTGGTATGCTAAAAAACCCAAGCCTTTACAATCCTGTGCGTTTCCCGGAGAGAACCCGTGAAAGACGTAATGTGGTCTTGGAACAAATGTATAAAGCCGGAAAACTTTCTAAGGAGAAAGCGGATTCTTTGAAACAACTTCCTTTGACCCTTGATTATCATAGAGTGGACCATAAACAAGGCATCGCTCCTTATCTTCGTGAAGAACTGCGTATGATTTTCGCCGCTCAGGAACCGGTGAAGCCTGATCCATCTAAGTATAAAAGCAAACTGGGTTACACTTTAGCTTTAGGTCAATATAACACCGACTCTATCCAGTGGGCTGATAATCCTTTATATGGATGGATTAAAAAGAATCCTAAGCCTGATGGCACATATTATGATATTTATTCTGACGGGCTTAAAATATACACCACTATCGACACGCGTATGCAGGAATATGCGGAAGAAGCGGTGTATAAACATCTCGGTGGCACCCTTCAGCCTGCCTTCTTCAAAGAAAAAGCCGGACAAACCACAGGTCCTTACACCACGAATGCCGCAGAATTGTCACGTTCCGGTGTTATGAATCTCATTGAAAATGCAATGAAGCAGACTGAAAGATGGAGATTGATGAAAAAAGCCGGATATTCTGAAGAGCAAATAAAAGCCTCTTTCCAAGAACCTTATCAAATGGATATTTTCGCATATGAAGAAAAGGATGGTAAATACAAGCCGGGAAGCAAGACGGTGACGATGACTCCATACGACTCTCTCTTATATATGAAATCCATTTTGAGGACGGGCATGATGAGCATGGATCCGGCCACAGGTTATGTCAAGGCTTATGTTGGTGGACCCGATTATTCTTATTTCCAATACGACATGGTGTCACGCGGTAGACGCCAAATCGGCTCAACAGCAAAACCCTTTCTTTATACTCTCGCAATGGAGCAGGACTTTACTCCCTGTTCTATGTTCCTCAATTCTCAACCCACATTCGGTAACTGGTCACCAAGAAATTCCGGATCTTCAAGGATTGGTGAAATGGTTGACCTTCGCTGGGCTCTCACCAACTCCAACAACTGGATCTCTGCCCGACTTGTCTACGAATTGGGAGCCAAAGCCCTTGCCAGCAAGATGAGAATGTTTGGTGTTACGGGGCATATCGACGAGACGCTTCCTTTGGCATTGGGCACTGTTGACGTTCCCATAAAAGAAATGGTGAGTGGCTACACCACTTTCGCCAACAAGGGTCTTAGGGTGGATCCCATTTTTGTAACTCGCATTGAAGACAATCAAGGCAATATAATTTACAATGCCACACCTCACCGTACTGAAGTTACAGGAGAAGATGCATATTATAAAATATTGTCTATTCTTATGAATGTAGTAGATGGTGGAACCGCTGCAAGTCTTCGAAGCCGGTATGGTATCAAGGCCCAGATGGGAGGCAAGACCGGTACAACCAATTCTAATTCCGACTCATGGTTTATGGGATTCACTCCGGAATTGGTAACCGGTGTTTGGGTCGGTGGCGAAGAAAGGTATATCCACTTCAACACGATGGCTCTTGGTCAAGGAGCCAGGGCAGCCTTACCAATCTATGGTTATTATATGCAAAGTGTCTACAATGATTCAAAACTCCCCTACTCACAAGACACCCGTTTTGAATTCCCCTCTGATTTCAATCCTTGCAGGGGTGAAGTCTATGAAAACATCGGTGAGGAAAGAATCGAAGAATTCACCGAAGGAATCTTCGATTAAAAGAAACAGAAACAAACATAAAGAACCCTGACATCTAATTGCAGATATCAGGGTTCATCTTTTTATAATCCCATCCCTAATCCCTAATACTCCATCCCTTATCCCTCACACCTCACCCCTATTTTATCACTCCAAGTTTTTTACCAACTTTTATAAATGCGGCCACTGCTTTGTCTATCTGTTCTTTTGTATGAGCGGCAGATAACTGTACCCTTATTCTTGCCTGACCTTTGGGAACTACGGGATAATAAAAACCGGTGACATATACTCCCTCCTTTTGCATTTCGGCGGCAAAATCTTGCGATAATTTTGCATCATAAAGCATCACGGCACAGATAGCACTTTGCGTAGGTTTGATATCAAAGCCCGCGTTCTCCATCTTTTCTTTGAAATACTTCACATTTTCCACAAGTTTATCATGCAAATCATTGCTTTCCTTAAGAATATTAAGCATTTCAAGACTTGCACCCACGATTGCCGGAGTCACTGAATTGGAAAAAAGATAGGGGCGTGAACGTTGACGGAGCATATCAATTATTTCTTTCTTTCCCGTGGTGAATCCACCCATAGCACCACCAAAAGCCTTACCTAATGTACCTGTGAAAATGTCGATTTTACCGTAGCAATCAAATTGCTCGGCTACACCATGGCCGGTTTTACCTACAACTCCGGCTGAATGGCTTTCATCCACCATGACCAGAGCATCATATTTTTCAGCAAGTTCACATATATTATCCATGGGGGCAACATTCCCATCCATAGAGAAGACACCGTCGGTGGCTATGATTTTGAATCTGCAATCTTTTGCTTCTTTGAGACATCTTTCCAGATCTTCCATGTCGGCATTCTTATATCTGAAACGTTTTGCCTTGCTCAATCTGACTCCATCTATAATTGAAGCATGGTTGAGAGAATCGCTTATTATGGCATCTTCTTCTGTAAACAATGGTTCGAAAAGACCACCGTTTGCATCAAAACATGCGGCATAAAGAATGGTGTCTTCAGTCTTGAAATAATCGCTTATCGCTCTTTCAAGTTCTTTATGCAAGTCTTGAGTGCCACAAATGAATCTCACCGAAGCCATGCCATATCCCCTTGTATCCATAGCCTTCTTAGCGGCTTCAATTAAACGGGCGTCGTCTGCAAGTCCAAGATAATTATTGGCACAGAAGTTTAGGACCTCTCCTGGGGTGTTTTCTACATCTATTGCAGCACCTTGTGGTGAATCGATTATTCTCTCGTTCTTGTAAAGTCCCGCGCTTTTTATGTCAGCAAGTTCCTTTTCAAGATGTTCTTTGAATTTTCCGTACATAGATTAAGATTTTATTGTTATAATTTATTCAACCAAAATTAAGTAATTTTACCCAAATTTGCGTTATATTTGCATATCTAATTTTACAATTGCCATAATAAACACAATCAAGATAATGTTAACCATACATTATTCTATCTAATTGCCATAATATCATGAAGAATATCCTGATCATCGGAGCCACTGGACAGATCGGGTCCGAACTTACAATGAAATTAAGAGGATTATATCCTAACGGTAATGTGGTTGCCGGGTATATTCCCGGAGCAGAGCCCAAAGGCGTTTTGTTGGAAAGCGGGCCCTCAGCTGTGGTTGACATCACCAATCCGGCACAAATTGCTGTTGCCGTTGAAAAATATAAAATCGATACCATCTATAATTTGGCTGCCGTGTTGAGCGCTGTAGCTGAAATCAAACCTCAATTGGCTTGGCATATCGGTGTCTGCGGTCTTTTCAATGTGCTCGAGGTTGCCCGTGAAAAAAAATGTGCTGTCTTCACTCCAAGTTCTATAGGGTCTTTCGGCCCCGGCACTCCTAAAGTCTTGACACCTCAAGACACAATTCAACGTCCCACCACTATGTATGGTGTTACTAAAGTCACCGGCGAACTCTTGTCAGATTATTATGCTAAAAGATTCGGTGTCGACACACGTTCAGTACGTTTCCCGGGTTTGATCTCTTATGCGACTCCTCCGGGGGGTGGCACCACAGATTATGCAGTGGATATTTATTATTCCGCTTGTAAAGGTGAAAAATTTTATTGCCCTGTAAAACCGGGCACTTTCATGGATATGATGTATATGCCCGATGCATTGAGAGCTGCCGTAGAAATTATGGAGGCCGATCCGGCAAGACTTATACATAGGAATTCTTTCAATATCGCGTCAATGAGTTTCGATCCTGAAATGATTTATGACAAGATAAAGGAATATGTTCCTGATTTTGAAATGGAATATAAGATCGATCCTTTGAGACAAGACATTGCTGATTCGTGGCCCGACAGTTTAGATGATTCTTGTGCAAGATACGAATGGGATTGGAAACCGGAATACGATCTTGATGCCATGACTAAAGATATGCTGAATCATCTAAGCCTAAAATTTCAAGAACATCTCCATGCTGAATTCGCATAATTTAAATTTTTGTTAAATAGCCACATGAAACCGAAAACTAAATTAGTTTTCGGTTTTTTTTATCTAATTTCGCAAACTATCAGAACACTATGAAATGAAAAGATTTTATTTTTCTATAATTATAATTTCATTACTGGCTTTCCTATTTCCCAATTTTATATCAGCCCAAACTCATATTCTTTCCCGACAGCAATGCCTTGAAATCGCATTGCAGGACAATCCAACAGTTAAAATAGCTGATTGGGAAGTTAAGAAAGTCAACTATGCTAAGAAAGAAACTCTGGCTTCTGTCTTTCCTTCTATAGATTTTTCCACTGCTTATCAACGTTCTATTGAACTTCAGACTATTCGTATGGACTTCGGAGGTGAAAGCCAGAGCCTCAAGATGGGTTCCGATAATACTTGGAATATTGGTTTTTCCGCTTCTTTACCATTGATAGCGCCCACTCTCTGGAAGGCAATAGACATCTCCGACACCCAGATTCTTGCTTCGCTTGAAGATGCACGGGCCTCAAGACTCGATTTGGTGAATCAGGTTAACAAGGCTTATTATGCCCTCATGCTGGCGGTGGCCTCAAAGGCTGTGATACAACAGAATTATGATGTGGCCCTTTTCAATGCCGACATTTATCAAAAGCAGTTTGAAAATGGCACAGCTTCGGAATATGATGTATTGCGTTCTTCTGTGCAGGTAAAGAATATAGAGCCTGAATTATTGCAGGCTGATATCGCCTTGAAACAATGCCAGCTGCAACTTAAGGTGCTGATGGGAATATCTTCCGAATACGATATAATGCCTGACATTTCTTTAAATGACCTCACGGATGAAATGTGGGCTTATCCCATAGATAATTCCATTTCTCTTCAAGACAACTCCTCTTTACGTTCTCTGGAGATTCAGAAAACACTTCTAAGCAAAAATGTTACCCTTAAAAAATTTGCTTGGATACCAACTTTGGGAGCCTCTTATAATTTGTCGTGGACTTCTTTGAGCAATGGGTCGCCTTTCCGCAACCAGCAATTCAATCCCTATAGTTATGTAGGAGTGGCTCTTTCGGTGCCTATTTTTTCCGGTGGCTCTAAATTTTATGGCCTTAAACAAGCCCAGGTGCAACTGAAAGAAATTGACCTGCAAAAAGATTATCTCATAAATTCTCTCAATATGCAAGTGGATCTTGCAATTGATAACATAAACCGGGAAGCGGCTCAAATCTCGTCAAGCAAAGAAAGTGTGTTGCAAGCCAAGAAAGCTTATGAGATCATGCAGAAAAGTTTTGAAATTGGGGCTGCCTCTTATCTGGAACTTCGTGATGCGGAGCTCGCCAACACTTCGGCACAATTAGTCTACCTCCAGGCTATTTATAATTATCTTGTCTCTTCTTCCGAGCTCGACCTTCTGCTTGGTAAAGAAAATTTAAATTAATCTAACTTACTTCTCCAAATGAAGAAACCATTATATTTATTAGCGATTTCCATTCTTTCTCTTTCGGCCATCTCATGCAACGGAAACAAATCGGCTAACCAAGAGGAAGAAAAAAAACCGGTTGTAAAAGTTGAAAAGGTAGACAACCGCGACGTGGTGCAAATCGGCACATACACAGCCACTGTGCAACCCGAGAATATCAACAACATCTCATCATCCACTCCAAATAGGATAAAAGAAATTCTGGTGGATGAGGGGTATAATGTGGCTAAAGGTCAAACTGTTGCAATACTCGATGATGTGAATATAACTTCTTATGAAATACAAGTGGCTAACGCACGGGCGAACCTGGCTACCGTCCAACAGGATTACGACAGGGCCGTAAAACTTCTTCAGATAGGAGGCGGAACTCAACAAGCGGTCGACCAAATGAAACTGCAGCTCACAAATGCCGAAAATTCTTTGGCAGCAGCAGAACGTACCCTTAAAAATGTTAAAGAGAACACTATTCTTGTTTCTCCATTAAGCGGAGTGGTGACTGCCAGAAATTATGACCCGGGGGATATGACCGGAACTCTCCCTATCGTCACCGTGGCTCAGGTGAATCCGGTAAAAATTATAATAAATGTACCTGAAAGTGAACTTTCAAAAGTTTCAAAAGGTATGCCGGCTCACATCACTTTCGACACATATGGTGATGAAGTCTTTGAAGGTGTTATCACGATGGTCTCTCCCACCGTAGATACCAACAGTCGTACTTTCGGTGTTGAAATCGGCCTTAATAATAAGGATAACAGAGTGCTTCCCGGCATGTTTGGACGCGTGAAACTCGAGCTCGGAAGTGCCAACCATGTTGTAGTGCCTGATAGAGCTATAGTGAAACAGCCCGGTTCCGCTAATCAATATGTCTACGTTTATCATAATGGCATAGTATCCTACAATAAAGTTGAATTGGGTCAAAGGCTTGGAAATGCCTACGAACTCCTCTCCGGGGTGGAACCCGGAGACACTGTTGTTGTCACCGGTCAGACTAAACTCGCCGACGGAATTCCTGTAGAAATAACCCCATAACAACCCTTTATCCCCAATCCCTTATCCCTCATACTTCATACCTAAACCCTCATCCTGACACATGGCTTCTATTTATGCTTCAGCAGTAAAACGGCCCATTATGACCACCCTGTGCTTCGTAACGGTCATAATCCTCGGTCTCTTTTCGCTGTTCAAACTCCCAATAGACCTATATCCCGACATTGACACCAATACCATTATGGTCATAACAATGTATCCCGGTGCCAGTGCGGAGGATATAGAGCAGAATGTCACAAAACCCCTTGAGAATACTCTAAATTCTGTAGAACATCTCAAACACATCACTTCCGACTCACGTGAAAACACCTCTGTAATCACACTTGAGTTTGAATATGGCTATGATATCGATGTGCTCACTAATGATGTGCGTGACAAACTCGACATGGTGGAATCCATGCTTCCTGACGATTCTGAGAATCCTATTATCTTCAAGTTCTCAACCGATATGATTCCTATTCTCATTCTGTCGGTTGAGGCTAAGGAGAGTATGGCAGGGCTTTACAAGATTCTTGACGACAATATCGCCAATCCCCTCGCACGTGTCGACGGAGTAGGTTCCGTATCAATTTCGGGAGCTCCGAAACGTGAAATCCATATCTACGTAGATCCTCAGAAACTTGAAGCTTATCATCTTTCTGTGGAAACAATATCTTCCATAATTTCTGCTGAAAACAAGAATATCCCGGGTGGTTCTTTCGATATCGGATCTAATACCTACGCACTTCGTGTGCAGGGAGAATTCAACGAGTCAAAAGAAATGGAGAATATTCCGGTAGGTGTATACCAAGGGAAGGTTGTATATCTTAAGGATGTGGCCCGTGTGGAAGACTCGTTGGAAGAAAGAACACAACAAACCTATATCAGTGGTAAAGAAGGGGCAACTATTATCATTCAGAAACAATCGGGTGCAAATTCTGTGGCTATTTCCGATAAGGTGCGTCAGATGCTCCCCCGTCTTCAGAAAAATCTACCTTCCGACGTTAAGATCGGCATCGTTGTAGATACTTCCGACAATATAAAGAATACAATTGCATCTCTCGAAGAAACAGTGCTCTATGCGTTGCTCTTCGTAATGATTGTGGTGTTCTTCTTCCTTGGCAGATGGAGAGCCACAATGATCATTGTAGTCACTATCCCTATTTCTCTTATTGCCTCCTTTATTTATTTATATGCCACAGGCAACACTTTAAATATAGTCTCGTTGTCGGCGCTATCCATTTCAATCGGTATGGTAGTCGACGATGCCATCGTGGTGCTTGAGAATGTCACTACTCATATTGAAAGAGGAGCCGACCCAAAACAGGCAGCGGTGCATGGCACCAACGAGGTGGCTGTGTCGGTTATCGCTTCCACACTCACTCTTATTGCTGTATTCTTCCCCCTTACTCTTGTCACCGGTATGACAGGCGTTATGTTCCGTCAACTTGGCTGGATGGTGACCATCATGATGATTATTTCTACATTGTGTGCCCTTTCTCTCACTCCGATGCTTTGCTCGCAGTGGCTTCGTCTTTCAAAGTCTCATTCCAAATTTTATGAGAAATTCTACACTCCGATTCAGAAAGGTCTGGATAAATTCGACGATGCTTATGCTTGGCTTCTTCAGAAAGTGGTTTCTCATCGGATCATAACCATTGTTATCTGTCTCGGCACTTTCGTGGGCTCAATATTTCTTATGAAACACGTTGGAACAGAGTTTTTCCCTACTCAGGATAATGGCCGTATAGGAGTGAATCTGGAAACCCCCATCGGCACTCGAGTCGAGATCACTCAGGATGCTATTCAACGTCTCGACTCACTTTGGAGGGAAAAATATCCGGAAATCATGGTATCAAGTTACACCGTCGGGCCGGCAAGTTCCGACAACACATATGCTTCTCTTTCCGACAACGGCTCGCATATTGCATCCATGAACATCCGTCTTCTCGACCCCGGAGATCGTGAAAGAGGTATAAAAGAAATAGCCGACGGTATGCGTAAGGATATTGAAACAGGGTTCCCGGAATTCGCTAAAGCGCAGGTGAATGTCGGAGGTGGTCGTGGTGCCGGAATGGGAGGCCAGTCCACGGTGGATTTTGAAATTTATGGCTATGATTTCTCCGAAACCGACTCCGTGGCACGTGATCTGAAACAAATTCTTGAAGGAATCCAGGGTACTGCGGATATCACTATTTCCCGTTCAGACTATCAGCCGGAATATCAGGTGGATTTCGACAGGGAGAAACTTGCCCTTTACGGATTGAATCTCCAGACTGCAGCTTATTATCTGCGCAACCGTATAAACGGAAGCACGGCATCGCAATTCCGTGAGGATGGAGAAGAATACGATATAAAGGTGATGTATGACAAAAATTATCGTACATCTCTCGAAGACATAGAAAATATTATTGTTTACACTCCTACCGGTGCAGGAGTTAAAATCAAAGAACTCGGCAAGGTGGTGGAACGTTTCACTCCACCCACCATCGAAAGAAAAGACCGCGAAAGAGTCATCACCGTTTCGGCTGTTGTGGATGGTGTGCCAATGAGCCAGGTGGTAGCCGATGCTGAAATTGAAATAGACAATATGCATCTTCCACCGGGTATCTCCATAACTCTCTCAGGTTCCTATGAAGATCAGCAAGACTCATTCTCCGATCTTATGCTCCTCGGAATACTTATCATCATTTTGGTGTACATAGTGATGGCTGCACAGTTTGAAAGTTTCACCTATCCAGGCATAATTATGACCTCCCTGTTGTTCGCATTCTCCGGAGTGTTCATAATACTCTTCTTGAGCGGTCACACACTCAATGTGATGAGTATGATCGGAGCTATAATGTTGATCGGTATAGTCGTGAAAAACGGTATCGTGCTTATTGACTATATATCATTGAATCGCGAAAGGGGTATGGGTATACGTAATGCGGTAATCCTTGGCGGCAAGTCTCGTCTGCGTCCTGTAATTATGACTACTCTCACCACTATCTTGGGCATGGTGCCTATGGCAGTCGGAAGCGGTCAAGGAGCGGAAATGTGGCGTCCTATGGGTACTGCCGTCATAGGTGGCCTCACCTTCTCCACAATCCTCACACTCCTCTTCGTTCCTGTTCTCTATTGCGTATTCGCCGGGAATGGTGTCAAAAATTATCGCCGCAAACTTCGCCGTGAATATCGCAGAGTCAATTAACTAACACCCCCAATCCCCAATCCCTTACACCTTATCCCTCATCCCTCATCCCCAATCCCTTTATCCCTCATCCCCAATCCCTTACACCATGCAAGCCATATTCATCGCTTTTGACCAGGCTCACCACGAAGCCATTCTCGATATACTTGAAAAAAGTTCATGCAGAGGTTTCACATCATTCGGTGAAACACAAGGTAAAGGCTCCAAAACAGGAGATCCTCACTTTGGCAGCCATGCCTGGCCATCACTCGGGAGTGCCATCCTCACGATTGTTGAAGACTCCAAAGTAGAAACTTTACTTCAAAAACTCAAGGCACTCGACGAATCGAAACCCCGACTAGGCCTCCGAGCTTTCGTCTGGCCCATCACCCAAACCATCTAAAAATCTTTTTTCTTGGTTTATATCAGACCAAAATTTAATTCACTATTTGTAGGAAATTTCTCAAATTACTGCATTTCATTAATCTCATAATAAATTCGATCTCTTCACTATAAAATTTTGATCTTAATTGGGAAAAGCCGCAGGCTGATAGTCTTCAGAATTATCTTATTTAATTTTCCTAATTCGAGCCTGCAATTCGTTCATTCTAGATATTAAATCGGGGAATGAAAGAGGATTGGCATCGTAAATAAAAATGGATTTTAGAGAATCATAATCTTTTTCCCATTCTGAAATTATTGAGGAAGGTGGTATAAATGAAAGAGTCTTGTACTGATGAGAATTATAATCCACATACTCCATTTTATTAAATATGGAACGGTGACTCCGGATATTTTCGTACAATTCTTTATCTTCAATAGCATGTCCATATGATGTATCCATTAATTTTTCTAAGTCATATAGATGCCGACTCATCCTTTTACTCCGGGGATATGGTTTTTGAAATTCTTCATGCAAAAGAAAAATCTTTTCAATAAAAGTTCTCGAGGGGACAACAGTTGGGAAATTAACGTCCATATCTTCATCTCCTTTCATATCAGTAGACAGGAAACTTTTGAGATTCCTATCTTCTACCGGTTCCTCGAGATTCATACATCCAATTTCAATCTTGACTCTTGAATCAAAATATTCTGGTGTCTTGTGAATTATGGAATCATATATTACAAAAATAGTGGATGGATTTGTAGTGGCGGTTAAATCTTTTTCACTGCCATCACGATCTAATTTTGTGGTCTCGGGTTTTATTGAATAACCAGAGAGCCCCATTTCTTTAAATGCTGCATCCAATTCTAATGGTAATTCCCTGATTACATAATGTCTTGCTTTTCTTCTTACCTTGTTTAGTTGATTCCCTGAAGGATTAGAAATGCTGAAAACACCTTGCCTTGCAATAGATATATCAATATCTTCACTAAAACGGTTAATTAATCCGTACCCCTTAGATAATGAAGTGCCTCCCTTAAATGACATTAATGGGAAATATTTAGTTTTTGAAAGTGCATATAATGTTGCTGTTACCCACCAATCTTTTTCTATTACATCTGCAGGGAGCCCCGTTCTTGCCGAAGTGATATTCAGTATATCCAGCCTGTCTTCAAGGTTTAGTTGTTGCCAATGGTTCATTTTCAGTTAAAATTATTCTATTGATGAGGATTCTTATGTTATTGGGGGCATTAAGTAAATCATTCTTAAAATGAGGATCCTCGGTTTTACCAATGAAATTTTTTATTGCAAGTAGATTGTTTTCAGTCAAATTATTAATGCCAATCTCTTTAATGCCATGAACCAATAATGGAACCAAAGTCCCCTTTGCAGCAAAATTTTTAGGCATGCCATGTTTAAAGATAATTTTTCTGTTATCAATTTTAAGAGTCCTTGCAGTTCCACTGGTTATATACGAATGGTTCATTGGCACTTGTGTTGAGATACCAATAATATTGGCTGCTGTATATCCGGTTGGAATAATTTGACAGTTATCTCTTTTAGCAACAGCCTCTGCGATTTCTTCTAAAGAAGGAGGAACAATCCCATATTTAGACTTCTTTGGTTTGATATAGATTCCTTTACTTGCCCTCGAAAGTTTATCCTGGAAGACAGCTTGAATAAAAATCTTTCTGATAGTTTCAGGAGATCCAAATTCCAAAAAATCAGAAATAAAGAAGACAGTATTTGGCTTACTATCCTCTATTTTCTTCATTATTAATTCTTTGATATAACCTTTCTGTCCTGATTTTAACATTTATTAGTACCGAAAAAATGTTATTATTTCGGTGCAAATATAGCTATTAAAATTCACTTTTCTTTATTATATATAGAAAAATTCGAAACCTCGACTCGGCCTCCGAGCTTTCGTCTGGCCCATCACCCAAACCATCTAAAAATTTTTTTCTTGGTATTTTACAGAATTTTAAATAATTTTGTGTTTGCAACCCTACGGTAGAGGCCCGGTTCCGGGAATCTGAGGGAGGGAGCCGGAGCAAGAGAGCTCCGAAATATTTTTGAAAAGCGTTTATTGACGCTTGATTCTTGACCGTTTTAGAATCTCGCAAATTCATAATCCTTGTCAAGAATGAAGCAACGGTAGACGCCTTATGTGGATATGTATAGATAATGCATATTTCGCGTGGGGCCTCTGCGTTGCTCGTTCAACAAGGATGGGCATGCGAGAGCCTTAAAGCGGTGGAACGAGTAACAGTACAGACTTCCACGCTTTTCTTTTTTTATTAACCTAACCGAACAATATTCCAGGGGAGTCGGAATAAATAAAGATCTTATTTATGAAAAAACTTTTACAAATTGAGAAGATTGAAAGCAAATTCACCCTATTGTTAGGTCTTTTGCTGTTATTTTGTGCCAAGGGTTGGGCATACGATTTTGAATCGGGTGGTCTCTATTATAATATTATAGGTTCCGAAGAAATAGAAGTTACGTATGGAGACCCTTTTGGAGGAACCCCGAGCTATACTGGAAACTTAGTAATACCGGAAAAAGTTACTTTTAATGGTATTGAATATTCTGTGACTTCTATCGGGAGTAATGCATTTAGCTTTTGTCAATCTTTAGTCACTATAAATCTACCTGATTCTTTGACATCTATCGGAAATGGTACATTCTATGAATGTATTAGTTTAACAAGTATAGAAATTCCAAATTCTGTTATTTCTATTGAATTTGATGCATTTAGCTTTTGTCAAGCTTTAGTCACTATAAATCTGCCTGATTCTTTGACTTATATCGGAGATAATGCGTTCAGGGGTTGTTACTCTATAATTACAATAGATTTGCCGGATTCATTGACTTCGATTGGAGAAACAATATTCTCTGGTTGCAGTTCTTTGGAAACTATAAATGTTGGGAAAGACAATCTATATTTTTCTTCCTTAAATGGTGTTTTATTTAATAAAGATATGACCTCATTAATTCTCTATCCACAAGGGAAAAAGGGATCAGAATATACAGTTCCGGAAAGTGTGATATCAATCGCAAATTATGCATTCTCTAACTGTAGTTCCTTGATTTCTATAGACCTGCCGGATTCACTGACTTCGATTGGAGAAACAACCTTCTATGGTTACTATTCTTTGGAAACTATAAATGTTGGGCAAGACAATCTATATTTTTCTTCCTTAGATGGTGTTTTATTTAATAAAGATATGACCTCATTAATTCTCTATCCACAAGGGAAAAGGGGATCAGAATATACAATTCCGGAAAGTGTGATATCAATCGCAAATTATGCATTCTCTACCTGTAGGTCCTTGATTTCTATAGACCTGCCGGATTCACTGACTTCGATCGGAGATTACGCTTTCAGTAATTGTGGTGGTTTAGTCTCGATAGAATTGCCTGATTCTCTGACTTCGATTGGAGATTGGGCCTTCAATCTGTGTCAGAATTTGGTCTCGATAAACCTGCCGAATTCTCTGACTTCAATAGGAGCTGGTGCTTTTAATTGGTGTGAAAATTTGGTTTCTATAGACCTGCCGGATTCACTGACTTCAATAGGAGATTACGCTTTCAGTAAGTGTAGTAGTTTGGTATCGATAAACCTGCCGGATTCTCTGACTTCAATAGGAAATTACGCTTTCACTAGATGTGAGAATTTGGTATCCATAGTTTTCCCAAATTCACTGACTTCAATTGGAGATGCAACATTATATGAATGTGTGTCATTGGAATCCATAAAGCTACCTAATTCTCTGACTTCTATAGGTAATTCTGTATTCGTCGCGTGTGTATCATTGCAATCCATAGATCTACCGGATTCGGTGACTTCCATAGGAAAAGAAGCATTCTATCAATGTGGTTTGGAATCCATAGAGTTACCTGCTTCTCTGAATTCTATCGGTGAAATGGCATTCGGTTTATGTTTTTCATTAAAAGAAGTTATTTGCAAGTCATCTGTTGTTCCAGAATTATCAGGAGATATATTTAGTTGGTTACAAGATGATGTTGTTCTTTATGTTTATGAATCTGTTTTGGAGGATTTTGAAAATTCTGATTGGGCTCAATATTTCACAGAAATTTTACCAATAAGTGATGTGGTTGAAGTTTCTTCCATCAAGATTTCTCCGGAAGGAAATCAGGAAATGACAGAAGGAGATACTTTGGTATTTACAGCAACTGTGCTTCCTGAAAATGCAACCGATGCAACAGTTGTCTGGACAACCGATGACGAGGATGTGATCTCAATCAAGGTTTCCAACGAAAATCCGAACATGGTTACCGTCACAGCTCTTGAAGCAGGCGAGACTACTCTTACAGCCACGGCAGCCGACGGTAGCGGTGTTTCAACAACAATTACGATTACCGTGGTAGAAATCGTTCCGGAACCCGAACCTGAGCCGGAACCAACTCCCGAGCCGGTTACTTCAATTCAGATTTCTCCTGCAGGAGCACAAGAAATGATAGAGGGCACATATTTTGTATTCACTGCAAATGTGCTTCCGGACGATGCAACCGATTCTACCGTTGTGTGGTCTACCGATAATGAAAATATTATCGCCTTAGAGGTTTCTAAGAATAAACCTAACCAAGTGACTGTCACAGCGCTTAAAGCCGGCAAGGCGCTTCTCACAGCAACCGCAGCTGACGGAAGCGGCGTCTCAACATCAGTTGGAATCACAGTGGTTGAACCTGTTCAGGAACCGGAGCCTGAACCAAACTATGAAGTCATCAACAAATATGATATTTCATATTCCTACGCTGAAAATGGAGTAGTTCTTGAAGAAGCGTCAATAAAATGGAAGTCTGACGGTGAACTCTACTTCAACTTGGAAAATTCGATTGCAATTGCAGCCATAAATTCAAATATTACTTATTATATAGAAACTATAATTGAGAACAACACTTTAATACTTGATTTCTCTTATCTCCCCGTAGGTATTTATCAAGTGACAGTACCTGAAGCTTATGTCTTGATTGGAGAAAACGGAATAAATGGAGAGATAGAATTCTCGATTACTATAGAAGAAGCGAGCGGTATCGCAGGTATCTATGCCGATGCTGACGGATATTATAATGTCTACAAGGTGAGCGGTGAAAAAGTGCTTTCTACAAAGGACGCATCCAAACTGAAAAACCTTGAAAACGGTATTTACATCATCAACGGCAAGAAAGTGATGCTTAGAAAATAATTAATCTATTCCTTAATAATCATTCAAAAAACAGGTGGTAGTCTCAAACAGGCTACCATCTTTTTCAATTTTTATGCCTCTTCATTTTGACTTTCTACCACTTTAAAGAATTTCTATAAAATGGGAAAGTGGTGTTGATTTAACTCTAAATGCTGAAAACCAAGCTCCGATAACTGCATAGACTTCATTAGCCAGGTTAGTATATGTCATAGATTGTCAAATTGAAGAGGATACATTAATTCTGGATTTTTTTCAATTACCTGATGGTAATTATAATAATACACTTGACAACATAGCCACTCCTAATTCTGTAAAGGCATACGGATTCCTTCTCATTCCCATTTTAATAGCATTGGACATCACAATTTGTGATTTCCAATCTTCCAGTTCATCATCTGTAAGCTGAAACATGAAATCTTCCGGAAACCGTTCTTGGTTTCTTTTAACTGCTTGATTTAAAACTCTAGTCTCAACGCCATACATTTGAGCTAAATCACGATCGAGCATGACTTGTTGTCCTCTAATGGTGTATATCTTCTGACGGATTATTTCTATGTTATTCATGTGAAGTGAAGCTATTTATATTTAGGGTTGCCTTGCCAACAGCATATATGCCAATCAATGCAAAATTAATGAAATAATTTATAATCCCATTGATGTCGAATATAGTTACTTCGTCTTAGTCATCTCGGGTAATTTTACCCCGTTTTACTTCAAAAAACCTCTGAAATCACTTTTCTACCGTTTTAATTGAAATATCCTATAAATCAAAAAGATACATATTCACATTTGGTAGTTGCGAATCTTTAGAATCTATAAATTTACCAGATTCTCTGACTTTTATCGGACTGAAGCATTCGTTCTTTGTAGTTCATTGAAATCGATAAAATTTCCTGATTTGTTAATTTCTAAAGAGTTGTATTCTCAGACGAGGATGCCACTCTTATGATTTATGTAGGCTACTCTCAATGATTTTATTCAATGAGACTGTTTTTCTTTATTTCCACAATGATTGGGAAAGCCAATCCGAAGGAAAGCCCATAGCGTAAACATCAACATTGGGATATTTATTCAGCAATTCTTTAAAAATCTCCTTATACCTATTTTTAGGATCTAAAGCATTCATCAAGTAAAGAAGATAAGAAAGATGAACATAAATCTTAGTGGAATCAACATTTTTTATATCAATCCAATCTCCTGTTAATTTGCGTGGCATTCGTGGGATTATAGGAATTTTTCTATTCCATGTCCTTGCGTGATGAGCCAGACAATTTCTTAAAACCACAGCACTTTTGCACCAACTTTCCAAATATAAAGGTTGTGGGATATTCAGTTCTCGAGAGATAATTCTTTTTAATTTTTTATCTGAAAGATTGCAGAATATCTTTGATAAAAGACCAAAGGATATAACTTCAAGTGTTTTCCATACCGGAGGAATATCCGGTTCTGTATATTTATTATAATATTCCTTGATGAAATCTTCTTTAGAACGTGATACCTCTTGATAAATTTTAGATAAACATTCTGAAAATACTCGACCTTCTTTATGTAAGTCAAACTCGCAAAACCAATAAGGACCGTATTTCAATGAAAAATTATTGATTAATTTTGCTCTTAAAGATATCTCAAAGCTTTGAACCATTGAAAAAACCAATGATCTCAAATCCTTGTCAAAATAATATAATTCAACAGCATTCTCAAAATAACTGTTTGGCTTATATGTATGGTTGACCTTGTTGGCTTCCATTGGCCTTAGATAATTGGCAAGTCTGAAATAACCAATATTTTTAAGTTGCTCCTTCGCGGAATTTTCATCCCGAAAAAGTAAGTTCCGTGATTTCAACTGGGTTATTATCTGATTTGGGTCTAAAGCCGGTTTATTATATTTCATTTTATAAAAGCAAAAGTTCCACCCTGGTACGCATTATCAAGAGGCGTGGTGGAAACAATTACTGCAAAATTAAAAATAAAATTTCATATCTACAATAGAATTAATCTAATAGAAGGATTTCTTAAAGTATTAATATTTGGCATTTACATCATCAACGGCAAGAAAGTGATGCTTAGAAAATAGGACACTGATAAAATCAAACCTTCAAGAAAAAGAGTGGTATTCTCAGACGAGGATGCCACTCTTGTGATTTATGTAAGCTACTTTCAATGATTTTATTCAATGAACCTGTTTTTCTTAATATTATTTATTAATTTAGGTGTGTAAGAATTTTTTTGTAATTTTGCATTATGAAAAGGAGCAACCATAAAAGACGCCATGAGAAATCTTAGGCGTCTTTTGCTTTATCCAATTCTTTTAGACTTTCTATTAAACTATTAGACAACCTGCATATTATACCATTAACATATGAAAATCGGCATTGTAATGGGATCAACAAGCGACTGGAATGTTATGAAAGGAGCTGTTGACATCCTTGAGTCTTTCGGAGTGGAACATGAGGTAAAAGTATTAAGTGCTCATCGCACACCGCATCAACTGGAAGAATGGGTGAAAGATCTTAGGCAAAGAGGTTTCGCTTCAGTAATAGCGGGTGCCGGTGGCGCAGCCCATCTTGCAGGTGTAGTAGCAGCCTTCACAACTCTTCCGGTGATCGGAGTCCCCGTGAAAGGAGCAGCTTTCGAAGGTATGGATTCACTGCTTTCCATGGTACAGATGCCAAGCGGAATCCCCGTGGCAGTGGTAGCAGTAAACGGTGCGAAAAACGCTGCATTGCTCGCCATTGAAATAATGGCAGTAACCGACCAAAATCTCAAAGATAAAATGGACTCCTTCAGGAAAGAGCAAGCCGAAAAAGTTCTTTCATCTACTCTCTCATAATCTTTATCCTTATCCCCTATCCCTTATCCCTATAACCATGGCCTACAGAATTTTTGTAGAGAAAAAAGAACCTTTCCGTGTAGAAGCTGAAAGCCTCAAAGAGGAACTAAACTCAAATCTCGGATTGGATATAAAAGATCTAAGAGTATTGAGTGTTTACGATTTATTCGGATTCGACTCAAAACTTAAAGACAAGACTTCTTATACCGTGTTCGGTGAACCGGCCACTGATATTGTTACCGAATCTGTCGAGCTTAACGGGAAACCGCACTTAGCTGTTGAATCATTGCCCGGCCAATTCGATCAACGAGCGGCAGCTGCCGAGGAATGTGTTAAACTCATACAACCCGATGCTCAAATAGATATTCGAAGCGGTAAACTTCTTGTTTTCGATGATAATGTCACCCAAACTGATATTGATAAAATTTCATCATATATAATCAATGCCGTAGAATCCCGTCAAAAGGATATGTCAAAACTTGAGGAACCCGGATATGCGGAGGCAAAACCGGTGGAAATCCTTCAAGGTTTCAGAAACATCACAAAAGATAATGCAGCCGATTACTGCAAAGCCAAGGGTCTTGCAATGAATGCCGACGATCTTATGGAGGTTGTTGGCTATTTTATTAAAGAAGACCGGGATCCTTTTGAAACGGAATTGCGTATCCTTGACACCTATTGGAGCGACCATTGCCGTCACACCACCTTCACTACTGTTCTCACAGACATAAAAGTTGATGATTCATTCATTTACGCCGACCTTAAAGAAAGTATTGATGAATGGAAGAAAATACGAGAAATTTTAGGGCGTCAGGACAAACCTCTTTGCCTCATGGATCTTGCCACCATCGGGGCACGATATCTTAAGAAGGAAGGATATCTGAATGATCTCGAACAAAGCGAGGAAAACAACGCTTGCAGTATCTATGTGGATGTCGATGTCGACGGTAAACCCGAAACATGGCTTCTGCAGTTTAAGAATGAAACCCACAACCATCCCACAGAGATTGAACCTTTCGGTGGAGCCTCTACCTGCCTTGGAGGAGCCATCCGCGACCCCTTGAGCGGCCGTAGCTATGTTTATCAGGCAATGCGTGTCACAGGCGCTGCCGACATCTATAAACCGGTGTCTGAAACCCTTACAGGCAAACTTCCTCAAAGAGTCATATCGGTAAAAGCTGCCGAAGGTTATTCTTCCTACGGGAATCAAATAGGTCTTGCCACAACTCATGTGCGTGAGATCTACCATCCCGGATATCTGGCTAAACGCCTCGAAGTGGGTGCTGTGGTCGGGGCTGTAAAAGCTGATGACGTTCGCCGTGAAAGTCCGGCCCCCGGTGATGTGGTACTTATGTTCGGAGGCAGAACCGGCCGTGACGGTATAGGCGGAGCCACAGGTTCATCCAAGGAACACACCACCTCTTCACTCGAAGAATGTGGAAGTGAGGTTCAAAAAGGCAATGCGCCGGAAGAAAGAAAAATCGCCCGTCTTTTCCGTCGTCCCGAAGTCACCAAACTTATTAAGAAATCCAACGATTTCGGCGCCGGAGGTGTCAGCGTGGCTATTGGAGAACTTACCGACGGTCTTGATATTTATCTCGATAGAGTGCCATTGAAATATTCCGGTTTGAATCCTACTGAAATCGCTA
This sequence comes from Muribaculaceae bacterium, assembly GCA_022510425.1. Classification (GTDB taxonomy): domain Bacteria; phylum Bacteroidota; class Bacteroidia; order Bacteroidales; family Muribaculaceae; genus Lepagella. Next base: position 154,599 of record JAFLTO010000002.1, read on the forward strand.
TTAGCGAAAGTCAGGAACGCATGTCGGTTGTGGTGGATCCTAAAGACAAAGATAAATTCATGGATCTTTGTAAGGAAGAAAACCTGGAAGTGACTCATGTAGCAGACGTCACCGATTCCGGAAGAATGAGAATGTTCTACAACGGTAAACTTTATGCCGACCTAAAACGTGAATTCATTGATTCTGCAGGTGCTCCCCACTTTGCTAAAGCTGAAATTGGTCCCGTTGAACCACGCAACCCTTTCGAAAGGGATATAAAAGGAGATTCCTTGAAAGAGAAGATTTTAAATCTCCTTGCCGATGATAATGTCACCTCACAAAAGGGTCTCATTGAACGCTTTGACTCTTCTATCGGGAAATCCACTGTGCTTATGCCTTTTGGCGGCAAGACACAGCAGACCGAAGCACAGGTTTCGGTTCAAAAATTCCCGGTGGAACCAAACCAGACCGACACTGCAAGTTTAATGGCATTCGGTTTCAATCCTTATATCACCGAATGGAGTCCCTATCATGGTACGGCTTATGCTTTTGTCGAGGCTGTAGGTAAAGCTGTGGCTGCAGGTGCCGAATATTCCAAAATGAGATTTTCTTTCCAGGAGTATTTCGAACGTCTCCATTCCGAACTCTCTTGGGGCAAACCTTTGGCGGCACTTCTCGGTGCATTAAGAATGCAGCTGGAATTCAAACTTCCTTCAATCGGAGGAAAAGACTCTATGAGCGGTACTTTCGCCGACATATCGGTACCTCCCACTTTGATTGCTTTCGGAATTGCTCCCGTGAACGCTTCAGAAGTCATTAGCCCAGAACTTAAAGCCTCCGGAAATCTCCTTTATCTGGTAAGGCATAATCCCCTGCCTTCTCTAATGCCAAACACTCCTCAACTTATTGAAAACTTCTCTTTAATAAATCGTCTTATCAAAGAAAAGACCATCACAGCTGCCTACTATCCTTCATTCGGAGGAGTGGCTGAAGCACTTTCAAAAATGAGTTTCGGAAACCGAATCGGAGTTAAGGTCACTGTTCATGAAGCCGATCTCTTAGACTATGGCTATGGTTCAGTGATTGTGGAAAGCAACGAAGTTTTGTTCCTTCCGGGATTTGAACTTTTAGGCGAAACCATCCAAGAACCCGATTTGATAATCAATGGAGAAAAAATTTCAATTCAAGAAGCTTTTGAGGCCAACCGACTGAAGTTTACGGAAATTTACCCCGACAAAACAAAAGTTTGCGGAAAGGTAGAAAATGCTGAGGGACATAAATCCATTCCTGAATATCCCGGTGAGGCAAAAGAAAATCCCGTGGTGTTCCTGCCGGTCTTCCCGGGTACCAACTGTGATTACGATATGGCTGCTTCCTTCAAACGTGAAGGTGCCGAAATAACTACATCTGTTTTCCGTAATCTTTCTCAGGAAGATATCGAGGAGTCTATCGATGAGATGGTGAAAAATATAGATTCTGCCGATATTCTTGCTTTTTCTGGCGGATTCTCAGAAGGTGACGAACCCGATGGTAGCGGTAAGTTCATCGCAAATGTCATAATGAACCAAAAAGTGAAGGAAGCTATCCGGAGATTGCTTGATAGAAAAGGCCTTGTGTTGGGTATCTGCAACGGATTCCAGGCTTTAGTGAAATCGGGTCTGCTTCCTTATGGCAAAATTGGAGAGTTGGACAATAACTCCCCAACTCTTTTCCATAACGATATCAACCGCCACATATCTCAAATAGTCTCCACTCGGGTTGGGTCAGTGCAATCTCCATGGCTTGCCGGATTTAAAGAGGGTGAACTTCACTCTGTGGCTGCCTCTCATGGTGAAGGTAAATTTGTGGCTAATCAGGAAATCTTAGCTGAATTGAAGAAAAACGGTCAGATAGCATTTCAGTATGTGGATGCTGAAGGAAATGCCACCATGGAATCACCCTTCAACCCTAATGGATCTTACGAGGCAATAGAGGGTATCATTTCTCCCGATGGGCTCATCCTTGGAAAGATGGCTCACTCTGAAAGATATGACGACGGATTAATGAAAAATATCCACGGCAACAAGCGTCAGAACCTGTTCGCCAATGCTGTCTCATATTTCCGTAAACACCAACAACAATAAAAAAAAACACCAAAATAATAACAACACCAGTATGGCAAAAAGTTATGAAGAATCCGGAGTGAATCTCGAAGCAGGTTATGAAGTAGTGAGCCGTATAAAGAAACATGTCGCTTCCACTGCCCGACGTGGTTGCATGGGCAATATCGGGGCCTTCGGCGGGATGTTCGATTTAGGATCTCTCCATTATAAACATCCCATTCTTGTGAGTGGCACCGATGGTGTGGGCACCAAACTGAAGATTGCATTCGCTTTAGGTAAGCACGACACTATAGGGATCGATGCCGTGGCCATGTGTGTCAACGATGTTTTGGCACAAGGAGCCGAACCTCTGATTTTCCTCGATTATGTGGCTGTGGGGAAAAACAAACCCGCAGTAGTAGAGGCAATTGTGGCAGGGGTGGCAGAAGGTTGCCGTCAGGCAGGGTGCGCCCTTGTAGGTGGTGAAACTGCTGAAATGCCCGGAATGTATGCCGAAGATGACTATGACATAGCCGGATTTACTGTTGGTGCTGTTGAAAAAGATAAACTTATTGATTGCTCAAAGGTTGCTCCCGGTGATGTCTTGGTAGGTATCGCATCTTCAGGTGTCCATTCAAATGGATTCAGCCTCGTGAGAAAAATTATCTACGACAATCATCTTGATCTTAACAAGAAATATGAAGGCACGGGTGACAAAACTTTGGGAGAATTGCTCCTCACTCCCACAAAGATCTATGTGAAACCTGTTTTGGAAATCCTTAAAAACGCCGACGTTCACGGAATAGCTCACATCACCGGAGGTGGATTCGATGAAAATATTCCTCGTATTCTGCCCGAAGGTTGTGGTGTGGAAATCAACGAAGGTAGCTGGGACATTCCTGAAATTTTCAAAATTCTGGAAAATTATGGTAAAATCCCCCATCGTGAAATGTTCAATATCTTCAATATGGGCATCGGCATGGTGTTAGCACTCGATCCTCACGATGTGGCTACCGTGATGAAGATTCTTTCCGAATGGGGAGAAAAAGCTTCTGTGATAGGTAAAGTTATACCGGGTGAAAATGTCACCTTGAAATAAGCCCTAAAAAATAACGACCCATCAATATGAGCGATAAAAAGAAAATAGCCATATTCGCCAGCGGCAACGGATCGAATTTTGAAGCTATTGCACGGGCTTGCCAACAAGATAGAATAAACGCCGAAGTAGTTATCTGTGTCTGCGATCATCCCGGCGCCTATGTCACTGAAAGGGCTAAGCGGCTGGAAATTCCGGTTCTCGAATTGCGACCCAAAAGTTATCCGTCAAAAGCAGATTACGAAAAGGTGATTCTGGAAGCCCTAAAAAAGCATGAAGTGGAATTCATAGTGCTTGCCGGTTATATGAGAATTATCGGGGATGTTTTATTAAATGAATATACAAACAAGATAGTTAACATCCATCCGTCGCTGCTACCGGCTTTCCCCGGAGTGGATGCAATAGGACAGGCCTTAAACTATGGTGTAAAGGTATTTGGTGTGACTGTCCATTTCGTGGATCATACTCTCGATGGCGGCAAAATAATATCTCAGGCTGCAATACCTTACGACGGTAATGATCGTGAGGAACTTGAAGCCATGGTTCACGCACGTGAACATGTGCTCTATATTTCCACTCTCCGCTCCCTCCTCAACTGAACCATTATCCCTAAACCCTTATTAACTCTACCCTAAATATGCGTGCTCTAATTAGCGTAAGCGATAAAACCGGAATTGTTGAATTTGCCAAAGCGTTGAAAAATCTCGGTTGGACCCTTATTTCAACTTCCGGCACACTCAAGACTCTTCGCAATGCAGGACTTGACGTTATGGATATTCAAGAAGTCACCGGTTTCCCTGAAATTTGCGAAGGACGCGTTAAGACTCTTCATCCAAAGGTGCATGGCGGCTTGCTGGCTCGACGTGACAGTGAAGACCATATGGCTCAAATCTCTGAAAACGGTATCTCTCCAATTGATTTAGTGTGTGTGAACCTTTACCCCTTTGAAGCAACTATAGCCAAACCCGATGTCACTATGGAAGATGCTATTGAAAATATAGACATAGGTGGGCCCTCTATGCTTCGTAGCGCGGCCAAGAATTTCAGGGACGTGACAGTGGTTTGTGATCCCGACGATTATCCCACTGTAATTGAGGAAATAACTCTGAATGGAAATACTCAATACGAAACTCGTCTTAAACTTTCTGCAAAGGCTTATACTCATACGGCACTTTATGACTCAAAGATTGCAGAATTCATGAGAAAGGCTGCCGGTTTACCGGAAAAATTATTCCTTTCTTTCGATGAAGTGCAGTCTCTAAGATATGGCGAGAATCCTCATCAGAAAGCTTCTTTCTATAGGAGCGCAAAAGAAACTCCTTTCTCCGTGGCGTTCTCAAAACAACTCCAGGGTAAAGAATTAAGCTACAATAATATTCAGGATGCAAACGCTGCCCTAAGCATTGTCAGGGAATTCGAATCTCCTTTCTGTGTGGCGCTCAAGCACATGAATCCTTGCGGGGCGGGTGAAGGAAAAGACCTTCTCGAAGCCTGGACTAAAGCATATGAAGCCGACAAAGTGAGCATATATGGTGGAATTGTAGCTATAAATCGTGAGCTCACCAAGGAAGTGGCACTTTTGATGAAACCGATTTTTTTGGAAATAGTCATGGCCCCTTCATATGAACCGGAAGCTCTTGAAATTTTGTCCACAAAGAAAAATTTAAGGGTTCTTGAAGTTAATATGTCTATGGAAAAGAATCCTTGCAAGGCATATGTGGGGATTAATGGTGGTATGTTGGTGCAGGATGCTGATCTCCAATGTTTGGAATTGACTCCGGAAATGTGCGTCACCAAACGTAAACCTACTGAAAAGGAACTTCAAGAGATGAACTTTGCCTGGAAGATTGTGAAACACGTCAAGAGTAACGCTATTGTGGTAGCTAAAGACGGAGCCACAGCGGGAGTGGGTGCCGGTCAGATGAACAGGGTTGGCTCGGCCGAAATTGCTCTCAATGAAGCAAAGGCATTAGGTATAACCGACGGACTGGTGCTTGCGTCAGATGGTTTCCTCCCATTCGGAGACACTGTGGAACTCGCTTCTAATTATGGTGTCACTGCAATCGTTCAACCCGGAGGCAGCATTCGCGATGAAGATTCGATTAAAGTGGCTGATGAAAAAGGCATAACAATGTTGTTCACCGGTATGCGTCATTTCAAACACTGATCTTAAATGGAAAAAGAAAAGAAAGTACTCGTTGTTGGTAGTGGCGGAAGGGAACATGCTATTGTAAAGTCGCTTGCCAAATCTCCTAAAATAGGAAAAATATATTGTGCTCCGGGTAATGCCGGAATAGCACAGGATGCCGAATGTATTAATCTTAAAGTTGATGACGTTGAAGGAATCACCAATTTTGCTCAACGAAACCAAATAGATCTAACGGTAGTCGGACCTGAAGCTGCATTGGTGGCAGGACTCTCTGATGCCATGCAGTCATGCGGGCTAAAGGTATTCGGTCCTACCAAAGGTGCGGCACAGATTGAAAGCAGCAAGGAATTCGCTAAGAAACTAATGTCAAAATACCATATTCCTACTGCTAAATACGAATCTTTCTCAGATTTCAATAAAGCTTTGGATTATGTTAAGTCAGGCACTTTCCCCACTGTAATCAAATACGATGGTTTGGCAGCAGGCAAAGGTGTGGTGGTGGCTCTAAATCTTGAAGAAGCTGAAAAGGCTCTTTCAGATATGCTCAACGACCATAAATTCGGCAATGATAAAGTCATAATAGAAGAATTCCTTCAAGGTCCGGAATTTTCTTTCATGTGTTTCGTTTCAGGTGATAAAGTTTATCCTCTGGAACTTGCACAAGATCATAAAAGAGCTTACGATGGCGACAAGGGTCCCAACACAGGTGGCATGGGGGCTTACTCTCCCGTTCCCTTTGTTTCTCCGGAAATGCATAAAAAGGCACTTAACGATATCATGATACCCACTGCGAAAGCTCTCGTTAAGGAAGGCGTTCCTTTCTGCGGTGTGCTTTACGGAGGGTTGATCCTTACAGAGGATGGTCCTAAGGTTATTGAATTTAATGCTCGTTTTGGCGACCCCGAAACGGAGGTAGTGCTCCCTCGTCTCGAATCTGATATCTTTGATTTCTTTAATGCTGCCATCGATGGTTATGATTTTATACCTCAATGGAGCCATGATGCTGTAATTGGTGTGGTGCTTGCTTCTAAAGGATATCCGGGAAGTTACGAAAAGGGTGCTGAAATCAAAGGGCTGGATAATATTGAAGGTGAGGTTTTCCATATGGGCACTGAATTGAAAGACGGTAAATTTCATGTGGCCGGCGGTAGGGTGCTTATGGTCACAGCCCATGGCGACGACCTTCCTCAAGCCAACTTGAATGTGCGTAAAGAAATTGCCCTTATCGAATGTCCCGGCCTTTTCCATCGCACTGATATCGGTAAAGCGGTTCTCAATCAATAAAAACATCAATAAACATTAACAACATCACCAATGACCATCAGCGGAACTCAGTTAGCTAAAGAAATAAAAGAAAACGTTAGGGAAAGAGTCAACGAAGTTGTAAAGAAATATGGCCGTCCCCCTCATCTCGTGGTTATCCTCGTGGGTGAAGACCCTGCCAGCCAATCTTATGTGAAAGGAAAAGGCAAAGATGCAGAAGAAGTGGGTTTTAAAAGCACGACCATTCTTCAACCTGACTCTATCTCCGAAGAGGAACTTCTTGATCTTATAAAGCGTCTCAATGCCGATGATGAGGTTGATGGAATTTTAGTACAGTTGCCGCTTCCCAAACATATAGATGAGGATAAGGTTATTGAAACCATCGATAAATCCAAAGATGTCGACGGATTTCATCCGGCTAATGTAGCCGCCTTATGGCAAAAACGGCCTTGTATATATCCGTGCACCCCCAAAGGAATTATCAAATTACTCGACAAAGCCGGGGTGGAAATTCAAGGTAAAAAAGCTGTCGTTATCGGGCGAAGTAACATTGTAGGGCTACCCGTTTCAAAGTTGCTACTGGATAGAAATGCCACGGTTACAATTGCACACAGCCGCACCCAAAATCTTCCGGAAGTGACTAATGTAGCCGACATTCTTGTAGTGGCTATAGGTAAACCCAAATTTGTGACTGCCGGTATGGTTAAACCGGGGGCTGCTGTAATTGATGTAGGCGTCAACAGAGACCCTGAAACCGGTAAACTTTGCGGTGACGTTGATTTTGACGCATGTGCGGAAAAAGCCGCTGTCATAACTCCGGTGCCTGGTGGTGTAGGCCCCATGACACGGGCTTGCCTGATGGAAAATACTCTCGAGTGTTTCCTCAACAAGATGCATCTCCAACACCAATAAAACAATAAAAAAATCTAACAACACAAACAACACCATCCCATGATTGAAAGATACGGACGCGATGTCATGCGTCAGGTTTGGACTGAAGAAAATAAATTCAACGCTTATCTTAGAGTGGAAATCCTTGCAGCCGAAGCTTGGATGGAACTCGGTGTAGTGCCCCCTCAAGACGTTGAGAAACTTAAGAAAAATGCGAAGTTCGATATCGAAAGGATAAAGGAAATCGAACTTCAAACCCGTCACGATATTGTGGCTTTCACACGCACTGTCAGCGAATCCCTTGGCGAAGAAAGAAAATGGGTGCACTATGGTCTGACATCAACCGATGTTGTTGATACAGCTAACGGCTATCTTTTCAAACAAGCTGACGAAATACTTCGTAAAGACATCGAGGAATTCATCGACATGCTCGCCAAGCAGGCCAAAAGATTCAAAAACCAGCCTTGTATCGGAAGAACCCATGGTATACATGCCGACATCACTTCTTTCGGTCTGAAGTGGGTGCTATGGTTGGCTGAAATGAAACGTAATCTTCATCGTTTCAACGAAGCCGCAAAAGGTGTGGAAGTGGGCAAAATTAGCGGAGCTGTAGGTAATTTCGCTAATATCCCTCCTTTCGTTCAGGATTTTGTTTGTGAAAAGCTCGGTATAGCTTCCGCCGATATAAGCACTCAGGTGATACAACGTGACCGACATGCTTATTACATGGCCACCCTCGCTCTTATTGGTGCTTCGCTCGAACAGATGGCACTTGAGGTGCGTAACCTACAACGAACTGAGGTACACGAGGTTGAAGAATCATTCGGTAAAGGTCAGAAAGGTTCTTCCGCCATGCCTCATAAACGTAATCCCGTGAGCAGTGAAAATATTTGTGGGTGCGCTCGCGTGCTTAGAGGTTATATGCAGACTGCTTACGAGAATGTGGCTCTCTGGCACGAACGTGACATCTCTCATTCAGCCACCGAGCGTATCATTATGCCTGATGCCACTATTCTTCTTGATTATATGCTCAATCGTATGAAGGGCATTCTTGAGAATATCGTGGTATTCGAAGATCAGATGTTGGCTAATATTTATCGCACAAATGGTGTAATCTTCGCGCAAAGGGTTATGAATGCCCTTATAGATAAAGGATTTGCTCGTGAAAAAGCTTACGACACAGTGCAACCTATTGCCATGAGGGCTATGCAGGAGGGTAAACCTTATCAGGAACTTCTCAAACAGGATGCAACCGTTATGGGCGCCCTCTCTCCGGAGGAACTCGACGCTTGTTTCACTCTGGATTATTATTTCAAAAATATAGATCACATCTACAAACGTAATAACTTAGAATAATGTCTGAAAGACTTGTTGTTATCGGCTCTCAATGGGGAGACGAAGGTAAAGGTAAAATCACTGATTTTTTCGCTTGCCGTGCAGATATGGTGGTGAGATATCAGGGTGGAAACAATGCCGGACACAGTGTGATGTTCAATGGTAAAAAATACTCCCTACAGAGTATCCCCTCCGGTATTTTTAATCCCGATACTGTCAACATTATGGGTAATGGGATGGTGGTAAACCCCGAGTCTGTGATTCTGGAACTTCAAAAACTACGTGACCAAGGAATAACTGATTTCCAACTTTACATTTCTGATCGTGCCGCGATGGTAATGCCATGGCATGCCGATCTTGATGGCGCATACGAAGCCGGGAAAGGTAACAAACTCATAGGAACTACTAAAAAAGGTATCGGACCCGCTTATTGCGACAAGTATAGCCGAAGCGGCCTGCGTATGGGCGACCTCTTGGAGCCGGATTATTTTGCCGAACGTCTGAAAGACGCTATGATAATCAAAAACAAGGAACTCGAGATGCTTGGTCTCCAACCTTATGATTATCAGAAGGTATATAAAAGATATATGGAGCTGGCCGGAATCCTTGGGCCCAGAATAGTCGACACTTCTGCAATCATTAATAAGGCCCTGCGTGAAGACGGGAAGAAAATTCTTTTTGAAGGAGCTCAAGGTATGATGTTGTGTATTGACCATGGCACATATCCTTATGTCACTTCTTCCACTCCTTCTGCAGCAAGTGTACCCGTAGGCGCGGGTATCGCTCCTCATTGGATCGACCATGTAGTGGGTGTGGCCAAAGCTTATTGCACACGCGTTGGTGAAGGTCCTTTCCCAACAGAGATTTTTGATGAACTCGCACATGAAATCCGTGAAAGAGGGCATGAATACGGAACTGTAACCGGTCGACCACGTCGAATCGGTTGGTTTGACGGGGTTGTCGCTCGTTACACAAGTCAGTTGGCCGGCATAAACAATTGGGCTCTTATGCTTTTCGATGTCTTGTCCGGTCTGGACACTGTCAAGATTTGCACACATTATGAACTTGACGGCAAAATAGTGGATACCCCTCCTTCCACAATTTCCAAACTTTCCAGATGTAAACCGGTTTATCTGGAACTTCCAGGATGGAAAGAAGATATTTCTAATACTAAATCTTTTGAGGAATTGCCGGAAAACGCCAAGAACTATGTCAAGAAAATCGAGGAAATTACCGGGGTGCCGGTGGGCGTTATTTCAGTAGGCCCCGACCGCTCCCAAACCATAGTGATCTCCTCCTATCTCCAAAACTTCTAACCCTAAGAATACCAGACTTTAAACTTTAAACTCTAAACTTTAACTCCCACATGTCTTTTCTAAGCGAAAAAGTTAACGAGGAAGGTATGACCTTCGATGATGTCCTTTTGGTGCCCGCTTATTCGGAAGTCACACCAAATTTGGTTGACGTCAAAACTCGTTTTTCAAAAAATATAACACTGAATATACCTATTGTCTCGGCTGCCATGGACACTGTCACCGAGGCATCTATGGCTATTGCAATGGCTCGTCAAGGTGGTATTGGCGTGATTCATAAAAATATGTCTATTGAGAATCAGGCTCTTCAGGTACGCAAAGTCAAACGTGCTGAAAGCGGTATGATTTTCGATCCGGTCACTATCACTCCTTCGCAAACTGTGGGCGATGCTCTCAGGATTATGCAGGAAAACCATATCGGAGGAATTCCGGTGGTTGATGATTCCAATCATCTTGTAGGTATCGTCACCAATCGTGACCTGAGATTCCAGACTAATGAGGAACTCCCGATTTCTGAGGTGATGACTAAAGATAATATTGTCACCACCACTAATCCAAATCTCTCGGAGGCTTCCGATATCTTATTGAAACATAAGATTGAAAAACTTCCGGTGGTGGATAAAGACAATAAACTGATAGGTCTGATCACATATCGCGACATAACCAAAATCAAGGATTATCCCCAGGCATGTAAGGATTCCAAAGGACGTCTCAGAGTGGCAGGCGGTGTAGGTGTCACTTCTGATACTATTCACCGTGTAGAGGCATTGGTGAAAGCCGGAGTTGATGCCGTGGTTATTGATACGGCCCATGGGCACTCAGCTAATGTTGTCAACACTCTTCGTGCCGTTAAATCTGCATATCCCTCCATTGATGTGCTTGTGGGTAATATTGCCACCTCGGAAGCAGCTGATTATCTCATTGCAAACGGAGCCGATGGAATAAAGGTTGGTATCGGTCCTGGTTCCATATGTACCACACGTATAGTCGCAGGTGTAGGTGTACCGCAATTGACCGCAATTTTCAATTGTGCAAAAGTGGCTCAAAAACATGGCATACCTGTGATTGGCGACGGTGGACTTCGCTATTCGGGAGATGTGGTAAAAGCTTTGGCAGCCGGCGCCGACTGTGTAATGATGGGTTCTATGCTCGCCGGAACGGAAGAATCCCCCGGTGAGACTATCATCTATAATGGCCGTAAATTTAAGGCGTACCGTGGAATGGGTTCTATAGAGGCCATGGAAGCCGGTTCGAAAGACCGTTATTTCCAAAGCGGTACAAACGATTCAAGTAAATTTGTACCCGAAGGTATTGTAGCTCGCGTTCCTTATAAAGGCACTCTTGCCGAAACTATCTATCAACTTCTCGGAGGTCTTCGCTCTGGCATGGGTTACTGCGGTGCCAAGGATATAAATGCCCTCCATGATGCAAGGTTTGTTCGTATCACTTCAGCCGGTGTGATTGAAAACCATCCGCACGATGTCACTATCACTAAAGAAGCCCCTAACTACTCCCGCGCAGACTGATTATGGAAAAAATTCTTATTCTTGATTTTGGCTCACAATACACTCAACTGATTGCTCGAAGGGTGAGGGAACTGAATGTTTACTGTGAAATTCACCCATTCAATAAAATCCCTGAACTCGATTCAAATTGGAAGGGTGTAATCTTGTCCGGCTCTCCGGCCTCAGTAAACGATTCGGATGCCCCAATGCCGAATCTTTCTCAGATAAAAGGGAAACTTCCTCTTCTTGGGGTATGTTATGGTGCTCAACTTTTGGCTGTTTTGGGAGGCGGAAAAGTGGAAAGTGCTCCATCCCGTGAATACGGCCGGGCAATGCTCACTGTTGTAGACCCTGATGATCCTTTGATGAAAGGTCTTCCCTCTCCTACACAGGTATGGATGTCTCATGGCGACACTATAACGCTTCTTCCTCAAAATTATAAAGTAATCGGTTCAACTGAAAATGTAAAAGCAGCGGCTTTTCATATAGAGGAAGAGAAAACTTGGGGTATACAATTCCATCCGGAGGTTTATCATTCGGTAGCCGGTAAAGATCTTCTTGCAAATTTTGTATTGGGGATCTGTGGATGTCAGGCCACATGGAGCCCTGATTCCTTTATAGAAACCACTGTTAAGGAATTGAAAGACAAAATCGGTTCAGACCGTGTAATTTTGGGTCTTTCAGGTGGAGTGGACTCTTCAGTAGCTGCAATGCTACTTCATAAAGCAATCGGCGATCAGCTCACATGTATTTTTGTAAACAATGGTCTCCTCCGGAAAAACGAGTTTAGAGATGTACTGGATTCTTATAAGGGGATGGGACTTAACGTTATAGGAGTAGACGCTTCTCAAAAATTCTATGATGATCTTAAAGGTGTGACTGATCCCGAACAGAAACGTAAGATAATAGGTCGCGACTTCGTGGAGGTCTTCAACGCCGAGGCAAAGAAAATAAAGGATGCAAAATGGTTGGCTCAAGGCACCATATATCCTGACGTGATTGAAAGTTGTTCGGTTAAAGGTCCTTCTGCAACCATCAAGAGCCATCATAATGTGGGAGGTCTTCCTAAAGAAATGCACCTTCAGATCGTTGAACCTCTCCGTCTGCTTTTCAAAGATGAGGTTAGACGCGTGGGTAAGGCTATGGATATGGATACGAAACTCTTGGGACGTCATCCTTTCCCGGGACCGGGACTCGGCATACGGATTCTGGGAGAAGTGACTCCGGAAAAAGTACGTGTGCTTCAGGAAGCCGACAATATTTTCATTTCCAACCTTCGCAAAGCCGGTCTATACGATCAGGTGTGGCAAGCCGGAGTAATGCTCCTCCCGGTGCAAAGTGTAGGGGTAATGGGTGATGAGCGAACCTACGAGAATTGCGTGGCACTTCGTGCCGTGATTTCCACCGATGGAATGACAGCCGATTGGGTTCATCTTCCCTATGAATTCCTCGCTGAAACAAGCAACGAAATCATCAACAAAGTGCGTGGCGTCAATAGAGTTGTCTATGACATCTCCTCAAAACCTCCTGCTACAATCGAGTGGGAATAACCACGCTCTATAGTGGCGAAAATGCTGAACCAATCCCTCTCCCTATATGTTATTCATATAGATTATTCAATATAAAAACAATACAATTATGAAAACAAATTTTAAATTCGGAGAGGTTATTAAATTTAACGACGCCATTAAGTACAACTCTGAAAAAGTGGAGTTCAAGACTGTGTTTGAAACCACAAAAGGAGGCGTTTCTTTAGTAGCATTAAAGGCCGGTCAGAAACTTGACACACACACTACGCCTTTTGAAGTGATGATTACAGTTTGCGAAGGTGAAATCGAATTTACTATGCTCGATAAATCCAATCGCATAAAAGCCGGTGAGTTCTTCTTAATGGGAGCTGATGTGGCTCATAGTGTCGTGGCAAACATTGATTCCAAATTGATGATTGTCAAAATCAAAGAGAATCCTCATAACGAAAATATTTAAAACTCCGGTTTTCCCGGTGTTCTTAAATTGTCCATAGCTCGTAGGATTTTTTGGTCCTGATTCTTCTGATAGAAGGGTGTGCCATCTCGGTGGTCACCCTTCTTCGTTAATCTCTGTAAGTAGCCGTGCTAACTGTGATAACCCATAAAGCGGACAAATTAACACTCGTTTGTCTGTATCTTTATTAGGGGAAACCAAAAGACCAAAATTTTCTAATGAACTCCTAACTCCAAGATTCACATCCTTCGTATCCATAAATATCCACATACTTTTCATTCCCCCCTGAACTCCTGACTTTATTTCTATGGGCAGAATTTTACCTTGCGTACTAATTACATAGTCCACTTCAGCAGTAGCATTTTTTTCCTGTCTTATCCAGTAAAAAATTTCATGTCGGAGATTCGGATTTGAGTATCGTAAAATTTCAAGTCCCGCTATCATCTCTGTGAGAGATCCTTTATTTACCAACTCACCCGGAGGTAAATTCAGTATATCTGATATAAGATGAGTTATATCTCCGGTAGTAAACTGCAACAATCTAAGAGTCAACCCTGAATCCAAAACAAGAATCTTTTTATAAGACTCATCAGTTTCCGCTCCAAGTGGTAAACCATTGGCATAAGTCCTAACTACCGGAACCAACAAACCGGCTCTTATAAGTAGACTCAACGCTTTCTTCACTTCATAACTCTTATAGTTTCCAACAACAGAAGAATATGTAAACTTTTCCGTAAGCTGGTTAGCAGCGCTTCTAAATGTATTTCGGAGTAATGTTGGATCAACCTTCTTTCTATATTTTGAAAAATCATCTTCATATCCCAATAAGATATCGTCTTGTATTTCTTGACAAGATAAATAATCATGAGTCTTTACCCATCGGTCTACCACTTCCGGCATTCCTCCTATAATTATGTAATTCCTAAAATAATTGACAAGCTTTTTATGCAAAATATCAGGTAACGGATTTTTATTGGTGGATTGGTTCCGTATTTCTATTAGTTGATTTTCACCATTGGCCATCAAATATTCATCGAATGTCATTGGATACATAAACATAGAGTGAATTCTTCCTACTCCAAAAGTTGGCAATTCCTCCAAAGCGAATTCAAGAAGTGATCCGGCGGCGATGACATGCAATCCGGGCCTTTCCTCTTTAAAAAATCGCAAAGACATTATCGCTTCCTTGCATTCCTGAATCTCATCAAAGAAAAGCAATGTATCTTGATCTTTTATATTTTGATTACTTAACAAGGATAGCTGCGACACGATTCTTCCTACATCGAGATTTTGAACAAAGACTTCTTTATATTCAGGATTCTTCTCAAAATTTATTTCCACAAAATTTTTAAAACTTTTACCAAGATTCCTTACGGCCGAAGATTTTCCAACTTGCCTTGCACCTCGAAGTAAAATTGGCTTGTGATAGGTTTGATGAGACCATTCCTGCAAGTATGCATCTATGATTCGAGTATGATAACCCATAAAATATTATTAATCAATTATATAATTTTAAATCTTATAAAATCCAAGGTAATAATCCAATCTTTTTTAACAAAATCCAAGGTAATAATTCCAACAAATTTAACAAAATCCAAGGTAATATTATCAACAAATTTAACAAAATCCAAGGTAATAATCCAATCTTTTTTGACAAAATCCAAGGTAATAATTCCCAAATTCCTTTTCTATACTAACCAAATTTAATATTTATTAAGATAATATTCCAGCCATTTCACTTCACATCCTTTTTATTACTATTAAAGGCTTATGACTACTATTATAATGGCTTATGTTTTGGTCTATGAATCTATTGCTTATATACAATACGGATTCTATCAAAATTAGGGTTTATCTATAAATTGGCAAACAGAGTAATTTTCATTAATTTTGCACGTTATAGCAAAGGAAGATAATAGAATTCGAAAATAAACTATCAATGATAAAAATAACTTTCCCCGACGGAAACATACGGGAATATAAAAAAGGAACCACTCCTTTCCAAATAGCAGAAAGCATCTCACCACGCTTTGCGGCGGATGTGCTTGCAGCTCATGTTAATGGTGAAAAATGGGATATCTCACGTCCTATTAATGAAGATGCTTCAATCGAACTCTTCAAGTGGGACGCCGAAGAAGGAAAGCACGCATTCTGGCACTCCTCCGCACATCTCCTTGCCGAAGCTCTGCAGGAACTCTATCCGGGCGTGAAATTCGGTATCGGCCCGGCAATTGAAAACGGTTTTTACTACGACGTAGACCTTGGCGATAGAAAATTGTCTTCTGAAGATTTCGACAAGATCGAAAAGAAAATGATGGAAATCGTGGGTCGTAAACAAGATATCGTTAGAAGCGATATCTCAAAGCAGGATGCGCTAAAGATGTTTGGCGACCGTGGCGAAGTATATAAATGTGAACTTATAAGCGAACTTGCTGACGGCACAATCACAACATATTCTCAAGGTGGATTCACCGACCTTTGTCGTGGGCCACACCTTCCCAATATGTCTCCCATCAAAGCCGCTAAGGTTATGAGTATCGCAGGGGCATACTGGCGTGGTGACGAAAAAAGAGACCAGCTAACCCGTGTTTACGGTATCACATTCCCGAAAAAGAAAATGCTTGATGAATATCTTGCACTTCTCGAGGAAGCCAAGAAACGCGACCACCGCAAACTTGGCAAGGAAATGGAACTCTTTACTTTCTCACAGACGGTGGGACAAGGGCTGCCTCTTTGGCTCCCTAAAGGAGCTGCCCTTCGCGATCGTCTCGAACAGTTCCTTCGCAAGATCCAGAAAAAAGCCGGCTATCTCCAGGTTATAACACCGCATATCGGTAACAAGAACCTTTATGTAACCTCCGGTCACTGGGCTAAATACGGAAAGGATTCATTCCAACCAATCAAAACTCCGGAAGAGGGCGAGGAATATATGCTCAAACCAATGAACTGTCCTCACCACTGCGAGATTTATAAATCAAGCCCGAGAAGTTATCGTGACCTCCCATTGCGTCTTGCAGAATTCGGAACTGTCTACCGTTACGAACAAAGCGGAGAACTCCACGGACTCACTCGTGTGCGAGGATTCACTCAAGATGATGCCCATATTTTCTGTACTCCCGATCAGATCAAAGGTGAATTCCTGAAGGTGATGGATATTATCCTTTACATCTTCAAAGCTCTTGATTTCAAAGACTTTGAGGCTCAGATTTCCCTTAGAGACCCAAACAATAAAGAGAAATATATCGGTAGCGATGAAAACTGGGAGAAAGCACAGAACGCCATAA
Source organism: Muribaculaceae bacterium (assembly GCA_022510425.1). Lineage (GTDB taxonomy): Bacteria > Bacteroidota > Bacteroidia > Bacteroidales > Muribaculaceae > Lepagella. Next base: position 171,478 of record JAFLTO010000002.1, read on the forward strand.
TCGAAGCTTGCGAAGAAAAGGGATTGAAAGCTAAGCAGGTGGAAGGCGAAGCTGCTTTCTATGGACCTAAACTCGACTTCATGGTTAAGGATGCTATCGGGCGTCGTTGGCAATTGGGTACTATCCAGGTTGACTACAACCTTCCCGAAAGATTCGACCTCGAATTCACCGGCAGCGACAACCAGAAACACCGTCCGGTCATGATTCATCGAGCACCATTCGGTTCAATGGAACGTTTTGTGGCAGTACTGCTTGAGCACACCGCCGGGAAACTCCCTCTATGGCTTATCCCCGAACAGGCTGTAGTGCTCCCTATCAGCGAGAAATTCAACGACTATGCCCAGAAAGTGGTCAAAGAACTCGACGAGCAAGGCATCAGAGCTTTCGTTGACGATCGTAATGAGAAAATAGGAAAGAAAATTCGTGACAACGAACTTAAAAAAGTGCCTTATCTGCTCATAGTAGGTGAAAAAGAAGCACAAAATGACGAAGTTTCTGTAAGAAAACAGGGTGAAGGAGATAAAGGTTCGATGAAAATCATTAACTTTGCCGAGCATTTGAATAATGAGATTCAAAACATGATTGGTTAAACTAAAAAAAGATTTACGCATAAAAGGACTTAATGGAAAAAAAACCACAATTTACAGGGCCAAAACGTCCCGCAGGACCCACCAATAACCGTCCGGGACAACCTACCGACCAAAATGATCGCCAGCGTCGTGGCAATAACGACCGCAACAGCAAAGACCCTTACAGTGTGAATGAAGCTATCACAGCTCGTGAGGTAAGACTTGTCGGCGACAATGTGGAACAAGGTATATACCCTATCTCTAAAGCCCTTGATATAGCAAGAGATCTTGAGTTAGACCTCATCGAAATCTCTCCAAATGCAGAACCACCCGTTTGCCGTGTTCTGGATTATCAAAAATTCCTTTACCAACAGCGCAAACGCCTTAAAGAACAAAAACAGAAAGCGGCCAAAGTAGTAGTCAAGGAAATCAGATTTGGACCTCAAACCGATGATCATGACTATAACTTCAAACTGAAACATGCTATCGGATTCCTTAAAGAGGGATCTAAAGTGAAAGCTTACGTTTTCTTCCGCGGACGTTCTATCCTTTTCAAGGAGCAAGGGGAAGTATTGCTACTTCGTTTCGCCAACGACTTGGAAGAATATGGTAAAGTGGAAATGATGCCGGTGCTCGAAGGAAAAAGAATGACTATCATGATTTCTCCAATCAAACCGGGTCAGAAAAAAGAAAATAAAGAAAATAAAGAAAATAAAGAAAAATAAGTAGACCGTAGGCACTCTGTGCCGAGGTGATTTTTAAACAACTAAATTTTTTAACAAATGCCAAAGGTAAAGACCAATGCCGCGTCTAAGAAGCGTTTTGCGCTCACCGGCACAGGGAAAATCAAAAGGAAACACGCTTATCACAGCCACATCCTGACTAAGAAGTCTAAAAAACGTAAGAGAAACCTCGACCACACCACTCTCGTGGCTGATGCTAACTCTAAACAAGTGCGCGACCTTCTTAACCTCAGATAATCGGGGTGAATTTCCTTCAACAATTTTTTATTAACCGGACCTACAGCCGATAAGAGCAATAAATAATTAGCCGCTGTAGTCCAAAAACGAAACTAAAATGCCAAGATCAGTAAACCACGTTGCCTCAAGGGCAAAGAGAAAGAAAATATTGAAACTCACACGAGGTTACTTCGGTAGCCGTAGAAACGTGTGGACCGTTGCCAAGAACACTTGGGAAAAGGGTCTTACCTATGCTTACCGCGACCGCAAGCAAAAGAAACGCAATTTCCGTGCTCTCTGGATTCAAAGAATCAATGCTGCAGCACGTATGGAAGGCCTTTCTTATTCTCAACTTATGGGTCTTATTCATAAAGCAGGTATCGAAATCAACCGCAAGGTGCTCGCTGACCTCGCTATGAACAATCCCGCCGCGTTCAAAGCTATCGTTGACAAAGTGAAATAACCAAATTGTCATAATTAGAAATTTTTATTGATTGAATAAGAAACGCGTCGTAGGGATATGACGCGTTTCTTTTTTATTTTCGAAATATTCTCTAACTTTTTTTATTAGAATTAATCTGTATCTTTGCATTATGCGAAAAGGTCCCGCCAAATATCTAATATTTATTATCGTCTCTTTGATTTCTTTCGCTATGCCGAATGGCTCTAAAGCTCAAATAAATGCAGAGCAGGTTTTAACTATCGGAAGAAACGTACTTTCTATGGACGATTATATGCTCGCAATTCAATATTTCAATCAAGCCATCAAGGCAAAGCCTTATCTTTCCGACCCTTATTTCTTCAGGGCATTAGCAAAGCTTAATCTCGATGATTACGCCGGTGCTGAAGCCGATTGCGACATGGCTATACTCAACAACAAATTCAAGACGGAGGCCTACAAACTCAGAGGATTCGCACGTCAGGTTCAGGGAAAGGATTCCTTGGCCGTGGAAGATTACAATATAGGGCTTTCTTACAATCCTCTCGACAAGAATTTCCTTTTCTATAAAGCATTAGCCCTGACTGAACTAAAAAAATATGATGAGGCTGATTCCACTTTCAATGTCTTGCTGAGACAATATCCCCGTTTCGACAGCGGATACACTGCCCGGGCACGACTCGAATTAGAAAGGAACGACACAACAGCCGCCCTCGATGACATAGAGAAATCTCTTTCCATCACAAAAGCTGAAATCAATCCCTATCTTATGAAGGCTGAGATCTATTGGAAGCGTCAGGATTGGCAAAATGCCGGATCAGCTATAGATGCTGCTATAAGATTGCGTCCCGAGCTCCCTGACTTATACGTTAACAGGGCTTTCGTTAGATATAATTCTGATGATTTCTTCGGAGCAATGAGTGATTATAACTATGCCATAGAAATTGATCCCGACAACAGTGCCGCATATTTCAACAGGGGCCTTCTTCGGTATGAAGTAAAAGACCTTGAAAAGGCAGAACAGGATATGACTCAAGTGATCCGACTCAATCCTGAGAACGTGCACGCTTATTTCAACCGTGGACTCATAGAACTGGAAGAAGAAAAGAATAAAGAAGCTTTGGCCGATTTCAGGATTATAGAGCAAAAATATCCCCGCTTCTATCCTATCTATTATGCGATGGCAGAGGCGGAAAGAAATTTGGGCAACAACCGGCAGGCTGCTTTTCTTATTCACAAGGGTGAGGAACTGGTGGAAGGATATGTTAACGACCCTGAAAAGAATCCTCTTGACCGGCCGGCCATAGCAGCTTCTCAAACCCACTCTGTGAATAGAAACGGAGAAGATACTGATGAATCAGAAACTGAAGTGATGGAACGTTTCAACCATCTTGTCACTATCTCTCAACCGGCTGAAGATAATCTTTCATATAATGAAAAGATAAAGGGAAGGGTGCAGGACAGAAATGTTAATGTGGAGATGGAACCATCTTATGCCCTCACTCTCGCAGTGCCTGCAGAAACCTTGAAAACTCTGTCGAATTATTTCCGGGAACTTGACGATCTAAACCAAATGAGGATCTTAAATCATACCATATATCTCAGTCCCGGTTTGGCTTCAGCCAATTATGGTGATATGATGACAGAACTTTTCGATATAAGTTCCCGGATGGAAGCACGAAACGGAACCAACATGCGACCTGCCGATTATCTTTTGTTAGGCATCACAGAAACTATGCTCAGAAACTATCCTGCTGCATTGCAAAATCTTGATGCAGCCATTGCAGCCAATCCACAATTCACTGTAGCTTTCATGGCACGCGGCTATGCCAGATATGCAAACGCACTTTCCGACATGAAAATCTCCAGTGAAAATAAAAACGAGGAAGAGGCTTTCCTTGACCGTAATGCTTACACCACTCTTCTTCAAGAAGCACTCGCAGACTATGACAAAGTGCTAAGTCTTAATCCCCGTGTGGTGTTTGCTTGGTTCAATAAAGGCAACATATACTATGAAGCCCAAGATTACACTTCTGCCATGCAGGCTTATTCGGAAGCTATAAAAATAGATCCGGAATTCGGTGAGGCCTATTTCAACCGTGGATTGGCCTACCTTAATTCCGGAAATAAAGCCCAAGCCTTTTCCGATCTCTCAAAAGCCGGAGAACTTGGTGTAATCCCCTCCTATAATATACTGAAACGTATGAAATAAACCCCCTTTACATAATCCCCAATCCCTAATACCCAATACCTAAAAAAAGCAGGCTTGACGCCTGCTTTTCTTTTATCCTTCTGCTTTGGCTTGAGCACCACGGGCTGCTCTCGTGAGCTGTACCGCACAAACCACTGCATTCTTAGCGTTGATCAATTCAAGTCCATCGAAATGGAGGTCGCCTACCTGAATACTCTTACCGAGACCAAGATTATCCACGTTGACTACTAATCTTTCAGGTATCTGGTCGTAGATAGCTTTAACTTTAAGCTTTCTCATTGAAAGCTGAAGCTTACCACCGGCTTTAACACCTTCTGCGTGACCCTCGATCTTGACAGGTACTTCCATTACGATTGGTTTTTCAGGACCTACTTCAAGAAAATCGATATGAAGAACATTATCCTTCACAGGTTGGAACTGAAGTTCTTTCATCACTGCTTTACGGCTTTCACCGTTGAGTGTCATGTCGATTTCGAAAATGTCAGGGGTATAGATGAGTTTTCTTACATCTTCTTCCTTTACGGCTATGTCTGTGGTGATAACGCCACGGTTCTTCTTGAGATTCTTGTCTGCCACTTTTCTTCCTTTGGCATCCTTCACTACATCAATCTCAACGATTCTTTCACCCGGTTTGAGAGTACCGGTGAAAGGAAGATCTACGATCTTACCGCCGTTTAAAACTGCCGGAATCTTACCCTCCGCACGGAGAGCCTTAAGAGACTTCTTCCCTACAACGGGACGTGCCTCAGCATTTAATGCAAATTTTTTCATTGTTTTGTGTTACTCAAAATAAGTTATTACAAATTTCCCATCACACGAGATAGTGCCTTCTCTCAAAGGCACTGCAAAATTACTTAATTTTTTCTTAATTCAATATCAAATACGAAAAATCTATTCCTTTGGTTGTGGAGTAAACCCTTGCAAATTGTTTGACGAAGTTGATAGAGCTTGAGCTTGGCTTTTTGCCTGTCATCTCAAATTCTCCACCATAGGAAACATGATGAGCGGAATCGTTTACCATAGGCAGGCTGTTTAAGGTTATATGTTATCTGTTGTGTTATATAAACAAAAAACGCAATAAAACTCGTTTTATTGCGTCTTCATATCCTAAAGAGAAAAATAAATTTCTTCTTTCCGGCTTGCTTTTACTTAACTATTCTCCCCTTAAAACTTACACTTTACCTTATTCACGCAGTTAGAACTATTTCTTTCTCGCTGGCCATTCTACGCAAGTTCAAGATTGCATATCTCATACGGCCAAGAGCGGTATTGATGCTCACTCCGGTCATCTCGGCTATTTCTTTGAACGATAGATTCTGATAATATCTCATGTTCAGCACTTCTCTCTGTAGCGGCGGAAGTTCTTTTATAAGATATTTCACATCTTCTCTGATCTGGTCAGACACAAGCACATCTTCGATGGTGGCCTCACAGAGTTCCTTTCTGTTGAGAATATCCACTTCCTCCAAATCAGCACTCTGATGGTTTTCCGATTTCTCCTGACGGAAAAAATCGATAATCAGATTGTGAGCGATGCGTGAGATCCATGCCGGAAATTTTCCGTTTTCCGTGTATCTGCCCTGCTTGATTGTCAGGATTGCCTTAACAAAAGTTTCCTGGAAGATATCGTTAGCAATATCTTCATTCTTCACAATGCGAAGAATATAATTGAAAACCCGTTCCTGATGTCTCTTAAGTAATATGTCGAATGCTTCGTTTTTCCCCTCTGCGTAAGCTTTGACCAATTGCTCATCGGTCATTTTGGTTCTTTTTGCCATCCTTGTTAATCTTGATTGTTGCGTAAAGTCTTTTCGATAGGCAGTTGATGGTTTAAGTTAATGTTTGGTTGAAAAATTGTTTATTTTAATAAGGTCCGATTTTTTGTCCTTTTTGTTTGGGTATGCAAAATTATTCAAATTCCTTTCCAAACCCAAATATCTATACGTTAAAAAATATTAATAAAGTGATTTCCGTAGTCAACTTTCTAAGAAATAAACCCTTTGTTTCACAATTTTTGGAACACCATAGTTTCCCAATTTGACTCCGCTGATTCTTTAGCAAGTATCAAGCCATATTTCTCTGCTTCCTCTAATATTCTTGCTCTATCGCTCACCAAAAATCCGCTAAGGAATATTTTTCCCCCTGATTTTAACTTGGATACATATTTTCCAAGATTTTCTGTTATCACGTTCAGATTGATGTTGGCAAGAAAGATATCTGCCGGTTCAAGGTCGTGAAGGACTTTGTCATCCCCCACTTTCCAATCTATTTCCTCCCCATTCAAGGCTCCATTCTCCTTGGCATTCTCCAAGGCGAATTCATCAATATCTATTCCCACAGTATCTCCTGAGCCTAATTTTTTTGACAAAATTGCCAGAATACCGGTACCTGTTCCCATATCGATTACCCTCTTCCCTTTTAAAGTTTCCTCAAGCAGCATTTTCGACATTCCGGCTGTTGTGGCGTGATGACCGGTACCAAAAGCCATCTTCGGATCAATTATAATCTCGATAGGAATATCCGGAAAAGATTCATGAAACGATGAGCGGATCACGAGTCTGTCGCTTATGTGTATCGGCTGAAAATAATTTTGTTCCCATTCCTTGTTCCAATCCTCACCTTCTATTTCGGTTTCGGTCATCGTCAATTTTGATGGGATAGGGAAATCAGACAAAATTTCTTCTACGGCATTCTTGTCATACTTATCTTTCCTTACATATGCCGTCAAACCCTTCTCATCAGGTTCGAAAGTCTCGAAATCCACCTCAGCCAAGAACGCCGCCAACAAGTCTGTAATATTCTCATCGCAAGGAACCACATCAATCCTCACTGCCACATAATCATACATACTTTCAAATTTTTTGCAAATATACTACAAAAAAAGAAAGCCCCGACCATCACAGCCGGAGCCTTCCCTTCCTAAGCTAATTATCTCAATAAACTTCTATCTTGTCAGCAAATTTAAAATATAATTTAAAATTATAATTTTTTATTTTGCCATCCTTAATTTCACGTTGTTTATTATGGCTGTATTATATTCATTATAATCATAATAATTAAATTCTGCTCTAGCGGAAATGATTATTTCGGTTGCCTCCTCTATTATATCCTTATTTTCTTTTAAGGTTAAATCAATTTCATATGTTTTTTCTTCGTTAATTTTTATTATTTCAGATTTTGAATCCACAAATAAAATATTTGGAGCAGTCCCTATTGTGATATATGTCTTCTCGTTATTTGCACCTTCTGCAAATTTGAAATCCGTTATTTCTATTTTAAGAGTTCTAAATTTACTATGTTTTGTCCATGGAATAATTATATGTTCAAAATTATTAGTAAAAGGAATAAGTCTTATATAATTTGTTGCAATTTGATCATAATTCCACTTTATTATATGGTCATATTTATCCCAATCTAATGGATACAATGTTCCGGTTCTTTCAAACCAAAAATATGTTGGGTCTAAAGTAACCTCTTCGGTTTCTTCATCTTCTTGATCTCCGTCTTCCCAATCTTCTACAGTGGGTTTCCCAATTTTATAAACTATATCATTGGAGTTAACAGTAGCTGTAAAGGTATAGGATTTACCGGATTCAAACGTAAAATCAGACTCCAAATTACAAGTATAAGACTTTTCTCCATTATTAATTGTGAAAAGAGTGGTTTCAGAACTAACGGTCTGGGGTACAACGATGCAGTAGGCAGCAGTGGAAGATCCTATCGTTTTTTGCATTATGATTTCGGAGGTTTCGATTTCCTCTACTTGACCATTTATAACACCAGTAGATGGATTAAACAATGTATTTAACTGAGTATTCAAAGTGATTGAAGCATTACTTAAATCGAACGAATCGGCTCCTTTTTGTATCACCAACCTTACTCTTGAAAGCATGTGATTAAACGTAAGCCCAACTTCCTGTGCTCCTGAGTAAGTTGAACCGGTGGATGAAAGCAAATCACTGGCTAAATATCTTTCATTTGTGCTTTGGTCTGTCTGAATATTAAATTCATATTCCTGATCATACTGAGCCCAACTCTCATTGTATGGTGCATAGGCATAAATTTTTACCGTTGTATTTTCATCGCTTACTGTCATTTCGTTGCTGTCCGGAATAAGTTTTCCATTTACACCGGCTATATACAAATTATTGTTCCCGTTAGAAACATAGTTACCATCGGCAGTTACTCCGAATGCACCTACTGTATTGTTAGCGGTGATGTAGGTTTGATTAAGTTCCCCGTTCGTGGTCCTCGTCTCAATACCCTTCACATACAGTTTTATCGTTTGTCCTTCACTTTGCTTTATTTCTGCCACTTCTTCCTTACAGGAACTCAACACACCCATAAGCAAAAGCATGCTTAAAGCACAGTATGTTTGTTTTTTCATATTTTGTTTTTGTTTTGTAAAATTTCTCTAACTCCCCTCACGAGGAATTAGAGAAAAGTTGTTTTTCATTTCAATTTCGGGTCGTTTTTCAGCAACCACTGGGCTATCTGTACGGCATTCAAGGCCGCACCTTTTTTGATTTGATCTCCTACAACCCAGAAACTGATTCCGCAAGGATCCGCCAGATCCTTTCTGAGTCTTCCTACATAGACAGGATCCTCTCCCGAAATGTCGAGAGGCATCGGATATTTTTTGTCTGCAGGTTCATCCTTCATTACAATACCCGGTGCATGTTCCAAAGCCTTTCTCACTGCATCAAGCTCCAACGGCTTTTCAGTAGTCAACCAGATAGCCTCGCTATGGGCCCTCATCACCGGTACTCTTACACAAGTGGCACTCACCTGAATCTTGTCGGAATGCATGATCTTGCGCGTTTCGTTATACATCTTCATTTCCTCCTTAGTGTAGCCGTTATCCATAAAGACATCCACCTGAGGTATAAGATTGAAAGCTAACTGAAACGGGAATTTTTCTATTGTCGGTGCCTCACCTGCTGCCAATTCTGCAAATTGTTTCTCGAGTTCCTGCATCGCCACCGCACCGGCTCCGCTGGCTGCCTGATATGTGGAAACGTGCACCTTCAGAATCGATGAAAGATCATTTATAGGCTTCAAGGCCACCACCATCTGGATGGTCGTACAGTTAGGGTTACCGATAATATTCCTGGGTCGGTCTAAAGCATCTTCCGGATTGACCTCCGGTACAACCAAAGGCACATCCGGATCCATCCTGAAGGCACTGCTGTTGTCTATCATGACGGTGCCATGACGGGTGATGGTGTCAGCATATTCTTTCGAAGTCCCGGCCCCTGCCGATGTAAAGGCTATATCCACACCACTGAAATCCGAATCATGGCTCAGAAGTTCTACCTTTACTTTCTTTCCCCTGTACTCATATTCCTTACCGGCACTCCTCTCGGAACCGAAAAGCCTTAGATTATCAATCGGGAAATTCTGTTGGTCAAGCACTCTCAAGAGTTCCTGACCCACTGCTCCACTGGCTCCAACTATTGCAACGTTCATTTTTTACTGATGTCCTGAAGTTGAAACTTCTCTATTGATTTTCTTAACGAGACCCTGAAGTACGGAGCCTGGACCTACTTCTATAAATTCAGTGGCACCATCCTCAATCATTGACTGTATATCCTGGGTCCATCTCACCGGAGCTGTCAATTGCTTAATAAGATTCTCCTTGATTTCCTTAGGATCGGTATGAGGTTTCCCATCTACATTCTGATAAACCGGGCAAACCGGGGCACTGAATTCAGCAGCTTCTATAGCTTCGGCAAGTTCATCTTCAGCCGGTTTCATCAATGGCGAATGGAAGGCTCCTCCCACTTTCAATTTCATCGCTCTCTTTGCACCGGCAGCAAGAAGTTTTTCACATGCAGCATCTATTCCTTCATGACTTCCGGAAATCACCAACTGTCCGGGGCAATTATAGTTTGCAGGTGCCACTACATGGTCGATTGAAGCACATATCTCTTCAACCTTTTCATCGGGCAAAGCTAACACTGCAGCCATTGTGGATGGAGAAGCCTCGCATGCTTTCTGCATTGCCTGTGCTCTTTTTGAAACTAACTTTAGTCCCTCTTCAAATGACAATGCTCCCGCAGCTACCAAAGCTGAGAACTCCCCAAGAGAGTGTCCTGCCACCATATCGGGCTTGAAATCGTCTCCAAGACTCTTGGCCAGAATCACACTGTGAAGGAAGATTGCCGGTTGAGTAACCTTTGTCTGTTTCAAATCATCCTCCGTACCGTTAAACATCAAGTCTGTGATACGGAATCCAAGTATTTCGTTGGCCTTTTCAAAAAGGGCCTTAGCTTCTTCGTTATTATCGTAGAGATCTTTTCCCATACCCACGAATTGTGCTCCCTGCCCGGGAAATACATATGCTTTTTTCATGTTTATGTAGTTTTTGTTGTTAGCGTTGTAATTGTTTTTATTTGTTGATGTCTTTACCTTCAATTGGTAACTATTGACGGATTTTCGCGCGGTTTGAATCCCATATGAAATATGCTATTAAGAGAACATAGGCTGCGCAACCGAGGATTTGAGTCACTTCCAAAGAACCGGGAGTTTCATATTCAAATCCGCAGAAACGTGTTATAGCTGCAAATACACCGAAGAGGGCGCCACCCGCTATCAAACCCGAAGCTATCAAAGTGCCTCTGTCTCTCCTTGCATCATTGAGTTTCTGATCTTTTGAGGAATTGCTTACAAAATATGCTATCGCTCCTCCCACAAGCATTGGTGAGTTTAGCGACAATGGGATGAACATACCAAGGCAGAATGCCAATGCCGGCACTCCCAACCAATTGAGTATACAAGCCAAAATTGCTCCGATCATATATAAAATCCAAGGAGTGTCTCCTCCCATCATCAATGGTTCAATCACCTTTGCCATCGCATTGGCCTGAGGAGCCACAAGTGCATCGTCACCCGTGAAACCGTATACCTGGTTAAGCACCATTATTACACCACCAACAGTAGCAGCGGATACTAATGTTCCTAAGAATTTCCAACTTTCCTGTTTCTTAGGGGTGGAACCTAACCAATAACCGATCTTAAGGTCGGTTACAAAACCTCCGGCCATAGAAAGAGCCGTACAGACAACTCCTCCTATAACCATTGAAGCCACGATACCCGATGTTCCGCTAAGTCCAATAGCGACAAAGATTGCCGAGGCGATAATCAAAGTCATCAACGTCATACCGGATACAGGATTGGAACCCACTATTGCAATGGCGTTAGCCGCCACAGTAGTGAATAAGAATGCTATCAATGTTACCACTCCCCATGCCACGGCTGCCTGCCAGAATGTATGAATCACTCCAAACCAGAAGAAAAGCAACACAGCGATAAGAGCCAACACGATGAAGACTACTATATGCTTCATGGATATGTCCATCTGCCATCTCTGTTCCTTTATATCACTGGTCTTGCCTTTCAGTTCTCTGCCGGCAAGTCCAACCGCCTGTGCTATTATAGGCCACGATTTGATAATACCTATCACTCCGGCCATAGCGATACCCCCGATACCGATCAATCTTGCATAATTTTTAAACAATGCATCAGGATCCATCGTGGCAAATTCAGGACTACCATATGTGCCCATCAATGGAATTATGATCCACCAGACGAAAATAGAACCGGCAAATATCACGAAAGCATATTTGAGACCCACGATATATCCCAGACCTAAAAGAGCTGCTCCTGTGTTGCAACTCAACACAAGTTTGGCTTTTTCCGCCATCACCTGGCCCCATGTCGCGGCAGTGGATTCTATGGTCTCAGCCCACCATCCGAACGTGGCCACTATATAGTCGTAGACACCGCCAATTAATGAGGCTATTATCAAAGTCTTCGCCTGGCTTCCGTTTTCTTCTCCGCTGCCCTGTCCGGAAATGAGCACTTGGGTAGTGGCCGTGGCTTCCGGGAAAGGATATTTCCCGTGCATGTCTTTCACGAAATATTTCCTGAATGGTATAAAGAACAAAATACCCAAAATACCTCCAAGTAAAGATGACAGGAATATCTGATAGAATTCAACAGCGATATCAGGATAGGTGGCCTGAAGAATAAAAAGTGCCGGCAAAGTAAAGATGGCACCTGCCACTATCACTCCCGAGCAAGCACCTATACTCTGGATAATAACATTCTGGCCCAATGCATTCTTTTTACCCAAGGCGTTACTCAAACCCACAGCTATAATAGCGATAGGAATGGCTGCCTCAAACACCTGGCCCACCTTCAATCCCAAATAGGCGGCGGCGGCTGAGAACACTATTGCCATCACAAGACCTGTGAAAACGGAATAAACCGTCACCTCCTTTTGGTCATGTGCCGGATGCATCACCGGATTATACTGCTCATCGGCTGCCAATTCCCGGAAGGCATTCTCCGGCAAACCCGTGGACGTATTTAGATTTTCTTCTATTTCGCTCATCTGTCAGTTAGTTTATAGTGGAGTTTGGTTAATTACCAATTGCAAAAATACACATTATCTTAGTATTACTAAAATTTTAAGTAATTTTGCCCTTATTTTAAGATGAAAAAGTTATGAATGAAAATGTAATGCTCATGCGTCGAGCCAAGGCGCAACTCGAAGGCAAATGGGTGAATGTGGCTTTGGGTTCTCTTATATATCTCGCCATAATTGCCATTGCAAGTTCCACTTCGTTGATTGAACTCATAGTATACGGTCCTCTAACTTTCGGTTATATTCTATATATTGCATGCAATGTTGATACCAATGTCAACAATCTTAACCTCCTCTTCAAAGGGTTTGAAAGATTTGCTGACACATTAGTGGCAGGCCTCCTTTATTCTCTTGCAGTAGGGTTTGGCATGGTTTTATTAATTGTGCCGGGTATTATTGTGTCGTGTGGTCTGTCCATGACCTTCTATATTATGGTAGACGACCCCAATATCTCTGGAATTGATGCATTGCAACAAAGCTGGAACATGATGCGGGGCCGCAAATGGGATTATTTCTGTCTGCAATTCCGGTTTATCGGTTGGATCCTTTTATCTATCCTCACATGTGGAATAGGTTTTATATTCCTTCAGCCCTATTTAGTGGCAACCTCTCAGAATTTCTATAGGAAATTACGCTATGGCACTTACTAAGTCTAATAGCAAATTTGTAGAATCGTACTAAAATATGTTAAAAAACATAACTCTATAAATCTTTTCAATAAACCTTTTCTGTTTTGGGTTATCAAACTTTTGAGATAACCACTATTATTCATGAATTTTAAATATATTCTTGCCACAGGTCTTGTGGCTATTCCTTCGCTGCTTTTTGCAAAAGGAAACATTACTGGTAAAGTAGTCAATAAATCCACCGGAGAACCGATGGATTTTGTAACGATACAACTTCTTGATGCAAAAGGTAAACCTCTTGCTATCGGAACATCTTCAGATCTCGATGGTAATTTTATATTACCCAATGTTTCCGATGGTAGTTACATTCTCAAGGTATCTAATATAGGAAGCGTGGATCAGGAAAGAAATGTCACAGTTGCAGGACAAAATATTATAATTCCTGATATCTATCTTGCCGACGACGCCAAACTTCTGCAGGAAGTAGTGGTGGAAGGCGTAAAAAGCCAGATGAGGTTTGAACTCGACCGCAAGGTTTTCCAGGTGGATGCTAACGTGACCGTAGCGGGCACTTCAGCTTCGGAATTGCTTGAATCAATCCCTTCTGTAGAAGTTGACCAAGATGGTCAGGTCTCTTTGAGAGGTGATTCTTCCGTCACTATTTGGATCAATGGCAAGGAATCCGGCCTAACTTCCGATAACCGTGCACAAATTTTGGAACAGATTCCTGCGGAGACTATAGAACGAGTGGAAGTTATTACCAATCCATCTGCCAAATATAGCCCGGAGGGCACAGCCGGCATTATCAATATCGTCTTGAAAAAAGATAGAAAGGCCGGGTATTTCGGCAGTGCCGAAATCAGTGCCGACACCAGGGGCGGTGGAAATGCAGGAGTTAATTTCAATTATAACCACAGTAAAATCGATGCCTTCACCGGTGTTGGATTCCGTATGAGAAGAAACAAAGGTGGATCTCTAATGGAAAGAACTTACGATGAAGGCTATTTCACTAACTCTAACGGTGAAAGCCCAAACCGAGGCAACAATGTTTTCCTCAGATTGGGTGGAACTTTCCATGCTACTGATCATGATGATATAAGTCTGAGCGGTTTCGGAATGTTGGGACATAATGACAGCAGAAGCACTACCTCCTATACTTCAAATCTACCTTCAAGTTGGTTCTCCAACCTAAATCACAACAAAGGAAGAGGAGATATGAAGGGCGCACATGTTGAAGCCGGATATACACGCAAATGGACCGACACCAATATCCTCGACATCACAGGTTCATTCAATTATTGGGCGATGGATAACTGGAGTTCTTTCGAACAAGATATGGAATATAATTTCGACCCGGGGCAATATTCATCTTACGACGAGACAACCGGCATATATTATAATGATATATATCAGGAACAAGTGATGGATATGAACAATAAAGGTTGGGAAGTGAAAGTGGACTATGAAAACCGTTTCACCGACTGGATGAAGTTTGAAACAGGTTATAACGGTAATTCTAACAAAGAGGACTCTCCTACCACAACCTATAAGGGCACCACAGTGAATGACATGGTTTTGAATCCTGATCTTTACAATCGTTTCATATATCGCAACGATATCAACGCATTCTATGCCACTTTAGGTGGAACAGTGAAAAAATTCAGTTATTCCGCAGGACTCAGGGCAGAACAATGGACAGTTCATACAAAATCTCTCGGTTATGAAGAATCTCCTCAAAGTCAGGCATGGTACAAGAAAAACAATTTCGCTCTTTTCCCGTCGGTGTTCCTTTCTCTATCCTTGCCATACGACAATGAAATGCAGATTAACTATACCCGTCGCCTTCAAAGGCCATGGGGCGGACAGTTGAACTCATTCCGTAATATTTCCGACCCTACTAACATTTCTTATGGTAATCCGGAATTGCAACCTCAATATTCCAATTCTTTTGAACTGAATTATCTCAAGAGCTGGACCTGGCACATGATAAGTCTTTCTGCATATCTACGCACCACAAGCGGCATGACCAACCGTATCAGTTATCTCGAAGGAGATGTGATGTACTCCACCTGGGCCAATGTGGCAGACCAAACAAATTCCGGGTGTGAAATTGTGCTTAAAGATAATTTCTTCAGGATTATAGACCTCACAACCACTGTGAATCTTTATAACAATCATATCAGTGCTTGGAATTATAACTTCCTAACCGAAAATGGAAATGTTATCCCTCTATCAGGCGACAAACAGAATAGTTTTGCCTGGAGTGTTCGAGCCATGTTGGGCGTCAAGATTCCTTGGTCAATGTCTTTCCAAGCTAACGGTGGCTACAATTCGAGAAGACTCACTGCCCAGGGTTCACGCGAAGGAGGCTGGAGCGTAGATATCGGTGTCAGGAAAAATTTCGGCAACTGGTCACTTTCAGTAAATTGCCGTGACTTGTTTGACTCCCGCAGATTCAAAAGCACAACCAACGGCCCAGGCTATTCTCAATATAGCGAAAGATGGAGAGGGGGAAGAACAGTAAGGTTCACACTCAAATATTCTTTCGGAAATATGGGTGGCAAAAACAATAAGAATGAAGGCGAAATCATGGATGGATCAGGCTATGGCGGTGGCGGCGACATGGACATGTAAATGAGTTCAAAGTTACAAGCTGAAAGCACAAGAAATTGAAATTATGAGATAAAAGGAGCTGAACCTATGTGTCAGCTCTTTTGTTTTATAATAAAAGAGATGATATAATTTGAATTTTATTCTAAATTATTTTGTTATGATAGATAGAAAAACATTTGTAAAAGCTGTGGCAGACTTGGTTCAGGAATATATTGATAATTTCGACCGGTTTGACGATAATCCTCAAATCAGGGTTAATCCGGAACTTCTTTATGTGGAAGCCATAGATGGCAGGGCAATGCTCGAAGGTATAGGTGATTCCGAAGAAGCCTTTGAAGATGCCGCCTATGCTCAGGGAGACGAAACGATGAGCGCCTCGGATTATCAAGAAAAAGAGGATCCCGATTTCTATCCTATCAAAGAATTGCTGAAACCAACAGGGCCGCACACATCTGCCCCCGACCTTGATAAGATTGAAAAGATAGCCGACGAATATTTCAGTTAAAATATAAAAGAACACAAGAGAGCCGTTTCAATGAAACGGCTCTTCTTATGCTATTTTTATTATATTCTTTATTTATGGCACAATCACTTGATAAGCTATATATTCACCTATAAAAGCCAATATCATCAAGCCTAAACACCATGCCGCTATAGTCTGGAGCGTTTTGCCCGCATATGGGTTGAACCTATGGATGTATAAACCTGCCAATTGGCAAAACACCATCATAAAGGCAAAGAATAAATCAATGAAACTCCACCATTGCTGCCGAAATTGGAAAGTGAATATTATCACTATAACCACTATAAATAGGGCTATCCATGCAACCAATGTCGACTGTAAGGGATTTTTCATTATTCTTCAACTGACACAACCTCCGCTCCAAGAGCTTCTTCCATAGCTTCTTCACTCTTGATATTCGGGAGTTCAAGGCCATAATGGTTCTTAGCATCAAGAGCTTTTAGTGTCACCCCAAGGATGAGGGCCAATACCCCAAGACCTGCAAAAACAAGCATAGGAACCGTGTAGTTGTAATCTAAAGGATTTTCAACTCCCGGGTTGGTACCTGTCAACACCGCACCGATAATCATAGGGAAGGCATAAAGCCCGATATTTTGAATCCAGAAAATAACTGCATAGGCTGATCCGAGCAATTTGTTGTCTACCAATTTCGGAACAGAAGGCCATAGAGATGCAGGCACCAAAGAGAAACTGATTCCAAGTAGTATAATCGCTCCATAAGCAATTACCTCGGATTGGGTAGCAGGTAATAATAACGCGAAAGTGAGATGACAGATTATCATCAGTATCGCTCCAAATATAAGCATTGTTGCCCCTTTACCCTTCTTGTCAAGGTAATTACCCAAAACCGGTGTGACTGCAGCAGCCCCTAACGGGAACACGAAGAACACGAATCCGGCTTCCTGGGCTGTAACTCCAAGATTGCACTGGAGCATGTTGATGGCATATTTCTGGAACGGGAAAATAGCTGAATAATATAATACGCAAAGAAGCGATACAATCCAGAATACCTTTGACGAGAAGATATATTTCAAATCGGAAATCTTGAAAGGATCATCCTTTTCCTCTCCGCTTGTGCCCATCTCGGTCTCAAGTTTTTTATCCATAAACGCATAAACGATAAAGGAAATCAGACCGATCAAAAGAAGCAACACTGAAAATGCTACCGAACGGGATACACTTATATTACCCCCAAGCGTAGCTATGAATGGTGAACCCAAAACCACAGCTGCCACACCTACACGTGCCAGGGCCATCTCAGTTCCCATTGCAAGAGCCATTTCTTTGCCTTGGAACCATTTCACGATACCTCGTGACACAGTGATACCTGCCATTTCACATCCGCACCCGAAAATCATGAATCCTATTGCTGAAAGTTTGGCTGATGCGGGCATCCCATCATAGAAGGGAGTGATATTCCACCATGTGTTAGGAAGATTCACAAAGTGGTCCATAAAATTATAAAGACCGCTGTTCTGGAATGCCTCAGTTAACGCATAGTAATTGATAAAACCACCGGCAAACATCACAGAACCGGATAAAATAGCTGTGAATCTCACACCCATCTTATCAAGAATGATACCGGCGAAAATCAGGAAGAATACGAATACATTCAGAAAGGTCTCAGAACCTGCGAAACGTCCGTAGGCATCAGGATCCCATCCTTTTGTGCTCTGAAGATATTCTTGCAAGGGGGATAGGACATCTACAAAGATATAAGCAAAGAACATTGCCCCTGCAAGCAAAACAAGTGCTGTCCATCGCGCCCAGGCTTTGTCTCGCAACAATTCCGACGGGGTCGAGATGGCTGTTTTTTCGTTACTCATGTCGTAATGTTAAGTCAGTTTGTAATCGATATTAGTAATGCAAAGTTAATAAAAATCCACTATTAATTAGAACGATATTCTATCTTCCTATATTTTAGCCAACAAAATTTTTTCACTAACTTTGCAAAAATCTGAAAAATTTTAAGCGATATGATGAACGCTCAAGACATCAAGAACGGCACCTGCATACGATTGGATGGCCGTCTATATTTCTGTGTGGAATTCCTTCATGTGAAGCCCGGCAAAGGTAATACTTTCATGCGTACTAAATTGAAAGATGTGGTGGACGGAAGAGTAATCGAACGTCGTTTCAACATTGGTGAAAAACTTGAAGATGTACGCGTTGAACGTCGTCCTTATCAATACCTTTACGCTGACGGAGGAGATGATATCTTCATGAACAATGAAACCTTCGAACAAGTGCCTATCAATAAAGAACTTGTGACCGGAGCTGAATTCATGAAAGAAGGAGACACCGTGGAAGTTGTAAGCGATGCCTCAACAGATACCGTATTGTTTGCGGAAATGCCGGTTAAGACTGTTCTCAAAGTGACTTACACAGAACCGGGTCTTAAAGGCGACACAGCAACCAATACACTCAAACCGGCCACAGTTGAAACAGGCGCTACTGTCAGAGTGCCTCTATTCATCAACGAAGGTGAACTTATCGAAGTAGATACTCGCACAGGCGACTACACAGGTAGAGTAAAAGCTTGAAACCTGCTTTCTCTATAATCGTGCCGGTTTATAACCGGCCTCAGGAAGTGGAGGAATTAGTCCGGAGTCTGGCCAAGCAATCCGACAAGGATTTCCAACTCATAATTGTGGAAGACGGTAGCACCGTGCCTTGTCAAGAACAGGTCTTGGAACTGCGAGACAAGCTAAACATAAAATATTTCCATAAATCCAACGAAGGCAGAAGTATTGCAAGGAATTATGGTATGGAAAGAGCCGACGGAGATTTCTTTATCTTCGTCGACTCTGATTGTATATTGCCCCCCGATTATATTGAATCTCTAAAAAAGAGTCTGCAGGAAAATCCCTGCGACTGTTTCGGAGGTCCCGATACGGCCCACGAATCTTTCTCCGATGTGCAGAAAGCTATTAATTTTTCTATGACCTCTTTCTTCACAACCGGCGGTATTCGGGGAGGAAAGAAAAGTATGGAGAAATTCACCCCGAGAACATTCAATATGGGTTTCTCTAAAAATGTGTATAATAAAGTAGGAGGCTTCCGCGAAATGTTCAGTGAAGATATAGACATGAGCACGCGGATAAAAAATGCCGGATTTAAGACTGTGCTCTATCCGGATGTCAAAGTCTTTCATAAAAGAAGAGTGGATTTCAAGAAATTCTGGAAACAGGTGCATGTATTCGGCATGTCACGAATCACCCTGCAACTTCTCTACCCCGGCTCAATGAAACTCGTGCATTGGCTGCCGGCCCTTTTTGTGATTTTCGGATTGGGGTTGGTGATTGCATCTTTCTTCAATTACTGGTTCTTGATACCATTGGTGGTGTATTTTGTTGTGCTACTCATTGCAGCTCTTGTGGATACCCGGAGTCCTAAAATCGCACTACTTGCCCTTCCGGCCTCTGCAATTCAATTAGGTGGCTATGGCACCGGTTTTATCCGTGCATATGTATGGAAAATCCTTCTGCGTCATGGAAGAGATGTAAACGACGAGATTCAGCGTCGTAAAGGGAAATAAACATGAAGTCACAGAGAGCAGCTATGAACCAAGAATATCCTTTACCTGAAAAAATTGTCCGAACGGTTAAAGAGATGGACGAAGACCAGCAACCACGAGAAAAAGCCGAAAAATATGGCGTGGGGGTTCTTTCCGTTCCCGAACTTTGGGCGATCATACTGCGCACAGGGACTCCGGGTTATCCCATTACGGAACTATGCCGGGATTTGATGCGCGACAATAACGGGTCTCTTCACAAACTGGAGAGAAGAACGAAACAGGAACTGTGCGAGATGCGGGGTATCGGGAATATGAAAGCCATACAGATCCTTTCAGTGATTGAACTTATCAAAAGATATTTCATGGAAGATATCCCTATAGAAGGGCCCATTCGTTCTTCTAATCAGATTTACGATCGGATGAGGCATAAAATCGGGAATATCGATCACGAGGAAATATGGATGCTGATACTCAACCGGCAAAACAAGGTAACAAAGGAATTCAAACTCACTTCCGGCACCGGCACATCTTCTGTTTTCGATTTAAAACAAGCAATAAAACTCGCTTTACTTGAAAACGCAGAAGGTATGATTCTTTGTCACAATCATCCTTCCGGAACACTAAAACCGAGTCCTCAGGATGATAAACTCACTTCTGAATTAAAAGAGGCTTGCAAATTCATGAACATACGATTCCTTGATCATGTGATTGTCACTGCCAACGGTCATTATAGCTATAATGATTCCTCACGACTGTAAAAGTCTATGTCAATACAAACAGATTATATCAAATTGAACAGGTATTTATAAAACAGAATACGTCTGCACCTGTCGTTTAAAATCTGCAAGTCAAATTGACCCGTTTTTACCTTGTCAAGCAAATTACGGTATTCCTTTTCCATATTTTCAGGAGAAAGTATAATATCTGCCCCGGCCTTCAATGCTTCTTCAGCAGAGAAACCTTTAGCCCCACCCATATCAAAAGCATCTGTCAAAACAAGTCCTTTAAAACCCATCTCATCCCTTAATAATGAAGTGAGTATATCCATAGAAACTGTGGCAGCATTCCCGTCAGGATCTAATGCCAATGATTGAATATGACCTGCCATAACACCTGTCAGGCCTACATTAATGTAATCTTTGAAGGGTTTTAAATCTATGGAATCAAGTGCCGTTATATCCCTTTTCACTCTCGCAACACCTTTATGAGTGTCTATAATCGTGCTCCCATGACCGGGAAAATGTTTAGCCACGCTTATCACTCCTCCCGACTCCAGACCTTTGGCGTATGCCACTCCGTAATCCGATACTATTTTAGGGTTATTGCCGAATGATCTTTTCCCTATAACACCTCCATTGTAAGCAGTGATATCAACCACTGGTCCCAACACCATATTTATGCCCACTTCCCGGCATTCTTCAGCAATCCGGAGTCCATAGTCAAACAATTCTGTATCTTCCGAATCTTTACCGATATTTCCGTTCTTGGGATAAACGGGGGCATCTTCAAGCCGCATACCCAGGCCCCATTCTGCATCTATCGCTATAAACAACGGTATTTTCGATTCATGACCAATATTGGCAAGTTCTTTGGCAGATGAAATTGTCCCTTTTAACAATACTATTCCGCCCACATGATAATCTTCTATATATTTTTTATAGAGCTCTATAGTGGCAGGTTCTGTGTTTGCAAAGACTGATGGCATAAAACATTGCCCGGCTCTTTCCTCCAACGTGAGGGTAGTTAATAAAGAATCCGCCAACTCTTTACAAAGTCTCGTCCTGTCGTTCAGAATAACTATCTCTTCAGATGGATGGCTCTCTTCTTTTTCTTGTTTTTTTTGGCATGAACACAATATAAAACACAAAACGAGATATAACATTCCTTTGAATGTTATCTCCCGTTTGAGAAATTTTATGTTACAGAGTTCCAAACTCATTTACATATTTTTAATTCTCGACAAAAGGGAGCGAGGGAGCTTCCTCCACAAATCGCCTACCTTGGTCGGGGGCTATTTTTAAACCTAATTTCTGTTGATTTTTTATCCACAACAAAATAGGAATTGAAACTTCTACATCATCTTCCCATATCTTCCTATGGTTGGCAAGGCTCACCAAGTCATCATTGCCCTCGGCCACATAATCGATCGTAGAAACTATATATTCACGTTCAGGGTCCATTTCTTTTCCATCTATGACAACTCGAATAAGATTCCCTGAATTGTCTGTCACTACTCTGACATTTGAACTTATTGCCTCACCTCCTTTGGATGCGCTAATACGCATAGCCTCGATTATATCAGAGCCTTTCACTCCGATTATCACCATATGATTTGAAAATGGATAAGTGGATAATATCTGTCCTTCAGTTATCTCTCCAACAGGCATATGATGCCTGATTCCTCCAACGTTCATTATTGACATATTCACGTCAGGAATATTTATTCCCATAGATTGTAAAGAATCAGCTACAGACTTTGCGTATTGGAAACTTATATCAGCGGTGAGATTAGGCAAACCTCCTGTCCTGGATTTTTCAAGTTCATATTCAGAATAGCCTATCACCACATTATTGATGGAATCCACCGCTTCTCTGTAGGGTCGGATATGGTCAATCATTCTTTCATCCAATAATTCAACCGGGAATCTGTCGGTCACAGGTATTAATTCATATTCCACCTGTTCTCCACCTGCAAGTGGCAATTGTCCAAGATCTATAGACAATTTTCCTATATATCTACCCTGCTTGCCGGTTTGAACAATTCTTACCGGTTTGCCATTTTTATTTTTGATCAACGAAGGAGTTTCTTCCGGAGTCTTAGGATCTATCAATGTATGCGAGTGGCCTCCGATTATCAGATCGATGTCTGTGGATGCTTCGGCCAGATCTATATCTGACGTTTTTGAATTGCCTGTTATATAACCAATATGTGAAATCACAGCCACCATATCGCATCCTTCTTCATTCTTGAGTTTGGAGGCAAGTTCGTTGGCCACGGGTATAACCTCCCGAAATTCTCCGGCGATATTCTTATGTGCTATTATACTTGCAGGGTCTATATTGATACCGATAAATCCTAATTTCTTTCCATCGAATTCCTTAATCAAATAGGGCTTGAAAATCCCCTCAAGTTCGGTGCCTGTGAAATCATAGTTGGCCGATAAGGGTACTCCTTTTGTCCCGTTATAATACTTTGCTAAAGATTGCATACCGTTATCGAACTCATGGTTTCCTAAAACCCTAATATCGTAACCCATCATATCCATCAAGGGATATTCCACATCTCCTTTAAAATATTTGAAATAAGTTGTGCCTTGAACAACATCCCCCGCGTCTACCAGTATCACATTCTTTTCTGCATTTCTAACAGAATCGATTATGGCTTTCCTCTGAAGCACTCCACCGGTGCCGTCCGGAAGGGGATCTATAGTGGAATGGGTATCATTGGTGTGAAGGATAACAAGCCTTTCACCCGACGTTACTCCACAAAAAGCCACTGCTCCCAAAATAGGGAGCAGTGACTTCTTAAAATTTATTTTTATCATCAAAAGTTTTCTTATGGTTCAATTTTTTAGAATTCCAAGCCAAAGAAGACCAAGGATTAATCCTCTATAAGATTATGCCCGTCCATGTCAGCCGGTTGAGGCAATCCCATGATATGAAGGATAGAAGGAGCCACATCAGCTAATTTTCCGTTTTCCACCTTTGCATCCTTATTACCTATATAAATGAATGGCACAGGATTTAAGGAGTGAGCTGTGTTAGGACTGCCATCTTGATTCACTACATAGTCAGCGTTGCCATGATCCGCGATAATGATAGACTGATATCCATGTTTTTTTGCGGCTTCCACCACTTTTTCCACACATGAGTCGAGAGCTGCTACTGCCTTTTGCACTGCCTCATATACTCCTGTGTGGCCTACCATGTCGCCGTTAGCAAAATTCACTACAATGAAATCATATTTTTCAGAGTCAATCGCATCAACAAGTTTTTCAGTCACTTCCGGTGCGCTCATTTCGGGCTGCAAATCATAAGTGGCAACCTTGGGAGAAGGCACCAATATTCTGTCTTCATTATCAAAAGGTTTCTCTCTGCCTCCATTGAAGAAGAATGTCACATGGGCATATTTCTCGGTTTCTGCTATATGGAGCTGCTTCTTTCCATTGTTGCTCAGATATTCCGACAATGTGTTGGGGACATCTGATTTTGCAAATAAGATATGCACACCCTTGAATGCATCATCATATGGGGTCATACAATAGTACTGCAGATCAGGTATCGGATTCATTCCGTCTTCCGAATGTTGAGTTAGAACGGTGGTAAGTTCTTTAGCTCGGTCGTTACGATAATTGAAGAAAATCACAACATGACCTGCACCTATTCTACCATCTACCTTGTCATTCACTATTGGTTTCATGAACTCGTCGGTGATTCCTTCTGCATAATATTCTTCTACAGTTTCAATCACATCGTCGGAATGTTTCCCCTCTCCATATACCAGAAGATTGTAGGCTTCTTTCAGTCGTTCCCACCTCTTGTCACGGTCCATGGCATAATATCTTCCTATCACAGAAGCAATCACACCCGCGCTCTTGTCACAATGGTCTTTTATTTCTTTAAGAAATCCGGCACCGCTCTTAGGATCGGTGTCTCGGCCATCCATAAAGCAATGCACAAACACTCTATTGAGGTCATACGTCTTGGCAGTGTCACACAATGCATAAAGATGGTCTAAACTTGAATGGACACCACCGGCCGATGCAAGACCCATGAAATGGATAGGCACATTATGTTGTTTAGCGTATTCGAAAGCTGACTTCACCTCCGGGTTCTTTGCGAAACTACCGTCGGCTATGGCTCTATTTATCTTTACAAGATCCTGATAAACCACACGTCCGGCTCCTATATTAAGGTGTCCTACTTCTGAATTACCCATCTGACCATCCGGTAAACCTACATTCTCTCCGCTTGCTTGAAGCTGAGAGTGGGGATATTCTTCCATGAGTTTATCCATATAGGGAGTCGGGGTATTGTAAATTGCATCCTCCTTGCCATGGCTGCCAATGCCATAGCCATCCAATATTATTAATAATGCTTTCTGTGACATAGTGTTATTTATTTATGCAAATATAACAAATTTCAGCATAAAAAGATTGAACAGTTAATCCAAAAAAAATCCCGTTCCTGAGAACGGGCCTTTTTTATCTTTTAATCGGTGTGTTGTTTTTATGCCTCTTCGGTCTTCTTTACGCGACGTTCTTTGATACGTGCTTTCTTACCTGTGAGTTTACGTAAGTAATATAATTTGGCACGACGCACTTTACCATATTTTGTTACAGTCACTGATTCGATAAAGGGAGAATCCATAGGGAAAATTCTTTCTACACCTACACCGTCAGAAATCTTTCTTACTGTAAATCTTTTCTTGTCCTGGCTGCCGCTGATACGAATCACTACACCGCGGTATTGCTGGATTCTTTCTTTGTTACCTTCTTTGATTCGGTATGCTACATTCACTGTGTCGCCCGGTCCGAAATCATCGATTTGCTTCTTAGGAGTTGCAAATGCTTCCTCTACTACTTTAATTAAGTCCATTTTTATGTATAATATTTGTGATGTCGGCAATTTAACAAGCATCACTAATCTTGCCAGAGATTGCACAACTTGGGTGCAAAATTACAAAAAAAAGTTTATTCTCACAATAATTCTGAGATATCCAAACCTAAGTTGAGCAAAATTGTGCTGGCTCCTTTATGTGGCATTGCGAAAGCAACACCCGCTGAAAAGGATTTTACTTTGAAGCCGGCACCTATTGAAAAACCCGACAGGAAATGGCGTTGATAAGCCGCCATATCACTGGCAGTCTTATAGTTGTAACCTAAATTGATATAAAATCTTTCAGAGGGGGTATATTCTATCCCAAAAACTAAATGACGGAACAAATTCCTGAAAAAACCTGCATCGGTCAATTCCGTCTCTTGTCCATCTTCGTGCACATAATATGGCAATCTCCATTTGGTGAGATGCCATGCCGTGATTGAGAATGAAAATGATTCCTTAAAACCTTTGGAAATACCAAATTGCACGTCAAAGGGCATTCGGTCGTAACGGTCTTCAAACCTTTTTAATTGACCACCCATATTCTTGAGCACAAGGCCAAGTGAAAGATCGTGGTATTCGTCATAATAGCATAGACCTAAGTCGGCTGCCATAGCAAATGCCGAATATTGTTCATAGGCGCTATACACCATCTTTACGTTTATCCCACCACGAAGTCGGTAAGTGAAATCATGGGAATATGTGGCCTCTGCCACTATATCCTGGGCAGTAAAAGTGCCTGTATATGTGCCGTCATAATCATAACCCTGGAAATTCCCATAATTAAGATATCGAATACCGGCAGCCCAAGCTCCCCTTTCCCCAGCAGCCATTCCATATCTTACACTCGCAAAATTAGAACTTCCGTAATAGTGCATATATCCCACCTTTAGTTCCTTATCATTCTCAGGACCTATCAAGGCCGGATTCTGAGCCGCAAGGTCTACATCTGAACGAATACTCGAGACATTTGCACCACCCATACCCATTACATAACTGGAACTGGGTATCTCTAAAAAGTCGTATGCCCTATTTCCTCCCTGTGCCTTTGACAACATAGGAACCGTGACACAAAGCAATATGCACCAATATTTTAATGACTTCACAAAGCCTGATTTCTTCATAGTTTTTGCGGAATTACATTCATTCCCTAATCCTTAAACGGAGATTATCATATTCTATTGCATTGCCTCCTTCCTTAGTCCCTGTGCCTTATCTCTCATCCAACTCTTAATAAATGCAAAACATTTATAAATATATTAATCATATATCTCTAATTTTTGGTAAGTTCCGTTTCATAAAATATATTTGCATAGAAAAAAGGAGCAATCCTTTAGAAAAAGAGGAATTATATACATGAAGATCCATGCTTTGTCGTTGATCGCATTTACTGCAATAGCCATCGCGACATCACAAAATACATTTTCTCAGACCTGTAAAGTAAGATCTGTTACCTCTGCAAACGGATGCACTGTTTACACAGAGGTTTATGAATATGATTATGTAGACCAGAAGCCGGAATTTCCGGGCGGAAGAGGCTCCATGATAAATTTCATTAATGCCACAAGAAAATATCCTTCCGAAGCATATGAAAATGGAATCGAAGGTAGAGTGACATGTGCTTTTGTTGTGAATCCAGATGGTAAGGTTAGCCATGTGCAAGTGCTTCGCGGAGTGGAAACAAGTTTAAACGAAGAGGCTATAAGGATAGTTTCCGCAATGCCCGACTGGTCGCCGGGGAAGATTGAGGAACAAGCAGTTCCCACACGTGTGGTCTGTTGCATACCTTTCAGAAAATAAAAATAAAGCCCCGAATTCGGGGCTATATTATTTTCCGGATAGGATATTTATTTCTTTTTGCTATTTATATATTCGGCCAAAGCCTTGGCATCAGAACCACCAACCACATATTGTCTTCCATCTTTCAACTTAATGAGAACCGTGTTGTCTGGTTTTCCATAATAGGCAAAGTAATCTCCAATCTTCTCGTCATTGTATTTGCCCCAACGACCGAAGGATTTAATGGGAGAACTTCCGAAAGCTTTCTTATTGGGGTTCTTTGAAACTTGATAAGGTTCTGCAGATGCGATTTCCGACATCTTTATTCTTCTTGATTTCAACGGTCGGCGAATTCTAACTTCATCATCATCGGCATATACATCGATAGGAGTGTAAAACAAAGTGCAGATCCACCAGAAGAACAAGATTCCGATTATAATCCAGAACCACCACCAGCCACCCCAGTTCCAGGTGCCATTGTCAACGTAATTGCTTTGATAATTGTAGTCACCCCAGCCCCAATCAGGCCAAAAACAGAAGAAACATAAAACGCAAATCAGTATAAACCATATAATGGCGGTGCCTGAATAATCGTCGCTGTTGTAAGATATTCTTTGTCTCATAGTCGTAAGTTTTTAATAAAGTGTTTAATTTTAATAATTAGTTTTATACATTATTAACACCAGAACTTCGCTAATGGTTTACGAATCAAATTACTTTCTACAGGAGATAAAACGTTGTTTTGCGGATGTGTCTTTAAGAACGGAAATGTCTGAGAATCCTTTCTCAGCCAACATAACCTTCAAGGAATCAACTGTTAGGGGATTGATTTCCAAATAAAGGTTGCCACCCTCCACAAGGGAAGACTCGGCAATATCCGCTATACGATTGTAAAACTCCAAGGGATTTTCATCCCTCACAAAAAGAGCCTCATGTGGTTCGTAATCCAAAACATTCTTTTCCATAGTGAGAGCTTCCTTGTCCATTATATAAGGAGGATTAGAGACTATGATATCGAAGGTTTCGGAGGGGGTCCATTGAAATATATCCTCTTGCTTCAGTTTTATCTTAGTGTGAAGAATGTCTGAATTTTCTTTTGCCACTTCTATTGCCACCGGGGAAATATCTACTGCAGTGACGTTAGAGAAAGGCAGATTACGCGCAAGTGCTATTGCTATGCAGCCACTCCCGGCACAAAGATCCAGCACCCTGAGATCTTCTCTGTTTTTATTTTCATCTATAATGATATCCACCAATTCATCGGTTTCAGGCCTGGGAATCAATACTCCGGGTTTTATTTTGAAATCCATCCCATGAAAACGGGCCTCACCGATGATGTACTGTATAGGTTCATGTTTTATCAAGCGTGCAAGAATCTCATCTATTTTCCCCTTGATATATGGTGACAATTCATCATCCTGATGTATCAGCATATCTGTGAGTGACCACCCCTTTAGATAATGGAAAATGAGCCGGATTATAGCATCCGACTCACCAGGGTCAAAAATTGGATAAAGTGTCTTATGTAACTTCTTTAGTGTTTCTTTCATTTCTTTTGGTTTCTGTACTGAGGCAACAATGGAACAGGATATTTCTCAAAGAGCGTCTGTACCGCTTGAGCTATACCGGTGAGATTACGGAATTGGGAGTCGCCGTTTTCAAGTATAGTGGCAACAGATGAAGAGAAGAGAGCCAATTTATCCGCCATATCCACGATATCCATTGTAAGGACACCTTCTTTATAAATGCCTGTTACAACCTGAGCATTGGGATTCCAATAATAAGAACGCGGCATCATGAACCATGGGGCAAAACCTGGACCTGGGCCCGGACCGGGGCCACCATAAGGGAACCAGTTCATTGGTGGAGGTCCTATCGGACCCGGAGGAGGTGCCAATGAAGAAATCGGTTCTGTATACACTTCGTTCTTAACGGTCAAACCGATATTAATCACGATCGGAGAGTTGGGATCCTCCACATAACCTCTTTCCACCATCTGCTCCCTTATTGCTGCAGCGATGTTATAATAGGTCACCAATTCCATACCCGGAGGCAACTTCCCCTCGCCCGGTGTAATTATTCGGAATGTGTGGAAATCTGCAAGATTCGCATTATTATAGACTTCTGAATTCACGAGCGAAAAGGTGCTACAGGAAGTCAGGCCCATAAGTATGAGAACCGTCATTGCCAATAAACTTTTCCTTAATTTCATGATTGATTATTTTTTCATGATAAAACCTTGATAAATTTATAACAAATTTTAAAGTTTAAAGTTTAAAATAGAAAGTAGAAAGTGGAAAGTTTCGTATTGAAGTTTTTAAAGTCTGCCCACTATTTCGGGACTGAAAAGCAGCTGTTGGAAGTATTGGAGATAAATTTGTAACTTTGCAACTACTCTATAGAAGAATACATATATTAGAATGTTTAGAAACGGTTTTAGAGGTTTTGTGTCGCAAATGCCACCTGTGACTAAAAACCTTATCTTGATAAATGTGATAGTGTGGGCCGTGGAGGCTATTTTCCCACGATTTGGCAATACCATAATCAGAGTGTTAGGACTACACTATGTGGGTGCGTCTCAATTCAATCCTATCCAGATATTCACATATATGTTCGTGCATGCCTCCACTAATCCTTGGCATTTGCTCTTCAATATGTTCTCACTCTGGATGTTCGGTTCAATACTTGAAAGAGTCTGGGGTTCTAAAAGATATATCTTCTTTTATTTTGTGTGCGGAATAGGAGCTGCCTTTGTTCAGGAAATTGTGTGGGCATGCACCTGGATGCATGAGTATATCGACGGAATTGCAGGATTAAATGGACTCACTTATTCCCATATGAAAGAAATTGTGGATCAGGCATTGAGTCAAAACGAGGCAGGTTTCATGAACGCTATCACAGCATTCAAAAACAATTTCGTTACTATCGGAGCCTCAGGAGCTGTGTATGGTCTACTTTTGGGCTATGCAT
This sequence comes from Muribaculaceae bacterium, assembly GCA_022510425.1. GTDB lineage: Bacteria > Bacteroidota > Bacteroidia > Bacteroidales > Muribaculaceae > Lepagella. Next base: position 201,717 of record JAFLTO010000002.1, read on the forward strand.
TCGTATTCCCTAATCAACCTCTATACCTCTTCTTCATCCCCTATCCCATTAAAGCAAAATATATGATGATAGGCTACGGTTTGATTGAATTCTTCCTTGGTTTCAATGCCAACGATTCAGTGGCACACTTTGCTCACCTTGGGGGTATGCTCTTTGGTATCATCATACTCCTATATTGGAAGAAGAAAGGCACTCTGAGAGGCGGCTCATTTTATTGAATGGGGAAAATCTACCGATATGCTGGCCATCAAGATATTGAGTCCTTTCTTTTTCATGGCGATGAGAATCGTCTCAATTATCGTGTATCTCGCCACTATAATTGCAGCTTTCGGTGGACGTATAAACCCTGAGTATCTAACATTCCCGTCTCTCTTATGTCTGGCTCTGCCCTATCTTGCCATTCTTTCAATTGTATTGATAATATTTTGGGCTATATTCCGTAAAATCTTTTTTTGTGGTCTCGGCATTGCAACCATTGTGATCTGCTTGACCCCTCTCAGCGATTCTTTTCCGTTGGGGAGCTCCAGAAATCCTGATGGCAAAGGTCAGTTATTCAAGATTATTTCATGGAATGTGATCCACACTCAAGATCTTAGAATCCCTGATTTTCCCGGTAATAGAGCTGTGAACTATATGATTGAATCGGGTGCGGATGTGATATGCCTGACAGAACTAAGATATTTCGATCCGCATGAAATGCCTAATTTCACCAAGAGTTTAAAGGATTCTCTTTTCACCGCATATCCTTATCATGCCGGCAAAAACGGATTAGATATAAAAATTCTTTCCAAATACCCTGTGGAAAGACTTGATCGGACAAGGATTGACGAGGGTGGTAATTGCAGGTTTGATTTATTTAAAATCCGATTTCCCGACAATGAATTGTTGGTAGCCATGGTTCACCTTTATTCCTTCGGGCTCTCGGAAGAAGAAAGGAATGTAGTCACTGAAATCAATTCAGTTCAGACTGCAAAAGAAAGTATGAGAGAATTTAAAGGTTCTATAAGACAAAAACTGCGTAACGCTTTCAGGAAAAGAGCTGAAGATGCTCGTGAATTGAGGAGTGTCATCGATGAAATACCTTCGGACATTCCTTTGATTGTGTGTGGTGATTTCAATGACGTGCCTGCTTCATGGACCTACAATATGATCCGTGGTGACGATCTTAGGGATGCTTACGCCGAAACAAATTTCGGACCTGCCATCACATATAATCTCCATGCGTTTTATTTCCATATCGACCAGATGCTCTACAGAGGCCCATTAGAAGCTATAAGTCTCGATATCGGGAAAATAAACTCCTCAGATCATTATCCCTTGACGGGAACCTTCCAATTCCAACAATAATAACAATTACAATAACAACACTACATTAATATGAAACTCTTAAAGTTGGCTTTGGCAACAGCATGTTGCCTTACCTTTACACAAAACATTATGGCAGAAGAACACCAAAATCCGTTCCTCACCCCTTACACCAATCAGTATCAGATACCACCTTTCGATCAGATTCAGGTGAGTGACTTCATACCCGCTATCAAAGCCGGTATAGACCAGCAAAAACAGAATATATGGGCTATTACCGTGAATCGTGCGGTGCCCGATTTCGACAATACCATCCTGCCCCTTGAAAATCTTTCACCAATCCTTGACAGAGTGGCTCAGGTTTTCTATCATTACGACGGCGCACTCTCTACAGATGAGTTCGCACAAATGGCAGAACAGGCTATCCCTTTGCTCAATGAGGCTTCTAATCAAGTGAATCTTGACGAACAACTTTTCAACAAGATCAAGGCAGTTTACGATAGAAGAAACGAACTTGGACTGAATCCGGTGCAGAAAAGAGTTGTGGAAAAATATTACCGTGAATTTGCAGAACAAGGAGCGGCACTTCCGGAAGATAAAAAGAAGGAGCTAATCAAAGTGAATGATGAACTTTCAAAACTTTTCATTCAATATAACAAGAACCTATTGAACGCTACAAATAATTTCTTTGTAACTGTATATGATCCTGCTGACCTCGCCGGTCTGCCTGAATCATCAATAGCTATGGCAGCTGAAGAGGCAAAAGCAAAAGGTCTTGACGGTCTTTGGGTGTTCACACTTCATGCTCCCAGCCGCCTGCCGGTGCTACAATATGCCCAAAACAGAGGACTCCGTGAAGCCATTTACAAAGGTTACACAAATTTGGCCTCTTATGGAGATAACAATAATTATCCTGTAATCGAACAGATTGTGAAACTACGTGCCAAAAAGGCAAAAATCATGGGATTCGACAATTTTGCTCAAATGATGACATCAAGAGTAATGGCCGGTACACCCGAAGCTGCGACCAACCTTCTGCTTCAAGTGTTTGAACCGGCTGTGAAAAGAAGCCATGAAGAAGTTGCCGACATGCAGGCTATAGTTGATGCAGAAGGAGGGAATTTCAAAATCGCTCCATGGGATTATTATTATTATGCTGAAAAAGTTAAGAAACAGAAATATGATCTTGACGAAAATGAAGTGAGGCCATATTTCTCCCTTGAAAATGTGCTCAACGGCCTTTTCACCGCAGCTGAAAGACTTTATGGAATAAAGATGGTGGAAATCCCTGACGCTCCGAAATGGATGGATGAAGTGACAGTGTATGACGTGCAAGATGCCAAAACCGGAGAACATGTGGCTATATTCATGACTGACTATTTCCCGAGAGCATCAAAACGGCAGGGAGCCTGGATGGAACAAATGCAAAGTTCCGGTCTTTATGAGAATGGCAACAGACGGCCTATAGTTTATAATATCGGGAATTTCACTCGCCCTGCAGGTGATACACCTGCGCTCCTTACCATAGATGAAGTGGAAACGACATTCCATGAATTCGGCCATGCTCTGCAATCAATGTTGTCGCAGGCTCCATATCGTTCAATCGCAGGCACGAATGTGGACAGAGATTACGTGGAACTCTGCTCTCAATTCAACGAGCACTGGGCATTCGCACCCGAACTTCTTAAGGTGTATGCAAAACATTATAAGACCGGAGAAACCATTCCTGATGATTTGATCGAGAAACTTAACAATTCCTCGAAATTCAACCAAGGGTTTGTTGCTACAGAATTGGCTGGAGCAGCTTTGCTTGACCTTGAATGGGGGCAGACTGACGGCGAAAATATCAATGTACCCGAATTTGAAGTGTCTGTGGCTGAAAAAATCGGAATGCCGGAAGAAATCACCTACCGTTATAGGTCTCCTTATTTCAAACATATTTTCGGTGATGACGGTTATGCTTCAGGTTATTACACTTATCTTTGGAGCCAGGTGCTTGAGGCAGATGCCTTTGAACTTTTTGAACAAAACGGAATTTTCGATCCTGAGACGGCAGCTAAATTCAAGGCTACAATCCTTGAAACAGGTGACACTGAAGACCCGATGGTGCTATTCGAACGTTTTCGTGGTCACAAACCCGATGCCCATGCTCTTTTAAGACTCCGTGGGTTTGAATAAAGATGAATTATATATGCGACGAGCCCTTCAACTTGCCCGAAACGGCGAGGGAAGGGTCTCGCCCAATCCTATGGTGGGTGCTGTGATAGTTCATGGCGATCGTATCATAGGAGAAGGATATCATGCTAACTACGGTGGACCCCATGCAGAAGTCAATGCAATCAATTCTGTAAAAAAAGAGGACCTACCGCTGTTGAAGGAATCAACAATTTATGTCACTCTTGAGCCCTGCGCTCATCATGGCAAAACACCGCCTTGTGCCAACCTGATCGTCAACACTGGTATTCCCCAAGTAGTGATCGGCAGCCTTGATCCCAATCCCTTGGTATCAGGTAAAGGGGTAAGCATCCTTGAAGATGCCGGTATAAGTGTCAATACCGGTGTTTTGGAAGAGGAATGCAAGGAGTTGAATCATAAATTCATGAAAGCTCACACCGGAGAGCTTCCTTGGATCACTCTTAAATGGGCACAAAGTAGCGATGGATTTTTAGCCGGAGTGAAGGATTCAGGTGAGCCATGCCCGGTAAAATTCTCATCTCCCGTGTCATCAGTTTGGATGCATAGAAAAAGAGCCGGATTTGATGCTATTATGGTCGGGAGCAATACTCAAAAAATTGACAATCCTCAATTGAATGTGAGATTCTGGGGAGGGAACTCTCCAAAAAAATATATTGCACATGACATAAAAAATCTTCGGGATTTTTTGATGAATCTACGAAAGGAAGGAATAACAAGTATTTTGGTGGAAGGAGGTGCTTCTCTTCTTAAAAGCTTTTTAGATGAAGGATTATTCGATGAAATAAGGATTGAGACCTCACCTTTAAAACTTCGAAAGGGCGTAAAATCACCTGAAATACCAATAAATCTGCAGATGTCGGAAACAGAAATTTGTGGCCAAAATTTAATAACGACTTTAAGAAAAAGCCGTTAAAAAGCTATAAAATTTTTACACTTTTATAAAATACTGAGGTGCAAGTCAACAAATTTAAACAAGAAATACTAAATTTGCAGTTTGTAAATATATAAACTAACCATTCGTACGCCTTCAAGGCTACAGGGAAACTAAGCATGTCTTCGATTAAATTAAAACAACTTATATTTCTTACACTGTTGGGTGTTCTTTTTGTTGCTGCCGTTTCATGTAATTCCAAATCAAACGATGATGAATCTGAAATAGCGGTAACACCCGCTCTTGTTGCTGTAAAACAGTTCTATCTGAAAGCCAACGACAGTGTGCTTCATAATTTGGATTCAGTAGCTTTTTCCATTGATTTGAATACAGGGGTGATATTCAATGCTGACTCTCTTCCGAAAGGTACAGACGTGACTCGACTTATTGCCTCCATAACATTCGCCAACACTATGACAAAGGCTGAACTATCTTTTTTAAAAGATAACGAGGAAGAAGTCACAGTGAATTATTTGACTAATCCGGAAGACAGCATAGACTTTACCTATCCGGTGAAACTGGATGTCACTGCCCAAGACGGTGTGAACTCTTTCACCTATCAAATAAAAGTTAATATACACACTCAGGAGCCTGATACATTAATTTGGGATAAAGTTGCCACTTCAATTCTACCCTCAAGATTTTCCAATCCGGTGTCTCAGAAGACTGTGTATAGAAAAGATACAGCTTATTCTCTCATTGAAGAATACAATGGTGAATATACATTGTCGAGTTGCAACGACCTTTTTAGAGGAGAATGGTCAAAATCCGCTATAGACTTTTATTTTGTTCCTGATATTGAAAGCTTCAGCGCAACTCCACAATCATTCTGGATATTGTCAGACAACGGAGGCCTCTATTCCTCACTTGAAGGAGAAAGCTGGACAGCCACCGGAGAGACATGGTTATCTATTACCGGAGGATATGAGGATTCAATATTGGGCATCAAATCTTCAGATTCGGGATTAATGCATACAATATATCCTCAAACTCAGGATTTTATCGAGACTCCTGTAGAGGATGGTTTCCCTGTGTATAATGCATCCTCGCTTGGTGTGACAAATACTGAATGGGATCCTCAACCTTTTGCCATTATGGCTGGCGGGATGACTCAAGAAGGGTTGCCAACATCTGCAGTATGGGCATACGACGGGTCAGACTGGGCTATTATAAATGAAAATGTTCTCCCGGCCGTAGAAAAACCGATGATGGCAAGATATATAGTGTATCGAGACACTCCCTATGTTTTCACGAAGAGAGAAATGGATGTTTGGCTCCTTTTCGGAGGTATGAAAGAAAACGGAGAGATGAACCGGGAAGTCTATATGACTTATGACAATGGCGTGAATTGGAGTCTGGCTCCGGAATTAATGCAATTGCCGGAGTCCCTTCCTTCTATTGCAGGTGCTGATGTAATTGTAGCGGGTTATGAGCTCACTGCTGATTTGTCTGAAGCCTGGTTACCTTCCAAAACAACAAGAACTTCTCCTTTGACAAGAACAAGCTATACAATCGACGGATATGATATAACTTGGGTTTGTCCGTATATGTATATTTTCGGTGGATATCTTGATGACCAATCTCTTTCAACAGTTATATGGAGAGGGGTTTTGGCCAGACTTGAATTCACCCCGAATTTATAAAGATTTGAAAAGAATAGTCCTCATATCAATAGCCACTATCTATATCCTGACTGAAACTTTTAGTATCAGAGCTCAGGAGGACTATAGATTTGATTTCGGGGGTGGCGTTGGTATGACCGGTTATCTTGGTGATGCAAATACCTCTACTCTTTTTCAACACCCGTCTTGGGATGTGGAAGTGCTTTTTAGATACATCGCTACCACAAGATGGAATTTTAAAACTAATTTCTATGTTGGTGGGCTTGCCGGAGACTCTTCAAATATGACTAACGTTTTCCCACAGGAAGAAACATATAAGTTCTCCACAATTTTCTATGAACTTTCCGAACTCGCGGAGTTTCATTTCTTCAGTTATGGTATTGGGGAAACTTATCAGCATCTGAAAAGATGGACCCCTTACATAGCGGGAGGCCTGGGTCTGACAGCCTGGAGTGTACAGGGTCATGCAGGGGCCGCTTTCACCATCCCTTTTGGGATAGGGTTTAAATATAAACCATCGAAAAGACTTAATTTAGGGCTTGAGTTTCTGATGAAGAAAACTTTCACAGATAAACTCGATGGCCCCGACCTTCAGGATCCTTTAGGAATAAAGAGTTCCTTTATGAAGAATACCGACTGGTATTCCACACTCACTTTCACGGTGAGTTACGAATTTAGCAAACGTTGTGCAACCTGCAATTATAAAGAGAGATAACCATGGCCTCACTCGAAGAAAAGATTTCACAATTAGACAAGAACCGTATCCCGGTGCATGTGGCAATGATTATGGACGGCAATGGCAGATGGGCCAAAAGCCGTGGTTTCATTCGTAGTGACGGACACGCTGAAGGTGTCTCTACGGTGCATCGAGTCACCAAATTTTCTTCCGATATCGGCATCAAATATCTTACATTATACGCCTTTTCTACTGAAAATTGGAACAGGCCCAAGGAAGAGGTTGACACACTTATGTTTCTAATTGGGTGGGCAATAGAAAGAGAACTCCCGGAACTTCTGGAAAATAATGTGAGGATACATCTTCTCGGTGATATTGAAAGAATACCTGACGAAGCCCGGGAAAGGCTTTTTTATGCCAGAAATGCCACCGCTCATTGTACAGGATTGCAATTGAACATGTGTCTGAGTTATTCTTCTCGTTGGGAGATAACGGATGCTGCACGCAAACTTGCACTTTTGGCAGCAGAAGGTAAATTAAATCCACAAGATATTACGGAAAAATCAATTTCTGACAATTTGACCACTTCCGGCATTCCGGATCCTGACCTCTTGATAAGAACCGGGGGAGAATATAGAATATCAAATTATTTGCTCTGGCAGATCGCTTACAGTGAATTATATTTCACTCCCGCGCTCTGGCCTGATTTTTCCGATGAAGATTATGTTGATGCCCTTTTGGATTTCCAGTCCCGCGAAAGAAGATTCGGAAAAACCAGTGATCAAGTGCAACAAAACCACTAACTCTTAACTGAATGAATTGTAGCTACAAGATATCGGTTTTAATTTTTGCTGTTCTCGCTTCTATTGGTGTTTATGCGCAAGAGCCCCCAATGGCAGTAGATACTATCTATAATCCCGATATTATATATTCTCCCATTCCAAAAGTTTATGAAATTGCCGGCATAAAGGTAGAGGGAATCAATCACGTGGATGATTACATTGTGATTGCCAACTCAGGTCTCTCTATTGGTGAAAGAGTGGAAGTGCCCGGAGCAATACTTACGGCTGCCACTAAAAGATTATGGCGTCAAGGTCTATATTCGAGTGTAAAAATCTCAGCTGAAAAAATTGCGGGTGATAAAATCTGGCTTGTAATCAATCTTAAGCAACAACCTCGTCTCACAGAATTGAGATTCGAGGGGGTAAAAGGTGGTGAAAAGAAAGATATACAGGAAAGACTCGGGATGATTTCCGGGCAACAGATCACTCCCAATATCGTGGCACGGGCAACCCAGATCATTAAAGATTATTACGCCAACAAGGGCTTTAAGAATGCTGATGTACAGATTAATCAGGTCAACGACCTTTCTAAAGAAAATCAAGTTTTCCTGGATGTAAGAGTCAATAAGAACGGAAAAGTTAAAGTACATAAAATCTATATTTCCGGCAACGAAGTGCTTTCTGACAGTAAGGTGAAAAGAGCAATGAAGAAAACAAATGAAAAAAATGATTTGCTTAAGCTTTTCAGTCAGAAAAAATTCGTAGACCAAGACTATAAAGACGATAAAAATAGAATTATAGAAAAATACAATTCTTTAGGTTATCGTGATGCACGCATAGTAAGTGACAGTGTGGTGAAATACGATGACAACACTGTTGATGTATTCATTGAAGTAGAGGAAGGAAACAAATACTATATCAGCGATATAAATTGGGTTGGCAACACGGTTTATTCCACTGATGTACTTAATAATATTTTAGGCATATACCCCGGTGATGTATATAACCAGCCCTTGCTTGAAAAACGATTGAGAACTGATGACGATGCAGTAAGCAACTATTACCTTGACAATGGATATTTGTTCTTCGAATTGGTGCCTATTGAAGAAAATATCAAAGGGGATAGCATAGCCCTCCAAATGAGAGTAATGGAGGGTCCGCAGGCCACTATCAACAAGGTTATCATCAATGGTAACGACCAATTGTTTGAGAAGGTGGTGAGAAGAGAACTGAGGGTAAGACCGGGTGACTTATTCTCGAAAAGCGACCTGATGCGTTCCGCACGTGAAATCGCTACTACCGGTCATTTCAATCCCGAAAATATGGATATACGGCCCGAACCGAATGAAAATGACGGAACTGTAGATATCCTTTTCAACCTTGAGTCAAAAGCTAATGACAAAGTGCAACTCTCATTCGGCTGGGGACAAACCGGTGTGACAGGACAAGTTTCCTTGTCGTTCTCAAATTTCTCTATCAAGAATCTTTTCAATCCGGGCTCCTACCGCGGCATTATTCCTCGTGGTGACGGCCAAACATTCTCTATTTCGGCACAGACCAATGCGAAATACTATCAAAGCTATTCAATCTCCTTCTTTGATCCTTGGTTTGGAGGTAAGCGTCCGAATGCTCTTTCATTTAGTGTAGACTATAGCCGTTCCACCGGTATCAACTCAAGTTATTATAATAACTCTTGGTATAATTCCGGTTATTACAATTCCTTATACTACGGCGGTTCTTACAATTACAACAACACAGGTTATTATTACCAGAATGCCTACGACCCCAACAAGGTGCTCCAAATGGCAGGTGTCATGCTCGGTTTCGGTACACGACTTTCATGGCCTGATGACTATTTCCAGTTCCAGGCAACCTTGTCTTATCGTTGGTATTACCTCAAAAACTGGGAATACCTGTATTATATGAACAATGGTGTTTCCAACTCTTTGATGCTCGGATTGTCTTTGTCGAGAACAAGTATCGACCAACCTATCTACCCCCGTAGAGGATCTTCGTTCAGCCTTGATGTCACCTTGACTCCACCGGCTTCTCTTTTCAGCGGTAAGAAGGATTGGAAGACTTTGGCTGAACTTTCTGCCAGAACGAATACAAACACGGAACAAAGGGAAGCGGCGGCCAAAGAAATGTATAAGTGGATTGAATATTGGAAAGTCAAATTCAAGAGCCGCACTTACACTCCTCTCACAGATCCTGAAGGATCATGGACACTTGTGCTCATGACCCGAGCTGACTTCGGATTATTAGGATCTTGGAATAAATATTTCAAGACTCCGTTTGAAACCTTCTATTTCGGTGGAGACGGTATGTCAGGAAGTTACACATATGCAACGGAGACTATCGCCATGCGTGGATATGAAAACGGTCAATTCACTCCTTGGGGATATGAAGGCTATGCTTATGGAAGATTCGGCATGGAGCTGCATTTCCCTTTCATGCTTCAACCCAGCACCACGATTTATGCTATTGCTTTCGCTGAAGCAGGTAACTGTTGGACTTCCGTAAAAGATTTTTCTCCATTCAATCTTAAAAGAAGCGCCGGAGTAGGTGTCAGACTTTACCTCTCTATGCTGGGTATGCTCGGTATTGACTGGGGTTATGGCTTCGACAAAGTATGGGGCACCCGAGGCGGTAGTCAGATCCACTTCGTGCTTGGCCAGGAATTCTAATAAATAAACCTTTTCCCACGTTATTAGTCTATAGATATAAAATTAAAAGACTAACATTATGAGAAAATCAATATTGGCTCTATTATTTGTTGCCTGCTCTATGTGTATGGCATCTGCGCAGAAGTTTGCTTTAATAGATATGGAGTATATCCTCAAGAATATTCCCAGTTATGAAATGGCCAACGAACAGTTGAATCAAGTTTCTCAGCGTTGGGAGAAAGAAGTAAATGAACTTTCTAAAGAAGCTGAGGCCATGTATAAAAACTATCAGAACGAAATGGTGTTCCTCACAGATGATCAAAAAAAGAAAAAAGAGGAAGAAATCGTTCTCAAAGAAAAAGAGGTAACAGAAACTCGTTATAAATATTTTGGTCCGGAAGGAGAGTTATATAAAAAGCGTCAAAGCCTAATGAAACCTATTCAGGAAGATGTCTATAATGCAGTAAAGGCAGTAGCTGAAGAACGAGGTTATCAGACTATTTTTGACAGAGCTTCCTCTCAAAGTATTGTTTTTGCTTCTCCCAAGATAGATGTAAGCAATGAAGTGCTCGCAAAATTGGGCTATTCCAAATAATTAAGTATTTTTGCACTATAATTTGTGTTTTTATTGTTTCAGGTTTTTATTGCTTAAAAGCTAATTAAAAACAATAAAAACTACAACGACAATAACAAAACTAAAACAAACCATCTAAAATGATTAAGAAATTTTTATTGCTTGCAGCCTTGGTTCTCCCGATGTTTGCATTCGCACAAGAACTTAAAATCGGTATCGTAGATATTGAAGAAATTGTTCAAAAGCATCCTGATTACGCTGATTCTCAAGCAAAATATGTAGAATCTGCCAAACAATATGAAGATACCTACATGAATCTTCAAGAGGAGATGAAAAGACTTTACGATGAATATAACGCTTTGGGAGAAGACACTCCTCAGACCATAAGGGAAAGAAAGGCTAAAAATCTACAGGAACAACAGGTTAAGATAGGTCAATTTGAGCAAACTATCGAGCAAGACCTTGCAAGAGTGCAACAAGAATTGTTGGCTCCGATATATCAAAAAGTTCAAAATGCCATTCAATCTATCGGCCAGGAAGAAGGGTTCTCTCTTATCCAGCCTAAGATGAATCAGTTTATCCTTTACTATGCAAGTCCTGTTCAGGACATCACTCCACAGGTGAAAGCTAAATTGGGAATTAATTGAAAATAGGTGTTTTCGATTCCGGTTATGGCGGACTTACTATTCTTAAAGAAATAAGAAAACGCCTTCCGCAATACGATTATCTTTATCTCGGCGATAATGCCCGGAATCCTTACGGATCCCGTTCGTTTGAGATAGTTTACGAATTTACATTACAGGCAGTGAAGGCACTCTTCGAAAGGGGGTGCCATCTTGTTATTTTAGCCTGCAACACTGCTTCGGCAAAGGCACTGCGATCCATCCAACAAAACGACCTGCCTACCATCGACCATTCAAAAAGGGTGCTTGGTGTAATTAGGCCTACTGTTGAGGTTTTGCCGGATATCACTCGTTCAAATCATGTGGGGCTGCTTGCCACTCCCGGCACCGTTAAAAGCCATTCTTATTCTTTGGAATTACAGAAATTAGCTCCGCAAATAAAGATAACGGAACATGCCTGCCCGATGTGGGTTCCTATCGTTGAAAACAACGAGATTGATTCTCCCGGTGCAGACTATTTCATTGAAAAGGAAATCAAGAAACTATTAGATACTGATCACCATATCGATACTATTGTTTTAGGGTGCACACATTATCCCTTGCTTGAACACCGTATAAGAAAGTTCCTCCCTGAAAATATCAAGATTCTTTGCCAAGGACAAATAGTGGCGGAAAGCCTTGAAGATTATCTTCTTAGGCATCCTGAGATTGAATCAAAATTATCAAAAAAAAGGTCTGTGAAATATTTAACAACTGAACACACTGAGAAATTTGATTCTCTTGCCTCTCTGTTTTTAGGTAAAGATATTAATTCACAAACTATAGATTTAAATGCATGATTGACGAATCTCAAGAATCCATTGACCCGTTCAGGGAATATTTGGCAAATAAAAAAGATGATGATTTCCCTCCATTGGAGGCAATCAAATTAATGCCCCCCTCCCAAGCTATACTTATATTGGATGATTATATAAAATGTAATCCCGGCGATGATGAAGCATTGACGATCCGGGGATTAAAACACTGGAGCCTCAATCATCGCAAGGAAGCAATAAACGATTATCTGACTGCACTTAAAATTAACCCTAATAGCCGAGCCAAAATGGCTCTTCAATTAGCGAATTCCGTTCTTGATTACTACAACAAGGATCTTCTCAATCCATGATCCTTATTCCCCTTTCCCCCATCGTCAGTGTGTTTCCCAGGGAAACAACATTTTCCGCTCAGGTGCTTGCACAGCTGCGTTAAATGAGTCTTGTCTGGGTGCATCATAAAGATCTTGTTTTATAAAGCTATAATTCCTCACTTTCCTTGCATAAAGCATAAGTGGGCGCTCATCTCCCCATCCTTGATTGAAATTACGTATATGAATCATCACAAGCCCATGAATATCCTTCATGGCAAGTCTTATTTGGCTTAGCAAGTCAGCCATGTTTGAAACTTTCTCCGATACAAAATTATAGATAGTGTGCCCATTGCGTGTTACCCTTGCAAAAATCTTGTCTCCGAAAGAAATTGATTTTGTCTTGTTCATAATTTTATGCATTTAAGAAGTTACAGATATGTTATTTTCTTTTTAAGGCAAAGTTAAACGGACACACTGCCAACTTTATGCAGTATAAAATTAAAAATCATTAAATCATTAAGAAGAACTTATTTTTTTTTCAAGAGAGGATAAAATCAAGTAAATTTGCACGTCGAAACACACACCAAACGTTGCAGGAATGGTGGAATGGTAGACACGAAGGACTTAAAATCCTTTGGCCTTTACCGGCTGTGCGGGTTCGAGTCCCGCTTCCTGTACAAAAAATGGCTGGCAATTGAGAAATTGCCAGCCATTTTTATTTTAGCGCTTTTTTATGGAAAGAGAGTATTCGATTTATCTGTTCATAATTTTGGAGGTTTGTTGACTTCCATTGGCATAAGTGTCAACTTTCAACAATATTCCTTTAAAAGTTGGTTCCACCTGCACACCTTGAAGATTAAAATATGAGGTATTAACAATCTCAACATTCGACACTTCAAGTTCTTCGACTGATGATAGACCGGCCACTCCGGCTTCTTCACCAAGACCACCCATAGAGTTGGCTGAACGGATTGTAAAATTACCGGTGAGGTTAACATTACTTAAAGGATAAGAAGTCTCTTTAGTAATGGTCACAAGCTTACCATTGCAGAAGATTGCATATGCTGAGGCTCCTTCTACAGGTGTCCAAGTTATAGCCTTTGAATCATAACTTGCTTCCGGAGCAGCTACTTGAGTTGCCAATTCACGTGGATTCCAATTCGGAAATACTTTCTCTATTGCATATTTAGCAGCCTGCTCAGCAGTGAGAATGGTCTCCATTTCATTTTTGTTGGCATCTTTTGTGAATTCAATCACCTTAGATGCAGGAGAAACCACATTGCCGTCCATATCCATGGTATTGTATTCAACAAACTCCTTAGCTACCACATTCATTCCTCCGGCTGTCCAACGATTCGTATTCATCTTGTCGTCGTTCACCTTGGTGTTGATATATGCACATCTTGGTTCTCCTTGCCATGCACGACCCAGATTGTATTTCTCCGCATAATTCATGATCGTACAATTACTGAACACATAACCATACTCCTTACCGGCAGCTGTAGCTGGAGCTGTGATTGTACATTCTCCCTTTCCATTGGCATTCCTCATCTCTACCTGGATAATACTGTTTTCCATAAACATTGTTCCTCCGCCACAGAAGAAGTCTACAGTACCGGCCACCTTAGAGCCATCAAAATAGTAAAGGCCATCGTTATTATTGCTATAGTAGGTGTCTTGATAAGAAAGCATCGCCACATTCTTACAAATGGTCTTAGAACCTTTGTCTTGAAGCACCACAGCACGACCTGCGCTTCCGGCTGCATAGTAATCAAGAGCGTTCTGAATTGTCATATCCTGGATATAAAGCCCGTTGCTTTGGTTCAGGAAGGTAGCAGTTGTACCGATTCCTTCATTTTGAACGTTTGGAGCATTAACTATCAATGTACCCTCCATACTTTGACCTATCAAAGATATGTTCTGACCTGAAATCTTTGTCAAAGCAGTCTCATCCATGTCATATACTCCGTCGGGAATAAATATATAAGCACGTGGTGAATTAGCCTTTGCGTTCGCCGCATTTGCAGCCTCGATAGCATCGAAGAGACTCCATACGTCTCCCGGTTTCACAAAGTACCAATCTCCCTCCTTACTATATGACACTTCAGCATTATTGTATATTGTCACATTATGGAGATATATTTCACCCCCTTCAGCATTCAGATTCAATGTGATGTATCCCGGTTCACCTTCATAGTCAAAGCTGGATAAAGTGCCGTCTGCAGATGCTTTGCCATCAAATGAATCACAAACTTTATTTCCTGCAGCGTCTGTAACATCAATAGTGGTAGCACCGCCATATTGGCAAAGAGTCAGAGCTATAGTGGCTTTAGGCCCAACTAATAGATTGATCTTGTCTCCATGTTTGAATGCCCAGCCATGTTGTTTGTCATGCCAATAACCTACTCCTTCATCAATCACAAATGCTTCATGATCCTCCGGGTAGAAAATTTCTGAAGCTAAATCGAATGAATATTTTCTTGAAGGACTGGCCACTTCTATCTCTGTCTGCAATGCATATAGTTTCATATCGCCGGTCACTATATCACTTGTCTTCGCCTTAGCACTTGCCAAAGAATTGACAAACCAACCCCTAACCTTGAATCCGTCTTTTGCGATACCTGTGGTATAGTCTATATCAAATTGCCCGATCGGAGTGTCTTTCTCCACTTTCTGAGTACCCATCGACGAGCCGTCGGTGTTGATATAAGTAACAGTAAAATAAGGTTTTCTAATGAATTTCGCCACATAATTAATCGCCTCATCTTTAAGAGTCACCGGAATTGTAACTTCACAACGGGTGTCATCTCCGGAATAAGTAATATTTCCAATATTTCCGGATGCAGCAGTTACTTCTGTAATAGGATTACTTGAGGAAATCATAGGATCATAAGAGAAAACCTCGATTGTAGCTACATAGTTCTCACCATCCGGTTCAAAAATATCGTCTGCCAAATATGTTTCACCGTTAGCTTTGAATGATTGAAGCACAGGAATTTCTCTTTCTTCTCCTGAAAGTGTACCTTCAAAAGAGACATTGGAGAAACCTACATGCTTACCATTGTCGAGTGAATACAAACCGATTGCAAGCCCGCATGAACCCGGTTCAACTTTGATTTTGGAAGGATCGATTTCAGCTCTCCATTCCAGCATTGAAGGACTGGCATTATCACGATACGGCTGGATATCAGTATCTAAAATAACCTGTGAGCCGTCAGGATTGATCCATGAGATATCCAATTTTCCACCGTCTGTGCCATAACGTGTAGTCTTGAATGAAACTTTTGTTGGAGTGAAAGCAAGACCGAAACGAGGTTGGATAGTAAACTTGATGGTGTTCTCTTCATTTGGAGAGGTCACTTTGCCATTCGGGTTAAACCATAGTTGATTATTACCCTTGTTGTCTTTCCCCACATGGCCGTCATTCTCTCCGTCAGGAACGAGGTCAGAGCCCCAGGTCACTTTGCTTGTCAAGAAGTAATTCTCCTCCACAAAAGTCGCTTTAAGATTATCAACTCCCTGATCCAATAAGAATAGTGCAGAAGCCGGTGCTTTGTCAAGAGAAAGGAGCCCTCCTTCCTCTGCCGCTGGCTGTGAGGCAATTGCGGTCTCGCTCGACATCGAACTCAAAGCCATCCCACCACAGAGTGCCACAAAAGCACCCATCAATGAAAATTTAGTAAAGCCTTTCATGTGTTTTGTGTTAGTTTGAAAATATTAATTTTTTAAAGTTATAAAAAAATTTTTATTACTACAAAATAAGAATCTGCGGCTCATTTCTAAACCACAGATTCTTAACCTAAAAATACATAAAGTTTATTTCACTGTGAATTTATGTGAACCTATCACATAGATTCCTCTTGGAAGTCCGGCAATGGCTTCCGTCGATTTCACATTACGTTTCACCAAAAGTCCGTTCATATTATAGACATTCACATATTCCGGAAGGTCAGCGATTATTCCATCAACACCTGCATCCGGATCCTCCACATCACTTCCCGGATTGTCATTCCCTTCTGAATAAGCTGAGTCAAGCACCCAAGCATTTAGGCTATTTACCTTGACAGTCCCTCCATCAGAGAATACCTCTACTCCATCAGCATCCGAATCTGTTGGATATAGTCTTACTGAAGTGGCATATTTATTGTTTACAAAAACATCCAAAATAGATCCGTCAAGATACACATCAAGTATAAACTCGCTTCCTTTTTCTATCACTTCCGGCAAAGTGGCACTATAACGTCCGTTGAAACTGTTTTGGTCATTTACCTTGCGGTTAAGTTTTGTGACGTTAATCTCAAGCTTATTATTTACCGGTGTGTAAGTTACCGATGCATATCCCTTGGCACCTTTCAACAGATTGAAACCGAAAGGCACATCACCCACTGTAAATACACCTCTTACTTCAACTTGTCTTCCGCTCACTTTCTCAATGGTTTTAACTCCATCAAGTGCCAAATTCTCTGTTGAATAACCGGTTCCTCTTAATTCTTCAAGACCCGAATAAGGTTTCTGAATTAAATTACCCTCTTCATTCAGAGATAATTCTCTGGGGAAGGAATAGAGGTGCGCCCAGCCGAGATTACAGTTGTCTATGGTCGGCAGTTTATCCGGTACGATCCCCAGCATAATTGTCTTGCCATCTTTCTGATATATTGTGGGAGAAAGAAGTCCATAACCTTGACCATTCACCAATTCAAGGTCAAGTGGTTTTTCCGTTGAAGGTTTGAAGGTTCCGTCTTCATTGATATCTCCTATCCAATAGAGAGTATGCACACCTTTAGATGTGTTTTGTGGCGTCACTGTAAAAAGCCATTTACCATCTGCAAGTTTTGTTATATTGGGCATTTCCCAGAAAGTACCGTCTTCTTCTTTGGAATTTCCTGCAAAGAAAATACTTCCATCGTTACTCCACGTCTTTGTTGCCTTATTATATCTGTGAAGCGTTGTGGCACCGATACCATCCTTTGCCGTCCCTACTATTATATAAGCATTGTCTCCATTTCTAAAGAAATAAGGATCACGGAAGTCATCTGAAAGTCCCACCGGTTTACCATTGATTATCACGCCCTGCTTTTCCCAGTCTATCAATGTTTCATCCGTCGGTTTAGCCTGTACAATATAAGCTCGGGCATAATCAACTCCGGTATAGATGATATTTGGCACTCCACCTGTTATCTCTTCGTCAGTGAATACGGCACCACTCCAGACTCCCTTGTGGTCGTAATCCTCTCCCGGAGCAAGGGCAATTTTTTCTTCAGTCCAATCATAAAGATTTTCACTTGTTATATGGCCCCAGTGCAACCGGCTCATATATGGTCCGTTGGCATTCTTCTGGAAGAATACATGATATTTCCCGTCGGAATAAGTCATACCATGACTTTCGTTGGTCCAATTAGCTCCAGGCATTCCGTGATATTTCGGACGTAGAAGATCTTTTTCAAATCTAGACTCCGGAATAGTGAGGTCCGCCATGTTTTCCGGTGTGGCATTCAACTCTGCTTCTGAAAGCACTCCGTTATAAACGTTTACTTCATCTATAAGCCCGTTGAAAGTCTTTATACCGAAAGGTGAAGTTGATGAATCGGCTGTTTTACCAACCGTTAATTTTGAAGATCCATTACCAAGAGGTCCAAGACTTTTCCCTTGTCCCACCTGTTCCCCATTGCGATAAAGCGTGATGGTTCCCGCTTCAGGATCATTCACGGCAGCAAGGAAACTCCAATCGTAACAAGGAACTTTATCAGAAGCTTCTACAGAAGCCAACCACCCTCCTGCATAGCAATCGAAGGAATAATTGCCATCCTTGTCAATCGCGAATTCCCAACCGGTCTTTGCACTGTGGTTGATTGTACCGGCGATTGTTATCTTTTCCGTAGAAGGTTGATCTTCGAGCACTATAGGATAAGTTTCAGGAGCTATCCATAAAGAGAAGGAAGATGCTCCGGTAGGATTGAAATCTGCTACCTCTCCCTCAATAAAAGTGGAATAACCATCGAATCTAAGGGCATCACCCACCGCACCCGGTATATTTTCAGGACTATGATATCCTCTCACAGTGAGTTTGTTACCACTTATCTCTTCTGTCACTCTTTTGAAAGAGTCAGTAGTGTTTAAAGAAATATTTGTCACTAAATCCGCAGCAAATAGAGGCGAAGCTGCAATAAATGACATTAGGATAGGCAAAGTTTTTCTCATATTAAAATTTTTGAATTAGGTATCAAGGAGGGAAGCAATCCCTCCCTGATAGAAACGTTTATTGTAGGAATTCAATTATGTTGGAAGTAAGTTTTTCCACATTTCCTTGATAAGGATTTGCACCGGAGTTCTGATTGAACTCATATGCTGAAAAACCATTAGCAACTACTGTGCCATGTTCGGTATTTTTATTGAACACTACGAGTCCTGCAACACAATGGTCACGAACATGACCCCAGGTGGCCAGCACCAATGAATTTGTGACAGTTTCAAAATGAAGGATCACATTGTTCATACCGCCATTTCCATAAAGGTTACAATCCCACATTGTGTTATGGTCTTCACGTAAACCGGGTCCTTCCAATGGAATACTTGCATATGGATAATCATTTACCTGTTCAAGTGTGATGCCTTGGAAAATAGCGTGATCCGTTCTATCATAGAACTCCTGATCTCCTCCGTCCTTAAAGTCCCATCCAAGGTATGGATTGATTGTCCAGATGTCGTCTCCTGTGCCACCTTCCCCACTGCTAAAAATTGTAGGACCCATATCGGCCGGCACAACATTTAGAGGCACTGTAAGCTGAGTGGCCATCTTGGCGAGGTAAAGATTACCTCCGTTGGCACCAAAGGCTCTAAGGAGATCGAGAGTTTCCTGGGATACTAGGTTGGCAGGAAGGTTTTCCCATCCGGGCTCGAGACCAATTCGGTCTACCATGATCATAATCATTCCATATTCATCGAAATCTATTTCACCAAGCTCACTTACACTGATGAAATCGCCTTTGTCTTTATCAACATAATTGTCGCTAAACCATGCAGCAGCAGCCAGTTCGTCATCATCCGGAAGATCGGCCGGGGAGTCTGCAAGAAGTAGGAATCCGGCTCTAACTTCCATCTCCGGGAGAGCTGTGTTAACAACTACTCCACCGGAATAATAAGACTCATCATAAACCACCTTTGCACGGAACTTTAGATCTACCCCTGTTTTCTGGCCTGTTAGAGTTCCACCATTAGGATATTCACTGATAGGGAATACCGTGCCTGCGTCTTCACCATCAAGACCTACCCATACTCCGGAAATTCCGCTAACTGCCGGAAGACTCCATGCGAATGTCACGTTTCTCTTTTCCAGATTTGTCACTGTAAAAGACGTAAGTTCTGCGAGCTGTTCGTAAGGCACTGTTGCAATTACGGATTGCCCTTCTGAAACATATCCATCTTTATATCTTACTTTCACTGTGTAAAGATATTCATCTTCCATCGGTTGTCCGTAAACTTTATAAGAAGTTGTTCCGGCGTCAAGGCTGACTTCATTATTGTTGTTCACTTTAACTGTCAATCCTTCTATTTCCAAAGAAGAATTAGGAAGGTTCCATGTTAGTGTAACCACACGGTTGTCTACCGTAGCAGTGAGATTGGTCACTGTTGGAAGGTTAGGGAGTTCCGGAGCTTCTACCTTGATATCCGTACAGGCTCCAAACCATCCCGTCATGGCTATTGCCATGGCTGAAAGACTGTATTTTATATAATTTTTCATATTCAATCTATTTATAAGATAAGAAGGAATTAATTGGTGTAAAGACCGTTGGAGTTATCCACTTGTGCCAATGGAATCGGGAAATAATAATCATTAGCCTTCAAGGAAGCACCATTATAATATTCTTGGAAATTTGATTCGTATTGATAATACTGGTTAACAATTTCCTCAGCCTGACCCCAGCGAAGGAGATCGAACCAACGGAGACCTTCGAGAGCAAATTCAAGACGACGTTCATAACGTACGGCTTGGCGGGCATTCTGTTGGTTCCATCCTGTCATAGGATATTGAGCCACTTTGTAATCTACAATCGACGGATTGAGGTCGATGGGAGCATAGTTTGGATCTATGGAATTGGATGCTCTTTGACGCACCTGATTCACCAAAGTGATGGCACCGTTGAGGTCTTTGTTCTGCTCTATCATTGCTTCCGCTTTCATCAGAAGGATATCTGAATAACGAATAATCATATAATTGAGAGTGTTGGCACCCCAGGGAACGATACCTACTGTCACTGCAGGATTATCAGGAGAAGGATAAGGTTTCTTACCGGAGAACTGACCGTAAATGTCATATGCTCTACACCAGTTTTCATTATACATATAAGAACGCCAGTACATGCCTATACGACCGAAAGTAAGATCAAGACGCGGGTCGGTATTACCTTTGTAAATCGGGAAAGTTTCCTCAACGCCATCAAGACGACCGATTACTTCATTGCCTGTGTAACCATTGAGGTAAGGGAGCCCGTCGGCATCAGTCCTGAATGCATTGGCAAGGTCTTGAGATCCAAGATAGAAGTCATCGCCGTTGCCATAAAGGTTACCTTCACTCCATGTACAGTTAAGACAGTTGTTGAAGTTAAACATGTTGGGAGAATTAGCTGATGAGAAGTGTACTGCCATCACTGATTCCACGCCATCATTCATTTGTGGGTCGGAAATTTGCTGGAATTTGTCGAAAAGGCCATATTTGCCACTGTTAATTACATAGTCGCAATATTGCTCAGCTTCTGCCCATACTTCCTGCACATTGTTGGTGAATTCTGTAGTGGCTGTGAAAAGATCCACTCTTGCCAATAGGCCGGCTGCCACATATTTGTTGAAACGACCTACCTGCGGTTGAGTTTCCGGCAGCACATCATATGCATTACGAAGATCCTGACGGATAAGAGATGCCACTTCCTGGCGAGTCTTGTTTCCGGCCGGCACTTCAGAAGCATTCATTGTTTCGTCGATATATGGGAATTTTTTGAAAAGACGGAGCATATCGAAATAATAGTAGGCTCTCAGAGTTTTCATCTCAGCGATATAACTTTCTTTGGTAGCTTCATCTATCTGTCCGGCTCCCGCAATTGTTTGGATTGCTGTGTTGCAACGGCTGATAGAGAAATAGTTGTTGAGCCATTTAAAGTTGATCACTGCATTATCGCTTTGAACGTTACCTATTTCAAGCTGATGCATATAGCCTTCCATATTCACGTCACCACCACCTTTGAGGGCATCGTCGGAACGGAGATCTATCACCCAATTGTTGATTGGACCGGCAAATGATTCATTGTTGCCGAAATAGTGGTTCATGAGAGTTGCGTATGCTGAAGTCATGAGGTCCACAGCCTGTTCTTCACCAATCTGGTCGGCGAAAAGCACTCCCTGAGGTTTAAGGTCGAGCATGTCACCGCAAGATACGGCACCAAATCCCGTGAGGGCAATGGCAATTGCGCCGAAACTCTTGGTTATGTAATTATATTTAGATTTCATATTTATTCTATATTATAATGAGTTTTTATGATTAGAATGTCACGTTAAGACCAAGTGTGAAAGAACGCGGACGCGGATATGAACCACTGTCGAAAATCTGTCCCCAGTTACCGGGCAGAAGTTCCGGATCAAGGCCTTTATATTTTGTAGCTGTAAATACATTTTCCACCTGGAAGAACACATTCATACTCTGGGCCCATTTTTCAAGACACTTGTTAGGCAAAGCATAAGAGAGCTTAAGGTATTTCATTTTGAAATAGCTGCCGTTTTCTACAGCCCAAGAAGAGAATCTTGTCTGGTTGTTGTTGTCAACAGTTCTTAGGAGTGGTATATCTGTATTTCTGTTATCAGGGGTCCAGGCTTTGTCAAGAAGATCTGCAGCTCTGTTGCTCAAGCCATTGTTTGTGCTCATAAGATAAAGGATTCTCTTCATATCATTATAGATATCTTGACCGAAGTCACCGGCGAAGAACATGTCAAGAGTAAAACCTTTGTAACGGAATGCGAGGTTAAGACCCAAGGAAAGGTCCGGATTCGGGTCACCGATGATGCAACGGTCGTCATCATTTATCACACCGTTCCCGTCGAGATCACGGAATTTGAGTAGACCTACGCCGGCACCAGGTTGAGTTGCATGATTGGCCACTTCCTGTTCATTCTGGAAGATACCGTCACATACATAACCCCAATATACACCCATAGGTTGTCCCGGTATCAATCGTATGTCACCACCGAGGAAATTGTCAGACTTGTTCAGGTAGAGAAGTTTGTTCTTATATTGAGAAAGGTTGATATTGGCAGTCCAGGAGAAATCGTTGTAGATCGGAGAAGTGTATCCGAAGGTCAATTCCCAACCGATGTTTCTCATAGAACCCGTATTCATCCACATAGTTGCGCTTTCACCGGCTACGTTAAGCACCGGAGGAGTAGTAAGCATGTCGCGAGTTTTCTTGATGAAGAAGTCACCGGAAAGGTTGATTGAGCCACCGAGGAATGAAAGGTCAACACCTATATTGTTTTGAGTTGTTGTTTCCCAAGTAAGGTCCGGATTACCTGTATATGCCTTAGTGATACCGGCTGTGGAACCGTTGCCTGAACCGGCCATGTCGTAAGAACCATTGGCTGTACCATAATTGTAAGTAGTGAATGCCGGGTAAAGGTCAGGAATGTTGGCGTTACCATTCTGTCCCCATGAATATCTCACTTTAAAATCGGCAAGAACATCATTTTCGGGGAACCAAGGTTCAGCACTTGGACGCCATGCTAAAGAGAATGCAGGGAATGTGCCGCCTTTATGTCCTTTGGCGAAGCGTGAGTTTTCATCATGACGGATTGTGAATGATGCTAAGTAACGGTCGTCGAAATTATAGTCTACCTTACCGAATACCGAGAACACACTCCAGGCACTCTTGCCGCCGCCTGCTGCCCATACTGTAGTTCCTGCACCCACCTGCATGAATTGTTCATCCTGTGAAATGTATCCCTGACGGGTAGCATCCATGGTCTTGTTGGTGTATTGTATGAATTCAGTACCTAAAAGGGCGGTGAGATGGTGAACATCTTTGAATGTCTTGTTATAGTTTGCGGTATTTGACCATGTCCAGGTGTCTCCCTGTCCATATGCATTGGAAGCATAGGTCTGGTCATTTTCGTTCATGGTGCGTGTAAGGTCACGGCTAAAGAACTGAACATGTTCTATACCGAGGTTAGTCTTCAAGGTGAGCCCTTCAATAGGATGAACTTCCAAGAACGCATTTCCGAAAATACGCCAAGAAGTGCTATTGTCGTCACGGTCATTGTCGAGCATCCACAACGGATTCTGGTAGTCAACACCGACAAGAGTCATAGGGTTAGCCCATCTTCCGTCAAGACCTTTTACAGGAAGAGCAGGAAGCATTTCAAGAGCGAGGACACCGGCACCTCTGTCACCACCCATACCCGGAACACGGTCTTTCCAGTAAGATACCATAAGGTTTTCCCCTATGGTGATGTATTTGTTGAAATCAAAACGTGAGTTTACACGTGCAGAATATCTTTTATAATCTGTGTTCTTAACGTTACCTTGCTGGTCGATAAGGTTCATGGAGAAGAGCACGGAGCTTTTTTCAGTGTTGTTAGTGACTGTTGCAGTGAGGTTGTTGGTCCATGCGGTTCTGTAAATTTCATCTTGCCAATTGGTGTTAGCAACCGGGAAGTTAGGTTCACCGTTCACATATTGTTGCAATTGTGGAGTTGCACCATAGCCATAGATGCTGCCGAGACGGTCGTTGCCCGGAGGTGTAAGACCTGAATTGCTTTGGGCAAGCCACCATGCGCGGCCCCAACTTTCTGTATCCAGAAGATTATACTTTCTGGCGATAGTCTGTGCAGATACAGAATAATTCAAAGAAACATTCAGACGGTCGCCTTTACCATGTTTGGTTGTAATAATAACTACACCGTTAGCCGCACGTGAACCGTAGATAGAAGCGGAAGCGGCATCCTTCAATACCTGGAGGGTTTCGATATCGCTCGGGTTGATACCGTTCAAACCTTCAGATGTTGGCACGCCATCTATAATATAAAGTGGATCATTGCTTGAATTGGCGGTTGACATACCACGAACCCTTATTGAACCACCACCACCCGGCTTGGTGTCAGGCACAATGTTAACGCCGGGAAGTTTCCCTGCCATTGAGTTCAATACGTTACCGGTGTTCTGACTCATAGGTTCCTTCATATCCATCACTGATACAGCACCGGTCAAGTCAGCCTTACGGATCGTTTGATAACCGATCACCACCACTTCATCCAAAAGTTCGGAATCCTCGTCCATGTAAATCATCATTTGCGGCTCTGCTTTGAGCACCTGAGTCTGGAATCCGATATATGAAACTGTTAATGTGGCACCCTCCGGCACCATTAATGTAAACATACCGTCGATGTCTGTGGCTGTACCCTTATGGGTTTCCTCACACATCACGGTAGCCCCGATCAGGGGTTCATCGTCGGCTCGCGACACCACCGTTCCTTGAACGGTGATATCCTGAGCTTGCGCCCACAGTCCTGTCATGACTGCTAAAGCTACGCTTAGGATCGATTTTTTCATGTTATAATTTTGTTTGGTTAGAAAATTCTTGCCGCAAAATTAAAAACCTTAATATTTTTGATTTATAACTTATGTTGATAAGAATATAAGAAATGTGCATGTAGGATTTTTTATGCTTTTTGTCGCGATTTTTATTGTTAATTCATCAATATCAGTAAATTTGCATTGCTATAATTTTTGTTGCATGAAACGGTTGTTATCTATCGCATTTGTTATATTAGCCATAATAATGGCTTCCTGTGGGGATAAAAATGAGCCTAAATTCCGTATCGGCGTGTCACAATGCAGTTCTGATGAATGGCGGGATAAAATGAATCACGAAATGCGTAGAGAGATGCTTTTCCATGATGATTCTATAATGGAAATTATTTCAGCCGACGACAATAATGAAAAACAGATCGCT
This sequence comes from Muribaculaceae bacterium, assembly GCA_022510425.1. Classification (GTDB taxonomy): domain Bacteria; phylum Bacteroidota; class Bacteroidia; order Bacteroidales; family Muribaculaceae; genus Lepagella. Next base: position 227,207 of record JAFLTO010000002.1, read on the forward strand.
GATATCCAAAGTTTCATCGACCGAGGATTCGACCTTATTATAGTGGCTCCTAACGAAGCTAAAGCTCTGACACCAATTGTAAAAAAAGCTTATGATGCAGGTATTCCGATTATTATTTTCGACCGCCGGATTACTGATGACTCCTACACCTCTTATATAGATCTTGATAATAAAGGAATAGGTTACGCAGCAGCACAATATGCCAGCTCTTTGTTCCCACCTAATTCTGTATCTAAAGTTTTGGAAATAACAGGACTGGCGGGTTCCACACCAGCTCAGGAACGACATGGAGGGTTTATGGAAGGCATAGACTCTTTCTCAAATTTAAAATTGGCAGCAAGCGTTGATGGGGCTTGGGACAGGGAAAAAGCTTATGTGCTTACCGATTCTTTATTGAGACTGTATCCGGATATCAAGTTGATTTATGCTCATTCTGATAATATGGCAATTGGCGTGTCTGATCTTTTAAAAGAAAAGGGCAGACAAGATATCAAGATTTTAGGAACCGATGCCTCGCCCGGACAAGGCATAGAGGCTGTCAGAGATGGCATTATTGATGCCACTTTTATTTATCCCACAGAAGGGCACAGGATTATTAAAACAGCTTTTGCTATTCTCGAAGGTGAGCCATTTGAAAAAGTTGTTTACATTCCTTCTTTGTCTTCTGTCGACAAGTCTAATGCTGAAATTTTATTACGCCAAGTCGAACTATTGAAAGATGCAACCAACAAAGTGCTCCTTCTTGATGAAATCAACGATCAGCAGGAAACACGTTATAAAAATCTCACACGATTCTCCAATACTATTTTAGTCTTGGCTATTGTCTTGGCCCTGATTCTTTTCCTCTTTATTCTCCTTCTGATAAGAAACAGAAAACTTCAAAAAGAACTTGAGGAGCAAAATAAAACTTTAATAGAGGAACGCGACCGTCAGTTAAAGCTTTACCACCAACTTGATGAAGTTTTGGTTAAAGAAGATGATTTTTACAGCCGATTTATCAATATAATTAAAACGCAATTTGCCGACACCTCTATGTCGACAGATACTATTGCTCAGCAACTTAGTTTAGGACCTGCACAACTCACAAGAAAAATAAAATCGCTAACTCATTTCACACCTGTAGAAATTCTTAGAAACTACAGGCTCGAACAAGCCCGACAATTATTGCTATCCTCCGACAAAACTATTAATGAAATTACATCTGAAGTCGGTTTTTCTTCCCCTGCATATCTAACTAAATGTTTCCGTGAACACTTTGGCATGACTCCAACCGACCTCAGAAACTCCTGAACCGGCCATTAAATTCATAACTTTTGTTATAAAATTTCCCATTTCTTGCTTATAAATATTTTTTGATATAACAAATGTTGCAACATTTGTTATATCTGTTGCATGTCGCATTTTTTATATCTCTTTCAACAAATATTATATCTAACCTTTTATTTATGGGCTAATTTCGCACCATAAAATTTTCAACATAAACACATACACATGAAAAAATCAATTTTTAGCTTGTTGGTTCTCCTTATGGCTACCTTGACAATGAGGGCCGAAGACATCCTTGTCGAAGGCACCGTTGTTTCGGCTGAAGATGGGGAACCCCTAATCGGAGCGACCATCTTGTCGCTCGAAACAAAGAAAGGAACCGCCACTGATATCGACGGTAATTTCCAGATTCAGGTTCCGGCTAACAGTAAAATCAAAGTATCTTATATCGGGTACAAGGATTTCGAAGGAGTAGTTTCCCCTCACATGGAAATAACTCTACATGAAAATTCCGAAGTGCTTGATGAGGTTGTGGTTGTCGGTTACTCTACTCAAAGAAAAGCTGACCTCACCGGTTCGGTATCTGTGGTTAATACCAAAGATTTTGAAACTGCATCTACCACCGACCCAATGCAGGCACTCCAAGGTAAAGTGCCGGGTATGACCATTACTCCAAACAACGGTGGTTCTCCTGTTTCTGCAGGAACAGTCAGAATCCGCGGTATTGGTTCTTTCAATGCCGACCAATCTCCTCTATTCGTAATAGACGGTGTGCCTACGACAACCAACCTCAACACTCTTAATATGAACGATATCGAGAGTATGCAGGTGTTGAAGGATGCCGCATCAGCCTCAATCTACGGTTCACGTGCTGCCAATGGTGTGATCATCATCACTACTAAGCAAGGTAAGAAAGGAGGCGACAGCAAAATTAAAGTTGACTTCTCAGCAAGCTGGACTGCTCAATTTTACACCAAATCCCAAAAAATGAGTCTTCTTGACACTCCGGGATATGCAACTGCTATGGCACAGGCTGCCCTTAACGATGGTATGGATCCGGTGGCTTATGCTGCAAACTACGGATTGAACCTCAATGCTTCAGCCGGTATTCCTATCTCTGTCTACAATCCTTTGACCGGACAATATGTGGGATATACTGTTAATGGTCTATATGACGGTTATATTAACTCACGCCGGACTATGCGTTGCAGCAATACTGACTGGCTCGATGAAATCACTCGTACAGGTTTTCTTCAGAGCTACGACCTCTCCTTGTCAAGAGCAAGTGAAAACAGCCGTTCTCTCTTTTCAGTGGGATACAAGAAAAATGCGGGTATTATCAAGGATACCGATTTCCAAAGTCTTGCAGTACGTATGAACAACGCATATGATATCTTCAAATGGCTTACAGTAGGTGAAAACGCTACGGTGACTTATTCAAACCAGGTGGACTGCGCGCCGATGGAAAATGCCCTCAAGATGTCTCCTACAGTTCCGGTATATGAAGAAGACGGTGTAACTTTTGGTGGTCCTGTAGGTGGCATGAGCGACCGTCAGAATCCTATGCGTGAAATAGCATTCAATAAAGACAACCGCCTCAAGATTTGGCGTATATTCGGTAACGGGTATATCGATATCAAACCTTTCAAGGGTTTCACTTTCCGTTCAAACTTCGGTCTTGACTATGAAGCCGGTTTCATTCACAGCTACAATTATACATTCCATAGCGATATCGTAAACAACGACACAAATTCTACCACTCTTTCTCAATCAAACGATACTAAATGGACTTGGACAAATACCATCAACTATGATTTCAATATCAAAGAACAAAATGAATTCCATGTTCTCGCTGGTATAGAATTCTTCCGTCAGACCTATGTTGGCTTCTCCGGTGTAAACCAAGGTTTCGATATCGAAACTCCTGAATACATGTGGCCCGATGCTTCAACCGGTCTTGAATATTCTACTGGTAACGAATCTAAATATTCTCTTCTCTCTTTCTTCGGCAAGATCGATTATAGCTGGAGAAACCTTATACTCGCTTCTTTCACTATCCGTCGTGACGGTTCTTCAAGATTCGGACGTAATTACAAATACGGTACTTTCCCCGCAGCAACTCTCGGTTATCGTCTTAGCGAAAACATTGATAAACCTTGGCTCAACGATCTTAAGATCCGTGCATCTTGGGGTAAGACGGGTAACCAGGCCATTGCCAACAATGCTTACCAGGCTCTTTACGTTGCAGACTATGGCAGTGACCGGGTCACTTCTACCGCTTATGATATTTTCTTGCAACAATCAGGCATCTTCCCTTCAGGTTATCGTGCCATTCAATCTGAAAACCCGAATTTGAAGTGGGAATCCACAATCCAATGGAACTTAGGTGTTGACTATGGTTTCCTAAATAACCGTCTCACAGGTTCTGTCGACGCTTATATCAAGGATGTGAAAGACATGCTTATCAACCCGGCTTATCTTGCTGCAATGGGTGAAGGCGGTGCAGCTTGGGCAAATGGTCCTTCTTTGAGAAACTGGGGTATGGAATTCCTCGTGGGTTGGAAAGATTATGTTGAATCTTGCGGTCTCTCCTATAGCATTCAATGGAACGGGGACTTCTTCCGCAACCGTGTCACCTATCTTCCTTCTTCCACTACCGGCTCTTACGTACACACAACTTCTCAAAACTTGGTTGAGGCACGCAAACCTTATGGTTCAATAGTTGGATATGTTGTAGATGGTCTTTTCCAAAACAAAGAGGAAGTGCTCGCTTCCGGTCAAGACAATGCACGTGTGGGTGGTCTTAAATATGTCGACCTGAACGGTGATGGAAGAATCAATGCGGATGACCAGACTTGGATATACAGTCCGGTGCCCGATTTCAGCATGGGTCTTAACGTTAATCTTTCATGGAACAACTTTGATTTCCAAATGTTCTGGCAAGGAGTATTCGGTCAGGATGTCTATAACAACCAGAAATTCCAGACCGACTTCTGGAGTATTACAGATGCCGGTTCAAACAAGGGTGACCGTTTGCTTAATGCATGGACTCCTGCCAACACTTCTTCCTTAATACCGGCTCTTACCACCAATAATACTGCTGACGAAGGCAGGGCTTCAACCTACTATGTAGAAAACGGTTCTTACTTCAAACTCCGTACTCTCCAGTTAGGTTATAATCTTCCGGAAAAGATTCTTGGTAAAACTGCAATCTCTAGTGTTAGATTCTATGTTTCCGGAAACAATATCTGCACTATTAAGAGCAAATCTCTTACTTGTTCTGATCCTGAAAACCCCAACTGGGCTTATCCTTTGTCAACATCAGTTTCCTTCGGTGTGCAGCTCGGTTTCTAATTAATTCAGCTAACAATCTAAATACACAGAAAAATGAAACTCAAGAATATACTTGGATTATCAATGATGGCGATACTCGCCACTTCATGCAATGATTTTATCGACATGACCCCAACTGGAGTAATCGACGGAGACTATGTTTACTCTCAACCAGAAGAAATGGTGACAGCGGCTTACGCAATGTTGGGTGACTGTTGGTATACATATCCTTTCAACCTCATGCCTTACGGTGATTTCTCTTCCGACGACTGCTATAAAGGTGGTTCCGGCACTACCGACACAGGTTATCATCCAATGGAAATCTGGAGCACTTTGACATCCACACCGGGAGAACTCGATGAACTCTGGTATCGTCTGTTTTGTGCGATTTCCCGTTGCAACCGTGCATTGGTATCCCTCGACCAATATGGTGAAAGCGTCCTCGGTGCTGAAACTGCTGAAAGAAGAAAAGCTGAGGTACATTTCCTCAGAGGCCACTTCTATTATAAACTTCTCACTATGTTCCGTAAAATTCCATGGGTAGATGAAGAAATTTTCGCTAATCAGCTCGAAGAGTCTACAAGAAATGATGAGTTTACCTATGAAGAACTTTTCAACAAAGTGATAAATGAATTCCTGATTGCCTACAATGGTCTACAAAACACAAGTGTTGACGGTGGAGGAAGAACCAACAAGATCGCGGCTGCCGCTTACCTTGCAAAATGTTACCTCACTCTCGCTTGGGGCGACGGTTATGAAGCTACCAACGGTGTGAACCATATTAACCAGGCTTACATGCAGAAGGTGATCGAATACACCTCCGATGTCATGAACTCACAATATGGTTATCTTGAAGATTTCGGAGACATTTTCCTTCCCGAATACAAGAATTCAAAGGAGTCAATATTTGCTGTGCAGACTTCTGACAGAAGCGAAGACAACACTCAGTTCGGTCGTGCTAACTGGAGCAATATGCTCAATGGTTGTTGGGGTATGTGGAGCTGCGGTTGGGATTTCCATAAGCCATCCCAGAATCTTGTAAATGCTTTCAAGACAGAAGGCGGCCTCCCGATGTTTGACCATTATAACGACAATATCTCTTATCCGGTGAAAGGTGTGGCTTCAGCACAGAAATATGATCCTCGTCTATTCCACACTGTCGGTATGCCTTCCTGGCCTTACAAGTATGAAGAGGAATTTACTATGACAAAAGATAATTCCCGCACTCCCAATACTTATGGATACTATACTTCTCTAAAGGATGTTCCACAACGTTCTCATGGTGAAACATATGATGGAAGTTGGCAGGCTTTTGCAATGAATGATTATGTGATCCGCTACACTGATGTGATGCTTATGCGTGCAGAGGCTCTCGTGGAAACAGGAGCTCTTTCTGAAGCTCTCAATATCATTAACGATATCAGAAAACGTGCACAAAATTCTATCGACAAGCATATCCCTTACGCAAAGGATTATTGTGAAATAGCTCAATATCCTATTGGGTATTTCGCAAGCAAGGAAATTGGCAGACAATGTGTTCAATGGGAACGTCGTCTTGAAATGGCTATGGAAAACGACCGTTTCTTCTCTCTCCGCAGATGGGGTATTGCTTCTCAAACTCTCAACGGTTATTTCGAAAAGGAACAGACTGTTTCTTATGAAGGTCAAAGTTATGCTGAGTATCTTAGAGACGCTCACTTCACAGCCGGAAAGAACGAGTTCTATCCTGTGCCTTACAACCAGCTTTATTATGTGCCGGGTCTTTACTCCCAAAACGAAGGTTACAATTAATTACAAGCATAATACCATAGTAATATGAAAACTTCAAAATATATACTTTATCCGTTGGCAGCTTTGCTTTTCACAGCATGCCAGGACAAAAATATAGAGGTGGTAGATCCTATTCTATCTCCCGTAGAGGCTACAAGTATCAACGGCCAATTAATTGGAGACGATTATGTGTGGACTTGGCCGCAACTCGGCGAAAAGAGCATGCAGGTTCAAGTGAAAAACGATAACATCTTGATTTCCACTGAAGTCGTGAAGGGTACAAGTTACACTCATTCTCAGATTGAAACCAATATTCCATACACCTATATCTTCAAAGTGACCGATGGACAAAATTATTCAAAGGGTGTGGTGCTTTACTATACTCGACCGGGAGCATCCAGAATTTCCGGTGTGACTATGGCACAGGTTGACAATCCTGATGGCTCATACGACGCTGTTGTTTCTTGGAATCCGGCTTCAGACGCAGACAACATCCTGCTCACCGCAACATCAGGGGATCGAAAGGTTACGGAAACTTTGGCTGCAACAACAGCTGAATACAGAATTTCAAATGTGAAAGACGGCGAAGAATGGAATGTTACGTTGACTGCTAAAAATGCCAATGGCGCTTCATTGCCATCTACATCATCCCTCTTGATTGGAAAGACAGCTATAGGTTTCCTCAGTGTTTATCCAACTCCTGAAGAACTCATTGCTAACGGTGATGATGACGAGGCTTGTGCCTGGTTATGGCTTCAGTCTGAATATCCTTCATCAAAATATATCTATTTCGGTGATATCAATTCAGCAGAAGATCTTGATCCTTACAGAGTATTGTTCTGGTTAAGAGACCTTGAGGATGTGGGTGAAGATGTAGTATTTACTATGCCTGAAGTTGTGGAAGCTGCCACTCCGTCAATCAAAGAATGGTACACCAACGGTGGTAGTCTCTTGCTTTGGAGCCATGCAACTGTTTACGTGGGTGCGATTGGCCGCTTGGATATGGAATTACTGAAAAACAACGACAGAAGCATAGGTGCCGGTATAGGTGGCTGGAATGGAGACACTTGGGCTATGGCAGTGGAACTTCATCCCGGTAGTAACTTTAAAAAGGATGCTTCTTCTCATCCTATTTTCCGCGGTCTCGATTATGAAACCACCGACCGTACAAAACTCATCAAGTTCAAAGGCCCGGGGTGGACTGAAGACCACAACTGTCTCTTCTTTAATCTTCCTTCCGTGCTCACGGGAATCGGGAATCAAGAGGAAGCATGCTACAATGAAATCGTGAACACCTATGGTATAATTCCTTTGGGTACTTGGGATTCACAGATTGATTGGGTATCACAGCTTAATGTTTGGGAAGCACAACAAGGCAACACTGAGTTCAAGGGGACTATACTTTGCATAGGCAACGGGGGGTGTGAGTTCTCAATGAAGAATGAGGACGGCTCTAAGGATATCTCCGCTTATCCAAAGAATAACATCTATCAGTCTAATGTTCTCACTTTGGCCAAGAATTCTCTCGAATATCTAAAAACCAGGTAAAATAATCTTTTTTCTCTTCCGTCGGGATGTGAATTTCGACGGAAGCCCAAAATTAAAATTTTTGATGCTATGAAATTTAATAAATCTATTTTGTTTGCAGGGGCTCTCCTTCTCGCAGCCTCCTGTAGTGATGACAAGTTCTCTGATGTGATTCCATTGCCAGACAATACTGAGGAATCTGATAATGGCGAGGACAATTCTCCGGTGATAGGCGCTCGCGACGAACAGTATCGTCCTCAGATACATTTTACACCTGCCGCAAACTGGATGAATGATCCTAACGGAATGGTGTATGCTGACGGTGTCTGGCATCTCTATTATCAATACAATCCTCGAGGAAACGATTGGGGCAATATGAGCTGGGGACACGCAGTTTCTACCGACCTTATTCATTGGCAGGAGAAAGCCGTGGCTATGACACCGAATCAATATGGCGATATCTTCTCGGGAAGTGCGATTTATGATAAAGACAATGTGGCAGGATTCGGTAATGGCGCCATATTGGCTTTCTACACTGCAAGTGGAGAACATCAGCAGCAATGTCTTGCCTACAGTCTTGACGGAGGTGTGACTTACACCCAATATGAGGGTAATCCTATTATACCCAACACTGATATGCCCGACTTCCGTGATCCGAAGGTATTCTATCACGCTGAATCCGGTAAATATATAATGGCTCTTGCAAAGGGATGGGATTGTTCTATCGATTTCTGGGCCTCTTCCAATCTGAAAAATTGGACCAAACTTTCTGAATTCCGCACCCAAAATGGTAGAATGAATAAAGGCCAATGGGAATGTCCCGATTTAATCAAAGTGCCTTATAACGGAGGTGAAAAATGGGTCTTGATTGTTAGCCTTAATCCTGGTGGCCCCACGGGTGGATCTGGTACTTCTTATTTCGTTGGTGATTTTGACGGAACAAATTTCGTAGCCGATGATCTCGAATATCCTCTTTGGCTTGATTCAGGTTCTGATAATTATGCAGGTGTCACTTGGAGTAACACTCCCGATGGCAGAAATATCTATATCGGTTGGATGAACAACTGGAATTACGCCGGTAATGTACCATGCAACCCATGGCGTTCCGCTATGACATTACCTCGCAAACTTGAACTCGTTGATATGAACGGCTCACCGGTTCTATCTTCTTCAGTTGTAAAGGAAATTGACGGAATAGCCGGTGATTGGACCCAAGCTGTCAATGGAATATGTGAAGGTGGAGATGCCTATGAGATGGTAGTTAATCTTCAACCTTCTGAAAAATCCACTTTTACAGTAGGCAATGGCAAAGGTGAATTTATAACAGTCAATGTAAATCCCGGAGCTCAAAATATCGTGATAAGCAGGAATTCATCATCGGGTGCCACTTCCTTCAACGGTTCCTTCTCATTACCCGGTATTTCAGCCCCCTATGATATAAATGAAGAAAAACTGGAATTACATTTTTATGTGGATAACTCTTCTGTGGAATTGTTGAGTGCAGATGGTAAAACAGCTATTACTTGTCTGGTATTCCCGACTGAAGTCTACGATAGAATTTCCGGTGTTGATGAAATTTCATATCGCCGCCTTTCCTCTATTTGGTAAACTTATACACATTTCTCACTTCAGTGATAATTATTTATGTGATAAAAGGCTCCCAAAGATTCAATTCTTAAGGGAGCCTTCTTAAAGGTTTCCAAGTTTTACCGGAGCCTTAAACTCCTAATTCTACCGGGCAACACCAATAAAAATTTCAACTTAATTTTATCTTTTGAAAAAAAAAGTTAACTTTGCAAGGTATTGTTGCCTACAAGTAGGCTCCTACCATGAAACTATAAGACTAACTAACTAACATTTAGATTTTTATGAATCTATTGCTGGAGATTGGCAATGGTCCGCTTTCAATTACAGCCATCCTTACCGGTTTAGGATTGGTGTTTGCGGCGCTTTTAATCGCGAGACTTATTTCTCCTCGCTCTTTCTCTGTTTGGAAAGCCGAACCTTATGAATGCGGTGTGCCAACGCGTGGCGAATCTATGATCCAATTCAAAGCCGGATACTACATCTTCGCCATTCTTTTCCTTATTTTCGATGTTGAAACTGTATTCCTATATCCCTGGTCGGTCGTGATGAAAGGACTTGGACCACAAGGTCTACTTTGTATCGGCATATTTATGTTTATACTTATTTTAGGCCTGGCTTATGCCTGGAGGAAAGGAGCGTTGAAATGGACGTGAAAATTAAAAGCATGAAGCATGAAGACTTCAAAGACAATGAATATATCGATAAGCTTGTCGAGGAGTTGAATGCTACAGGAGCCAGCGTTATGGTGGGTAAATTTGACCAGTTAATCAACTGGGGTCTGTCTAACTCTCTTTGGCCACTTTGTTTCGGTACAAGTTGCTGCGCAATAGAATTTATGAGCCTGGGTGCCGCTCGCTACGATATGGCACGTTTCGGTTTCGAGGTTGCTCGTAATTCCCCTCGACAGGCCGACTATATTATGGTGCAAGGCACTATCGTACATAAAATGGCTCCGGTGCTTCGACGTCTTTATGAACAGCTTGCCGAACCCAAATATGTCATCGCTTGTGGCGGTTGTGCTGTCTCAGGAGGTCCTTTCAAAAATTCTTATTGCGTCGTTACAGGAGTTGACCAGATCTTACCTGTCGACGTTTTCATTCCAGGATGCCCGCCTCGTCCCGAAGCTATGTTCTACGGTCTTATGCAGTTACAAAGAAAAATTAAAGTCCAGAAATTCTTCGGAGGAGTTAACCGTAAAGAAAAAATACAAGAATTCTTCAAAGAACATCCTGAAAACGAAGGCCGTATGGGTTAAACATTAAACCATGGGAAACATCATGAGCGATATAAAAAATAAAATACTTGAGATATATCCTGATGCCCAATTTTCCGAGGGCGAAACACTTCTCGTCACTGTTGCCCAAGAGAAGGATTGGTATCCGTTTGCCAAAGCTTTAAAAGAAACGCCGGGTCTCGAATTCGATGTACTCACCGCTGTGGTGGGTATGGATTGGGTAGAAAGCCTCGGTGTAGTTTATTATCTCACATCTACTTCAAGAAATTGGGAGGTTATTTCGGTTAAGGTTTCTGTTTCCGACCGTAAAGACCCGATGATTCATAGTGTAACTGACCTTTGGAAAGTGGCCAACTTCCAAGAAAGGGAAGTATACGATTTTTATGGAATAAAATTCATCAACCATCCCGACATGCGTCGGTTCTTCCTGCGTAATGATTGGAAAGGTCATCCCCTTCGTAAGGATTATGATGCGAATCCGGAATTGAATCCAATCCCAAAGGATGACGAAAAAAACGAAGACGATACTGTAAGTTACGTAGAAGATAAAGACGGCAAGGTCAAAAAAGTGCCGGGAAAGGTGTTCGAAGAAGATGAATATGTAGTTAATATCGGCCCACAACACCCGTCGACACACGGAGTTATGCGTTTCCGTGCCTCTGTTGATGGTGAGACCGTAAAGAAGGTCGATGTAGTTTCCGGATATATTCACCGCGGAATCGAAAAACTCAGCGAGAATCTCACTTATCCGCAGATTCTTCATTTCACAGACAGAATGGACTATATGTCGGCTCATCAGAACCGCCATTGTCTCTGTATGTGCATTGAAAAGGCTATGGGGGTGGAAGTACCGAGAAGAGCACAAGTAATCCGTACTATGATGGATGAGCTCATGCGTATCTCCAGCCACCTTCTTTCTTTCGGATGTACCGCTATGGACCTTGGTGCTACGACAGCATTCTTCTACGGTTTCCGTGAACGTGAAATGGTGCTCGACATCTTCGAGAAAACATGCGGGGCACGTATGTCAATGAACTATAATGTAATCGGAGGTGTGATTGCAGACCTTCATCCCGATTTTCAAAAAGATGTAAAGGAATTGATCCGCATAATGCCCGATAGGTTGAAAGAATATCATAAAGTATTCAGTAACAATCTTATAGCAAAGAACCGTCTAAAGAATGTGGGACATCTCTCAAAAGAAGATGCCATCAACTACGCTATCACAGGCCCCAGCGGCAGAGGGTCAAACTGGAGTTGTGACTGTCGTAAGAAACATCCATACGCTGTTTATGCCGAACTGGATTTCGAAGAAGTGCTCGAAACCGGTTGCGACTCTTACGCCAGATATATGGTCAGAATGAAAGAAATCGAACAAAGTTGTAAGATTCTGGCTCAATTGGTCGACAATATACCTGAAGGAGAGATTCGTGCTCAGATACCGAAGATTATCAAACTGCCTGCCGGCAACTGGTATCAACAGGTGGAAGCAAGCCGAGGTACATTCGGTGTATATATCGAGTCCACAGGCGACAAGACTCCTTTCCGTGTACACTTCCAGAGCCCTTGCTTCAACCTTGTAGGTGTCATGAACCTGACTTGTACCGGTTATATGATTGCCGACCTTATTACTATCGGAGCAGCTCTCGATTTTGTAATACCCGATATCGACAGATAAATAAAAGTGAAAAAGTTATTGTTCAGAAAGTATTTTATGAGAGAAAAGTGATGAGAGTGACATTCTATTTTATTGATACTTTCCACTTTAAACTTTAAACTTTAAACTTTAAAAACAGATATGTATAATTTTGGAATATGGACCGCAGATTTCAATAACTGGCTGGTGAGCTTCCTGCCCGACTGGCTCGCTGTTATTATTGAATGTGTGATTATTGCGGTGCTCGTGCTGCTCACCTACACAGTGTTGGCTCTGTTTTATATCCTCTATGAAAGAAAACTTTGTGCCTGGTTCCAGTGCCGTCTCGGCCCGATGCGTGTAGGTAAATGGGGTATCCTTCAGGTGTTCGCAGATATGTTCAAGATTCTTGTTAAAGAGCTTATCTGCCTTAAAGACACTGACCGTTTCCTCTTCAAACTTGCCCCCTATCTCGTCATTACATCTTCTGTAGTGATGTTGGCTTGTCTTCCATGGGGTCGTGGTCTGCAGATAATTGATTATAATATCGGTATTTTCTTTATCCTGGCTGTTTCTTCAGTCGGGGTGCTGGGTATCCTCCTGGCCGGTTGGTCTTCCAACAATAAATACACCCTGATCGGTGCGATGCGAAGCGGTGCTCAGATGGTTAGCTATGAGATTTCTCTCGGACTCGCTATAATGACTATTATTGTCTTTGCCGGGACTATGAATATCAATGAACTCGTATGGCAACAAGATAAGGCATGGTTTCTCTTCAGAGGACACATTCCTGCAATTATCGCATTTTTGATTTACATCGTGGCCGCCACAGCTGAGACAAACCGTGGTCCTTTCGACCTTCCTGAAGCGGAACATGAGCTCACCGCCGGTTATCATACCGAATATTCAGGTATCCATTTCGGGTTCTTCTACCTTGCTGAATACCTGAACCTCTTCATTGTTTCCGGTATCGCATCTTTGATGTTCCTTGGGGGTTGGATGCCTCTCCACGTTCCCGGTTGGGATGGTTTTAACCATGCCATGGACGTAATACCGTCAATAGTATGGTTCGTGCTGAAGAGCTTCTTCGTTTCTTACATCATAATTTGGTTCAAATGGACCTTCCCGCGTGTCAGAATCGACCAGATGCTCTCTTTCGAGTGGAAATATTTGATGCCTCTTTCTCTTGCCAATTTAATTTTAATGGCTATATTTGTAGCATTAGGATGGCATTTCTAAAATAACACCCTCAGTAACAACAATATCAACAATAAAAACACCAACAACAACTCAATATACAATGAGCGCCAACATAGGAAAAGTTACCCAGGTTATCGGTCCGGTTATCGACGTTTCGTTCGAAGGTGGAAAAACTAATGTACCACCTATCTACAACGCTTTGAGAGTTAAACGTGATAACGGAGAAGAATTGATCTTGGAAGTTGAACAACACATCGGAGAAGACACTGTGAGATGTGTGGCAATGGAAAGTACCGACGGCTTGCGTCGTGGCGTCGAGGTGGAAGACCTCGGACGTCCTATCGCTGTGCCTACGGGTAACCAGGTAAAAGGTCGTCTTTTGAATGTAGTGGGCGAACCTATCGACCACCTCGCTGAGTTGAACCGTGATCATCTTCGTCCAATTCACCAGCCCGCTCCCGGTTTTGAAGACTTGGCAATTTCTACAGAAGTCCTGTTTACCGGTATTAAGGTGATCGACCTGCTGGAACCTTACTCCAAAGGTGGTAAGATTGGTCTTTTCGGTGGAGCCGGTGTAGGGAAAACCGTGCTCATTATGGAGCTAATCAATAATATCGCTAAAGGTCATAATGGTTTCTCTGTGTTTACAGGTGTGGGCGAACGTACCAGAGAGGGTAACGACCTACTCCGTGAAATGATTGAGTCCGGTGTTATGAAATATGGCGATAAATTTAAGGAAGGAATGGAAAAAGGGGAATGGAACCTCGCGGATGTCGATATGAAAGAGGTGAACAATTCCCAAGCCACTCTTGTGTTCGGACAGATGAATGAACCACCGGGGGCCCGTCTTAGAGTGGCACTTTCCGGATTGACAGTAGCTGAACAATTCCGTGATGGCGATGGCGGAGGACAAGATATACTTCTTTTCATCGACAATATATTCCGTTTCACCCAGGCCGGTTCCGAGGTGTCGGCTCTTCTCGGCCGTATGCCTTCGGCTGTAGGTTACCAACCTACGCTTGCCTCTGAAATGGGTATGCTTCAGGAACGTATCACTTCTACTAAGCAAGGTAGTATCACTTCCGTTCAGGCTATATATGTGCCGGCGGACGACTTGACTGACCCGGCTCCCGCAACTACCTTTAACTTCCTTGACGCTACAACTGTATTGAGCCGTAAGATTGCTGAGCTCGGTATTTACCCTGCTGTTGACCCTCTCGACTCTACATCACGTATCCTTGATCCGAATATAATCGGTGAAGATCATTATAATACTGCGCAGGCCGTTAAACAACTCCTCCAGAAATATAACGAATTACAGGATATTATCGCGATCCTTGGTGTTGACGAACTTTCTGATGCAGATAAACTTGTGGTGGCTCGTGCAAGAAGGGCGCAAAGATTCCTATCTCAACCCTTCCATGTGGCTGAACAGTTCACCGGTCTTCCGGGTGTGATGGTGCCTCTGGCAGAAACAATCCGGGGCTTCAAAATGATTCTCTCAGGAGAGGTAGACGATTATCCCGAACAGGCTTTCCTTAATGTCGGCACTATCGACGAGGCTATTGCTAAAGGTAAGAAGATGCTTGCTGAGGTTAATTAAATTGTCTGTTTTAAAGTTTTTATCGATGTTATTGTTTATCAAAACGTTAATATCATCCACAACTGAGAACTAACTAATGAAACTTGAAATAATATCACCGAGCGAGATTGCTTATAGTGGAGAGGTGGATTCCGTCACTCTTCCCGGTGTGTCCGGTAAATTCACGGTGCTCAAAAATCACGCATCTTTGATTTCTGTGCTAAAACCCGGTGAGGTAAAATTCTCAAACGGGGGCCTCGAAACCAAAGTGGATATCAAGGGTGGACTCGCTGATATAGATATGAACAAGATTTCTGTATGCGTTTATTGAGGTATAAAATATTTGTTTTGATAGCATTGGTGGCTTCTTTGATGCCAATGCATTCCTATGCTTCTTCCGACAGTGAAGACGGACAGGTCAATGTGAAAGAAATTATTTTCCATCACCTGGGCGACGGTTATGGATGGGAAGTACCTTTCAGTCATGTCTATCGTATTCCTCTCCCGGTTATAGTCAGAGCTGAAGACGGCACATGGATAAGCTTCTCTTCACATAAACTACAGGAATATGTTAGAATCACCAATGAG
Organism: Muribaculaceae bacterium; assembly: GCA_022510425.1. Lineage (GTDB taxonomy): Bacteria > Bacteroidota > Bacteroidia > Bacteroidales > Muribaculaceae > Lepagella. The sequence goes on from JAFLTO010000002.1 coordinate 242,930, forward strand.
AAAACCGGTGAGGAGGAATTGGTTGCCGAACCAAGAATAGTAACTATTGAAAAAAATGGCAAAACCTATCAATTTATCCTTGCTCATGTAAGTAAACACAAGAATAAAGTAGTTCAAATTTTCCCTCTTTCTCCTGAAGAGGAAGCTCGAGTAAAAGCAGAAGCTAAGAATAATCCGCAAATACAGGGAGACGTTGACAAAGCTGAAGCTATTATCGGTGGATACGCAGGATTTAATGAAGTTTACTACCGTGAATACAAACCTCACGATATTTCTATAACAAAAAACGTGCTCGCGCTTCTTATAGCTGCCGTAATCGTAACTGCTATGGTGATGTCGGTCGTTTGGTTCTATGCACGAAAAGGTATGAAAGCACCTCGAAAAGGTGTAGGATTCATGGAGATGCTTATTGATTTTATTTACACAGGGGTAATAAAATCTACTTTGCACGACCGAGCACGTAAATATGCCCCTTTCCTACTCACTTGCTTCTTCTTTATACTTGTGATGAATTTAGTAGGGTTGATCGTGATTTTCCCCGGTGGTGCAAACCTAACAGGTAATATTGCAATTACATTGGTGTTGGCAGTGCTTGTGTTCATCATTACTAACGTGATGGGTTCCAAACATTATTGGAAGGAAATTTTCTGGCCTGATGTACCTCTTTTCCTCAAGTTCCCGATTCCAATCATGCAATTCATTGAAATCTTCGGCATCTTTACAAAACCGGCTGCATTATGTGTTCGTCTATTCGCCAATATGATGGGTGGCCATATGATTGTCATTACTTTGACTTTACTGATTTTCATTTTCGCAGCGTTTGGTGCAATTGCCGCAGGAGGCTCAGTATTTATTTCTGTTCTCTTCTCTATATTTATGCTTTGCCTCGATGTATTGGTGAGTTTCATCCAGGCATATGTGTTCACTCTCCTTGCCACAATCTTTATCTCTATGAGTACAGACAAAGGTCATGGACACGAAGCTCACAAGGCGGAAAATGAAAACCATGAACTGGAATCTCAAATATCAGAAACCTCTGACGTAAAAGTAGAAACAACTTAAACATCACATAAAATAGCTAATACAGCTAAAAACAACAATAAGGATAAAAACAATAACAACTTAACATCTATACACTATGTTATCTATGATTTTAGCAGCAGACACAGCTCTTGGTGCATTGGGAGCAGCTCTCGGTGCAGGTATCGCAGCAATTGGTGCAGGTATCGGTATCGGTAATATCGGTAGCAGCGCTATGGAAGCTATCGCTCGCCAACCGGAAGTTGCCGGTGACATTCGTTCAAACATGATTGTAATCGCGGCTCTTATTGAAGGTGTGGCACTCTTCGCCGTTATCGTGTCAGCACTCGCTCTATTCATCTAATCTTACGTTTTTCATATTAGAGACTTTAATCTATAAACTAATAGACTTATAAGTTTCTGTATTACTAAACTACAAAGCCTAATTCAACATTTAAACCAAACAACATGGAACTATTCACTCCTGATTTCGGGTTAATTTTCTGGATGTTCATATCCTTCATCATTCTCTTTGTGGTGCTTGCCATATGGGGATGGCCCGTGATTCTTAAAAATATGGACCAAAGGGCCGACACAATCGATAAGGGAGTGGAATATGCCCGTGAAGCAAAGGAACAGCTCGACAATGCGAAAGCCGCCGCTCAAAAATATATGGACGAGGCCCAGCAGCAACAGGCTGAAATGTTGAGAGAAGCTGCAAGAATGAAAACACAGCTTATTGAAGAAGCAAGAAAAGAAGCTTCCGATGAAGCCAAGAAGGTGATGGATGCTGCACGTGTATCTATCGAACAACAACGTAAAGAGGCTGAACTCCAATTTCGTAATGAGGTGAGTAAGTTCTCTCTCGACATTGCCGAAAAAATGGTGAGAGGTAATCTTTCCGATGATAAGAGTCACCACGCTTTGGTGGATAAAATGCTTGACGAAATACAGAGCAACTGATGGACAACGGGCTTATACCACGCAGATACGCTAAGGCGCTTTATAAATTTGCCTTGGAAAAAGGTGAGACTAAAAGAATTTATGACCTCTCAAAACAGGTGATTGAATCTTTTAGGGAAAATCCTGATTTGCAAAAGGTGCTTTCTAATCCTTTTATCAGCGACGCCGATAAAGAAAATTTACTCCTCTCGGCCGCCGGTGAGAAAGACGAGATTTTTGATCAGTTTGTTAAACTTATAATCTCCCAGAAAAGGGTGGAGTTTGCACAAGCCATGATGTTGGCCTATCGTGATATTTATCGTAAGGAAAATCATATTTCCCAGGCTAAGATCACCACAGCTTCAAAACTTGACGAATCAAGGATGAAAAAGCTCAGACAACTCGTCACTGATGCTTTTAAAGATTCTCAGCTCGAATTTTCGGAAGCAGTGGATCCCTCGTTGATCGGAGGGTTTGTCATAGATGTGGATTCTGTCAGAATGGACGCATCTTTGAGCCATGAACTTGAACAACTACGTCAAACACTTTTAAGTTAAGATAAGTGATGCTAAATCCCAGTGAAATATCTGATATATTAAAGAAACAACTTGAGAACGTTTCCTCGAAAGCTAAATTCGAGGAAAAAGGCACCGTGCTTGAAGTGGGTGACGGTGTTGCCCATGTATATGGGCTCGAAAACGTTCGTTCCAATGAACTCGTGGAGTTTGAAAACGGCGTGAAAGGGGTGGCTCTCAACCTTGAGGAAAGCAACGTGGGCGTTGTGTTGCTCAATAATGTTAACGATGTCACTGAAAACATGTCGGTGAAACGAACCGGGGAAATCGCCTCAATCCCTGTTGGTGAAGGGCTACTTGGGCGTGTTATTAATATCCTTGGCGAACCTATCGACGGTAAAGGACCCATCGAAGGTAAACTTATAAATATGCCTCTCGAAAGAAAGGCGCCGGGAGTTATTTTCCGTCAACCCGTTAACCAACCTCTGCAAACAGGTATAAAAGCTGTCGACGCTATGATCCCAATCGGCCGCGGACAACGTGAGCTTATCATCGGCGACCGCCAGATCGGTAAAACTGCGATAGCAATTGATACTATAATCAACCAACGTCAAAATTATCTTGACGGTAAACCTGTGTATTGTATCTATGTGGCTATCGGACAGAAAGGTTCCACCATCGCATCTTTGGTTCATACACTTGAGAAATATGGGGCTATGGAATACACTGTAGTAGTGGCAGCAAGTGCTTCAGATTCCGCTTCTATGAGATATTACAGCCCGTTTGCCGGCGTTGCTATCGGTGAATATTTCCGTGACACGGGCAGGGATGCCCTGATTGTTTACGACGACCTATCTAAGCAGGCGGTTGCTTATCGTGAAATTTCTCTTATCCTTAAACGTCCTTCAGGTCGTGAAGCATATCCCGGTGATATTTTCTATCTCCATTCACGTCTTCTTGAACGTGCGGCTAAAATAATCGACAATCAAGAAGTGGCTTCAAATATGAACGACCTCCCGGAGGTGCTTAAGCCTATAGTGAAAGGTGGCGGTTCGCTAACTGCTCTTCCAATCATCGAAACACAAGCGGGCGACGTGTCAGCTTATATTCCAACTAACGTTATCTCAATCACCGACGGCCAGATCTTCCTTGAGACAAGTCTGTTTAACCAAGGTATCCGTCCCGCGATCAACGTTGGTATATCAGTTTCCCGTGTGGGTGGTAACGCACAGATCAAGGCGATGAAAAAAGTGGCCGGTACTCTTAAAATTGCACAGGCTCAGTTCCGCGAACTTGAGGCATTCACCAAATTCGGTGGAGATATCGACCCTGTTACTGCTAAGGTAATTGACCGTGGTCGTAAGAACCAACAGCTTCTTATCCAACCTCAATATCAGCCATGGCCCGTAGAAAACGAAATCGCTGTAATATATTGTGGGGTTAACGGCCTTCTCGAAAATGTGCCTCTTGATAAAGTGAAGGAATTCGAAGGCTTGTTTATACAATTGCTTAAGGCTAAACATCCCGAGGTGCTCGAAACTTTGAAAAAAGGCATCCTTAATGATGAAGTAGAGCAGAAACTTAAAGAGAGTGCTGCTGAAATCTCTGCAAGATATAAGTAAGTTTAAACTATAATCTTTGAACTTCAAACTTTATTAAATGGCTACGCTCAAAGCGTTAAGATTAAGAATTGGTTCAGTTTCCTCCAGTGAGAAGATCACCGGGGCTATGAAGATGATATCTTCCGCTAAGGTCCATAAAAATGAAATGGAGCTCAAGCGCCTACTGCCTTTCCGGCAACAGGTAGACTCCATTATGGCTCACCTGCTTGCCACAGGCCTGGAGTTTGATTCCCCTCTTATAACAAAGAGAGATGTTAAAAAAGCCTCCATCGTGGTGTTTGGTAGCGACGACGGTCTTTGCGGTGCCTATAATATTAATATTTTCAAATATCTGCTTACTCAGTTGAGAATGATACGTGAACAACATGCTAATGTTGAAATCACTGTTATTCCTGTGGGTAAAAAAATTGCCAATGCTGCCAAGAAATTGGATCTGCCTTGGGTAAAAATTGAACACCCCGGAGAAGGTGTGGATTCTAAAATGCCGGCCGAAACGGTCAACGATTTCACAAACGGACTAAAAGAAAAATTCCAAGATGGAACTTATGATTTAGTCCAGACTGTGTATATGCGTTTCATTTCTATGAGCAAACAGAGACCACAAACCGAAACTCTTTTCCCGGTAAGTCCTGTTGTAAAATCTGAAGGATTGCAAGATAAGAAAGATGATAATAAGTTCTATCTTTTTGAACCAGATCCCGACAGTATCTTCAATGAGGTGCTTCCTATGTTTGTGCTTTCCACCATGCAGGAAATCACCATAGAAAATCGTGCTTCTGAACAGGCCGCCAGAGTGATGGCCATGCAAAGTGCTAACGATAACGCAAAGAAACTTCTTGAAGAATTGCAACTTGAATATAACAAACTCCGTCAGCAGGCAATCACCACTGAATTGCTTGATATTCTCGGCGGCCAAACTGAAAGATAAAATAATAATAGCTTTTAAAGCTATAAAAACAATAACAACAATAACAACCAAACCAATTAATGGGTAGCATAAAGGAATATTTCACGGAAGCCGCCAAAGGTCTTAAAAGCCTTGTAGACGGAATGGTGGTGACCGGAAAAGAACTCGTGACTCCAAAAATCACTGAGCAGTACCCCGAAAATCGTGCCACATTGCAGATTGCTGACAGGTTTAGGGCTGAGCTGACACTGATTTATGACAAGGAAGGTAGACACAAATGTATCGGTTGTGGTATTTGCCAGATGAACTGTCCTAACGGCACCATACAGCTTACCACTAAAATGGTTGACCTTCCGGATGGCAAAAAGAAAAGAAAACTTGATAAATATATGTACGACCTGGGTAGCTGCACTTTCTGTATGCTTTGTGTCACGACATGCCCCCAGGATGCTCTGGAGTTTTCTAACGATTTCGAACAAGCCACTTTCACGAGAAACTCTTTGGTGAAACAGTTGAATTATCGTCCTGAACCTAAAGACGAGCCGGCAACTCCTCCAAAACCGGCTATTGATCCGGAAAAATTGGCTAAGATTAAAGCTGAGGCTCTTGCCAAGGCAGCTAAGATAAAAGCCGAAAGAGAAGCCGCAGCTGCTGCAGGAGCTTCTGCTGATACTTCTAATTCCGTTGAAAAACAAAAACCTGATTCTTCATCAACTCCAACTCCTTCTGCTGAAGACAAAAAGAGTCTCGGAGACAATCAGGATAAACAACCTCCTACAAATAATCTCGGAGAGACCCCTCAGTCGGAGGACAAAAACTAACCCATTCCATCAACCACTGACAGGTTGAACTAACCAGAGAAAAACAACTAACTTAACATAATGGATTCTGTAGGTAATATAGTTCTATATTTTTGCGTCGCAATTTGCCTTTTAATTTTTTCTATTAAGGCTGTCACCGCAAAAAAGATACTTAGAGCAGCCACTTATCTCTTGTTTGTGCTTCTGGGCACTGCTATTTTCTATTTTCAGATGGGATATCAGTTCCTCGGTGCAGTGCAAATCGCCGTTTATGCCGGAGGTATTATGGTGCTGTTTGTTTTCGCAATTTTGCTTACAAATAAGCCCAACGAGCAAGACGCAGCTGGTAAGAGACATCGTAAACTATGGGGATTCCTCGTCGCGGCTGCATCTCTTATTCTATTAATTTTCGCAATTTTCTACATGCCGTTGATCCACGGTCTTTCTTTGGAACAATGTCTGGCTGCAAGCAACACTATTACGATGCATGATATTGGTGTGGCTTTCACCGGTGGCGAAAGATTCCAATATCTCCTTCCTTTTGAAGCTATAAGTGTGCTTCTCTTGGCATGTATAATAGGCGGTGTCACTATCGCTCGTAAAGAAGTTTAAGCATTATGGATTTAAGTATGTTATGGTATCTGGTGCCCAGCGTTATTATGTTCGTATGCGGCATCTATGGTTTTATGACGAGAAAAAACCTTATAGCAATATTGATATCTCTTGAGCTGATGCTCAACAGCGCTGACTTGAATTTCGTGATCTTCAATCGTTACCTTTTCCCGGGCAGCATGGAAGGTATGATCTTCACTCTTTTCGCTGTGGCACTTGCAGCTGCTGAAACAGCTATTGCTATCGCAATTATTATAAATATCTATCGTGCGGTGGGCAACACCGACATCAATGAAGTTAAACAAATGAGATTTTAAGATATGGAGGCAACTATTCCTATTCTAATCCTTGCGTTTCCTCTTTTCACATTCCTGCTTTTAGGTTTGTTGGGAATGAAGATGTCGCATAAGGTGGCAGGATTTATTGGCATAGCTATGTTGGGTACCACTGCAGTGCTTGCCTATATAGTGGCCTGCACTTATTATTTCAGCGGTGACCCGGCATTTATTTTTGAGGGTGTGCGGCAGCAATATCAAGTGTTTGATGTCACTTGGCTTGCATTTACTCAAACATTGGTAGTGAAACTCGGTTTCCTTTTGGATCCTATATCTGCGTTGATGCTGGTGGTGATCACGACAATTTCATTCATGGTTCACCTTTACAGCTGGGGATATATGGAAGGAGAACATGGTTTCCAAAGATATTATGCGTTCCTTTCTCTCTTCACTTTCTCGATGCTCGGACTTGTTGTGGCTACCAATATTTTCCAGATGTATATTTTCTGGGAGCTTGTGGGTGTTTCATCCTACCTTCTCATTGGTTTCTTCTACAAACTTCCAAGTGCTGTATCAGCATCAAAGAAAGCTTTTATCGTTACAAGGTTCGCCGACCTCGGTTTCCTTATCGGTATCCTCTTGCTTTCATACTATACTGATACTTTCAATTTCATCGAACTCACTCAGAATCCTGAATTGGTATTAGGAACCACAGGTGGTGCCACATATATGGGTGCTTCAGTATTGACTGTTGCTATGGTGCTTATATTCACCGGTGGTATGGGTAAGTCAGCAATGATGCCTTTACATATCTGGCTGCCGGATGCAATGGAAGGTCCAACTCCCGTATCTGCTCTTATACACGCCGCTACAATGGTTGTGGCAGGTGTGTATCTTGTAGCAAGAATGTTCCCGCTTTATTGCGTGGTAGACACTTCTCTCACTTTCATTTGCTGTGTGGGTGCAATCACGGCTTTCTATGCCGCTATGGTAGCTTGTGCTCAAACTGACATTAAGAGAATTCTTGCATTCTCAACAATCTCTCAGATTGCCTTTATGATGGTGTCTCTCGGCGTTGCTTACGATCAACCGATTGAGGGAGTTCATTATTCTGGATTAGGTTACATGGCAGGTATGTTCCACCTCTTTACACATGCTATGTTTAAAGCCCTCCTGTTCCTTGGAGCCGGCGCTCTCATCCATGCTGTACACAGCAATGAATACACAGCAATGGGTGGTTTGAGAAAATATATGCCTATTACTCATTGGACTTTTCTTATCGGGTGTCTTGCTATTGCAGGTATCTGGCCATTTGCAGGTTTCTTCTCGAAAGACGAGATGTTGGCTGCTATGTTCAACCGTCATTGGTTCTGGGGAGCCTGGATGACTATGGTGGCAGGTCTCACCGCCTTCTATATGTTCCGTCTTTATTTCCTCGTTTTCTGGGGGCAAGAGAATCCTCATTATAAAGAACACAAACCTCATGACGGCCCTTGGCAGATGTCACTGCCTTTGATTATTCTTGCCGCTGTATCTATCTGTGCAGGATGGATTCAGTTCGGTGAATTCGTAACTTGGAACGGAGAACCTTATCATATCCATATCGAAGCACCAGTGGCCTGTACAAGTTTGATCGTGGCTTGTGTCGGAATCGGTCTTGCAGCCCTGATGTATATGAAACCGAACAATCTCCCCGCTCAGTTCAAGAATGCTTGGCCAGCCTTTTGGAAAGCTGCTAACAGAAGATTCTACTGGGATGAAATCTATATGTTCATCACTCATAAGATTATCTTCAATATCATCTGTAAGAGCATTGCATGGTTCGACCGTCATGTGATAGATGCCACTATGGATGGTTTCGCGAAGGTCACTCAAAGTGTTTCATTTAGAATCAGAGGAATGCAGAGTGGAGAAGTACAAAGTTATGTAGGATGGTATATCACCGGTGCTATTGTGCTCGCCGGTATAGCTTGGCTCTGCTTCGCTTAAATATACTCATAACAACCCAACAACAATAAAACAACAACGACAACAACTAACTCAACATCATGTTTGACAATATATTAATTTGGTTCGTGGTTATCCCAATCGCTATGATGGCGGGATTGGGCCTTTGCCAAAACAGCGGTATGAAAGCTATACGTGCTGTCATGGTGGTTTGTTCCACTGTTTTGTTGGCCCTGGCTATCTGGCTTTGTTGTGATTTCCTTCGCCTAAGGGAAATGGGCGTCACAGATGAAATGCTTTTCACGGGTAGCTGGATGTGGTATGCTCCACTTAATATTCATCTGGCTGTAGGTGTAGATGGTATCTCCGTTCTGATGATTCTCCTCTCTGCAATCATCGTTTTCGCTGGTACTTTCGCATCATGGAAAATTAACCCGTTGCCCAAGAATTTCTTCCTCTGGTATGCTTTGCTTAGCACAGGTGTATTCGGATTCTTCATCTCTATTGACATCTTCACGATGTTCATGTTCTATGAAGTGGCGCTTATTCCGATGTATCTCCTTATCGGTGTGTGGGGAACCGGCAGAAAAGAATACTCTGCAATGAAACTTACCCTTATGCTAATGGGTGGTTCTGCATTCCTGATGCTCGGGTTGCTTGGTATTTTCTGGCATAGCGCTCCTGAAGGTGGTCAGCTTACCTGGAATATTCTTGAGATTTCTCATAATGCAGCCATCGATCCTAATTGGCAATACATGCTGTTTTGTTTCACTTTTGTTGGGTTCGGTGTGTTGGGTGCTATGTTCCCGTTCCACACCTGGAGCCCCGACGGTCACGCAAGTGCACCAACGGCAGTTTCAATGCTTCACGCAGGAGTACTTATGAAACTTGGAGGCTATGGTTGCTTCCGTATCGCAATCTTCCTTTTGCCTCAAGCTGCCAACGAACTTGCCTGGATATTTATCATACTCACGGGTATTAGTATCGTATATGGTGCATTCTCTGCTTGCGTACAAACCGACCTTAAATACATCAACGCTTATTCTTCAGTGTCACACTGCGGCATGGTGCTCTTCGCGATCTTGATGCTTAATGCCACGGCAATGACCGGTGCTATTATGCAGATGCTCTCTCATGGTTTGATGACAGCTCTCTTCTTTGCTCTTATCGGTATGATCTATGGAAGAACACACACTCGTGACATTCGCCAGATGGGTGGTTTGATGAGAATAATGCCTTATTTGGGTGTTTGTTATATGATAGCCGGTTTTGCTTCCCTTGGTCTTCCCGGTCTCTCCGGTTTTGTGGCTGAAATGACTATTTTCTTCGGTGCATTCCAGGATTCTGATGTATTCCACAGAATATTCGTGATCTGTGCGACCACCGCTATAGTTATTACAGCAGTTTATATCCTTCGTGTTGTGGGTAAGTTGCTTCTCGGTCCTGTTCAGGATGACCATCATCTATCGTTGACCGATGCAACATGGTTTGAACGTCTCGCTACTGTCACTTTGATCCTCTGTATTGCAGGTATCGGTTGTTTCCCCAACTGGATCAACGAGGCTATCAACCATAGTTTCACTCCCATTATTAATGCCCTCCAGGCAAGTGTGTTTTAATGATTGAATGTTTGACAAGATAAAACAAGCGATTTTACGATGACTTATTCTCAATTTGGACATATGATTCCCGAGATGATTATTCTCGGTATATTCATCCTTGTGTTTCTTTTCGACACATTCTCATCTGAGAAAGGCAAGAAAATTCTAACACCTTTCACAACAATTCTCTTTGGTCTGGGCACAATTGCTATTTGGGTAACACCTGCTTCCGGAGAATTTGTATTTGGTGGCATGTATATAAACGACACAGCGACAAACGCTATAAAGGCAATTCTTAATATTGGTGTATTTATCGTTTTCCTTCAAGCTGCAGAATGGCTGAATAGCGAAGAGACCGTTATTAGAAAAGGTGAATTCTATGAATTAATTCTTGTGACTGTTTTCGGTATGTACCTGATGGTGTCTGCCCGTCACTTCCTTTTATTCCTTATCGGGCTTGAATCAGCTTCTCTTCCTCTGGCTGCGCTTGTGGCATTCAATAAACAAAGATTGGAGAGCAACGAAGCCGCCATAAAATATATCATGACAGCGGTGTTCTCTTCTGCGGTTCTTTTGGTTGGTCTTTCATTTGTCTATGCGTTTTCAGGCGGCTCTCTTTATTTTAACGATCTCGCCATTACAATAAGTCAAGGCGAAATGAGTGGACTGCTGCTGGTGGCTCTTGCTTTCATGATTGCTGGAATAGGTTTCAAACTATCTCTCGTGCCGTTCCATCTTTGGACCGCCGACGTTTATCAAGGAGCGCCAACTGCTGTCACAAGTTTCCTTTCCGTAGTGTCTAAAGGAGCTGCAGCGTTCGCATTCTTTATCATATTCACCCAATGTTTCGGTGCGGTTTATGCCGACGCTTGGGAATGGATGATGTATGCTGTGATTATTCTCACAATCACAATTGGTAACCTATTTGCGATACGTCAGAAGAACATGAAACGGTTCATGGCTTTCTCTTCAATCTCACAGGCCGGTTATATTATGCTCGGTGTCATGGCTGGAGAAGCTCTGGGGTTGTCAGCTTTGATTTTCTATGTTTTCGTTTATGTAGTTAGTAACCTTGGTGCCTTCCTCGTTATCAACACTATCGAGGAAAACACCGGCTATCTTTCTATGGACGATTACAACGGACTCCACAAGAGCAACCCTTGGTTATCTTTTGCGATGACTTTGGCAATGTTCTCTCTCGCCGGTATTCCTCCGTTCGCCGGATTTTTCAGTAAGATACTAATCTTCACTTCTGTTACTTCTACCAATTCTTGGGCATTGTATATGCTCGTTTTGGTTGCTTTGATAAATACTATCATATCTCTCTACTACTATCTACTAGTTGTGAAGGCTATGTGGATCAGTCCTGAAGAGCCTAAGGTTGGAGCTATTAAAACTTTCCGTTGCGAGAAAGTAGGGTTATGGCTTTGTGTTGCCGGTATCGTATTCTTCGGTCTTGTACCATACATCTATCAATACTGTTATGATGCTGTAGTAAATTCGATGAAACTACTCGCCACAATTATTCCATAATCTATATCCCTAATTTTTTCGAACTACTATTTCCACATAATAGATTCCACTTTTTATATATTCAAAAGCCAGGGACTTCCTTCAGGATTTCCCTGGTTTTATTTTTCCGATTCTTTTATTTACCTTTGTAATTCTTAAAAGTATAATTATCTCTATGAAAACCACTTATAATATAATTCTAATTTTACTATTATATGTCTTACTTCCTCAATCTTCATTGGCCGCTGATAGCGTCATTGAAGTCTCGGGTACAGTTAAGAATACAAAAAATAAGAAAGTGATTGGTAACGTCAGTGTTTCTGTTCCCGGTACGAATATCGGTACAGTAACTAATACAGATGGTTTTTTTACATTGAAAATACCGACCAAAGACACTACAAAAGGACTTAAAGTAGAACAAATCGGATTTCAAAGCCAATACGTAAATCTACAAGAAATTTCTAATCCCCTGACAATACTTCTCGAACCTTCAGGCAAAGTATTAAAGGAAGTACTTGTACTCGGTGGCGATCCTAAGGAAATTGTAACATTGGCTCTAAAGAAAATTCCTGACAATTATTCCGATCATGACAATCTTTTCTCCGGTTTCTATAGAGAAACAATACAGAAAGGGAACCGCTTTATTAATATCTCCGAAGCTATCGTTGACGTTCTGAAAAAACCATACAAATACCGCGATAGTCGTGGTGAGAAAGTGAGTATCAATAAAGGAAGAAGCCTGGTTAGCCCTAAATCATCCGACACTTTAGCGGTTAAACTTATGGGTGGTCCTTATATGCCAATTATGCTTGATGCCGTAAAAAATGGAGACCATCTTTTTACTATCGATGAAATCGATAATTTTGATTTCAAAATGGAAAACGGGGTGATGATTGATAATAAAATGCACTATGTTATCAGTTTTAAACCCAAGGTTTCTTTTTCCTATCCTCTCAATAGTGGAGTATTATATATTGACGGTGACAATCTTACCATTAGCCGTGCGGAATTCGAACTGGATATGAAAGACAAAAACAAGGTGACTCGTTCTATTCTTCAGAAAAAACCACTGGGACTTAATTTCAAACCTATAGAAGTATCGGGAACTGTTACCTATAAAACTGTTGACGGGAAATCCTACATTAATTATATTAACTCCAAGATGAGGTTTAAATGTGATTGGAAAAAACGTCTATTCTCTTCCACCTATACCTCAAATGCTGAAATGGTGATGGTGGACAGGGAAGATTCTCCCGATAAGCACCTGAAATTCAACGAAACTTTCGGTAAAAGGAAAATATTCTCTGACTTCGTGGAAAATTATTGGGACGAAGATTTTTGGAAAGACTACAATATTATAGAACCTACGGAATCCCTTGAGAAAGCTGTAGAAAAATTAAAAAAATAAGTTAAGATTTCTTTTGAACTAATAGGAAATCGGTTTGTTATAATAACAGAAACCGGTAATAACACCGGCTAATGTTATTAAAACAACAAGATTATGAATTACAATGAAATCATCAACAGCAACAAAGTAGTTTTAGTAGAATTTTTTGCATCTTGGTGTCCTCACTGCCAAAGAATGATGCCTGTTGTTGCTGAAGTGAAAGAAAAACTTGGAGACAGGGCTTCCGTTTATCAGTTTGATGTCGATAAATATCAGACTCTTACTGAAGAAAACGATGTAGAATCATATCCTACTTTCATCGTTTACAAAGACGGTAAAGAAGTTTGGCGTTCAGCTGGTGAAATGCCGGGTGATGAACTTTACCGGGAAGTTGCTCGTTTCTTCTAAAAAACCCCTGTTCATATCCGATTATCCGGAATATAGGGATTTAGTATTATAAAAGACACGTAACTTTAATGCAATAATATCTTTATCAACTGTTTCAAGAAAAGGGATGAGAAATCACCCCTTTTCTTTTTTCTAAAAAATCTTACCCAAAAGTTATCATGTTTTTAGACAACCGGAATTTTATAGCATATCAAGCCGGATTGAGGGAACCTCTTCCCTCAAGAAGCTTGAAAAGTTGATCAGCAGCTGTTTTGGTCTCTACCTTTTTGATAACATCTGTCACCTCTCCGTTGTGGTTACAAACAAATGTAGTACGTACAATGCCCATATACTCCTTTCCACACATCTTCTTTAGTTGCCAGACTCCCGCTAATTCACAAATCTTTAAGTCTGTATCTGCTACTAATGGAAAAGGAAGATTCTGTTTCTCGGCAAATTTCTTGTGACTTTCTACGCTTCCATTATTAACTCCTATAATCTGATAGCCCATCTTGAGGAAAGTATCATAATTGTCGCGTAAACTGATAGCTTCCGCCGTACACCCGGAAGTTGCATCCTTTGGATAGAAATATATAATAAATTTCATTCCGGGATAATCACTTAGTTTTATTTCTTTGCCGTCAATACCCGGACCGAGCACATCCGGAAATTTGTCTCCGATATTCATATGGTTGAAAGTTAATTTTAATCAAGTTTGAGCACAGCGAGGAAAGCCTTCTGGGGCACTTCCACTGTGCCTATCTGTTTCATACGTTTCTTACCCTCCTTCTGTTTTTCGAGGAGCTTACGTTTACGTGTAATGTCACCACCATAACACTTGGCGGTTACATCTTTTCTAACCTGTCTTACTGTCTCGCGTGCTATAATCTTAGCTCCGATAGCTGCCTGAATGGCTATATCGAACTGTTGACGCGGTATTAGTTCTTTAAGTTTCTCACACATTCTCCTGCCAAATTTCACAGCATTATCAGCATGAGTGAGGGTGGAGAGTGCGTCTACACTTTCTCCATTTAACAGTATGTCAAGTTTAACAAGTTTTGAGTCTCTGAAATCACTTAGGTGATAATCAAATGAAGCATATCCCTTTGAAATGCTCTTCAACTTGTCATAAAAATCAATAACAATCTCTCCGAGAGGCATATCGAATGTGATTTCCATTCTATTTCCGGAGATATACTCCTGTTTCACCAGTTCTCCCCTCTTACTGAGACAAAGAGTCATGATCGGACCAATATAATCAGTCTGTGTTATAATTGTTGCCCGGATGTAAGGCTCCTCTATATGATCTATAAGATTTAGTTCCGGAAGTCCTGAGGGATTATGCACCTCAGTCTCGTTTCCTTTCTTGTCATATACTTTATAAGAAACATTAGGCACGGTTGTTATCACATCCATATCGAATTCACGTCCTAATCTTTCCTGGATTATTTCCATATGAAGAAGGCCAAGAAATCCGCAACGGAAACCAAATCCAAGAGCCGCCGAAGATTCCGGCTGGAAGGTTAGAGAAGCATCATTAAGCTGCAATTTTTCCAAAGAGGCCCTTAGATTTTCAAAATCTTCAGCATCTATTGGATATACACCGGCAAACACCATCGGCTTAACCTCTTCAAATCCTTCTATAGGTTGGGAGCATGGGTTCGCAACAGATGTAATCGTATCTCCCACTTTAACCTCCTTGGAGGTCTTGATACCGGAAATAATATAACCCACATTCCCTGCTGAAAGCTCCTTCCTCGGCTCCATGTTAAGTTTAAGAATCCCAATCTCGTCGGCATGATACTCCTTATCGTTAGAAAAGAATTTCACTAATTCTCCCGTATGGATTGTTCCGTTCTCTATCTTGAAATAAGCTATAATTCCTCGGAAAGGATTGAAAACCGAGTCAAACACCAAAGCTTGAAGCGGTGCGTTTGGATCTCCCTTCGGAGCAGGAATTCTCTCCACGATTGCCTTGAGAATTTCATCTACTCCCATACCGGTTTTGCCACTGGCTCTTATAATTTCATCTCTATCGCAACCCAAGAGATCTACTATCTGATCTTCTACCTCTTCCGGTTTGGCGCTTTCAAGGTCACATTTGTTTATAACAGGTATAATTTCAAGATCGTTATCAATAGCCATGTAAAGATTGGAGATTGTCTGGGCTTGTATACCCTGGGAAGCGTCCACGATAAGCAAAGCTCCTTCACAAGCAGCAATGGAACGCGACACCTCGTAAGAAAAGTCAACGTGTCCCGGGGTGTCAATCAGATTAAGCACATATTTCTCGCCATCAAGTTCATAGTCCATTTGGATAGCATGGCTCTTGATTGTGATTCCCCTCTCCTTTTCAAGCTCCATATCGTCCAGCACCTGGTCTTCCATATCTTTTCCCGTCACAGTGTTGGTTCTTTCCAAAAGTCTGTCGGCCAAAGTAGACTTCCCATGGTCGATATGAGCTATAATACAAAAATTCCTTATATTTTTCATTCGCATTCTTATTCTATTGCAAAGATAACTAATTTTACCCTAAAAGTGCCAAACGTGACATACGCTTGCCTTTCTTATCCAATCCAATTTATTATAATACAAAAAATACACCAATCCCAAAGTTTTTATATAGGCAAATTTACACCAATCCCAAACTTTTTACATAGGCAAATTTACACCAATCCCAAACTTTTTATACCTCACATTTTACACCAATCCAAGGATTTTTAGATTTACCGCAAAAATAATACTAAAAAAAATTTAGTACTATGTATTGCATAGTACTAAATTTATTTATACCTTTGCATCGAGAAATTACAAATTTAAATCGGTTGCAATAGCTTCCAATAGAAACATCAGATTCTAAAGATTAACTCAAAACTCTCAACTCATAACTACTAAATGACAGAAGACACAAATATAAAATCCCAAATGCGTAAAGGTATACTTGAATATTGTGTGCTTTTACTTTTAAATCGTGAAAAGGCTTATCCTTCCGATATTATCAATCGTCTGAGCGAAGCCTCTTTGATTGTAGTGGAAGGAACTCTATACACTTTGCTTAATCGACTAAGGAAAGAAGGTAAACTAAATTATGAGTGGCAGGAAAGCACTATGGGGCCTCCCCGTAAATATTATTTTATAACTCCCATAGGAGAAAAGACTCTTAAAGAGATGTCTAAAGCTTGGGATGAGATAGTAGATAATGTAAACCACTTTCGAAATCTAACAAATACTTCTGAAAAATGAAACCCACTATAAACATAAACCTGGCCGGATATCCTTTCACTATCGACGATGATGCCTATCGAATGTTAAAAGATTATCTTGACACCATTCGCTATGCTTTCGATACACAGGAGGATACAGAAGATCTTGCTACAGATATTGAAAGCCGAATTGCAGAAATACTTTTGGAAAAGAATGGTGGAAACACACGTATCGTAACCATCGATGAAATTTCCAAAGTGATTGAAAGAATCGGTAAACCTTCGGATTTCATAGAAATTGAAGAAACTATAAATAATAAAGAGGGTAAATCCACAGAGGAGGTTAAATTAAAAGAGGAAAGGCTTTCTCCTCCTCCTTATGAACCCAACAGGAATTTTAACGGTCCTTTTAGAAAGAAACTATATCGTGACCCTCAGAATTCAATGCTTGGAGGAGTTTGTGCCGGTTTGTCATATTACCTGAATATTGACGTGACGATAGTAAGGTTATTGACTGTCATATTATTCTTTCTTTCGGCAACAACCGTGGGTATAGCTTATGTAGTATTATGGATTGTGGTGCCTGAAGCAGTGACTCCTCTTCAAAAGATGCAGATGTTGGGACTGGAACCTACCATGGAAAATATAGGGAAGAACGTCACGGAAAATCATCTCCAGGAAGATAATAAGCCCGAAGGAAATGAAACGCAAAGTGGATTCCAAAAATTTCTTTCATCAGCATTATCTATTTTTGTGAAATGCCTCATCTTTATAGGACTTTTAATTGGACTTCCACTCTTGATTGCTGTTGGTGCTGCTATTTTAGGATGTATAATTGCCATATTTGTGATTTCCATAGGAATTGTAGGTGGTGGAATGTTTGATTCTGTCAATGAAGGTTTAATGGTGTTGTATATACTGCTGGCAGTTATAGGGGGTGCCATAACGCTTGGAATACCTTTATGGCTCCTTATAAGGATGGCTTTCAAAAAAGACAACAAAAATATAAATCCTAATAACCGCAGGTCTATTCTTATAATCTGGTTGATTGGAATTGCTCTTTCTGCTGTTTTCTCAGTTAAAGCCGTTAAGAAAGGCAGATCATTAGATCGTGGGAAATGGGATATCAATATCGAAAATCTTCAAATGTTAAATGATTTAGACAGTGAAGAGATAGAGGAAATCAAAATCAATAACGGAGAAATCATAGTAAAAACGGATGAAGGTGTGAAATACAAAATCAACAAAGGAATCGTGGATGTTGAAGTAGATGTGAAAAATCCATCTTCTGATCACAAAGATAATGAGAAGGCAACCGAAGATTCTATAATCGTAATTGATAATAGAAGTGAAATCATTGAGGCAATAAAGGATTCAATAAATTAAGGATTTATGATTATTGATCTAAAAGATGTCAACAAGACCTATCCCGGTGCAGTTCCTCTTCATGTGTTGAAAGGAATTAACCTCGGAATTGAACAAGGGGAACTTGTATCTATTATGGGAGCTTCCGGTTCCGGTAAGTCAACTCTTTTGAATATTCTCGGAATCCTCGACAATTATGATACAGGGGAATATAGACTTGACAATGTTTTGATAAAAGATCTGTCCGAAAATCATGCCGCGGAACTTCGAAATAAAATGATAGGTTTTGTTTTCCAGTCGTTTAATCTTATCAGTTATAAGAATGCTCTTGAGAATGTGGCTCTTCCTCTTTTTTATCAAGGGGTGTCGCGTAAGAAAAGAAATCAGATGGCAATGGAGCAGCTTGAAAGAATGGGACTTGCAGACCGTTCGCATCATCTTCCCGGAGAACTCTCGGGAGGACAGAAACAAAGGGTGGCTATAGCAAGGGCTCTTATCACCAATCCAAAACTTATACTTGCTGATGAACCCACTGGTGCTCTGGATTCAAAGACCTCTAAAGAAGTGATGCAAGTTTTTCGTGACCTCAATAAAGAAGGCATGACAATCGTCATTGTGACTCATGACCCTGAAGTGGCAAAAGCCACTGACAGGATGATAAAGATAGAAGACGGCCTTATCGTGCCTGAAAAAACAAAAATCATAACATCTTTCGACAATAAAAATGTTTGATCTCTTCAGGGAAATATCTCAGACAATTCAAAACAATCGTCTCCGCACATTTCTGACAGGAATAGCAGTAGCCTGGGGCATATTCATGCTTATAGTTTTGTTGGGAATGGCAAGAGGGGTGGTGAATTCTTTTGAAAGCGGAAGCTGGGCAAAAACTTCTAATCGTATAAATATATATCAGGGAACTACCTCAAAAGCCTATAAAGGGTACAAAGAAGGACGACAGATCAAACCGGAATTGGAGGATATGGATTTATTGAAAGAAAAAAATCCTGATCATGTTTCCGACATCACATCCAATATTTATATGGGGAATATTGTTTTTTCCACTTCCAAAGATTATGTAAGTAAAAGCCCACAAGGTGTTTACCCTTATGCCCAACAAACAGATAATGTAAATCTGATAGCAGGCAGATTTATCAATGATGCGGATTTAAGATATAAAAGAAAAAGTGTTGTGATGGAAGAGAAAAATGCTAAGGCTCTTTTCGGTGACGCCAAATCTGCAGTTGGTAAATACATCAATGGATTAGATCTTTCATGGCAGGTTGTGGGTGTCTATAGCCATGATTGGCGTGACAATGTGTATATACCTTTCACCACTGCAAAAGCTCTCACCGGAAATGATAAATATGTGAGCAATCTTCAGGTGGAGATTAAAAATGTAAGCACAATTGAGGATGGTGAGAATGCCGAGCAGCAATTAAGGAATAATCTTTCGAGAAAACATAATTTTGCTCCCGAGGACCAGAGTGGATTATATTTTTCTAATCAGTTCACAAATTATTTGAAGAACAAGACAGCCTTTGATATATTAAGCATGAGTGTATGGATTATAGGCCTTTTCACCCTTCTTTCCGGTATCATCGGTGTCAGCAATATAATGTTTGTATCAGTTAGGGAAAGAACACACGAAATCGGTATCAGAAGAGCCATTGGAGCGAAACCGGGAAATATTCTGCTCCAAATTATCACTGAAAGTATCGCTATAACCACACTTTTCGGTTATATAGGGGTGGTTTTGGGTATGGTAGTGACTCAGATTATCGCCGCTTTATCAGAAGGGAGTGATTTTCTTTCCAATCCTACCGTGTCGCTGCAAATTGCCTTAGAAGTCACCTTGGTTTTGATAATAGCCGGTGCCTTAGCGGGTCTTTTCCCGGCTCTTAAAGCCACAAAGGTGAAACCTGTGGAAGCGCTAAGAGATGAATAGGGATAATTTAATAATGAAAATGAATGAAAAATCCGATATTTGATATTGACAATTGGCATGAAATCGGAGCCACTTTATCCCGAAACAAGACAAGGACGTTTTTGACAGCATTCGGTATATTTTGGGGGACTGCGATGCTTGCGATGCTTTGGGGAGGGGCTGCCGGTTTAAAGGGCATGTTGATGCGAAATTTCGATGGTTTGGCAACTAATATGGCCGTGTTTGACGGTGAACGTACCACAATTTCCTACAAAGGGTTCAATAAGGGAATGAAGGTAAAACTCAATCAAAACGATTTGGAGGGTTTTCGTAACAGGGTGCCCCATATAGATGCTTCATCCGGCATAAAAATGCAGACAGGCAATTTAGCTTACAACACCAAGAGTAAAACCGGTGTGTTTATCAGGGGAGCGGAACCGGAATTTTTTGAAATCCAATTGCCTGTTGTCTATAAGGGTCGCCTCTTTAACGAAGCTGATGTCAAAGAACGAAGAAAAGTTGTGGAAATAGGTAAAAATATTGCCAATGAACTTTTTGGGGATGAAGACCCTGTTGGAAAATTTTTAAGTATAAACGGAATATATTTCCAGATAATAGGGGTTTTGGGACAAACCGGAGAATTCACTATCGGAGAAAAGATGGATGACTCTGTCACAATTCCCCAAAATGTTATGAGAGATGCTTTCGGATTAGACAATGCCATAGATTTTGTGATGTTTACAGCTGAGAAGGGCTATGACCCCAATGATGTAAAACCGGATCTTATGAGAGTGCTTCGTTCCAATCATCCTATACATCCGGATGATGAAAATGCGATATGGTTTATGAATGTAGCTGAGCAATTCAGGATGGTTGATAATGTTTTCTTGGGGGTTTCTCTTCTTGCTCTTTTTGTGGGGGCCGGAACCCTTATTGCCGGAATAATCGGTGTTGGCAATATCATGTGGATAATAGTGAAAGAAAGGACTCAGGAAATAGGTATAAGGAGAGCTATCGGGGCTAAACCCAAAGACATAATAATGCAAGTGTTGTCAGAAGGAGTAGTCTTGACAGTTATAGCCGGAATGGCGGGGATAGTGTTCGCCACATTAGTGCTCTTTATTGTGGATAAAGCTACATATGATCCATTGACCGGGTCGGCTCATTTCATGCTTATGTTCAGTCATGCTATAGCAATTATGTTTATTTTTCTTATATTGGGAACTGCCGCGGGTTTGATTCCATCTATAAAAGCGATGAAGATAAAACCCATAGAGGCCATGAGGGATAAATAAACGCAAGACAAATAAATGAACAATTAATAAAGGGATAAATAATTCAATAGCAAACATTTAACTATAAACTTTAAATACTAAACTTTTAACTATAAACTTTATAATGAAAAAGATTTTCAAAATTTTTCTATGGGTGATGATTGGTTGTATTGTCATAGGGACATTTATTTTCCTGTACTTGAATTCTATGCCGGAAAAAACTGAATATGAAATAATATCACCCACAATTGGTAATATAGATAAAACCACGGTTCTTACTGGTAAGATAGAACCTCGTGACGAGATAGATATCAAACCACAGATTTCGGGTATCATTTCAGAAATCAATGTTGATCCCGGAGATATGGTGAAAGAAGGCGATATAATTGCTAAGATAAAAGTCATCCCGGAGGCTTCAGCTCTTTCCTCTGCTCAGTCAAGGGTGGAAACTGCAGAAATCTCTCTCAACGATGCAACATCAAAATATGAACGGAATAAAATTCTATATGAAAAAAAGATCATATCGAAGGAAGAATACGAAACCTCTGAAACTACTTGGGAACAAGCCAAACGTGAATTGGAAGCTGCACAAGATGCTTATCTTATAGTGAGGGAAGGTGTTTCGAAATATAATGAATCTGAAAGCAATACTTTAGTCAGGGCCACGATAGACGGACTAATCTTGGATGTCCCGGTCAAGGTTGGAAGTTCAGTGATACAAGCCAATACCTTCAATGATGGTACAACCGTCGCTACCATTGCGGATATGAATAAATTGATATTCAAAGGAAAAGTTGACGAAACGGAAGTAGGACTTCTTTCAGTAGGTTTGCCAATGGACATAACAATTGGAGCACTTCCTGAAGTTAAGCCGAGAGCAGTTTTGGAATATATAGCACCTAAAGGTACAGAAGAGAACGGAGCAAATACTTTTGAAATAAAAGCAGCACTTGCGGTTGATTCTCTCACTCAATTAAGATCCGGATACAGTGCAAATGCCTCAGTGTCGCTTTCACAAGTCAAAAATATTCTTACTATACCGGAGGGTGTTGTGGTTTTTGAGGGAGACAGCACTTTTGTGTATCTTCTTAAACCGGATACCGGAGACAAACAGGAATTTGAAAAACATGCCATACATACAGGTATATCTGACGGTATTAATATTCAGGTAATCGAAGGTCTGGATACTCTTTCAAAACTAAAGGGCGATTTAATCCGTAATAAATGATAACATGAAAAAAATTCTTATATTAATTCTTTTTATTGCGGGAATGGATATTATGATGGCTGAAAGTTGGAATCTTGACAGTTGTATATCCTATGCAGTAAAACATAATATTACAGTAAAGAACCGTGAACTCAGCGTTGTTTCGGGAGAACTGGATATCACCGAGGCAAAAGACAATTTTCTTCCAAACATTTATGGAGGTGCTAATCAGTCTTTCTCTTTCGGCCGCGGTCTAACGGCGGATAATATGTATGCCAATAGAAACACCTCTCAATTTGGATGGAGTGTTCAGATGTCAATGCCATTGTTCCAAGGCTTGAGAAACGTAAGGAATTTAGACTACACCAGAGCCAATTACAGAATGCTTGTCGAACAACTGGAATCTGCTAAAGACGATATTACTCTTTCAGTTATAGCACAATACCTTCAGGTGCTTTACTATGAAGAAATTTATAAAGTTTCTTTAGAGCAATTAAGACTTTCTCAGGTTGAATATGACCGAAGGAAAGAATTGCTTGAAGCCGGTAAAATTCCCGAATTGGATCTACTTCAAGCCGAGTCGCAGGTAGCGCAAGATGAGTTGACAGTCGTGAATTCCCTTAACAATAAAGATCTTGCACTTTTAGATCTTGCTCAACTGCTCGAACTGCGTTCCGAAGAAGATTTTTCCATACTTCCTCTTGAAGATTCCATTATTGACATTCCTTTGCCATCTCCGGAAGAAATATATGAGTATGCTCTCAATGATAATCATTCTATAATTGCATCAAGATTAGGAGTGGAAGTGGCTGGAAAATACCTTAAAGTGGCACAAACAGGTTATATACCCACCCTCTCTTTTTCCGCAGGCCTTGGAAGCAGTTATTATAAAACTTCCGGCTTTGATAATGAGAATTTCAGCAATCAAATGAGACATAACCTGAGCGAGTCTTTAGGATTTTCCTTAAATATCCCTATATTTGATTCATTCACTACTCGCAATTCAATTCGAAAAGCAAAAGTACAACAGATATCGGCTCAACTTCAACTTAGTGATACGGAACTTCAATTGTATAAAACAATACAGCAGGCCCACGCTCAAGCCATAGCAGCTGAAAAGAAGATGAAATCATCAACTATAGCAGAAAGAGCCTCAGGAGCGGCTTTGGATGCCATGAGGGAAAAATACAACTACGGTAAAGCGAACGCAACTGAATTTGAACAGACAAAAACGCAATATTTCCAAGCTGCAAGTGATAGAATTCAGGCAAAATATGAAACCATACTTAGAAGAAGGATTTTGGAATTTTATGGAAAATAAACCATTGATATCAGTTATCACTGTCACATATAATGCCGGGCAAGTGATAAGCAAAACCCTAAATTCGCTTAGAGACCAAAGTTTTAAGGATTTTGAGCATTTGGTTATTGATGGAGCATCTAAAGATGATACCTTGAAGATTCTGACGGAGGCTAATTTACCTCAAACTATAGTGATAAGTGAACCGGACAAAGGTCTTTATGACGCCATGAACAAAGGTTTGAGGAAAGCAAAAGGGAGGTATGTCATCTTCCTGAATGCGGGAGATGCGTTTCATGAACCTGATACACTTGAGAATTATGCCTGTGGTGCCCGTAAGGGTTATGATATAATTTATGGAGACACGGTGATAGTGGACAGCACAGGGAATTACATTGGTCCGAGGCATTTGTCCGTACCGGTAAAACTTACCAAAGAATCCTTTTCGGAGGGTATGTTAATCTGCCATCAGGCATTCATGGTAAAAAAAGAGTTGGCACCTCTATATAATCTTGAATACAGGTTTTCGGCTGATTATGATTGGTGTGTAAAATGTATTTCAAACTCTAAACCGGGAAATTCCCTTAATCTTCAAAAAGTCTCTATAGATTATCTAAGTGAAGGACTCACGGATAAAAACAAATTTAAATCGTTGAAAGAGCGTTTCAGGATAATGAGCAATCATTATGGTCTTTTTAAAACATTGTCAAAACATTTCGGTTTTCTTTTCCGTGCCTTGAAACGAGGCAGTCTTTAATGATGGCGGAGAGTGAGCTTATAAAAATAGAGGAAGAAATCCGGGAAAAAGAGAAATTATGGAATCTCAATTACTGGAAAGTAATGATCGGGAATTTCATGTTATATTTCTCTTTCTATCTCCTGGCTCCTCTGTTACCGATTTATCTTGATGATCAATTTTCAGCTGACAAAGATCTTATAGGAGTCGTTTTGTCAGGTTACGTTATTGCATCTCTGATAGTCAGGCCCTTCAGCGGTTTTCTTGTTGACACCTTCAATCGTAAAAAGGTCTTGATGATCTGTTTTTTTCTTTTTTTCATCTTTTTCACGGGTTATATCGGAGCGGGCACCCTGCTTTTTTTCGCGATAATACGTACTCTCCATGGCTTGCCATTCGGGGCAGTGACTGTGGCTAATTCCACAGCTGCCATCGATGTTTTGCCTTCCTCCAGACGACAAGAAGGTATGGGATTCTTCGGATTGAGCAATAATTTGGCTATGGCTGTCTCCCCCTCTGTAGCCATATGGATATATGATGCTTCCCACAACTTCACTCTTCTATTCTGGATATCCCTCGCCACCTCGTTGGCAGGTTTTCTATGTATTTCCACAGTCAAAATGAAGAAAAGGGAACCAAATCCCGAGAAAAGGCCAATAAGTCTCGACAGGTTCTTTTTGACCAAAGGATGGTTGATGGCGATAAATATTGTGTTTTTCGGACTATGTTGGGGTATAATGTCGAATTATGTGGCCATTTATGGTAAAGAATTGCTGAACATTACCGATGGTACAGGTATGTTTTTCATGATATTGTCGGGAGGTCTGTTTTTAGCGAGGATTTTGGGAGCCAAAACATTTGCAAAGAGAGACGTTTCAATTCGTGCGGCAATTGGAGTGATTTTATCATTGGGTGGCTATGTTCTTTTTGCGGCTGTAAAATCTTCTTGGGCTTATTACACTTCGGCAGCTTTGATTGGGTTGGGCAACGGCAACATGTATCCGGCTTTTTTGAATATGTTTATCAATATAGCGAGAAAAGACCAACGAGGCACAGCAAATTCCACCATTCTGACCGCCTGGGATGTTGGCATGGGTCTCGGTATTTTAGGAGGCGGTTTCTTATTAGAGTTTATTTCCTATTCGGCAGCATTTTGGGGAGCGGCTATAATGCAATTAGCCGGGACATTATTGTTTTATCTTGCCACCAGATTCTTTTATAAAAAACGACTGGACGAATTGTCTCCGGTATTATCGGAGACAACATAAAAATTACGGCGTTGCAAGGTTTAACCTCTCTGCACACTGCATGCAAAAAAAGCCACCCGGTCAGAGTGGCTTCTTCTAAGGGGGCGATTACCTACTCTCCCGCTTTCGCACAGAACATCAACCCGGTCATCGGCGTTGCAAGGTTTAACCTCTCTGTACACTTCACGCAAAAAAAAAAGCCGCTCATGACTGAACGGCTTCTTCTAAGGGGGCGATTACCTACTCTCCCGCTTTCGCAGTACCATCGGCGTTGCAAGGTTTAACTTCTCTGTTCGGAATGGGAAGAGGTGGAGCCCTTGCGCTGTCATCACCTTAATAAGGT
>JAFLTO010000020.1 GCA_022510425.1 Muribaculaceae bacterium
TTCGCACCACCGCTTCATTAACATTTTCGGAAGTGACAGCTGCGAGATAAACTTTCTGAAGTTCAAGTTTGGTGAGTTTATTTCTGTTGAAACTCATGTTCAGGTTAGTGCTCCAAGTGAACTCGCCCACGAAATTGCGGGAAGTGATACCGAATTCGAAACCTTTATTTAACATTTCGCCTTCGTTTCGTTGGATAGAACTTGCTGCAGCTGCTCCGGAGGGAAGGTCAACCCACATCAACATGTCGGTAGTTTTCTTATAATACCAGTCAGCTTGGAGTTCGATACGATTGTTGAGTACACCGAAGTCAACGCCAATACCCCATTGTGTTGTTGTTTCCCAAGTAAGGTCTTTTGTGCGAAGGTTAGCCTGAGAAATTGTAGGCACCGCGGTA
Source organism: Muribaculaceae bacterium (assembly GCA_022510425.1). Taxonomy (GTDB): domain Bacteria; phylum Bacteroidota; class Bacteroidia; order Bacteroidales; family Muribaculaceae; genus Lepagella. Next base: position 396 of record JAFLTO010000020.1, read on the forward strand.
GAGTTCCCTTCTTCAAACCAAGGCACGCGATTAATGTTGTATCTTTGAAGATAAGCGTAGTCACCCACACCGTCTTGATTACCGGTCTTACCCCAACCGGCACGAAGTTTCAAGTCGGAGAGCCAGGAAGAATCCTCAAACCATTTTTCCTGCGAAATACGCCAAGCTGCAGATATAGAGGGGAAGGCTTTCCAACGATGGTCGGGATGGAGCTTAGAACTTCCGTCGTAACGGATGTTTGCAGTGACAAGATAACGGGAATCGAAATTGTAAGTGACACGTCCGAACACCGACATTATACCCCATGTAGAACCTGCGGAACCTGTACCGGTCCAGCTAATCATATTAGCAGCGTTGAGAGTTTGGATTGAACCGTTACGGTAGTATTGGCCGTTGATCCAGTTGTTGGAGTATTTTGAATCAGTCCAGGAAGTACCGGCCATGATACCCCAACTGCTCTTCTTGACAGAGAAGTTATAGTTTGCGACATTATCCCATGTGAGCACTGTGTTTTGGTTTCTGCCGTCATAACCTTCACCCCCTTGCTCACGGCCGCGTGTAGTTGTTTCGGGATCCAAGAAAGAAGTGTCCCACCCGTTACGGCGATCCATTGTGAATTTAGAGGAGAAAGTGAGACCTTTTATGATATCGAAGAAGAGTTCACCGGAGGCAATGATACGATTTTCACGGCTTCTGTTGGCCTCTTGACGAGCTTCATTTTCAAGCGGGCTCTGCATGTTGAGACCATAGAAATTATTGTAATAACGCTCCGGATTCTCAGGATCCCAAATAGGTGCATAGGTAGGGGTGTTGATTACGGAGAGGATCACACCTCCACGGTTACCGACAGTACCCATAGCTCCACCGCCATTGCTTGAATAATCTGAATATAGGATATTAGCCTTAGCCTTCAACCATGAACGGATCTGGCCTTCCACGTTGGCTCTGAAATTGAAACGCTGGAAGAAAGAAGATTTGAGGATACCGTTCTCCCGTTGATAACCTCCGGAAAGATAATAACTCATCTTTTCTGTGCTTTGAGATAGAGAGACCTCATAGGTCTGAGTATTACCTGTGCGGTAGGTTGCATCAAACCAATCTGTCTGATCAGTCAAACCTTCAGGAAGTGTCACTCTTACACCCCCATTGTTTGCCACATCGGCGAGGAGTTCATAATATTGAGCCGTGTTTAGCACATCCATTTTCTTGGCCACATTAGTCCAACCGGCCTGTATTCCTACGGAAACCTTGGCATTGCCGCTCTTCCCTTGTTTGGTTGTGATTATCACTACACCGTTGGCACCACGTGAACCATAGATTGCAGCCGATGAGGCATCCTTAAGAATCTGCATATTCTCGATGTCGCTCGGTGAGAGGAAGTTGATATTGTCAACAGGCACACCATCCACTACATAAAGAGGTTCGTTGGAACCATTGAAAGAAGAAGTACCACGTACACGGACTGTCATTCCGCTTCCGGGTGCACCCGACGGCATAGAAACAGCCACACCGGGAGCTTTACCTTGTATTGCCTGAGCGGCAGAAACGATAGGCCGGTTTGCCAATGCCTCTTCCCCCACAGTTGAAACCGCTGTGGTAAGATCTTTACGTTTCACAGCGCCATAACCGATCACCACTACCTCATCGAGGCTGTTGTCGTCGGGTTGCAAGATAACTTCCATATTGGAAGATGCCGGGAGTTCTCTTGTGACGTAACCTATGTAAGAGAAAACGAGAGTTGAATTGTCGGGTACTTTAAGTGAGAAATTTCCGTCGATGTCAGTTGCAGTGCCGACACCGGTTTGACCTTTCACCTGGATAGTAGCTCCGACGAGATAGTCGCCTGTGTTGTCTAAAACAGTACCGGAAGCCACGACATCTGCATATGCAGCGGAGGTTCCCAGAGCGGAGAAGACACACAGGGCAAATTTCAGAAAACTGAGGTTTTTCATGTGTCAGATAGGTTTAAGTTATTATGTTTATATGGATTTGTCAATAAATTATAACAACACAAAATTATTGTAAACTGGGTTCATACCCAATAGTTTTGCTATGTTTGTAAACATTATTGGTAAACTGAAGTAAAAAACATTTTTTTGATTTTTAATAAGATAAATCTTTTTATAAAAGTAAAAAAGTAAGTTTTGTCGTTTCACACAATATAGCCGAAGACATAAAAAAGGCTGCGAATTCATTATCGCAGCCTAATTCCTTTATAAACTTTGTTAGTTTATCGGATAACTACTTTTTGAGTCTTGTTACCTTGTTTAACAACGAATATACCGTTTTGTGGATTGTTAACTTTCACACCTTGGAGGTTGTAGTAGACAGCCGGAGCATTAACATCGATAATGCTTTCCACACCGGAATCTTCAGAACCTACTGTGAAAGTGACGGTCCAATCTTTCAGGTTTACCTTCATTGTGAGGTCGCCACCGTCCCAAGTAGCCAGTTGCCAGCTACCTTTGCCGGGTTGGCAAGTACCATTGAATACACCGTCAGTGAATTCTACTTCTACATTTGTATTGTCATTAGGAAGCGGACCCACACTTGGAAGTGCGCCATCGCCGGCCCAATTGCCAAGAGCAGTGTAGAACCGGAAATATATACCATTGCCGGCTGCCAAATCGAAGGTGCCTTGATATACATCCTCACTTATAGACTTCAATGTCATGCTTCCATCATTTATATTCCAGCCATTGGGATCTCCTATCAGATAGATTACAGAACCATCTGTCACTTGTTCTTCAGCATCACCTGTGACTGTAAGAGTAAAGGTGGTAGGATTCCATTTCACCACTGCGTTGTTGACAGCTATAACATTTCCTGCAAAGAAAGTGTTAGAGGGATCTGCTCCACCGTTTTTACCATCAAGAACATAAGATTTTCCAATTTCAATTGGAGTGGCTGTGCCATACTGGATATCCCAATTGTCATTTGTGATGTCTACAATCTTAAAATCGGTGGTGAAATGTTCGATTTCACATGAAAGTTCCTCTCCTTCACCAGAGAAGGTAGTGGCCTTTTGGAAAGACCAGTCACAGTAGCTACCTACTACTGCCCATTGTGCGGATGCGGAAACGGCCATCATCGCACCGGCTGCAAAAAGTAAAAGTTTTTTCATAAAAAATATGTTTAGGTTAATGATTTAAATTAAAGTGGGTTAAGGAACCCTTAACCCACTTATATAATGCAAAATTACAAATTTTTAATTATCTAAAAAACAAATTTTCACTTAATGAAAGTTTTCTTTCCATTGATAATGTAAAGTCCCTGTTTCAACGCATTCACTGCCGATGCATCAACATTTCTCAGAATGTTTTTGCCATCTATGGTATATACGTTGAATTCTTTATCTGTTGTTAAAGTTTCAATTCCGGCACCCTTTTCTACTATTGTGTAGGTGGCGTCTACTTCTGAATTAAGAGCATAAGTGTCTATAATAGAACTTTCAGTGAGAATTGTCACGAATGCTTCCGGGATAATGATTTCATACACACCGGATGATAGAGAGTTAAGATCGATTGTGAAAGATGCATCTTCCCCAAGTGTGATATTTACTGAAGTGTCATTGCCGGTTTTGGTATTTCTTGCGGTCACGGCAGTACCCTGCAGGGGCTGTAGATTGATACCATCCCAACTTACTGTGACATATGCATTTCCGGAAGCAAGTTCAGAGCCATCTGCCGGATTGAGAGTAGCCGCAATCTGAGGCATAAGAACCAATTCCACAGTCTGGAGCGGATTTACTTCTCCTTCTGCATTTGCTACAAGTCCTTCCGGAATTTCTACATTCAGGTAGGTTCCGTCAGTATAGGAGATGAAATCATCAAATACTATGTAAAGCACAAACATAGAGTACTTTCCGGTGCCATCTTCGTTTCCTCCTTGCAATTCATATATTCTGGCTTTGCAGTTTAATGATTTCCCATCTATATCCGCTGCCAGTTCTACACTGTCGACATCTTCCACAAAATAAATTTCCTGACCATCCCAGTTTATTTGTATGGCAGATGCGAAGGAAACATATTGTGAAGTGGGATAGTTCATCACCGCCGGTTCCATATATTCCGGCTCCAATATACCGGTGATTGTAAATTCAAGATTTGATTCGGGATTTGGAACTCCGTTCACAAGCACTACACCTTCAGGAATGTTCACCTTATAATCACCATATTCCTGTATATACGTCATTGTTTCTTCGTCTAGTTCCATAAAATTTCGGAACATAAGGGCGTTGCGAACGGTGCTTGGAGGTGTTCCGGTTTGTGTCCCCTCAATATTCGCATCATCGATCGTGCCTTTCACTGGTTTTACAGTTCCGTCAGGCATCGTAAGTGTACAGGTGATTGGATTATCTCCTGAATTGTCTTCTAATTCATAATAACCCCAGGTTACTTGGAACATATTATAAAGCAGTTCAGCTTTTCCGTTTAAGGGCACTGTAAGTGTTGCTTCAGGCACTACAAAATCTTGAGCCTGTACTGGCATTGCAGCTCCGGAAAGAAGCAACAATGTGCCCATGGTAGTAAAGAATTTCTTCATAAAAATAGTTTTTAGTTATTATAATTTAATTTTCTTTCCATTGATTATATAGATGCCCTTAGGTAAGGAGGATAGTTGTGTCTTGTCTTTGGTGGCAAGCACTTTGATACCTGACAAGTTGTAGACAATGTATTGTTCAGCAACTGTAGCTTCGATGCCTTCAATGCCGGCATTGTCTGAAGCGATTATATAGGAGAACATGTCTCCATAGGGGTTACCTCCCACTATCACTGACATGTCTTCATTTAAGGATATACATCCGGAGATCACACCGATGCCGAAAAGGTTGAGGTTTTTTTCGAGCCAGGGAAGATACAGGGGATTTGTAGCCGCTATGTATTCATCGAAGGTGATATAATCAGTGGCCTCCGGCAGATAGAGATAGGAATTATAGCCGAAAACACTATTGGGATAGGCGATAGAAACAATTGTTCCATCATTTAGAATCTGGTAGGGTATTAATTGGTCTTCCTTGGTCTCTATTTTCTCCAGTGAACCTTCAGCGAGATTAAATTTATAAGAGACAAAACCGGAGGAAGTGTCTGTGGTATAATCATCATCGCTCAATCCGAGTGCGGCGACCAATGTTTTCCCGTCAGGGCTCAAAGCCATGTTAGGTATAAATCGCGCGTATTTACCAACAATAGCCATTTGTTTCCAGTATTCATCAAAAGCTACTCCCAGAGTGTCGTTCACCTCTTGGTTATAGACACCGATAGCTTTTACATATTCTTCATAACCTTCTTCCCCGGTGAAATAAACCACATAGCCCCAAGGATTCAAGTCAGGATCACCTGTGGCCTCATATTCTGCCATTTCTTCTTCCCATTCCTTTTTCATTTCCTCAGTCATGTAATCAGTTATTTGAGGAGGATCAGGAAGATTCATATTATCAACGTCGGGATATTGCGGTAGAGGGAGATGTTCGGGGTTGAACAATGGTTCGGAAGGGCAAACATAACTCCAATCTCCGTTGTCGTCTTGGATATAAACTATAGGATACCCGAAAAATCCGGAATCATCCTGCAATATGCCGGCAATTGTTCTGCCGTCGTTGCTGATATAAGTGGCAGTGCAAAATTGAGGGGTGACATTAAAGAAATCTTTCTCGGGCACCGGCAAAGCCTGAGGAGCTCCGATATTCCCTTCCTCATCTATGTCGCAATAGAAAGGAATTTGCAAAGCTCCGGCATGAGAGTTCTGAATCCAACCGCAGACCCTTGTAAAATCCGGAGTCACAGCATCGAAAGAACTTTGGAGCTGAACATAGAGTTTTTGAGGGATGGTTCCTTTACCGTCTTTTAAAACTGAAGCTCTTAGAGTCTCCATATCCTGTCCCACCATCACGCCATTGTTAGCCACACAGTTTCCGTTGCCCGGATAAAAGGCTGGATACCAAATAGATTGTTGAGAATCAATATCATACAAGATGGCGCTTGCGGAAAAATCTTGCGCCATGAAGTATTTTCCGTTGGGTGAGATTTTCTGGGCGAAAACATCAGGGACAACGGTAGGCACACCTTCTTCTTGAGCGACTCCCGGCACTATTGCTGCCACTGAGAATAGAATTGAGATATATTTCTTCATAAATAATAATGGTTTTTATAAGTATTAGAATTTAAGTCATAGCAAATTTAATCAATTTGCTTGAAATTCAGAATCTCACAATAAATTTTATTGAAAAGAGAAAAATATGATCATAAATTTTTAGCTATATTAATGGCCTACGAAGTTGCCGATAGATTTAACTTGATCCATAAATTCCTGTTTGGAAAAATTGGTTCGAGATCTTGCACGTAGACGATAATTATAAACAGTTTGTGGAGCGCAATGGAGGAAATCCGCAATCTTTACGCTGTCAGTTATGCCGAGTCTCACCAAGGCATAAATTCGTAATTCCATATTCATCAGCTCACCTTCCTTGAGCACTATTTGTTTGTCGGGCTTGAGCAACGAATTGAAATCACTCACAAAATTTGGATATAGGTTAAGGAAGATAGTGTCGAAAGTTTGATAAAACTCTTTCACTTCATCCTTCATATCTAAATCAGAGGTTAGTTTTTCCACATCCTTCCATTGTTTTTTCATGGCTTTCAGATAGATATTCTTTTTTAATTCTTCTATCTGGTCGATGTAACCGGAACAAAGTTTGAAAACATAACCTATATATTCTTCCTTTACAAAATTAGCTTCATAAAGCTGAGCATTTTTTTTCTTAAGATCTGAATTGAGGTCTGTAAGCTGAATGTTTAACTCATTGAGTTGCTTTTCAGCATTGGAGAGAGCCGACACCTTGAGATGTAGCTGTTCGTTGGCTGCGGCCAAATCGGTGCCCTGCTTTTTCATCCGTCTGTTTTGTCTCACAATGCCGATTATGGAAAGGATAAGGAAAAATGCAAGGATGCACACCAACACCAAAAATACCTGAGTATGTTTCTGATTGTCTTGAATTCGTTTCTGATAAACCTCATTGATATCTCCCATTAGTTCGAGAATGCCGAAAGCACGGTTTCTGTTAGGATAGCTCAAAGATTTGTCAAGACTGTAATTTATATATCGATAAGCACGGTCTACATCACCGTTGCCATTATCAAAAAGAAAACGAGCGAGTTCCTCCATTGAAGCTATTTCTGCATTTGCGATTTTAATATCGACAATAGCCGACAATGCCATATATTGCTCATAATTAAAATGGTCTTTTTTCTGTTCATAAAGACGGGCCAAAACATAAGCATCTTTTGCATCCTGACGTTCATTGAGCTTAGATTGTCCCAGACTTTTTGTGAGGGCCTCTATCACAGAATCGGGGTTCTGTTTGGTGCCCAAAATATCCCATCCCTTATACCATAAAAATTCGCGATGAGAACTATCTATTAGATTCATAACAGAATCTTTATACAGTCGTTCGGTAACATAATAGGGGTTGTTTGGTTTCCCGTTGAAATTTCCTAAATGACTGTAGAGATACACCATTTGTCCATAATAGTCGATTAATTGCGATTTACTAAGCTCTCCGGTGTTTATGGAGCTCATAATATCAAGTGCACCTTTAAGAAGTCCCGTAGCCGTGAGCAAACCTGCTTTGTTTAGAAGGCTTTTGGTATACCATTCTTTATTGCCGGCTTTATTTGCCTCCTTAATACATTTATCAACATAATGGAGAGCTGAATCGGCATTAAGGGAATAAAAATTTTCAAACAGGAGATTGTCGTAAAGATATTTCTCTGAAATGGAATGGGCCATTTTCCTCTTTTGCTTTATCTCTTCGATATGTGTAAGGCGTTCTAATGTGAAATCGTCAGTGTGGTTGAGAAGAGAATCCAGAATATAGACATTGGATGGAGTAATTAAATTCACATCCTTTTTTGAACAGGCGCTCTGGGAGCCTAAACATATCAGAATGCAAAGGATTGCAGAATAAAAGGAGGCATATTTGGTGATAAAATTTTTCATAACTTCATTTCATTCTTTCATAAGGTTTTGTAATCCAAAATCTTATAGATTACAAATTTACAATAAATTTATGAAAAGTGTCATATAAATGAAAAAGAGCCGGGATATCACATCCAGGCTACTGCTTCAAGGCATAAGTATTTTTCCCAAAATATTTCTACCTTAACCAACTAAAAATTTCCTTTCATGGTCTATTACATGAAAAAATCATAAATTGAACATGATAAAAGCTAACAGATTTCTTAATAGAATGATTTTTAAATCAAAATACTTAAAAATATTCGCTACAAAATTATAAAATAATTATTTGACGATTAACAAGTTAGAAATCTTTAGTTTCTTCAAGTAAAATTCAAAGTAAATTCTAAAATTTAATAAAACTTTAATAACTAAAATGTTATGATTCTTTTAAGGTAGATTTAAGTAAGTTTTTGGAATTAATTTGGGTATTACTTTAACCTCTCATTTACTTTCCTCCGCCTATAGATTTTGTAAACGTGGAAAGGGTTTGCTAATTTTGCATTATGTTTAAAAGAACGTCTTTCATATTGTTGCTGACATTATTTTTCCAGCTGATTTCTTGCGGCCACAAATCAGAAGGGGAAGATATAACAACGCAAAATAATAACTTTGAAGAAATTGAAAGCGGCACGCCCCAATCCCGGGAATTAAAACCTGTGAATGGGGTGAGGAGCATTCCTGTCAAGAATATCGGACCTTTGGGTCAAGTATTCTGCGACAGCAATTTTCTTCAACTTGACGCTGCCAGACGTTTGGGGATAGAGCCGATCAGTGATTTAGGATCGGCATATTTTATGAAACGACCCATTGTGAAAGTGAGCAGCAACCAATATTATCAAATAGATTCTCTCAGGCATTCCCTTCCTTATTTGGTGCCTGAAGCTGCTAATTTACTTGAAGAAATCGGTAAAAATTTCATTGACTCCCTATATAAAAGAGGTGGGGATAGTTATAAAATAAAGGTGACCAGTCTCTTGCGAACCCCCGAATCAGTTGGAAGACTGAGGAGAGTGAATGCTAATGCCACTGATTCTTCCACCCATCAATACGCCACCACATTCGATATATCTTATGTCAATTTTTATTGTCTCGATGAAAACAGACAAATAAATCAAGGCGACCTTAAGAATCTTTTATCGGAGGTGCTCCAAGATTTAAGGCAACAAGGGAAGTGTATGGTGAAATTTGAAAGGAAAACCGGTTGCTTCCATGTCACTGTAAACCGTTGATAAAAATATGTCGAAATACTATAATAGAGATAATTCAGACCCATCCCTTGGATTAAAGCATAAAAGAAAGAATCCATGGATTACAGCCTTAAAAGTGTTTTGCTGGTGTCTGGGAGGTCTTGTTGTCTTGGCAGGAATAGCCCTCTGGATAATTTCCTATTATGTAAGTCCGGAGCATGTCACCCGTCTTATAGAAGATGAGGCCTCAAAATATCTTAAGGCTGATTTGAAAATAGGAAAACTTGATTATAAACTCTACCATAATTATCCATGGCTTGAATTCGAAGTCGATTCCATTACTGTGATATCCAAAAGCCTTGATGGCTTGGATCAGGCTGTGATAGACTCATTGCCGTCAAATTCCGATTTCTTGGCTTCAGTAGTGAAACTTAAGGCACAGATTAATGTTCATAGTCTGCTACATAATAAAGTGAAGATCAGAGGCATCGAGATAGAGCAACCAAAGGTGAATATTGTCATGGTAAACGATAGTGTGGGAAATTTTAATATAGCTCCCCCGCTTCCAAAGAAAACCAAGATTCCGAAAATAGAAATTTCGGACATCAATGTGGAGGCGCCTATGGATTTTGATTTTTTCTCTTTGCAAAATGAAGTTAACGCAAAAATAGACGTTCAATCTTTTTATCTTGCCAAAAACCATAAAAAAAACTACACCATTGGTTTTGAAGGAAATGTGGATGGGAAATATCAGGAGTTTTCTTTGCCCTCTCAAGTTCCGGTAAAATTAAAATCCGGGGTTAGATTGGATCTTCCTTCTTTATCGGTGAAACTCTATGACCTGACGTTGACTGTAGCGGGTTTGGCTCTTGAAGCCAAGGGAGAGGTTTCAGCTGATAAAAAAGGTATAGATCTTCAACAGGCTGATATAAATGTGAGGATAGAGGATGTTTTCACATTGTTGACTTATCTTCCTAATCAGATATTAAATCAGATTCCTATCCCCGAAGGATTGAAAGGTGTCCTTCCTTTGGATTTATCAGTTACTTTGCTTTCTCCATTTCACATTGACAACACCACCTTCAAAGCATTGACACTTGAGCAATTGCCACCTGTGAGTGCAAACATAAAAATAAATGATGCCAATTTAACTTTTACTCCTCCAAAAGAGAAAGCTGTGGAGGCGGATGATATTTTTCTGGATATGATTTGCAATTTTGATCCGGGAAAAGCCGAGGACACCGAAATAATAATCAATGAATTAAGACTGCATGGCGAAGGGATTTCTTTAGATGGGAGGGCCTCTTTACATAATCTTTTAGACGAGCAACAAGATTTTTCAGGGATAATTTCGTTCAGCAGTTCCCTAATGAAATCTTTATCTTACCTGATGCCAAAATCACCGGTGGAAATGGCAGGTTATCTCAGAGGGAATGTAGAATTTAATGGGACTGCCAAGCATCTTGGAAAAGATGGTTTGAGAGACATGAAATTGAAAGGAGATATCCTCTGTCATTCTCTAAATGTAACCTCATCTTCTGTCGGGAAGGTGAAGATTAAGAACATGAGTAGCGATTATGAGGCTCAAATTCCTGAATATCCACTTTCAAATTACCAAGGAACCAAACTCGCATTCGATTTCAAAGCAGATACGTTATCCACAATTTCATCAGGAATTAATGTATTGCTTGCAGATTTAAAAATGAATCTGGATGCCATGGACACTGTTTCAGGAACTCCGGATCCATCGGGCGACTTGTTGCTGAAAATAGGAAAATTCGGATTTAAAGATGGAGCCACATCCTTCAGTGCACGAAATATTGCTTTGAATGCCAAAGGAAGTTTGAATTCTAATGGTTCGTCGGGTAACTATGCTTCCGTATCGGCGACTACACCCGGAGAGGATGAGTTGATTGCTTCCCGAATTTCTCATACCCCTTTGGTGTTGGAATATAATGGAGGAGGAATACTACAGACAATGATGAATCTGCTCACACTTGATGCCGATATGTCGATGGATTCGGGAGAATTCAAAACCCCGGATTATCTTTATCCGGTTAAAATGTCGGATATCGGTGTCTCCTCAAACCTTAACAAAGTGGAATTAACAGCCGGTAATATCTCACTTGGCAATACCTCTTTTTCTATTGGAGGAGAACTTAACGGACTGAAACCATTTATGACGAGTTACAGCTCCACCCCTCTTCAAGCCACCGCAGACATTAATTTCACCAATGTAAATATCAACCAGCTTTCCTGGGGTTACTATGGTGCACAGTTAGCACAGGGGGTGAACAAAGACAGCGTATTTTATGTGCCGGAAATGACACCTTTCACAGCTGCGGATTCCGTGTGTGTGGCCATTCCGCGTAACATAAATGCCGATATCAGGCTTCGCTCGCAATCAGCCGAATACATGCAATACACATTCTCTCCACTATCTACAGATATAATAGTTAAGAACGGAGTGGCTACCTTGAGTAAATTGACTGTTGGAGCACCTTACTGCACCGCTATAGTCGATTGGACATACTCCACTGCCAGTCTCGGTAATATTTTCATGGATCTTAATGCACAAGTGAAAAACTTCGGGTTTTCACCCTTTTATACTGTGTTCCCGTCTTTAGTGGCCAAATCTCCCGAGATAAAAGATTTCACAGGTGAGATAAACGCAGATATCGCTTGTAAATTCCTTATGTATCCTGACATGTTTATGGATTCAGAATCACTCAAAGCAGATTTTGATATTAAAGGGAGCGATATGCAATTTGCCAGAGCAGGAAAGATTGAGAAAATAACTCATTTGATGTTGATAAAGGGGGAGGAACCTATCCGGATACACAACATGGAAATCACGGGCGGTTTCCATGACAACCTTCTTCAAATTAATCCATTCAAAATTCAGTTTGATAATTATCAGTTGGAACTCGCGGGGGTGAATAACACAGCCGGAGACATGTATTATCATTTAGCTTTGGAGAAATCACCGTTTCATTTGCCGTTTGGGGTCAGTCTTACAGGAAAATTCAAACACCCGGAAGTGAAAATTGGTGGAACTCATATCAATGATTATAAAACTGAGATGGTATCAATGGATCCGGCGGCAAAATTAAATGTGAATATAATGGCCTATCTGAAACACGGTTGGCTTCTATTTGTTCAGGAAGCCGCCAAATATGAAGGAGGAGTGGATTAATGAGGTATTATAATAGTGGAGTCTGCAAGAATACAGTGAGAAAATATATTAGCTGGGGATAGGGGAAAGAGTTTAGAATATGGAAAGGAAATTACCGGAAGGGATAAAGGCTGCGCTTGTTGATATGGACGGCGTGCTTTATGATTCAATGCCATTTCATGCAAATGCATGGCACCAGTTGTTCACCGACTTGGGTGTAACTACAAGTAATCCCGATGAATACTATCTCTATGAGGGGATGACAGGAGCCGATACAATAGGTATGATTCTGAAACGAGAACTGAATCAAGATACCACCTTAGAGGAAAGAAAGGCCCTCTATGCAAAAAAATCGGAACTTTTTAGAAATTGCGGAGAAAAGAAACTAATGCCGGGGGCAGCCGATATGTTGAATGCATTGAAAGGGAAAGGACTAAACACTGTGTTAGTGACCGGATCAGCCCAAAGTTCTCTGCTTGACGGTATCGAGAAGGATTATCCGGGATTCTTTCCAAGAGAAAGGAGGGTTACAGCACTTGATGTCAAGAACGGCAAACCGCATCCTGAACCATATTTACGTGGACTTGAAAAAGCCGGAGTATCTCCCCACGAAGCCATAGTGATAGAAAACGCTCCTCTTGGTGTGCGTTCAGGCAAAGCTGCCGGATGTTTCACTATAGCCGTCACTACCGGACCCATACCTGCTTCAGTGTTTGAAAAGGAAGGTGCTGATATGATATTTCCCGATATGATAACTTTTGCAAAATGGCTGAAAACTATCTGACACATGAACCCGCTTCCACAATAGACAGCACTATTGAGGCTTTGGAAGCCGACAAAGTGATTGTGGTGACCGATGAAAATGTGGAAAAAATTGTGATTCCAAGTCTTGAGGGTTCAAGCATAGTTAAAACTTCACCTCGTATCGCTATTATCCCCGGTGAAGAGGGGAAAACATTGGAAACAGTAACCAAAATCTGGGACAAACTTGAAGAAACAGGAGCCACCCGCAGCAGTGTGGTCTTGAATATAGGAGGCGGAGTGGTGACAGATATAGGAGGATTCGCTGCCTCCACCTATAAACGAGGTGTTAGGACAGTGAATTTTCCTACCACCTTATTAGGAGCCGTCGATGCGGCCACCGGTGGCAAAACAGGAATAAATTACCGAGGACTCAAAAATGAAATCGGTGCATTCCATATGCCGACAAAGGTGATACTTTCAGCAATCCCATTCAGAAGTCTGAGCAGAGAAGAATTATTGTCGGGCTATGCAGAAATGATAAAGACTGCACTTTTCAGCGACAAGGATTTTTATCTTCAATTATATAATCTTGAGGATGTGGTGGAAGATACCCAAATTCTTGGATCGGCAGTAGAAAAATGTGTGGGTATTAAGGATGAAATAGTGGCACAGGATCCTCATGAAAAAGGTTTGAGAAAAGTTTTGAATTTAGGGCATACAGCGGGGCATGCTTTCGAGAGCTTGGGGATACAAAAGGGTTTTCCGGTGACTCATGGTAAGGCTGTGGCCCATGGATTACTGGTGGCATTGATTCTTAGTCACATCAAATTGGGATTCGATACATATGAGTTGGAGCAGTATCGACGGTTCCTGAGGGAATATTATGGGGGTGCACTTATGCAGTGTGAAGATATGGAAAAGGTGTTGACAAAGATGAATAGCGATAAAAAAAATCGTAAGTACGGGGAACCGGCCTTTACGTTGCTGAAAGGAATAGGAGATCCTGTAATCGATTGCCACCCGAGTCAAACCGAATTGACAGAGGCTCTTGAGCTTTACATCGATATGGCTTCATAACCCCCAATCCTTAATCCCTAATACCCCATCCCCCATCCAATTGCCGCAAAATAATATGAAGATTGCCTTAGCTGTGTGGTGTACGGGGTGCACCAAATACCCCAATCCCCAATCCCTAATATTTCATCCCTAATCCCTCAAACTTAACAAACACTCTAAAAATTTGCTTTTGCTGTGATGCGAACAGGGTTCGCATATCTACCCCAATCCCCCATCCTCAATCCCACATCCCTTCATGGATGATATCCGGGCGCCTAAATTTTAACATAAATTGGGGTACAGCCTCTAAATACGAAATCATATGGCATTTTATCCTCTTGATTCACATAAACCTTTGTTACATCTTACAAATTCCATCGTTATTCTTTCCCTAATATCTCATTAAATAATGAAATAATATACCCTAATCTCTGTGTTTCTCCATACGGCAACATAGACTCAATTTCTTCCCGAAAGTTTGGACGTATAAATACGGACTTAGCCCATATTATCACAAAGTGTGCCTAAGCCCTTTACCACCCTTTCAATTCGGCGCAAATTTTCATGCATTGTATTCAGCTAATTTCTTTGACAATTCTTCTTTTGCTATCTCAACTTCTCTGACTCTCTCCATTCTGAACATATCAGTTAAGACTAAAAGTTCATATAGCTTTGGATCTCTAAGAACTGCTTCCGGAACAGTTTTATATAATGGTTTAACTTCTTCTTCCCTTATTTTGCCCTTAGAAGACTTCCAAACATAACAATCACTGCCTTGAGCAATTTTATCTTTTAAAAATGGAGCTGTAATGAAAGTTGGAATCCCTCTTACTTTCGCTTGAGGGGTGATAGGAAACACATATTTAATACCATGTACTAAAAATTCTTCCAATGCCAATGTATTGACAAATCTTTTAGAATTATCAATCAATTTTGCCTCCCGGCATCGTTCTAGTGATTCACAAAACTCAGATGCACTGATTTGTAATTCCTGTGCCATATCCTTATTAGACATTCCTCTCCCTTCTGAAGATATTAATTTAAGAAGTATAATAATATCCTGAGGACGCATATTTTTCTAATTTTCAATAGATTATTTATAATATTTGCAATTCGCGAATTGCAAATTTATAAAAATATCATAAAATGAAATCTCTTCGGAAGAATATCTTGTATAAATGCGAATCTTTCTTTATAATATCCTATTCTGCATCCTGTCCACAATACTTGCACTTCATTATCCTAAATATTCCCTTAAATTCCTTGATTTTTGACCTCTTAGTCTTTTAACGGCCTTTTCTTTATCTGTTAATCCTTTGAAAAGGAACAAGAATTATTTAGAATATTTCAAAAGTTTGAATTACTTAGAGTTTTACTCTTCTGATTACCTATATTTCTATAGCAATATTCGAATAAAATTTTTCTTGAGATCTTTTGTTATTTTTTAAAGAAAGCTTCCTTGGGTAAAGTATCGAATTGTGCTGCACCTCTCACAATTCGGAGACTGTCAATCCTGGGATACTCATTATAATCTCCGAGTAAATTAAGAGTGCGGATGTCATGAGCCACAAATCGATCTCTATCGAAAACTACTTGTAGCAATCCTTCTCTTTTCCCAGTTATCCAAACTGTTACCTGCTGTTTCTTTATGTTAATGCTTCCATTAAACAATGACCCTGCTATGTAATAAATTAAACTTAGAATTGCCTCGGTCTTAAATTGTTCTATCTCTTTTACCAATTTATCTTTAACTGAAATTTTACCGGAAGCTAAAATACTTACTTTTTTAGTGGGCAAATTCAAATCCGATGAAAGTTCAATATCTGTTTGCAGCATTCCTTCGGATTTAGAATAAAAACAAGAAATATCAACTCTATAAGGCAAACTCAAAGAATTAAGAATATTCTTTATCTTTTCTTCCGTTATTTTATCTTCTCCATTTATATAGTCAATAATTTCTTGCTTGGCCTTATCATATTGTCTTTGATAAGTTCTATTGTTTTTTTGCTCTTTAACATCCTGGATGCCATTGAAAAATTCTTGGACCTCTTCATAAGCTTGAATCCTTCCTCTAAAAGCAGCTGAATCATTTTTATTAACAAAATCCTTTTTTTCAGACTGTTTGTCATCATAAAGGTCGACAAATTTTATTTCTGCTTCTTCTTTTAATTCTTTCCTTATGTCTGCCATATCAGGTCTTGAAAGAGGAAAATTTTCCCTTTCATAGTTCTGCAATATAAGAGAGTCAATATTTTTTTGCTGATCTAACAATGTCTGAATTTTAGGAAAGTTTTTATGTAACCCGAGATAATCTTCATTTTTTTTCCTAAATTCTCCTGCCATTCTTTGCGAAACGAATGTAATTGCGTTTTTATATTCCGGAGATCTCTTGGCACTGTTTTCTAAAGTCGAATATCTCTGTCCATTCACCAATACTTCATAATTTCCCATACTATCTAATTGAACTGTAGCTCTTCCTCCTGTAAAATTATAAGATTTTTCAATAGTCGGAATATAAGAACTTCCTTGAGGAAATATAGTTTTAGTTATGCTCATAATGAAGAGAATAATGATAATACCGGTTCTTCCAATTCATCTCTTTTTTCAGGGTTTTCTTCCTGTTTCTTTAATGCTTCTGCCGCTTGTTGTTCTTTATATTCCTTTAATTCTTCCATATAGCTGGCAGTTATTACACCGGAAGGAAGCGCAATTATGGCAACTCCAAAAAGAGAAGAAATCATAGATATAAACCTTCCAACATCGGTAACGGGAGTTAGATCTCCATATCCAACAGTTGTCAAGGTGACCGTAGCCCAATATACAGCGTCAAAGAACGAATTAAAAGTCTGTTCTCCTGTAATTGGATTGGTATGTGGTTCTATATTGAACATTATTAATGCGGTAATCAGAATATAGAATATTGCCAAAACTAAAACTGATAAAAGAACGGATCTTTCTTTAACTAATACCCTAAAGAACATTGTGATTTTATGAGAGTATCGGAACAATTTCAACAATCTAACGATCTTCAAGAGTCTTGTCAGTCTCAGAAGCTTGAACTCCGGATTGATTAATCCGAATCCCGGCAGAATTGATAAAAGGTCAATTATAGCCATGGGAGTAAAGGGATAAATCAAGTATGAAACCCATCCTCTCTTTAAAAGGATATTAGATGTTAACCATCTGAAAATATAATCTACAATAAATGCAGATACAGTTATCCATTCTATGGTGGTGAAAATAGGATAATCCTCTATAAACATTAGAGGCACGATACTGGCAATAATCATTACCAGCATGTACCAATCATAGAGCCTACTGGCCCACATGCCTTTTTTATCTTTATTGATTAAATCGTATATACGATATTGAATTCTTCTAAACATATGATCCATGATGTAATCTTAAATTACCTTTATACTATTAATATACATCTCCATAAAGATTGAATATCGGTTTACTTGCATCAAATTCATAATTAAAAAGTTGTTTGGTAGCTCTTTCAGCAGATCTTTTAACTATGCGAGCATCAAGTATTCGTGAAATCTTGAATGTTCGGTTTTCCTCTCTCATATGACAATACGCACTAATATAACCCGCTCCATATTCATTATTTGGGGTTATATCACTAATAACTCGTGTAGACTTTTCATAACTATTTTTAGCATATTCTATCTCTAAAAATAGTTTATCCTGCCTCGCTCTATTTATTAAATCTATTATGGTTACTCCTTCTTCCATAATCAATTATTTTTTAGATTGTGCATAACGGATTAGATAGCCCAAAGCATTTCGTTCCGGAGATACTGATTTAATATATTCGGCATTACCCACAATATATAATGTCTGTCTGGCTCGTGTAACTGCTACATTTACTAAATTGGGGGTCATATAATCAATCCAGTTCACTTTTCGCTTGGGAGAATTATCGGTAATGACAAGGCTGTAAATTATCACATCTTTTTCATCTCCCTGAAATCCATGTGCCGTATTCACTTCAACATTCTCTTTTAATGAGTCATCAAGGTGAGATTTTATATAATCTGCTTGATCCCGGAATGGTGTAACTATACCTATAGAAGCATCTGATTTTAAAGAAAGTACTTCCTTGGCTAAAGATATCACCCTGTCTGCTTCAACTTTATTAAGATTAACATTTTCAGATTCTTGCTTACCTCTAACATTTATGAGCACCATACCTTTTTGGGGCAATGTCATTTTACTTACATCCGTCAAGACATTTAAGGGCTTGTCAAGGGAACGACTATAGAACTGATTATTTGAATATCCTATTATCTCAGGATGGCACCTATAATGGTTTTCCAATGCAATGGGGGAACTATTTTGGGTAGCATGTCCTAAAAAATCTGCTGAATAATCCCACAAAGATTGTTCTACATATTTAAGATAGGGTCTGGAAGATAATAGATAATGTTCCCTAATTTCATTCTCTTCTTCTGTCCTTACTGAGGTAATATGTTTTAATTGCATTGGATCTCCGATAATCACAACCTGTTTTGCTCTTAAAATCAACGGTATTGCAGAGGCAACATCGCATTGTGATGCTTCGTCAATGATTAGGATATCAAACAGGTTATCAGTCAAAGGGAACCCTGCCTTTACTGAAAGGCTCGTCACAGATATCAATCGACATACATTTAGGAAATCACGACTTCTTTGAATAAAGGTTTTCACCTCATTATCTTTCCATGGTATTCTATCCGGAAGAAATGCTTTATAAGAACTTATCTTTTGAGAAGTATTTTGGCCTTTCTCAATTTCTATAATTTTGGCAGCCACTAATTGTGGTCCAAGATTATTAAGAATATCTTTGGCTTGCCGAATAGAATAAATCAAATCAGTTTTTCTTTTGCTGAGTTCTTCTAATTCCTCCGCACTTTTATTATATTTTTGATTGATTACTCCAAGTTTGGCATTCAGTTTTGAAATGGCAGATGAATGGGCAGAGGATTCTTTATCTAAGTTTCTTTGCCAATCAATGATTCGTTCAAGCAGACCTATAATTTGTTTGGCATTTTCTATAATAGAGTTACCATCCCTGAATTCATCAATTGAACGTTTTAGATTACGTTCTCTTAATTCTGATTTTATTGATGATGATAATTCTTCTATATTATTGAGATAAGTCTCAGCATGCTTCTTTTTGGAAAATAAATTATGCCATGTTTTACCAAATCCCGAATATTTGCGTTGATAGAAATTTCTTAATCTGGTTATTTTACTTGTTGTTTTGCTTAAAGACTCATTATCTATGTTGGGAAGATGAGACACATCGACATATTTATTATTGATTCCGTCAGAAATGTAAGAGAATCTTTTCTGCTCTTCTTTTATTTGTTTCTCAATTTCAGTTTTTTCAGATAATAATTTTGGAATTGAGACTTTAAGTTCTTCTATTATAGAAAGTTTATTTTTAGCATTCTGAATAATGGCTGTATTTTCTTTATATTGTGATAGTAAATCCGAAAGATTATTAGGCTGGGCTTTAAGTGCTTCTAAACGATTCTTGATTTGATCTAATGCAGGTAAAGTCTGCCTAATAATATTCTCTTTTTTACCAAAACGCAAAAGATAGTTACTCGAATCTATGATATCGAACCTTTCTTTCACATTGTCAACTGCCTTGTTGTTCTTGCTTGCAACCAATACACTTTTATCTTTCAACAATGCATTGGCTATAATATTCAGAATAACCTGTGTTTTACCGGTTCCAGGTGCTCCAGTCACGACCGTAAACCTGTTACCAAGAGCATGAGCAACTACAGATGCTTGACTATCATCCAACTTGCTCACACGAATAAGCTCGTCAGATGATATATTCTCAATTAGATTAGGAAATGATTCATGCAACAAAAATTTTTGAAGGAGATCATTCTTCGTGACCATCGAAGAATTCAACTTATTTAATTCAGATGAAATTTGAGCTAAGGCTAAATTCTTGGAACTTAATCCCAGCCGCAATTCAATCTTTAATTCCACATTTTCTCCAAAATGTTTTTTTACAAGATTCTCAAGTTCAAGAATATTTTTTACTTGACCTAATTCACTTTCTATTTCAGCGATTTTTTCTTCTGTCAGTTCTAATTGATCTATATGGCGACTATCCAAAGATAGATTTGATATCCTTACCGGCAGTAAATTTTCATAAGGATCATAACCTTTAAGATCATCGTAAGCAATTGTCATACTAAATGCAATGATATCTCCGGTTTTATCTTTACGAATGAGGGGTAAACCTACATATAAATCCTTTGGAAAGGTCTGATCTTTATTGTCAAAGAAAACTTTTGTGAAGTTCTGATTACATGGTAAATCTATAAGTATGACATCCCTATCATCATTTTTGAAATGCATCTCATAGGAATAATAAGTAGAGATATCAGGTTCCTTACTTCCTTCTAACTCTAAAATAGTCTTATAAAAACCAATAATTTTATCAATCTCAGAGGTTGTAGGATTAATTGGTTTTTTGAGAAGACGTTTTAACAATATATTATCTATTTCCTCCATCAGTCATTGGTTATTACATTTCCGTAGAATTTGTATCAACTATTCAATAGATTCAAGGCATTCATTGTGAACCATGGGTCAAACCCTTCAAAGACAATTCTTTTCTGTTTGGCTTCGTCTTTGTGAATTTCCAATCCATCAGTATATGGTGTCATACCAATTAGTTTATTATATGGGACTTTAATACTACAGGTCGGGCAATGAAAGAAGAAATGCTTATTGGTTATAACTAAAGAACCGGTCCCTTTATTTTCCATGAAACTCTTTTCTATAGGTCTTCCTTTAAATGAGCCGGTTCTGTAAGTGATACCTTTGGCTATTCTGAAACTCAATCCTCTATTTCCTCCTACAAACTCTCTTGTAATTCTTTCCTGATATAGTTTCACATTATCATAAACCCATAAACATACTTCTCCTTTCCCTAACATAACTGGTACTGTCAAGGGATTTTTAGGCAGAATGCCTTTTTGAAGGTCTTTTAAAACTGCGGCTTCTCCAATTTTTGCCAAGCTTTGATTCTGATACTGCATCGGCAGCCGATTTAGATTAATACCTAATGATGAAGCATAAGTCTCTATTAATTGTTGTTCATTATCGTTTATCCCTCCCTTTGCCATAAATTTATCGGCTGCTCTATTTAAAACACTGAAATATGATTCTTCTTGCTTCTGTTGGGAAAGAGGTATTACAGATAATACAGAGTCTGAACTTATTTTAACTTGACTTAAAGGCACACCTTTAGCAAAGTAATCAATTAGATAGCCTTGAAATAACTTTTGTCCTAAGTCATCCATTTTTCCCTTTTGATTGAGCCTTTGGTATGGTATCTTTATGGTTGATATGAATTCCTTTATAAGCGGTAAAGTATTGGAGGGGAATGGCCGTTTTAGAGTATCAGCGTATGCTTTTAAAGAAACAAGTGCAGCATTAGCTATCTCATCTTCAGTCAAAAAATAAGGCAACCTATTCTTTTCAAGCTTTTGGCTAAAGTCTTTTGCGGAGATAGTACCGGAGAAATAACGACGCATAAGGTCTGTCATTCCTTGAATCCCTCTGTTATGTTTTTCCTCACATTCTTTATGATTTCGAGAGAAGAATCCTGCATCTTGCCCACAATACTTACACTTCATAATCTAATTTTTACATATAATCTAATAAAGCCACAGTGGCTTCTGCTCGATCTTCTGGATTTTTAATTTTATCTAAAAAAGATATTAAAAATCTACTCCAGGAATCTGTTATTGTAATTTCATCCTCATTCAGCTTTTCTATTAATCTACTGATAACTTTTCCTATTTTAAACTCTGTATTATTAGGATTGGTAATAATATATTCCAAAAGTTTTAACATAAGATTTTTATCGAGATTTTCCTCAATTATAAACCTAAGGATATGTACTGTATTATAACTCACACAACCGTTTGAAAGAAATAATGCCTTCTGCAAATTAGAATCATTAAATATTCTGAAGGCTATCTCTTTTTCTGGAATTTTTTGTGACCAATTATAAAGAAAAGCTTCCAACAATCGATATGAACCTCCATTATCTACAAATTGGTCTTGATTATTCTCAATTAGATAACGCCACATATTAATTGCATCATCAATATCTATTTCCGCCATTTTAAAAACAAGCTTTTGAATAGCCTCAGTTTTATCTGGCCATTTATCTCTTAAAATTGTAAATGATTCTTTTAAAAGATTTTTTTTATTTATTGCCATGAATATAAATAGCTTTAATTAATTTTTAATTTAATAATGTTTCAAGGGATTTTGAATCTAATAAGATTTCTCTTGGTTTACCTCCTTGAGCCGGGCCTACAATACCAGCAGCCTCCAATTGATCCATGATTTTACCGGCTCTATTATATCCTATGCTAAATCTTCTTTGAATTGAAGAAGTACTAGCAGAATTTGTTTGAACTACTAATCTTGCTACCTCCTCAAATAATGGGTCTCCTTCTGTTGTCCAATCTGATCCAGTTGATAATCTATCAGGTAAGAAATAAGGATTTCCTTCCCATCTGAAGGTTTTGATATGGTCAATTATGGGATTAAGGTCTGATGTCTCACACATTGGTGTTTGACACCTTTCTATCTTATTGTCAGTTAATACTATTACATCTCCTTCCGGAAGCAGATTAGTGGCCAAATCGTTGTTTGCTAATAGACGGCTTTCATTGCTTAGATTAATGTTGAATAAAATTTTATCCTGGAATTGATTCCTTATGTCTGGAGTTAATGAATCCCTGTCGGTATATTTAGTGGTAATTATTGTTATTATTCCATATTTACCGGACGTCTCCATAAGTTTAAGGAATTTTTCCTTAACTTTTTTATCAGATAAGAAATCCTGAATCTCATCAATTATGAATATAATAACTGGTAAATAATGATGCCCTCTTTTATAATCTAATTTCCCCTCTTTAATGGCTTGATTATATTCCTTGATATTTCTTTTATTAGCTTCTCTGAGTCTTAGTTCCCTTTTTTCTATTTCTCTTTCCAAACTTGATAAAAGATTCTCAAATTGATTTAGGGAGCTTTTTATCTTAACTCTATATGAATCATCCATGGCAAAATAATCATCCGGTAAAGAATCTAATGAAATAAACTCATTGCTGTGAGAAGAAACTACTACAAGTTTAAATTCCTCCGGATAATCTTTCATCAATAAAGAAGCTATCAATTGTCTCAGAATACTTGTTTTCCCTTGCTGTCCCTTTCCTGCAATCAAAAGATATGAGTGATTTTCTAAATCCTTTTCAATGGTATGATTTAAAGAATCTATTCCTATTGCAAATGGTAATTTAGCAAAGTTATTATCAAAATCTTTAGTAGCAATCAAATTGCCTAATGTTAGGGAAGAATAATCCTTGTTAGGCACTTCTAATCCTATGGCTAATTTATCAGGTAACGGATTTACAACCCTAAAGCCTTTTTCACCTAAGGATTGAAGAATTTCCTTCTCATTTCTCATCAGTTTTCTTACATCAGACGGAGAAAATTCAAGTTCAAGCATTGAATATCGTGGACCTATATTAATTTCAATTTTTTCAGTTGAAATCCCATGGTTTTCTAAAACCCATTTTACTCTTTCAATTGCCGGTTTCAATGCTTCTTTATCTGGAAGAAGGTAATCTCTTTCTCCCAAGATGTCCGAAGGAGGTAAATAAAATGGCCTTTCTTCAATTACCCCATCCTCGATTTGGGATTGAGGATTTAAATCAATTGAAATTGATTCCTCTATTTTATCCTCAAGTACACACTCTTCAGTTTTATTTAAGGACAAATCTTTTTGTAGCAAATGTGAAACTGGGGGTTCCTCCACTTGATTTTCTTTATTTCGAAATATATTTTTAATTTTCTTCCACATAAAATTAATTCTAGATAAATTTAATAATTTGCAGTTATCACAACTCGATTGAGACTATCTAATAATCTATTATAAAATAAAAGCATATTCCCAACAGGTTTGCTAAAACCTTTAGATTCCACAAATGCAAAACCATGTGATCGCAATCTTCCATTATTATCGAACATTGAATATTCCAATGAAAAATGATTTGTTTTAATTTTTCCTTTAATTTCAAAAATAATTTCAAAAGCTTCAAAATCGTTGTATTCAGAAATTTGATAATTATAAAAACTTAATCCTGCTTTCTTTTCAATATCATGATCCCATTCAATTTTTGACCAGATAAAATTTTCAAATTCCTCTTCAGACATCCTCTTAACAGATTGTTTACGGTTATTATTTTTAGTGATATGTAGGGAGGGATTTTGATTTTCTTTTAAAGTTGGACTAAATAGAAATTCTTCCGAGTCAATAGTTTTCAATACCTCTATAAAACTAAGAGCATAAGCAATTTTATTGAAAACTGCCAATACTAAATCTTTATTAATCCCGGTTTGATATATAAATTTATTTGTTATAAAGGATTCATTAGCTTTCCAATCATGTATCTTAAGAAATTCTCTTGAAAAATTTTCACTAATAACTGACTTTAAAATGAATTTCGAAGAGGGAAATTCTTCAAAAGCTTTATAATCGTCAAGTATATTAATTAATCGAAGATCTGTTAATATTTCTTTGCCTTCTTTATCTACAACTTCCCGTAACGCTTCATGAAGTGGCTTTTTTGAAGGAGTTAATTCTACTTTTTTGTAGTTTTTTCTTTTGATACATTTGTCTTCTTGTTCTTTCTTTTATTAGTAACGCTTTCTTCAATTTTAAGTTCTGATATTTCTTCACCGGGAATTTCTATATAATCAGAAAGGGAATCTGCAAAACTTTGAGCGTCTTGTTCTGTTTGGAATACAAATCCATTAACTCCTCGATATGTTGAATAATAACCGTCCCAGTCTTTGGCTAAAGATCTCAATTCATAAAAGGTTTCTTTATCAACTTTTGGCACTATGCGTACGACCCAGATATAAATCTCCTTTTGTTCGTGATACTGTTCTGTTATTGTGTATATTTCACTCATAATGGTTTTACTCCTTTAAAAGTTTTCTTACTTGTTGAAAAGAAACCACAACACTCAGATTTCTTTTTACAATTTTCACACACAGAAAGATACTTATTCTTCCAGTCACTTATACTTTGCTTGGCAAAAGGATGAAGGCTATCCGGCAATAGACACAAAGGGATATTGTAGATGGCTACATCTTTTCTCCATTGGTCAAGATATATAACGGCTTCTTCAAGTTCTATTTTATAATCAACCGTTTCTATCCAAACATTCCTTTCATTGGAAACTGCATGGCCAATATGTTCCATTGCCATGAAAGCTGTCCAAGATACAAAAGGCAAATTTTTGAAAATAAATTCAGCCATTTGTGGTAATCTCATATAATTAAGTTTATTGATAACAATCCTTAACTCAATCTCACCTCCATATGCAGCTATATTATATAAACCGGCTAAAGTTTCATTATAAGCTTCCTTTGACCCGGCAATCATATCATGATCTTTATAATAGTCCGAATGGAAAGGAATCCCAAAAATTATCCTTCCTTCTCCTGCTTCCATAATTTCTTTGGCATATCCTGAATCACTGAAATTTCTCCCGTTAGACAAAATATGTATATCAGAATTTGGCAGTTCTTTTCTTATTTGTCGAATAAGTTGAATTAATTTTTCTCCAAGTAAAGTGGGTTCTCCTCCGGAAATACCAACAAAAGGTATATTTTTCGGTGAACGCTCAATAATTTCAATATTCTTGATAAAAAGTTCATCAATATCATTAACCTTCAAAGGAGGCTGACAGCACATAATGCAGTTATTGTTACACCTTGCAGTAGTGAACAATGTATTATCGTTGCTATCTAATCTAAAATCTCCTCTCATACCAGCCAACTTCTAAAAATGGGCATCACCTCATCTGGTCTTTCTATCATTAAGGAAATCAGATACTCTATGATAGATTTATTCTTTTTACACAATAATGATGTAGCACGGTTTCCGTACATGTCACCTTGCGTAGAATAATTTCTTACAGGGTCAGCTCCACAATATTGTCTTAATGCACAATCTGAACACCCTGCCAAAGCTTCATTAGCCCATACATTTGCTATTTCTTTTGCCTTTTTTCCAAACACAAGATCTTGGTATTTATCATTTACACTTCCTAATCTGAATGTATAATCTCCAAACTCGGCCAACATCCTTGATTCATCAGAACAATAAACTCCTCCATCATAGTTGTAGATTAGAACTGAGTTAATTAACCCTGCCGGTGATTGTAAATCAACAAAACAGGTACAATAAGGGGTTAATATTTTGCGAAGTATGATAGCTGCAAATTCTTCAATGAAAAAATAACCTGATTTATTAATTTCAAGAATGTGCTCAAAGGCCTTTTTGTAGAATTCTATAAATCTTTTCGTGTAAAGTTCCCAATCATCATTATGTGTTGCAAGTCCGTAGGGATTCAGTGCACGTAGGAAGATAGAATGAAATCCCAAAGAAACATATTCATCTACAATTTCTTTTGGATAATTTAGACCTTCAACGGATGTTGTCATTAAAGCTGATACCTTATTTTCTCCAACGACTTCTCTTCCTTTCCTTATACCTTCAACAACTTTTTCATAACTATCTTTCTTACCTCTATTGGAATTATGAATAAATTTAGGTCCATCTAAAGATGTTGAGATAACGACATTATATTTCTCACATATTTTAAGCATTCTATCAGTCAAATGAATACTATTTGTACATAATACATATGTTATCTCCTTATGAGCCGATTTATTTTTTTCTTCTGCTAACGTTATTCCATATTCGATTAAATCAGGAACCAATGAAGGTTCTCCACCTTGAAATTCCATTGTTATTGATTCAGAAGGAGACATAAACATCAAATCAACGGCTTTCTTCATTGTATCCACTGACATAGTACAATTTTCGCTGTTTTCTTCTTGACTAGACGCCTGACAATAGACACAATTTTGATTACAGCGTAGGGTCATAACAAAAATATGAAGCCCTGTCCAAGAGTCAAGAAATCTTTTCTTTTCCCTTAACCTTTCTGCGTATAACTCTAATAACGGTGGAATTAATTCTTCGGATAAAAAGAAATTTGAAATTAAAGATTTGTATAAATCATCCTTTGGCAATGAACCATCAACAATCTTGTGGACTGTCCCCCTGGGGGAGATAATCATATCTCCTAATTCATTTACAAGAACCTCTTTCCCAGAAATTCTTGTAAAATCAAAAGGTAAGATATAATATGGTCGATTAATCTGTGATGTCATTTTCACTCAAATTTTCATCATCGGCAAATGCCTTTGCATAAAGGATCGTTTTAATATCTCTAGTTTCTTGGGCTATAATGTCTCTAAGTTTAAAATCATTAAGAAGGTTATGAAATTTTTCATTAAGATTTTCTTCCTCTTCCCTCAAATTGTTTTTTATCAGAATAAAGATTTTTTCAATATTTTCATCAATTAGGCTTCTAGAGATAACATAATCTTTGGAAAGCCAATAAATCACTTTTGAAATAACTGAATCATTATAGATCCTCCTATCTACATTAACTTCCATCAGTTATTTTCTTTTAGTTTTTCAATTGTTAGGGAATCTACTATACCCGTAACTTCAATTCCATTCTTTCCCTGAAAATCCTTTATTAATTCCTTTATTTTTATATTATAGAAAGGTTGAGTCTCATACATCAATAAAGAATCTTTATCAATCTCATAACCTTGGATAATAAGGATATCAATGAGCTCAGCTACATCAGGCCCAAAATCAACATTAATATTTTTTATTTCTCTATCACCAAGTTTAAGTTGTGAATTCATCAGTTCCCATTTTGCTAGCATATTCTGGTCTTCAATAGAAGCTCCCTCTGTAATAGTTAAACCGGCATCTTTTTGAAATTGATTGAATGCACTTTGCACATACTCATCAAAATAATATTCGTTGGAACCTTTAAGGATTTTTCCAGTATCTTTTAAATATCCCTTTTTTAAAAGTTTTTCAACCATATCATTGACATCCATTCCTTGTTCTAGATACTTAATATATCTATCTCCTAATTTAGACGGAGATGATGAAGTATAGGAACTTGATGGAGTTTGAACAGTCGATGACGATTTTGTAGAAATTGTAGGAGATGAACTTGAAGAAGAACTGCTTTTATTTGAAGAATTTCCTGATTTAGATGATGAACTTTTCTTAGTTGTTGTTTTTGGAGTTGAATAACCTCCTCCTGAAGAAGATGACCGGTGAGACCTATGAGAACTGTGCGAACGATGTCCGGCAATCAGTTTTGCATTACCCGTCTTCTGTATCTTAAATAATCCTTTGATTATGTTATCTTTTTTTGATACATCGATAGAAGGACTATTACCAGAACTTTCTAAGATGGGTTTTATATTTTGTATATTTGCGGAAGAATTGCTCGCAAGCAAAGAAGTAGTTGCTGCCAACATTATTCTCTTGATTATTTTATTAAAATCTCTCTTCATCTTTTGTAGGTATTAAGTTTATTAATGGTAGAAGAGTTTAATTCTCCATTAGGTAATAATCCGTTATATGCTTGGAAAACCTTTATGGCAATTACGATGTCTGATGTAAAAGCATAATGAATTCCATTTGTTTTTAATTTGGATGGGTCTGGTGCAAAACCGGCAGTTGTCAACAATTTAATTAATTCATCCACATCACTACCTGTAGTTTCTCCAGTTACTGACATCTCTCTAAACCCTAATGGAATAGTTGTTTTATAAGGACTCCAGCCTTTTAAAACAGTTATGGATGACTCGGTAAGTTTTCCGTCTTGTGCCAATCCGGCATCTTTTTGAAAATGTTTAACTGCATTGATAACATTGGTATCAAAAACATAAAATCCTCCCTTTTTGGAAGCAATTCCTTTCTTTAGGTAATAATTTCTTACCAGAAGTTCAATCACTTGATCGACATCTGCACCATTTATTCCTGAAGACAAAGTTCTGTCACCTAATTTATAATCAGCCGGAGTTTTCTTTGGAGGAGTATAAACTGATGATTTAGTCGAAGTGCCATAAGAAGAACTTGAACTATGGGAATAATGCGACGAACTGGAATGTGAATAATGTCCTCCGCCGGAAGATCTATGGGAACTATGTGATCTATGAGAACTATGAGAACGATGTCCTGCGATCAATTGACTGTTTCCTGTCCTTGTGATCCTATATAAATTCCTAACTATCGGTCGTTGTGTATTTGTATATTCAGCTCTTATATTATCATTATTGGTAAGGTCTAAGGAAGTTAAAGACAAATCATTTTTATTACCAGCTTTTGCACCCGAATGTAATAGAGCAAAAGTGGCTGTTGCTAAAAGACCCTTGATTATTCTTTTCGCCTCCTTTTTCATTTCACCTTGTCATTAATGAAATTAAGCCAATAATTATCGGAAACTACCTCTATCATTTCTTTCAGTTTTGTCTTTCCATTTGCTGAAAGTGTTCCCTTATTTTGATAGATATCATTTGATAACTCATTTATCAATTCGTTTGATTGAGAAATCAAACCTGCCTCCATTTTTTCATTTATTGATTTAAAAATTTCAGTGTCTGAGTCACTAAGGACTAGATTCTGTGGTAAAGCGTCCGTTAATTTCTTAGCTCTTACAAACTCATTGTTATCTAAAAGAGTATTAACCTCACGCTGCCATTTTTTAAATACTCTATCTGAAATTTCTACAGCTTTGCCATGCGCCTCTCCTTTGTATGAAGAAGAACCATAAAAAGCATTATATTCCCTTTCTGCCTTACTGTAATAATTGAGAGCCTCTTCATAATTACCTGATTCCTCTGCTTTTTGACCTAAAGCCATTGTTGACTCAAAATGGTTCCGGTCTTCAGAAGACGCTAAAAAAGTAATTCCAGTGGCAGAACCTCCTGCTAGAAGAAAAGCTGCCGCTATATTTATTATTTTTTTTCTTTTCTTGGCCTTTGAAAGCCGATTATCTCTTTCAGTAATTATTTTCTCTCTCTGATTTTTACACCATTGAGAACCATCAAAATTTACTAAATTACTTAAACGAATTATTTTCCCCTCTATATCGTTCAAATCCTTATCTGAAAGCAGATCTAAAATCCCATTTTTAGTTTGAGTATCTAATACTCTCAGCCGATTATCATATTCTTTTTTTAAGTTATCTAAAACTGCAATTCTGATAGCTGAGGGAGAACTCTCTGAAGATAGAAAATCCTTCCTTGTCTTTTCTATCCAGGTCTTCTTATCTTCGTTCTTACGCTTACTTAACTTTAAAAGCTTAAATTCTATTCCGGAAAGTTCCTTTTCGGCATCCTTTGTAAACCGTGCCGATTTTAATCCGAACTCATCATCTTCAACAATAAAATTCTTGCTCATCATATTTTTGAATTCATCCTCCAAATTAATGATGAGTTTATCTAAGGCACTTTGGGTCTCAACTTTTGTTGGTCTATTTGTACCCTCTATTTGTTGTTTTTGTTTTGTTATCCATTTATCAAGTCCTTCTAAATTCAATTCCTTCCCTAAGATAAGAATCTTGGACTCAATAATATAAAGTTGGGTTCTGGCATGATAATCGAAATAACCATAGTTGAAACCAAATTCATCTTTAGTTATGGTTATTAATTCGGTTAATGATTTTTTATAGTCTTCTTGAAGAACTGAAAGAAGCTCTTTATAATCTACCGATTTTACCGGTTTATTCCTAGGTGAACCTTGTTGCAAAGATTGAGTTGATACAGGTGCCTCTCCAATTATACCGGCTCCAATTAATAATTCAGATACTAATTGATTAACAAGGTCCTCACTAAAACCTGAAGTTGTTGTAAAGTCATTTATCCCTTTTCTAATACGGTTTTGCCAACCCGAATCTTTATTGTTAGAGATATCAATGACAATCGAACCAAAACCACTTGAAATAAGACCTCTTAAAATCTTCTTAGATGCCATAGGTGTCTCTTTAAATCCACCCTTATCATCTAATAAATTAGAGAATTTGGTATCGGACATAATTCCAATACCAAACAATCCTATAATTTCCCTAACGGCTTCGTTCAGTTTCATTTAAACTTATGTTCTTCTAAGAACCGGCTAATTCTTCTTTTAATGTGGTTAATCGTTCTTGGAGACGAGATCTCTCATCAATTGCTCTGTCATAATCCTTGTTGGCATATTGAAGGTCAATCAGATTTTGTTTTGTGGGAGAATCGATAGATTCTAAGTTCTCTTGGATCTTATTTGCCTCACTTATTTTCTGGTTTTGTTCATCTATATGATGACTCAAATTGTCAATCTGCCATTGAAGAAATATTTTGTACATATTTCTTAATTTCTTTTCATCATACAACATGGCTATTGACATATCATCCTTACTTCCTTTCTTACTTAGTTCAGGCAATGCTTCCCTTATATCTTTTTCTGTTTCAAATTTGCCTTTTTTAATAAGCGATTTTAGAATCTGCACATAGAAATTTGCCTGATTTTCTTCTGATCCGAATGAGTCATCAAGACCATCAGAAGCTAAGATAATGGAAACAGGAATTTTCCCATCTCCTTCATAACAATAACGGAATTCATCTAAAGCATCTGTATCGCAAATGGAAGTCGTCTTATTGAGGAAACACCGGTCATCCCATGGAATAGGTTCAGTCCATTGGCCTCCTTCATTAACCGCAAAACATTTACCATCACCAATCTGAAAGGCAAACCAATATGAGGGAGTAAATGCCGCGGCAATAAGTGTACAACCATACACTTTTTCCAAATTTTCCCTGTCTAAAAAGTCTCGAATCCAACTTTCTTCAAGTCCTTCCCGTTCCTTCTCCGTCAATGGATTCTCTTCAGCATGCTGTTCCACTTTTTGCCTCCAATCATAGATAATGGAACCAAACAATTGACGAAAAGCACCGTCTATTTTATCTTGTTTCTTAAAATCCTCATCTTCTATCTGTGTCTTGACAGATTTACGACTGGTGAAAGAAACATGTTTTAGGTTTGAATCTCCAAAATTGGATATAAACGACATCATTTTATCCCGTGTGATCCCGGTGATAAGTTTAGAACCGACTTCGCTTCTGAAATATCGTTTGCCTCCATGACCGTCTGAGATAATGGCCACAGCAATTCCTTTAGGATCTACTTCGCTAAAGGAATTATCTTGACAAGGTTTACCCGATTCTATATGACTGAAACCTTGACACTCATGGTTTAAGGCTATCATCTGTTAATCCCAGTCGTCATCATAGGAACTGCTGTCGACTGAACTTGCTGCTTCAGCACCATCAATATTTTCAACAGCCTCCTTCACTTCTTCTATAACTTGATCCTGCTTTGTAGTGTCACCGGCAGTGCTGCTTTTGCTTCCAATTTGCGAAGAAGTAACTGCTACTACACGGATAATCTGTTTCAACGCTTCGATATTATGAACCGTAATTACTGCTTCGCTATTTCCGGTGAATTGTTTAAGTACATCCTTATCTGCATCGTCACCGATAGCTATGGCAATCTTGATGGCTGCTTTAAACCAGTTGTTACCTTTAAGTTTGCTTAATCCGGATTCATAATCATCTGTTGGACCTCCATCAGAAAGTAGTATTATAGCCGGGGCAAAAGAACCACTGGCAGATTTCATATAACCGCTTCTGGAAAGTTTGGTTGATAACTCTTGACATGCTGCACCAAGAGAAGTAAGTCCACCGGCTCTAACATCCTGCCATACAAAATCAGAGGCCAATTTCGGTTCTGAATAAAGCCAGTTGGTTCCGCTCGAGAACTCAAGTGCTGCAACCTTGATTTCAGCATCAGGGTTTTCGGCTGAAATTTCGTCTAGCATTGGCAGTACATTTGATACGGCGTCATTCACTGCTCCAATCTTATTTCCTTCCATTGAACCCGATGTATCAATGAGGAAGAAAAGAGTCATAGTTCTTCTTGGCACACTTACCTGTTCGTCTAAAAGTGACATAGTTATTGGTTTTATTGAATGTTATATTTCTAAATTCCCTTATCCCTTCATCCCTAATCCCTAACAATCTCTCCTTTATGGGTGTTTGAGAATGCAATCTTGATTCCGGGATTTATCGGCATAACTCCATTTGGGTCTACAGCCTTGATTTTTCCACTTGGAGTTTCAGCTGTCCATCCATAGTTTGTCAGATTTTTTATGAAAAGTTTAGACGGTTCATTGGGATGGCTCACAACCTCCGCATCCGGTTGGTTATCGATATCAATGTAGATTTTTGTTCCTTTTGTCAAAAGAATGGTTCTGGTTCCTATTTTAAGTTTGATAGATGTATCAATCTTCTTACCACAATCCATGCATGTGCTTGATTCCTCTATAAAAGTCTCTTCGCCACAATGAGGACATTTCACCAAACTATCCCTTATTGCTATAAGTTGTTTTTCCCAAAGGGTATCAACCATTCGTTGATTGGGATTTTTCAGCTTTTCTTGTGAAAATTCCTGTTGGAACAATTCTCTCAGTTTGGAAGGGAAAACCGGCCAACGTCTTATCACATTCTGATGTATCCCTTTCACCGGAAGGTTTTCTTTATTTGTGGGATCATATATGAACACTGCCTCACTGCCATAGAATTTCTTTTCAAAGGATTCAGTAAGACAGGGACACGCCACCACCTTTGCTCCTTCAAATGGATGGTTGGCATAAAATAACATAAACAATATCACAGCCAATGAAAATCGATCGCTATATTTGTCGGGAACACCGCCGGCAACAATTTCCGGTGCCATATACCGTGCTTTACCCATAATACCGGATTTTTCACCCTGTGGCATTACATTGTCATTGTCGCAAATCATGACATCTCCTGTATCGGGGTCAATAAAGAAGTTGCCGTCATTCAAATCCTGATAACTGTAGCCATGTCTATGAAGCATCATGAAACCATTGGTTATCTTTATGGCAGCAGCTAACATTGCTGTATATGACTTGAATGACTTCTTGGCTAGCAGAAAATTGCCGAATTCAAAATAATTGGCAGGACGTAATTTCATAACATAGCCAAAGCTGCCATTTTGTTTTCTGGTGAGATATTCTGGCCATAAGAAAGCTTCTGATGGTGGACCACTAAGAATATTATGTTCCAAATTTTTGTAGAATTTATCATCTGGAGCCTTGAGATACCATTTAAGTGCCTTCTTTTCTCCATTAAGGTCAACTAAGTAAACAATTCCCTGCCCTCCACGTCCAAGTTCTTTCTCTATTTTAACACATCCTCCTGATGTGAGTATGATTTTATCTCCTTTCTTAAGTTCATTCATAACCTAAATTTTTTACATTGATCCACCTTGGAAACTTATGGATTCTGAATAGCCAACTCCTCCATGATAACCACATTTAGGACAAGTGACAGTATTGCTCCCATTCCAACAAAAGACAGCTCCACATCCACAGAATATTAAAGAATGTGCCTTACAATATGGG
The DNA here is from genome assembly GCA_022510425.1 of Muribaculaceae bacterium. Taxonomy (GTDB): domain Bacteria; phylum Bacteroidota; class Bacteroidia; order Bacteroidales; family Muribaculaceae; genus Lepagella. The sequence goes on from JAFLTO010000020.1 coordinate 35,048, forward strand.
CAGCCAGGATATTCTGAATCAGGTTGCAGAGAACCGGTAACTTTTTTTGAATCATATCCTTCTCTTTTGGCTTTGTCCATATTTATTTTGAAAGCCCAAACCATTTTATATGTGTTTTTCATGATTCGGTCTACTGTAATTCCATAATGCCCTTTTGTTTTTGGACAAATAGCTGTCATTACAAAGGCATTATCGCTTATAGGAGTGATTGCCATATTTTTATTTTCAGAATAGAAATTTTTATATTGCTAATTTACGCAATAATATTGTATTTTCAAACTCCCTTATCCTTATCCCCAATCCCTCATCCATATTCCCTAATAACCCTCCTCCCCAATCCCTAATCCCTAATAATATGAAGTTTGTCTTGTCCTGAAATAGGTTTACAGAAAAAAGATTAAAAATGTAAACTTAAAACAGGACGAAATGGGACGGAGAGGATGTCGTTACGAAG
>JAFLTO010000021.1 GCA_022510425.1 Muribaculaceae bacterium
CCTTAGGTCTTTTGTGTTATGATGTCGCACTTGCCAAGTGTGGCGGTGTGGATTATTCCTGGGGAGCTGACGGACTTGCCAAGGCACATGATTTTGTGGTAACGATGATGCTTTATGTGGTTTACATCGCCTATGCCGTTGCCGGAATCGTGGCTGTCATAGCAAGTCTTCAGATTTATATAAAGATGAATATAGGAGAAGAAGGAATAAAGAAAGAGATTCTGCTGGTAGTGGGAGCCTGTCTCTTTATAATCGGAGCTTCCGTGGTATTGCCGGCCTTCTTCGGATATAGGATCTGATCTCTAATTGCGCAATCGAGATATATGTGTAACTAAACTTATCAGAAACGAAAATGACAAAATTCAAAAAATTAGCACGAAAGTGTAAGAACAAAATCAAGAGTTTCCTTAGCTCTGAACGAGCGGTGACGCTTGCTTTCATGCTCATTGCGTTCACTGGTGCTGTCTTTGCCCAGAACGCTGCCGGCAACTATGAAGCCGGAACAAACGCCCTTACAACAGTTACGGAAGAAATTGCCAAGTATGTACCTATTGTGGTGAAACTGTGTTATGCAATCGCCGGAGTTGTGGCAATCGTGGGAGCAATTTCAGTTTATATCGCTATGAATAAGGTTCTCGAGGCAGTTTATCAAAGAGCCTGAAAACCTTTTATAATACACTATTTTAGACCAAAATAGAAAACTTAAATAATCTAAACGACAATGCAGATTTTTTCAAAAATGGGGAACAGAGTGGTACACTAAACTTAATTTTGAGGAAAGGTGGTACACTAACAACCGATTTTACTGTACCACCAATCTAAAAAACTCAAAATTAAAATCAGTCCCCGATGAAAGTAACTACATTAGTCCGAAAGGTCAAAACAAAGGAAAAGACGACAGGAATTATCTACATGAGAGTATTTGAAAAAAATAAAACCGATTTCCGACTTGCGACAAATCTAACTGTTATTCCGGAATACTGGGATAACAAAAGACAATGTTATTCAGAGACCACTCCTGAATCCGAAATTCCTGTAGCATTACAAAAGGCATTTAATAACAAGATTTCAAGTGCTATTAAGAAACTTAATGAAAATATCACTTCTGAAGGTGCAACCCCTAATTGGCTTAAATCCCAGTTAAATGCATTAGGTCTATCAGAAAACAAAGAATTCCCTCAGATGAAAGAAGACCTTAAAACTATATATCTTCCTCAGAGACCAAAGAAAAAAGGAGGTAGAAGCCTTCTCGACAGTTTTAAGCAATATCTTGACGAATCTACTTTTAACGATTGGCACCGCCAAGCACAGACATCTGTGATGAATCGCCTTCAAAGATATGAGAAATGGATTTCCTTCAGAACTTCCAATCCTGATTATGTTCTTTATCTTAATGAAATGGATAAAGAACAGGTTGAAGACTATGCCTCTTTTATGGAGCATGAGCATAAAATAAATACTATGCTGCATATCCTGAATTTTACAGACAGTTCAATTTGAGAAATCCGAAATGGATTAGGGCGGTCTCCAAGAACACTATTTCATGTGGACTCAAAAGACTTTTCATGTTCCTGAACTGGGCCGTTAACAAAGGATATCTCAAAGATACCTCTTTTAGAAACGTCACCGCAGACCAACAGATCTACGGTACTCCTTATTACCTTACCATAGAAGAACGGGATAAAATTTTGTATCTTGACCTTACTGACTCTCCAAGATTGGAGAGACACAGGGATAAGTTCATTTTCCAGTGCCTTATAGGTTGTAGGAGTAATGACCTTGACCTTTTCACATGGGATCATATCAGCGGAGAATTCCTTGAATACATTCCTCATAAGAATCTCCTTGCCGGAAGAACACAGACAGTCCGGGTTCCACTTTGTGACAAAGCCATTGAAATTTTGGAACGACAGGATCCTGAGTCAGAATATTTGTTCCGTCATTTCTGTGGTGATCTGTACCGACAAGACATAAAGAAGATTGTAAAACTTGCCGGAATAGAGAGGAAAGTCACCGTGATAGATCCTCTTACTCGTAAGGCAGTTCAGAAACCATTATATGTATGTGCTTCTTCTCACCTTGCCCGAAGAACGTTCATTGGAAACCTTTATAAAAAAATAAAAGATCCTGAACTTATAGCCTCATTGACCGGACATGTGGAGAAAAGTATGTCATTCATTCGCTATAGGGATATAGACGATGATATAAAGAGAGAAGTATTAAACCTTATCGAAGGATAAAAAGAAACTATTAACCATAAAACATAACTTCCCATTATATGAGAGTATCAGCATTTGTTAGAGCCAAGGTTGCAAAGGGCAATTTCACTGACCAGGCTACAATTTATTTCCGTGTCAGAGACCGCAAGACAGGTACAGATATAAAGGCTGCGAGTGAACTAACCATCAATCCCAATCATTGGAGTTTTGAACGTCAAGGTTACAAAGGAAGAGTCGTACTCATTCCTGATGAAGTAAGACTCAAATTGAACAGACAGGTTCTGGAACTGACCGAACTTATATCGAGAGAATTTTATATCGGTGCCACCAATGATTGGTTGCAGAAAATAATCTTCGCTTATCATCATCCTAATGCCTATAAGTTCTCCGATGGAAATATCATTGATACAACTCTTCCGGTATGGATTGATAAATTTCTTGAAGCAAAGAAATTCAACGTTCATCAATCTTCCAATTATAGAGGACTTCGGGATCTAATAAACCGTTTCGAGCAATACCGTCAACAGGTAATGAGAATCAAGGGTTATAAGTTTGCAATCGGAGGAATCACCCCCGATGATCTTACGGCTTTGCAAAACTATATGGCAGAGGAGGCTTCTTTTGTGGAAACTTACCCAAAACTTTTCAAGGATGTAAAGCCTACTTCTCTCGCCATTATTAAAAGAAGCCGGGGAGGCAACACAATCAATAATCTAATGACTATGTTAAGGACAGTGATCAACTGGGCTATAAAGAATGGTGCCCCGGGAGATAATCCTTTCGACAGGTTTTCAATCTCCCCGACATTATACGGCACTCCTTATTATCTTACCATTGAAGAAAGAGACCGGATACTTAACCATGATTTTTCAGACAATCCTCTTTTAGAGTCATACCGAGATATGTTCATCTTCCAATGTTTTGTTGGCTGTCGCCATAGCGATCTTGTCACATTCACGGCCGACAATATAATTGATGGAGTCCTGGAGTATATTCCTACCAAAACCAAGAACTCCACCGGAAGAACAGTCAGGGTTCCACTCGGGGCAAAGGCGATGGCTATTGTAAATAAACTAAACCGTAAAACGGGAGAGATTCTTTTTGAAAACCGATTCAATTTCAAATTCAACAATGCCATCAAAGATATCCTGACCCAAGCCGGAGTAAAAAGATTGGTAACAGTGATCGACACTCAGACCAGAAAAGAAGTCAAACGACCCATCAACGAGATTGCAAGCAGCCATCTCGCGAGAAGAACTTTTATAGGTAACCTCTATAAACAGGTTAAGGATCCCAACCTTATTGCCTCAATGTCCGGTCACGCTCCCGGCAGTAAAGCCTTCACCCGTTACCGTGCCATTGATGATGAAATGAAACTTGAACTTATCGACCTTATCAAATAAAAATTTTCAATCCACTTATAATAATTTAAACCTATGGATATACCTACCATACTTTCCCTTACGGGAGGAAACATGAAGATAGAACTTTCCCTCCAAGACCTTGCCACCTTTGCAAAGCAAGTTGCAAAGGAGACGGTCGACTCATTGAAGATAGAAGCCGACCAAAGAAGAACCATCGTTACTGGAGAGGAAGTTTATCTTGACTCCGGAGAAGTCAGAGACCAACTCCGAATAAGTAAAGCCACTCTCGCCCTTTGGATCAAGAGAGGCTATCTCAAAGCTTATAAAGTCGGAGGCAAAAACCGCTTCGCTAAATCTGATGTCTTGAATCTTCTTACTAATGGAGAATACAAATACAATCTGGAGAAAGAGAACCAGGGAATTTAAGAGAGAGAGAAAATAACTGATGTCCTATCCTTATACTGAAATTATGGTATCTATTCCTGAATTCAGGGATTTTGGGGTTTGGGGGAGCAAGATAGGTTTCCCGGTCCCAAAAATGTACCATTTTCCGGTACCAGAAAACCCCATAAAGTAAAATGAATGCACCCCAAACCCCTAATCCTGAAAGAGAGAAAAAGAAGGGAGGAAGACCTCCCAAGCCGGAAAAAGAACGAAAGACCCGGCTCATTAAGGCTTACATTACTGAGGAAAGATACGCAAAATTCAAACATCTTTCCAAAGAAATAGGTCACTCAATCTCTTATATCGTGAGTGAATTATGTGAGGAAGGTAAGGTTGTTGCAGCCATTCCGAAGGAACTTTTTAAGTATTTCCGGGATGTTTCCGGCATGGCAAATAATGTGAATCAGATGGCTAAAAGACTAAATTCCTTTGGGGAAAATGCCCTTGGAAATGAGTTTGAAAGTATGCATCAAGACCTCTTATCTTTACTTAAAACAGCCGAAAAGTATATTAAGAAATAACCGAAATGATAGCAAAATTCAAACAAGGAATGGGGTTTGCCGGACTCTTGAACTATGCCAATGACAAGATTATGAAAGAGGGCACGAAGATAATAGACTCAAAAGATGTTTGTCTTTCCTCCAATGAAATGATGGCTACCAGTTTTAGATTACAGGCTCAGGCTTCAAAGACCAAGAAGCCTGTCGGACACCTTATTTTATCATTCCATCCCGAAGATGAAAGCAGGTTCAAGATCTTTGGACTGGCAGATATTTGTCATGCATATATGAAAGAAATGGGTATCGATAACACCCAATATGTGATGTTTCAGCACTCTGACACAAAGCATCCGCATGTGCATATCGTCTATAACCGTGTGAACAACGATGGAAAATTAATTAAGGGAGACACCAATTATAACAAGTCTGTGGCAGTCACAAAGACCATCACAAGTTATTTCGGGTTAAAGAAAGCCAATGAAAAAAGGAATGTAAATGTGGAAAAACTCAAAGGAAAAGACATAACAAAATATAAGATTTTAAAGCTTGCGGAACGGTCATTGAGGTTAAATTCATCATGGAAATCTTTTATAGAAGACATGAAAAAAGGTGGAATTCAAGTAAGATTTTCAAGAGATTTTGGTGGAAAAATCAATGGGATTGTCTTCACTTCAGGAACCATTTCATACTCCGGATTTAAGGTTGATCGCTCTCTTTCTTACAATAAATTGGCATATCACATGGGTGAATTTGAGGGTCTGGAAGTGGAAAATTCAATGAAGAATCACAAAGAAAATACCGAAAAAACACCTGTTTTATCATCAAAAGTTGATAAGGAAGAGAGAGAATTTAGTCAAGATTCCTCTTATTATTCCCCTACTTTTGAAGGAAATTCAAATGCTGAAACCACTTCAAATGAAGGTTCTGGAAGTCAGTCAGGAGGATTAGGACAGGCAGTAATGGAGATAGCTTTTCAGCCCCATGTCGTGCCTTCATCGGGAGGCGGTGGTGGTTCTTCAACCTCAAAAAGTGATGATGATAAAGATAAGAATAAGCGTAAATTCAGGAGGAGATAAATATGGGACAAAAGATAAAACCATTGAAATTTGTAAACATTGAGTCTAAGGAAGACAGAAGAGATATTCCGGAATATCAAGGATTGACTGCTGAAGATATAGAAACTTTGAACGCTAATCTGGAGTATCTAAATCTAAAGTTTGAGAGTTTACCGGAAATTATTACTGCTTCTTTTAGAAAGGTTCTCCAAGAAAATCCCGGTTTTAAAAGTCTTCAATCCATCAATTCCTTATTAGAAAGGGTTGATTCCAATCTTGAGGACATCATGGATTACGTTAGCATATTCGAAGCAAGAGAGGTATGCAGACAGATTGTGATTTTAAGAAACTCCATGAATATTTTGCCCGGAGACCTTCATAATTTTATAGGCAGAAAGTTTGAAATCATGATGGAAGAAATGAACCGACCGAAAGGAAACTTATCCTGTTTTAGACCCCCTCTGAAGGATTTGAGATTCAAAAGTAAGTTGAAATATTTTCTTTTTACCTTGCCTCTTTGGTGGCTGAAGACGGATAAAGTCAAAACCTTTTTTAAGCAGATGGGGGTGATTTTTCTCTCCATTTGTACGGCTATACTTCTTTTCTTAGTCATCTATCAGGCTTATGAGAACCGTCATCAAAGACGGGAAAATCAGCTGTTACAGCAAATAGACCTCTGTAAAACAACTGCTCCGTAGGACTTCCAAAGCAGTTAAATCTTGGTCTGATAAGGCAGACGCGATAGAAAATTTTTATTCCTAATTTTATTTCGTTAAAAAGAATTCAGCGATCATGCTCCAGTTGTATATTCCAGTCGCCTGTTATATAGCGGTAAATAGTGGTGTCTTCGTACGCGATCTTATCAAGAACCTGCTCCGTTTCTTTCCCCTCTACCAATCCCTGACGCCATTTGGTTATCATTTGCAGCAGTTCAAGGCAAAATACATAGTTCTTTCCTGTTCCGCCAATCGAATATCCGCGCTACCAATATTGTAAGGTAAGTTTTACCGGACGGCCTTACCATATCATCATTGTATAATAGAGCCTCACACAACATATTACTTTAAGCATATAATTCAACGTATGAGTTAATAGGAACTGTTCTAAATGCTTATTTAATTATAGTTTATTAGAAGTTGTATCGCTTTTTCTAATTGTGGATCTTTCCCGTTTATATAATCTGAGACATAGAATGGAACTTCAATATCGGGAGCGATTCCATTTTCTATTAAACTGCTTCCATCTGGATTTGTAAAAGACCAGGTTGACATAAGATATTTGTAGCCTGAGGGTAATAAATATGTGCGTGGATGGGAAACACACCCAATTGTATGAGAACCTACTATTGTACCTAAATTCAAATTTTTTATTGTAAAAGCAAAATCTTCAGCAGCTGATCCGGTGTAGCCATCTGTTAATAGAATAACGGGAGATTTGAATTTCAATGAATCAGGCCAATCAATCACATTTTTACCCAGGTTGACAGGTTGCATTGCTATGTTGTCTGCATAATCCTGAAGGTTAGGCACCTGTTTCCCATATTCATTAAAGGAATTGTTTGATACTCTACACTTCATTATTACAGCTGACATGATATCGATACCATTGGGTGCAATATGCTTAATAATATTTGGGTTCCAAGTTTCTTCAGTTCCACCCCTGTTACCTCTGATATCTATGATAACTCCCTTTGAATTTCTTAACAAATCAATATTTCTTTCAAAAACTTTATTTGAAATCTGAGGTTGGGTGCAGGTTGATAACTTCATATATGCAATATCATTACCTAATTCTTTGATGACAATAACCTCCGGATCACTCTTTGTCCAGTTCATGGAGTTTAAAGAATCCTTATTTATTAGTGGAACTGAAAATTCTATAATTTCAGAAGAAGGTGTTTCAAATTCCAATGATACTTCCGAATCGGGTTCTCCATCTAAAAAAGAATCCAAGGACTTTCTAAAAAGCCATTCATCGTTTGATGCAGATATAAAAGGAAAAGTATTATTCCTCAAGTATTCCAAAACAGGAATATTATTAACTTTCATTAGTTGACTTCCTATAGGAACAAAACGACTATAATCCTGGGTTACATTATTTACTATAATTGTATCATTGATTCCTATGAATTTAATTGGGACTGATGCCGGTTCATTATAAATCAGTCTTGTATGAGCATCTCCAAATTTAGCAAGGAATTCTTGAAGCAATAGTGTAAATTCTTTGTCAGTTTTTGTATTTAACACTTTAGGAATATAGGCTCTGTATAGACTATCTGGGTTAACATTTTGAAAATGTTCTGGAAACGCAAAATTCTCTTTTACATTTCTCCAAACCTCAGAAAGAATATATATTCTCTCCTCATTTGGAATTGCCTTAGTTTTGAAACAGCATAGTACTATCACAGGCAATAATATAGCAATCAATCTTTTCATAATATTTATTTCGTTTTTTTATTATACAAAATTACAAATTATTTAATCAAAATCGCCATCCCATTGTTGCAAGAATATAGCCCGGAATCCGTAAATACTGCGTTTTGGAATCATAATTTATTGATGTATTGGTTTCAGACCATTCGTATTTCCTTAAATGAAGAATATTTGTGCCCGACAGTCGAAAATAGAGCTGCTTCAGATTATAGGATATTCGGAAACCTATGTTATTATTTGAATGGTAAGATAAATCTCCATCAATTATTTCATAACTGTATAATAATTCACCTTTCCATTTATTTTTTGCATACATTAGTTTTATTGAAACAGAATATTCATTGCTTTTATTTTTATACCATGAAGTCTTATTCTCAGTAGTTTCTAACATTCCTTTTATCTCTGCATTTATTGGGCCTAAATGGCGTGTGGAAAAAGTTAAACTACTGGAAAATCTACTCATTCTATAATCTGTGATATTCTCTCCTAAAGCAAAGGGGAGACTACTTAAATTGTACCCCATATAAAGTTGTCCATCTACAGGTAAATTGCCTAAACCCTTTCTTATAGTCAAACTTGCCCCCATATTTTTAATTTTTCCACCATCCACATATGTGTGATAACTAATTATGCCATCCTGTCTAATCTTATCCATACCTCCTCCTTTCTCTTTGGAATAGTTGGCATTTATGAACAGTAAGAAATTGTAGTATTGTTCAATAATCCTATAGTGTAGGAAAAACTGTTCTTTAGTCATCAAAGGTGACTTCATAAGTGATGAAGTCCTAAAAGAATTGTAGCCTGTTGGAATTCCATAAGTAAGGAAACGTTCGTATGGTACTTCGGAAACCGAACGTTGTCCGGAAATGCGAAGTTCTTGTTTAGGGCTAAAAACCAGATGAAGCATAATTTCAGGACACCACTCCACACTTGTCTTATTAATGTCTGTCACATATTGACAATGATTCCAAATAACACTGTTACCAAAGGTATATCGGAGAAGTCCTGACTGTTTACTGATCCTAAGGGAAATACCGTACCTTGAGTAAGTGTATGTATCTTTTAAAATCTTATCTGTAAAACTTTTATTTTCAATATTCTCATGTTCATTTCCGTATAAAACAGATAGCCTTAACATTCTTTTATTTTTGAACTTATGACTATAACCAAGCTCGCTGTTGAAAATAAAAGAGGGGACTTTTCTATTTGTGTCATATTCATAGAAACCATCGTTGATAATATATTGTGTGTCTATTAAAAGACTGTCTGAAAGTATATCCAGATCTATTTTACTGTAATTTTCAATTATAGATGCATTTGCGAAAATCAAACCATTATTACCCACTCGAAGATTTACTGCCAAAGTCTCTCCAATCTGTTTCTTTTTCCACAATTCATCTTGAAATGCCTTTATATAATGTTCAGAAGTCGAAGTTTCTATGTCTCGCCTCTTACTATAGTCATTTAAAGAGCCAATAGTGAAAGATGTCAGTTCAAAATGTTTTGACGGTTTCCATTTCAAAGTGATATTAGCAGAAAACATTTTGTTAGTAGATTCTCGTAAATCTCTATCAAATGATTCAAAATTTGACATGAAATAATTGGTATTGCTATCATCTAATGAATTAAAATTTGAATGATTGAACAAGACTCCACTTTTTATCGATACTGTCTTTGATGGAATATACCTACAGTTGATTGCTATGGCAGAATTAAGGCTTTTATAAACATTCTGAGGCGGTGACAACATCAGTCTTTCCGTTTCGGAAAGGGTTAGAGTCCCCATGCCATCATTTAGAACATTCTGAATGTCAATGAAACTGCTTAAATATTCTTCAAAGGAAAAAACTTCACCACCATAATTATTGGAAGAACCAACTGCTGTTAGTGATAACTTTTCACTATTTGTCATCAGAGTAGGCTTCAGCTCATATTTATTAAGTATTCCATAACTTCCTTCAATCGAGCCAACTGTCCTTGTATTTTTTTTAGTCTCAATATTAAGGGCAGTGCGATTTCTGTCGTTATAGTCTTCTTGAATACTTCCATCTTTCCAGTTGTTGATAATTTGAACTCCATTGATAATGTCAGAACTTAGGCCATTAATCATCATACCAGTTCCAACATCCATTATATCCTGTCCGTTTACCAAAACTTTGTTGATATCTCGACCCCCATAACTTAATTTTCCAGTGTTACTTACATTAACACCCGGTAGGTTTCTGAGAACATCCGAAACATTTTCCTCCGTTCCGGTTTTGAAATGAGTTACATCAAATATAATACTGTCTCCTTTAACCTTTATACCGGAATATCTTCCTTTTACAGTTATTTCATCTAATTGAATGCTCCTCTTACGCATTTTTAAATGTAAGCTGTCACATTCTTTTATATTGTCTAAGAATATATCCTCATATCCTACACTCCGGACTACAATATAACCCTCTGCATTATTAGGCGAAAGCAAACTAAAAAAGCCCTTTTTATCAGTCATTTTATAGGTAACCAACTTGCTTTGTGTGCTATCGCTATACAGTATAACGGATGCATTATGAATTGGCAGAGAGTCCATCTCGTTAACTACAAATCCGACTATCTGCCTTTGGGCATAAACAGAAATACTGCACAATACGAGACTGCACAGTACAACTGTTCTTAAATATAGCGGATTTGAAAACATCAATGTCCGATACGTATTACCTTCACTCCTCCCGGGAGTACATCTCCTCGTGACTTTCTGTTTTCAGCTTCTAACTGATCAAATTCTTTTTGAGTTACTACCTTTCCTTTTGTTGGTTTGGTAAAATAAAATTTTTCATTAGGGTATGAGATATCCAGCAAAGAGTAAATATATGTAGGTGTTTCCAGTTCTACTATTAATCCAGGCAATCCAAAATATCCCAGAGGACCGTATGGAATTGCAATTTCCGGTGAGAACCAAGCAACTGTTTCATTATTTCCTGAGGTTGTAGTAGCTTTAATACATTCAATGCCATTTACAGTTTTTCTCTCGTCAGATATTGTCCATGAATATGGGATTATAGTATCCACAACCAAAAACTCTTTATCAAGTATGTATTTTTGAACGAATAATGAATCGGTGTTAAAATCCATATAATAGTTATTGGGTTGACCAATACTCTTAATATCATTATCCAATTTATTACTTGTTTGGGTAAAGAGATAAACATCATCGGAATATAACATATCATACTCTTTCTTGTCATTTTGCATTTTTTGGATGATCATTTCACGAATATGTTCATCCTCCATATTCTTAATTTCATCCGATATGCGATGTGTCGCAAGATAGGCACATTTAACATTTGGTGACTGACAAAACGCTTTAAACCCAGTAATTGGTAATGCAAAAAATGACATTAGTGCCATTAGAAAACTTAACAAACTTCTTTTCATTTTCCTTGTTTAAATTATTCGTTTTTAAAAAACTGCCGAATTCTTAATCCAATATTCCAGCCTTTTGTTATTTGACTTACAAAGTTACAAATTATTTAAAGATTAAGATCCGCTTTTTTTGAGAAACCGGCACTAACCTCTTCATATATTATTAAGAACCCGTCGTAAGCCTTCCGATATACATGTAAGGTAACTCCCGGATATTGAGCATTATGACTAGTTCAGAGAAAGGGCTTTTTAAACTACTTTAAGTTTGCCTTGAAACTCACCACTTATATGATAGGAACTATTGGGAACATAATTATTGTTATCAAGAATATAGGATATGGTATATAAACCGTCCTTTTCTGCCTGGATAAATTGTATTGATCCCTCTAAAGGGATAAACCCATCATGAGAAGGAGGAATACTTAAACCTGCTATGCCATAAGTCTCAAATTCGGGATTATGGAAATAGTAATCTCTAAGTTCTCCACTCCAATAGAAAGAATTATACATATTTCCTAGTTCTATTTTATTCTCATCAATAATTTCATATTCCTTGCCGATGACCGGGAAATTCTCATCGGCATAACATCCTACCAGGATTAAATAGAAATTCTCCGTTTCTGTTTCTTCATAATCTCTTAAAAACATTTGAAGGTAACATACGCCTTCTTTGATTATAATATTGTTGTCGAGTCCTAATGGAAGAAACCAATATTTATTAGATACTGCTTCACCAATTGTTGTGTATTGGTATAAGGTTTTACCATTTATTCTTGCTTCTCCATAAAGTGTTTTTTGCTTTAGAAGCTCCTTTTTTTCACAACTTGTAAAAAACAGTAATGAAAACATTATTACAATTAGTAGATATATACTTCGTTTCATAATTTATTAATTCTGAATTGGAATGTAACTTGTTTTTCTTTATTTCATTTCAAAATACCGGAGGCGACGGCAACCATGATTCATATTGAAACAGTGCTGAAAAGGAGCAGCTGGTATTCGGTGAATATTGTAAAGAAATATCCATGGGAGGAGCCTTTCTTTTATCTTCCGACTGCTTTAGATTGATCTGCATTTACATTTGCATCTATTAATTTATAGGCTCCACGTTTTTGACGTCCCCATTGCAAATCATAGCTTATTGATAAATAAAACATTCTTCTCATATCAAGTCTCAAATGTTGTTCGTTTCTATTCCATTTATTATACGATATCGAACCTTGATCATATTTTCCAAATGGCATCATGATTCCGGCTCCGAATTGCCAATCTTTCCAATTATAGGATAAGTCAATCATAGAAATATCCTCTCCCCATGAAATTGTCTCACCCCATAACTCTCGTGGAGCTTTTCTATAGGTTGCACTCAGGACAAAACCCCAATGCATGAGTCTTCCGGTTACATTACCATTCCAATTATGGTTATAAAGTTTGTATCCTGTGCCTTTCATCCGTTCAGCCTGATATTGGATGGTTCCGGAAACAACGAACCAATCGGGAACTATCTCTATTTGTGGTGATAGCCATAATGACAAACTAGATAATCCCTTGCTGTTTTCAAATGAAGTTACCAATCGATTTTCATCCCAATACATGAACGGAGTAATAGCGTTTGGACTACTGAAACCACGGACTCCAAAAGAGCCGGATACTCTGGGAATATTAAAACTGTACCTAAAAGTCAGGTTATAGGAAGATGAGGTTTTAAGATCCGGACTACCTATCTGCCATTGAAATCCGTCAAGCTGTTGCGGTACTATATTTGTTTCGGCCAAAGATGGATTGGTCTGCCACGATGAAAATGATAACCGGAACTGATGATCCTGGTTCAAGGAATATGTGAATGTCGCCTGAGGACGCAAATTCCATGAATGATTACCTTGATCGGTCTCTTTGAATAAATATGAGTTATATTGAACCCCCAATCCGGCGGTCAAAGTCACTTTATTTATCCTTTGAAAATATTCTCCGAAGAAATAAAGTTTATCCTGTCTTTGATGAAAGATTTCACCTCCCAAATTTTTATATTCGGAACGATTCAGGTTTGCATTATAAAAAGCTCCAGCTGTAAATCTTGAATTCCTCCAGTTCTTTATATAATCAGCCTCTATTCCATAGGACTGGTTAAGGTCTTTGATGTATGTGTGTATATCTGTTATATAAGCTGTTGCATCCGGTAATTTTTCAAGATAATCCGAAAAAGAATGTCCCAGGAATAGTGAAGCACCGAAATCTACCACAAGAGTCTGTTTATGTGGAAAATGGTGTTCAAGGTAAGCTGAGAAAGAAGGTGTCTGACCTGTAGAACCATGTTTGGTGGTAAGTTCAATATCTTCTGATTCATCACTCAAGGACAAAAGCCCTTTATAAATCCATTTGTCAGATGTATTTCCATTGGTTTGTAGGCCTATGTAAAATACAGTAGTATCAGGTTTAATATAACTGTAATTGATCCACGCTCCTAATTGGTCATTATCCAATGAACCACCCAGAGGTTTTTCTATTCTTGTTAAGGTATGCCCGTCAGGATATGTGAATGTTTCATTATAATCACGATGGACATCTATATCTTCAGTAAGTTTGAATTGACCTCCGACACTCCATTGCGATTTACCTATATTGAATTTAGCATCTGCCCGATACTTTCCCCAATTTGTATTCAGAACCTGTCTTGCCTCTAACATTAAAGAGCCGCCTGCTGTTGGGTTGGTAACTATGAAATTAACGACGTAATTCACGTCTCCATATCTTAAACTGGGATTGTCTATCCATTCGACTCTCTTTATTGTCTCCGGTAGAAGATTTTTCACTTGTTCTATGGATGAGACCCTACCATTTATACGAACCTGGACTGACTGGCCTCCTGCTGTAATTGAGCCCATCACATCGTTTACATCCAGTGAAGGAATCATAAGGTTACTTAGCAACTGCATTCCGTTCTTTGAATTCTCCACAGCACTTGTAGATGGATGATATACATCCATGTCTGCTTTATGAATAACCTTAGGAGCCTGTATTACAATTTCTTGAAGCTCCATTGAAATAGTTGAGTCATTATCCTCTGTTTGAGAAAAGACAATTAAGGGTAATGTAACAAACAAAAAAATTAATTTATAGCGCATATCGTGTCTACGTTAATTTTATATGTTGAAATATTACTGAACATTAGTTATGAAAAACATTGTTAATATAATACATAAACTACGTTTCATATCTATTAGAACGAAAATTACTTTTTCTTTTTATTGATAAGGGTGCAAAGTTATTATAGAATAAGTTTTCATCCAAGAGTAAAAGTTTGACAGTCAAACCTATATTTGTCTAATTACCAAATAATTACAAATATAGTGATATTTGTTTTCTGCGCATGGGTGCAAAAAGTTTGACGACCAGAGATAAATGGTCCATAAACTTTAGGGGACTTACTTTTGTATAACGGAAAGAAAACAGTCCATTTACCAGATTTGGCAAAAAGACTGTTTCGGAACGGGCAAAATAATTATATAATCGAACTACAATTGCTTCATAAGCTTTCTAATGTAAATACCAATGTTAGTTTGGTGTGCATCAATATTAAGTTTCTTTCGTATATCACTGCTGATATGATAATGCCTTTTCAACTGTATATATTCACCTACTTCTTTTCCACGAAGCCCCACCGCATAAAGGCAGACATAATTAATCTCTGCTTCAGTAAGTCCATGTTGTTCGAGGTATTCAATAAATTTGGGGTGGGAAGCTTTAAACGCCAAGCGAGTAGAATTCATGAACTTGTCTTTATCTTGAATAATTTGATCTTTCCAAGTCCCATACGGTTCTGCGTATGAGTTGTTATCCGTGATTCGTGAAGCTAATAATCCATTCAACATTTCTATCCTTATTTTGATAGCATCTTCGATGGGCTTTGATAAATCTTTTCGTTCTTCCAATAGCTCTTTAAGAGCTTCACTTTCATTCTCAAGCTGTTCTATCTTTAGCCGAAGGTTTTCTGCGGCTAAAGATTGACGCTCACACTCCAATTCAACTTGACGACTTTTCAATTCAAGGTTTTCATTTTCCTTTATGAGATTATTCTTTTCCAATTGTAATCTTTGTTTCTCTTGGGTATCTAACAAACTTTTGGCCTTTCCCAGTCTATAACGATAGTAAATATATCCGGTGATAATCAGCAATATAAATACTATGCACAGACTTAACCAAATAATTCTATCAACCCTCTGTTTCTCCATCAAATTGGCTTTCTCCATTTCATGACGCTCTTGGGCAAACAGCAAATCACGAGAAAAGATATTCATGTGAATAGAATCAATGGTTGTAGAAAACTTTCGATATGCCGTCAACGCCCCGGCAATATCACCATTTAATTCCAGAACATCAGATTTAATTGCCAAATATTTCAAAGATGTTCTTACTTGTGAAGTAGAGTCTATCGAATTCATAAATCGGTTAGCATTATATGAATCACCGATTTTACAATCTGCCTCTACAAAGTCCAATTTAGTTTCGTCACTCAGGTCCTGCATCCTGTCATAGTGATAGAGAATATCTACAATATCTTCCTTATCACCAAATTTTAAAGCATAAGATAGAGCGTATGGAGCAATAACTATGCCTAACTCCGAATTATGCTTAACTCGTTCTTGGGCGATTGACATAACACTGTCTGCAAGAGTTCTATCGTTGTTAAGAATACTTCCATCTAAAACGTTGGCAAGACAAGATATTTCATAATCTGGACGATTAATGGCATGATATAATTTTGCCGCCTCAAGATTATTCTTTATATAATCATCTATCTTATAGGTCGAATAAAGAATAGTAGCTTGAGCCACCATGAGATTTGCCATTATCAAGGTATCGGAAGCCTCTTGGCAAAAATCTTTTCCCCGCATAAAACTTTGTATGGCTGAGTCGTTGTTTCCCTGGTTCTGATAAATCCTACCTTGATAATAATATGTACGTAGCTGCTCATCGGGAGAACCATGATCGATATAATAATCAATAGCCGGTTGAAGTATATCAAATGTTGTTGTATCAATATAGTTCTTGTCCAATGCCACAGATTTAAGTAACGCATATCGGGCAGAAGTTTCTTTTCCCTTGATGTCAGAGGCTTGGATGCCTTCCAATACTGCGAGGGCAGAATCGGGCCTGACATTCATAAGACTCTCTGCGACATCCATCTGTTTCCATGTTGGGGTATGTCTTTCACAGGCTACCAACATAATGACGGAAATCAGCGCAATAACAAGACTCCTTACATGAAGCAAACTTATACAAGAAAGAGCCTTGCCGTCAATATCAAAAGAATATCCCTCCGATGACTGCAAAGAAAAGATAATATGTTGTTTTCTATTCAAAATTGACAGATTTGCCATATTACATATTTGGCCACGAACTTATGATATTTTTATGGTAAAACAATCGCTCAAGTTCCGAAATATCCAGACTGTTAAGTTTTGTCCAGCCTGCCGATGGATCAGAATTCATTAGTCAGAATTCATTAGTCGTTGGGCTTCGTCTAAAGTATGGGATTGTGAGGCAGAATAATTGCAACCAGTTATAAGACACAATATAATTATATATAGTAAGCTTCGCATGAAACTATGTTTTCTAAATGTATTTCGGTGTAAAATTACGAATAAATGTTCTTATGGACTCAAACCGGGAACAAAATCTAATGCAATTTTTAAATGGTTACTAATTTTCAGCTTTTTATATAGTTGTAAATTCATTTTGGATAGATGAACAACCCTAATTTCCCTCTTTTAAAGTCAAAAATATTTTACTATAAATCATTAATCTTACTTAGGAGAAAATCTTCTATATTTATATATTGGACTCCATTGTCATCTGTCCAAGGCATTATGTCGTCTCTTACAATAACAATCTTTGCGTAAGAGTCGTTAATCCTATTTAAAGAATTGATCTCTTGTTGTCTCTTGGACTCTTCAGATACGGTCAATGCAGACTGTATATAATATTTCCTGTCGGCTTTATGAACGATAAAATCTACTTCAAGCTGACTTCTGACTTTCTTTCCTTCTTCATTGGTGTGATTGTATTTCACCACACCTACATCAACATTAAATCCTCTTGCAGTCAATTCATTGAACAAGACATTCTCCATAATGTGATTTTCCTCTTGCTGCCTGAAATTAAGTCTTGCGTTTCTTAATCCTACATCCGTAAAATAATACTTTAATGGGGTATCTATATAGGATCGTCCTTTTATATCATATCTATATGATCTTTCCAAAACAAAGGCATCAATGAAGCAATCCAAATAAGTAGATATAGTTTCATTCCTTACCTTGATTCCTTTTTCTGAAATAAAGGTATTGGCAATCCTTGTAGGATTGCTTAAGGAACCTACTGAAGAGGCTACTGTATTGAGTAATTCATCAAGAGTCTCTTTATTTGCTTTAAGATTATTCCGTTCTATAATATCTTTAATATATACCAACGAAAAAAGATCTTTAAGGTATTTCGATTTTTCTTCGATTGTTCCTTTTTGTAATATTCTTGGCATTCCTCCGAAAGTAAAGAACTCTCTCCATACATTCCTTTTGTCTCCAGGAAAATATGGGTAAAATTCATCGTAGGTAAGTGGCGAAACACGAATTTCTTGTCCTCTGTCCCTAAAAGTAGTGAGTATATCAGAAGATAACATTTTTGAATTACTGCCAGTGACATAGATGTCAACATTGGGCAGTTTATTCAGACCATTTAGAACATCAACAAATGTTATGAGATCTCCTTTCCCTTTTGGCAAGTAGGGATTTTCCAATGGCTCAACCATTTGTATTTCATCTATTAAAAGGTAATAAGTTTTGTTTTTGTCAGTTACTCTTTCCCTGAAATACTGTCCTAATTCCAACGGGTTACGATATCGGATATTTATATCATCTTCTAATGAAAGTGATATAATTTGATCCTCTGTTATTTGCTGATTTTCCAAATATTCTTTGTATAAGACATTTAATAGAAAGGATTTTCCGCATCTGCGAATACCGGTTATAATTTTGATTACACCATTTTCTCGGCTTTTAATCAGTTGCTGTAAATATCGGGGTCGTTCTATTTTCATAGTCTATCGGTAGAAATTGCGGTTATCCGCATTTTTTACCGCTAAGGTACAATTAATTTTTTAAAGTCGAAATTAATTCCTGTTTTTTCTTTCCCTATTTTTCAATTTTAAAAATATCGAAGAAAGGGAAAAGTGAAATTTACCCTTACTTCTATGAGTGAAAATAAGCAGACAGAAAACTCCCGATGGTCGTCCTCCGTCTGACATGAATACCCCTTATATTTCGTGTTAAGAAATGTAAATTTCATGTTAAGAAATCTTTAATGAATTTTCTCAAATTTTACCCATTTTTACCTCATTAGATATATATATATTCCTTTAAATTCTCTGAAATAATGTGGGAACACACTGGGGAACAATGTTAAAATTTAACAATCCTTAAATTACTTATAATCCTTTATATCAGAGTAATAAAATTTGATTTTAACATAAATCCGTCATAACATTGCCATGATATCGCTATGAACAATGAGGAACAGGATGTCAAGAAGAAGATCATGATGGTTGTCGGAGCCTGTATCTTCCTCATTGCAGCAGCTCAGGCCCTTCCTCTGTTCTTTGGACTCGGTGGTTAAGCGATGGCAAAAGATACTGAAAATACCGACTATGTTGCATATCCTGTATTCAAGGGGTTGCAGAAGCCCCTTGAATTCATGGGTATCCAGGGAAGATACATCTATTGGGCTGCAGGAGCAGCCGGAGGTGCCATCTTCGGATTTATTCTCGGTTACTGCATTGCAGGATTCATAGTCGGCCTCATCATTCTTGCCGTCGCACTCTCTGCCGGAATCGGTATGATAATGATCAAGCAAAAGAAAGGACTCCATTCAAAAAAGAATGATAACGGCATATTCGTATATGCCTTTTCAAAAAGGATATGAAAACTAAAGCATTATTACCGGTCTTCACTTTATTCTGTATTTTGGTTTGTTCCTGTGGCAACAAATCAGAAAAGACAGAGGCTTTGCCGGCTCACAATGTCACCGAACAGGTAAAGGAAGACTGGACAAAGGTTGAGAAACCTTTGGAGATAATAGTTGCAGGAAGGGAAAAGGAGGAACTTGAAGCCATCGGCTCGATAGCCGTATGGTTTGAATGTATCGGAGACAACAAGGCAGTGGAGTTCCACTATGATGGTTTGTCTTTTAAACCCCTTTCCTCTGTTCATACAGACAGTTCAGTAAAACCGGTTGTTTTTTACCCCTTCAATCCGGGGATCTCTCTTTCGGACACCCTTACAGTTCAGTCTCCCCTCTCACAATATCTGACAGGAAACTTATCCTATATCGAGACAAAAGAGGATAAGATTTTAGCAGCCGTAGAACTTCAAGATCTGACCGCTTTGTTGAGATTCAAGTTTCAAAGCGATGAACTGACAGATATTCTTGAATCAGTCAAGATATCCGGATCCTGTATTAAGACAAGCAGTAAAATTATCCCGGTCAAGGGCGAAATAATAGACAGTGAGGGAAATTCCGGAATATCGGAAACAATAACCGATTGTTTTTTGAATAACGGACGCTCTCTTGATTTTCATTTAATGCCTACTGAAGATGGTGGTGACATAGAGATTTCAATAAAGGTAGATGGGAATATCTATCAGCTTTCTACTACCATTCCACCCCTTAGAAAAGGAAGCATTACCGAACTTCGGTTGAAACTGATGAACGGAAGACTAAGTGTAGGCAGCAGCTGGGTGGATACAAAACATCCTTTCATCAAACAGGTTGCATTACATACTGACTCCATAAAACAGGGATACTGGCTACAGAATGATGGCATTGTTTCTCCCGGTTATAATGAGAAAAGCATTGCATTGGTAATTGAAACCGATGGAAAGCATGGAAAGGCAGTAGCACTCAAAGACATTCCTAATCCTATTCATTTTATTCCCTTCCATTGCGGAAAAACGTTTGACACGGTTGACGGTAAAGAAAAGGAAGGGTGTTTCAAAGGGAGTTACTTCATAGAGAATGAAGAACTGATAGAATTCAGTCCTTCAGTGAGATATTCAGATAAATGTGCTTTGGGAGTCGCAACCGGTACCGGATTATTTCAGGAACTGATAAAGTCAACTTCTGAGGAATCAAGGAAAGAGTTTATGGAAGTTCTTGAAAGTCCTTGTGGGTATCTACCCTCTTTGAGAGAGTTGATACAATTATCCTCTTTCCTAATTTCCAAAGAAGGGAATCTGCCGGATCAGTTTATAATGCCTGAAGGATTCTACATGACGGTATGTGAGTCCGGTGAGGACACATTCTATTCTCTTAATCCTGTAACGTGCCGGATATCGGCTTTTAATTCAAAGAAATATTCTAACGCTAAACAGCGGTTATTTTATCTGTTCTAGTCATGAAACAAACTAATCTATCTCCTAATCAAATAGAGGAATTAAAGAAAGTCAGGGAACAATATGGTAAAATGGTAGAACATCTATCAGACCCGGAGTTATTGTATTCCCTTAAATGTTCAAAGAAATTAGGTAAGTCTTTGCCCGAATACATTATATGGGAACTCCGATACAGTCTGAATAAAGCCAATATGCACAGGCTTTTCTGGAAGATGGGTTATTCATTGATAGACTTGAACCTGAATGTTCCCAATCCTATCAGTTGCGGATTGAGAAAGAATTTCAATGAATTCATGGATACTTATATAAAATTCATGAATGATCATAACGAACTAAAAGAAAAGTTACTCCCCTGATCCATGACTTTATACGTTATCATAATCTTTGCCGCCATACTTGTAGGGATGGCTGTCTCGGTTTCGGTTTTCGGCACCGGAGGTAAACGCAAGAAAGTATTGCAGGACATCTATTTTTCGGTTGAAGATAACGATGGAATCGGAATCCTCTATACCAAGACCGGAGAATACTCTGCCATTCTGAAGATGGAGAATCCCGTCCTGCAATTTTCTGCCGACATAGACAGCTACTATGAGTTCAGGAGACTTTTTGCCTCGATAGCGGCCACACTCGGTGAAGGATACGCCATGCACAAACAGGATATCTTCTGTCGCAGAAAATTCTCCGATGTAGAAAGAGAGAGAGAATTTTTGTCAGAGTCCTACTTCAACTATTTCCATGGCAGGCAATACACAGACAGTCTTACTTACCTTGTCATAACACAGGAATGCAAGAAAGGAAAACTCCTTTCATTCGACCAGAAGAAATGGCGGGATTTCCTTGTGAAGATAAGGAAGGTCAAGGATCTTTTGAAAGATGCCGGTATCAAGGCAAGGTTTCTTGACGGCAAAGAATGTGACGTATATGTTGACCGGTATTTCGCAATGGATTTCACCAGTCCCATCGTATCGATGAACAACTTCAAGGTAGATGAGGAAGGAATCGGAATGGGAGAAAAGAAATGTAAGGTTTTCTCTTTAGTTGATGTGGACTGTGCAAATCTTCCGGGACAGATCAAACCTTATTCAAGCATAGAGGTTAACAATTCCTCTATGCCGGTTGATATAATGTCAGCAATCAGTAGCATCCCGCAAGCCGAGACGGTAATTTTCAATCAGATGGTATTTATTCCCAACCAGAAGAAAGAACTATCCGCATTGGAGAAGAAAAAGAACCGTCACGCCTCCATCCCTAATCCAAGCAACCAGATAGCGGTTGAAGATATCAAACGTGTTCAGGAGGTTGTGGCAAGGGAAAGCAAACAGCTCGTCTATACCCATTTCAACCTTGTTGTATGCTGCAACCGGAAAGTGGACATGCAGAAACCTACAAACCATCTTGAAAATATGTTCGGGAGGATGGGAATCCATATCAGCAAGAGAGCCTACAATCAGTTGGAACTTTTTGTCAATTCATTCCCGGGCAACTGTTATGGAATGAATCCTGAATACGACAGGTTTCTGACATTGGGAGATGCTGCAATGTGCCTGATGTATAAGGAAACTATTCAAAAGACAGAAGACACTCCCCTGAAGATTTATTACACCGACAGACAAGGTGTACCGGTGGCAATAGATATAACAGGAAAGGAAGGGAAAAACAAACTGACTGATAACTCCAATTTTTTCTGTTTAGGGCCTTCCGGAAGTGGCAAAAGTTTTCATATGGATTCCAAGGCATTCAAAAAGGCCTATATCGGATTCAAGTTAAAGCCACCTAATTTGCTAATGTTTAATTAATTATCTTTAACAAATCCACTTTTTGACTATTCCTGTTTTAGTACGTTAGAATTAAATTTGTACCGCATTTGAATCCCGGCAAGAGGGACACAGGGCACGATTTCAATTTCAACAAGATTCAATAACGTACAATATGGAAACCCCTGTTTTAAGGAAAGGAAAAGCCAAGTCAGACAGCGAAATTCTAACTCATGAATTCCTGACAATTCCGGAGGTGGCACAGTTGCTTAGGGTAACACAAAGAACGGTCTATAACCTGATTTACGGAGGCTCCCTACAAGCTGTCAGGATTACAGGAAGGATAACTATAATTCAAAAAACAGATTTCATGAACATGCTTAAAATAAACGAATTCAATTCAAGCCGGGAACAGCAATCTCAGGTAAGTTCTCTTTCTTCCCCTACCATTGTTGTTTCACATACACCCCAACCCCGTGCTACGAAGACAGAAAAGGCGAAGAAAGAGAGCCAAAAATCCGCCCCTGTAACTAAAGGGGCAAGAACATTAAAGCCGTCTTCCTTTTATAAACAGTCGGTAAAAGATACCTTTATAGAGGCTTCCGATGTCAAAGAGCCTGTCTATACGATGGAGGAAATTTGTCGAAAATTCAGCTATACTTACGGCAGGTTCTACAATCTTAGAATGAGGTATGAGATACCCTGTGTCAAATTGGAAGGGCATAAATGTTTCCCAAAAACAGCCGTAGATGAAGCCATGCAAATGGAGAAAGAAAGGCTCGGACAAGACCTCTCAAAAGATTGGTATTCCTGTTTTGACCTGATGAAACGGCACGGATTAGGCAAGACACAGGTCAGAAGATTTGCCACCACTCATGGTGTGCGAATGAAAAAAATGTATGGTAGAAAGATGTTCTATCTCAAAGCCGACTGGGATGCTGCACGCAAGATTGCAGAAGAAAAAAGTACTTCAACCAAAGCGGCAAGACAATAATATTAACCTTAAAATCCTAATAAAATGAGTAATCTTTGTACTAAAGTTACAGTAAGGAAAAGACCCATCAAGAACGGTCAGGTTTCCCTTTATCTTGATTTTTATCCTGCCATACGTAACCCAAAGACAGGCAAGCCTTCAAGACGAGAATATCTCGGAATTTACATCTATGCAGAGCCTAAAGAGAAATTTCAGAAGGATTATAACCGCTCAATGATGCAGAAAGCGGAGCTTATAAGGTGCCGGAGGATTGAATCAATTATCAATGAAGACTTCGGTTTCATAGATCATTCAAGGGGCAAAGACAGCTTCCTTGAATACTTCAAAACCATGTCGGAGGAAAGCTCCAATACCAGGGCATGGAGCAATTCTTACAACCATTTCTATGATTATTGTGGCGGTGAATGTTGCTTCGATGACATTACGGCAGACTTCTGCCAGGGCTTCCTTGACCATCTTTTGAAGGTCAAGACACAGACCGGAGGCACCATGATGGCTTCTACCGCCAACAATATTTTCGGAAGATTGATCGCAGTTCTGCGACGTGCATGCAACAGCGGAAAACTCAAAGACAACCCGATTCCATTCCTCAAAATGGCAAAAGAGACCAAGACAAAGAAGGAGTACCTGACTAAAGAGGAACTGAAAAGTCTGGCTTCCACTCCTTGTCCGCATCCTGTTTTCAAGGCGGCATCTCTCTTTTCATGCCTCACAGGATTGAGGATCAGCGACATCATAAACCTTCAGTGGGATAACATCTGCGAGGCTCCTGAAGGTGGCTGGTGCATGAGGATTGTTACCCAAAAGACAAAGACGGAAGCTACACTTCCACTTAGCCAAGAGGCATTGGAACTATGCGGAGAAAGAGGCACCGGGCAGGTGTTCAAAGGCATGTCGAAATGTCTCGCACCCTTATATCTCAAAGACTGGGTGGTTGCAGCAGGTATCAAGAAACACATAACATTCCACTGTTTCAGGCATACCTTCGCCACATTGCAGATAGCATCTGGCACTGATATCTATACTGTTTCAAAGCTTCTCACGCATAGCAATGTCAGCACAACACAGGTATATGCAGAGGTGGTGAACGAGCTGAAAAGGGATGCCGCAGACAAGATTTCCTTGAGGGATTAGACCATTTTTAACCATCTTTTCCCTCCTTTTTATAAAGATTTTTTACTCAAAATACTATAATTCCATGCCGATTTTAGGTAAAATTTTCATCAAAACTGATAAAAATAATATGTCTTTCGTCCTAAAAATCCGGGGAAATTTCATAAAAAATCCTGTCCTGATCAATAGAATTTTTTATAAAACATTCAGTAAAATGTAACTCATAACCTTAAAAATGCACTAAAATTATGGAAAATTTTGATAATTCCGTACCGACTTTTGACCGCCTTCCGGCATTTGTTTTAGGTCTTTCACAAAAGATTGACGGCATAGAGAAGAAGATTGATATGCTTCTTTCAGCACCAAAAGATGGCTCGATCGACCGCCATGAATTGCTTAATATCAAACAGGCGAGCGAGCTTATCGGCAAGACCGTAGGTACCATTTATACCCTAACAAGCGATAATAAAATACCATTCAGCAAGAGGGGAAACAAGCTTTATTTCTTCAAGGATGAGCTTCTGGAATGGATAAAAAATGGTGGAGAAATGGAAGGAACCAAGTCCGCTGAAAGCACTTCAGAGAGGTTCGATAGACACCTTGAAGCCATGAGTCAGGGCAAGCGGAGAAGGCCTGAGGCGGTTATCCGCAAGGGGTAAAGGTAGGGAAGACAGTCAAGGCTTATCCTTGTTATAGCCCACTATAACTACTCCGTAGTTGTGGGCTCTCCCGAGGGGCTTATGGCTCCGCCCTAAGAACCTGCAAGGCTCCGCCCTTGACCCGGTCAGGTCGCTTCGCCCCCGACACCCCGGAGCAAGGAGTGACCCTCTCCCTGCACCCACCGCTCAGGGCATTCACCCCTGAGAACCCCTCGTCAGAGATGACCCCTCTCCGACACCTCTCGCTTAGGGCAGCCTTCCCCTAAGAACCCAGGGCAGGAAGTGACCCTCTCCCTGGACCCTCCGCTCATGAGTTGCCACCCCTGAGAACCCGGCATCCTTTTATAAATTATAAACGTCCTTACTACATTAATCCATATTGCTAATAAAAATGAAAACAGGAATACATTTCAAACCCTGCAACGTAGGAACTGCCGAGGCGCATAACCGCCGCGACAGATCCTACTGCGAGGCTGTTGAAAAAAAATATGGCCATACTTATTTCTGGGACGAGTTCCGCCATCTCAATGTGAACTGGCGTAACACGTCCTATGATAAACCGCTCCCCGAAGTCATGGAAGACCTAAAGTTGCTTGTCAAGGAGAAGACAGGTCGCTCGATGCAATGCAAGCCTGTTGTCACCACTGACAGGAAAACCGGAAAGAAAAAAGAGAGGTCAGGCTGTTCAGCTATCCGAGAGGGATGTCCTCCAATCAAGCCTGACACCAAGATCGAGGACTTTGCCAAATTTATCGAATGGATAGAGAGCAAAGGCTGTTCCGTCATAAGCATAGACCTACATCATGACGAAGGACATGCAGATCCGGAAACTGACGACCTTAAGCCGAACCACCACGCACATATTATCGTGGACTGGATAGATCATAAAACCGGAAAGACTGTAAAGCTCGATAAAGAGGATTGCTCGATGATGCAGACCGTTCTTGCTGAAAGTCTCGGAATGGATAGAGGCACACCCAAGCAGGACACAGGGGTGGAAAGCCTGTCAGCTATCGAATACAAAGAGAAGATGGCTAAGGAGCATGTAAGGAAATTACAGGAAGAAATACAAGACAGTAAGGAGAAGTACAGGGAGATTAACGATGAAATCAAGCTGAAAAAAGACAGTCTCAATATTCTTGACAACCGTAAGAGGGAACAGTCCAAATTACTTGAAATGCTTGTTAAGGAGGAAGAGCAGATCCAAGAGGAACTGAAGGATCTTGACCGTGAAGCTGAAGAAAAGAAAGAAAGGAATGCCAATCTTGACAAGGAACATGAAGAAAGGCAGAAGGCATTTGAGGAAGAAAACAACCGTGCTATAAAGAGCGGTATCGCTAACTTATTCGGCAAAGGCAAATATGCCGAGATAGAAAAAGAGAACAAAAGACTATTGGCAGAGAATGAGGAAATGAAAATTCAGGTTGCTGAAATGGAAGATAAAGTTGCCAAGATCCCAATGGTTGTTGAGAAAAAAGTCAGCGAGAAGATTGGAGAAATCAACAAGCGGCATCAGCAGGAAAAAGAGCAGCTTAAAATTGACTATGACAAAGATTATGACAATCTGGTAGAAAAACATAATGGCGTGGTAGGAAAATACAATGAGCTTCTACAAAATTTCAGGGCTTTGAAGGCTAATTCAGAATATGATATTAAGAAGCTTAAACAAGAATATCAAACTTTGAAAGACAGGATAGACAAATTCCTTGAATCCTTTTCGGAAATAGTCAGAAAAGCCATTAAAGCAGTTATTTCCTTTGCCAAGTCAAAGATGTATACAGAGTTCAGCCGAGACCATAAGGAAGCCGTGGTAAGATGTCTGAATGCTTATACCGTTCCGGAGGATATGGCGCACAATTTAAAAGTATTTACGGTGCCTTTCTTGACTGACAGAGAACATGAGAAAGGAAGTAAGGAACTTGACCGTACCGTTAAAAATCTTCCGGCTCTGACTGCCGAATTAGAACGTACTCAAAGCCGTGGTTTCAGAAGATAAAAAGACCAATTTTAGAGCCTTTTGCTTCCCTCTTGTACCATTGAAAAATAATATCCAAATTATCAAGAGGTTAATAAGTTCCTACAGAAGTAGGCGTTATTTAATCCTTAAAAATTTAGTATCTTTGCCACAAAATAACAAAACCCGATAGCTTGATTGCTCAGGGGCTACCGGGATTCAACGTTGCAAAGATAATATCTTTTTATTATAAAAACAAATTTAAGTCAATTAGAGTTTATGAAATACTCGGATTTTGAAGCTGCTATTTCTCCTGAAAGGATGGCCCGTTACCTTTTGGCTTGTAATGGTAATAGTAGGAAAGCCATGACTCTATACAGATATAATCTCCGAGTATCTCAAGAGATGTTTACTATAGTTAGTTGTTTTGAGGTCTCATTAAGGAATAAGATTGATTATCATCTAAAACCTAATTTTGGGAATGATTGGTTAAGAGATTCTGTTATACACAACGGTATATTTACTTTACCAATTTTACAAAAGACACGAGATATAATATATTATGCCTTTCGGAAATTGGATAGGGTAAATATTTATTCTCATAGTTAACTAATTGCAGAAATGGAATTTGGAATATGGAAATATATGTTTTCTCCTGTTCAATACCGTCAAACAGGTCGTGATCTACTAAAAATTTTCCCTTTCAAGCCTCGATCATCTGCTCAATTTCAGTACAACCAGACATTCATCTTTAATGAGCTGGATAAGATAAATTCATTAAGGAACAGGATTGCACATCATGAACCTATATGCTTTCCTACCGGTTTCGCGGTTATAGATACCTCTTACATTAGAAATGCCTATGCTGATATCTTATCTTTATTTTCATGGATGGGAATAGATGGAAAAAGCCTTTTATATGGATTAGACCATGTTCTAAATATATGCGATAATATTGATCAATTATAACAGTTTACTACTTTCTTACAATGATTAAGGAATTTAATACATATATAGGTGG
The DNA here is from genome assembly GCA_022510425.1 of Muribaculaceae bacterium. Classification (GTDB taxonomy): domain Bacteria; phylum Bacteroidota; class Bacteroidia; order Bacteroidales; family Muribaculaceae; genus Lepagella. The sequence continues at coordinate 28,355 of JAFLTO010000021.1, forward strand.
AATACCTTTTGAATTTTGGAGGGATTTATGTCGGGAAGAAGGAGAACTTAAACAATTTAAAAAGGGAGAATACTTTCTCACATCTGGAGA
>JAFLTO010000022.1 GCA_022510425.1 Muribaculaceae bacterium
ACTTGAAAAATCTACCTCTTACAAAATTCAAATTTTATAGAATGAGAATCTCACAATTACTCATAATAAGCATTATAGCACTTTCAATAGTCGGTTGTCAATCCAAATCAAAAGAGACAAGTAATAAGACTATAAATAATTTTTTTTTGGTTGAGGAAATACACGAAGATTCAACTGAATTGAACTTGTTTGAACCTAATAAAGATTTCATTATTGAAACAATGGAGTTGTATCAGGATTTAGACTCAGTAGCATTTTTTAAGAAGTTCGAGACTTATAAAGAACAGGTTACAACTCGTGGAAACTATACAGAACAGGACATTAATTGGTACTTGGAAAATATACAGCATATTGATTCAGTATGTAACAGTATAAAAGAATTAGCATTAAAAGAAAAATATGAAGATATAGGACTTATACTCGATTCAGAACTAATAAACTTTTATTGTCACCCAAATTCTGATGTAAACAGTAATTTCCAACTGCATTGGGTAATGGTGCCTCTTTATATGCTGATTATTCCTGAAAAAGAAGAATATTATGATAAAGTAATTGATATGTGGGAAATGAATAAGATCTCTATGGAAGCTTTGCAACTACAGACAGGAATACAACATGAATATTATAACAGAGTTTTACATGAGTTAGCTTCTTTCTATAAAGAGGTTGGTAATGAAGAAAAAAGAAAAGAGATTGAATCTATCTTAAAACAAAAGAATTGAGAAGTAATTTTTCTATTTGAACGAAGTTAATCCTGAAATTATAAAGGGATTCAGGTACTAAGAGTCGTCACCTATCATTTTTTAAAGGCAAAATGAACGATTTTGGCTTAAAAATTTGGATAATTCACTGATTTTAATTAAATTGTTTCTGAAAACAAAATATTATGAGAAAGCTTAAAATAAAGCCAGGTGTTTCCTATAGAGGAGAAAAAATTGATATACCTTGTTATGATTTAGAAGCCTATATTGCGGAAAAAGAAAAGGAGATTATTAATAAAGTTAAAGCAGGAGATAAAGAAGAAAAAAATAATTTTGTGAAAATTAATCTCCCATTTATTGTTTCTCAGGCTGAAAAATATCTAAATAATGGGTTAACTCTTGAAGAACTAATTAACAAAGGAAAGACTGCTTTATTAAAATCTATAAATGATTATGATGAGACACGTGGTATGGGATTAATTGCATTTGCTCATCTCATGGTTAGTGAAAGTATGAAAGAAGTTATTGAAGAAAAGAAAGAAGGAAATAAATAATATTACTTTCATTGATAAAGACAAAATTATGAGACAGCTTAAGTTAACAGGATGTGCATATTCTTTAAAAGGACCAAAAAATTCAGATGAAGTTCTTAAGAAAATAGAAGAAATAAAAGAAGAATTAGAAGCAAAAATTGAACAGAAGCTAATTGAAAGAGATTTAATAAGGTATAAGAATCAGTTAGGTTTTTGCCATACATATTGGGGAATTAAAGCAGAAATACTTAAAAATGAATATGGTATTAAATGGCTTTCCCCTGCAGAATGTAATCCTTTAGAGAAATATGATTGAGTCCTTGATTATAACTAAATTATGTCTTAAAAGAATTTATTATGAGACAACTTAAATTAGACCGAAATAAGATTAATTTCAATAATCCAAAATATAATAAAGAAGAAACTCAAATAAAATTAAAGGAACTACAGGAGAAAATTAGTAAGCTCTCTTGCAAAGATGAAGCTATTTGGATAAATATTTTTGAATACATTGAAACGCACCCACGTTTTATTTACTTAGAATGTGATAAGTGTGAAGCTTGTGGTAATGTAAGAACAAAATTATATGTTGAGAAAAAATATAACGATAACAGGGTGCATGGTGATTTTGTTTATCTTATATTTTGTCCTGACTGTGGAAATTATGAATTTAAAGAAAGACGTTATTATTATTCTATTTAATTGAATATCTCCTGAATAGAATAACTCAGCTTTTATCTCTTTTTAAAATTATTGATAAATTCCGTTTATTACAGATTTAGAAGTAAGTAAGAATTAGGAACACTTGAAAAAGATACAATGATATATGTTGATTCCTTTTGATTTATTTGCTTGGTCCGATAAGAATGATTAAATTTGCAAAAGAGAACAAATTTTTATTATTAACATCAGCATTATTTGACCTATTTGTGTCAACCGTGATGTCAACCAGGAATTCAGAGCCTATCTGAATAATAATAAAAGATTCTCTTAAGCGATAGTAGCTCAGTTGGTTGCTTTTAAAAGCGACAGCTTTTAAAAGACGAAGGAGCATCAGCTTCCCAAGCTGAGGGTCGCGGGTTCGAATCCCGTTTATCGCTCACCCCTTAACCCGAATCAGGCGGTCGCCACCCCCAACCCCTTATCCCAATGGCGGCCGTCTGATTCACCTTTTTTATGGTTATAAACCTTTAAAAGCCTGTGATTGTTTTAATTGTAGATTAATTAAGAATCAATTAAAACAATTAAAATTATGGAAAAGATTTTGTTTGTGGCATCAAGCCATGGGAAATTAGGCGATTCAGGCAGGAAAACCGGATATTATCTATCGGAAGTGACTCACCCCTGGTCGGTATTATCAAAAAAATATGAAATCGATGTTGTAAGTCCTAAAGGAGGTAGACCTCCTGTTGACGGTTTTGAACTAAAAGACCCAATCAACCGGGAATATTGGGACAGTCCTGAATGGCAGGAGAAGATGTCAACCACACTTAGGCCGGAAGAGGTGGATCCAAATCAATACCGGGCTATTTTCTTTGCGGGGGGTCATGGGGCAATGTTTGATTTCCCGGATAATGTTGCTCTTCAAAAGCTGGCTTCTACAATTTATGAAAACGGGGGTTTTGTAGCTGCCGTGTGCCATGGCCCTGCCGGACTCATTAATGTTAGATTGTCGGACGGTTCACCTTTAATCAAAGGGAAAAAATTTGATTGTTTCACCAATGAAGAAGAAAAAGAGAATGGTACTGTTCCGTTTATGCCCTATATGCTTCAAAGTTCCCTTGAGGAAAAAGGTGGCATATTTGAAGGGTCAACACCCTGGAGCGACCATGTGGTGAGAGACGGTAGAATCATCACGGGCCAAAACCCGATGTCCGCATTGGATTTAGGTAAAACTTTATTGGCAGCATTATCTGAATAACTTTAATAATTTCAATAAAAATAAAACCGAGGCTCACTGCACGTACCTCGGTTTTATTTTCGCTATACTTATGGGACAATTGATATTGTCAATTCGTTATTTGAAAAGACGGGGAGCGAATTCTGTTAGATATATTCTCCAGTTTTTCCAAATATGTCCGTCGGGAGATTCATAGTAAATGTAAGGATAATTATTGGCATCGAGAATTTCACGAAATTTCACATTATCGTTGTAGAGAAAGTCTTTGTCTCCTATAGCAATGTAATATAATTTAGGATTCTTCTCGAACTGCGTTTTCAATTTACCCTCGAAATCCTGATAAACAGGTGCCTGGTCCCTGCCCGCAAAGGGGAAAATAGCGGCTGAGAAAAGACCCACATAGTCAAACATATCGGGATAAAGTTTAGAAGTGTGGAGTGAATGGAATCCACCCATTGAAAGACCTGCAATAGCCCTGTGAGCTTTATCGGGTTTCGTGCGGTAATGTTTGTCAATATAATTCACCACGTCAGGGAAAGAAGTTTCAAACTCTCCTGCATTCATACGGGAAACGTCCATACTCGGTAGAACAAATCCTTCTGAAGTTTCACCGGGTGCAGCTTCCTGTGAAGGATTGCCGTTGGTCATAACCACTATCATTGGCTCTGCCTTACCCTCCGCAATCAGATTATCTAAAATCTGTGCCGTCCTTCCTAAAGCAATCCAAGCCTCTTCGTCACCTCCGGCACCATGGAGAAGATAAAAGACAGGATAAGATTCATTACTATCCTCATAACCTGCAGGAGTGTACACCGTCATGCGACGTTTCTTGTTTAATCCCGGACTGTCATACCAAACTCGTGACACAGTGCCGTGAGGCACGTCATTCACTTTATAATTGTGTGCTCTTGATCCCGGTTCATCAATCAGAAATATATTGGTGACTGTTGCCACATCACGATTCATAAACACATTGGCAGGATCCATCATTCTCAAGGAATCAACTGCAAAAGAATACATATAGAGTTCAGGTGCAAGTGGAGCAGGAGTGGTGTATTCCCACACACCGTTTTCTCCCTTTATTAGATTTGCCACACCTGCCACTTCCTGAGTCCCAAAAGGTGTCTCAACACTTACAGGTGGTAAAAAATCACCGGTCACCGTTACTTCATTAGCTTTTGGCGCGAAGAGACGGAAAGTCACAGTATTATCAGGATTTATTTCCGGAGATTTCACCTTTTCACCGCCCCAGAGAGCTTGCTGAGCGCTTATAGAAGAAATTGTAGATAAGCATAGAGCTGTAAAAATGAGTTTTTTCATAATTATTGTAATTTTAAGGTTCAAATTTAATTTAAAGGAGTGAAAATTGAAATATTATCTATAAATTTGAAGCAGAATAAGAATCTAACTAAACAAAACATGAAAAAACTTTTTTATCCATTATTAGGCTTGTTAGGCCTGATTTCGTCATGCGGACAATCCGGCACTAAAGGCATGGATTCAACTCCAGCGATTCCGGTTGACAATGATCTTGAATCAAGGGTTAAGGAAATAGTGTCGAAGATGTCGCTTGAAGAGAAAGTGGGTCAGATGTGTGAAGTGGCAATCGACCTTGTGCAATGCGACACTCTCGTTAACGGTGAAGTTGAATTGGATCCGGGTAAGGTAGATTCAATATTCAATAAATACAAAGTTGGCTCGGTATTGAACGTGCCGATGGGCTTTGCCCAGACTCCTGAGGCCTGGTATCGCATAATAAGCGGTATTCAGGATGCATCCATGAAGGCCTTCGGCATACCCGATATCTATGGAGTGGATCAAAACCATGGTGTGACTTACACACAGGGAGGGACACTTTTCCCGCAAGAAATCAACATGGCAGCTTCTTTTAATCGTGAATTGGTGAGAGAAGGAGCCAGGATTACTGCATATGAATCACGTGCCTGTGATATACCTTGGGTTTATAATCCGGTGATGGACTTAGGAAGAAATCCGGCATGGCCCCGCATGTGGGAAAGCTTCGGTGAGGATCCCTATATCAACGGAGCCATGGCAGTTGAAATGGTTAAGGGTTATCAAGGAGAAGATCCCAATCATGTTGGTCCCATGAATGTGGCTGCTTGTCTAAAACATTATATGGCTTACGGAGTGCCGAATTCAGGTAAAGACAGGACACCGGCTTATGTGAATCCTATTGACTTGAGAGAAAAATTCTTCCATCCCTACAAAGAGGCAATACGTGCGGGAGCACTCTCAGTGATGGTTAATTCTGCCAGTGTAAACGGAGTGCCATTGCATGCAAGCTATGAATTATTGACCGAATGGCTCAAGGACGGACTCAACTGGGACGGTATGATTGTGACAGACTGGGCAGACATCCATAACCTATGGAAACGTGAAATGGTGGCACATGATTATAAGGAAGCTATAATGATTTCCATAAATGCCGGTATTGACATGTCTATGGTGCCTTACGATGTGGAGTTCTGCACCCTTCTCAAAGAACTTGTGGACGAGGGTAAGGTGAAGATGAGTCGTATTGATGACGCCGTTTCCCGTATAATTCGGTTGAAACTCCGTCTCGGACTTTTCGACACGCCTAACACTAACCCGAAAGATTATCCATTGTTTGCAAGTGAGCAGCATGCTGCCGCCTCCTTGGAAATGGCTGCACAGAGTGAAGTGCTACTTAAAAATGAAAACAATATACTTCCTTTGGAAAATGGCAAGAAGATATTTGTGACAGGACCGAATGCCAATTCTATGAGAAGTCTTAATGGCGGATGGTCGTATGTATGGCAAGGAACGGAAAACCCTAAATTCCATGACCAATACAACACCATCTATGAGGCTCTATGTAATGAATTTGGTGCTGACAAGGTTACATTGGAACAAGGTATGGATTATACCACAGCTTACGGCCAATATGAAACCGTAGAAAATGTAAGGATAGAGAAAGCTGTGGCAGCTGCCCGCAGTGCAGACGTTATCGTGGCCTGTGTGGGTGAAAACTCTTATACTGAAACACCGGGGAATACCAATGATATTCATCTGCCGGCTGAACAAGTGAAACTTGTGAAGGAACTTGCTAAAACCGGCAAACCGATAATCTTGGTACTTAATGAAGGAAGACCCCGTATCATCCGAGAAATTGAGCCTTTGGTTGCTGCAGTGATCGACATTATGCTTCCGGGTAATTATGGTGGCGATGCTCTTGCAAAACTCATGAGCGGAGAAAAGAACTTCAGCGGCAAACTCCCATTCACATATCCGAAATGGGTTAATGCAATAACCACTTACGACCACAAGCCAAGTGAAAAGACAGCTACTATGGAAGGTGCCTACAATTATTCTTCCGATGTGGATGTTCAATGGCCGTTTGGATTCGGTATGAGTTATACAACATTTGAATATTCAGATATCACAATTTCACAAAACGAATTCAATCCTGAAGACAATCTGACAGTAAGTGTCATGGTTAAGAATACGGGAGAAGTTGAGGGTATGGAGGCTGTGATTCTATACACCAGCGATCTTGTGGCTTCAGTAATACCTGATGTGAAGAAAGTGAAAGGATTCGATAAGGTGAATCTTAAACCGGGTGAAAGCACCAAGGTTTCTTTCACTATTCCTGCCAGCGATCTGGCATTTGTAGGCCAAGACAACAAATGGAGAGTAGAGGAAGGAGAGTTTGCATTTACTATCGGAAATCAGAAAGTGAATGCAGTATGCACCAAGACAAAAGTCTGGGACACACAGAATATCTAATATCCCTTTACAACTTTAAACTTTGATATGGAATTTCATGGAATTCATTTCTATGGAATTCCATATTTTTATAACTTTGCGATGTGACGGAAATCCATAAATCTATAAAAATTCAAATTGCCTTAATTCTCGGCTGTCTTTTAATCTTTACATGGATTAAGGCTTCTGCCTTAGGACTGAAAATTGTTAAGGAATATCCCGTGGGAATTTTGGCCGACGTGATGCCTTGGGAAATTGAAGAGACAAATGGAATGGTCTACATAGCCTCTAATGACGGTCTTGTTCAATTCGACGGTTTAAATGCGGAACTTTACCCTTTTCAAAACAGACGCCAGGCCCGTTCACTGAATTTTGATAATGAAGATAAAAGAATCTATATAGGTGGCATCAGCGAATTCGGATATTTTCAACCTTCTCCCTTTCAGTCGTTAGAATATATATGCATAAGTGATTCCCTTGGGGATGACAGACATATAGGCAATATTTGGGGTATTTATAAAAATGAAAACACACTCTATGCACAAGGTGACAATGCCATTGCTTTGTATGATTTTGTGAGCGGGAAACATAAAATTATATCTACGGAACATAAATTGGATGTTTCTTCTTTTATTGACGGAGTTTTATGGCTCGGAACTGATGATGGCCTTAAATTATTATTAAGCAGTAACATCGTAAATGCCCCCAATGCTGATGAACTTAAAGGAAAAAGAATAAGAAAGATACTTCCATACAAAGATGGCTTGCTCATAGTAACTTCAGAGGGAATCTGGACTTATAGCAATCAGAATCTTTCTTATCATTCAGAATATGAGCCTGTTTTTAGGGATCTTAAGGAAGTCTTCAGCGCTGATATGAGGGGAAATAATTTGGCTTTGGGAAGTGTCTCTCATGGAGTGGGTATTTTAAATCTTGACTCAGGCTCCTATGATATTTATGAAGAAAAAGATGGTTTGTCAAGCAATACAGTTGTCTGTCTGTATTTTGACAGCCATGGAGACCTATGGACAGGTCTTCAGTTCGGAATAGCAAAAATAAACCTTCAAAAGCCGATAGAATCTATCGACAATGTGGCATACCCCGTGGGTTCCGGCTATGTTATGCTCCAAAGAGGAAACGAGCTTTTCTTAGGGACAAACAGAGGTTTGTTTAAAACGTCATTCGACCGTAATAAGCAAAAAATAGGAAAGGAAGTACAAAGAGTAGGAGATATCCAAAGTCAGGTATGGGGCTTAAGCTTGCTTGACGGAGGTGTTATGGCAAGTATGGATCAAGGTCTTTATTATATTGACCCTCAAGGAAACATTAAACAAATCGAAGGGGTATCTGGAGTGTGGGATGTCAGAAAAATGTTTGGCACTGCGGATAGAGCCTACGTTGGTACTTATTCAGGTATCCATCTTTTGAGAAAAAGAAAAGATGGATGGGAATATGACTCTCATCTTGAAGGTTATCCTTCAAGTGTGTATAATTTTGCACAGGAATCTTCCACTGTCATATGGAATGACAATGCGGAATTGGGAATAGATCGAATTGTCATAGATACTCTCCAAAATATAGTAAAGGAAATAAAGACTTACAAGGAAACTCAAGAAGGATTTCCTCTCACTGCAGATGTCAATATAAGCAGAATTGACGATAAGGTGTATTTTTCAACTAAAAATGGTATCTATATTTATGATCCCAAAAGCGGAGAAATTATCCGGGAAAAGGAATTTTCAAAGCTACTTGGCTATCCCAAGGTTGTTAAACGTCTAAAGAAAGCTAACGGTGGTTTGTTCGCATTGACAGAAAATGAATTATTGGATGCAGATCCGGCGGGTATCCTTGATATGAAGAGAATATCGCTTTCACCTTCTGTGACACGACCCATACATGAGGGTGATATCTTTTTTCCCATAGGTTCTGATTTCCTCGGTTATCCCACAAAAAAAGGCTTTATGTTGTTCGACCTTAGTATAGCATCGGATACCCTTTGGAACGAAGATCCACCCAAGGTTAGAATTCATCAACTAAGTGTTAGGAATAAGGGAGATTCGGTAGTTTTTAAAGGTAATTTCGGGGATTTGAAAACAGAACCTTCACTCCGATACGATGAAAATTCAGTAAAGATATTATACGGAAGGATAGATGATATAGAAAATGGGATACTTTATAGCACCAGAGTTAACAATCAACCTTGGTCGATGCCCTCTCTGGATTTGTCGAAGGAACTCACAAATCTAAAGGAAGGTAAATACCGTTTTGAAGTGAAGGCTATAACACCGGGAGGTAAGGAGGCGTCAGATTATATGGTTTTCAGGGTTTCTCCTCCATGGTGGAGAAGTCCGTTGATGATTATACTTTATGCTTTATTGGCCATTTTTGTAATATTGGTTCTTGTTCGGTTCTTACAATTAAATGTTAGTAGACGACAAACGAAACTCTTGGCGGAAAAAGACCTCGAGATAAAACAGCAAAAGGAACTTCACCAACTTGAAAGTGCTGAAAAGGATCGTCAGATTGAAGCTTTGGAACGGGAGCAGATCGAGAAGGAGCTTAAACATAAGTCGCAAGAATATGCCAATGTTATGATGAGTCTGGGTCATAAAAATGATACCTTGCAAACTGTGAAACGTGAACTACAAAATATTCTTGCCATGGTGCCTCGAGGACATACGGAAGCACGTAAGGCGATTTCTACATTGCAGGATAAAGTGGTTGTAGACATTAATAGCGATGAGGTTTTGAAAAGAGTGGAGGCTGAATTCGATATAGTTCACGATAATTTCATTAAAAAGTTAAGAGAAAGGTATCCCAACTTAAGCAATAATGAGATTATGCTTTGTGCATATCTCAAAATGAATTTATCCACAAAAGAAATAGCTCCGCTACTTAATATTTCCCAAAGAGGTGTTGAAACACTACGGTATCGACTGCGAAAGAAGTTGAATCTCGAACGCGAAGACAGTCTCTCCTCCTTCATCTCCAATCTCAAGTAAAATCCTAATAAAATTTGTTAAAGGTGTAGAATGTGTTGTATAACATATTGTTTATAAATATCTAAAAATTAATAGTTTATATTTATTTGACGTAATTTTGACGTATTAAAAATTCAGATTTGACGTATAAAAGAATAGTTGATTGATTTGTAGGCCTTTTGAGATAAATAATAATTTTGGGCTTTCAAATCAATCTACCATGAAAAGAAATCTCAAGAATTATATTGTAGGTTTAGCCATAGCATTGCCTCTGATGGCAACAGCTTGTAGCAGCAAAGATGATGATGGGGTTCAAAATCCAACACCCAACAAGCAGGTGAGCATTACAGTGAGTCCTGAATCCTTCTCGCCTGATAATTCAGCCCAGAATTTAGAGTTAACAGTTAATGCAGATGTAGATTGGGCAATACGTACTGATGCATCTTGGATAAGTTTACGACCGGCTGGTGGAGTTAAAAATCAAAGTACAAAAGTAACTATCACTCTAACCGCAAACACGGAATTCGACAACAGAACTGCCGTGCTTAATATAGTTTCCGGTTCAAATACTATCAAGAGTGTTGAAATAGTTCAAGGTTATGCTATGAGTGCATATGCATCAGTTTCTTCCATGATGTTGAGCGGAGAGGCAAGTGAAAAGGAAATCACTGTAACTTCAAACGGACCTTGGACCATTAGTTGTGATTACGACTGGCTATCGATATCCCCGACAAGCGGGGAGAAAGGTGAGACTCCGGTTATAATTAAAGCGTCTGCTAATGAAGGAGAAGACTCAAGAGAGGCCAATATCGTTTTAAGTTGCGGAGACAATAATTCCACTATTTCCGTTTCCCAATTAAATTATAATGTGTCGGCACCTGCAGGATATTCTCTTGTTTGGAGCGACGAATTCAATTATGAAGGAAAACCTAATTCCGACTGGGTGATAGAAAATCAGAATGCCGGTTGGGTAAATAATGAATTGCAGACTTACACAAGCAGAGAGATAGACGGTAAGCTGACATTGGAGGTGAAAGACGGTTTCCTTTATATCAACTGTTTTAAGGGTAGCGACGGTAAGATTTATTCCGGAAGAATGAATGCCAAACCGTCCACCGGATGGCAATACGGATATGTTGAAGCAAGAATCAACCTTCCTAAAGGAAAGGGTACTTGGCCTGCATTCTGGATGATGCCTTCGAATGTAGACTGGACTAACGATCCATGGCCTCATTGTGGTGAAATAGATATAATGGAAGAAGTGGGAGTAGATGCTAATCATGTTTCTTCGTCTGTTCATACGGGCAAATATAACCACATGATTAATACTCAAAAAACTCATGAAATGTATCTTGAAGGAGCAGAAGGCAACTTCCACACTTATGCTTTGGAATGGGATGAAGAAAAACTCATAACATATGTGGATGGGAAGGTACAGTTGTCGATCACAAAGGCGGCTCTCGGAAGTGATCATGACAGCTGGCCTTTCGACAGAGCCTTCTATCCTATAGTAAACCTCGCCTGGGGTGGAGACTGGGGTGGTTATGCCGGTGTGGATGAATCCGCTCTCCCGACGACCATGATCGTAGATTACGTACGTATTTTCCAAAAATAAAATTCTTTTCTAATATCCCCGAAAATAGGAGTGTTTAAGTTATTGAAACCTAAAGCAATAACAATCATAATAAAAACAACATAACTAATCAAAAATCATGAACTAATGAAAAGATTAACCTTGTTAATTGTGGCGGTGCTGACGTTCTTAGGAATGAACGCCCAGTATGTCACTGTCTCCGGTACGGTAGTATCGGCGGCAGACAACGAACCACTGATCGGAGCTACCGTGATGGTAAAGGGTACCACGATGGGTACTGCTACCGATATCGATGGTAATTTCTCGGTTCAGACCGCCGAGGGAAAAACTCTCGTAGTCTCTTATGTAGGTTACGATACTTATGAAATGAAAGTTTCAGGAAATCAATCAAACTTAATGATTGCCCTGAAAGAGAACTCACAGGTGCTTGACGATGTGGTTGTGGTAGGTTACGGTACTCAAAAGAAGAGTGTAGTTACAGCTGCCATTTCAAAAGTAGACGACACCACTATCTCACAGACAGCTCCGGTTCGTGTAGAAGATGCTCTTAAAGGTAATACTTCGGGTGTTACAGTAACATCTTCCACAGGTCAACCCGGTGCAGCTGCTCAAGTGCGTATACGTGGTATAGGTACTATCAACAACACCGATCCTCTCTACATTGTAGACGGTATGCCTATTGAAGGCGGTATCGACTATCTCAACCCTTCAGATATCAAGAGTATCGAGGTTTTGAAAGATGCCGCATCAGGTGCAGTTTACGGTGCTCGTGCTGCCAATGGTGTAATTCTTATAACTACAAAGCAAGGATCCACCGGTCGCGCTAAAGTTACTTACGATTTCACATATGGCTGGCAAAGAAGAAGTAAAAAAGTTAAAATGGCTAACGCCACTGAATATGCTATCCTTAAAAACGAAGGATACATGAACACAGGTAATGCCGCTCCATATGCAGATCCTTATTCATATGGAGAAGGCTACGACTGGCAGGATGCTATTTTCTATAACGAAGCTCCCCTCCAAAGCCATCAGGCTACTGTATCAGGCGGAACGGATGCCGTGAATTATTTCGTATCTTTAGGTTACTACGACCAGAAAGGTATCATCGGCGGTCAGTTTGGTCAATCCGACTATAACCGTCTTTCTTTGAGAAGCAACTTGAACATGACTGTTTTTGATGATTCAAAGAAAAGAAGTTTCCTTAACAAATTGACCATCACTACCAACGTTTCATATGCACGTATCCATTCGAAAGGATTCTCTGAAAACGGTTATTATGGTGGCGCAGTTACAAATGCCCTTGGTATGTCTCCGATCTTGAAGCCATATCTTTACGGAGAAGAAGCTCAACAACAGCTTGATTATTATGCCAACACTCCTAACTATATACCACGTTACACTGAAGACGGAGGTCTATATACAGTTCCGGAAGCTTGGGGTGGTGGTTACCAGGAACTCTCCAACCCACTCTATAGCTTCTCTTTCCCGGCAGGCAAAAACTGGAGTCATAAGTTCGTGGCTAATTTCCAGGCTCAATTGCAGATCTGGGATGAAATCCGATATCGTATCAGTTATGGCGGCGACCTCTCTTTCTGGGGTAGCGAATCTCACTCTGAAGCTTCTTATACCGACAACCTTCACTCCACTCAAGATTATCAAGCCACAGCATCTTCTTCTTGGAACAGAGGCTATGTATGGCAGATTGAAAACCTCTTGACTTGGGACAAGGAATTTGGCAACAATAACTTCCATGTAGTGTTGGGTCAGTCAGCAAAACAATCCACAGGTTATTACCTTGGTGCATCAGCCAACATGCTTTATAACTATGACAAACCATACGTAGACGTTGCTCAGGCTACAGCCGGTACAAGTGACAATGGTCAGAACCGTAACGGTTGGGGTGGTCCAAATGATGCATGGCCAAAACTTCTCTCTTACTTCGGTCGTATCTCATACGACTTTGACGGGCGTTATATGGCTCAGGTTACTCTTCGTCGTGACGGTTCTTCACGTTTCGGTAGCAACAACAAATGGGCTACATTCCCATCTTTCTCCTTAGGTTGGAATCCCACTAACGAACCATTCCTTGAGAAACGTCCCGAATGGTGGAGCAACGCCAAAGTTCGTTTCAGCTGGGGTAAGAATGGTAACGAATCAATCGGTGACTATCGTTACACAGTGACTGCAAGCGGTAACAATAACTATTACTTCGGTCCCGAAGGTTCAGGTCAGGCTTATGGTTCAAAGGCCAACGGTCTTGCCAATCCTGATCTTAAATGGGAAGAATCAACCCAGACTGACGTTGGTTTAGACCTCGGATTCCTTAATAATTCATTGCAATTCACCATCGACTATTACTACAAGAAGACTGACGGTATGCTTATGGAAATGATGATTCCTACATATGTAGGTGAATCAAAACCTTTAGGAAATATGGGTAAGATGGAAAACCGCGGTGTGGAAATGGAACTCCGCTGGATGAAGGGCTTCGGCGACTGGACTGTAAGTCTCGGAGGTAACCTCACTTGGCAAAAGAATAAACTTATCGACCTTGGTAATGCCGACGGTTGGCAGACTTTGGTATCAAATGGTACTGCAGGCGACATCTCTCGTGCTAAAAACGGAGAACCGTTCCCATATTTCTATGGTTTCAAGACAGGCGGTGTATTCCAAAATCAGGCAGAAGCTGACGCTTACAACACAAAATATGGTTTGAAATCAGGCGACACTTTCTATGCTGTACCGGGTGACATTATCTATCTTGATACAAATGATGATGGCTTGATCAATTATGAGGACCGTACACGAATCGGTAAAGGAATGCCTGATTGGGTTTACGGTTTCAATCTCGGCGTTGAATGGAAAGGTCTCCAGCTCACAGCTTATTTCCAGGGCGTTTGGGGCAACAAGATCTATGACGCATCACTCCGTGGTGACACACCTGCCAAGAACATGCCTGCTTGGATGCTCAACCGTTGGACCGGAGAAGGTTCTTCCAACTTGATTCCGAGATACGTTATCGGTGACCCACGCAACTGGCAATCTTCCGACGTATATCTCAATGATGGTGCATACTGCCGTCTCCGCAACCTTACTTTGAGCTACACGTTCCCGCAGAATATCATCCGTAAGGTTGGTTTCTCAAACTTCAAGGTATTCGTAAGTGCTGAAAACCTCTTTACTTGGACCAAATATCACGGTTATGACCCGGAAGTCGGTGGCGGCACAGGCATCGGTATCGACTATGGTGTATATCCGCAGGCTCGAATATTCAATGTAGGTTTCAATATCTCAATCTAATCTAACCATAACTTAAGTCTATTTTTCATTATGAAACTAAATAAATTTTTAATGTTCGGTGCGATTGGTGCAGGTGCTTTCGGCATTTCATCTTGTACCACCGAGTGGCTCGAAACCTCACCAAACCAAAGTGAAAACATCGAGCAATACTACACCACAGATGCAGCTATCCAGGAAGCAGTTGTTGCTGCCTATGACCCACTGCACTGGTATGACTTCTTCGGAACCTATACCCCCCTGAATTATCATTCTGACATAATGACAGATCAGTGTTACCCGGGAGGAGGCGATCCAAATGACTTGGGTGAATGGAAGCAGATGTTCAATTTCACCATTCCTTCCACTATGGTGATGACTTCTAACTATTCCACTTCCTATTCCGGTGTGAAACGTTGTAACGATGTGATTTTCTATATCGAAAATTATGCTAAAGATGCACTTACAGAAAAGAACCGCGCTTTCTATGAGGCACAGGTAAGAGTGCTGCGTAATTTCTACTACAGAGAACTCTGGAAATGGTGGGGAAATATCGTATACTACACTACAAACCTATCGGGAGACACTAATTTTCTTGGCACACAATACACTGCTGATGAAGTATATGAATTCATGATCACAGACCTTGAAGAAGTTCTGGCTATGAATGCTCTTAACTGGAAATCAGATGTTTCAGTGGTAGGTCAAGTAACTACTCCTATGGCTTATATGCTTTATGCCGAATTAGTGATGTATCAGAACGATACCCGTCGTTATCCGCAAGTATTAAACTATATGAAGGAGATCATAAACTCTTCAGAGTATAACCTTCATCCGGATTATGCTGAACTTTGGGATGCAGAACATGAATGGTGTGAAGAATCTATCTGGGAAATCAACTATTCCGACGTTCAAGGAAACCGTGATTGGGGTTGGAGCAATGGTCCCGGCGGATGCGTGATGGCTATGGTTGGTGGTGCCAGAGGTTACGACGGTCGTGACGGTATCCACACAGGTAGCGGCTGGGGATTCTGCACAGTCAGACATTCCGCTTATGAAGCCTATGAAGAAGGCGACACAAGAAGGGATGCAAGTATATGGACTCCGGAAGAAGGATCTTATCAAATAGGCGACCAGGACACAGGCCACTTTGTAGGCAAATATTCTCCTATCAATGGTAATAATGCAGGTGCGCTGGCTGACCAATCCCTCAACTGGAATAATAATTTCAGAGTTTATCGTTATTCAGAAGCTCTGCTTAATGCGGCTGAAATGGTTCTTGCCGGTGCAGGTTCCGGTGATGCTCAAGGATGGCTCGATGCAGTCAGAGCTCGTGCAGGAGTTGGCAGCGTTGCCGCTACTAAAGATAATATTATCCATGAAAGAGCTTTGGAATTCCTTGCAGAAGGTAAACGTTATTGGGATATTATTCGTTCCGGCCTTGCTCCTACAGTCCTTGTTCCTGATAACGAAGTGGAACATGGAAGAACAGGCACTTGGAGTGAAAACAAGAAATATCTCCCGTTCCCACAGAGCGAAATTGACCAAGCTCAGGGCACAATCACACAAAATCCCTATTAAACCCTAAAACATCATGAAAAAATCTAATATAATAAAGGCTTCCCTTTTGGTAGGGGTTATGTTTGCCGCATCTTCTTGCACAGAAGAGAAGATTTATGGCCTCGATCCCAACGGTATTCCGGAAGCAGGTAATTATGTGATTAAAGCGGAGGTGAATCAGGAGACAAATAAGGTTTCCCTCATGCTTACTGATAAAAACGGTAATCCTGCCGTTGGCGTTTTCCCGGTTTGGAAAGTTTATACCAAGGCTACTCCGGTAAGATCCACCCGTCCTGTTTATACTGATATAGTTACTCTTGCAGGCGACTATGATATAGAAGCGCAGGTGGCTAACCGTAATGGTGTTTCAGATGGCGTCCTCACAGGTACTTTCCATATCGAAAACACAATGGTCGACTTCTCACCTTATATCTTGTTCCTTACAAACAACGAGACCAAGAAATGGCAGATTGCAGCCAATGAGCAAGGTCACTTGGGGTGTGGCGAATCGGGTACCGACGGTCTAAATTGGTGGAGTGCATCTCCCTATGATAAAAAAGACTGGGGTGTGTACGAAAACCGCATGATTTTCACAGACAATGGTGGAAACGGCACCGGTGAGTACACTTTCGATCCGGGCGAAAGCGGAACTATCTACATCAATAAAGAGATAACCGACCTTCCTCCTTATTCAGCCTACAATACAAACGATGATAATGACTATTGTGCTCCCGCTGAAGTGCAGAACACCACTTTCACAATTTCTCCGGAAGGCAATGACTTATATCTTGTTTTCCCACAAGGCACTCTTATGGCATATCTCCCGAATATGGATCAATGGAACAATCCAAAGTGGAAGATAATCGACATCAATAAAAACAAAGTAGAGCTCGTTTGTGACAATGGTGGTATAGCATGGCACTATCTTCTCCAACCTGAAGGAGCGGACGCAGGCGACAAACCATTCGAAGGCTTCAAGTATGACAGTGAATTCAACCTTTGGAAAAATGCTAATGTTTCCTTGGGTTCCACTTGGTTCTCTCCAAGCGACTGGTCTGGTAGCTGTGCACAACCTGCTGTGGAAGTTACAAACGAGTTGATTAAGTTCCATACTCCGGCTGACATGGGTAGCGACCAATGGCAAGGACAAGTACACATCCTTACTGATATCCAGCTTTCTGCCGCAAGCAATTATGACTTCTCTATTAAGGTGACCGCCCCTGTAGATGCACTCGTAACAGTTAAACCTCATAAGGCTGAAGGTGATGACCAAGACAATGTATTCCTCACTGCTGATAGAGCAAGCTTTGATGCTGGAGGTTCATACTACTATGTATCAGCCGTTCCCGGTTGGGACGGGGGGCTTACACTTACTTTAGACGTTGCCGGTTATCCTGACACTGACTTCGAAATCTCTAAGATCGTTATCAAAGACCATGCTAACGACGACGGCACCGTTCTCCCCTCTGATTCTCCTTCAGGCGATGGCGATCAGAATGTAAGCTGGGTTGATGTGAACAGTCCCGACAACTTGTGGAATCCAAGCCATGTAACCGAGATTACATCCTGGACTTCTCCAAGCGACTGGAGCGGAAGTACACCTGAACCGGAAATCACCCAAGAAGGTAATACATTCATTGTGCAATATTCAGAGGCTCCCGGTGGTGACCAATGGCAAGCTCAGGTAGTGTTGCATACTGATTTGGCTTTCTCTTCAGATAAATCTTATGACGTGCGTCTCACCATTAATCCTTCTTGTGATATTTCTGGTGCTACAGTTAAGTTCACTCAGGAAGACAATGATGATGTTTACTGGACTGCCGACCGTCATGATCTTCAAGCTTATGAAGACAATGTGATTTCTCTCACAAATCTTTCAGCTGATTTGCCGCAACTCAAGGTTGTCTTCGATTTTGCCGGCGTTACTGAAAATGCTAAAGTGGAGATCAAAGACATTATCGTGCAGGAACACACCGGACCGGCAGTTGCTGACTGGGTGGATGTAAACAGCGATGAAAACCTTATGAACACTTGTGAATATTTCCTCACTTATTGGTATGCTCCCGGGTGGAACCAGATCGATGATCCTGAAACTGAAATCAACGGCGCATCGTTCACTCTCACGCTTCCTTATGCCACAACCGACCAATGGATGGCTCAGTTCGCAATACATACCAATATCACTACTTCAGCCGACAAGAATTACGACTTCAGAATGACTCTCTATTCCACTACAGACATTCCGGGCGTAACATTCAAGGTGACTGAAGATGGAAACGACGACAAGTTCTATATGTCCGACCGTGTACCAGCTGTGGCTTATGAAGAGGTTACCTATGAATGGGTGAATCTCCCCGGTATCGACATCGATCCTGTAAATATTTTCTTTGATTTCGGTGGCTGCCCCGATAACACTAAAGTCACTATCAAAGACATTATATTCCAGGAACATAGATAGTCTCGAGGGTTTCTTTGTCCTCCTCTCTTAATAACTTTCGGGAGGACTCCCTGAGTCCTCCCTCCTAAACTATTGAGTATGAAACAGATTTTTTATAACATTTTCCTCTTCTGCTCTCTGCTCTCTTTGGGTTGTTTTGCTTCTGCCTGTTCGGAAAAAACCGAGGCGCCTATGGAAACAACGCCTGAAGCGTTTGTCCGAGTCAAAGGCCCGGATCTGATTAAACCTGACGGTTCAAAACTTTATATAGTTGGAACAAACTTAGGCAACTGGTTGAATCCGGAAGGATATATGTTCGGTTTCCAAAGAATGACCTCTCCAAGACTCATTAACGAGGTGTTTTCAGAGTTGGTTGGCCCCCATAAGGCTGCCGAATTTTGGAAGGCTTTCAAAGATAATTATATCACGGAAGAAGACATTGCATTCATAGCGGCTACCGGAGCAAATACGATACGTTTGCCATTCCATTATAAGCTCTTCACTGACGAGGACTATATGGGTTTAACATCAAGCCAAGATGGGTTCGCAAGGGTTGACAGTGTGATAGACTGGAGT
This sequence comes from Muribaculaceae bacterium, assembly GCA_022510425.1. Taxonomy (GTDB): domain Bacteria; phylum Bacteroidota; class Bacteroidia; order Bacteroidales; family Muribaculaceae; genus Lepagella. The sequence continues at coordinate 19,306 of JAFLTO010000022.1, forward strand.
AGAAGGAACAATCTATATGTGATTCTTGACATGCATGATGCCCCGGGAGGACAGACAGGTGACAATATAGATGATTCTTACGGATATCCGTGGCTATTAGAAGATGAAGAGGCCCAACAGCAGTTCTGTGACATATGGAGGAATATTGCCGACCACTACAAGAACGAACCGGTAGTGTTAGGTTACGAATTGATCAATGAGCCCATAGCAACTTATTTTGACAACCAAAATGAGTTGAATTCCAAACTGCAACCACTTCATAAAAGAGCTGTGGCCGCTATCCGTGAAGTTGATCCCCATCATATCATCCTTATAGGGGCTCCGCAATGGAACAGTAATTTCGAGCCCTTGACCGACACCGATTATGATCCTCAGCTTATGTTTACTTGCCATAGATATGGCGGTCCGGCCACACCGGATGCCATATCCGGGTTTATATCTTATAGAGATCGGAGCAATCGGCCGATGTATATGGGAGAGATCGGCCACAACACTGACCAATGGCAGGCAGATTTTGTCAAAGTTATGAAAGACAATAATATAGGTTATACTTTTTGGCCTTATAAGAAACGAGACAATAGCTGTATGATGGGAATAGTGATGCCTGAAGAGTGGGAAGAGGTGGTGAGATATGCAGAAGCTCCTCATCATTCTTATGCTGAAATCCGAGATGCCAATCCCGACAGGGCAATGGCTCAGTTGGCTCTGGATAAATTTATCGAACAATGTAGGTTTGACAAATGTCAGCCTCAGATGTCTTATATAACCTCTATCGGTTTAAAGTATCCTTCATCATCGGGAATACAACCTAATACAGATGTCGCAGAATTATTAATTGATAACAGATAAGAGATTTATCAAGGTTACGAAATCTCTTTTTTGACGGACTGTTTCAACTTCATTAAAAGAAGCAGTCCGTCTTCATAAAAAACGAATTATGAAAAAAATATCTATATCTTTAGCACTATATATGATGTTCTCCTTCTGTTATGCAGACCCTATCTTGGGTGTGTCGCCAATCGAAGAAGTGATTGCGGCTATGAGCAATGAAGAAAAGGCCCATCTATTGATAGGAACGGGAATGGATGGTTATGAGAGCAACGAGACCACAGTTGTGGGTTCTACAAAGAATATCGTGCCGGGATGTGCCGGCACCACATATCCCATACCCCGCCTCGGTATTCCTGCCATCGTCTTGGCCGACGGCCCTGCAGGACTTAGGATAGATGCTCGAAGAGAAAATGATACTCATACTTATTATTGTACTCATTTTCCTATAGAAACTTTGTTGTCTGCATCCTGGAATCCGGAATGTGTGACAGAAGTGGGTCGGGCTATGGGAAATGAAGTGCTTGAATATGGTGTCGACGTATTGTTGGCTCCAGCTCTGAATATCCACCGTAACCCTCTCAACGGCAGAAATTTTGAATATTTTTCCGAAGACCCTTTACTAAGTGGAGTGATGGCTGCAGCTTATGTCAATGGAGTTCAGAAAAATGGAGTTGGTACTTCAATAAAGCATTTTGCGGCTAATAATCAGGAAACAAACAGAAACAACAATAATGCCCGGATTTCAGACCGTGCTTTGAGGGAAATTTACCTTCGTGGTTTTGAAAAAGCTTTAGACACTTCTGACCCTTGGACAGTGATGTCGTCCTACAATAAAATAAATGGAATTTATACCTCTGAAGATTATGAGTTGTTGACAGAAATTCTCAGGAATGAATGGGGATATCCCGGTTTAGTAATGACCGACTGGTTTGGAGGCAAGGATGCCGTGCAGCAGATTCGTGTTGGAAACGATATGCTTCAACCGGGATTTAAACAGCAATATGTAGACTTGTTGGAGGCTATGAATTCCGGGGCTTTGAGTCAGGAGGATGTAGATAGGGATATAAGACGGATTTTGGAGTTAATTCTTAAAACCCCTCGGTTCCGTGGATATAGATATAATAATTCTCCGGATTTGAAAGCTCATGCAGAAGTAGCTCGCAAAGCCGGAGTTGAAGGTATGGTGCTCCTTAAAAATGAAAATAAAACACTACCTTTGAATCCAAACAATAAAAAGGTTGCATTGTTTGGCTGTTCTTCTTATGAAATGATTCCCGGAGGGTCCGGTTCAGGGAATGTCAATCGTCCCTATACTGTTTCCTTAAATCAAGGTATGGAAAATCAGGGATTTATAGTGGAAAAAACTCTTTCAAATAAATATGCGGAACATTTGGCTGCCGAAGCTGAACGACTCCGACCGGATACTATAGAGTGGTGGACACTCTTCTTTGATTACCGTCTGCCTGAAGAAATTGTCTTCGACAATCAAACCTTAAAAAATCTTGCTTCTGAAAATGACTTTGCGGTTATCACAATAGGAAGGAAATCCGGCGAAGGTGCCGATAGAAATTCAGCAGATTTCAATTTGAAAGAAAATGAACGAAACTTATTGGAAAATGTGGCACAAGCGTTTCATTCCGTCAACAAACCTGTTATAGTTGTCCTTAATATCGGTGGTGTTATAGAAACCGATTCTTGGAAAAACATACCTGATGCCATTTTATTGGCTTGGCAACCCGGACAGGAAGGTGGTAACTCAGTGGCTGATGTTCTAAGCGGTGTATCCTATCCTTCGGGAAAACTTCCGATGTCTTTTCCTATGAACCTCGGGGACCATTATTCCACTCTAAATTTTCCCGTGGATATGAATCCTGACCTGAATCGTCAGCCCGGATATGAAGAAACAGCCGGAACCAATCTGAATTATGATATCACAAATTATGAGGAGGATATTTATATAGGTTACAGATATTTTGATAGTTTTGACAAGGAGGTTTCCTATCCTTTCGGCTATGGGCTCAATTACACAGATTTCGAATTAGGACAACCCACTGTTTCTTATGCCGATCAAATTTATACCCTTAAAATACCGGTGAAAAACATCGGTGAATTATCAGGTAAGGAAGTGGTACAAATTTATTTTGCCGATCCGGATTCCGAGAATAACAATAAACCTGTGAAAGAGCTCAAGGGATTTCAAAAGACAAAAAATCTTCAACCGGGAGAAACTCAAGAGATAATTATTCAGATTCCTCTTAGTGAACTTGCATCGTTCGACGATGTTTCCTCAGCTTGGATCTTGCCGGCAGGTGACTATAATTTCCTGATTGGTAATTCATCAAGGGACATCATTCATAATCTTACGGTTAAAACCGAGAACTATCATAAAGGTGTGGAAAACAACATGCATGCACCAAAAGATTTGAAAACGTTGAAACGAATCTAACAGATGTTGAGATATATTAGTTTATTACTATTGACCTTAGTGTCTTACCCAATTTTTGCAGATGTTAAATGGCAGGGAGACCGTCAAAGGTGGCTTTCAATAGCTGATTCTTTGAAGCCAACCTTAATGAAAGACACTATTCGTCCGCGCAATGTGGTGAAAGCCATAAACGATAATGGGGCATATCAAGGCTGGAGATATGATAGCATTGGAAATCCCAAAGAGTTGTTATACAATAAAAGTTTCAAGGATGTAAATGAAATAACATTGGATTTCGGTAAACATATGACCGGCTATCTCTCATTCCGTCCCAAAACTCTATATAGATGTCAGGATGCACCTGTGAGGATAAAGTTATTCATGGCAGAATTCCCTTCTGAACTTAATACCCCACTTGATCCGTGGAAAGGTTCATTAAGTCGCGCTTGGATGCAAGATGAGATTGTCACCATTACCGATATGGATGAATATATTACTATTCCGCGCAGACAGGCTGGCCGATATCTTAAGTTGGAACTTTTGGGTGCATCTCCCGACTTTGATTTCGGGATTGATGATATCATTTTCATTGCCGTCACTTCTGCCGATAAGAATAATGTGGAAGAATTGGAAAATGTCAGTCCTGTAATGCAGAAAATCAATACAACAGCTATTGAGACTTTAAAGGAGTGTATGCAGACTGTTTTTGAAGACGGGCCTAAAAGAGACCATCGACTATGGTCGGGTGACCTTTATCTTCAATCTTTGGTAAACCGCCATACCTTTAAGAATTTTGATTTGGTGAAAAGATGTATCTATCTTTTTGCGGGTCTTGCAGATGACGATGGGATTATTCTTTCAAATATTTTCGAGGATCCGGTTCCCCATCCTCAATATGGCTCTTTATGTCTTCCCTATAGTCTGCTTTGGAACTCCACTTTACTTGAATATTTAAAGGACACGCAAGATTATGAGACCGGGGAGGATCTTTGGAAAGTAGCAAAAAAACAGATGGAGGTGGGATTGGATTTTGTTGATGAACGTTATCTTTTCAATCCGATGGCCAAACCCGGCTACTGGTTTTTCATTGATTGGAGAGATGGACTTGACCTCACCACCCCTATGCAAGGTGCCGTAATATTTGCACTTGACCAATCATATGAACTTGCGAAGCTTTTGGGAAAGGAAAAAGAAGTAACTGACTGGCCAAAGATAGCCGATAAGATGAGGAAAGCTTCAAGAGAGGAATTGTATGACAAGAAGAACGGATATTTCGTTAGTGGACCGGAGAATCAAGTTTCTATGTTGTCACAGGCTTGGATGATAAAGAGTGATGTGGTGAAAGATAAAGAGGCAAAGAAAGCTTTAGAGACAGCTTGCAAAGTTGAAAATGTGTTTATGCCGGGAACTCCTTACGGTACGCATTATGTGGTGGATGCTATGTTGAAATCAGGCATGAATAAGGAGGCCTATGATTATATAGAAGATTATTGGGGTGGTATGGTTAAAAAGGGAGCTGACACTTTCTGGGAATCTTATGACCCTGATAATGATTATATATCAGCCTATAATTTTCATCCGTTAAACAGTTCGTGCCATGCCTGGAGCTGTACCCCCGTTCTCTTCTTTCATCAAAACCCCGAAGTCTTTAAAAAATAATTAGACTGTTTCCAAGCATGTGATGGTGGTGGAATGCATCAAAATCAATAAAAGCACTAAAAATCCGATAACTCCACCAACATTTCATTATCTTTGTGCTCTCAAATCGATTTGATATGTTTAAAAGAACTCTCATAACTTCTGCGTTGCCTTATGCAAACGGGCCTGTCCATATCGGACACCTTGCCGGTGTTTACGTCCCGGCAGATATTTATGCACGTTATCTTCGCCTAAAAGGTGAGGAAGTAATGTTCGTCGGCGGTAGTGACGAACATGGTGTCCCTATCACTATCAAAGCTCGCAATGAAGGTGTTACACCTCAGGATATAGTCGACCGTTACCATAAGATGATAAAGGAGTCGTTCGAAGAGCTCGGAATTTCTTTTGATGTCTATGGGAGAACCACTTCCAAAACACATCATAAAAATGCATCCGATTTCTTCCGTAAGCTATATGACAAAGGGGAATTCATAGAGAAAACTTCTGAACAGCTCTATGATGAAGAGGCCGGAGAGTTCCTTGCCGACCGTTATGTGGTTGGCACATGCCCCCATTGTGGTAAAGACGGTGCCTACGGTGACCAATGTGAAGCGTGCGGCACTTCTCTTTCCCCTTCAGATCTTATTAATCCAAAGTCAAAACTATCCGGAAGCACTCCGGTGCTTAAAGAAACATCTCACTGGTATCTTCCTTTGGATAAATGGGAACCTAAACTTCGGCAATGGATTTTAGAAGAACATAAGGAGTGGCGACCAAATGTGTATGGACAATGTAAGTCTTGGCTTGATATGGGACTTCAACCTCGTGCCGTGAGCCGTGACCTCAAATGGGGTATACCCGTGCCGGTGGATGGTGCAGAGGGTAAGGTGCTTTATGTTTGGTTTGATGCACCCATAGGTTATATATCAAACACAATCGATGCTACCCCGGAATGGGAAAAATGGTGGAAGGATAAGGATACTCGTATGATACATTTCATAGGGAAAGATAATATAGTTTTCCATTGTATCGTTTTCCCGGCCATGCTTCTCGCTCACGGTGAATATAACCTTCCCGACAACGTGCCCGCAAATGAATTCCTGAACCTTGAGGATGATAAGATCTCCACTTCCAGGAATTGGGCAGTATGGTTGCATGAATATCTGCGTGAACTTCCCGGGAAACAGGATGTGTTGAGATATGTGCTTACCGCTAACGCTCCTGAAACCAAGGACAATAATTTCACATGGAAAGATTTCCAGGCCCGTAATAATAGTGAGTTGGTAGCTATACTCGGTAATTTCATAAACCGTGCCACTGTTCTTATCCATAAATATTATGGAGGTATGATACCTGCTGCCGGTGAATTAACTGAGGCTGACAAGGAGATGATGAAAGAAGTGAAGGAAAGTATAAATTCACTTTCTTCTAATCTCGATAATTTCAAGTTCCGTGAAGGTCTGAAGGATGCGATGAATGTGGCACGAATCGGTAATAAATATCTGGCTGACACAGAGCCGTGGAAACTGATCAAGACAGATCCGGTGCGTACGGCCACTATACTCAATCTTGCCGTGCAATTGTGTGCAAACCTTGCGGTGATCTTCGAACCTTTCACTCCTTTCATGGCTGCTAAACTTGCTGAACAGCTGAGATTGAAGGTGCTTAAATGGGATATGACCGGAAAATTTGATCTTGTGCCTGATGGAATTGAAATCGGACAACCGGAATTGCTCTTCGAAAAAGTTGAAGATGCTGTGGTGGAAGCTCAAGTGAAAAAACTCGAAGATGCAAAACAGAAGAATATTCTCGAAAACTGGCAACCGAATGCTGTTAAAGAAACAGTTGACTTCCCAACTTTTGAGAAGATGGATATACGTGTCGGTAAGGTTTTGGAATGTGAAAAAGTACCCAAAGCTGATAAACTCCTAAAATTTAAGATCGACGACGGTATGGGAGGCAGAACTATTGTAAGTGGTATCGCCAAGTACTATAATCCGGAAGATCTGTTAGGTAAAGACGTATGCTTCATTGCTAATTTTGCACCAAGAAAATTGAAGGGAGTGGAATCTCAAGGAATGATCCTTAGTGCCCAAGATTCCGATGGTCGACTTGTAGTTATCGGACCAACTGGCGAGGTGCGACCCGGCTCTTCCGTAGGATAAACCCTCATTTAAAATGAAGAAATTTATTTGGATAGCCTTGGTTGGCCTATGCTTGTTGAGTTGTGGTGCCAATTCCGGGAAGGTGAGGGAAAATCTGAATTTTTTGGCGGAAAGCGAATCCGCTGCTGCAGGCGACGTAATGACTAATGCACCTTTAGGGGATTTCAATGCTGACAGTGCTTATTCTTATCTTGCAAAACAAGTGGCTTTTGGTCCAAGAGTCCCCAATACTGTTGCACATATACAAACCGGTGACTGGCTCTCTTCTGAATTAAAGCGTCACGGTGCAAGGGTTATAGAACAGAAAATGCAGCTTAAGGCTTTCGACGGTACCATTCTTGATTCCAGAAATATTTTCGCGCAATATAACCCTGATTGTAAAGATCGAATTCTGCTGCTCGCTCATTGGGACTCTCGTCCATGGGCAGACAAGGATCCCGATCCGGCCAAAAGATCTTTGCCTGTGGATGGTGCTAACGATGGTGCCAGTGGGGTAGCGGTGCTGCTTGAAATTGGCCGCCAATTGGCTGTTAATCCAACAAATAAGGGCATAGACATTCTATTTGTGGATGCTGAGGATTGGGGAACCGATGGCGACGAAGATTCTTGGGCGTTAGGTACTCAATATTTTGTGGAACATCCAGTAGTTGAAAATTATGCGCCTCAGCAGGCCATACTCTTGGATATGGTGGGTGGAGATGGAGCAATTTTTTGCCGTGAATATTTCTCGGAAAGATCCGCTCCCCATGTCTCGGAACAGCTATGGCGAATAGCTCATCAATTGGGATATGAACAAATGTTCCTGAATAGAATGGGAACAGCTGTTATGGATGATCATGTACAACTAATCAAGGCAGGTATTCCGGCTATCGATATCATAGAATATCATCCCGGTGAGGCTACCGGGTTTAATTCAAGGTGGCATACTACTTCCGATAACTTGGATGGCATTTCCAAGACTACTTTGAAGGCAGTAGGTTCAACTGTTTTAAATTATCTATACAATTTTTAACAAATTTTGATTTCGTAAGTAATCAGGTAGTTAACGCCAATTAGATGCTGAAACTTGGGTCCCGGACATTAAAACACTTGCAAACCGGGGTACGGATTCAGTAATTTTGCAACCGCTGTCGCAAACAGACGGAAGTTGAAAGCTCCGCGACACCGGCAGCACAGAGGACAATGACATGATGCCACAGGACAAGTGGCCGAAGAGAACGGAGCCGGGGGTTCGAGTCCCCGGGGACGAAGGCTGAGGCCACGAGCAGCGTTAGACAAAGGAACAAGGTAAGAACAATGAGCTTACCCGTCTTTGAAAAATTCCTTTAGATATACAGAGAGACAGCCGGACAGACAAAACAAGCAAAAGATATCATATAAGATATATATAACAGCGGAGAGTTTGATCCTGGCTCAGGATGAACGCTAGCGGCAGGCTTAACACATGCAAGTCGAGGGGCAGCGGGGAGAGTGCTTGCGCTCTCCGCCGGCGACCGGCGCACG
>JAFLTO010000023.1 GCA_022510425.1 Muribaculaceae bacterium
TGTTATTTGTTCAAGTAATTGATTATGGATTTCATTTGTATAATCGGTAACAATTTTTTCTATTTCAGATTTGGTCATTTCAAAAGATTTTTAGTGTTAAGTGCAAAATTAACAAAGATGGGTAAATCATAACAATAACAAATTTAATATTGTTAAGTTTGAGCTTAACTGCGGATGTGGTAGAATGGTGATGGAAGGGAACAGTGGTGTTAAGTTTGAACTTAACGACATGGTAAGTCATGGTGGTGAAGGAGAGATTGGAAGGTGTGTGTTAAGTTTGAGCTTAACGGCGGATGTGGTGTATAGGGATGGATGGGGAACCAGGTTGTTAAGTTTGAGCTTAACGGCGGATGTGGTGTATAGGGATGGATGGGGAACCAGGTTGTTAAGTTTGAGCTTAACGAAGGATGTGGTGTAAGGGATTGGGTATTGGGGATGAAGGATGGGGGTGTTTGGTGCACCCCGTACACCACACAACCAAGGCAAACTTCATATTATTTTGCGGCAATTGGATGGGGGGTAAGAGGGATGGGGTATAAGGGATTGGGGATGAAGGGATTGGGATTGAGATTATAATTTTTATTATGTTAAATGAGTTTAATATAAAAAAAGGAGGATTTATTATGAATCAGTGTTGTTATGGCAAACTAAGAACATATTATATAAATGGAAACAATATATGTTAAGTTGAAATGGAATTGTAATAGGAATTTGTATCAGGAATATGGAGAGAGGGGGGATTAGGGATAAGGTTTTAGGGATAGGGGATAAAGGGATAAGGGATGTGGATTGTTAAGTTGGAACTTAACGGCGGGTGGTGGGTCAAGGATGGAAATTTTGGGAAGTAAAAGAATGAGGTTTGGAGGGAAGAAGGATGTTAGAAAAATAGGAGGCTCCGGGAAAATGACTGAGGGATAGGATGTGTGGAATAGTTTAGTCATTTTCAAGAAGCCTCCTTATAATTAAGATTATACTACTGTATTGGGCATGGAGAACTTAAGTTAACCAATATTACCAAACGTGTTTTTATAAGAGGTGGATTGTAAGAATTCTTTATAGAATCGGGAGATTGTACGGAGTTCCCTTGGATGGACGTGTGGATTTTTGAGGAGGAAACGTGATTTTTCTATGAGAGAACGGTCATAGTATATGTGATGGCCGTTGGAATCAAGAAAATTATTTCCGTGGATTTGATGATGTTCCTCTGTTTTATTTCTTAGAAAAAAGATAAGAGGAAGAATCATCCACAAAATAGTAATAATAAAAAAGAAGATGATTGAGTTTAACATGGATTTTAATTAGATTATTCTGATTGGAAGGTGATATTATCGGGTTGGGGATGGACAAATTCGAATTCAAGAGTATTCTTGAGTCCTTCTTTTAGAGAATAGGGAGATTTAAAACCGCAAGAATGTGCTTTCTTGGCATCAAATTCAGTAGTGGCACAAAATTTCTTTACACGCACAGAGGAAATTGGTAATTTTTTACCGGTTATTTTTGCAAGGAGATCGAATCCATAACCCCCGAGCATGCCGAGCCAATATGGATAGTGAGTCGAAGGAATGTGTTTGTTGAGAACATGACTGACATGAGCAACCAGCTCATTCATGTTTGTGTCTGGTTTAGAGGGATAAAGGGATTTTTGAAGAGCATGGTGCACGGAGCTTTTGCTAAGTGCAAGGAGCTGTAAGCTAAGTGCATAGGGCTTAGAGCATGGTGCATGGTTCATAGCTTTGGAGGATAGTTGTTGCTGTTTTTGGTGCACCCCGTACACCACACAGCCAAGGCAAACTTCATATTATTTGGCGGCAATGGGATTGGGGATGAAAGATGGGTTATTAGGGATTGGGGATGGGGTTGTTAAGTTGGAGCTTAACGACAGAGGTAAGGTGTGGGTAATGGATGCGAAGGTAAATCTTATCCCTAAAAATGATTTGTAATTTTTGGTAGCTTACGGTCTTTTAGTTGGACCATTTATAATGGATAAAAGGGAGTGTTTATTCTTTCTAATTATTATAGAATGGCATCATTGATTTAACCATTTAAGAAAGAGGCGTTTTTTGAAATAAGAAGGGAGGAAACAAAAGAGGAAGAAGAGCAAGGATTTTAGATATGACCAGTTGAAGATTTCTTGGTAAACTGCTATGTTATATTTAATAAGAGTTTTTTTATTTCGGGAGATGGAATCGTGGCGGACTCTGTAAATAGCCAATGGTTCTTTCATTCCATATGCAACCTTACATACTTTAAGAGCCATAAGTTTCCAAGCCCAATCCTGCCGTTTCCTCATTTTGGGAAGATAAATTTTGCCTAATTTTTTAACATCGTACATAACCGTAAGGAAACCCATCTTGTCATCCTTCATCATGGATGTGAGCGATACATGCTTGGGTCCTACAACAATTCCATCGATGTGATCCGTCTCGTTGCATAATAGGTAAGAGGAATAGGACAAGTCACATTTTTTTGCATTCATGAAGTTTAGTTGGGACTGAAGTTTTTCCGGGAACCAGCGGTCATCGCTGTCACAAAAAGCGATATAGCGACCAGAGGAGGCGCCAATAGAAGTATTACGGGCTACACCTGCTCCTGAATTCTTATCAAGTTTTATGAGTTTTATCCTTGAATCCTTCTTGATGAAAGATTCTATAATCTCACAGGAATTATCTGTGGAACAATCGTCAGTAATAATCAATTCCCAGTTTTTATAAGACTGGGCTTGAATTGACTGGATTGTTTCAGCGATGAATTGAGAAGAATTGTAAGAGGGTGTGATTATGGAAACGAGTCCGTAATCAGTCATAGTTTAGAGGGATAAGGGATGAGGGATTATTAAGTTTGAGATTATATGTGGATAGTAACGGACAAGGATGAAGTTTCAAGTGTAGACACAAGATGGAGAGCAGAGTCATTTTTGAGATTTGGGATTATGTTTTCTATTGTTTCTTTATCAGGATGATGATATCTAATTGAAGGGTCGGCAGAAATAAAATAAACAATCGAATTGGAAGATTTTTTATTAAATTCCTCTACGATGAGATGACCATTATTATTTTTTGAACCATGATGAGGAATTTGAATTCCACTGATTAGATCCATCCGAGCAGATTCAATGCTTTCAATATAATCAGGCAGCCAATTACTGTCAAATTTTATATCACCAGTGTATAAACAAGCCAAATCACCCGAATTGTCATTATGGTCACCATATTTTAAAATAGGGAAAAAGGATTCCCATAAAGGATCTTCACCTTTCAGTTCAATTAGATTACAGCAGGTATCAAGTGAAGGCCCTGAATATACTATCATAGAATAATCATTTGGATCTCCAAGTTTTGTTTTATCTTTAAATAGATTCTTGATTTCCTCGAGATGATTCTTAACATACTCTCCGGTGGGATATTTTATAATCTGATCATAATCTAAAGCAGTCTGGCTTTTTATTTCATTAAGGAATTTAGTAGATAGATTTGCTACATTATGATTAAAGGGAATATACTCCCAGAAAGTTAGTTTAGAATCCCCAATTGAGATTTGAATTGGGATATTACTCTTAATCATACGTGGGAAATTTTGAATAGAGTTATCTTTATCCCCTATATTCAAAACAGGAGAAACATAGCTTTCGGGAAGATTTTCTAAGATGCTACCGTCCAAGTCATAATAGGTATCGCCTGGTTCAAAATAATCCGGTAGCACTTGAACAATCTTTACATTTTTGAAAAAGGATTTTGGATCGTTTATCAGACTTAAATTTGTTTTAATGATTCCTATAGTCGACAGAATAGATAAAACAATCTTCTGTTTTTGAGATAATAGAGGAATTAAAACAAGTTTATAGTCAGGCAAGAACTTAATTCCATTGAAATGATCTGCATCAAAATGAGAAACCATCAGTAAATCGATCTCATTTTTGATACCGGTTTTAGAGAGAGACTTTTTAATAAATTTTTCTAATGGTGAAATCTTCCCTTTATTAAATTTCGCACTATATGAAAATGAGCCACAATCATAAACAGCTGAAAAGGGAACATTATCAATATTAAAAGATTCGGTAAAGAATCCCCCTTGACCTATTGGATGAATTATCCTTTCAAAGAAAAAATCAGGTATATGACCTTTGGCTGCAGAATATCCTTTCCCATGAATAGAATAATATAAAGGAGATTTCGGGTTATTAAGATAATGAGGTTTCATCAGCCTTTATAATTTAAATCGATCATTGCACCGGCTTTTTCAAGGAATTCCGGAGTGAAATAGTCCATGAGGCCTCCTAAAGAAGTAAAAGTCATTTCTCCAAAGAAGATTTTATTATTTATTGAATATAAATCAACTCGAACAACAGGAAATGGCTTTGCCAATTTTTCTGCTGCTTCAATAATGGAATCTAAATTATTAGGTTTTGGAATTATAGGGGCTTTTCTATAATGATTATTAAAGATAGAAAATTCAGGATGACTTTTCCAGTCTCTATCATATAACATTACATCTGCACCATTTTTATTTCTATTTATACATGCCCAGATATATTCACATCTACCGTTAAAACACCAGCATTTATAATCAATTATTGATGATGAATATTTAGCTGATTCAAAATCGTTCACTAATAATTCTTCTGCAATAATTAATGGTTTAATTCTACTATAATGTTTTCCCCCTTCAATTTCACCATATGGCCTTTTTATTTTATTATTAAAATACTTAACGACAGATGGAATATCTAATTTAGATTTATCTTTTACAATTGTTATTTCACCACTACCATGATTAGTTTTTATTACGAAAGAATTAGGTAGTGAATGCCAATCAATATCATTGGCATTTTGCCATTTTCCATAAAGTTTAACTAGATTGTCTTCTCCAATTTTATCCTTAACATAGGTACGAACTAAATACTTATCAGATAAGTCGGTCCATGAGGTTGTATCTGTTTTTAAGGAAAGATAAAGAATCTTTTCATTAACATTTTTAGGTGTTTTTAGATCAAGAGGCTTCTTAAATCTAACAAAATATCTGAACTTCATCCAATTTTCTGGCCAAACTCGTCCTATTAAAGAAAAAAAAGGTTTAATTGCTGATTTTAATCTAGACATCTTTCCTTATATTTATTATAAAATACTAAGTTTAATCGACTAATCAATAATGTGTGTAAAGTATGAATACTTATATTTTTAGAAAATAAAAAAATTAATTTCAATAATTTCTAAAATTTAAAATTATTCAAAAATTTTACTAAAAATCATATTATTTACTGCAGACTCTTCATAATAATTAAAGGAACTTAATGAATTTTTTACTAAACTGTTATAATCATAATTTTCAAAATTTTTCAATGCTCTAACTATTTCATTTGGATCTTTTGGATCAAATAGAATCCCATTTTTCCCATGTTCAATCATCTCGGGTATCCCTCCAACTTTCGAAGCAAGAACTGGTACACCGCATGAGAAAGATTCAATAATAATGCCAGGATAACCTTCTTTCCAAGTAGGTAAAATTAATGCAGAATATTCTGATAATACTTTTTGAACATCTTCTGGAGGAATTATGCCTTTATAATACTTTGATATATCCAAATTATCTATATCCATAACAGTTCCATAAATATCTACAGAAAACTCCTCCCCTAATTGATTTAACGCTTCTATTAATTCATATATTCCTTTTTCTTTTCGTACATGACTTATAAATGCAATCTTTCTTTTGTTAAAAGATATATTTTTATTTTCATAAATTGGTTTTCTTCTAGTATTAGGAGCCCAATATGATTTGATATTAAAGGCTAATCCAAATGGTAAAAGTCTCTTTGTCTCCCAAAATAAAGTTTTTGCATTTCTCATTGCGTAATTGATTCCACATCGAATTAACTTAAAAGAATTATAATAATCAGAATCAAAATCACCACCAAATTTTCTTAAAGAATACTGCTTTTTTCTTAATTTAGCAATAATAGCAACTAAGGGAGCAATATATAAATAATCATTTTTACTTCCATACAGGAAAATATGGTCTATATTTTTTGATAATTTGAAAGTTTTTAAAAGTATGGAAGCTAGTGCTAGTATTAGATTAGAATAATTAAATTTATTAGAATCAATTATCTTTATTGGCCGATTTTCTTTTTTACAGTAATTAATAAAATTTTCAAAAAGTACCTCACTACCTCCAATGGTTCTATTATCTTTATTTAACCTTGGACCAATTAAGAGAATCGTTTTAGAGTTATCATTAATCATAATAATATAATTATAACGAATAATAAATTATTCCTCTTTATATTTAATAATTTTTGCCGGTACACCAGCAACAATACAATTATCAGGTACATCTTTTACAACAACAGCATTGGCACCTATAGTGACATTATTACCGATTCTAACATTTCCAATAACTTTTGCACCAGATAAAATAGTCACATTATTACCAATAATAGGACAATCAGTCTTATTTGAATATCCTACAGTTACACATTGGTTAATCCATAAATTATTTCCTACAACTTTAGCTGCAAGTATAGTAGCAAATCCATGTTGAATAAAAAGCCCTCCACCTATATTAATATCATTTATTTGTAATAATGGTAACGGTTTTAAAATTTTACTTAAAAAAAAAGAAATAAATTTATTAATTTGTCTTATTCTAAAATAAAATACATTTCTAAATGCTTTATTATATAAAAGTAGATGAGAAAGTACTAATAATTCAGAATTCATTTCTAAACCCATAAGTTTCTTCCATCTGTTAATATCTTCATATAAAAGGATTAAATTATTATTATATAATTCATTCTTATCAACAAGTTTGTGGTTGTTATTTTTTAACCTAAAAAATAAAGTTAAAAATTTGAATGTAATAATATGAATAATAAGAAACGGAATATTTAGATATAAAAATATTCTTCTAATATGCATATAATTATTATTAAATTAAGTTATACAATAATTTGTTAATATATGATACTAAAAATTTTAATTTATTTATATATTTATTAAATAATATCTATTTTTATGATAAATAAATTATTAAATTTTTAAAAAGAAATTATATAGATTTTATGATGTAGATAAATATTAATTAAAATAAATTTATATAATTAGTTAAGTTTAATTTGAAGATTACTAAATATTTTTGCAATACTATTTATATGGTTGTTATCATTATAATAAGAATCAAAAATTTCTAATAAATCCTGTTCAATTTTTGTGGGATCAATATTCTTTTTAATAAAATTAAATAGTTTTGAATAATCATTAGCAGATTCTAATACACATAAACAATTTTTATCCTTAAATAAATTGACAAAATCTCTAACACTTTTTGTAACAATTGGTATTACACCTGATGAAAGATAATTAGAAATTTTTGTAGGGGTAGAAACATAATTTACAGGATCTTCATCTCTAATTACAAAACCAAATTTAATATTAGCTAATCTCTGTGATACTTCATCAGCTTTAACACAATCAATTTCAAAATTAGAAATTTTATATTGTTGTAATAATTTTAAAGCTTTATCAGATTGTTTAGTAAGTACTAATAATTTAGTATCATTATATTTATTCTCAATATTTTTATATATCTGCAAAGTTTGTTCAAAACATTGCCATTTAGATAATCCCCCGATATAAGCAAAAGTATTATTTATATATTTATTTTTAAGTTTAATATATTCAGAATTTAATTTCTCATTATAGCATGGCATTATATAAAAATTTTTAATTTTTAATTTATACTTATTCTCTAAAAAAGAATGCATTTCTTTGGACACTAAAAATATAAATTTAGTTTTTTTTAAAATAAATTTATCAATTGAGGATAATATTCTATATCTCAATTTACTGTTGTTTCGCATATAAGATTCTTCTGGAGATAAACCTTGCATCCAATAAATCTGATTTTTATATCCTTTTAAATATAATTTAATAAAATCTATTGGGGTAGATGTCAGAATTATGTCTCTCTTATTTATATTCTTATAATTAAATATAAAATCACTGACAAATCTATTACTTTTATTAATTCCTAATCTTATAATATCCAAATAATGATTTGTCACTTCAGAATTTGGATAATTATTATAAATTTTTATCTTCATATATTATAAATTATCTTTATAAGGAGAATTAATTAAATTATAATCCGATCTATATTCAAAAGAAGGCAAATTATCTAGATATAATATTATATTACTATAGGGAATAAATCTCCAACTTTGCATTTGTTTATAATTTGATATTACTGATACTATAAAAAGAAAAGTTGCACCTATAATTTGTTGAGTTCTTTTTATTTTTAAAACTAATATTGATATAGCAATAGCCATAAAATATAATATATACAAATAAAATCGAGTAAAAATTAATACAGTCAGTCCGATTCTACTCATAAATATATATAAAATTGCTAAATTAAAAATAATTTTACCATATTTAAACTTATTTAAAAATTCGCGATTTACTAATAATAAAACAAATATAAAGCAATTAAATAAATATGTTATAGAGATAATTTTACCTGAGCCTACTGTATCTGACTCTCTTCCTGAAGAATAATTTTCAATCTTACCTTGGACAAATTCAAGATTTGAAAATAAGTTATCTATGATAATAAATATTGAATTTTTTGAAATAAAAATAATATTAATTATAACAAATATTATTAGTAATTTCGTATTAGATATGTTTAGTATAGAAAATACATATATTAAAGGCAAAAAAATCGCACTAAAATGGAATGATAACGCAATAATAGTTACAATAAGATATTTTATTTTATTTCGATTAATTATATATTTAAATCCAATTATTGAGACACTTGCTGCTAACATATTTCTAAATGAAGGATCAATATAATACATTATACCCCACATTCCTAAAAAAATAGTATAACAAATTAATAAAGATTTTCTGGGACAATAGAAAAATAAAAATTTACATACAATAAAAAAAATAATTACTCTTAATATAATATACCATTCCCAAAAATTTAGTCCTATAACATTACCAATTATATTAAGTAATAGATACCCTGGTTCTAAATAAGAGAATCTCCAGAAAAAATCATTATTTCCATAAGAATTATATATTTCTTCATAAGTTCTCCAATCAGAACCTGTCATAAATCCAAAACATAAAATCAAGCATGATAGGAAAGTTTCTATAAAATATAACTTATATATTAATTTTTCATTAAAATAACTGATTATATAAAATAGAAATGTTATTGCAATTAAAAAAATATATATTCCCATAAATGGATTATGCTATAAATCCAATAATTTTTATTTTCTTATAGAAGAAATGAAATAATAAGAATAAAATTTGAGTACAATGACTACATTTAAATTTTAATTAAAATAGATATAATACGTGAAGATGAAAAACCATCACCATACGGATTGGTGGCTTTCGACATCTTTTCATAATATTTTTTATCCTCAAGAAGTTTTGAAACCTCGCCTACTATTTTATCGTAATCCGTTCCAACAAGTTTTACAGTACCTGCTTCGAGCGCTTCCGGTCGTTCTGTTGTATCACGCATTACAAGAACAGGTTTACCGAGACCCGGTGCTTCCTCTTGGATGCCTCCACTGTCAGTGAGAACAATGTAAGCCTTTTCCATTAAGAAGATGAAAGAGAGATATTCGAGAGGTTCTATGAAAAAAAGATTTTGATAAACAGATAAATCTTCTCCAAAAACTTCATGGATTGGTTTTCGTACATTTGGGTTTAAATGCATCGGATACACGAAATCAACATTAGGATATTTCTCGGCCAAAGTTTTGATTGCCTCACACATTGAAATAAACCCTTCACCGAAATTTTCGCGACGATGACCTGTTATTAAAACTAACCTTCGATTAGCTTTAAAGGGATAAGGTTTAAGGGATGAGGTATGAGGGGATAATAGATTAGTAGAAAGTCTGGTGACATCATATCCAGCTTTCTTTAATTCTTCCGAAAGTTCTCTATCAAGTTTTTTATCAGATTTGATCTTATTAACTACCCAATAAAGAGCATCGATAACAGTGTTGCCAGTTACAGTGATTTTATCATCTGAGACATTTTCATCAAGAAGGTTTTGACGGCTTAATTTTGTAGGAGCAAAGTTAAAGGTTGCAATACGACCGGTCAATTGGCGATTTATCTCTTCGGGCCAAGGTGAATATATGTCATGTGTACGCAGACCGGCCTCCACATGGCCTACAGGGATTTGCTGATAAAAAGCAGCCAAAGCAGCTGCTGTCGATGTAGTGGTATCTCCATGAACCAACACCACATCGGGCTTGGCTTCTTTGAGCACATCCCTCATACCAAGTAGCACACGGGAAGTCACATCATAAAGATCCTGCCCTTGTTTCATAATGTCAAGGTCATAATCAGGTTTGATTTCAAATAGATTCAGTACCTGATCGAGCATCTGGCGATGCTGACCGGTGACACATACAACAGTTTCGAATTTATCGGAATGTTTTTGGAACTCTTTGACAAGTGGAGCCATCTTGATAGCTTCAGGACGAGTCCCAAAAACTAGCATGACTTTTTTCATGTTGAACAATTTTTATTTACAAGCTTTGGAAAGTAATATCCAATGAAGAAATTTAGATACCATCATGGCTTATATTTAGTCTAAACTTTAGTTCAAAAGACCGTAAGCGAATATTTTTAACCGTAAGGGATAGCTTAAGCCGCTTTTAGGCGGTTTAAGTTAAAACTATTTAAAAAGTCAAGAGATTTTTAATAATAATTATAGTTCGGAATCGGGATTATAAGGCCACAATCCGATTGTCTGCGGCAGCAATTTGTAATAATCCCTTTCACCTGCCACGTATTTTTCGAAGAAAAGAGTCAGATATTCCATGATGGATATACTCATCATTTTGCATGTGGCCATTATTGAGTGATAGATTGCTGAGGCACCGGCCATGACATGCGAACCAAAGAACAGAGAGTTCTTGCGTTCGTTGGCGAGTGGACGTAATTTTTAGTTGAACCTGTCTTTGCGTGCTTTCTTTTTATCAGCTTTCAGATCAGCGATTTTCTTTAGCAGATCCTCTATCCTTTTTTCTTTTTCCAGATTGCTTCGTTGCATCTCCGAAAGGAGTTCAGTCAGTTTGGCAATCTGGGAATTTGATTCTGCCTGACGTCTCAACATCTCGTCGAGCTTATTGTTGAGTTGATTGTTCTTTTCATCCTTCTTTTTTGCTTCGTCCTCTCTCTGACGGAGCATGTCCTGAAGCATAAGAATGAGTTTGGATTTTTCTTCTCCGGTCATGTCTGCGTATGGATCCACAAACTCTCTTGGAGTGTTTTCGTACTCCTCGATACGTTTGCCGTTCTGGTAGATGAAGTCAGTTTCCGGGGTGTCCATTCCGCTGTTCTAATATCACTCTAATTTAATGAATATCAGGGAAATGAACAAATTTTTTGATGTTTAAAACAGTATGATTCTTCTATGTTTTACAACAGGTTTTATCTTAATTTCATCCGCTTTATAACCGGGCTTTCAAGCAGTGTCACTACATCTTTCCAGTCGATATAATAACAGGGTGTTCCATCTTCCCAAGCCACTTCCATGAACTTGTATCCTTTGTTGAATTTCTTCTCATGCAGAGAACAGCTTCTTGTATCATAATGATAGAGTCTTACCAGTTGTCTGTCTTTCGACATCATAATAAAGACTTCTCCTGCCTGTGGTTCCCGGTTGAACTGTACCCTTATCACAGACCTCACTCGCTCGTACTTGCATCTCATGTCATGGAAGTTCTTGATGAAATAGAACTTGTACAGTCCGTTTATCGTCAGCATAGCACCTCGAGATTTGCAACTAGTATTTTCAGTTCCTCAAAACTCATTCCGCCGCGACGGATCTGCATTCCGTTACTCATTCTCAGATCAATCAGTATCCTTAAAGGTCTTGACCCTCTTTTTGATAAATTTGTGTCAGGTTTATAACTGTTGGATTCATACTCGTGATTTTGAGGAACTCCTGCAACTCTTACCTCGGTGATCTTGTGTCTGGTATCTTTGTACCATTTGTTGACCAGGTTGAAAGGGACCTTGTTCACTGAACAGAATTCCTGCAGGCTTAGATTCTTTGGAACCCCTTCTGCCTGATATCGGAGCCAGAACAGCTCCAGATCTTCATTCGAATATGTCATAATGTGTCGTTATTTATAGTTGACGCAAAATTTCATATTTCTCAGTTTCTGGTCAATACGGTCAAAAATATCCGCTTACCAAAAGACCAATTTATTATGTTATAAAGAGGGGATATTAATAATTTTCTGAAATAAGTTTTCGTAGAAAGCCACCTTCTAAAATTAATTGCTGTAAACTCTTTACATTAATTAATAATTGTTGATACTCCTCTTTATTTATTTTTTTAAATATTGTATTTATATCTGTGATTGATTTAATAGATATTCCAATTTTATTTTCTTTTACAAAGGGCGCTAATCCAGATTCTTCCCATACAATAATTGGTTTCCCTGCTGCCAAATATAAAGATGCTTTATGTGAGGAATTATATCTTAGATAATTTCCTATATTACTTGTACAGTTTTCTATATCTGGTCCATCCCAAACTAGACCCCATGCACCCAACAAATTAGATATTTCATTTGGATTGAATTTACCTGAGTATCTAATAACATCAGGCCACTTATAATCAATCTCTTTACCATATAGATATATGGGATAATGAATTTTAGAAGCATCTATTTTTTTTAAAAATTTACTCTTGTCTAAATTTCCTGCGAATATTATACTTTTATGGTCAATTAATTCTTTTGCACAATTAAAATCATTTGAAATGTTAGATCCATAATAATCAAATAACCACATGACCTGCATCTTTGAAATAACACCTTCACTTTGTAAGTATTCCATCATATTATTAGTATGTACTAATAATTTCTTAGCTCTATTTAATATAAAGACTTCTCTTTTTGATATTTTTCCTTTACTGCCTAAAGATTGAATATCATGTATCAAATATGTTATATTGTATGTATTAAAAAGTAAAGAAAAATAATACATTAATTTAGTGCCAAATCCCTTAAAAGGATATTGCATAATTATATTATCTCCTCTCTTTAATATTTTTGATAATTTAGATAACTCTATGAAAAATTTAGTAATATTTCTTATTGAATTAAATTTTATATTAATATTTATAATTTTATATCCTATGTCTTTTAAAGTTTTATTGACATCTTCTCGAGGTTTATCTATTGCATTATAAGTATTTAGATTCTTTAAATCTCCGATATTTAATAAAATATTATTCATTTTTATTTTAAATTTTGGATTAATTCCTTATAGATGATTTATTCTGCTTCACTCATTTACAACTATAATATCCAGTTTATCAATGATAACAAGTTTATCAATTGAAAGAACTATCAATGACTCCATACATTTTGAGAGGTATTTCTCTATGTTATAAGTGGGGATTATGATGGACAAAACTTTTTCTTCTATGTATCCTGTGTTATTGGAAGTTATTTAATTGAATATTATCAGAATTTAAGCCGGTTATTACAGCATTATAAGCTATCAATCGTTTTACTTTTGGATATTTTTGAATATTAAAATATACATTAGATAAGATTGATTTAAATGGCAATCCAATTCTTCCTTTTAAATTAAGTCTAATATTATCAGTATTTAAGGTAGAAACATATTTTATACTGAGTCTCTTTTTATTATGTAAAATCCACAAACCTAACAATGCTTCAGCCATATAACCAATTCTTCTATTTATTCTCGTATAATTTTGTATTGGTTTTATTCTTTTTTCTGTTTCATTAAGCACATTGAATAAAAATTGACAGTACTCATTAAATATGTCTTTCTTCGCAATTAACATGTTAAAAACAGAGTATCTATTACTATTATAAAAATACTCTATTACCTCTTTGTTCATGGCAGGATATAAATCCACTATAGTATCAATAAAGATATAAGCGTCCTCCATACCGATGAATGAAAAAAGATTCTTAAAATTAGATATCGCTTGTTTCACAGGTTTCGGGAGAATTATATCATATTTCGAGACATACCGTTTTAGTTTTGATTCGTCTATATTAAAATATCTTCTGTAATGTGCTAATCCTATATGCTCAATATCCGGAGTAAGGTTTTTCCATGCCCAGTATAAGGCTGTAAGTTCACAGTAGGATTCATTTTTATAGGATATGTTATCTCCTTCATCATCTTTTTGGAAACCAAGGTCTAATTCGGGATGAAGTGCTGCTCCAACCTGTATTGGCATATATATGTCATCTTGCCTTGTATTAGGGTCAGGTTTATGACAGGCCACTAATATTTTTATATTAGGTTTTTTCTTTTCTTCCATTTTTATTTGAAAAGTCTTTTAACTTTTTGAATGATGGGAGCCATATCGTAGTATTTGTATTCTGCGAGACGCCCTCCGAAGATTACATTTTTTTCTTTATCTGCCAATTCTTTGTATTTTTGATATATCGATTGGTTACGTTCGTCATTTATAGGATAGAAGGGTTCTTTAGTTTCATCCCATTCAGATGAATATTCTTTAGAAATAACTGTCTTGGGATTCTTATAAACTTCATCACCGAACATTTCAAAGTGCTTGTGTTCGATGATACGAGTATATGGCACTTCAGCTGATGTATAATTCACAACTGCGTTCCCTTGCCAGTTAGGAGTCTCCAAGACTTCTGTTTCAAATCTGACATTACGGTATTCGAGTTTGCCGAAACGATAATCGCAGAACTGATCTATCTTACCTGTGAATACTATTTTATCTGCAACCGATTCCCAATGTTTCCTATCATCGAAGAAATCAGTGTCGAGTTTGACTTCTATTCCGTTTAGAAGTCCATCGATTAATTTATTGTATCCTCCGATTGGTATTCCCTGGTAAGAATCATTGAAATAATTATTGTCGAAGGTTAGGCGAACCGGCAAGCGCCTTATTATAAAAGCTGGTAGTTGATTACAAGGACGACCCCATTGCTTTTCGGTGTATCCTTTTATCAGTTGTTCATATATGTCTCTACCGATTAAGGTTAAAGCTTGTTCTTCGAGATTACGAGGTTCGGAGATGCCCTCGGATTTCATTTTATCAAGAGCATCTTTTCGCTGGTCTTCAAGTTTCTTGTGAGCCTCTTCCGGTGTCTTAACACCCCACATTTCATAGAAAGTGTTCATATTGAAAGGGAGGTTGTAAAGTTTTCCGCTTGGAGCTTGGGCCATGGGACAATTGGTGTAGCGGTTGAAAGGAACGATACTATTTACGAAATTCCAGACTTCTTTATCGGAGGTGTGAAAAATATGGGCTCCATATTTATGGACGTTGATACCTTCTATCTCTTCGCAATAGATGTTACCTCCAGGATGCGAACGCTTTTCAATAACAAGGCATTTCTTGCCTTGTTTATTTGCAAGATGAGCGAAAGTGGCTCCAAATAGGCCGGAACCGACTATAAGGTAATCGTATTTCATATCATTAAGAGAGATGATTATTAAAAATTAATTTTGGAAATTCTTTGCGAATAGCCTGATGAAGATTATTAGAAAAACTATCATATATATAGTCATATTGAATTAAAGTTTCCTTAGCGTTTTCCACTAAATCTTCTCTATACTGTTTATTTCGTATTAATATTTCAATATCATCAATAAATTCTTGACCATTCTTTGCTATTAAAATATTCACTCTATCTATTAACATATCTTCATAGCCTCTAATACTCATGGGGGTACCTACAATTGCTATACCCTTACCCATAGCCTCAAGTATCTTTATATTTGTTCCGGAACCAAAATAAATAGGAGATACATAGATAGTACAATTTTTAAAATAAGGTTCCAAATCTTGCACAAATCCCGTTATATTTATACCATTGTAAGTAGCAAATAAATTTTTTAGATATTCAGGCAATCCTCTTCCAATAATATAAAATTGTAAATTTGGTATCCTATTAATAAGTTTAGGCCAGGTTTCTCGAATAAAGATTTCTAAACTTTTATAGTTGGCATAATAATCTAATAAACCAATAAAAAGAAGACTGGGTTTATGGATAGAATTATTTAAAACTGCATCTTTTGTTAAAAAATCAGTTATAAGTGGTATATTTTTAAGAGGATATTGTTTGATGCTTTCTACTTGATTTTTATTAGATATAAAAGTCAAAGGTACATTATTGATAACCTTTCTATAAAACTTACACAAATTCTTTTGATATATTTTACCCAAAACAAAATAATTAAAGTATCTATTATTTATTTTGGATGCTTCAATTGGATTATCGTCTATATCTATAATCAAATTTGGTTTGTTTAAAAGATTACATAAAGTTGCAGTTCTTAGATATCTAGCAAATATTAAATCATATTTATGAATATCGATGATATCTTTAACTGCTACCGTAATCTCATCATTTTTTTTAAAAAAAAAATCAATTTTTATAAGAGATTGTAAAAAATTAGAAAATCTTCTTAAAATATTAAAACGACTTTTAATCTTAGGAACATTGTTTAATGAAAGGTTATATATACGATTAAATTTATAATCTAATTCAAACCTTTTTATTTTATTAACATTAATTTCGATTAAATCTACCGATCCTAGTTCAGAAAGAGATTTACAAATAAAATAACTTCTTTGGCCACCTCCAGATCCTAAATCGAATGGTGAAAAAGTATTGGTTATAAACAATATGTTCATTATAAAATGTAAATATTACAATAGTACTTTTGAAAAGTTTCTAATTTTATAAATCAAAACGGAAAGAGGTTTAAATTGGTTTTTAATAAATTTCAAATCATAAGGGAAAATATTAATTAAATATACCTTGTCTTTAAGAATATCATTATCTTTCTATATAAAAGGTTATTGCCAAATGGGGCTTGCTTTTGAATAATTTTTCTTTTTCTCGTATCCCTGTCTCAGACAAACATTATTTGTTCCATGTGTAGTGTATACCTCTATACTATTTTTATTTTTAAAATAATTTTTTAATCCGTTATTTTTATTCAAGGTTTTGTCAGTTGCAGAAATAAAGACAGTTTTTGGATTATAGTGATTTAATATTTTGGAATTAATATTATGATTACTACCGTGGTGAGGGATTTTAAGAAAAGATACATTTTTGCATTTCGTTTTAAGTTCATAACTCATATTTTCAAATGCGTCTTCTTCCATTTCCGCAGCAAATACGTAGTTCTTGTGAGGTATAGGAGTAAACAGTACTGCTAGGCTGGATTTATTTGCTGCTGATGCGTCATTTGAATAATCATCAATATTGTTCTGAGTAAATAATTTACGTCTTTCTGTAACCAACGGTTTTATACCTTTCTGCCTACAGATGCTGTCCTGTAGGGATCGATAATACTTTTCAGAAGGACTTATAATGGTTAAAACACCAGGAAATGGATTTTCCCAATTCGAATCATCTGCAAATCCATTTTGAACTTCTATTTTTAATTCCATTAATAGATCGACCAAATTTGTTCTGCCATCTTCTGTTGAATACAATTGTTTCCCTATCTTCGAGTCCCAATTATAAGGAGCGTTAAGTAAAAATTTTTTTATTTTTAATTTCTCTTTAGTTTGATCTGCTTTTTTCATTTCTTCAAGGAAAGTGATAAACCCTCCGAAATGATCGGAATCACTATGAGTGCATATAGCAAGATCAATCACATTTGTGTGGTAATGTTCATTGATAAAATCTATTATTTTTTTGCCGTCTGATTTGTTTCCCGCATCTATAAGAACAATATGCTCTTTACCAGGGTTTGGTTCACTTTCATGGAAATGTATAATAAGTGCTTCAGCGTCGTTCACACCTAACATTTCTATTTCGTATTTGTCGATTTTCATTGTTTTAAAATAAATTTTTGTCAGTCATCTTTTGAGTTTGTGAGTGTACATTATAATCCGTACCATAACTCAATGTGATATCAATACATAACACGCTACAAGTGCTGTTGCTATTAAAGAAAATTTGCGATGGACTGAAGGCCGATCGCCGGGTAACGGACGTGTTATCTATGATGAACCTAAGATCGATAGTTATTTTTGGAGATTTATGGAAAAAATCTTACCCGTTTATATTTGACTAATTGTGAGAACCTGAAAATCTTTTTAAGTTCTCTTAGTTAGTTTTCAGGATTAAATTTTTAATTCTGACGAGTGATAATCTCATACCCTGACTGAAAAGGCACAGAAGTGCTGTCAATATTATAGTATATGGAAGTATAACAAAGATTCCATTTACTATAAAACTTACGCAACTGGTGGATGCGTTGTTGATATAGGATTTAAAAATTAACCAGACTAAAACACCAATACCAATACCCGAAATAATATGGGTTGTATAAATTATGATATAGTTTTTTAGAAATCCTTTTATAGATTTTTTAAAGAGGTAAAATGGTTTCCACATCACTATCACCAGAATTTGTGAAATGACCACCCCCAATATAATTCCATTCAATCCCATTACGCTTCCGAGTATAATAGAAAGCCCAATGTTGATTGAAGCTTCAATAACTGGTGCCCATATGTCACTGTATAAGCCATAAGCCGTGACAAATGCTTCCACGGTGTATCTTGATAATCCGATGAAGAGTAGAGTTGTCAATAGCAATAAAGTGGAAAAGGGCAACAGATACTCTTTTCCAATCCAAAGAGAAATAAAAGCAGGTGTAAAATAAATAACACCGGCACACAAGGTAGCAGTGATTACAAATCTAAGACTGAAAAGCTCTCTGAATACATTTCTGATTTTCTGCTCGTCTCCTTCCGCCACAAGATTTCCTACACCGGCTCCCATGCTGTTGAACATCGAAGCCATCATCATTTGTATCCCATTTATCACCACCATATAGTTGCCATAAAGTGCAACCACATTCAAATCTATGAAAGCATAGATGATGAGAGGTGAGGTCTGGGTAAGTGCAAATCCTCCAATCTTGTGAAAGAATAATTGCTTAATTTTAGTGACCAGTGAAGAGTATTTCTTTCTTAATTCTTTAAACGGAATCTTGACGTTCTGCAAATTAGGGAATTCCCTAATAGTGACAATATGAAGAACAACGGATGCAATAATGCTGAATACAACTTCCAATACTATCCACCATATATAGGGGAAAGGGAGAAAATAGACCGCAATAATCTGAGCTATGGTTTTTAAAATCAGTATAGTGCGATAACTATAATTTATCTTATAATCCTTTTGGCTCGCAGTGAGGAGAATTTGCTTATAATTCAGAAAATAACCCAATAAGGAACTTATCAAGAAGGCACCAAAAGATGCATAGGCATACCATAAAGGGAGTGTAATCTTTTTGAAAATAAATGGGAAAAAACCCATTAACAATACGGCTCCGATTATTATTATTATCCCGATTCTTTTATAAATTTTCCCTTGTAAAGCAACTATTTCATTTACCGTGTCGTTATCTTCTTCATATAATGGTTTGTAGAGGCTAAAACCAACCGCCACACCTATTCCCAGTTCGGCAAGGTTGAGAAACTGCAGAAGGTTTTGAGCGGTTGTATTTAGACCGAGTATATCTGTACCAAGGTATTCAAGAAATATCTTTCTTGAAAAAAAAGATAAAATCAAAGTAATAGCGTAATAGGAGAGAGCCACTACACTATTATGAATACTTTTCTTAGTACGAGAGGCTTCGGGCATTGAAAGATTATCTATAGAACAGACCTGAAAATATTTTGGTCTAGGGAAAGGCTCTAACTTATTGGTTAAACTTTTTATATAATACTTGATTGGAGATTCTTTAATTGGTACCTTTATGGATGATGTCAGCCATTTATTAGTCAATGTTCAAACTTAATTTGTTATCAAAATTTCCTCCCTCCGGATTTAAAGAATTCTATGTTTTGGACTAATTAACAGTGTATATTAGAACAGAGATTAAATTGTTAACTTCCAAGTTATAATCCAGAGTTATACTAAGGTTTCAGACCGGCTATTTCTTTTAAGATTTCAGGGACTTGTTCGTGTTTACCTTCATCATACCAGATAACATTGGCACCTAACTGACTAAACATAAATTCCTGACGTTGCAGAAATTCAATTTGTTTATTTTCGACCTGACGATAATGTTTGGTAGGAGTGGCTGAATTATTATTTAAACTCTTTAGCTTTTTGTTTTCTAATATCACATAGTGTTGAATATTAGTTACTTTAGAATTCAACTTGACAAATTCCATTAATCTTCTAAGATTAGGGTCTGTCATTGAGAGACCGATAAATATACAGGTATTTCGATACAATGCATGCAAAATCTCTACATTGGCCCAATAGTGAGTTTTCTCGTATAAAGTATGGTATTCTGCCTCCGATAGCACTGGTATACTGTCACTTGGACTTGGTTGATTTTGATATATAATACCATGCACATGTATAATTGGTATGGAACCTTCAATAAATCTACCTTCTCTATAAATAGAATTATAAGTCACTTTATCATGTTTAAGCTGTGTCTCAAGTAAATCATCGTAATTAAAAGTAATGATCGATTGCACTGGCTTAGGACACTTCGTGGGATTACATAATTCACTTAATGTTAATATCAAATCAGAAGTAGGTTTAAGTTTTGAATACAAAACTGATTTCATAAGATCCTTTATTTTCTCCCAGATATTAACCGTCTTATCAGGGTGGTGTGTTATCTGAACTAAATAGGGATATAAAACTTGACGGGCAGAAATTAATGGAGAATTAAAATATGACTCACTTATAGCAGGATAGTCCTTATCAGAAAAAGGTTTTTGTATACTATCATTCAACATCCCTTCTATAAGATTGTTCCAACTCGGAACTCCCATAGATATACTTACTCCAGCTCCTAAAAAAAGAGTAACATTACCATTTTTGAAATCTGATTTTGCTTCTTTGATTATATATTCATTTCTTCTATTTAATTCCGTTATCTCCGGGGAGATGTCTGATGAAATCCCTTCCATGGATTCCTTTATTTTTTTCTTTCTCTCAGAATTCTTTGCAACATCATCCTTCTTATTAAGAGCATCAATTGTTGTTTTGTAGGTTTCTAATAACTTGGCATATGAAATAATTTTAATTTTATTTGTGTCAAGCTTTAAATTTTCAAGTTGATGCTTTATATCAGAATACGTAAATATTAAATATTTTGTTTGAAAATCGATTTTAGATAAACTTTCAAGAATCCTTATATTTTCGTCTACATAATAATACCAGAATAAAACATTTGTTTCTCCATCTATTCCAAGTTGTTTACAACCTTCAGGTAGACTGATTTTACCAATAAATAGTCGGTTTTTATCAGTGTATGGAAGGCCGTCATCAAGCATCGGTTGATTATTTAATGAACAAAGTTTGAGTAACTTGTTGCAGACATCAAATTCAAAACTTGACGGTGATGATATGTATTGTGTATTAACTGATTGGTTCATGATTTGTAGTTATAAGAGATTAGTATAACTATATATTGAAGGTTTTTATAGTTAGATGAGGTTGTTGGCGTCGATGGGATAGTTGGCGGCTTTCAGTTCTTTAAAGAGTTGCATTTTCCAGCCTTCGGCTTTATCAAATGGTGTGTATACAACTCCGCTTATATCTCCGGGAGTTTCGACCCCGTCTTCCACGAGGGCCATAACACGGTTCCTACCTAATTTACCAATGAAATATCCCATCTCGAAGATTACATTCTGTCTGGCTCGGGGATTCATTTCTCCAGACGATTTTACATTACCTTTGTCGTCGGCAGTTAATAACACCACTGCAAAGCCTGAATCCGATGATTCTCCTTCAAGTTTCTCAATGATGGTTCTTCCTCCGTTTGGTTGTTCGTGCAAGATGACCGGGTGAAGTTTCAACTTTTCAAGAACTCTTGCAACTTTAGTTTTAGTTTCTTCATTATGTCCGTGGACTATGAATATATCTTTTGAAAAAGGTTTAGTTTCCTTGATTTCAGGAAGAGCCTTTTCAACAGGCTGTTGCTGATCAGCTATAGAAGGAATTAAGTTAAGTTTATTTATGAGGTTTTCAAGTACTTTTATCTCGGCTTCAATGGTTTTTTTATATGATGAAACCGGATCTTCTCTTAATCCCCAGGCCATATATTGGTTATTAATGGCATAAGCGGCATGGTATTCATTGTTAGGGATGTCGAACGATCGTTTCAACAATTCGCAATTATAGTCATACCACTTGTTGTATTCATCTTTCAAGAGAATGAAGTTGGGATCTTCTCTCTTATCTTTATAAGCTTGATAACCCATCACAATGTAGGCATTCGGATTGACCACACCTACATTGATTGTAAGAATTACTCTTCCTTTGGCAATGCGTTCTTCAAGTTGAGCTTTGAACTCCTCTTTAGGAATTATCAGGGTAGCTGTCTTTATTTCCTCGCTCTTTTTTGACATCTGTAACGAGATTATTTTTGCTTTGATCGAATCTCTGAGATAAGTTTCGAAGCATTATTTATTAACTCATTGAATGAATCCAAATCTTCTGCGGAAGATAGCTGTTCATCCAGTGATTCCCAATCTTCATTATGAGAAGGATAATTCTTTTTCAATTTGTCAAAAGCTGTTTTAAGATATGCTATCACTTTACCGGTGATCATACCTTTCTCAAAATCATTTGACGGTTCTATGTATTCTTGTTGGAGGTCGCGGTAAATGTCAGCATCAGCTCCCGGCACTTCATATCTTTCGCAATCGTTGTTTGCGAAACGTATTATATTCTCGTAATGCAATGCCAAATCGTCATGTGTCATAATGGTATTTCTAATTAATTTAAATTCAACCTCTCCGAGGATAGTGTAAGACAAGCAGTGCAGTGGCTCCGCCACTAGAGGAGGGGGTGGAGTCGGTGTGAGTCCCACGGCTCAAGACCCATGGGTTAATCAGATGGAGTGGCTCCGCCACTGGAGGAGGAGGGGGTGGAGTCGGTGTGAGTCCCACAGCTCATCATTCGCTACGCTCATTTCGACCAATGGGTTATGTTTGTGAAGTGGCTCTGCCACTAGAGGAGGGGGTGGAGTCGCTGTGAGTTCCACAGCTCTTCATTCGCTATGCTCATTTCGACCAATGGGTTATGTTTGTGTAGTGGCTCCGCCACTGAAGGAGGGGGTGGAGTCGCTGTGAGTCCCACAGCTCTTCATTCGCTATGCTCATTTCGACCAATGGGTTATGTTTGTGGAGTGGCTCCGCCACTGAAGGGGATTTCGGAAACAGGAATGTTTCCGCTCCTGTTTTTTCGGAAATAAGAATGTTTCCGCTACTGTTTTTTCGGAAACTGGAAAGTTTCCGTTCCTGTTTTTTCGGAAACTGGAATGTTTCCGCTCCTGTTTTTCGGAAACTGGAATGTTTCCGTTCCTATTATAGAGGACTTTGGGAAAAGTCCTTCCCGTCAGGGGAGGACAGGAGTGTTCTCGTTCCTAAATTCGTAGGTGAAGTCGAGGCGGTATGCTTCGCGGGAGTAGGGGTCGAGGGTTTCGAGTGTTGAGAGCTTTTCAAGAACAAGGGTTCTGATTTTCTCGTAATCGATATCAGAGTTCTCCAGCCCTGCTTGAAATGCGAAGTTGCTGATCGCCTCTAACTGAAAGCGGCTATATTTTCCTGCTATATCATTTTGGTAAACGACATCCTGAAGATAGGGAAGGGTCTGATGGATCAAACTCCTTTTGAAGGATCCGGGATCTTTGACCTTTCTATCGAGATTTTCTTCCAGCAGAATATTGATTTTTCTCAGGTTATTTAAGTTTTGGTCTAACACAACCCCGAAGTTTGAGAATTTTTTGATCCATCTCTCGATAGTGGAATCACACCAAAACAGTAGATTGTGGTCGATTTCTTTAATATGGAAATATAAGTTGCTTCTTATCCAGTTGATAAAACCTATATTGTCGACTTTTTCACCTCTGGCCATGTCGGTCATGGCTTTCTTCATATATAAATGTATGAATTTAAAGTCTGCCTCTCTGCCGAAGGCGATCCTATGCACAAAATCGTACCATTCAAGATATCTCTGAATGTCTATTCCTGAAAGGGAGGGGAGAATTTCCTCCACCTTCTTAATCCATTCTTCGGCTTGTTTTTTTATGCGAAGGTTTTCAGGAGTTAAAAATGATTGTTCGAAGCCGTTGAAATTCCTATATGATGAGGCGAGCAAATGGCCGTAGCCTTCTACTTGACAGGATTCAGTGAAATCAACCGTTATGGTATGGTTCATTATATTAGATGAGTACAGAGATCTTTTCCCTTCCATATGGTCGCGGCTATTTGTAATATTCATATTCCGCTATCAATTGAGAGAGAGACTTTGAGCTTTTTTCTTTGATGCCGGAAAGAGATTCAAGTCCTTGTTGGAATACCGAGCGGTCTTTTGTAGCAACATACTCGAGCAGGGATATAAAGGCTTTCACAACGGGAGAGGTTACGGCTTTCAGAGTTTTTTCGAGTTTTTCCTTCGCCAGGATTTCTTCCTCTTCATTTCCCAGGATATGGTTAGCCATTGCCAGAATTGCATTCAGCTTGGCCTCGATCTTGTTGTTGCGTGGTTGCCATCTCCCCATGCGGCGACAAAAGGAATGGAGTTCCGTGGTTTCCTTTTCGTCGAGCGTTTCGCCTGAGGTGAATTTCCTCATGGCGTTATAAAGTTTCGGGATGAAATTATCAATGATTTCGTATGCCCTGCTGTAGTTCTTTGAGAATTCGAGTACCCTGAGATATTTTACATTAATGTCGTATGCGAATGTTGCCATATCTTGGGAAAGTTTCAACACCACGCGTCCTTTCTTCCCACCTTTGTAAGGATGGAAATATCCAATCAAGCCGGGGAAATCACCTTCCACCACTTCCACCTTGTCACAGTCTTGAAGATTGAGGCCTTCGAGTGAATAGAAAGGGACCTGGTTTGAGTATTTTCGGGCAATCATCTTGAAACTCATCATGTCGATATCGTCAAGATAAGCGTATCGGTTGTCTGAACTATTGTTGAGTACGAAAGAGAAATCGTTTGATTCCCCGCAAAGTTTCTTGATCTGGGGGAAAGTGCCTTTTACAAAAGCATAATGGAAAAGGAGCGGAGATGTGACCGGCTTCTGTTTCCCTTCTTTCTCTTTAAAAGCTACAAAAGAGGGTGCGAAGACCTCCAAGTTCAAATTTTCACGAGTGTTGAATCTTCTCACACATTCTTCAACGGAAGCATCCTTCCGGGAATGGGATTTTGAGATATAGTTGAGCAGGAACCATCTTTCTTGCTGAGAAGTGGCGAATGATTCTGATTGATGCATCAAAAATATCTGTAATGAAATAGAGTTTGACTACTATTCCGCTGTGCCGTTGCAGAGGTTTGGGTATACTTCTACTTGGTCTGATTACTTGTATATTATTGCTAGCCAAATAGTTAATATAATACAAGCGGTCAAACCCCGAAAACTTCGTGTCTGTGAGAAGGAGCCCTTTTCAAAACACTCTCTTAATAAGAGAGCATACAATTTTTCATATTCTTGTAAGTTAATAGATTGAGAAAGTCAAAATTCTGCCGTTTTTAAACAAATGGTATTATTTTACTTATGGAGTTATAAAAATTCTGATATCAATATTATTTAAAATTGTTGATATCTAAGATTTTTACTACATTTGCACCGAGTCTTATGCTCTCTTATTAAGAGATATTAAAATGAGGGATTAGGGATAGGGGATGAGGATAGATATGCGAACCCTGTTCGCATCACAGCAAAAGCAATCTTTTTGAGGGATTAGGGATGGAGGATGAGGAT
>JAFLTO010000024.1 GCA_022510425.1 Muribaculaceae bacterium
ATAGGAGAGGAAACATTCTTGTTTCCTTGGAGATAGGAGAGGAAACATTCCTGTTTCCTTAGAGATAGGAGAGGAAACATTCCTGTTTCCTTGAAGATAGGAGAGGAAACATTCTTGTTTCCTTGAAGATAAGGAGAGGAAACATTCCTGTTTCCTTGAAAATAGGAGAGGAAACATTCCTGTTTCCTAAGATTTTTTTCGGAAGTCGGGAGACTTCCGTTCCTATTTCTTTTCGGAAATCAGGCAGTTCTAATCTATCCATTTTGATTATTTTTTGTAGTTAAAGCTACAAAAATAATCTTTTTTTGTATTTCAAACTATAAAAAATATATTTTTTTTGCAGTTGGAAATATAATAACGGGGATTAGGGGAAAAATAGGGATTTAGGGATTAGGGATGAGATAGGGATTGGGGATTGTTAAGTTTGAACTTAACGGCGCAGGTGGTGTATTGGGGATGAGGGATAAGGGATATGTCAGAGAGTATCTATAAACTCTTGAGGTGTTAAAATGGGGATTTCAGAGAAATAAAAATCTTTTGCATTGCGTGTAATAATAATATTACACTGATTTAAAATTGCAGTG
Source organism: Muribaculaceae bacterium (assembly GCA_022510425.1). GTDB lineage: Bacteria > Bacteroidota > Bacteroidia > Bacteroidales > Muribaculaceae > Lepagella. Next base: position 585 of record JAFLTO010000024.1, read on the forward strand.
GCGTACTGCACTGAATCCTCGTAATCCTTAGGGTTGTAAGTCCAGGCTTTTAACAGATGTTTTCTATCGTTAGATAATACATTAAAAAGATCACAAATCAGATCAATATTTTCTTTAAGCCTTTCGTTCCCTCCTTTTCTTGTGATATAAGCAAAATCTGCTACTGAAAGGAAACTGACACAAAACATATAATCCTTTATGGATCCTTTATCAAGAACTTTCTTAGCAATGATACTGTATTCAGGACCTCTGGCTAAAGATCCAAAATAAAATTGGTATCTAAGAAAATTCTTTTCATTTGGATAGGATATAACGTGTTTTTTCGTCATTAACATCAATAGCTTCCCTATCCACATTATTATATAACCTATTTAATTTATTAAGCCATTCTTTCTTTTCCTGTGTTAATACAGCAGGATCTATAGGATCATTTTCTTCCGCATTTTTATCTCCCTTGAATGAAATTGAAGTTTCAATAACTCCTTTTATATTTTCAAATATCTGACGAATTAAATCCGGATCTGCTTCGTTTGATATTGTAGCAGTTATTTGTGTCATAGCTTAATTTAATAAACAAAAGTATATTACCTATACTAAAACGAGGAAAGAAGAGCGATTATTATATATGGATGGGGGAAAAATAGGGATTGGGGATGAGGGATTGGGGATAGTCAAAAGAAAATACAAGTTAATAAATAATTGCGGTAAAATTACCGCAATTATTTATTATATTTGCGGTAAAATTAATGCAAGTATAATTTTATGGAAGAATTGATCGCACAGTATAGGATAATGCTTGAAAATACTCCAATGAATTTTTTTAGAGAAAAATATAATGAGATTAATTGGAATGTAAGAATTCTTGGCATTTTAGGACAAAGAGGAGTGGGGAAATCTACATTGATTCTTCAGCATATAAAGAAGAAAGGCGATATTGCCCATACATTATATGTCCAGGCTGACGATTTATATTTTGGAGGCCATTCTCTGGTGGGTTTAGCTAAAGAATTCTATGCCCACGGGGGAAAGGAGTTATACATTGATGAAATCCATAAATACAAAGAATGGAGTCGGGAGATTAAAATGATTTATGACCTTTTGCCTAATTTGAAAGTGGTGTATTCCGGTAGTTCTCTCCTTGCTTTAAAAAAGGGAGGGGCAGATTTAAGCAGAAGAGTGATTGAATACCATCTTCCTGAATGGTCGTTTCGGGAATTCCTCAATCTTAATAACAACTGGAATCTGAAAGCCTCATCGTTAGACGAGATTATCTCGGGTAAGGTTGATTTCCCTTATGGAGAAGAACGTCCATTAAAATATTTCGATCAATATATGAAGCAAGGTTGTTATCCCTTCTATAAAGAATTGGAATTTTATACCTTGTTGCGTCAGATTATAAATAATACCGTGGAAAATGATATTCCAACTTTTGCCGGTATGACTATTGCAGCCACACAGAAACTCAAGAAATTGATGTATTTCATATCCAAGAGCGTTCCGGTTAAAGTCAATTATTCTGAAATGGCAAAAAATCTTGAAATCGACAGGGAGATTGTTGCCAAATATCTTGAATATCTTGAAAAGGCCGAATTATTGACGCTCTTGAGAACAAGTGCAAACGGTGATGCAGTTTTACGTAAGGCTGATAAGATTTATCTCCATAATCCCAATATTGCCTATGTGTTGGGAGAATCTGATGCCGATAAGGGTAATCTGAGGGAATCTATTTTTTTGTGTTGGACTAAGGTAAAGTTTGAAGTGCTTGGTTCAGAATATTCTGATTTTGAGATTGAAGACTATACTTTCGAAATAGGTGGAAAGACAAAGGGGAAGCATCAGATAAAAGGATTATCGAATGCTTATGTTGTAAAAGATAATATTGAATATGCTGTGGGTAAAGATATTCCTCTTTGGATGTTTGGTTTCCTCTATTGAATTAGTCCCTTCCACCACCAAACTGTCTACTAAAGCTGTTGCAATGGGAAGAGGAGGCCCTGCAAGGGGCCTCCTCCTTATTCTTGGGAAGTCGGGAGACTTCCGTTCCTATTGTCTAATTATTTGCGGATAAGAACTTTCTTGCCGTTGATGATGTAGAGACCCGGAGCGAGAGTGTTGAGGTCGTTGCTCATCTTCACGCCTTGGAGGTTGTAAACACCTTCTACAGTCTTAACATTGTCGATACCATTGATACCTGTTGAACCTTCAACGATAGCACCGTCTTCAACTTCGAACTGCCAGTAAGCTGTTGAGTTAACCATAGCTTCATCTTCATTGATTACAACTACATAACCCAGCGGGATCCAGAGAGTGTAAGTACCGTCAGCGAGTTTGAGACTTGCAAGGTTAACAGCGATACCAATTGATTCATTAACTTCTTCACCGTTCATGAGGTTAGATACGTTAGCGTCTACTCCGTCTTCAGCGAATGTGAGTTCAACTGTTTCACCTTCAGTGTCGCTTACATAAGCAGCTTGTTCGTAAGGATAGTTAACGTATGCACCGTATCCCGGCCAAGTTACATATACCATACCTGTTTCAGCTTCGAGGTTGAAGTCAGGAGCATCTTCCATAACAGCGCTGATAAAGAATGAGAATTCATATTCAAGGTTACCAAAGCCGTTTACAAGTACGAAGTTTTCAGGAATATTAACCCAAACATTACCTGTGATACCTTCGAGATAAGGAGCAAGGTTGATGTCGAGAGCGTTGAGAGTTTCATCATCAGCACCTTCACCATCTTCGTCAGCTGAAGGATTCGGAGTGTCTTCACCCTCTACCGGAGCACCGGCATATACCAACTTAACGTCGGCAGCAGCTACATCTTGAGATTCGAATTCTTGAGTTGCTTCGTTCCAAGTCTTAACTGTGATAGTACCGTTACCTGTAAGTTCAAGAGCTTCGTAATCCCAAGTTACTGTAGCATATTCAGGTAAGTTCTGAGTTGTGTAAGCAGCTTCATTTACAAGGCCACCGATGACTTCGCCATTATTATTATATTCACCTACAGTGTAATATATTTCAACTTTTTCAGTGAAAGTAGTAGCATTTACTTGAGCGTAACCGGCAGGTATTTCGATGTACCAAGCACCATTTTCAAGGAAGCTGAGATCAAGCACGATAGTGTTGTCAACAACCTTCACATAGCTTGGATCAAGAACACCATTATTAACCGGGTCACCTGCAGCAAGAGGCATAACGCCGCTATCATCACCCTGACCGAATTGGTCATCTTCATCCTTAGATTGGAGAAGCACTTGGATAGCCGGAGCGTTTTCTACAGCTGTAAGTTTTTCTTTGAATGAAACAGTTACATTGCTAAGTTCTTCAGCTGAATAATATACATCACCGGGTTGTGGAGTTATTTCATCATAAGCAGCAGCAGCAAATAGATTATATGAAAGAGTCATTTCACCATTTGCAACACCGTCAGCATTAACTACCAACCCTGCAGGAACTGTAATTGTATATTCACCCGGTACTGTCTGATAGTTAGCATCTACAGAATAGTTAGCCCAGTCAATGATCAAACCGTCAACTTCGTTGAAATCGGCTGGGATTTGACGTGTTGTTTCACCAAAAGTGAGATTAGCAACTAAAGAATCAGAAGCAGGAGTGATACCTTCTTCATCAAGCCAGTTTATAGTAGCGTTCTTAGGCCATCCATAGAGAACAGATCCATCAGCCGGAGTTACAACCGGTTCAGATAATTCACCAATATAATAGTCAAGTACTATTTCATTATTATACAACCCATATTCTTCAATATAGACGTAACCTTCCGGAATAACAATTTTATAAGATCCACTTTCCGTATAGGGAGAACTGGAGAAATCTATCACTAATGCAGGTCTATCATCATATTCCATTCCTAATTCTCCTACAATTGGATACGGTGCATAACCGGGTTTAGCAATACCAGATAAATCAACCGTCGTATTTCCATACACTAATGTTGGTTTATCAACATTAGGAGAATTAATTGTTTGTACTTCAGATCCTCTCCAGAACAATGCAACACTTTCAAGTTTTTTAGTTGCACCAACAGCTGGTGTTATTTCTGGAGATAAAACATAAATATAATTTAAATCTTCTATTGCAGTATCATATTGTTGACCATTCACTTCTAATAAACCACTTGGAATATTAATTGTAACAGTGGACCCATAAAATGGTTTAGCAAGATTAAATTCTATTGCCGGGTATTTTACACCGTCAACAGAATAGGATGTTTGAGAATAAGAATCAACAAGATATGAAACATCTTCAAAATCTTCTGGATATGTATCCTTAACTATAATATCACTTAAATTACCAATGACATCAATAGATTTTTCTGCATAAAGTATAAAGGATGTAAAAGGTCCTCCAACTTGCTCAAAATTTGTTGGATAAGAACGAATAGCATCAATATTGTATTGCAAAGAGATTGGATTTGGATTAGGAATTGTACCTAATTCTGTTTGAATGTTAAAATAACCTTCAGGTATTAAAATTTTTAGGATACCTGGTGTAGCATAAGTAGTACCTAAATCAATAGTGGCAACACCATTTTTTACAGTTACTGATTTAACATTCTTGAGATTAAGTATTCCATTGGAAACTGGATCTAATGTACCATATTGTACATTTCCTGCATCTGGATTAGTACTTGCTATATCAAAAATAATATTATTCCATTCATCCTCCCATTTAAATTGTATACTACTAACACTAAAGTTATAACTACCTTTTGCCGGTTGAGTTGTGCAATCATCAGGAACTAAAACATATTCTAGTGTTTCATCTTGATTAGTTCCCTCTTCTCCAATTAAAATAGAATCAGCAGGTAGAGATATTTTCAGAGTTCCATCTGCAAAAAATGCAATATTTCCTGTGCTAATTATTAATTCTTCTCCATCTTCTGATATAGTTGCAGTTGCATATATCGGATTAAAATTATTCCAGGGATCTAAAAATACTTCATTATTAACTAATGTTGGGAGTACTAGTTCTTGAGTTTCTTCATCTACAAAAGAAAGTTTGTAATTGTCCCAATTCATAGTAATGGTTCCAGGGAACATACCTATAACTGGTCCCGATGGTTGATCAACGGTCGGTTCTGGAACCGCTGCATATCCTGAGAAGCCGAAACTTCCAAGTATCAGAGCTGCTCCAATTGTTGTAAATTTTTTCATAAAAAGAAAAATTTGGTTAATAATAAAATTTATTTGATTAGTAATTAGTCACAAAAATAAAGAAGAAAGAGGACGCATAAAAGTTAATTAATCTTAAAATTATTAATAACTTAAAGATAATGCCAATTATAAAACGATAAAAACCGCGAAATTATTATAAGTAGATGAGAGGAAACATCCCTGTTTCCTCTAGGCCCCCTACGGGGAGAGAGGAGGGGTCTTTTTGAGTTGTGTATCCCCAGGCAGCGAACCTCTCCGAGGTATCTTGCCTGGGGTTAACCATATATAGTCTCTCCGAGACTTTGAAGTTAGGAGAGGAAACATTCCTGTTTCCTTAAGATAGGAGAGGAAACATTCTTGTTTCCTCAGGGGTTAATTAGGAAGTCAGGAGACTTCCGTTCCTATTTCTGTTTCCTCAGGGTTTAATTCGGAAGTCAGGAGACTTCCGTTCCTAATTTTCGGGAGACTTCCGTTCCTGCTTCGGGAGACTGCCGTGACTGTTTCTTTTCGGAAGTCGGGAGACTTCCGTTCCTATTTTTTCTTATAAAATGACAAAACACCTCGGAAATGAATCCGAGGTGTTTCGCTTACCGGAGAGACCTCACGGTCTCCCCGAAGCTTATCGAGATAATTAACTTATTTTCTGATAAGAACTTTCTTGCCGTTGATGATGTAGAGACCCGGAGTGAGAGACTTGAGGTCGTTGCTCATCTTCACACCTTGGAGGTTGTAAACACCTTCAACTACATTGCTTGAACCGATAGATTCGATAGCAGTATATTCATGACCACCTACGAGTTCAAAATCATCAGTAAGTGTGAATTCATAGTATACTGTTAAATTGATCATATCAACACCATTAGTACCTTCGAGAGTTACAAATGCTTCAGGAACTACGAGAGTATAGTTACCCGGAACGATACCACCCTTGAGAGCGCCTAAGAGAGCGAAATCAACACGTGCAATGTATTGGCTATCCAAATTTCTTACTACGTCGATGTAACCAGGAGTCAATTCGTATTCGAAGTCATCTTCACCAACGATGAGAGGAGTAACATCTTCGTTAACACTTAATACAGGAGCACTCCAGTAAGCTTGAATTGTTGTGCCTTCAATTTCGAAGAACGGTTCAACTTCGAATAATTCTACTACATTTACAGTAACTGTTACAGCATCATTATAAACTAGGTAATTACCTTCTCCTGTGTAGATTGTTCCGGCAGGTACTGTGATTGTAACTTCACCGGTATAACCTTCAATGATATTATTTACAACGATTGCATTGTAGAATGGAGCTTCGTCATCGCCATCACCTTCGCCTTCTTCAGCTTCAGGTGTTGGAGGAACTACAGGTTCACCTTCTTCATCGCTACCGATACCAGGTATATCAGCCATGTTACCTGCATCTTCTTTTGCAAAGTAATCATTGTCGATCAATTCAACTTTGTCACCATTAACGAGTACATAAGCATCTTCAGCTAATTGGATAGAAGCATCAGTCTTCCAACCTACAACGAGTCTTGCAACTTCAGCAGCCTCGAGAGGAACTATTTCACCGTTTTGGAAATTAATAATTGGTTCCGGATCAAGGTTGTTAATTTCATAAGAGAATACAATTTCGTTGTTGTAATTTCCATTGCCAACTTCTACATAACCTGTAGGTATTACGATTGTGTATTCGCCGGTTTCAAAGTCTTTTAAGTCAAGTACTAGAGTACCTTCAGCCTTATTCATAACAGGAGCAACAACTCTACCATTAATAGTCAATGCATCTGTATCGGTATCGGGATTAACTACCGGTTCACCACCTTGAATAGGAGCACCAAACGCGATAGTTACAGTACCAAGAGCGCTTGAAGGATAGATATTCGGGTTACCTGTCATGCCGGGAACACTTGTATAGTATGGGTCAGGAGTAATGCTAACGCTATTTACAAGTTCAGCAACTGTATATTCAATAGTGATACCCTTGTTAAGTTCACCATAAAGTTCACCCTTAGCATTCTGTTTTACCATTACAAATGTACCTTCCGGTATCAAGATTGTATATTTACCATACCCGCCATTAGAGTTGATATATTTTTGAATATTAGCGAGTTGGAAATAAGTTGGGAAATCAGCTACATCTGCAACATTAACTTCTTCATTTTTATCATTGGTATAACTAATTGTAAGAGGAGTGTAGTTACCAGCAATGATATTATCAGTATAAACTAAGTTGCTCTTTGGAGTAGTGATAGTATATTTAGCTGAAGAGTTTGCTAAGAATACATATTGATCATCTGCCCAATTATAGCTAAGAACTTCTGGGAAATCTTGGAAGCTATAAACATTATAATCCGGATTCGGAGTTCCCTGGATACGATTTACCTTATCACTTTCCCAAGGAGTAAATTGATTATTTACAAGAGCAGGGAAGTATGAATTTGCATTAACTGCAGCTGTTGCAAGAGCTGATGGAGCTACAATTGAGAAATTATAATCAATTTGAGCATTGTAAACATTGGTTGTAGTCTTACCGTCGGCATTAGGATAAGCAACTGTTAAACCACCAGGCACCCAACTAATTTGATAATCACCAGCTCCATAAACTAAATTTTGAGGTATAGTTACTGTTACATAATTACCGTTAGTAACGATACTGGAAGCAGTAGGTGAATAATACCATTTCTCAGCAGGTTTACCATTTACAATTTGGTATAATTTAAATACACCGGTTGTTATTGCTTTATTAGTAGAAACCGGATATTCAAATTCATAAACGATTGTTATAGGATCATTTGCAAGCGCATTATAGTTGTAAACTGTGTAACCATCATTTTGTAATGGATAAATATTCACTTGTGAAGGAGTTTGACCTTGTTGAACAGCACGGAAATTATAAGTGAAATTAATCGGGCTATTTCCCAAACCACCATATGTCACAGTACCTGCTGGAATTGTGATAGTATATTCACCGTAGCCATATACATCAAAGATTGTTTTTACCAAGCCGGCCTCTACATCTTTAGGATCAGGAACATTATCAGCATAACCCTTCAATGTTGAGGTATTGATGTAAGTAGTTAACAAATTAACCAACATTGAATTTTTGTTGCTTGTGTTGGTGCCACCCCAATTATAGATACCAAAATATACGTTGGTAAGTGTTTTCCCACCGGGAACCACAAGTGTACAAGTTTGCGTCTTGGCAGCAAGCGTTAAATTAACGTCCTCTGTATAAGTAGCACCAATATACATATAAGGAACTGCCGGATTCCAAGCACCTACACCTTCCCAAGAAGGAGTGATATATGAGTTGGTGAATTGTAGATTAATTATTGATCGTAGATTGTAATTATTTGTTCCTATCTGGATTAGTTTTTCCGGTATAGTTACAGAATAATAACCTGATGCTACATTTGAATTAAGCCACTCGTAGAAACCGTCAAAGCTAAGATTAGCAACCATAGATCCTGCAGAAGTTCCAGGTATAAGAGTAAGTACTGCCCATGCATAGTCTACATCATCACCTTCACCATATTGCAACTGTTTGTTATCATTATTAACATCGATAACAGGCAGAAGAACTTCGGTAGTGCCGGGTTTTTGGTTTAAGAAAGTGTAGGATAAATTTTCTCCGAAATTGATATCCAAACTTTCAGGTATCTGACCTTGATCACTATCTTCATTATCTGGGGTCAATTCCAAATCATAGTATTCACTGGCATAACTGTTGTTATAGGAATTAAAAGCCGGAGTCCCCGTTGCCGGATTTTCCCATGATATAGACCTGACGCTAAGACCGGTTGTGACCTGTGCATTGGCCATAAAGCCAAGACCGCCCAACATCAGTGCCATACCGATTGTTGTAATTTTTTTCATTTGAAAAAGTTTTTGGTTAATATTAATTGTTTGTATCTCGTTTTTAAGTTATTATATCTCGTTTCTATGAATTTTCGTTAGGTTGTGGGGTTGCAAACTGAGTTGCATAAACCATTGAGAATCTCATTTTTTCGGAAATTAAGTTAGTATCTCGGGTTTGTTTCTTATTTAACGCGTAAATTTTGTGTTGCAAATCTACTATAGGAGGGGAGATTATGCAAGTTAAAAAATGTTAAAACTGGTCGAAAAGCCCTTTTTTAGGTCTTTTCGAAGTGCACAGAGCATAGAGCACGGTGCATAGCTTTTTTTCGAAGTGCACAGAACATAGAGCACGGTGCATAGCTTTTAAAATATAACTGATCATTCATTGGGTTTATTGTATAGGAGAGCTAGGAGAGCTAGGAGAGTTCAGTGGCTCCGCCACTGAGGAGAGGGGGGGAGCCGAGCCCGGATACCCACAGCTCGATATTCGCGATGCTCTTATCGACCAATGGGTTAACACTATTTAGTGGCTCCGCCACAGGGAAGGCGTGGAACGCCTGCATATGATAGCCCATGGGTCTTGAGCCATGGGGATGGGGTTAGCGGAGTTTTTGGATTTCTTCGATAGGGAGGCCTGAAAGTTTGCTGATGTCATTGTCGTCAAGACCCATGCTTATGGCCGTTTTAGCCACTTCTACAGCTTTTTGTAATTCACCTTCTGCTTTGCCTTCGAAATGTCCGCTTGAATAGGCACTCTCCACTACATCCTCCAAAGAACGCATATTATCTATGTATCTTTCGTAGTCTCGTCGTTGTTCCTTTGTGAGCTTTGCAATCTGCAATTCGTTCGAGGCCTCCAACAATCCGGGGGCATTCGCCCCTTCCGGCAACTTGCTGTAACGTAGGAAATGCATCCACTGCTCCAAGGGAGTTATGGCCAGACGGTCGAAATCATTTGCCTTGAGTATATAGTATTCGGGAAAGATCTCATATACATTGTGCATCCTGAACTTTTCCTGAAGCTTGGGGGAAAGATTCAGAAGGTCGCCGTCATGAATGCCTCTGAATTCAGTCTTACCATGATAGACATAGTCCGAACCTTCTCCCAATTTGAAATATACTATATTAATGCTATACACCTTAGCAACCTCTTCATATCCTCTACCCCTCTCAAGATATTCGTTTATTGTCTTGGAGACACCGAAAAGCATGCGGTGGAAATATGAATCTTCGGTTTCGTTCTGTACCTCGATGATTATTTTCTTTCCGTCGGCATCCTCGGCGAGCATGTCCACCCTATTAGACTTGTTCTCTTCATATTCCTGATTACCCTCGCTCTCGAGCATCCGTTCGATACGGATGCTACGTCCGAGCAGGGAGGTGAGAAATCCATTAAGGATGGTATGGTCGGCCTTGTGGCGGAGCAAGCGTTTTAACGCCCAGTCGAATCTTACGGTTTTTTCTTCATCAATCATGGAGTGAAGGGTTTAGGGGTCTTGAGCCATGGGTTATTGGAGGAGGGATTTGACTTGGCGGTAGACGTTTTCGGCGGTGTAACCGAGTTTTTCGTCGAGCACTTTGTAGGGGGCGGAGAAGCCGAAGCTACGGAGTCCCCACACGGTGCCGTCTGAACCCACGAGTCCTTCAAGTGTGACAGGCAAGCCGGCTGTCAGGCCGAATTTCTTCTTGCCGGAAGGCAACACTTCCTGCTGATATTCCTTAGGTTGCGATCTGAACAGGCCTTCGGATGGCACACTCACCACCCTCACCTTTATTCCGTCTTCACGAAGAAGCGGTACACCGGCCTCAAGGGTGGATACCTCCGAACCGCTGGCTATAAGTATCACGTCGTAATCATCATCGGAACCCGCCACTACATAAGCACCCTTCTCTACCTGACTGTAATCGTTGCCTGCCGGAAGCATCTCTATGTTCTGGCGTGAAAGGATGAGGGCAGTGGGAGTCGACATATTCTCCATGGCCAGTTTCCAACATATAGTGGTTTCCTCGGCATCGGCGGGACGCAAAACGAGCACTGAATTCCTGCCACTATGGTTCTGCAGTTTTTCAAGAAGTCTTATCTGCGCTTCCTGTTCCACGGGTTCGTGGGTAGGACCGTCCTCTCCCACTCTGAAAGCATCGTGAGTCCATATGAATTTCACGGGCAGCTCCATAAGCGCCGCCATTCTCACTGCTGGTTTCATATAGTCGGAGAACACGAAGAATGTGCCGCAAGCCGGTATGATACCGCCATGAAGAGCCATACCGATGCAGCAGCAAGCCATGGTGAGCTCGGCCACGCCTGCCTGGAAGAAGGCTCCGCTGAAGTCGCCCCTCTGTATGTTCCGGGTCTTCTTAAGGAAACCGTCGGTCTTGTCGGAGTTGCTGAGGTCGGCTGAAGCACATATCATATTGGGCACCTGCAGGGCAAGTTGACCGAGCACGGCAGCTCCGGCACTTCTTGTGGCGTCACCGGCTTTCTGGGTCACCTTGCTCCAGTCGATCTTCGGTGGTTCGTTGCTGAACCATTCTTTCATATTCTTGGCCTTTTCAGGATAAGCCTTTGCCCATTCAGCCTCCTGTTGGTAGCGTTCCTTCACGATTTCCTTGAGTTCTGCGGCACGCTTGACGTAAAGCGCCTCCACTTCTTCGAAAATCACGAAAGGATTTGCGGGATCGGCTCCAAGGTTCTTCATCGTTTCTATGAAATTGTCACCACCGAGAGGAGCCCCGTGGGTTGCGCAATCGCTCTCATAGCTCGAGCCGTCAGCTTTTCGTGCACCTTTACCCATTATGCAGTGACCGATGATAAGGCTCGGACGGTTCTTTTCCGCTTTGGCATTCTTCAGGGCCTCTCGGATTTCATCGACATCATTGCCGTCGATTTTCTGTACATACCAACCCCAGGCCTCATATTTCTTGGCAGTGTCTTCACAAGTCACCACTTCTGTTCTTGTGGAGAGCTGGATATCGTTGGCATCATAGAACATTATAAGGTTGTCGAGGCCCAAGGTACCGGCTATACGTCCGGCGCCCTGAGAGATTTCTTCCTGCACGCCACCGTCGGAGATATAGGCATAGATGGTCTGGTTCATCACTGCATCGGCATATTTACCTTCGCCGGCAAGGCGGTTTTGCAACACCTTGGCTGCTATGGCTGCTCCCACGGCGTAGGCGTGGCCCTGGCCCAAGGGTCCGCTGGTGTTCTCGATACCTCTGTGGATGTTACGTTCAGGGTGACCGGGTGTCACGCTACCCCATTGACGCAGGTTATTGAGGTCGTCTAAGGAATATTTACCCCAGAGGGCCAGCTGCGCATAGAGCATGGGGGCCATGTGTCCCGGGTCGAGATAAAAACGGTCTCTGCTTTCCCATTCGGGATTTTCGGGGTCGAACACCAAAAATTCACTGTAGAGGGTATTGATGAAGTCGGCACCGCCCATGGCACCGCCGGGGTGACCGCTTTTAGCTTTTTCCACCATCGCCGCGGCCAACACTCTGATATTGTCGGCAGCCTTGTTCATAACCTTGTTGTCGTTCATAATTTTTCTGATTTTAATTAGGGGGCAGAGCAACATCACTGCTGTCGGAACCCTGGGTGAGTAATAAGTATATTTGCAAAAATATAAAATAAAATCATTTCCAACAAAAAACGGGGGTTGAGTTTGGTCTGACAAGCTACGCCTGCACATAGGGGCTGTATTGAACGGGATTGAATTCTATGTCAAATTGTTATGGATGAAGATTTTAATTTTTTTTAAGAGCCGCAACCGGTTTATTTTCATTATATTTGCTCTCGGGATGGGGTATGAGGTATGGGGATGAGGGATGGGTGCAGTGGCTCCGCCACTGAGGAGAGGGGGAGCCGAGTCCGAATACCCACAGCTCGATATTCGCGTTGCTCATATCGACCAATGGGTTATCACTATTCAGTGGCTCCGCCACTGAGAGAGGGGTTCAGCCACTGAGAAGGCGTGGAACGCCTGCATAAGAGTAACCTATGGGTCGTAACGAGCGAAGCGAGTGTAGAGCCATAGGATCAAAGGGGGATCAACCCCAACCCAAGTTCAGTGGCGGAGCCACTGAATAGGGACTGGGAGTGAGAGGGGCAGTGGCTCCGCCACTGAGGAGAGAGAAATTTATTAAATCAAATATATCATGAAAAAGATTTTTGCATTTTCATTGGCATTGGCATCGCTCGGCATCGGCAGGGCGGCAGACATTGTCATCAACATCGAGGGAGTGGATATTATCCAGGATTTCTATTCCTCCAAGATCTCACTCGACGGCACCCAGATCGTAGGGGTGAGCGAAGACGGATCGACAGTTTATTACAACTCAGTGACCGAGGAAGCCTATATATATCCCGACTGTACCTATGGTCGCGGATACGTGGTTGCCGACAACGGTTGGGTTGTGGGTTGCCGCCTGCTTGACTCAAACGACCAGACCAACGAGGGCGTGGTGATGTGTGAGGGAGAGATTATGACACCGCCGGTGCTCAAACCCTACGTCACCAGCAACATCCACAGCATCACTCCCGACGCAAGCCGCATCTGCGGCGTGGTGGCCAACAACGGCAGAGGCATGTCAAACCTCCCCTACTATTGTGACATCGACGAGGACGGCAATTTCGGTGAATTGAAATTCCTGCCCTGTCCCGAAAAGGATTTCTTCGGCAACACTCCCCAATACGTGAGCGCCACATGGATCAGCGAGGATGGCCACACCATAGCCGGACAGGTGATAGAAAACCGCGGTTTCTTCGTCTATCCCATCGTGTTCACGGAAAACGAGCAAGGTATCTGGAGCTACTCTTTGCCCTCCGAGTCACTCTTCAACATGGATCATCTCGAAGTACCCAAACCTTTGGGTGACTTCGACGAGGAGTATCCCGACCTGAAGAGTACAGAGATCACCGATTATATGGACCCAAGCAAACTGGCCGACTGGAACGCCGCGATGCTTCAATGGGAGATCAACAATTTCGCGGACGCATATGATCCCTACAACAACCTCGAAAAATTTATGACCGAAGAACAGATCGAGGAATATATCGAAGCTGTCAACGCCTACAATGAGGCTGTGGAAATATACAACCAAGACAATTTCGAATATTGGGAGAAAGTGTTTGCCATCGTGGATTGCTCGGCATTCTTCGTAAGAAACGGCATGGCTCTGAGTCCCGACGGCCGCTGGCTCGCATCTTCGGCCGAATGGGAAGACACCTCCTCTACTCTCTACGATGAACCCATGATGTATTACGTGCCGTATCAGTTCAACCTCACCACCGGAGAGATCAAGAAGGTGGACAGCAACACTTCCAATGTGAATACCGTTCAGGTGTTCAACAACGGAGACGTTATCAGCGTATCACCGGCAGCCTTGGCCATGCCTCCACGTTCATGGATCTATCTCAACGACCGCGGAGAGTCGCTCAACATAGCCGACTATGTAAAGGAGGTTTCTCCATTCTATGGCGCATGGTATGAGGAGAACCTCACCGGCCCCATACCCGTGGCAGAGGATGAAAACGGCAACCTGGTCTACGAGCATGCCACAGTGACGGGTCATGTGGCCATGAGCGAGGATCAGTCGGTATTGGTGGGCGGCGTACAGGGTTATTCCATCGGACTCGAGATGTATCTGAGCTATATTTTCAACGACATGAATATGGCGGGAGTTGAAAAAATTGCCGACGAAACTAATTTCGACGGTACATATCACGTCTATAATCTCCAGGGCGTGAAGGTGCTCACCACCAAAGACACGTCACTCTTGAAATCATTGCCTCACGGCATCTACGTGATCAACGGAAAGAAGATAATCAAATAAGAAATACTCCTTATATATATATAGTAAGCCCGCTCCTTATGATAGAGAAGCGGGCTTACTTTTAGTCTTGTCCCCGTTTGGGACGTGAACGTTTGCACAGGGCCTCTTCGAGGGTTTTGAGACTCGCCTCAGCCACCAGTGAATAGTCGTTGGTCTCGCCCTTGGCCGTTATTGCGAACCAGTCGGCCACGGAGGTTGAGACAATGAACTGATGAGCCGCTTCGCCGATGGTCTTGGCAGAGGCCGGATTGAAGTTTGAAGGCATGGCGAGCATCAGCATGAGAGTGTCGGTGGTCTTGAGACTGTTGTTGTCAGACGAATTGTCGTCACTGTCAAGATATTCCGCCAAACGGTTTCTCAGAATTGCATAAGCGTTGGTTATGCTTCGCAGAATCTGGGATTCGTTTTCATCGTCATCGTTAGCCTGCATGTTTGCCACGTGATAGTTGTTGCTACCGTCGCTGAGGCTTCTACCCGTGAGGTAGGTCTTGTTCTGGATGTCGAAGATGAGTTCCGACATCTTGAGTTCGAGATTGATTGTTTTTTTCATATATAATTTATCTTCTGGGTTTGCGGCGAAAGCAAAGCTTGCTGACCACCCTCTTCATGAGTTCCTCGGATTGTGAGAGCCATTCCGAAGACTTTCCCGGGAAAGTGAACCGGAACCATCGGCCGCAGATTCCTGTTACGAAGAGGGCGCAGAGATCTTCCGTCACCGATGGAGTTAAAGCATCGTCGTAAGCATTGCTTAATTGGAGATTCAGTATAAAAGCAAGGTCGGAATTATCCACGCTATCGATAAATCCTCTCAGTTTATCTATGATTAAACCGCAGATTTCCGACCAGAATTCAGAGAGTAATTGTTTATCGGCATCGATTGTGGCGACACGGTCGAAGAGACCTGCATCACCTTCGTTTTTAGCTCCGGCATAAGCGGATGCTAAAGAAACTTTGTCCAAAATTTCAGTTTTGCTGATTTTTATTTCAATTTTCTGCATAAATTTTTGGCATTTGTTTTGATTTTAGATAAATTTGTGAACAAATTAGGGATTAGGGATGAGGCGTTCAGTGGCTCCGCCACTGGAGAGAGGGGGGAGCCGAGGCCGGATACCCACAGCTCGATATTCGCGATGCTCATATCGACCAATGGGTTAACGATGTTCAGTGGCTCCGCCACTGAGGAGAGAGGGGGAGCCGAGTCCGGATACCCACAGCTCGATATTCGCGATGCTCATATCGACCAATGGGTTATCACTATTCAGTGGCTCCGCCACTGAGAGAGAGTTCAGCCACAGACAAAGGCTACAGCCACAGGAAAGGCGTGGAACGCCTGCATAAAAGTAACCTATGGGTCGGAAGGAGCGTAGCGAGTGAAGAGCCATAGGATCAAAGGAGCAGCCACCCCCAACCCCTCGTTCAGTGGCGGAGCCACTGCATTTGAATAGAAAACTTATATTGAAGATTTTTATGAGCAAAACTTGTATCCTCTGCCACATAGTTTTCGGGACACATAAAAGAAAGATCACTGTCCCTACACTATCAAAACCAATACTCTATCCCTATATAGCGGGCATAATAAAATCCAAAAAATGTTCTCTTTCGGCGATAGGAGGCATGCCGGACCATATACATCTTCTTATAGATTTGAATCCTACAGTACCACTTGCAGAACTGGTGAGAGCAGTGAAGCAATCATCCAGCGGATGGATGAAGGAAGACAGACTATCCTTCCCTTTGTTTGACGGATGGGGAAAAGGCTACTTTGCTTCATCGGTATCCCCGTCGTTGGAGGAGGTCTGCAAGGAATATATCAACAGTCAGGAGTTGCATCATGGCGGTGAAGGTTTTGTGAATGAGTTGCACTATCTGATAGAGAAGACAGGACTTCAGTGGTATGACGAAGACTGGGAGTGAGAGGTGTAGTGGCTCCGCCACAGGGAAGGCGTGGAACGCCCAACACCCAATCCCCAATACCCAATACCTAATACCCAACACTTAATACCCAATCCCCAATACTTAATACCCAACTTATGCAAACCGTTAAAGAAAGATTACAGGAATTTCTGAAAGAAGAGAGAATTACTGCCAGCGAATTCGCCCGCAAAATGGAATTGTCGCCCACTTATATCGCCTCGATGCGTAAATCAATGCCCGAGGAGAAAGTGGAAAGACTCATGCGATTATTCCCGCAACTCAACCGTGACTGGCTCCTTTATGGCGAAGGCGAGATGTATAAACCCGAGATCGCCGAAAAAGGTATCGAGCCTTATCGCCTCCACCGACATATGGTACCTCTTGTACCCACCCAGGCAAAAGCCGGAAGTTTCGACAATTATGTGAGAGGTGTCACCGAATATGAATGTCAGAAAATCTATTCACCGTCGATGGACGCTACACTCTCAATCAAGGTGAACGGCGACAGCATGGAGCCACATATTCACAACGGGTCGTATCTCTTTCTCGAGAAAATCAATGAGAAAGCATTCATCCCATGGGGCAGTCCGTTAGTGCTCGACACTGAAAACGGCACTGTAGTAAAACTCCTCTATCCCTCGGAAAAGAACGAGAACTACCTGCTTGCCAAGAGTTACAATCCCAATTATCCACCGTTTCTCATACCCACGTCGAGCATCTACGGCATCTATCGCATAATTTGCGAGATGAAAGAAGGAGTGACGTTCTAAAGGGAAGGGCATGATGCATTGTTCACTATGTTCCTGATCAGCTGAGGGTAAAGGGCTTCCGGCGTTTCCAGGGTGTCGTCGGCTGCTATCACCGGCTTCGGGACATAGAGGAAACTTTCGAGAGCGGAACCTTTTCCGCACGTAAAAAGTTTCAGACTCCCTGAGGCGGCATCCATCACGGCTACAGGCCGTTGGGGAGTACCCCTCACTCCATTCCATGGAGAATATTGAAGAGAGACGGAAGGGTCGGAAAAGGGAGTGACCGAGGTCACCGGCCGACTCCAATCGTTCATCTTTACATACACCAGCCTCAGGAAGTCGTCGGGAAGTCTCAAAGTGCCGACACCGTCGGGACCTATGGAAACCTCCGGTGCCAATCTTTTAGCGTCGGTGAGCATCTCGGCCTTCGCATCCGTTATCAAATCGTGAAGGATACCCGGGGTAGCCACCCTCACTTTGTCGACGATATCCGGAAACGGAGATTCATGAGGCCGGCACTCAAGGGCGAGTGATTCGCCCATGAGTGTCGCTACTTCCGTGGCAATTCTGTCAACGGTTATTTTCATCATCCTTCGGGTCTTTTACGTTTTTAGCGTTTCTAACGTTTTTGGGGTCTTTAATCACTGTTGTTTCAAAGAGATAAATACGTCCCTTTTTGTATTGATCCGAATTTTCGATAATCTGATGCAATGCTTCATTGTCGGTGGTGTATTTCGCGGAAATCACCCCGTTAGCGCCCATCATACCTCCTGAGAACAGGATTCTTAAGATGGCCCCTCCTACATTTATGGCCATCTGGAAGTCGAGCAGACCTCTTGCTGCGTAAGTTTTTCTTATCATAGTTTTAACTTTAGTTTCACACTTCTCCTTGTAGTTGAGACCAGGTGGCACTGCTGCCGCCTCCGTTGGCACGCCAGAGCTGACCGGCCTTTGCGGCAGGGTTGATTCCCGGGCAATCCACTGTGAGATAGAGTGTCATGCCGTCTTTGATATCCTCTTCGGCGGGAGCTGTGGATTGTTCCCACATCTTGATGATGTTTGCACCGCTTTCAGACTGTCGTCCCTCGCCGTTTATCCACAGGTGGCAGGTGCCTTTAAGGGCCACGGCATCCCAGATAAGAAGTCCTTTTCTTGTGGCCTCTTCACCTTCCACCCTGTCGGCGAAAGAATGTTCCTCACTGTAGACGTAGTGCACCAGACGGTTCTCACCTATCAAGGCTCCTGAATTGCTCCATCCGAGGCGGTCGAGGGTTGGTTCCCTCTTTATCTCGATGTCGCCAAACACTGTGTGGAAATTGGTGACGGTCCATCCCACGGTGTTCACCTTCGTGGTGATATGTATCTCGGGATGCTTTGAATAGTCGATCTTCTGTATAGCCTCGAGGAGATTTTTCCCGGCAAGAAGTATGGCACTCTTAGGCACGTCTTCGCCCGTGAAGAACATCTTTGCCATACCGATTATCTTGTCTACCGTCCAGTTGCCGGGTTCCTCAAGTTCTCTGTGGAATTGCCAGCGGAGCCCCTCGGTGGTGTAGACATACTGCATACCCATCTTGGGCACCTGCATCTTGAACTTCCCGGCTCTTCCGGCCCAGAGGGTGCGGTTGCCTCTCACTTTGAAATTGGCGATGGCCTGCTCGGCTATTACGGCCTGTGAGAATGGCATACGCTTTTTCTGACTCTCGAAATAATCGCTCACCACCTGGTTCATCCCCCTCTTTTGGAGATATATGCGTGTGGGTTGCGGAAGTATGAGGTCGGGATCCACTTCCTTCTGGGTTTCGTAAAGCGAATTGGCAAGGATAATTATCTTTGTGCCGGAAGGGATTGAAGGCACGATTCCGTATTCATCTTCGGGAGATGTCTTGCGGCCGTTCACGGCTCTCACCACCGGAAAACCTGTGGAACCGTCTTGTCCTGTAACAAAGAGCATGAGGTCTTTGCCGGGAGTTTCATTCTGTCCAGAAGGATCGAAACCGTTCACGCCTTTCACCAGCAGAGTGGTGTAGGGCCTCAGAGCGTTGGCATCCGATTCGGAGAGAGGCAGCAGACAGGCAGCACGGTTACCGCCGCCGGTGACACCGTTTGTCACTACCACCGACTTGGCCTCGTCGATCATGTAATGGTCTAGTTCGGGACTGTTTACGTTCACTCTCTTTGCTTTGAGCATGAGGTTCATCAACGGGGTGTCTTCGTTGTTGAAACGGAAGAGGCGGTCGTCTACGGCCGTGTCGATGAAATTTCCGGCATTAATACCGCCTGTGGCGTCTGCCGAGCCACTTACAGTGGCCGGTTGACCGGCTGCGATGTCCTTGAGTCCTGCGGTACCCTCGCTCATTGTGGGTTCACCGCTCACGAGCTTTACGCTCTCATTGTCTTGTGATTCGTTTTTGTACATAAATTGTGTTTTTAAGTGCACTGTGCACAGAGCACAGTGCATGGTATTTTATGCTTCGCGTGCCATTGAGAAGATGTCACCCATAGGATCGGCTAAGGAAGGGTTACCCCTGAAATGAGGTATACCGTCATCACCTTTCGGGAAATAGGTTTCCTCAATCACTAAGTTCCTTCCGTCGATCAATCCTTGTTCATAGGCTGCTTTAAGGGATTGAGTATTAGGGATTGGGGATGAGGCGTGGAACGCCTGCATATGATTAGCCCACGGGTCTTGAGCCGTGGGGATGGGGGATTGGGGATTTAATCCTGATTCTGATCCGGGTTCTGATTCGGAATTTGTTTCAGGGTTTTCAACACTTCCCGGATCAGTGGTATCAACCACGTTATTATCTCCAGGATTTTCTTGATTCGCTGTTTCATAGTTTTTAGTGTTTTGAGGGTTGATGGTGTTTTGAGTCTCCCCGCACTGCGGGCTGAGGCTCTTTTCTTTTGAAGTTGAGATTCTCCAACTAAGGAAATCTTTAAGCAATGTTTTGATTGTTTTCATAGGTGGATTGTTTTAAGAATACAGTGCATAGAGCATATAGTAGAGAGCACAGTGCACAGTACACAGAGCACAGCTTTGATGTAAGTGCATTTGACTGAAAAAAAGTATTATAAAAAGTATGCACCATGCTCTATGCACTATGCTCTACGCTCTATGCTCTTACTATTGAAATGCCGGTGCAAAATTATAATGGATAAAAACAATGCCTATGTTATCTTTACATATTATCAAATAAATTTTACATATGTTTTATAACATAAAGCAATTATTTGCATTTTGCAAAACTATGCTATAATTTTGCAAATCATTTCTAAAAGATACAGTGGCTCTGCCACTAAACAGGTATTAGGGATAATAGGTATTAGGTATGAGGCGTGGAACGCCTGCATAAAAGTAACCTATGGGTCGGAACGAGTGTAGCGAGTGTAGAGCCATAGGATCAAAGGAACAGCCACCTCCACCACCATCCCTCGTTCAGTGGCTCCGCCACTGAGGAGAGGGGGATACCGAGTCCGGATACCCACAGCTCGATATTCGCGATGCTCATATCGACCAATGGGTTAACGATGTTGAGTGGCTCCGCCACTGAGAAGGGTTTAGGGTTTAGGGTTTAGGGTTTAGGGTTTAGGGTTTAGGGTTTAGGGTTTAGGGTTTATCGAATAAATAAAATAATATGAAAAAGAAAAATTCTATCTGTGAATTCGCTTCACACCGCAGCGAATGTCTGCTCAAAAACTTCCGTGAATCACTTGCACGACAATCGCAGATCTCAAAAATCAAGGCTTTCCAAGATGCCGCCGAAGCTCCCGCACCACGTTTCTGGGTGAGCGAGGCGAGAGCCACCAGAATCATCTCCCAAATGATGAAAAACGAGAGAACCGGTAGCGAAATACTCGAGGGCATGCATTCTGAAAAGAGAAAAATGTATGAAGAGATCTACCGTAGAACAGTTGCCATGAAAGAAGAGCATCCGGAGATGCCTCTCGGTGACATAGTTTTCGAGGTGGTGAATAGTCCCGCTCCATGTTCCTATCTTTCTGCCCCGTATGTCAGGATTTTGTTGGCAGTTCAGCGGCTCCGCCACTGAGGAGAGGGGGATACCGAGTCCGGATACCCACAGCTCGATATTCGCGATACTCATATCGACCAATGGGTTAACAATGTGGAGTGGCTCCGCCACTGAAAAGGCGTGGACCCACCAATACCTAATACCTAATACCCAATACCCAATCCCCTTCTCCATAGGATCGACTATCAGCTAATAAAAAACATATGAAAAAGAAAAATTCTATCTGTGAATTCGCTTCACACCGCAGCGAATGTCTGCTCAAAAACTTCCGTGAATCACTTGCACGTCAATCGCAGATCTCAAAAATCAAGGCATTCCAGGATGCCGCCGAAGCTCCTGCTCCACGTTTCTGGGTGAGCGAGGCGAGAGCCACAAGAATCATCTCCCTAATGATGAAAAACGAGAGAACCGGTAGCGAAATACTCGAGGGTATGCATTCGGAAAAGAGAAAAATGTATGAAGAGATCTACCGTAGAACAGTTGCCATGAAAGAAGAGCATCCGGAGATGGCTCTCGGTGACATAGTTTTCGAGGTGG
>JAFLTO010000025.1 GCA_022510425.1 Muribaculaceae bacterium
TGTGATCGATGCGGTTACGCAAGCCTCCGGTCCTCTGGAAACCTCTCGGTGTGGAAGCCGTACACCTTCAAAAGGGTACTGCCATTCAGGATAAGTCCTTGCTCAAAGGTTGCTCGTGATACTGTCCAGAAGAACCGACAGGAGCCCGTCTCCTGACGCTAATCCTCACCGTTTGGCAACCACTGCTTGATATGCGCTTGGAATCTGTTCCCCATCTTTCAGTCCGGTGTTCGGCTCATAAATATCAGGGTCGCCGCAGTATGGGGCTGGCATAGGAATCTTTTATATTCCTCGCTTAATTTGAACCCGTTCTCACATGTCGGGTCAAGGTGCCGGTGGGGTAATCTCAGGAGCCAAACAGATTGATATGGAAAAGTAAGTGCTCAAAACCCTTAAACCCTTATCCCTTACACCTTACCCCTCATACCTAACGTAAGTTTGATGGGAGCACCAGCCATACAACGAATTCCAAAAGCCGATGGCTCCCTCGCCATCGGCTTTGGCGCTTTGGTATTCTTCGAGCAGATGAATCAATCCTCTTTAAATTTACTCATTATCGATCTCCTTTTTTGTTATTTTATGGCATTTTGGTTGCATTTTACCAAATTTAATAATAATTTTGCGTAAAATACCTATAAATCATCATGGAAAAAATTGATAATCTTGACAAAAAGATACTGAACATAATAATGAACAACGCACGCATACCATCGAAAGATGTAGCTGTGGAATGCGGAGTGTCTCGGGCTGCCATACATCAAAGAATTCAGCGTCTCATTGAGATGAATGTAATCACCGGCTCAGGCTATAATGTAGATCCTAAAATTTTGGGCTATAACACATGCACTTATATCGGTGTGAGTCTGGAAAAGGGATCTATGTACCGAGAAGTGGTAAAGCAATTTGAAAATATACCGGAAGTGGTGGAATGTCACTACACCACGGGGCCTTACTCCATGTTAATTAAAGTATATGCTCAGGATAATCAACATCTGATGAGACTTCTTAATGATAAAATCCAACATATTCCCGGGGTGACGGAAACTGAGACACTGATTTCTTTGGAACAAAGTATGAATCGTCAGATTAACATCCCTGTGGATGATGACCATAAAATATGATTAAAAGAAATTATATTTACTCCTTTTTGGCTGCTCTGCTTTTGGCGGTAGTAGCCTTCTTCTTTTTCTTCCCGGATGCCCAGGAAGGAAATGTGTTGCAACAGGCCGATACTTTACAAGGCATGGCAAACGGACAGGAAGGTCTCGCATTCAAAGAAGCAACCGGCGAAAGCACCAGATGGACCAATTCACTGTTCTCCGGCATGCCAAATTTCCAGATAGCTCCATCCTATCCGGCCAACGATGTGCTGGCCGGAGTAGCGAAGGTCTATTCTCTCTGGTTGCCCGCTCCTTGTAACCTGCTTTTCATTATGATGGTGGGATTTTTCATCATGTGTCTTTGCATGAAATTCAAATGGTATACTTCACTCTTTGCATCTGTGGCCTGGGGGTTTTCTACCTATTTCATCATTATAATTGGAGCCGGTCATATCTGGAAATTTCTGGCTCTTGCATATGTTCCTCCAACTATAGGAGGGATGGCTTTATACTACCGGGGAAAATATATTGCCGGAACCGCTCTAACTGCATTATTCGGAGCACTTCAACTCCAAAGCAATCACCCGCAGATGACTTATTATTTCTGTTTCGTGATATTCTTTCTTGTGCTTGCTTGGCTTTGGAATGCTTTAAAGAAGAACCAAATGCAACGCTGGGCAATCGCTACGGTGTGTTGTATTGTCGCGGGTATATTTGCCGTGGGTGCCAATAGTGCCAATCTATATAACTCATGGCAATACGCACAAGAAACAATCAGAGGCAAAGCCACCGATCTCATTTCCGAATCAGGCAATCAAGCCACCGGTCTCGACAAGGATTACATCACGGCATGGAGCTATGGAGTGGATGAATCAATGACATTCCTGATCCCTAACGTTAAGGGAGGAGCAACTTTAAAACCCATTGCGGGGCAAAATGTTATCCTTAGCAGTGGAGAAACAGCCAAGGCTCAAGACACTCCTCTCACCCAAGAAGAAAGAATGATAATGGGACAATTCCCGCAGTATTTCGGTGATCAACCGATGACGAATGGCCCCGTTTATGTGGGGGCATTTATATTTGTCTTGGCTATCCTTGCTTTATTTGTGGTGGATGGTCCCGTCAAATGGGCCCTGTTTGCTGTTTCCGTTCTTGCGCTTATGCTTTCTTGGGGACATAATTTCAATCCTCTCACCGATTTCTTTATTGATTATTTCCCGGGATATAATAAGTTCCGAACCGTTTCAAGCTTTTTGGTGGTGGTGGAGTTCACTGTTCCTCTGCTTGCCGCCATGTGTTTGAGAAAGATTATAAAGACTGAAAACTTTCTTGAAAAATATAAGTGGACGCTCTATACTATTTTTGGCATTTTCGCTCTCATTTGCTTTATGGGATGGGTGAGTCCGGGTATTTTCGGAAGTCCTTTCAGTGCCAATGAAACACAGCAGTTGTCGCAACAAGGTGTGTTTGGAAATCCTCAATATGCACGTATAATAAATGCAATTTCCGAAAGCCGCCTGAGCCTCGTTTCCGCTGACAGTTTTCGATCATTGGTTTTCATTATCATTGGGTTCTGCCTCATAATGTTATGGCTTAAAGGTATTTTCCGTAACGCTCCCTTCTTTGTATGCTGTCTCACTGTTCTTGCTGTGATCGATCTTTATCCTCTCAACAAAAGATATGTTAATTCAGAAAACTTCTCACCGGCTGTTTCAAACAATAAAGTCTTTGCCATGACTGCAGCTGATGAGGCTATCTTGAAAGACACCTCCAACTATAGGGTTCTGGATATCCCGGGTTTCAATGAAGCCAGATCTTCTTACTTCCATAAAACTATAGGTGGATATCACGCAGCGAAACTAACACGTTACAATGACTTAATAACACATCAGATTTCAAAGGGGAATCCTGCTGTATTGAATATGTTGAACGCTAAATATATTTTGAGTGGTGACCAATACGAAGTGAATCCGGATGCATTGGGTAACGCTTGGTTTATTGATGGAATAACTTACGTCGACACCCCAAATGAAGAAATGACTGCCCTTGATACAATCAATCCCGGCATGTTTGCTGTTGCAGACAAAACTTTCGAATACGTGTTGGGAAATGCAACTCCACCAGCTCCCCGCGACACGATCTATGAAACAAAATATGCTCCCAACAGACTCAAATACCATGCCGTTTCTTCTAAAGAGAATATAGCTGTATTTAGCGAAGTGTTCTTCCCTTGGGGATGGACTGCTACTATAGATGGAGAAAAAACTCCAATCGGAAGGGTGGACTACGTATTGAGAGCTATAAAAGTTCCTGCCGGTGAACATAACATTGAATTCGTGTTCGATCCTGAATCTCTTAAAGCCACAAATGCCCTGGCTATCGTGTCTCTTTGCCTGATAGGGTTAATTTGCGCCGGTGCTTTAAGTCTTTGGGGATATCATGCTTTTTCTCCTCTTTGGAGAAAAGAAAATGAAGCATAATTTGGCTACTTTATTTCATCGCTATATCAGGTGGAGACATTCCAAAGGGTATGGAGTGCATTCACCCTATGCATATCGTTTTGTCACTGAAGTGTTGAAACCGGGAAACTATGGATATTATGCCTATCATCAACTTGAATCCTTCAACCGAAATTTGAAAACAAGGAGGGTTTCTTTTTTCCGTGAGGCAAAATTTCTGATCCGTCTCGCAATTTTTCTTAAAACTAAAAGAATAATCACATATAAGGAAAAGTATCCGGAAGCACAGAGTGTGGCTAAGGCCTTGAAAATAATTTATTACTGTTATGAGTCAAATTCAAGTATTTCTTTTAAGGAAGGAGATCTAATGATTATACCCTCGGGAGTAATGATTGACTCAATGCTTATTCAAAATGCAATAGAAAAAAACGTGCCCTTATTCGCTATCAATCCTTCCCCGGGAATAAGAGAGTTGTTGGAAATCCCCATAAAGCATGGAGTATTGTTTACCGGTTCTTCCAAAATACTTTTAATTCCACGTCCACAAATGGAATATGTGGCATATTCCATAAATCTCTAATACCAATACTCTAATCCTCAGCTCTCATCAACCCTGGTGCCTTATGAAGCGTGATTTAAAACCCATTGAAAAACTTATCGAAGATTTCGAGGCTCATTTACTTCTGGAAAAAGGGCTTTCAGGGAACACAAATTTGGCTTATTGCAAGGATGTGAGACATCTTGCTAATTTTCTTAGTGAAAAAAATATTCCTATTGAAATGCTCACACTCCAACATTTACATGAGTTTTTGATAACACTTCATGAAATAGGAATAGCCCCGAGATCGCAGGCCCGCATGATATCCGGTATTAAATCTTTTTTCAATTTCCTGAGGCTTGAAGGCTATATAGAAATAAGTCCCGCAGAATTTCTTGAATCACCCCAGTTATCAAGAGAACTTCCCGACGTGTTGAGCGTGAAGGAAATAGATGCTATGATTGAAGCCATACCCAACGAAAAGAATGAAAGTCTTAGGAACCATACTATTATTGAAACTCTCTATGGGTCAGGGCTACGGGTTTCAGAATTGATAGACGCTCGCATTTCTCGCCTTGATCTCCAAGAGAGGCTTTTGATCGTGGAGGGAAAAGGAAGTAAGGAAAGATTGGTACCCATATCTCCGGTGGCTGCCGATCTATTGGAAGCATGGCTAAAACAGAGAAACTTTATGGATGTCAAACCAGAAGGAAACGATATTATTTTTCTTAACCGACGTGGGCGACCTTTGACCAGAGTAATGATTTTTCATATTATCAAAGAGTTGGCGGCTCTTGCCGGAATAAAAAAGAATGTAAGTCCTCACACTCTTCGTCATTCTTTCGCCACTCATCTTTTAGAAGGGGGTGCCAATCTTCGTGCAATCCAAGAAATGTTGGGACATGAATCTATATCCACAACTGAATTATACCTTCATTTAGACCGTTCTCGACTACGCCGTGAACTCTTGGATCATCATCCTCATTACAGAAATTGAATTTTTTGACTTTTACGGTATAAGATGTAACGTCAATATAGCGTAGTCAGCGGATTTTACTCTATATTTTTTATTAAAAAAATTGTAATCACAAAAACAAATTGTAAATTTGCCCATAATTTACCTTAAATCTATACCAAATATAAATTCCTTATATAACTAAATATTTTCAATGTCAGAAAATCCGAAAATTAAGACTATAGATAAAGTTGTGATCCGTTTCTCGGGCGACTCCGGCGACGGTATGCAATTGGTTGGCAATATCTTCTCTGATGTGTCGGCCGGCGAAGGAAATATGATTTCAACTTTTCCTGATTATCCTGCTGAAATTCGTGCCCCTCAAGGTTCTCTTAGCGGGGTTTCCGGCTTTCAAGTAAGTGTAGGAAAAGAAGTGTACACTCCGGGCGATCAGGCTGATGTGCTCGTGGCCATGAACCCGGCCGCTTTAAAAACCAACCTTCAATACTTGAAACCCGGCGGCATTATCATTTGTGATGCGGATTCATTCACTGATGCCAACCTTAAGAAAGCTCTTTACACAACGGATGATCCTATCCAAGAGCTGGGCATAGACCCTGATAGAATATTGCTGGTGCCTATGACGACACTGTTAAAGCATACCCTTGCAGATTCAGGTCTCGACAATAAGAGTATAATGAAATGCAAGAATATGTTGGCTTTGGGTCTTATTTGCTGGCTTTTTGACCGTCCTGTGGATAAAGTACTTGCCAAACTTAAAGCCAAGTTCGCGAAAAAACCTGCAATCTATGAGGCTAACGAAAAGGTAGTGATAGCCGGTTGGGACTATGGACACAACACTCACGCCGGAATGTCAACCTACCGAATCGAATCCGAAACAGCCAAAGCCGGTATCTATACTGATATTAACGGAAACACGGCCACTGCTTGGGGTCTTATAATGGCTTCCGAAAAGAGTCATCGTCCTCTTTTCTTAGGGTCATATCCAATTACTCCGGCAACTGATATCCTGCATGAACTTGCCAAAAGAAAAGATCTGGGTGTGAAGGCTTGCCAAATGGAAGACGAAATAGCGGGAGTTTGTAGCGCTATCGGGGCTTCTTATGGCGGACATTTAGCCGTGACCACAACCTCCGGCCCCGGGCTCGCTTTAAAGAGTGAGGGAATAGGTTTGGCAGTAATGGCAGAACTTCCTTTAGTGATTGTGGACGTGCAACGTGGAGGACCATCAACCGGCCTCCCTACAAAGACCGAGCAGACCGACCTTATGCAAGCTTTATATGGACGCAACGGAGAGAGCCCTATTTGCGTGGTGGCGGCCACAAGTCCTACCAACTGTTTCGACATGGCTTTCGAGGCTGCAAGAATCGCAATTGAACATATGACGCCCGTGATACTCCTGACAGATGCCTTTATCGCAAATGGCTCATCTGCATGGAGAGTGCCTGAAGAAAAGGATTATCCCGAAATTAAACCTCATTTCGTTACCAGTGATATGCTTCAACAGGGATGGAAACCTTTCCACCGAGATGAAGATACAAAAGTGAGATACTGGGCTATACCGGGAACACAAAACGCAATGCATCGTGTTGGAGGTCTTGAAAAGGATTATAATACTTCCGTGATTTCAACAGACGGACCCAACCATGAGCTTATGGTGAAAACCCGCAGGGAAAAAGTGGCGCGTATTGCCAACGATATCCCCTTACTGGAGGTGCAAGGCGATTTGAATGCCGACACAATTCTCGTGGGATGGGGTGGAACATACGGCCATATTCTTTCTGCTGCCGCAGAATTGAATTCTGAAGGCACGCCGATTGCGGTGGCTCAATTCAGATATATCAACCCGTTGCCAAAAAATGCCCTCGAGACACTCAAGAAATATAAAAATATTATTGTGGCTGAACTCAACACCGGTATGTTTGCTGATTATCTGCAAATGCATCTTCCGGGCAAGGAAATCCTGCGCATAAACAAAATTGAAGGCCAGCCTTTCATGGTGAAAGAGATAACCGATGGAGTTCAAAAACATTTGTGTCAAGAGCAATAACAACACAAAAACACCAACCATAATAACGACATGACTACACAATATACAGCAGCCAATTTTAAGAACGAACAGGCAGCACGCTGGTGTCCGGGATGCGGTGACCATGCTATTCTTAACATCTTGCATAAAGCCATGGCTGAAGTAGGAGTTGATCCTAAAGACACAGCCGTGATTTCAGGTATCGGATGCTCTTCGCGTCTTCCCTACTATATGAACACCTACGGAATGCACACAATCCACGGTCGTGCCGCAGCCATAGCAACCGGACTCAAGACTGCTCGTCCGGACCTCACCGTTTGGCAGGTATCCGGGGATGGTGACGGATTGGCCATCGGTGGCAATCATTTTATTCATGCGCTCCGACGGAATATCGATATTAATATCCTTTTGTTTAATAATAAAATTTATGGTTTGACAAAAGGACAATATTCTCCAACTTCAGATCGTGGGTTTGTTTCTAAATCATCACCCTATGGCACCACAGAAGATCCTTTTATTCCGGCTGAATTGGTTTTCGGATGCCGTGGCAAATTTTTCGCCAGGGGATTTGATGTCACTCTTGATGTCACCCGCGAAATAATGGTTGCTGCCGCAAAACATAAAGGAACTGCCGTGGTGGAAATCCTTCAGAATTGTGTCATTTTCAATCAAGGTATCCATTCTCTGTTCACGGATAAAGAAACCAGAGACGAACATGTTATCCACCTTGTGCATGATGAAAAGATGATCTTTGGCAAGGATAAAAACAAAGGACTCGTGCAAAACGGATTCTCCCTCAAAGCTGTCACTATCGGTGAAAACGGTATTACTATGGATGATATCCTGGTGCACGACGCTCATTGTCAAGACGACACCCTCCAAAGGGAACTTGCATTGATGGATGGCCAATCTCTCCCAATAGCCACAGGTGTCATCAGAGATGTTGAAGGTTCCACATATGAAGCCGATGTAGAGAA
The DNA here is from genome assembly GCA_022510425.1 of Muribaculaceae bacterium. GTDB lineage: Bacteria > Bacteroidota > Bacteroidia > Bacteroidales > Muribaculaceae > Lepagella. The sequence continues at coordinate 8,080 of JAFLTO010000025.1, forward strand.
ACAAGTGGAAGAAGTGAGAAGCAAGAAAGGATTCTCCAATCTCAGGGATATGATTCTAAAGACTCATGAAACCTGGACAGTCTAACCAACTTCTCCCCTGTATTCATTATCCCTTTGCACCCTTCTTTTTATTGCACATTAGTGCATTTTTCGTGCAATATTTAACAAAAAATTTCATTGTTTGATTTTTTTTCTATTACTTTGCACTTGAAAAATTGACATTAAGAAACTATAAATACTTAAAACAATTGAAATTATGGCAGATATAGCAGACAGAGTGAAAGCTATCATCGTAGACAAGCTCACAGTAGACGAGAACGAAGTTACTCCGACAGCAGAATTCAGTAAAGACCTCGGCGCAGATTCTCTCGACCAGGTTGAGCTCATCATGGAATTCGAAAAAGAATTCGGTATCACTATTCCAGACGAAGAAGCTGAGAAAATCACTACTGTAGGTGACGCAGTAAAATATATCGAAGAGCACTCTAACTAATAAAATTTAATACGGGGCTATCCCCGGAAGTTTGTAAAAAATGGAATTAAAAAGAGTTGTTGTCACAGGCCTTGGCGCCTTGACCCCATTGGGGAATGACGTTGAAACAACTTGGGCGAATGCGGTGAAAGGGGAAAGCGGTGCCGGACCCATCACCCATTTCGATGCTTCCAAGTTTAAGACCCAATTTGCCTGTGAAGTCAAGGATTTCGATCCGGCGGCGCATTTTGACCGCAAACAGGCCCGCACCCTCGACCTTTATGCTATGTATGCGTTGGTGGCTGCCAATGAAGCGATAAATGACGCCAAGCTTGACGATGAAAATCTCGACAAGAACAGAATCGGTGTTATCTTCGCAGCCGGAATCGGCGGTTTGCATACCTTCGAAGAGGAGGCCGGATATTTCGCACTCCATGGCCAGGAACAAGGACCGAAATACAACCCTTACTTCATTCCAAAGATGATCTCCGACATTGCCGCCGGTCATATTTCCATTGAGCATCAGTTCCGTGGTCCAAATTACGGAACAGTTTCAGCTTGCGCATCATCCAACAGTGCTCTTATCGATGCATTCAACCTGGTAAGGCTCGGTATGGCTGACGCTATCGTCACCGGTGGTGCCGAAGCTGCAATTTTCCCTGCAGGTGTCGGTGGTTTCAATTCAATGAAAGCTCTTTCCACAAGAAACGAGGATCCTAAAAGTGCTTCACGTCCATTCTCCGGAAGTCGTGACGGTTTCGTGATGGGAGAAGGAGCTGCAGCTTTGGTGCTTGAAGAATTGGAACACGCAAAAGCCCGCGGAGCTCATATATATGCTGAAGTGGCAGGCGGTGGTATGAGTGCCGATGCTTTTCACATCACGGCCACTCATCCCGACGGACTTGGTGCAAAACTCGTGATGGAGAATGCGCTTAAGGATGCGGAAATGAAGCCCGAAGATATCGATTATGTAAATCTTCACGGCACTTCCACTCCTATCGGAGATATAGGTGAAATCCAGGCTATAAAAGATGTTTTTGGTAAGCATGCTTATGATATGAACCTCAGCTCTACAAAATCAATGACCGGTCACCTTTTAGGTGCTGCCGGCGCTGCAGAGGCAGTTTTAAGCATCAAAGCCATGAACGACGGTATCGTGCCTCCTACAATCAATCATGAGGAAGGGGACAATGATCCTGAAATCGATTATAACCTCAACTTCACTTTCAACAAGGCTCAGAAACGTGATATAAATGCTGTGCTTTCTAACACTTTCGGTTTCGGAGGTCATAACGCAGCAATTATTTTCAAGAAATATAAAGATTGAACAGATACGTTTCCCGATATTATTGAGGGTGCGTCATAAATAAAGACGCACCCTTATTTATAAATTCCCAACATTCCTGTTTTCTGTTAAAACTAACCTCAATATTTTAACCTCACTCCTCTTTACTAACTGCTATGCGTCATTTTGTCAAAAATTTTCCTTTTTTTGCACTATTTATCGCAACTATTATCGGGCTTTCGGCTTGCAACAAAAATAATGACGATGAACCTCGCAGACCGGAAGATATAACCGGTATATGGTCGCCCTCAGACTCTGTTTATCTTGAATTCGGGGAAGACTATTCCCTGCATCATCTCGACATAGAATACCAAGATGGCGAGAGCATTGGAATATGGACAAATGATGCTTATATATATGAACCCGGATACCATATTGTGATTCTACTTAAAGGGGTACAGGTAGAAGTATACCAAGTTGTTGACCTCACTGACGAACGACTGACTTGGTGTTGGGTGAAAGAAATTGTTATCGATGAAACCGTTAACAAGGAAACTATCGGTAAACTTTTAGGGAATATTATAAAGGAGGCCCAGGAAGGTTTTAAACTTGATCCTGAGCTCTACGAATCTTTCAAAAAAATCTCAGAAGAGGATTTCTTCTCTATTTTGGAAGATTTGGATATAATGTATCCTTGGTAAAAAAAATGCGACTAAAAGTCGCATTTTCAGTATATATTCTATAAATACATCTTTCTTCTTCAGAAATATTTCACTTCAGCTTCGTCAAGCATCTTTGCCAAAATTGCGTTGGCAAGACTGCTGGCTCCTATCCTGAACAAGGAATTATTTAACCATTCGTCGCCCAAGACTTCCTTCACGATAGCATAATATATCAAAGCGTCTTCAGCGGACCTTACACCCCCTGCAGCCTTAAATCCTACTTTCCTTCCTGTCTTTTCGTAATATTCCTTAATGCATTGACACATAACATACGCTGCTTCAGGTGAGGCTCCCTCATAAACCTTTCCTGTGGATGTCTTGATGAAATCTGCGTCACTATACATAGCCAAAATGCTTGCGTCGCGTATCTGCTCCGCATCTTTCAAAGCGCCTGACTCAATTATCACTTTCATATGAGCATCTTTAGCCGCATGTTTCACCTCTATCAATTCATCGCACAACTCTTCATAATTTTTATCTCTGAGCATCCCCAGATTCATTACTACGTCTACTTCATCAGCACCTTCAGATACAGCCAATGCCACGTCGGCAACTTTTACTTCCGTAAATGTCTGTCCTGAAGGGAAACCACCGGCAACAACAGCAGTCTTTACACCGGTCACTTCAAGCGATGTTTTAACCACGCCGGCAAAATTACTGAACACACAAACAGCCGCTACATTGGGATATTGAGGATACTCATTGTCGAAATCATTCACTCTCTGTATGAATCCTGTCACACTGTTCTGACTATCGGTGGTGTTTAAGGTGGTCAGATCGATACAATTGAAAATACGAGTGTAGACATCCGTGGTTCTTAACTCCGGAATTTTTTCTGAAATCTTTTCAAGTGCTTTTTTTATAAAATCTTTGTCGACAGGAACATTGCTTTCCTCTATCACTTTTCTATATCTATCCATGACAGTGTTGTTATTGTTATTATTATTTGTATTTTGGTATCCTTACTTATCCTCCGCGTTATCCCTTAAAAACTCTTTCCGGGTGTTGTTTGAGGAATTGAGCCCAATTTTTTGCACCACTGCCACCACTGGGTTTTTGCGATTCATAATAATGAGTGAGTGCCACAGCCATAGCATCAGTTGCATCGAGCAAAGAGGGCAAATTAGTTTTTTCCATTTTTAAGATATAACAAAGCATGTTGGCAACTTGTTCCTTGGAAGCCCCGCCATTGCCTGTGACAACTTGCTTCACCTTAAGAGGGGCATATTCCGCAATTGGAATATCTCTGGCCAATGCTGCAGCCATTGCCACCCCTTGAGCCCTTCCCAGTTTTAGCATCGACTGCACATTCTTACCGTAAAAAGGGGCCTCTATGGCAAGTTCATCGGGTAGGTACTGTGCTATGAGTCCCGTCACTCTCTCATAGATCCTGGCTAATCTTAAATAATGGTCACCCACTTTATTGAGTTCTATGGCACCCAGCACTATGGGTGTAAGCTGTTTTCCGTTAATACCCAGCAATCCATATCCCATAACGTTGGTGCCCGGGTCAATCCCCATTATAATCTTTTCATACTCCATTCTCAAATATATATATTTTCGAGTAGAGTAACAAAAAATAATGCGTGATCACCGAATTTAAGATGAAAATCTCCAAGAGCGGCCAAAAGAGTATGATCATTCCAGAGATGTGCAGTCTCTTCTGTGGGTAATGTGGCCGAGAGAGCAATGCTTAATCCATGATCGGGCCCGGGTTTTTCTCCTCCCGCTTCCACCACTTTTTTTAATTCCGGACTTTTTGCAGGAGATTCTTCATTAAAAACCTGAGGAATAAGATCATTTCTGAGAAAATCCAAAAGATCTTTCTCTCTATCAGGAGCCACAACAAAAGTTATATTGTAAGTATACATATGTAATAAGGGTAATTAAAAAAAAACGGCATGCTTTAAAAAAACATACCGCCAAAACAAAATTATGAAAAACATTCAACGCAAAGCTGCTTTGCAGCTTGTTGGAGCCTCTTGTCGGATTCGAACCAACGACCCCGAGATTACAAATCACGTGCTCTGGCCAACTGAGCTAAAGAGGCAATTTGGGAGAGCGATCTACATCGCACAGCTCAACCCGCTACCCTTGCTTCGGTCAAGACCTGGGGGATTTACGGGGAGCAAGTCGTGCAGGACTCACCCGAGTGCAAAATTACATCAATTTACTTTCCTCTCCAAATATTTTATCATTTTATTCTTACTTTAACCCCGATTTTTATAAAAATAAGATTGCCAATTATTGAATATCAATAAATTGGCAATCCTTATAAATTACTGCAAATATTTGTTAATGAATATTAATCACCCACTTGCTCCACTATAATTCCATCTATCAATGCATGATTGGTGTGCAGATTCATATTCTGATCTTCCGGATTATATTCCAAAGTAATGGTATGATCACCTTTCTTCAAGGCTACCTTTACTGTGTTTGACTTTCCCCAGTCATCCCAATTGGCAACCCCCCTCTGAGGCATTACTATTGTACCTACATCTTTACCATCTACATACAAACTGCGTATAGCTGCCTTATTTTCAGTATTGACGGGTCCATTCCCGTTGGAATATCTAAAGGATATGGAATAAACACCATCATGAGGTATGTCTATTTTTTTCACCACAGGCTTAGTCGTCTTATCAGTCTCTATGAAGCCTCTACCCTTATATCCATTTATTTGTTGAGCAGGATATGATACCTCAGGAGATAATGCCACTACAGTTTCTTCATCAAAATTCCAGAACTTCGATGGCCGGTTACTTCTCGGTTCAGAAGCAAATCCTTCTACTCCATCTACTGAAACTCCAATCACCTGCCACTCTCCGGGTTCTGTAGCCGGATAAGATGTCTGACGCGTTCTGGCCACTTCCTTTCCATCTTTCAATACTATGTATTCACCAATATATTCAATGGGATTCCATTGCAAAAGATTCTCTGCCATAGGATTCAGATGCGAGGAAAGTGCAGGCAATGATTCATCAAAACTTAACCATGCATAGGGTGTCAAGGGTGCTTTTATATTTTGCACATTGTTAACCTTCATGGCAGGAATAGGTTGATTGTCCATATTCACCACTACATTAAAATCCCCTTGTATCATTTCTGAAGGAAGGAATAATTCACCATCCTTCAACATTGGATAAATGTTTCCTTTCGCCTGCAATGGGATTCCATTCTTGCCAAATTGATGAGGTTTACCATTGATTGAGACGGATACGATACTATCTCCATAGCCATTCACCGTAAGGTTCAGTTTTGCGCCGCGGTAGGGGAAATTAGATAGTGTACGTTCTCCCCCCAAAACTTCAGGGACAAAGGGAGAAATCCTTAATCCATTCTTTTCAAAATGGATGCCGAAAAGTATCTGATTTGTCAAAGCCAGATTACCCGCAAGACTCCATAGCATATTTGAAGAATTCAACTCTGTGAATATATCTCCGTTATCAAGATTGAGATTTTCTTTGTTGGTAGCGAAAAGAGCGGCCGGTCTGATCACACTTCCAATACCTTCCAGCACTCCCTCCTCGTTACCGGCCTTAGCTTGAGCCAGAGTCCAATAAGATGCCACGAATGGCCATAAGGCGTTGTTATGATAATTGGGAATGTCAGCTATCTGAGGATAAAACACAGGTGCCCCATATTTCGTGACAGGGTGATTCTTGGAAATTCTCTTTATTTTTTCAGCAGGTGCTATGTCATAAAGTATAGCCAAAGCCTCACCCAAGGTCTCCGCACGCGGGTTCAGTATAAGGTTATCCCGGCCATAAGTATACATTCCGTAATATCCTTTGTCGTCCATCCAGAAAGTCTTGTCGATATTTGCCGCAAGCTCATCGGAAGCTTTCTTGAATTCGGAGGCTTCCTGCTTTTTCCCTAATTCATCGGCCATTTGTGAGGCACAATTCAAAGCTGCAGCATAAAGCACATTTGTACCCATTGCTTCGCTTTGTGATATATCGGCTGTCTGCATCCATTTCGGATAACTCTGTTCACGCCAATCGATAAAGGAAGTCTCTCCTTTCACTAACCCATTCTCGCTTATCACGGTTTTGGCATCTTTGGCTAAGGATCTTTCCACAACAGGGTAGACTTTTTCAAGCCATTTCTTGTCGCCGGTGACCTTATAAATTTCCCAGGCCGCCACAGTCCAGATCATACGGTCGGTTGAGATAGGCCAAGCACCGCCGGAACCGGTATCTTGAATTATCTGGCCTTCTTCGTTGATTTTCTTCAAAAGAGAAATCATAGAGGCTTCAGGCTGAAGTGCAGCCATAGACAGAATGATTGAATAACTCACGTCTCTCGTCCAAACGCCGGCCCATTCTTTGCCTGTGCGCAAAGTGGTGTCCGGTTCCACTGCATTCACCATCTCATCGAGGCCCATATTGTAGACAGCTTCCATTAATGGATTGCCTCCCGACACTACAGGATAGGAACTTAAGTCATTTTTCTTTGTCCAAGTCTGCTCTATCGGCATGAAATAACCCGGATGACCCTTGTAGGTGGATTGTATTTCATAGGGACTCACTGCCCAGGCCTTGAATTCATTCTGATAAACAGTGTCTCCCTTCCAGGTATAAGCATCTGTAGCCACCACTACATCATTTTGAGCAAGAAGGGAAAAACCACCGGTCATCAAAGTTGCTGACATCAAGAAAACATATAATGATTTCATAGCTTTTGTTTTTAGCGATGTATCGGGAGCCGCCTTTTAAAAGTCTTTGCGCAGTGAGATAAGGCAGGCTTCCACGTTGGTTTTTATCCTGTCGGCAAGGTCGCTTTCATCAGCTTTATGGAACTTGTGGCCTGTGATATGTTCGTAGAGTTCGATATATCTTTCCGAAACACTCCGGATGAATTCGGGTGTCATCTCGGGCACTTTCTGTCCTTCTTTGCCCATGAATCCGTTTTCAATCAACCATTGGCGCACGAATTCCTTACTGAGTTGTCGTTGGGCTTCCCCTTTTTCGAATCTTTCCTCATAACCATCAGCATAGAAATACCGGGACGAGTCGGGGGTATGAACCTCATCGATAAGCAAGACTTTTCCATCACGGATACCAAATTCATATTTAGTGTCGACAAGAAGCAGACCTTTTTCAAGAGCCATTTTTGTTCCAAGGGCAAAAAGTTTTCTGGTATAGTCTTCCATCACCTTATAATGTTCTTCGCTTACAAGGCCTTGTGCGATTATCTCCTCACGGGATATGTTTTCGTCATGACCTTCTGCAGCTTTGGTGGTAGGGGTGATGATTGGTTCAGGGAATTTCTCATTCTCTCTCATACCATCGGGTAGTTTCACACCGCATATCTCTCTTACACCGGCTTTATATTCACGCCAGGCGCTTCCTGTGAGGTAACCGCGTATTATCATTTCCACTGGAACTCCTGCAGCTTTGAGGCCCACTGTGGCCATAGGATCAGGCACTGCCATTTTCCAATTTGGAACGATATCGGCTGAAGCATCAAGAAAATAAGCCGCTATTTGGTTAAGCACTTGTCCCTTATAGGGTATACCTTCCGGAAGGATAACATCGAAAGCCGAGATGCGGTCGGTGGCAACCATCACCATAAGGTCGTCGCCAATAGTATAAACGTCACGAACTTTACCGTGATAAACGGCTGTTTGGTTGGGAAAATGGAAATCAGTCTTCGTAAGTGTGGTTGCCATAGGTGGTAGGGTTTAAATGTTTGTAGTGAAATGATTAAAACAGTGCAAAATTACTGAATTCAATCCGAAGTAAAAACATATTCGGAGGCGATGCTCTCTATTGCCGATTCATCGGGAATCCATTTCCCCGGCTCGTCAACACTCATTTTAACCAGGTCCATAATCGGATAGTAATCACAATTGGGCAGATCGTTTTCCGGATCGGCTATATCCATACTCCAGTCGGTGGTGTCAATTTCCAGTTGCACATCGTCGCTGTAACTTTCCTCTCCATCGATGTATTCTTCCACAGCCTCTCTGATTCTTTTAGTGAATTCTTCTGTGTTCATAATTGTTTTGGTGTTTTTATTGTTATAATTAATGTAAAGTTAGGTAATTTTCTGCAATTTGACCGCCTCTTATTTTTTATCTATTTTTGCATTTGCAAATGAATACAATCCTGATAGTAATAGCGGGGATGGCCGACCTTCCCGATCCTTTGACTCTAAAGGAGACTCCTTTGGTGGTAGGACACATTCCGGCTTTGAACACCTTGGCTCGCAGAGGTGAAATCACTTCTTTCCCAACAGTTGCTGAGCGTCACGAAATCTCTCATAAGAATGCATTATTGGCTTTATTGGGTTATGATCTCGACAGAGGGGAGCCTGCGGTGGAAGAACTTATGGAGTTCGGTCTTGACAATTCAATTCCTCTCTCCCAATATTCCTCTCTAAAACCTTTCATTCTTCCGGGATTTTCCGGTCATGGAGTATGTGTAACCACTTCCGCATGGGTGAGAGGAGTGGCAAAATGCGCTTTTCTGAAGCCTTTGGATATTTATTCGCCAGGCTCTTCAGATTCTGAGATCCTGGAAACTATAGCAAAGGTGGCCACAGAGTCTATACCGGCCAATGAATTCGTATTATTATATGTCGACACTCCCTTGAAGGCTTCCTTACGGGGTGATTATGAGGGAAAAATCAAGGCTATAGAGATGATAGACCGTCATCTCATCACACCAATTGCCGACTATGTTTGGAAATCGGAATTAATGATTAATATGGCTGTCACAACCGATCTTGTCACACCTTGGCATCGCAGACGACCCACTAAGATCAGTGTGCCGCTAATTCTCTATTTCAACAACCATGATTGGGAAGGTGATCCGGCACAAAGTTTCACCGAGGTGCAGGCTATGCTCTCACAAAGAAATCTTAATTCCCCTTCTGATCTGATGCGATATCTCTGCAATTTCTCTGTGTCGGAAGAAGAATAAAAACGATTAGAGATTAGGGTTTAGGGTTTAGGGTTTAGGGTTTAGGATAAAGTGCCAAAGGCCGATGGCTTGAGAGCCACCGGCTTTGGAATTCGTTGTATGGCTGGTGCTCCCATCAAACTTACGTTAGGAATAAGGGATAAGGTGTAAGGGATAAGGGTTTAAGGGTTTTGAGCACTTACTTTTCCATTTCTATCTGTTTGGCTCCTGAGATTACCCCACCGGCACCTTGACCCGACATGTGATAACGGGTTCAAATTAAGCGAGGAATATAAAAGATTCCTATGCCAGCCCCATACTGCGGCGACCCTGAAAATTGTGAGCCGAACACCGGACTGAAAGATGGGGAACAGAATCCAAGCACATATCAAGCAGTGGTTGCCAAACGGCGGGTAGTAGCGTCAGGAGACAGGCTCCTGTCGGTTCTTCGGGACAGTATCACGAGCAACCTTTGAGCAAGGACTTATCCTGAATGGCAGTACCCTTTTGAAGGTGTACGGCTTCCACACCGAGAGGTTTCCAGAGGACCGGAGGCTTG